>JAZKEY010000035.1:0-25897 GCA_040386755.1 Verrucomicrobiota bacterium | reverse complement strand
GTGGTGTGGAATTCTCCCAAGTGGGTGTGGAAGGCATGCGGCATGGAAATCAGATAGGACGGCGGAACATGACACGACGGAGGAAGCGCGACAAAGGGGAAAGGGAGCCACCACACTCCTGTGGTGGAAGCGAATGGGTGGCCCAAGAAACGCGCGAAGCTCTTCTCTTCGGCTTCTCATTCGCTTCAACGACAGGAGTGTCGTTGCTCCTTACTGCCCGTCCGGCATCATCGCTGCGATCAACTGTTCGAGTTTGTCCAACTCGGTGGGCGTGTTGGTGACCATCAGGATGCCGTCTGCGGTCATCGTCACGGAGCTGCCTTCGCCGAAATTGATTCCATTGGATTTCAGCAATTCGATGATGGGAAAACTCGGTGCCGGATCCCCAGGAGCCGGCTTCACGCCAGATCCGGCACTCAGCTTGGAAGCGAAATCCAGTGGCACGCGGAAGGTGCGGGTGAAGAGTTCTTTATCAACCTCGCTGAGAGAAACGAGAGTGACGGCGAAATCGTCCACCTTGTAGCGGAGCTTGGCCTGGTCACAGATATACTTGAGGGCAACGGCCAGAGGCACATTCCGGATCCGGAGTTCCTTGATCCGGAAGGTACCCGGATCACTCGCAGCATCCGGGGCCGTCGCGGCATCTGCAGCTCCGGCGGCACCCGGACGCGGGTGGCGGATCACGAAGTTGATTCCTTTCTTGGCAGGATCGAGTTCGTTGACGTCGAGTTCCGCCACACGCAGGCGGAGGAAATCGACCGCCTCCTCCACGGAGGTGTCCTCGAAATCGATCCGCGGGATGACGATGGTCTTGAGCTTATTCACGATGTACTCGACGCCGCCCAAAGGCTCAGCCGCTTCCGGACGAATCTCCGGCAACTCCTTCTTCTGGTAGAGGGCGAGTGTGGCCTCGAATCCCGCCTTCTCCTCCGGCAACACCTCGGCGGCGATGGCTTTTTCCTGCTCGGTAATCGCCTCCCCGTGCCTTCCCAACAGGAACAGCGCCCGCGCCTTGGTATCGAGGATGTTCGGTTTCAGATCGGCGTTTTCACCGCAGAGTTCAAGGGCGATGTCCGCCAGCTTCAGCGCGGTTTCCGGAAAGCGCTTACCGGCATCCGCAGAAGTGATCATGTTCCACGCGAGGTCATTGAGCGCGTCGGCGTTCTTTGTCTTCTCCTGCGGATTGGCGGCGGGTGTTTTGTTTTCCCCATCGATCCGGGTGGCCACGAGGGTGAGCCATTGGAGGCGCTTGCCGATCGCTTCCGGGTTGGCTGGCTTTTCGCCGTGCGCGGATCCGACGAGCGAGTCGATGCCGGTTTGGTATTGTTTCCGCAGCACCTTCTGCTCGATCTCGCGGACTTTTGCCGGCTCGTCCTGCGCGTGCAGCGACGGCATGAGCAGGGCGGAGACGAGCAGCAACAACGATGGGATGGATGATGGTTTCATGGGTTCGTGTTCGGGGAATCTGATTCCGGCAGCGGGGCCCGCGCATCGGGCCACCTCCACCGTTCACTTATCTGATTAAGAATCCACCACCGCTTGTTGCAGGATTTTGGAAAATTTTCAATCGGACGATCCGGCGATTGCGCTTTGCAATGCTCCTCTCACAGAAAGAGCGATTCCGCAATACGCTTCCAATTCTTCACGCCTTGGCCACCTAGGCAACGTTGGATTGAGAACTGTGGCACGGCTCCTGCGACGACAAGGGTTCCCGCGCCCATCACCGGAGGCGTTTTCTCAATCCGGGACGGATCTCCCACCAAGCATGAACTATCAGATCGTCATCAACAGCAGATCCGGCGACGGAATTTTCCAGGATATCGAACAGCAGGCCCGCCTCAGGCAGGTCTTCGCCGATCACGGGCACCAGGTCGATCTCAGCGTGGTCGAGCCGGACCAGCTCGAAAGTACCCTGAAGGAAAAAGCGAGATCCGCCGGGGAAATCCTGATCGTCGGTGGCGGCGATGGCACGATCACCACCGCCGCGCGGCTGCTGCACGGCAGCGGAAAAACCCTGGGCGTGCTGCCACTCGGCACGTTCAACCTGGAAGCCCGCGATCTGAAACTCCCACTCGACCCTTTCGAAGCAGCCGAGAAACTGCTAGACGCGGAGACCATCCCCATCGACCTGCTCAAGGTCAACGGGGAATACTGCATGTGCGCCACGGTGATCGGCTTCTATCCGGCGCTCGCCAAGGCCCGCGAAAATTTCCATGGCCGCTCCTGGTGGGTGAAATCGCTGCGCATCGTCCGTGAGATCGCCACGGTGGCCGTGGCATCCCCGGCGCTGGATCTAACAATCACCGCCGACGGAAAAACCTATCACCGCCGCACGCGCCTGACCGCCTTTTCACCCGGCGGCTATGAGGAAAGCGTGGGTCTCATCCCCGAACGCAAGGATCTCGCTTCCGGCAAACTCACCGCGTATGTTTCGGAACACCTCAGCCGCGGCCAGATGCTGCGCGCCGCGTTCGGCTACCTCACCGGCAACCTGCTCGACATGGAGAAAATGACGAAAATCGAGAGCTCCGAAATCACCATCAACGTGAAACGCCGCACCTCCATTCCCACCATGATCGACGGTGAAATCCTGCGGATCTCCCTGCCCTGCCGCCTTGAAATCCTACCCCGAGCGTTGAACGTCCTGCGTCCCAAGAGCGAATCTTCCTGATGTCCTTCCGGCTCCTTCATTACTCGGACCCGCACTTCGGAGCCTATGATCCGCGGATCTCACGGGCTGCGGTGGAATTCGCCGTGGAGCTGAAGCCGGACCTAACAATGGTGTCCGGTGATTTCTCCATGCGCGGCAGACGCTTCGAGTTCGAGCTGGCCCGGTCATGGCTGAGGGAACTCCCACAGCCCCTTGTCACTCTTCCCGGCAACCACGACGTTCCCGGCCTGAACCACATTCTCGACCGCTTTTTCTCACCCTTCGGTCGCTACCGGGAATACATTTCCGAAATCGAAGAACCTAACTTGTTACTTAGCGATATCGGTGCGCTTGCCACCGCGAATTCCTCCACTCCCTTCGGCCTCCACCTCGACTGGTCGCGCGGTTTTCTCAGTCCGTTCCAGATCCACGCGCTCTCTACTTTTTACGAGGCGCTCCCGGAAGGACGCCTGCGGGTTTTCGGAATGCATCATCCCGTCGTGGGATCGGGCGAGAAGGAACGCGCCCTTGTCTCTCCGCTGGGCATGGTCACGAAATTTTTCGAGACCTCCAAAATCGATCTCCTGCTCGCAGGCCATTTCCATCAATCGAAAATCGGTCTTTTCCCCGAGCCGACGGATTCCGCAAGAAGGATCGTCGTTTCCCAAGCGCCCTCCATCTGCTCCACGCGACTCAAAGGCGAGCCGAACGGATTTCATCTGATCCACCTCGCAAAGGACTGGGTCGAAATCGAACTCTGGCGTTGGCATGGAGAAAGCTTCGAACCGGAAACAACCAAGGCCTTCCACCGTGTCGAAAATGGATGGGAAAACGCTTGATCCGCTTGAGTGGTGAGAAGAGTGGGCAGGATGCCTACAACAGAGAAAACCAACCACAGATAAACAAGATAGACGCAGATGCAGAGGGGTATTGATCATTCTGCTGCTATTGACCTAAACCAACTCACCATGCCCTGACTTATTTCATCTTTATCTGTGTCAATCCTGTTCATCTGCGGTTGAATATTTTCCAATACCGGAGTCTTTCCCCTCGTTTCCTCCCTAGTGTAGGGACCCTGAAAGAGCACATTTGAAGATTGTCTCAGATCCAATTTTACGGAAAGTTTCCTCCAGTTTCATGTCCTTCCTCACCCAGATGTTTTCCGTCGCGTGGTTCAACCTGCGCTCCATCCCCGAGCGCAAGGCCGCTGCTCTAACTGCCGCCATCGGTATTGCCGGAGTGGTCGGCGTGCTCGTCGGCGTGCTCGCCATCGCCCAGGGATTCCGCAGCGCGATGACCGCATCCGGCTCGCCGGATGTCGCCGTGGTTCTGCGGACCGGCGCGGACAGCGAAATGACCAGCGGACTTGATAGAGCCGCCACCCGCACCATCGCGGATGCTCCCGGCATTGCTAAAAATGGCGATGTGCCGGTCACCTCCGCCGAGTTGTTTGTCATCATCGGTTTGCCCAAACGCTCGACCGGCACCGACGCGAACGTGCCGTTGCGCGGGGTGGAACAAGGCGCTTTCGATGTCCGGGGAAACATCGAGATGATCGAAGGCCGTCGGTTTGAAACGGGGAAGAACGAAATCATCGTCGGATCCGGAGCGGCCCGCGCGTTCGCCGGACTGGATGTCGGCAAGCAGATCAAGATGGGCCAGAACGTCTGGGACATCGTCGGCATTTTCACGGCCAAGGGCGGCATCGCCGAGTCCGAAATCTGGTCGGACGCCAACGTCCTGATGCCCGCCTATCACCGCGAGGACGGTTTCCAATCGGTCTATGTCAAACTGGCTTCTCCCTCCGCTTTTCAGGAATTCAAGGACGCCCTGACTTCCGATCCCCGGCTGGAGGTGAAGGTGGCGCGGCAGTCGGAATTTTATGAGGAGCAATCGACGATGGTCACCCAGTTCATCACCACCATCGGCGTCTTCATCGCCAGCCTGATGGCGATCGGCGCGTTGTTCGGCGCGCTCAACACCATGTACAGCGCCGTGGCTGATAGAACCCGCGAGATTTCCACCCTGCGCGCCCTCGGCTTCGGCACCGGCCCGGTGATTTTCTCCGTACTCACCGAATCCATCCTCCTCTCCATCCTCGGCGGCCTGCTAGGCGCAGGCGCGGCCTATCTGCTCTTCGACGGTTACCGCGCCTCCACCATCAACTGGCAGACTTTCAGCCAAGTCACCTTCGCCTTCAAGGTGACGCCCGCGCTGCTAGGCCTGGCCATCCTCTTCGCCACGATCATCGGCCTCTTCGGCGGCCTGTTTCCCGCCATCCGCGCGGCGCGGCTATCGATCGCTTCGGGGTTGAGGGAGTCCTGACACTCACTTGTCGAAAAACTCAAGCCAGTCGAGTTTCGCGGCGTGGTCGGAGACGAGGCGGAAGGAGGATTTTCCGGCGGGGAGTTTCACCGGAGCAGTGACGGTCTGCCAGCCCGTGGTGGTGCCTTTGAATTTGGCGAGGACCGTTTGGCCGGACATCAGCGCGACCACAGTGCCTTCGGAAACGGCGAAGCGGAGGTTCGCGATGAAGGTTTTCGGGCTTTCGGTGAAGACCTGATAGTTGAGCCAGGATTTGGTATCGAGCACGCGCATTTCCAGGAAGCCTTCCGGATCGCTGGCGCGGGTCATTTCCGCATCCTGCATGGTGGTGTAGGACTCGAGTTGCAGGCGGCCCGGCAGGCGATAGAAGACCTCCGGATCGTGAACCGGCATTTTGACGTAGGCCTGGCCGAGGGGAGTTAGAACACCTTTTTCAGGGGCGAGCAGGCTCATCTTCGAGTGGTCGGCCAGGCGGTCCTTGAACCAGGCGTAACCCTGGACGTAGGGCAGGCGTTCCATCAGATCGACGGATTGGATCATGTAATCGAGCTCAGCCGCCGCATCGCGGGCTTTCCAACTGGCGAACTCGGTGACCCAGACGGGGCGCTGGAATTCCTTGTGCATCATTTCCACCATCCACTTGAGCTCGCCGTATTCGCCGTAGCTGTGGGCCGCGACCGCCGGGACGTCGGTCTTACCCATGTAGTGGAAGAAAGCCTTCAGGAACGGGTTCATGAAGGTGTAGGTGACCTGCTTCTTGTCGATGGGATCCATCGCCTTGATGCTGTCACCATCCGATGAACCCAGCGCCATGTGGGGGCCAACGACCGGGATGCGGTGGCGGTCGGCGATGGCCTTGATTTTCTGATAGGAGTCGGCCGTGGTCTTCGGATCGATGAAGGCCTGGCCCTTGAGATTGGGCTCGTTGAGGGCGAGGACGTAGGGCGGCTTGTTGGATTTGAGGTAATTCGCCAGCCCTTCGATCATCGCCGGCTGGTTGCCCCAAACCATCGGCAGGAAGGTCATTTTCGCTGCGGCAGGGGCGTTGTTGGTATCCGTGAAATGCCATGTGTAATACCACGAGACGCCCGGCGAGAGGGCCATGAAATCTTTGGCATCCGCCTTGTTCACGCAGACGCCGCGCTTCTTGCTTTTCACCGGCTGGTCACAGGGGACGATGATCGGTTCGGCAGCCATCGCGATGGAGGACAGGGCGAGGAGCGGGAGAAGGAAACGGTATGAATGGGGCATGATGGGTTTCAGAACGGGTTAATGAAGGCTTTAATTTCATAAAATTGCATAATCTTATCAAGCCCGTTTTTTGAAGAGAGTAAGCGCGGTTTCCGGTTCGCCAAAATCCGGAAGTTTGACACTTCCTGACCATTAAGATAGACCACATGCGATGTCAGAGAAGGAATTCCAGCCAGAAGAACGCGATCCGACCGAAGCGGAATTGCGGGTCATGTTGGAAGCCCGTGAGCTTGAGAAGGAACTCTTGCGCAAACGAACCAGCCGGAAATTCTCCATCATCCTGGTCGTTTTCATTCTGACGCTGGCCGGGGTGATTTTCTGTATTCCCGGCAAACTGGGGATTGCCGAGTCCCCGCCACTTGCGAAACCGGTGGCCGCCGTGCCGCTTCCAACACCGCTCAATCCGGATCCCACGAATTCCGACCCCGCGCTCGTCAAAGACCTGAAGCCGTTCATGCTTCAGCCGGGGCAAGAAGGTGACCAGAAAGAAAACATCCGCTTCGCGGTCGAACTCCTCAACTTCATGGATGCGGCAAACTTGAAGACCATCATTCCTCCCAAGGCGGAAGAGCCGGTGAAGAAGCCCTGATCCGGAAGACGCGGGTATTTCCTTGATCGCCGGCGGATGCTCCCGGAGCGTCACGCCTGAAACCAAAAAGAGCTCCCGTCGGGGAGCCCTTTTCACGCCTCTCAATCCATGCAGATCAAGTCAGCTATTTTCAACATGAGTGCCCGCAACCTTCAGTCCGCGCCGGATTGGGATCGGCCGGAGTTCGCATTCATCGGCCGGTCGAATGTGGGGAAATCGTCGATGATCAACATGTTGTCTAACAAGGATGCGCTGGCGAAGGTCTCCGCCACTCCGGGAAAAACCCAGCTGTTGAATTTCTTCGTCATGAATGAAACCTGGAGCCTGGTCGATCTCCCCGGCTACGGATATGCCAAGGTGGCCAAGAGCGAGAAAATCAATTTCAACGAATCGGTCGGCGATTACCTCGAACAACGGGAGAACCTGCGGCAGGTTTTCGTGCTCATCGACTCGCGGGTGCCACCGCAGCGCATTGACATCGATTTCGTCAACTGGCTGGGAGATTGCGCGGTGCCGTTCGCGCTGGTTTTCACGAAGGCAGACAAGCAAACGACGACCAAGACCGACGCGTCTATCAAGGCGTTTCTGGAAGCGATGCCGGAGCATCTGAGCGGCATTCCGCCGGTGATCATCAGCTCGTCGAAAACCCGCAAAGGGCGGATCGAAATCCTCAAGCTGATCGAACAGGAACTCCAATCCTGAGGAACCAAGAACCATTTCCCTGATTCCCCGCAGGCAACCGCCTTACCAGTTGCTCTGTTTGACGTAAATGACGTCGTAGGTGCGGACGTAGAACGGGCTGCTGTCCGAGCCGTAGATGGCGTCATTCATGTTGATGACGTAACGCTGGTTCTTGCCGCCCTGGTTCCGGACGACGATCACCTGCTTGGGGTTGGCGAATTTCGTGAAGCCACCGGCTTCCATCACCGCTTCCAAGGCGGTCATCGGGCGATCCAGCGGGATCTTGCCGGGCCGGAGGACTTCGCCGGAAACATAGACACCGGCGGCGGCTTCCTCCACCGACACGATCACGGTCGGGTCCTGGAGGTGCGGCTGATAGAGCGAGGAGAGTTCCGACTGGAAGCTGGTGATGCTCCGTCCGGCGGCGCTCACATCCCCCACCATCGGCAGGCTGACCTTGCCGTTGGCCTGGATCTTCTGCTTGGTGTTCATCTCGGGGGCTCCGGAGAAAGCGACATTGATTTCATCACCCGCGGCAAGCGTGGCGTTCGGCTTGGACCGGTAGGCTTCCGATGGAATTGGCGGGGCGGAATTCGTATTTCCGCATCCGGTCGCCACGAAGACGATGAAAACCGATAGAGAGGCGGCTAGAACCGATTGCAGCCCGGCCCGGAGGCGGTGCCACGACAGCGTCGGCTTGCCCGACACGCCGGATTTCATGGGATCATTCGCAAAGCCGCCGACTGGGGGTGTTTTCATCGCAGTTTCGTTTTTCATGCTCGTCTTCATATGGTGGATGCTGGTGATTCTTGTTAGAGATCAATGTGTTCTGGTGATTGGCAACTGTGGCATACTGCTGGATTTGAACGCGGTTGTCACGGATTCTCTCCGGCCGGGGCGGCGAGGTAGTCCACCCAGTCGCCGGGAAGCGGGGCATTCTCAACACCGCTCTCGATGCGGCCTTCCCAATCCGGGTTGAAAGTGGTGCTCGTTCCGTAGGCCATGATGAGGTCCTCGTTGCCGATGCTCCTCAGTGCATGGCCGACTCCGGGCGGGATCACGACGGAGACATTGTCCGCGCCGGGACGGCTGTCGCCGGCAATGGTGAAACGCATGATCCGGCGGGGCATGCCCACACGCTCGTCCACCAGCAGCATCTCGCACAGACCGGTCAGGAAGAACATCACGTCCCACTGCTCCTTGTCATAGAGCCGCTTCGAATAGTCCTTCGGCGCTTCGATGAACAGGCTTTGGAACCATTTCCCGGCATCGACTCCCTCGGGAATGAACGGAGGATGGATGTGGAATCCCTTCGCGCTATCCCGATGCATCAACGCGGATGCCCACTGTTGCGGGGCGAGTCCGATCTCATGCAGCACGCCTTCGTTCAGGCGGGTGAACTCGGCGAAATAGCCGCGGCCCTTTTGCTGATAGACCTTGCGTTGGAAAATCTCGACACCGGGGATCCAGGCATCCGCCAGATCACCGCGCCCGGAAATCAACTCTCCGCCGCCAACACCGCTGGTCATCAGGCGCTCCGCAAGGCCGGCCTTGGAGTAGTCGCGGGTCTCCAGCCGTGCCTTCGCCGATTCGCGCAGGCCGTTCCATCGGTTTTCGTTCGTCACGTTCATGGGATTCAGAGGGTTGCCAGATACTCGCCGTAGGGCGTGCCGGCGTATTTCCTAACCGACAATTCGAGGCGGTCCCGGTCGATACGGCCCTGTAAAAAGGCGATTTCCTCGGGGCAGGCGATCTTCAATCCCTGGCGCTGCTGGATCACCTGGACGAACTGCGTCGCATCCGCCAGCGAGTCGGGAGTGCCGGTATCCAGCCAAGTGGTGCCGCGCCCCAGGATCTCCACCCGGAGGCTGCCCTTTTTCAGATAGAGGCGGTTGAGGTCGGTGATCTCCAACTCACCGCGATGGGATGGAGCGAGCGTCTTGGTCATTTCCACCACGTGCTTGTCGTAGAAATAGATCCCAGGCACCGCGTAGTTGGACTTCGGGATTTTCGGCTTTTCCTCTAACGAAACAACATTCCAATCATTGTCGAACTCGACCACGCCGTATTGCTCAGGCTCGTTGGTGTGATAGCCGAACACCGTCGCGCCGTCCATCCGGCGGGACGCGGCGAGCAGGGATTTGCCGAGCTCGTGGCCGTAGAACAAATTGTCGCCGAGGACCAGGCAGGCCGGCTCGCCATTGAGAAACTCCTCCGCGATCAGGAACGCCTGCGCGAGACCTTCGGGTTTCGGTTGCTCGGCATAGGAAATCTTCAATCCCCACTGCGAGCCATTGCCTAACAAATGCTCGAAGCTCGGCAGGTCGCGGGGCGTGGAAATCAGCAGGATTTCCCGCACACCCGCCAGCATCAGCACGGTAAGCGGGTAGTAGATCATCGGCTTGTCATAGACCGGGATGAGCTGCTTGCTCACCGAGTGGGTCATCGGGAAGAGGCGGCTGCCCGTTCCTCCGGCGAGGATGATGCCTTTGCGCAGCGACAGCTCTTCGGTTGCCAGTTTCAGGTGACTTGTATCGGTTTTACTCATGGTTTCAGCGGATTAAAGGGTTCCGAGTCGTTCTCCGCGATAGCTGCCATCCTCGATGGTGCGGATCCACTCGTCGTTGTCGAGATACCACTGGACCGTCTTGCGGAGGCCCGATGTGAAATTCTCCTTCGGTGACCAGCCGAGCTCCTTGCCGATGCGTGTCGGATCGATCGCATAACGCTGGTCATGTCCCGGGCGGTCCTTGACGAAGGTGATCAGCTCGTCCGCGGATTTCGTCACGCGGCCGGGAGCGAGTTCGCGCACGGTCTCGATGATGCCATACACCACATCGAGGTTCCTCATCTCGCACTTGCCGCCGATGACGTAGGTTTCACCGAATTTCCCTCTCAGCAGCGCCATCGCGAGACCGCGGCAGTGATCCTCGACGTAGAGCCAGTCGCGGACGTTGCTGCCGTCGCCATAAACCGGAAGCGATTCCCCTCTCAGGGTCTTGCGGATCATCAAGGGCAGCAGCTTCTCCGGAAACTGATAGGGGCCGTAGTTGTTCGAACAGTTGGTGGTGACCACCGGCATGCCGTAAGTGTGGTGATAGGCGCGGGCCAGATGGTCGCTGCCCGCCTTCGAAGCGCTGTATGGACTGTTAGGCGCGTAGGGAGTGGTCTCGCAGAAGGCGGGGTCGTTCGCTCCCAGGGATCCATATACTTCGTCGGTCGAAACGTGGAGGAAGGCGGATTTGAACCCATCGGCGAGGGATTTGCCGTGGGTAGCTTCGGCCATGCGGCCGGTCTCTGTCAGATAGCGGCGGAACGTTTCGAGAAGCCGGTAGGTTCCGACGAAGTTCGTCATGATGAACTCTTCGGGACTGTCGATGGACCGGTCCACGTGCGATTCCGCGGCGAGGTGCATGACGGCGTCTATTTCATGCTCGCGCAGCAAGGAACCCACCAGCTCCGAGTCGCCGATGTCCCCCTGCACGAACACATGACGGGAATCGCTGTCCAAATTCACCAGGCTGGAGCGGTTGCCCGCATAGGTCAGCTTGTCGAGGTTGACCACGCGCTCGATGTCCACACCGAGTTCCGACGCGGCATCGCCCAAAAGGTAGTGGACCAGGTTCGATCCGATGAATCCGGCACCGCCGGTGACTAGTATTCTCATAATGTTTCTAAGGCTTTTAAAATCTCTGGAATCATCCCGGCTGTCAAAGTCATACGGTCGATGAGGTGGTTTGGAACTTCCGGAAAAGATCGCTCTGTTGGAGGAATTCGCGGTTCGCCTCCTGCCAGCTTCGTGGCGTGATGCCGGTGAGCTTGGTGTATTTTTCGGTGGTCATCGCGCTGTTCACCGGTCGCTTCGCAACGAATGCCGGGACCGAATCCACCGGCACGCCTTCGATCTGGCCGGCGATCACCGGCAGCCCGGCCGCACGCGCGGTGTCGATGCAGAATTGTCCCCAATCCCGCCACGTGCATGGCTGGGAATTGCAAAGATTGAACACCCCGGAAGCAGTGCCACCGGGCCCGAACAGCAGCGGCACAAGCAGATCTATCACATCAATGCTGGAGGTCGAACATCCGATCTTGTCACCCGGCAAGGTGATATGCGATTCGGCGCAAGCCTTATTGATGATCCACTCGGGAAATGCCGGCCTGCCCGGTCCGTAGAGCCATGACACCCGCAGGACCAGGTTGTCCGCCGAGGCTCCGAGCACGAGCTCCTCGCCCTTGAGCTTGGACGCTCCATAGACGCTGATCGGATTCGGCTCGTCGGACTCGGAATAGGGCTCCGGTTTCGATCCATCGTAAACCATGTCGGTGCTGAAATACGTGACGTGGGCATCCTTCGTGGCGGAAATTTCCGCGATCCTACCGGGGCCGGTGGAGTTGATGTTATAAGCCTCGGCTTCGTGCGTCTCGCAATAATCCACACCGGTCAGGGCACCGGCGATGATCAGCAGATCATAGTCCAGTGGCTCCAGCGCGCTGGAAATCGACTCCGGACATCCAAGGTCGAGTTGCGAACGCGAAAGGCCGATGACGGAGTGGCTTTTCTCCAGTGACTTGACCAGCAGGCCGCCGAGACGGCCGGAAGATCCGACGACCACGATTCGCTTGGGGGGGAGGGAGGCAATGAATGACATGACTGGTTCGGAATTTCTTGATTACGGTTTCTCCGCCGAGCCCGCGCTCCACTTCCTAACAAACACCTTTTCCGCGACGGGGTAGGCCGCCAGGATGAACAGGTTCCGGCAAAGCGACTTCCATTTGCCATAGGGAGCCAGCCCGGCGAAGGCGTAGCGCTTCGCGACGGATTTCCTGCGAAGCGCACATGCCAGCTCCGCCTGTCGCGACATGAAATAATGCATGTTGTTCCGGACCCTGATCGCGGCATCCCGGTTGACGGGCAGCAATCGCCAGTAGGCCCCCGACTGGACGCGGATGTAGCAATCGTGCCGCTTGAACGCCCCTGCGGCATCGACCGAGTCCGACAATCCCGGAGCCTCGCGCTCGCGGCAGATGTTGACCAGCTTCTCGTTCACGACGGAGTAACCGAACGCGAGGATGAGATTGTAAATCAGCCGCGTGTCCTCCGCCACCTTGAGGGATTCGTCGAAGATTCCGACGCGCATCAACGCCTTTTTCTCCACGAGCATCGACTGGAGAAAGGGATGCCGCGAATGGAGGAACAGGCGGCAGTCGTCGGCCTGATAGAACTTGTCATCCCCTCTCCCGAGCGCCGGGTCCATCAGGTGGAGATCATCCAGCGGATCGCCCTGCTCGTCGGTGCTGACACAGAAACAGACCTTCGAGTTCGCCTTGGAAACGGCGTTCCACTGGCGTTCGAGTTTCGAAGGCTCCCAAGTGTCGTCGGAATCCAGGAAGGCGATCCACTCGCCGCGGGCTTTGAGGATGCCGCGGTTTCTAGCAGCGCTGACGCCGCCGTTTTCGGTTTTGATGTAGCGGATGCGATCCAGGACCGGTGCCAGCACCTCCGCGGTGTTGTCGGTCGATCCATCGTCGATCACGATGATCTCAAAAGGAGCGAGCGTCTGGGCCATCACGCTGCCAACCGCTCCCAAGATCTGGGATGCCCGGTTGTAGGTCGGAATGATGACACTGATTTTTTCCATGGAAGATCGTTTGTGTTTCTATCAAACTTCAGAGTTTCACCAGCCCGTGTTTCGCGTATTTCCGTGGCTGCTTGCTGGCCTTGAGGTGCCCGCGGATCATGGCGCGGTGATAGATCAGGTTCAGCTCGCGCTCGCTGCAACCTTCTTCGCTAATCTCCGATGGGTGAACCGCGCGCCAGGCCGCGACCCTAACGGATGCAACAAAATGCCTCAGCGCCCCCCACCGGCAACCCCAATGTTCCCAGTGATGGCCGCGATAGGCATGGGAAATCCCGAGCTTCTCCGCCGCATCCAGCCACGAGCTCCGCTTCAGGCGCGATGACTGGAAGTGGTGTTCCATGCAGAGATCCGTGCGATCGGCGATCCGGTAGCCGGCAGCGATCAACTGTGCGCTGAACAAACTTTCCTCGCCACTGCCCAGCGCTCCCGCACCGAGCTCCGGATCGAATCCCGGAACCTTTTCGAGAACCTTCCGCGAGAAAACCATGTTGGCTCCGACCATCGCCTGCGGCTTGCCGCGCTCCAGCCATTCGGAGGAAGCCAGCCACGCCCGATGCATCGGCGACATCCAAGGACGAAGCAGGTTCGGCGCGATCCTCACACCACCCGCGACGGCCTCCGCCTTTCCTGATAGAATCGGTTCGCACATGCCAGCGAGCCAATCGGCGGGCGGGCGCACATCGTCGTCGGTGCAAAGGATGATTTCTCCCTGGGCCTCGGCAAGGCCACGATTTCTGCCTCGGGAAAGACCCGGTTGTGTCTCCAGTATGTAGCGGACCGGGAGACCGGGAATCTCGCATGACTGGACCACTTGCGGAGTCTCGTCGGAGGAACCGTTGTCGATGACCAGCAGTTCGGCCCCGAATCCGGCAGGGATCCGGAGCTCTCGCATGGCGTCCAACGTCATCCTCAGGTCGTCGGCGCGGTCACGGGTGACGATGATGATTGAAGCGTTCATTTTCCTTCCTTCTCTTTACCGTTGACCATTCCTAGCAGATTTTCCGAAAACACGCCGATCGGATCTGACGGGATCGCCTCCAACAGATCCTGCCTTGCGGTGACGCCCATTTCACGCCACTCGCTTCGCCGCAACCAGGCGCGTTCCATCGCTTCATCCAGCATCCTGACCGTCGGTGCCTCGGCGATGAAACCGGTAACCCCCTCTCGAAGATACTCCGCATTTCCGGCAACGTCGGTGGTGATGACCGGACGCCCGCAGAACATCGCCTCGATGATCACCAACGGAAGGCCCTCATAGCGGGAAGGGAGAACCAGCGCATGGTTCTTCGCCCAGATGCTCTTCACATCGGAAACCTGGCCTTGGAAAACGACGTTGTTCAAACCTAGCAGATTCGCCATCGCCTTGAGCGACTCCACACTGGGGCCATCGCCGTAGAGATTCAGACGGATCGGGCGCTGGCGCCATTTCGGCAGGGCGAGGACTTTCAGCAAAACATCCTGGCCTTTCGCCCGCGGATCCATCCTTCCAACACAGGCGATCTCGGTGACGGATGAATCATCCGGCCACGCGACGGGCTGGCTGGCATCCACTTTCCACGGGTTGATCACGACCTCGGCATGGGAGAGGCGCATCCCGGCCTGCATCTCCATCTGGTTGAGGTTCGCCTTGGAGACGAAGAATACCTTGCGTGCATTCGTTAGAGCCTGGCGGCCGGCTGTCAGATCCTCGTCCGCCGGCCACCAGATTTCGCTATGGGCATGGACGATGGGGCAATAGGAAATCCCTAACTGACGACAGGCGGTCATCCATGGAACTCCATCCCACGGCCCACCTTGGGAAATGACCAGCAGGTCGGGCTTCTCCTCCTTAAGCCAATCCATTTCCGTCGTGGAAAGCGGTGTCGGAGACAGCCGCTGGCGGATCTTCTCCAGCGAGCTCCATGGAAACGCCAGTTCCTTTTGACGGAACGACAGCTTCGCTCCGGCGGCGGCAAGTTTTTCCAACGGCGCGGGGCGGATCGGCCACTGATAGATCAGGGCGGAGATTTCGTTCCCTGCTTCCCTGAGCCGGAGCGCGGTTTGCCCCCAGAGTTCCTCGCTGCCTCCCCACGGCACTCCCGCCATGGTGGTGACAAACGCGATCTTGGGTTTTTTCCGGTCTTTCTCCATGCGTAATTCCATCACCAGACTGAATACTCGTAGAACTCCCGCTGGAGAGCGCGGACCCGCTCGCGGGGGTAAAGTGTTAGCAAGATCATCGCGACCCCGCGTGAAGCGCCCAGCGAGATCAGCCGGACGAGCGATGAAGAATGGCGGACATTGGCAAGGACCAGCGGCAGCCATGCCTTGCGCAGCAACATCGGCAACGCCACGGGTTCGCTGACATATTCCTGATAGATCCTGTCCAGTTCCGCGATGATCTTCTGTTTTCCAACCATCGACTTGTTGGCACCGGTAAACCGATAGACGCTGAGGATCTCATCCTCCCAATGCCATTTCGCGTCCTGTGAGCAGAGGTAGGTCCACAGCTCGCGGTCCATGCAGTAGTGAAGATCGGTCCGGACGAGGTCGGCGCGCTTCACCAGGCTACGGCGGAAATAACAGCTCGGTTGCCAGATCGCCGCCGCATAGGGAGTGAGTTCCCAACCGTTCCAATCGACCTTGCGGGCGATATTCTTTTCCGGCTCGTCGTCGTACTGGCAGAAGCAAGCGCCCGCCACCGCATTCGTTTCCGGTTTCGCGAGGAAGACGTCCGCCACGGTTCGCAGGGCGCCAGCGGTCAGCAAGTCGTCGCTGCACATCCAGCCGAAGATCTCGCCGGTACAGCGGGAGTAGCCCTTGTTGATCGCCTCGGACTGGCCGCTGTCGCGCTCGCTCACCCAGCCGCTGAGCCATGGCTCGTACTTGCGGATGATTTCAACGGTGTCATCGGTGCTTCCGCCATCGATGATGAAATATTCGAGATCAGGATATCCTTGGAGCAGCACCGAACGGATCGTTTCCTCGATGTACTGTCCTTGGTTGAAACTCGGGGTGATGATGCTGATCTTCGGCCACGCCTTGCCATCCGGAAACGGAGGCGAGGCTTCATCCCACGGCCAGCCGCTGCGTCCCGGAGGAGGCGCTGGCAGATCGGCGAGTGCGCAAGGTTTCATCATGCGGAGATCGCCACCGGCCGTGACGATTTGTATTCCGGGATTTCCGAGTCGCCACCGGCGTTTCCAACACCATCCGCAGGAACCAGGAAGGGTTCCCAGAACGCCCGGTCATAACGCGCCCAGGCATGGCAGCCGAACGGCATCTTCCCTCCGTTGAGTTCCAGACAGGTGCGTGGCGAGACCTCGAACGCGAACTTCAATCCATCCTCCACCGAGGCGACTTTGAAATCCGCCAGGTACTCGGAAGCCCTGTCCGACCAGAAGATGTCGCTGTTCCGGTTGTTAGGACATGGATCCTCGGTCTCATACCATTCCTTCAACAGCCGCTTGGCGATGATCGAAAACGGAAAAATCCCCTTCAGCCGCTCCAGTTTCCCGATCATGGGAGCGGTCGCGTGGAAAGAGAACAGATCGAGCCAATACGTGATCGGCTCCGCGAGATGGCGGTTCCTGAAAACCTCTAGGTTCTTCTGGATCCGCAGTAGCGTGAAGCCGCCGTTGCCCACCCGCGGGCGATCGACCCACGGGCTGTCCTCGCACTTGATCCAAGGCGGACCGATGTAGTCGATATCCTTGCCGCACCATTCCTCCAACTGGTCGGAAAACGCCAGCGCGTCGAGATGATGGAAGAAGATGTATTCGTAATCCTCAAAGTGGCTGTAGAATTGCGGCGTGTTCAGCATCCGCCCGTGGGCGGCGACCG
Source organism: Verrucomicrobiota bacterium (assembly GCA_040386755.1). GTDB lineage: Bacteria > Verrucomicrobiota > Verrucomicrobiia > Verrucomicrobiales > Akkermansiaceae > Luteolibacter. Next base: position 8,940 of record JAZKEY010000035.1, on the reverse strand, counting down.
AGCCGAAGAACCGGCGGGGGAAATACTTGACCCCGAACCCCTCGTGGTTGACCTCCATCCCCTCGGGAGCGATCAGGAATTTCTCGTAATTCCCGAAGTAGTGGCGGATCTGGCGCATCGAGATCACCTCTTCTTCCGTTAGCTCCGGCCGGGTGGACAAGGGGATCAGGATGACCACCTTCTTCAGCGGCGTGGCCTTGTGCTCGAACGGCCCGACGACCGAATGCGTGATGTGTTTCAACACGCTGCGGCTCATTTCCCGGAGAACACTCATGTGGTTGATTAGGTTAGAGACTCGCGACGGCTTCCCGCGTTTCCGGTCCGAGGCCGATGCCTTCGTAGCGTTCGACACTGTCCTTCGCGACCATGCGGCGGCCGTCGATGAGGACCGGCTGGCGAACACATCCTGCCAGCACCTCAGGCAAGCGCGAGAATTCCGGCCAGCGGGTGAGCAACAGCACCGCATCGGCCTCTTCAACCGCGTCTTCCAGCGTTTCCGCGAAATCGAGCACCCCGGCACCGAAACGTTTCTCCGCCTCCTCGCGGGCGATCGGGTCAAACGCGGTCACGATGGCCCTTCCGGCTAACAACGCATCGACCACCGGAAGCGCCGGCGACTCGCGGATGTCATCGGTGCCGGGCTTGAACGCGATGCCGAGCACCGCGACGCGCACTCCTTCGAGATCGTCGAAGTGGGTGGAAAGCAGTTTCAGCATGGCATCGGGCTGGGCGATGTTGACCTTCACCACGGCGTCGAGAAGCTGCATGTTCTTGCCAAGCTTGCGACCGTGGGCGATCAGCGCCTTGACGTCCTTCGGGAAACAGCTTCCGCCGAATCCGCAACCCGCCTCGATGTAGGTGGTGAACGACGGCGTGATGCGGGTGCCGTCCGCCAGGATCGGGCTGAGGCGTTTGTCGAGGTGGACTCCGCGCATCACTTCGGTGACGTCCACGTCCGGGATGGCCGCGCAGAGATTGCCGATTTCGTTAGAAAAGGAGATCATCGTCGCTAACAGGGAGTTGGCGGTGTATTTGATCATCTCCGCGGTGCGGGGATTGGTGCGGATCTGGTCCACATCGGAGAACGGGCTGTAAAGCTCAGCGAGCACGTCCAGCGTGCGCTCGTCCATGCCGCCGAGGACGATCCGGTCCGGCTGCATGAAATCCTGGACCGCCTCGCCTTCGCGGAGGAACTCGGGATTCATCCCGACTCCGAAATCACGGCCAGCCTGCTTGCCGGAGCCTTCCTCCACCAGCGGCAGGACCACCTCGCTGGTGGTTCCGGGCACCACGGTGCTTTTTACGAGAACGACATGATAGTCCGGCTTGTCCTTGAGGGCGGTGCCGATCTGCCGTGCCGCGGCGCGGATGTACTTGAGGTCGATTTCGTCGCCATCGAATGGTGTTCCAACAGCGATCATCGAGATCTCGGAGCCGAGAACCGCGGCGCGGAGGTCGGTCGTCGCGCGAAAATTCACGCCACAATGCTTTTGCAATAACTCGTCGAGACCCTTCTCGTGGATCGGCGATCGGCCGGCGTTGATCTGGTCGACCTTCGCCTGGTCCAGATCGACGCAAACGACGTCATGGCCCTTCGCTGCCATGCACACGCCTGAGACCAAACCCACATAACCGGTTCCTATGATTGAAATTTTCATCACGCGTCCTGTGCTTGTTGATTGTCACGATACCATGCCAGCGTACGGCGGAGGCCATCCTCCAGCGGCACTTCCGGCTCGAATTCCAGCTCGGTCCTCGCCTTCTCGATGATCGGGCACCGGCGCTGCGGATTGTCAGTTAGATAGTCCTGGTCGCCGCTGGAGTTGTGAACCACTTTTCCGGAGTAGCCGAAAAGGTCGCGGGCACCGTCCGCCAGCATGTTGGCCAGCGTGAGCATCGAGATTTCCGGCGTTTCGTTCCCGATGTTGTAGGCCTCGCCAGCCCGGCCACGAACGAGGATCTTGTAGTAGCCGACGATCGCGTCCGCGACATAACAAAAGGTCCGCGTCGGCGTGCCATCGGAAAGCAGCACGAGATCCTTGCCAGCAAAGAGATCGCGGGCGAAATCCGGGATCACGCGGCGGTCGCTGATCTTCAGTCCGGGTCCGTAGTTGTTGAAGGGGCGGGCCGAGGTGATCGGCATGGAATACTGGCGGGCGAAGTTGACGCACAGGGTTTCTCCGAAACGCTTCGACTCGTCATAACAGGCGCGCGGGCCGGTGCATGACACGTTGCCGCGGTAGGTCTCCGGCGTCGGGATCTGGTCCGGCGTCGGGTCTCCGTAGATTTCGCTCGTCGAGAAGAAGAGGAATCCCGAGATCGGATGCCCCGCGGCCTGTTGGACACGGCAGCGCTCCAACAGAAGCCGCAGTCCGTTGACGTTGGCATCCATGGTCTCGATGGGATACATCCGGTAGTAAATCGGCGAGGCGATCGACGCCGCGTGCACGATGAAATCCAGCGGCCCGATGTCATCGGGAAGCGGCGTGGTGATGTCGTGGCGCAGGAGCGTCAACGACGGATCATCGGACAGAGCGGTGAGCCATTCGGGAACTCCACGGATGTAGTTGTCGCCCGCGATGACCTGGATCGGCGGGGCATCGGCGTGGGTGCGGTTCCAATGCAGGACCGACTGCACGAGATAGTGGCCGAGGAATCCGGCGCCACCGCTGATGAACAGCTTCTTGCCCTGCATGGCGGTGAACTCGCTGTCCAGGCGCCGGCAGATGTTTGCGAGGTCGCTGGCGAGGACCTGCGCGGCCGTCATGTCGGCCGTGCCGCATGCTTCTTGATCTTGTAAACTCGGGGTCGTCATACGTTGCTGGGTGAATATTCTGGTGATTGGATTCGATTTGGAAATTTGAAATGAAGGGGTTCCGGCATTCAGGAGATTCCCTTCTTCAGGAGTCCGGCCCGCTCCAGCGATCCGGCGGCGGTTAGAATTTTGCGGAAGGCCATTCCTGAGCGTTTGGCGATTGATAGAAGATCGGTCGTTCCGTCCGATTGATTGAGCACCCACAACAGCGCGAGCTCGTCGAACTCGCCGGTCCGCTGACCACCGCCCGCGCCGTAGAGCCCGTATTTTCCGAGCTTGGGTTCGCACATCGGCTTGAGATTCATGAAAGTCGCATTGCTCTCGAGGATTTCGAAGGCTTCGAGGGCTTTCTGCAAGGTATCCGCCAGAGCCGCCGGTTTGACGAAGCCGGGGTTGTCGGCGCTCGTGTGATATTCGGGAAAAGTGCCGTGGGGAGAACGCATGAGGCAGCCGACCGCAAGGTTGATGCCGGGAGAACCATACTGCCGCTCGTCATAGCCGTAGGGATGGAATTCCGCGATCCGGTGATCCTCGCCGCTGGTCTTGAGAACATGCCCCATCGCGCGGTCGATCAACGCATCTCCATGACGGGTCTTCTTGTAGGTCACCGCTCCCTCATCCCCGGCGCATGTTAGGACAAGTCCGTGTTTGATGCGGGGGATCGTCGCCTGGTTGACCGCAAGCCAGGTGATGGAACCTATCGTGACCGGAATGAACAGAAAGCGGTAGGACAGCCGCCGTGGGGCACTCGCGATTTCCCTGGCGAGAGCCACGCCCACGGCGATGCCTGCCAGATTGTCGTTGGCCAGCGACGGGTGGCAGATGTGGCAGGAAATCAGAACCTCCTCGTCAGTTTCACCCGGGATGAAACATTCGCCATAGGAAAGGCTGCCATCGGAATGAGTGGCATCGATGCAAACCTCATACTCCCCTTCCTCCAGTTTTTCCAAATCGCGGTGGGGCAGGCAGAAACCCCACGACTTTTTGTAATAACTCGTCCGATAGGGAATGAGATCCGGTTGCGCGGGCAGGCTGAAGAGGTGGGACTTCAGCTCGGATAACGAAAGCTTCTCCCTCACCGCCGTGCTGTAGCCGACGACATGCAGGTTTTGGTCCGCGAAATCGACGACCTTCCGGCCGTGCGAATCCTTGATCCAGGCTTCCCGAATGTTCCATTCCTCCGGCACGGTCCAGTCGAACACTTCGGTGCCGGTCGGAACCTCGTGAATCTCTAGCGGAATTTCCTCCGAGAGCCGGCGCAAGGTCGCGCGGACACCATCCCCCGTGATGCTCCGGCATTGCGGATACAACTCGGTGACCAAGGCGTGCATCGCGCGCCCGGCTGCCTGGCTGTCTGATAGAATCATCGGGGGTTGGGGGGAGTTTGGTGGGCAAGCCCGGCGACGGTCATTCGAGCACCGTGACTTCCGGAATGGGCACGACGAACTTGCCGCCCCATTCACGGATTTTTTCCATTTCCCCACTGATCTCCTTGCGGAGGTTCCAAGGGAGGATCAGGACGTAGTCCGGCTTGGTTTCGAAAATTTTCTCAGGTCCGTAAATCGGGATGCGCACGCCGGGCATGAGGTGGTTCTGCTTGTACGGGCTCTTGTCGACCACGTAGTCGACCAAGTCGTCGCGGACTCCGCAATAGTTCACCAGTGTGACTCCCTTGGCGGCAGCACCGTATCCGACCACGGTCTTGCCCGCGTCCTTCGCCTCGATGAGGAACCTGAGGAGCTTGCGTTTCGTGGCCTTCACCTTCTCGTCGAAGGCGGTGTAGGTATCCATCGCGGCGAGGCCGAAATCCGTTTCCTGCTTTTTCATCGCGCCGACGCGCTCGGTCGTTGCGAACAACGGTGCGGCGTTCTCGGTGTGGCGTGCGAAGATCCGCAGCGATCCGCCGTGGGTCGTGACTTCCTCGACATCGAACAGCGTCAGCCCGTGGCTGGCGAAAATCGTTTCGACCGCGAGGAAGGAAAGATAGGAGAAGTGCTCGTGATAGACCGTGTCGAACTGGTTTCCTTCGATCAACCGGAGAAGGTGCGGAAACTCGAACGTGATCACCCCTTCGGGCTTCAGCGCGATTTTCAAACCACCGACGAAATCATTGATGTCCGGGACATGGGCGAGGACGTTATTACCTAACAGCAAGTCGGCGGATTTTCCGTCGGCGACGAGTTCCTTGGCCGTGTTGACACCGAAGAACTTGACCACACTCGGGATCTGCCTTTCGTCCCAAGCGACCTTCGCGACATTCGCCGCGGGCTCGACGCCCAGCACCGGAATGCCCTTCGCCTTGAAGTGCTGGAGCAGGTAACCGTCGTTGCTGGCGATCTCGATGATCTGGCTGTTGGAGCTGTAACCGAACCGTTCGGTCATCATCTCGCAATAGCGGCGGGCGTGTTCCACCCAGCTTGTCGAGAAGCTGCTGAAATAAAGGTAGTCGCTGAAAATCGCGTCGGGGGATTCAAATGACTCCAGCTGCGAGAGCAGGCATTTTTCGCAGACCCAGACCTTGAGCGGATAGAATTTCTCGGCGTTTTGCGAGTCTTCGAATTTCACATAGGAATTCGCAAGTGGAGACATGCCGAGGTCACACAACACGTGGGTGAGAGGTTCGGCGCAGAAGCGGCATTCGGGGGAGTGCATGATTGGCGGATTGGGTGATGTTGGAGGGGGTGGTCCCTGGCGCGCTCCATGGAAGCGTTTGCCGGGGTGAAAGGTATTGGATCAGCGATCGATTTTTTTGTTAGGCAGAGCGGGCGGGCGGCAGCAAGAAGTTTCCATGCCTACTTCACCAGATTTTCCATGGCGGGGATTCGCTGGCCCATAGCTCCTCGAGGACCATCTTGTCCCGCAGGGTGTCCATCGACTGCCAGAAGTCGTCATGTCTCCAGGCTTTCAATTGACCGGCCCTGGCAAGCGCTTCCATCGGCTCGCGTTCCCAGACGGTCGAATCGTCGGCGATATGGTCGAGCACGCCCGGTTCCAGCACGAAGAATCCGCCGTTGATCCATGCGCCGTCACCTTTTGGCTTCTCGGCGAATGAATCCACATCATCGCTATCCGCCTGCAGGGTGAAGGCTCCGAAACGTCCGGGGGACTGCACGGCGGACAGGGTGGCGAGCTTGCCGTGATTCTTGTGATAGGCAATGCTGGCGGTGATGTCGATGTTGCTGACGCCGTCGCCATAGGTCAGGCAGAAAGTCTCGTCACCGATGTATTTCGCGGCGCGCTTCACGCGTCCGCCGGTCATGGTCTTTTCACCGGTCTCGATGCAGGTAACGCGCCATGGCTCGGAATCGCAGCGATGGATGGTCGCCTGCTGCTTGCTGATGTCATAGGTGATATCCGCCGAATGGAGATGGTAGTTGGCGAAATAATCCTTGATCATGAATCCCTTGTATCCGCAGCAAATGACGAAATCGTTGATCCCGTGGGACGAGTAGATTTTCATGATGTGCCAGAGGATCGGCCGGGATCCGATCTCGATCATCGGCTTCGGCTTGACGGTGCTTTCCTCGCTGATCCGGGTGCCGAATCCTCCTGCTAGAATAACTGCTTTCATGGGTGAATCTTTACTATTGGGTGAATGGTCTGTCAGGGTTCCGCGCGATCCGTCAGATCCCCGCGGCGGTCCGGTATTTGATCACTTTCGCAGGCACTCCGCCCGCGATCGCATTATCAGGAATATCGCGCACCACCACCGAACCGGCGGCGATCACCGCTCCGGCCCCGATGGTCACGCCTTGGAGAACCGTCACGCGATAGCCCAGCCAGGCCCCGTCACCAATGACGATTCCGCCCTTGCTCTTGAGCGGTTGGTCCATGATGGGGATGCCAGGCTCGATCCCATGATCGTAGCAAAATAATCCGCAACCCGAGGCGATCTCCACCTTCTCTCCGATGCGAATCTCCGTCAGATGCGCATGAATGTGGCATCCAGGTTGCACGTGGGTGCCTTCTCCGATGCGAATGGTTCCCCCGGATCCGGTTTCAAGGAAAGTGTCACCGTATAGCTGCACCCGGTCGGCTAGCTCCACGCTCCCGCCACCGTTGGTGCAGAAGGCGACGACATTGTCACCGATATAAACATTCCGGCCAATCCGCAGGTCCGGATGGGAGAGCGCCGCACTGGATGCGACAAATCCCTGCGGCAATAAATCCGCTAGAAATGCCCTTCCATGGTAAGGCGCGGTATCCCATGACGCGAAACGCGCCGCAAGTTTCCCGAAGCGGCTAGGCCCCGATCGCTTGAGCCAGACCATCCTCCACGAGGTGGTCACGCCATCCCGAAGCCGCCGATAGATCCTGCGCACGCGATTTTGCGAAGAGGATTCCCGATGGACACGGGATTGTCCCAGCGTGGCGGAATGACTTGTTACCATGGGGTTGCTTGAGGATTGTTCGAAGGCTGCTATTTCAGGGAACGGCAACTGTCACCGTGAGACGGGCGAACAGCTTGCCGTTAGCCGCAAGAGCACGAGGGATGTAAACTTTCACAAGGTCCACGCCCGGTGCCGACGAGCTATCGAGTTCGACATTGTCGAGAACGATGATGTGAACTCCCGGCGAACCTTGGGCATTGGTCCATGAACCGATGAAGCTTGTATTCCACTCCACCTTGATGGTCGTGGACGGATCGTCCTTGGACAAATCCGTCCGGCGATAGGTGAAGAGAAGATAGTCCTCGTTGGTTAGATTTCCATCCGGGTCGGCGGAGACCATCGACACCTTTGGAAGGAAAGCGACATCGTTATGATCAGCCGGATTTCCACCGATGACGTATTCAACCGCATTGCTGATGGAATCCTGGTCAGAGTCTGTTCCCGGGGAAGCAACCAGATTGAAACCGTCCATCCATTGGACGAAATCATTCACCGCGTTCACCGTGATCGAAACGGTCACCGGCAGCGAGTTCTCGGTTCCATCGTTCGCGACAAAGGTGAAGCTGTCGGTACCCGAGTAGTTGGCCACCGGCGTATAGATGCGATTCGCACCCGTCCCGGTCAAGGAGCCATGAAGTGGAGCCACCGTAACATTGTAGCTCAAGGGGTCGTTATTGGAATCGGTGGCAGCCAATGTGATTGGCAAAGGAGTATTCTCATCAACGCTGAGAATCTGCGGCAGTGCAACCGGAGCATTGTTCACGTGCGGCACATCGATGAAGACACTAAGTCGGGCGAAAAGCTTCCCATTCACCGCGAGAGAACGGGGAATATAGACTCTGACCAGGTCCACGCCCGCTTCCGCCTCATGATTTCCTTCATCCACCACGACCACGCCCGGAGCATTCTGGGTGTTAGCCCAAGCCGCGAGATTGGTGCTCCAATCCACACCGATGGTGGTTAGATCGTCATTCTTGGCAAACTCCGTGCGACGATAAGTGAACAGCAGGTAGTCCGTGAAAGCCAGATTTCCGTCCGGATCCGCATTCACCAACGATAGCTTTGGCAACAAACCGACGTCCGAACGATCTTTCGGATTTCCGCCGATCACGAACTCAACGGCATTGTTGATTCCGTCATGATCCGGATCTTCCCCAGGATTTCCGACAAGACCGTAGATGGCCAGCCAAGTGGCAAAGCTGTCATCGATGACCGAATCAACCGTGATGGTCACCGTCGCGCTGTTCGATGCCGCCGTGCCATCATAGGCATGGTAGGTGAAGCTAACGACTCCGTGGAAGTTCGCGGCCGGTGAGTAGTTATAACTTCCGTCGGGATTGAGGGTCAGTGTGCCGCTTGATGGTGCTACATCGAGCACGGCCGTCAGCGTCCCGCCTTCGATGTCGGTGTCGTTCGATAGCACGCCTGGAGCGGCCACCGCCAGCAGCGTGTCTTCCGCCGTGGTCCCCGCATCCGCCACCGCCACCGGCGCGTCATTGACCGCCGTGACCGTCAGCGAGACCGTCGCCACGTTCGAAACATCCGTGCCGTCGCTTGTCTGATAGGTGAAGCTGTCGGCTCCGGTGTAGTTGTCCGCCGGATCGTAGTCGTAGCCGCCGTTGGCGGTGAGCGTCAGGGTGCCGTGCGCCGGGCCTGTCACCACCGCGACTGTCAGCGTGCCGCCTTCGATGTCGGTGTCGTTCGATAGCACGCCTGGAGCGGCCACCGCCAGCA
>JAZKEY010000034.1:0-7444 GCA_040386755.1 Verrucomicrobiota bacterium | reverse complement strand
AAATCGTTCTCTTATTCTCCGGACAAGGCGCCCAGAAGGTGGGCATGGGCAAGGATTGGGTGGAATCGTCCGCCACCGCCCGCAAAATGGCCGTGCTGGCCGACAAAACCCTCGGATTTTCCATCTCGGATGTCATGTTCGACGGCCCTGAAGAAGAGCTGACGAAAACCTCGCGCTGCCAACCCGCTTTATATCTCCACGGCCTGATCGCACTGGAATTGATCCGCGAACGCCTGCCGACTTTCAATCCAGTCGCCGCCGCAGGCCTCTCTCTCGGTGAATTCACCGCGCACGCCGCCGCTGGCAGCTTTTCCTTCGAGGACGGACTCCGGCTCGTCGCCCGCCGTGGTGAATTCATGGAAGAAGCCTGCAAAGCGACTGAAGGCGCGATGGCCGCGTTGATCGGCGGCGAAGAAGCCCAGGTCCGCGCGCTCGCCGCCGCTGCCGACGTGGATGTCGCCAATTTGAACGCGCCCGGCCAGATCGTCATCTCCGGCACCGTCGCCGGCATCGATGCCGCCATCGCCCAAGCCAAGGACTTCGGCATCCGCCGCGCGATCAAGCTCAACGTCGCCGGAGCCTACCACTCGCGCCTGATGCAAAGCGCCCAAGACCAACTCGCCGCCGAGCTCGCCACTATCTATATCCAGCCGCCGGTTCTGCCGGTCGTTTGCAACTTCGGGGCCTGCATCGTTTCCGAACCCGCCGAGATCCGCAGCATGTTGGAAAAGCAAGTCACTGGCTCTGTGCGCTGGACCGAATCCATCCAAGCCCTCATCGCCATGGGCCACAAAACCTTCCTCGAACTCGGCCCCGGCAAGGTTCTCGCGGGGCTTGTCTCGAAGATCGACAAGGAGGCAATCGTCCATTCCGTCGAGGATCTCGCCTCATTGGAGACCGCCGTAGAAGCCCTTTCCTGAGGCTGAAAACGGCTCCGGAAAAAAAGTCAGAAAAGGTTAAAAAAGAGATTGCGCAGTCCGGGGTCGGTCAATAGCTTCCGCGCACCCGAACGGGACATGGAGCGGTAGCTCAGTTGGTTAGAGCGCCAGCCTGTCACGTTGGAGGTCGCGGGTTCGAGTCCCGTCCGCTCCGCCATCCCCGTTTCGGTAAATCAACCCCGCCAGCAATGGCGGGGTTTTTCTTTCTGGTCCTCTCGGGCCTTGTTTCCCGATTCATCATCTGCCTTCTATTTCCCATGCCTACTGTAGCCATCGTCGGACGCCCCAATGTGGGCAAGTCCGCTCTCTTCAACCGCCTTGCCGGGAGGAAGATCGCCATTGTCCACGATCAGCCGGGCGTCACTCGTGACCGCATCGCCGCGCCGTCGAAGGCCACGCAGGTCGCTTGCACGCTCATCGACACCGGCGGCATCGGTGGTGGGATTGAGGATGGATTCGACGAACAAGTCACCATCGAGGCCGACATCGCGATGCAAACGGCGGACTTGATCCTGTTCGTCGTCGATGCCCACGCCGGCCTCACCGCTACCGACCAGGCGCTCGCGCAAAAACTCCGCAAGGCCAAGCCGCCCGTCCTGCTCGTTATCAACAAGGTGGACGACGACAAGCACGAAAACTCCCACTCCGATTTCACCCGCCTCGGCCTCGGGGCCAGCGTCTTCGTTTCCGCCGAACACGGCCGGAACTTCGGCCACCTCTGCGATGAAATCGACGCGGTCATCGCCCCGCTCGTTTCCGAAACCGAAGCCGAGGCCGTCGTCGCCGAGGAAATCGGCATCAAGCTCGCCATCGTCGGCAAGCCGAACGCCGGCAAATCCTCCCTCGTCAACGCCATCCTCAAGGACGAGCGCACCATCGTTTCCGAAATCGCCGGCACCACCCGCGACGCGGTCGACCTCCCCTACTCCTTCGCCGGGGAAAATTTCACCCTCATCGACACCGCCGGCCTCCGCCCGCGGGCGAAGCGCGACAACTCCGTCGAAGTCTTCTCCGCCATGCGCACCGAGAAGGCCGTGCGCCGCTCCGACCTCTGCGTGCTTGTCATTGATCTAGCAGCTGGCATCACCTCCATGGATCGCAAGATCGCCCAGCTCATCATGGAGGAGAAAAAACCCTGCCTGATAGTGCTCAACAAGTTCGACCTCTTCCACCCCGGTGCCAACCGCACCGCGCGGTTAGAGGAAGCCACCGAACATGTGAAGCGCGAACTCTTCTTCCTCCACTACGCCCCGTTCGTCGCCTGCTCCGCGAAAACCGGCGGCTCTGTCGATCACGTCCTCAAAGAAGCGCTCAAAATCAAAAAAGGCGCGCAGAACATCCCCGGCACCGGCCAGCTCAACCGCATCCTGCAAGGTGCCTTCGAAGCCACTCCGCCGCCGATCGACAACAAGCTCCGCAAGCGCCTCAAGCTCTACTACGCCACCGCCGCCGTGGAGGAGAAATACAGCGTCATCCCGGTGCCGACCATCGTCCTCTTCGTCAACGACAAGCGCCTCATGGCCGAGAGCTATCAGTCCTACATCGTCAACAAATACCGCGCCGCCCACCCCGCGCCCGGCATCCCTGTTGTTCTATCCGTCCGCTCGCGCTCCCGCCGCGAATGGGAACCCAAGAACACCAAGCCCCAGGGCCACTGAACCAAGGAGCTCCCCCCTCTCCGCCCGTGTTTTCCACCGATCACACCCACCCGTTAGCCCGCCATTTCCTGATGGCGGGCTTTGCCATGTGGGCACTGGTTTCCGCAGGCGCGCTGACAGCGGCCTCCGTGGACGATCTGACTTATGGCGTGGTGAATGGCAGCATCACCATCACCGGTTGCCATCCGGCGGCCGCGGGCGAGCTGGTCATCCCTCCGCTCATCGACGGACTGCCGGTCACCGCCATCGGCGACGCCTCCATCGGCTGGTGCCCGGACCTAACCGCCGTGATCCTGCCGCAGGGCGTCACCGCCATCGGCGGTTATAACTTCGGCACTTGTCCGAAATTATCCCGCATCCATCTGCCGGAAGGCTTGCTCACCATCGGCCCGGATTGCCTGGACGGCAGTCCCCGGCTGCAGGAAATCACCATTCCTTCCAGCATGAAGCGCATCGGAAACTACGCGTTCTCCCTCAGCTCGCTGCGCAAGGCCACCATTCTCGGCGCGGATGTCATCGGTCAATACGCCTTCGCCCACTGCGGCACCTTGGAGGAAGTCACCTTCGGCCCGCAGGTGAAGGCCATCCAGCCGTTCGCCTTCATGAACTGCAAGCTGTCGCGAATCACCATCCCCGAGACCGTCACCTATCTGGGATTCCGCGCGTTCTGGCTCAATCCGCGGCTGCGGCAGATCGTTTTTCCGGGAGACGCTCCGGCGCGGCTGGACGACGCCCCGTTCGGCGAGGGCATTTCGCCCATGTGCCGGATCTTCCACTACCCCGGTGCCAAAGGAATCGAAAGCCCCACCTGGCTCGGCGTCACCACCGAGACCATCCGCCCGGAGATGATGGAGGTGGAGCTGCTGCCGGGAAAAACGATTCGCGATTCCTATCAGTCCATCAGTTTCCCGTCCCTTCGGATCGGGAAAGCCGGCGCGTGGAAGACCCTCCGCATCCGTAACGCGGGAAAAATGGATCTCGTTCTATCCGCTATCAGCAAGAACGGCGCTCACCAGAATGACTTCCTTCTCAAGCCCGTCCCGCAGACCGTGATCGCGCCCGGCACATCGCTGGACGTGAAATTGCGCTTCAAGCCCGCCGGCAGCGGCCCGCGCAAGGCCGCCATCCACCTCCATAACAACACCACCGCCGGAGGCCACTCGTTCGACATCCGCCTCACCGGCACCGGCCTGCCGCTAGCGGATTGATAGAAATCCCGCACCCCTTGCGACGATTTCCCTAGCAGGGAAAGCCACCGGCTGATAGGGGGTTCGATTGTGCGATTCCCCGACCTATCCGATAGCGGTTTCCCGGCGGCATCCTCCGCCCCCTGGAGTACGGTGGGAAGCGGCAGCGCCATACCGCCTTGGATGCATCAATGTTCATTTGCGTTCATCTGCGGTCCATTTTCCTCTTCAGGTTCAATGGACCGGCAGCCATTCCGCATCCGGCTGGCCGCACGGCGGCGGCTCTGGCAGCAAATTTCACCGGAGGAGGACGCACGCCCGCTCATTTCACCTCCATGGCCTGTTCATCTCCCTCCACGGACTGACCTTCACGATCCACGAACTGTCTTTCTCTCTCCACGGATCGTGACAGCGGGACGGGCCTTTAATCCACCCCACTCTCCAAGCACCTGCGCGAACCCCTCCCTGTCCCGTCCCCGTCGGCGGTCCCTCTTTGCCTGCAAAGACCCCTACCCGCCACGCCGGCGGCCCCTCTTTGCATGCAAATACCCCTCCCCGCCACGTCGGCGGCCCCTCTTTGCATGCAAATACCCCTCCCCGCCACGTCGGCGGGCACCTATTGCATGCAAATACCCCGTTTCGGCGGAAAAACGTCCATTTCCGCCCGCCGCAGCCCATTTCCCGCCCCGAAACCGTGATTCCGCGCCTTCCCCGGATGCCTGTATGGATCACGGACTTCCCGGATAGACGAGTCCGGATCGCCCCCTTTGATCCCATCGTCCTCAAGGATTTGGACTTGGGATGAAATGCCGACACAGAGCCCACCACTTCAGTGGTGGGTAGATCACAGGCGCTTTTCAAAGTCCCCCGGGGACGAAAGAACGCTGGCAAACCCACGGAATTCCAATCGTCCTGCCGTCCCCTGCGGGACTTGAATCGCCGGAATCTCTCCATCCCACCACTGAAGTGGCGGGCGATTTACAGACTCTTTCAGAGTCCGAAACGGAAGACTCATTGGGATGGATCATTCGAACGGTGCGATTCTCCAACAATCCGGGCTTTCCCCCAGCTTTCCCTAACGATTTGAGTCGACGGACCCCGCATCCACCTATCAGGCTATCTCTAATTGGACCCGAAGCGTCATTCCGGCGTCAGTCCGTCCAAGCATCCACCACAACCTAACGCCACCCATGCCATTCCGTCAGTTACCTGCCACCGATGCCACCCGCGCCCAAGCCCTCACCGCCGCTTTGGAAAAATCCGCCGCCACCACCGGCTCCTCCCGCCTCATCAGCGCCGCCACCGCCACCGCCCTCCAGGCCTTCCACCCGAACTGGGAAAGGGAGACCACCGAGCGCGCCGACGCCCTCGGCCACCAGACCTCCAACACCGCCACCCTGGAAGCCATCGGCGCCAGCCTCCGCATGCACGCCAGCCACTTCATTCAGGTCTATCAATTCGGCGTCGCCCGCGGCATCCACACCCCCTCCGGCCGCGCCTTATACGAACTCAGCGTCAACGAGGAAACCGTCCCTAACCTCGATGCCGAGCCCGACCTCCTCCAGTGGGCCGACCGCATCGTCAAGGGAGATCCCCGCCGCGTCATCCAGTTCGGCGAGCCCGCCATGGCCAATCCCACCGCCGCCGAAGTCGCCGCCGTCCTCGCCACCTACAAATCCCAGCTCACCCTCCAATCCGCCGCCAAGGACGCCCTCGAAGGCGAGCAAACCGACGTCAACGCCCTCCGCCCCGCCGCCGACCAACTCATCCGCGACATTTGGGACGAAGTCGAGTTCGCCCTCCGCCAGCACGACGCCCCCACCCTCCGCCGCCGCGCCCGCGAATGGGGCGTCTTCTACGCCCTCCGCCCCGGCGAGCCGGAAGAACCCATAACAGAAACCCCGCCCGCGCCGCCCGTGCCCTGAATCCCCATCACACCGGTACCCCAACAAACCGGCGGCCCTCACAGGCCGCCGGTTTTTTTCTTTCTCCCTCTTCCAATCAACAATCAACAATCAGTCACTTACCGCATCCCGCAATCTTTCCAGCAGGCTCCGCACTTCCCCCCTTCACCGTCCGATGATCCAGCCAGCGTACATACCAGCGCATGGCGGCGCCCCATTGATCGAGCTGCCACTTTTCGCGCGGTTTCGCCCGGACCTGCTCCTTCCAAAACCGCTCACAGGCTTCCCGGCTGGGGGATAAATCGCTCCCGGCCACGAATTTCTCAAGCCAGCCCAACAGCATCGCAAACCCCTCACGCTCGCGCAGACGCACGTCAGAGGAGGCTTCCAGATCCTTTGACCAAGCATACAATCCCGGAGAACCTTTCGTGATCATCAGTTCTTTTGAACACTCCGCTCGTTTGGTGTCCAGAAAACATTTGAAGCTTCGTTCTCCGGTAATTCTTCGCGAACAGAATCTCTTTGTTATCCGGAATAACACAACCCGATTCCCAAACCTCCCCGGCAAATCAAGCCGTCTTAACGGAATCCGACCGTCCCCCCGCGAATCCCAATTCCCCGGAATAATTTGACGCTGAGACGGTTAACAGCTTCCATCAGCGCCAGTCCCATCGGATTCAATATCGATATTCTTGATATGCCGACGGGCGAATAAACACTGTTCGGTGAAGAAATGAAGACAACCGTAAACGCGGTGCTCGAGCGCCTGAAGAACGAAGATCATCCAATGTTCGAAGGTGTCTCGACGATCGAACTGAACGGACGCTATGGTGCGTTCCAGGAGACTCCGCTTCATATTCTCGCGGTTCAAGGTGATCTCGACGGATGCAGACTCCTGTTGGAAGCTGGGGCCCAAGTCGATCTTCCGGGTGAGCAGGGATACACCGCTTTGCACGAGGCAGTGCATCAGGGACATTCCCAACTCGTAAAGCTGCTTCTTCACCATGGATCGGATCCCAGCCTCAAGACAGAGCTTGGAACCACCGATTTTCTCGCACAAGATTACCCCGAAATCGTAGCAATGCTGAAGGATCACCAAGACACCGAACACGTCGTGGGTGGCAACGGCGGATAAGCTCCCTCGTTCGCTTCGCTCTATGAGTCCTGCGCCGCCGTGCCACCACATTTAACGTTCTGCAAAAAATGAATCGCGCACTCAGCCTGATCACAACGCTCCTTAAGAGCCGAATCTTGTGGTTCATCGTCGGGGTGGCGTGGTTGCCATCGTTCAAATACCTAGGAAGATACACCAGACAACCTACTGCATTGGAATCGATGGGCTGGGTTTCACATTACCAAGAGAACAAGCACTTTTCGACCGTCCTCCCCGACTTTTCCTATAGTCTGCGCTTCCCCGGTGATCGCGAGAAGTTTGAGAACTTCATCAAGCGGATGAATCTGCAGACCTACAAAGTCTCTGATGACGAATACAAGGAGGACTCAAATGAAGGCGGGAGGCGAGCAACCTTCTCACCCGACAAAAAGGGATTTGAGATTGAGTTCACCGCATATCAAACATAGCAGAACAATTCGTGACGCGCCAACCGGCCATAAGTTCCTCAATTTCATTTCAACATCCCTTCAACCGCGCCGGTGGGCGCACATCAAACGTTGGCCCAAATGAAATCAAAGACGAAGAGGGCGATAATCACTTGCGCAGCAGTGCTCGTGCTCATCGTGTTCTGCGTTGTTGTTTG
>JAZKEY010000033.1:0-5951 GCA_040386755.1 Verrucomicrobiota bacterium | reverse complement strand
GAACTCAAGTTCTACAAAGCCGAGATCGCGGTCGCGAAATCAAGCCGCTCCGTTGCCGGCCGCTTGTCCAATCCCGAGCTCAATCTCGACCTCGGCCGGAAACGCACGAGCGGCGGTGATGCCAGTGCGGAAGGCGTCGCCTTTTCCGTCGCTCTGGCCCAGCCGGTCGAATGGCCGGGCCGCCTCGGACTGCGGAAGGCCATTGCCGACCGTGACATCGTCCTGGCCGAACTTGGCTTGAACCAATTCCGCTCGTTTCTAGCAGCCCGCGTCAAGGTGCTCGGCTACGCGCTCGCCACCCAGCAGGAAAACGCCGCCGCCGCTGCTGATGTGGCGGACCGCATCACCAATGTGAAGGAAGTCATCGTCCAGCGCGAACCCGGCGGCATCGGGCCGCTGTTGGAAGCGAAAATCCTCGAAGCCTCCGAAGTCACCGTCCAGAGCAAGGCCAGCGAGGCCGCCGTGGAAATGCAGAAGGCGCTGCTGGAACTCAACCAGCTCATGGGCCGCCGCGCCGACTCGCCGCTGCAAGTGAAACGCACGGAATTCACCACCTCCAAGCCCGCCGCGCTGGCAGACCTTCTAACCAAGGCCGCGCAAAACAACTACGCCATCCGCGTCCGCCGCGCCGAGCTGGAACAGCAAGGCCTCAAGGTCGCGCTCAGCGAGAACGAGCGCTATCCCACCTTCACCGTCGGCCCCTCCATTTCCCAGGAAAACGCCGGAGATAAGGAAACCGTCATCGGCCTTTCGCTCTCCATGCCCCTCCCGGTATGGGACGACGGCCGCGCCGCCGTCACCGCCAGCCAGGCGCGACGCATGCAGGCCGAGGCCTCGCTTCAATCCACCTTCCGGGAGGTCGAACGCGAAATCACCGAAGCCTGGCTAATCCTCGAAACCCAGCGCAAACGCCTCGACGCCTGGAAGCCCGACTCCCTCGCCACCTTCGCCGACGCCGCGCGCCTCGCCGACCGCCACTACCGCCTCGGTGCGGTCCCTATCAGCACCTACATCGAAATGCAGGACAAATACCTCGAAGCCACGGAAGCCATCAACGACACCCGCCTTGATGTCCTCCGCGCCGCGCTCGATCTCGAACAACTCGCCGGTTCCGCCGATTCAAAAATTCAAACCAAGTAAGCTCATGAAAAAATCACTCGTCATCATTCTATCAAGTCTCTGCGCCATCCTCGGCACTTCGTGCAACGAGTCCACCGCCAAAGTTACGGAGAAAACTCCCGAAAACGGCGCACAGTTCAAAAAGGGCGAAGGCCTTTCCCTCACCGATGAAATGAAAAAGTCCATCGGCTTCACCGTGGCCGAAGTCGGCGAGGAGGAAATCGCTTCATCCATGACTCTGGACCTCACTGCGACCCAGCCTAACGAAGCACGCGGCACCGTCCCTGCTTCTTCATCGATCAAGCCCGGCATGGAAATCGCCATCGGCACCATCAAAGGCACCGTCCAATCCGTGGAGAAATTACCGTTCGGCATCCCCGGCGATATTGAAGTCACCGTCGCCTCAACCGTCCCGCTCACACCCGGCAGCCAGTTGAAAGGCACCGTTGAAATCCCGGCCAGTGGCGCGGTTGCCGCCGTCCCCGTTTCCGCCTTGTTGAAGACCGCCGAGGGCAGCTTCGTCTACACCGTCAACGGTTCGTTCTACGTGCGGAGCCCCATCAAAACCGGCGCGTCCAACGACCAGTTCGTGGAAATCACCGACGGCCTTTATTCCGGCGACCAGATCGTGACCACGCCCGTCATGTCGCTTTGGATGGCCGAACTCCAAGTCCTTCGCGGAGGAAAAGCCTGCACCTGTGGACACTGACCCGTCATGCTGAATTATCTCCTCGAAGCCGTCATGCGGCAGCGTGTGGCCGTCCTGCTAGGTACCCTCATCCTCGTCGGCGTCGGCACCTGGGCCATGCTGCGGCTGCCCATCGACGCTGTGCCGGACATCACCAATCCGCAGGTGCAGATCAACACCGCCGTCCCCGCGCTCGCGCCGGAGGAGGTCGAGAAACTCGTGACTTTCCCCATCGAAAGCGAGATGGCCGGACTACCCGAAATGGTGGAACTCCGCTCGCTCTCCAAGTTCGGTCTCTCACAGGTCACCATGACCTTCAAGGATGGCGTCGATCTCTATCGAACGCGGCAGCTCGTCACCGAACGATTGCAAGGAGTGCTCGATGACCTCCCGCCCGGCCTCTCTCCCAAGCTTGCGCCCATCGCCACCGGTCTCGGGGAAATTTTCTACTACACCCTCGATTACACGGCGGATGCCAAGGACAAGCCGGCCACCCGCGAGGCCCAGCTCATGGCGCTCTGGCAGATCCAGGAATACACCGTGAAGCCGCTCCTGCGCGGCACCCAAGGCGTCGCCGAAGTCAACCGCAGTGGCGGCTACGAGCGTGAACTCATCATCCAGCCCGACCCCGCCAAGCTCGCCGCGGCGGGCCTCTCGCTCGATGCCCTCGCCGAACTCGTCGAGCAAAACACCAAGAACGCAGGCGGTGGCTTCGTTGAACTCGGCGGCGAACAACTCATCGTCCGTGCTCCCACCCGCGTCACCTCTGCGGAGGAAATCGCCAAGCTGCCGCTGAAGTTCGGATCAGGTGTTAGACCCATCCTCCTCGGTGAAGTCGCCACGGTCGCCATCGGCTCATCCTTCCGCACCGGAGCCAGCACCCACGAGGGAGAGGAAGCCATCATCGGCGCGGCCATCATGCTCGCCGGGGAAAACACCCGTCTCGTCGCCGATGCCGTCCGCGTCAAGCTGGACGAGATTCAGGAAAAACTACCCGCCGGTGTTTCTATCAAGACCGTCTATGACCGCAGTGAACTGGTGAACCGCACCATCCACACCGTGGAGCGGAATCTCTTCGAAGGCGCGGTGCTGGTCGTTGTCGTGCTGTTCGCCCTGTTGGGAAATTTCCGCGCCGCCTTCATCGTCGCGCTCGTCATCCCGCTTTCCATGCTCTTCGCCATGACCGGCATGGTAAAGCTCGGCCTATCAGGAAACCTCATGAGCCTCGGGGCGGTGGACTTCGGCCTCATCATCGACGGCGCGGTCGTCATGGTGGAAAACATCGTCCGCCACCTTGGCGAGAAACAACACGCGCTCGGTCGCAAGCTCACAGTCCAGGAACGATCCCGCGAAGTCCTCCATTCCGCCAAGGAAGTGGCGAATCCAATGTTCTTCGGAGTGCTCATCATCACCGTTGTCTATCTGCCCATCCTCGCGCTGCAAGGCATCGAAGGGAAGATGTTCAAGCCCATGGCTGTCGTCGTCATGCTCGCGCTCGGCGGCTCGCTGGTGCTCGCCCTCACGCTCATGCCGGTACTCTGCTCGTTCCTGCTGGGCGGAAATATCAAGGAGAAAGACAACTGGCTCGTCACACTGGTGAAGAAACTTTACACGCCGCTCCTCACCTTCGGCCTCCGTTTCCGCTGGCTCGTCGTGTTGCCGATGTTCGCGCTCTTCGGCTTCTCGCTCTTTGTATTTTCCCGCCTCGGCTCCGAGTTCATCCCGCAGCTCGATGAGGGGGATCTCACCCTGCAATTCATCCGCAGCAGCAGTGCCGGACTCACCTCGTCCGTCGATCTGCAAAAACAATCCGAGACCATCCTGCGCCGCGATTTTCCAGAGATCCGCGATGTCTTCTCCCGCATCGGCACTGCCGAAGTCGCCTCCGATCCCATGGGGCCTAACGTCTCCGACACTTACGTCATGCTCAATCCCGTCGAAAAATGGCGCATGGTGGACGGCAAGCGCATCACCAAGGAGGCTCTCGGCGAACTGATGAGAAAACGCATGCTCGACCTCGTCCCCGGCCAGAATTTGCTCGTCTCGCAACCCATCCAGATGCGCTTCAATGAAATCATGGCTGGCTCGCGCGCCGATCTGGTTTGCAAGATCTATGGCGAAAACTACGACGAACTCGAACGCCTCGCCGGTGAAGTCCGCATGGTGCTCAACAGCATCCCCGGCGGAGCGGAAACCGAATTCGACGCCATCGGCAAGGTGCCCATGATCGAGATCCAGCCGGACCGCGACGCCATGCAGAAGTTCAACGTCCACGCCGACGACCTGAACCGCCTGATAGAAACCGCGCTCGCCGGATCGGATGTCGGCACGCTCATCGAGGGCAACCGCCGCACGCCCGTCATCGTCCGCCTCGATGAAAGACGTCGCGCCGATCTCCCCGCCATGGAGCGCCTGCCTCTCCGCACCGAGGACGGCGCGTTGCTCGCGCTCGGCCAGGTCGCGAAAGTGAAACTGGTGGATCAGGTGAACCAGATCGCCCGCGAGAACACCCAGCGCCGGGTCTCCGTCATGATCAACGTCCGTGGCCGCGACACCGCCGGTTTCGTCGCTGAAGCCACCAAGGCGCTTCACGAGCGGGTGAAATTTCCCGATGGCTACTACTTCGAGTTCGGCGGCCAGTTCAAGAATCTGATGGAAGCGAAGAAGCGACTGACCGTCGTCGTGCCGCTCGCACTTGGACTCATCTTCGTGCTGATTTTCCTGAGCTTCAAATCGCTCCGCCAAGCCGCGTTGATTTTCCTCTGCGTTCCGCTCGCCGTCTCGGGCGGCATCTTCGCTCTTTCGCTGCGCGGCATGCCCTTCACCATCTCCGCCGCCGTCGGGTTCATCGCACTATCAGGTATCGCCGTGCTTAATGGCATCATGCTCATCAGCTACATCAACCAGCTCCGGGAAGAGGGTAAACCCCTGCGTGATGCCGTTGTGGAAGGCACGCTCACCCGCCTACGACCCAAGCTGATGACGGCACTCGTCGCCTCGTTGGGCTTCCTGCCCATGGCCATCGCCACCGGTGCCGGAGCCGAAGTCCAGCGTCCGATTGCAACCGTCGTTATCGGTGGCATCGTGACATCCACCTTCCTCACCCTGCTCGTGGTGCCTCTGCTCTACGAGTGGCTGGAGAGAAAAACCAAACCAAGAAACCAACAACCGATCGAATCATGAAAACCATCAGCAAACTCATCACTGCCGCCCTGCTCGTCGCCTTCGCCGGCAGCGCCCTCGCCGAAGTCACCGTCAAGGCCGGCCCCCGCAAGGGCCGCATCCTGGAAGTCGAACCACACCAAGCAGAGTTCTTCATCGAGAAGGACCGTACCATCAGCATTGCCTTCTACGATGCCGCCATGAAAGCCCAGCCGGCCGGAGCGCAGGTGATCAACGCCACCGCCGAAGCACCATCCGGCAAAGTGAAACTGGAGTTCGAGAAAAAGGGCGACTTGCTCGTTTCCAAGACCCCGCTACCCGAAGGCGAGCATTACACCATCGTCGTCCAAGTGAAACCTGCCGCAGACGCGAAATCGAAGAACTTCCGCATCCCGCTCGACCTTAGTATTTGCAAGGGATGCACCAACCCCGAATACGCTTGCACTTGTGACGAGTGAAGCAGGTCGCCTGCTCCGTGGCGGAGCGACTTGAATTGACGAGAAATGGGAGCACCACTGCTCCCATTTTGGTTTGAAAGTTCAAAGCGGTTTTTCTTTGTAGCGTGGTGATTGCAGGAAAGCACGAAGGATGGCGCGGATGCAATTACGATTCAATCGACGTTCCTAACATCGCTGTGGACTCGCTAGTGACTCGCGTGGCACTTGTCCATTAAATAGCCGGAAAATTCCAAGGGTTTATGAAAGGGGTGGTGTATTACACGTGAAGCCGATTATTAAAGTCTCGAAAAAGTGATTCTGTCGCTGGAACGAGACACCCGGCAGCAACCAAAACCATTAAGACCAATGAAAACCACAATGAAAATCGTCGCGATCACCTCCATTCTAACCATGGGCCTCGCGACCACTACGTGGGCGTCTCCCCGTGGCAAACTCAGCTACGAAGGACCCGGATACGGGAACCCTTCCAACTATCGAACGAGCTCCGGCCACAGCCATGTCTGGTTCAAGCATGTCGGCCCTCG
>JAZKEY010000032.1:0-32987 GCA_040386755.1 Verrucomicrobiota bacterium | reverse complement strand
TCCTTCGGCGGCTCGCAGGTTTCCCGCACCTTCTACGCCCGCGGCCAGACCGGGCAACAGCTCCTCATCGGTTGCTATCAGGCGCTCGAAAAGGAAATCCACAAGGGTGGTGTGAAAATGTATCCGCGCACCGAGATGCTCGATCTCGTGCTCGTCAACGGCCACGCCAAGGGCATCGTCGTTAGAGACCTTGTCACCGGCGAAATCTCCACCCACTCTGCCGACGCCGTCATCCTCGCCACCGGCGGCTATGGCAACGTCTTCTTCCTCTCAACCAACGCGATGGGCTGCAACGTCACCGGAGCCTGGCGCGCCGCACGTCGCGGAGCGTTTTTCGCCAACCCCTGCTACACCCAGATCCACCCGACCTGCATCCCTGTCAGCGGCGACTACCAATCGAAGCTCACCCTGATGTCCGAGTCGCTCCGCAACGACGGCCGCATCTGGGCGCCGAAATCCCGCGAAGTGGCTGAGAAAATTCGCAAGAAAACACTCTCTCCCGCCGACGTCGGTGAAGACGACCGCGACTACTTCCTCGAACGCAAATACCCGTCCTTCGGCAACCTCGCCCCACGCGACATTTCCTCCCGCGCCGCCAAGGAAGCCTGCGACGACGGCCGCGGTGTCGCCCCAACCGGACTCGGCGTTTATCTGGATTTCCGCGACGCCACCAAACGCCTCGGCGAGGACACCATCCGCGCCCGCTACGGCAACCTCTTCCAGATGTATGACAAGATCGCCGGCGAGGATCCCTACAAGGGACCGATGATGATCTATCCGGCGGTCCACTACACCATGGGCGGCCTCTGGGTGGACTACAACCTGATGTCCAACATCCCCGGACTCCATGTGTTAGGCGAGGCGAATTTCTCCGACCACGGCGCCAACCGCCTCGGTGCCTCGGCGCTGATGCAGGGCCTAGCAGACGGTTATTTTGTCATCCCAACCACCATCGCCAACTACCTCGTCACTCAGAAACCGGGTTCCATCAACACCTCGATGCCCGAGTTCAAACAGACCGAGGCCGAGACCAAGGAGCGCGTGAACAAACTTCTCAACATCAACGGCAAGCGCACCGTCGATTCCTTCCACCGCGAGCTCGGCATGACCATGTGGGACAAATGCGGCATGGCCCGCTCCCGTGAAGGGCTCACCGAAGCATTGGAAAAAATCCCGCAGATCCGCGAGGAATTCTGGTCCAACGTCCGCATCCCCGGCTCCGGATCCAGCGTCAACTCCGAGCTCGAAAAAGCCGGCCGCGTCGCCGACTTCCTCGAATTCGCCGAAGTCATGTGCTACGACGCCCGCGACCGCGAGGAATCCTGCGGCGGCCACTTCCGCAGCGAACACCAGTTCTTCGACACCGACCCGGAAGTCATCGCCGGTAGCACCCAGGCCGGCGAGGCCAAACGCCACGACGAACACTTCTCCCACGTCTCCGCCTGGCAATACAACGGCGACGGCACCGCCCCCACCCTGCACAAGGAACCGCTCGTCTTCGAAGACGTCCACGTCTCCATCCGCAGCTACGCGTAAAAACGGACCGCGAAATTCATTTCGCCAGACGAGCCAACCGATGAAGCGGAAATCAACATTACGCCACCATCTCATCGTTGCCGTTATTTCGACGGGAGTCCTGATCTACTGGATCGCCAGCTTGCTTGGAAGATCACTCGATCATGTTGGCTCAGTCAGCTTTGGCTCAAGCTGGCGAGGTATGAACTATTCCGTGGTAGAGCCTATGACACCACTTTTGGGTCTCGCATTATGCTCGGTTTTCTCGTGGCTCGGTTTCTTCGAGGATCGCCGACTCGCAAAAAAACAAGACGAGGAACCGGAAAACCCACAGGATTCCGATCAGGCAAAATCAAATCAGGACATTCATCCGCCGCTCCATCAAAAAAAGTAACGACCCAGCCTCAAACCAAGCACCTTTTATCGATCTATTCCTGCACCGCCTCTATCCGATCCAAGTAAACATTAATCAGCTTGTTCGCTGGTAAAAGCTGCTCGATCCGAGGCCAAACCCGGGAAAAGAATGCGTGATAGTCCCGCCTTCGCAAATTACCGAAACGCAAATGCACGATCCAAGGAGGCGGAGAGGAAACCATGATCCGATTCGAGAAATCGGAGTCTTTCGTGATCACCACCAAAGAATGACTTCTAGCATACGACCAGATATCGCTGTCCGAAATACCATTTCCGAGATCAGTGGCATGAGTGACAGGCAATGACGGCGAGAAGAGAATCTGCCGGGGAACATTCTCATCGAACAAGAATCCGTTCATGCCACCTCCGTGAGCGAGAACTGATGCTTCATCAAATTGGAGGAGAAAAGGATGCAGGCGAGGACGTCCTCGCGCGTCAATGAAGGGTATTCCTCCAGAACATCCTTAATCGAATCACCCGTGGCCAGAAACTCCAGGATTGTCTGCGCGGTTACCCGCGTGCCTCGAACGACAGGTTGTCCGTTGCAAATATCCGGGTCCAAGATGATGCGATCCATGAAGCTAAAATACAGGACTCGGGATGATTGGCAATGGTTTACACCAGGCACGGCGGGAAGACCACCCTACGTCTTCGCGTGAACCCGTGCCGTTGACTCTCCATGGCACTTCCTTAATATCAAGGCCTCGCCCCGGGTCGATCTTCCGTCCCGCACCCCTATTCCCCCTTCATGAGAATCGTCGTTCACGATTATGCCGGACATGCGTTCCCGATTTCGCTAAGCCGTGCGCTGGCCGCGCGGGGGCATTATGTGGTGCATGCCTATGCGAGTTCCTTGCAGACTCCCCGCGGGGATTTGGCGCGAAAATCCGGCGACTCGCCGACCCTTGCCTTCCGGGAAATCCAGATGGATCCGGACTACCCCCGTTACAAATACTCATTCCGCCGCCGCCGGAACATGGAGGTCCGTTACGGAAAAGAGGTCGCGAAATTCATCACCTCCTGGAAGCCTGACGCCGTGCTTTCCGGTAACACCCCCACCGAGACGCAGGAGCCGATCACCCGTGCCGCCATCGCGGACGGCGGGCGGTTTTACTACTGGGTTCAGGATTTTTACAGCCTCGCGGTGGACCAGATCCTGCGGCGGAAAATTCCGTTAGCTGGTGGCTGGGTCGGTTCGTGGTACCGCCGCCTTGACCGTCGCCAATTCGAGCGCAGTTCGAAAATCATCACGATCACCGAAGACTTCACGTCGATTCTATCCAGCGAGTTCGGTGTCGATCCCGCAAACGTCGCGGTCGTTCCCAACTGGGCGCTAATCGAGGAAATCCCGGTGATGCCGAAGGACAACGCCTGGTCGCGCCGGCACGCGTTGCACGACAAGTTTGTCTATCTCTACTCCGGCACCATCGGCATGAAGCACAATCCGGCGATGCTGTTGGAGCTTGCCCGCAGGCATTCGCAAAACCCGGAGGTCCGCGTGGTGATTGTTTCCGAGGGCATCGGCGCGGATTGGCTGAAGAAGGAAGCCGCCGCGTCGAATCTATCCAATCTGCTGATCTTGCCCTATCAGCCGTTTCAGGAACTTCCCGCCGTGCTCGCTACCGGTGATGTGCTGGTGGGAATCCTAGAAGAAGAAGCCGGAATATTCTCCGTCCCATCGAAAACCCTGAGCTACCTCTGCGCCGGACGACCGCTGCTGTTAGCCATGCCGTTGAAAAACCTGGCGGCCCGGATCACCAGCGAGAACAAGGCGGGACTCATCGTCGCGCCCGGCGATCTCGAAGGTTTTCTCGATGCCGCTGCGAAGCTCCACGACTCGGAAACCCTGCGATCCGAACTCGCGCTCAACGCCCGCGCCTATGCCGAGGCGACGTTTCCCATCGCGAAAACGGCGGCGTTGTTCGACAAAATCCTCGCCCAGTAAACCCCGTGTTTTCCAGCGCTGATCCAACGGACCACATCCACGTTCCCACGGCGCGTCATGCCATCTGGGTCGAGCGGCTGATCTGGATTTTCATGATGTCCTTCGCGCTGGACTACCGGAATTCGGTGGCGCGCGAAGGGGCCAGTGGCGCGGGCATCGACCAGTTGCTGTTCCTTGGCTCGTGCATCGGCTCATCCCTGGCAATCCTCGCCATCGGCTGGAAATACCTAACCGTCCGGCCGGGAGCCTGGCTGGTCACGTTCTGGGGATTGTTCATCGCATTCATGCTTTGCAATTCCATCCTGCAGGGCGTGCCGCCCAGCCGCTCGATCCGGGTGATCCTGCCGCTGGTCTTCTGCTTGTTCGGCATCATGAACGCCCACATCGCCGGCTGCATGGGCATCCGTCCTTCAAAGATCGTCACGCCGATCCTCGCCGCCGCGTGCATCAACATCCTCTGGCGGATCATCCAGGGATTTTTGTTCAAGGAATCCACCTTGGAAACCGTGCGGATCGAAGTCCAGAGCCCGGCCACCAACTGGCTTGCCGCATGGATCGGCTGCTCCATTCTGTTGAGAAAAAGACTTCACTGGACGCTGCCGATGGCCTGCCTCGTGCTTTTCATCGGCATCTTCATCACCGTGACCCGCTCGCTGATCTTTCCCGTCATGGCCTCCGCTCTGGCCTGCACGCTTTGCTACGTGCTCGGAGTCCGCTGGGGAATTTTCCGTTGGTCCGGTCTGGTGAAACGCTTGCTGCCCATCACCTCGGTGGTCGTCATCATCGTCATGGCTCTGGGAATCTTCGCGCTGATCCAGCCCGTCATGATCGAGCGCTGGAACGAACGCCTG
Source organism: Verrucomicrobiota bacterium (assembly GCA_040386755.1). Lineage (GTDB taxonomy): Bacteria > Verrucomicrobiota > Verrucomicrobiia > Verrucomicrobiales > Akkermansiaceae > Luteolibacter. The sequence goes on along the minus strand of JAZKEY010000032.1, from coordinate 28,262 downwards.
TTCCACAACGCCTCCGCCCAGAATCTGGGCTCGGACATTTCCTACCTCACCCGCAAGGCCGAGGCCGATGCCATGTGGAAAATCCTGATGGAAAATCCCGTCCATTTCATCAACGGACGGGGCGTGGGCACCTCCTACTACTGGGACCGCGCCTACATGCCTGAAATCTGGATGGTCTTCCCGAAAGCCGACGGGGACTTCAACGACATTTGGTTCGCCGGGCACTCGATCTGGACCTACGGGCTTCTATCAGGTGGAGTCATCGCCGTAGTGGCCTATCTCTCGCTGCTCGTCAGCACGGCGGCTTTCAGCCTGGTCGCCGCCCGCGCGAACGCCACCGATCCCGGACCGGACCAGTGGCTCGCGTTTCTCCCCTTCGTCGCGACGTGTTGCCTCCTCAGCGAATCGCTCACCGCCAATCCCTTTCAAGAACGGCTTGTCGGAATCATTTTCGGGATGATGATCGGACTGCCGCAGGCGTTCATGGTCCGCTCCTCCTGGATCCACACGAACTCCCGGCTGGCTTCCGTTCACTGAATCATGATGCCTCCCCGCGGAAAAACCGTCGCTCTCATCGATCCGCTCTGGATCGGGCATCATCCGATGTATTTCAGCCAGTTCACCGCATCGTTCCTGCGCAACGGGGCCAGCGTGATCGGCCTGTGCCCCGAACCGGAAGCCGCCATGCGCGACCTGACTGAAGCCGTCGATCCCGCCACGGCGGAAACCCTCGGGCGGCGCGTTTATCTTCACAAGCTTCCCGCCGGTGGCCGCAGCTTTTTCAACGGCCGCTTCGAGGGCGATCCCGCACGCACCTTTTCCCGCTGGAAACGGGCGGCGGACATCCTCGCCGATGCCGAAGCGAACACCGGGTTGAAAGCCGACCTCGTCTATTTCCCCTACCTCGACAGCTACCTGCGCTTCCTGCCGTTCTCCACGATTCCCCGGTTCCTGCTCAACCGTCCGTGGAGCGGGCTCTATCTCAGAAACCACCATCACGGCGAACCCCCGTCACCGGCGAAATCGCTGCGTCTCCTGGCCAAGGGCGATGCCATCCTGCGCAGCGATCTCTGCCGCGGCATCGGAGTGTTAGACGAACGCTTCATCCCGGAAATGGAGCGATACACCGGAAGATCCATCATCCCCTACCCCGATGTCACCCAAGGCGGACTTCCCGTAAAATCATTCCCACCCGCCTTGGAAATCCAGAGCAAGGCGCGTGGTCGGAAAATCATCGGGATGATCGGACTCGAACGGCGGAAGGGATTTCTCACCCTTCTGCGCGTGGCGGAACTCGCGAGAAAACAAAATCTCCCCTATTACTTCGTCTGTGCCGGGATCATCAGTTTCGGACAATACACCGAGGGCGAACAAGAGATGGTCCAAGCACTTGCCCGTGGAGTCGCTAACGGAGAAATCGACAACCTCTATTTTAATCCCGCCGCAGGGCGTATCCCGGACGAAGCGGACTACAACTCGCTTTTTCTAACCTTCGACATCGCGTGGGCCGCCTACGAAGGATTCCAAGGCAGCAGCGGCACCCTCAGCAAAGCCGCGTTGTTCGAGATCCCGTGCATCGCCTCCGCCGGAGAATGCGTCGGCCAGCGGGTTGAGAAATACGGAATGGGTCTCACGATTCCGGAAGGCTACGCGGAACAGGCGCTCGCCGCCATCAAGCAACTCGAAACGAGCAATTCCACCCCGCGCTTCGCGGACTATCGGGAGGATCACTCGCAGGCGCGGTTGGACCGGATACTTGCCGAGCTGTTAGCTTCGGTTTGAGATAAGGGGCGGGGACGTCTCGTCCCCGCGCATGGACGAGACGTCCATGCCCCCTATTGATCTCACCCGTGCTCCAGTTGGTTCAGGTGCTCCGCCAGTCGGACGTAGTCGGATTCCCCGGTGAACTCCCTGCGCGGATGGGCAACGCAGCGGTGTTTCACGGCTTTCCATTCCTGTGGATCGAGTGATTCGAAAAACTTCTCCAAACTTTCCTCCAATGGCTCCTCGAAGGTCCAGCCAAGCGCGTGTCCGTCGATCCAGCGTCCGGTTTCCGTGTCCTGCGCGCCGATGACCGGCACTCCGAAGCAACCGCCTTCGTAAATCCGGTTAGGCAAAAGCCACACGGAGTTGCCGTTCGGGTCGCTCATGTCGAAGGCCCAGTTGAAATCGATGTCGGCATACATTTCCGCCAGTTCGTCCGGATAGAAATAGGAACCGCCGAATTCAAAATTCGGCAGGTCGCCGAGCAGCTTGTCGAAGTCGTCGGCAATCGTTCCCGCCGGATAACCACGCAGGACGATCCTGATCCGCCCACCTAACCGGCTCGCCATCCCATGCATGATTTCCAGGCTGCGGCGGCAGCGCAGGGCACCGAAGCAGCCGATCACCCACGGTCTTCCACCGGAAACCGGCACGGTGTTTTCCAGCGATGCCGGTGGCAGGCCACGGCTCGGATAGACCTTGTTTTCCAACAGGAAAACTCCGCCGGTGTAGCCTTGGATCGGTTGGAAATACTCGCGGACGAATCCTTGCGACGTGGTGACCAACATGCTGGTTCGTTCCAGCACCGCCCGCTCGATGGCGCGGAAGATTTTCGAGACCAACCCGCTGCCGGTCATCGCCGGTTGGATGTCGGCCAGTTCAAGAACCAGCGGGATGGGGCGACCGGAGAAAAAGCGGCCAAGCAGCGCGAGGATGGCGTTGTCGGTATTGACGACATAGATGACGCCGCAGTTGGCGAGGCGGTCGCGGTTCGACCACAGCACACCGATGCATTTTACAAACGCCCAGAGCCGCTGGAAATAACGGCGGTTGTAGGTGGTTCCGAGATGGATGTTTTCCCAGGTCGGCGGCGTGTCCGGCTTGTCGCGCACGCGGTGGAAGGTGAAGCCGATGATTTTCCGACCCTGATCCTGCAACGCGGCGATCCGCTTCATCACCCGCGCGTCGCCACGTTCGTGCGCGAAAAAGGCGATGGGACGTGGGGCGGGATCGGGCACTCCGGCAGCGTGGGAAATCACCCCGTGCATTTCAAGCGATTCCCATTTAGGAATGAGCCGCACCCGCTCCATGCAAACCGAAATTTTCACCATCGCAGACGCCGCAACCGTTTCCTCAGGCAAATTGAACATGCTGGGCTCCTTCGATCATCTCGGAGCGCCGAGCTTTCCAGCGCAGCATTCCGCTTGCGTGGTCATCTGCAAGCTGCGGATGGATCATCAGGATTCGGGTCTGCATGATCTCAAGCTGCGGATCATCGATCCGGACGGAACCGATGTGGTTCCACCGGCATCCTCTAACATCGATGTGACCATCGACATTGACTGCAGCGGGCATCACACACACTTGTGGCACATCCGCGGGTTTCCACTGCCGAAGCCGGGGATTTTCTATATCGACGCGATTGTCGATGGCTCGCTACTGGCGAGGACGCCGCTGTTTGTGAAACAGAAGACGCAACCGTAGTCAGCGACTTCAGTCGGTTCTTTGAAGAACGGACTGAAGTCCTGGACTACGATTGTGCCGCTTTCCTGTTATCCTCCAAGGCCTTCACGATGAAGCCGAAGACAAGGATCAGAGCGATTGCGCCATAAAATCCATTGATGGAATCCTGGCCGGCGGTGAAGCCATAGCTGTGAAGTCCGGTGTTGAGGAAATTCACCCCCCACCAGGAGAAGGTGACGACGGCACCGGTGAAGACGGCGGCGAAGTGGAGTCCCCATTCCTTAATGTAGCCGCCGAGGCGGGCGTGGAGAATGGCGAGGGTCCAGAGGACGATGAGCAATGCGCCATTTTCCTTGGGATCCCAACCCCAGAAACGGCCCCAGGAATCGTTGGCCCAGATGCCGCCGAGGACGGTGCCTATCAGCGAGAGGAAAAGCGTCAGGCAGATCATGCCGTAAACCGCGCGAGTCAGTGAGCGGCGGATGTCGCGGTCGCCATTGTCGAGTCCGAGGCCGCGCATGAGCAGATAGATGAACGAGAGGACGGCGCTGAGCAATCCGGCGGCGTAGCCGAGCGTGATGGTGAGAACGTGGGTGGTGAGCCAATAATTCGAATCCAGAACGGCCACGAGCGGGTCCATGTTGTCCTTCGCATCGCCGAGTTCGAAGCGCCGGGAAATGATGATCAACACCGTGCCAAGGATGGGTGCGATCCCGAGTGCGAAACGGCGGCGGGTCATCCCTTCGATGAGCAGCGAGATGATCACGGTGGCGGCGGCGATGAAGATGATGGTGTCGTAAAGGTTTCCAACAGGCGGGCGCTGCATGATGATGCAGCGCTGCACGATGGCGATCACGCAGAGGACGAGACCGGCGAAGGTCGAGGCAAGCGTGGCCCAGGTCAGGATCTTGCCGGCCATTCCCCTGCCAACGGTCCACATGGCGAGAGCCGTGATGGTCCCGAGGATGAAGAAGACAAGGGCGTTGAGAAACCAGTTCATCTGATAGTAACTGGCCTCCAGTTTCACATGATCGTATTCACCACGGTTTCCTGCGCGTTTGGCCAGGTCGTCGCGCAGGGAAACGAGTTGGGCGCGGAATGCCGCTTCACTTTCAGCGAGGGACCGGGCGGTCGTTTCAAATGACTTGATGTCGCCGATGGCAAGTTGAGGATCGGCTTTCGGATCGGCGATGGAGTTGTAAATCGCGTCACCCGCGCTCAACCACATCGTGGCCTTGGGATCGGCGGGAGGGAGGATGAAGAGTCCGAATTTGGAAAAATTCGCGGCATCCTGGACCTGCTGCATCAGGCTGACAATGTGGGAATCGACGGGTTGTCCCTGCGCTTGCGACTGGGCGGCCTGCTGGCGGATTTGCGGAGCGGTCGCCATAACGGCGCTGATGTCGGCGTGTTGGTCCGGTGCTCCGTCCTTGCCACTGCCGTGGAGGGTCACGCCGAAACGGGCGAAACCGAAGTAGCCTAGCAGACTCTCGTAATTGCGGAGATTGTAGGCGAGGTCGATGGTCTGGTTCTGGACGGGATCGCGCTTGTCCTTCTCGATCATCTCGTAGCTCTTCGCGAGTTCGATGAGTTTTTCGCGGGCGGGTTCGATGTCGGAATAACTGTAGCGGTCGCGCTTGCCCCGCGGCTTCACGCCGATGGCTTCGAGCACGTCGGAATTATCGATGCGGAAGGTGGGCAGCTTGATGGCAAGCTGCGGGCGGAAGAGCGTGTCCATCATCCAGGCCGTCGGTGCGATGGTGACGGTCTTGTCCCCCGCTCCTTTGACTTTCATCGAGCGTGCGCCGTGCAGGCCGAGCATTGTGAATCCCGCATACGACGAGAGCGGCTTGATGCGCCCGCCGTTATGGACGGGAATGGTCTCGGCGACCTTGAGCGTTTCCTTGTCCCACGGAGTATAGCCTTCGACTTCGCGGGCCTCGCCCTTGGGCATGTTGTCCTTGACCACGTTGGAGAAGACCGCGCCTAGCAGGAGCAGGGCGAGTCCCGCGGCGATCCAGCGTCCGGTTTTTGAAGATGAGTTAGACATTGCGGAATTTGCGTGGGCCGGCTCCGAGGAAGAAGGCGAGTTTGATCAGGAAGGTGATGGCCATGCCAACAGCGACGATGATGAGGCTGTACAACGGCCACTGGTCGGCGGGGTTTCTAACGACTTCGAAGACGGAATACATCTTTTGACCGGGCTGGGCGCCGTCGGGGCCGTAGCTGGCTTGGAAGAAAGTGAGGCCTTCGTAGCGCATCGGCTCGTTCATCTGGATGGTGTATTTGGCCTCGCTGCCGTTCTCGAGACGCGTGACCTTGCTGACGAATTTCTTGGGCCGCATGGTGCCGGGGTGGAACTCGGCGGTGAACTCGTCGAGCCTGACGGTAAAGGGCATCGACCACAGGCGCTTGCGCATGTCCACGGTGAAGATGCGGTCGCCGAGGCGATAGGAAAACGGATGGAAGCTGGCACCGGCGAGGATGAAGGGATCGGACTTCGTGCCATCGCGGCCCACGATCCGGGCATAACAGCCGGCCGTGTATTGTTCGGCGGGTTCGGCCTTCGCGAGCTTAGGTTTCTCCATCAGGTAATAACCGCCGGTTCCATCGGCCGCTTTGTCCGCCACATATTGCCCCCGGTCCGGCGCGCGCTCGCTGGCTGAAACGGGGACGACATTGCCGAGGTAATTGGTAAGTTCGAGATCGAACGGCATCTCCGGCAGGCGGAAGGTGCGGAGTTTCGCGCCTTCGAGATCGACGATGTCCTTGCCGCGGATGACGTGGATTTTTCCGGTCTTGCCGTCCTTGATTTCTGCCACCTCGACGACGTATTCGAAATAATCCTCCGCCACGTTGCTCTGGCCTTTCTGCCAGATCATCATGTTGCCGCGTTCGGAAAAATGATAGGTCACGCCCGCGCCGATGAGCATGAAGATGATGCCGAAGTGGGCGATGAGATTGCCGATGTGTTTCCAGCCCTTCCGGATGCGGACGATGCCGCCGAGGATCAGGTTCAGCAACAGCACGGCACAGGTCCAGTAACCGCCGGGCAACGGTGGGATCGGCACGTATTTTCCGTTGATATGGACTTCAGGCAGCAGGAAAATGGATTTCCAGTCGTTCGCGAAGTATTTGTTCAGCGTCGGATAGAGACCGTTATCGACCTGCTCCAGCGTGGCGAACAAGGTCAGCAACCCGAGGATCAGCAGCGTGATGGTGGCCAGCCCGAATCCGGAAAGCACGTCGAAGATTTTTCCCGGAAGGGACCTGGGTGCTTTGGGCGGTGGCGTTTCGGAGATATCCATGGTCAAATAAACGGGGTCGCAATACGAAATTTCAGCGGTCAATCATTCAGCCATCCGCAGGCTGCGGGCGTAGGTCTCGAGAGTCGCCTTGGCCGCCTGCACCTCAGCCTTGGGACCGACCATTTTCACGGTGAGAATCTGCCCGCCGACCGAAGCGACCACTCCCGCGAGGCCGAATCCGGGCTTCGATGGAGCACCCATGCCACCGGCGTAATCCCCTTCCGCGGCGACCCAGACGCCCGGCGAACCGGCGACGATGACGGATGGAAGTTTCGCGATTCCCGCCTGGTCGAGCTCTTCCGAGCCGAACTGCTTGAGCCAGCGGTTCACGTTATCCATGACGGAGCCTTGGGAAATGGAAACCCAGACCTCGCCCATGCCGCTCTCGCCGAAACGGTAGTTCAGCAGCCGCATCTGGGTGGCGGGGACGACCAGCCAACCGGCGGGAGTGTCGCCTTTCACCGGGCTCGGCTTGGCATCGCGGAAGCGCTCGTCGCTGGTGGTGAAAAGCTTGGGCGGAGAGTCGCGGGTGGTGAGTTCGCGGGTCTCGGTCACCGTGATTTCCTTTTTCTCCTCACAACCGGAAAAAATCAAAACGCTGGCAAGCAGGCAGGCGGCGCGGGTTTTCATACGGGCGGCAGTAGCCCCGCCTCCGGTGCCGCGCAAGTGGAAACGGGAAGGCGTCCGTAACGGGATGGCTGGCTTAGTGAGGCAAGCCTACAGGTCGGCACGGATAAATCCGTCCCTTGAAATGCCGCTTTGAGCGAGTGCCGGTGACGGGCCCGCACTTTTCCAAGACTCACGACTTCGAGGCGTCCAGCGGGACAAATCTCCCGCCTCACCACCTGCCATTTTAACGTTTTTTTTACGCGAACCGCCGACCGTTTAACTACCCGGTCGGGCACGGTCTGGGAAGATGCGGCTTCGAACGCCATCTCGTTCAGATGCCCTATGGAAACCGTCAATCATCATCAGCCCGGCACCTCGCCTCCACTTGCCGTGACCACACTCGCCGCGTTAGGCATCGTATTCGGAGACATCGGCACCAGTCCGCTTTATGCCTTTCGCGAATGTTTCTCCGGATCCCATGGAGCGCCGATCAGCCCGGCCAACTTGACGGGAGCCGCGTCCCTCATCGTTTGGTCGCTGTTGCTCGTGGTTTCCGCGAAATACCTGTTCATCATCCTCCGCCTCGATAACCGCGGGGAGGGCGGCATCCTTGCGTTGTCCGCATTGATCCGCAGCAAGATGGCCACGGCCGCGGACGCGCCGCGAAAAATCCTACTGCTCGGCCTGGCGGGTGCGGCGTTGATCTACGCCGATGGCATGCTGACGCCGGCGATTTCCGTATTGAGTGCTGTGGAAGGCCTATCCGTTAGCGCGCCCGTCGTCGCGCACTGGGCGGTGCCCATCTCGGTAGTGATCCTGATTGGTTTGTTTGCGATCCAGCGGCACGGCACCGCCGGCGTCGGCAAATTGTTCGGACCGGTGGTGTGCCTGTGGTTCCTCACGCTCGGCTTGTTAGGAATCGGCGCGATCTTCCATCATCCCCAGGTGGTGTGGTCGTTGAGTCCTACCGCCGGGTTCGCGTTTCTCGTGCGCGAGTGGCATCACGCGTTTCCGCTGCTGGCTGCGGTGTTTCTGGCGGTCACCGGTGGCGAGGCGCTTTACGCCGATCTCGGCCACTTCGGCATCCGACCGATCCGCCTGGGATGGTTCACCTTGGTCCTGCCGGCGCTGGCGCTGAATTACCTCGGCCAAGCGGCACTGGTCACCGCCAACCCGGCGACGATCTCCAGCCCATTCTTCCTCATGGCTCCGGAAATCCTGCGGCTCCCGCTCACCTTGCTGGCGACTGCGGCGGCGGTGATCGCCAGCCAGGCGTTGATCTCCGGAGCATTTTCCCTAACCACCCAAGCCATCCAACTCGGCTGCCTGCCCCGCTTCAGGGTGCTCTACACTTCGGAACACTCGGTCGGTCAGGTGTTCGTCCCCGCGGTGAACCGGATTCTGGCGATCGCCTGTATCTTGTTAGTGATGACGTTCCAAACCTCGGCCGCGCTCGCCGGAGCGTATGGCATCGCGATCTCGTTGACGATGGCGATCACGTCGATCCTGTTCTACTCGGCGGCACGTTCGGTATGGAATTGGTCGCCGGTTAAGGCCGCCATGGTGACTGGCATTTTCCTGGTCGTTGACGGTGGCTTCCTGGCGGCGAATTCTCTCAAGATCTTCCACGGCGGCGGCTGGTTCCCGCTGGTCGTCGCGGGTTCGGTGATGGGTCTGATGTTGATCTGGATCTGGGGCCGTGCGCGCCTCTCCGCGCGGTTCCTCAGCGAAGCCCTGCCCGTGAGCACGTTGCTGGACAGCCTCGCCAAAGGCAGCATCCACCGGGTGCCCGGGACGGCGATTTACATGAGCGGGAAAGGCTTGGAAGTCCCCACGTCGCTGCTTCACAACCTGAAGCACAATCAGGTGCTGCACTCGCGGGTGATCCTCCTGCATGTCATGACGCTCGATCAACCGCGCGCCACCCCTGACGAGATTCTCGAATGCCAGGATGTGGGCGAAGGAGTTTACCGGGTAAACCTGAAATTCGGATTCGCGGAAACTCCCGACGTCCCAGCCGCTCTGAAAGCGAAACTACCGGAGGACCTGGGATTCCATCCCGGAAAAGCGACTTATTTCCTCGGCAGCGAAACCTATCTTGTCGGCAAGACCGCCTCGCTGATGGATCGGCTGCGCCTGCCCATCTTCGCGGCGATGGCGCGCAACGCGTCCTCCGCCACGGCGTATTTCCAACTGCCGCCCGGCCGGGTGGTGGAGCTTGGGGCGCAGGTCACGCTATGAACGGTTTCACACGGCTGCCAGCATCCGTTAGCCCTCGACCGGGCTCCAGGTGACGGCTCCTGCGTCACTGGTGGTGCTGGATTCCACCGTGAAGGCGATCGGCGAGTTCTTGAAAGTCGCGTCGTAAATCGCGTTGCCGAGCACCGTTCCACCATCACCCGGATAGATCTCTAGACGCTGGAGCTCATCCACGCCCCTCTCTCCGACCCTGAAATAACCGAAAGTGCCCGCGCTGCCACTGCTGCGGAGGTAAACCCAGATCCGCGCGAACTTGCGCCTCTCAGCCTCCTTCATTCCCCGGTCCTGATCGGGCTCGATGGAGATCGCCTTGGGATGGGCCGTGATCTCGCCAACCTTGTTGAAGTCTCCGTTCCGGCTCAGATAAACCGTCCAAGAGCCGCCGCTTTTTCCAAACGCCGCCGGACCATCGGAGAGAATGAGATCCTTGGAGCCGTCCCCATCCAGATCCACGACGATGCGATAGCGCTCCACATAAGCCTTCTGCCCAGTGGGGTCCTTCTCCGGGGTGGCGGAAGGGTCGGAGGCGAATGCGCGGATCGTGGTTAGAAACAGGAGGATGGTGATTGGGTTCATGGTTTTGATCTAACGTCAGAAGCGCTCCAGCGGGCGCGACTAAATGGTGGTTGAAGTGAAATTGAAAAGCTGATGGCCCGTTCGGAGTCGCGAATTGTTCTCCATCTTGTTCTATCCTTCGTTGATGACCCGCTTGACCGCTTCCAGTATTTCTCGACGCTCGTCACTCCTATAGATTTTTGGGTGCATCTGTCTTGTGGCTGCAACAAGGAGATAAGGCTTGGCCGACTCGTCTATTTTGCCTTCATCAATCAACTGCCCCAAGCCTGTGGCTATGATTGTGGTATCCAAGGTGAAAATGTCGAATCCCTCAGCTAAGAACGCATCGTCAGGCGATTCAATATCCTTCTCGACCTGAGCGTCAGAATAAAGGGACTCATTATACTCGTCCAGTCTGTCAGAAACGATCCAAGCGATACACTCCTTGATCTCGCTTTCCGGGTTGTCGGTTCGCCAACCGCGCCACTCATAGTAGGCATCCCATCCTTCGTCGCTGCCAAATGGAGCGTCTTCATCACTGCAATCCCAGAAGAATGCTTCGGGCATAAGATGCCGAGCTCGGGGATGCGCCTGCTCAGGCTCGTTGAATGGATCGTGATCGCTCATTGAGTTCTTTTCTGGAGAACTTTGTAGTTCGTTCAGCCCTAACCTGTTCGTTTTGGCGGGATCTGGCGAGGGGATTCTGTTGGGGAATGTCGCGATAGGTTGGCGGGCAGCGGTTTGGAGAGCAGGTAACCGGTGTTTGATGTTCCGCCGGGCCGGACGGAAAGCCGGGTTTCCGGGCCCACGCGCGCGTGAGGGAGTGCTTTAAAGTATCGGTTACCATCACCGGTGGTTGATGACTTGGAGCGCCGGGGGACCGGCTATGCGATCCGCCCGGCATCAGGGAGCGGTGATCAGGGCGGAGGAGGGATTCCAGCGCCCGATTGGCTGACATCGCGCAGCATCTTGCCTCAATTTTTACCCAAGTCGCTGGAAATCAGGTGTGCCGAGAAAAAACTTTGACACCCGCAACCCCGACTTTGGGACCCGGAACCCCGACTTTGGCACCCGGAACCGCGACTTTGGCACCCGAAATCCCGAATTCGACACACGGAACCCCGACTTCGACACCCGAAATCCCGACTTCGACACCCGAAATCCCGACTTCGACACCCGAAATCCCGACTTCGGCACTGGAAACCCGGACTTCGGCACCGGAAACCCGGACTTCGTGACAGGATGGGCCGACTTCGTGACAGCGTGGGGCGACTTTGCGGAAAATTCCCGCGCTGCTGCTGCGGGGCGCGGGTTTTCAGGAACCGGGGAAGTGCGGGGCTGTTCTTGCGGTGGTGGGAATGTGGGATTACAAGCCGGCCGTGGAACCAATTCGCTATTTCAACCGACACACGGGGGCCCTCGAAACCGAACAGGTGTATGGCGAGGGTTTCCTGCGCTGGTCGTATGGGAATCCGCTGGGGGCGATCTCGCTGAATGCGTTCGTGAAGCGGCCGTTTTTCTCGAAGTGGTACGGGCGACGGATGAGCACGCCGGAGTCGGCGGCGCGGGTGTTGCCGTTCATCAGGACATATGGGCTGGATCCGGCGGATTTCGCGGAGGCGCCGAAGAGCTACCGGAGTTTCAACGAGTTTTTTTACCGGAAACTGAAGCCGGCGGCGCGGCCGGTGGATGCGGATGAGGCGAGTGTGGTTTTCCCGGCGGACGGGCGACATTTGGGATTTCAGCGGGCGTCGGAGATCGGCGGGGTGTTCGTGAAAGGGCAGAAATTCGACCTGGCGGCGCTGTTGGGCGATGCGGATCTGGCGGCGAGGTATGCGGATGGGGCGCTGGTGCTTTCGCGGCTTTGTCCGGTGGATTATCATCGGTTCCATTTCCCGGCGGCGGGCGTGCCGGGTGAGACGCGGTTGATCGAAGGGCCGTTGTTTTCCGTGAACCCGATCGCCCTGCGCCAGCGGCTGGCCTATCTGTGGACGAACAAGCGGACGATCACGAAGCTGGAGACCGGGCGTTTCGGCACGGTGATCTGCCTGGAAATCGGCGCGACCTGCGTGGGGACGATCCGGCAGACGTTCACGCCGGGCCAGCCGGTGGAGAAGGGCGCGGAGAAGGGTTATTTCGCCTTCGGCGGCTCGTCCACGCTGACGCTTTTCGAGCCCGGTGCGGTGCGATTGGAATCCGATCTGCTGGAAAATTCCTCGCGACAAACCGAACTCTACGCCCGCATCGGCAGCCGGATGGGCTGCTCCGCTTGACCTTCCGCGAAAACGGAACACGCTTTCAGAAATCCCGCATGCAGCATCACCTCACGAACCTCGAAGAGCACGCCCGCGAAGCACTCAAACCCGCCTTGGAAGGCCAACTCTCGCCGGCCGAACGGATCGCCCTTTATAAGAGGTTTTTGAAAACAGAGGAGCACCGCATCCTGCTTCACCATCGGTCCGGCGCTGGTGGTCTCGAAGTGGCCCGTGCGCGTGCGGCGCTGATCGATACCATCATCCGCTCGATCCTCGAAGCCTCGCTGAACGCGCGGAAGAGCAAGGAGATGCTGCCGATTTCCCTTGTCGCAACCGGCGGCTACGGGCGTGGCACGCTCAATCCGGGATCGGACATCGACATTCTTTTCCTGCTGCCACGCGCCTCGACGAAGCTGCCGGAGCCGCTGCGGGAACTGGTGCAGGACATTCTCTATCTGTTATGGGATGTCGGATTCAAGGTCGGCCATGCCTGCCGGTCCATCGTCGAGTGCATCGAGCAGGCGCGGGCGGACCAGGAGAACAAGACGTCGCTGATGGACGCGCGGCTCATCGCGGGAGATACCGCGTTGTTCGAGCAGTTTCAGGAGCGATTCGAAAAGGAATGCATCAACAAGGGACAGTCGGAGTTTTTCGAGATCCGCCGCAACGACCTGCGCGACCGTCACAAGAAATACTCGCACACGGTTTTCCTCCAGGAGCCCAACGTGAAGGAGAGCTGCGGTGGCTTGCGGGATTTCCACAACATCCTGTGGGTCGCGCGGGTGAAGCATGGCAGCACGGATCTGGCGTCGCTGGTGGAGGCCCGCATCATCACGGCCAACACGCGCAATGAAATCGAGGCGGCCTACGATTTCATCAACCGCGTCCGCAACGAGCTGCACTATCACAGCAACAAGGCCACGGACCAGCTCACGCTCCAGTTGCAGGGCATCGTCGCCACCGCGTTCGAGTATCCGCAGAAGGACATCCTGCGCCGCGTCGAGACGTTCATGCGCGACTACTACCGGCATACGCGGCATCTCTATCAGCACACGACCTCGCTGATGGAGACGTTCCAGATCGAGCAAGACACGCGGGCGGAGTCGGGACTCAGCTCGTTTCTAACGTTTCGGAAGAAGAGCCGTGAGGAGTTCGACGGGTTCATTGCGAGGGACGGCAGACTGTTTCCTTCGAACCAGGAAATTTTCAAAGAGGATCCCTATCGGCTCATGCGGTTGTTCCAGCATTGCCAGCTCCGCAATCTCAAGCTCAGCCCTCAGATGCGCCGGCTCATCGCCGCTCATTGGGAGGACATCGACCGGCCGTTCCGTTATTCGAAAACCAACCGTCAGGTCTTCCAAGGCATCCTGGAGCGGAAAGGCGAGGTCGCGCGGATCCTGCGGCTGATGCACCGCGTCGGCTTCCTCGGCCGTTATCTGCCGGAGTTCGGCGCGCTCGACTGCCTAGTGCAGCACGAGTTTTTCCACCGCTACACCGCCGACGAACACACACTGCGCTGTGTCGATCAGTTGGACCATCTCATCGCCGAGACCGACCCGCGCCGGGAAATCTACCGCCGCCTGTTTCTCGACATCCAGGACTCCTACGCGCTCTATCTGGCAGTAATCCTGCACGATACCGGCCGCGCCGAGAACGTGCGGGAACACATCGACGGCTCGGCGATGCTCGCTTCCCGGCTTTGCAACCGGTTACAGATCCAAGGTGCCCGGCGGACGCTGATCATGTTCCTGGTGGACAACCATCTCACCTTCTGGCGCACCGCCACCGCGCGGAATCTCGACGACCCGGAAGTCATCGGGGAGTTCGCGAAGATTGTGAAGACTCCGTCGAATCTCGACGCGCTGTTCCTCTTCACCTTCGCCGACTCTAACGGCACCTCGCCCGACGGCTGGAACGGATGGAAAGAGAGCCTAATGCTCCAACTCCACAACGCCACGCGCAACTACCTCGAAGGCGGCAAGGAGAAATACACCCGCAAGCTCACTGCCGACCGGCTGGCCCTGCGCGACGAGGTCCTCGGCATCATGCGCGAGGACTATCATCCGGACGTGAAGCGGCACTTCGAGCAGATGCCCGCCGCCGCGTTCCATTTCCGCCAGGCCGCGCCCATCGTCACCCAAGTCCGCACCGTCCGCCATTTCCTCCAGCGGGAAGATGAGACGTCCGATCCCTTCGCCTCGTGCATCAAATGGATCGACCACACCGACAAGGGCTACACCGAGATGGTCCTCGCCTGCCGCGACAAGCCGCTGCTGTTGGAAAAAGTCTGCTGCGCCCTCGCGTCCGAACAGATCAACATTCTATCAGCCGACCTGTTCACCCGGAAGGACGGTATCGTCGTGAACATCTTCCGCGTCTGCACCACCAACTTCGAAACCGTTTCCGCCGCCTCGACCCGCAAGCGGTTCCTGGAAACCTTCGAGGCCATCCTCATCGCGGAAAGCTACGACCCCGAGAAATTCCTGCGCCGCAAGGTCAATTTCCTCAAGCCCCGCTCCGACAACGGCATCAAGGTCCCGGTCCGCGCCTACGTCACCAACAGCCTCCACCCGACCTGCACCACGGTGGAAATCCAAGGACTCGACCGCATCGGCCTGCTCCACGACTTGTTCCACACGATCAACCAGCACGGCCTCAACACCGCCCACGCCCGGATCTGCACTGAGAAAGGCGTCGCGATGGACACCCTCTACATCACCACGGCGGACGGGAAAAAAATCGAGGATCCCGAGCTGCTCAAGGATTTGGAAAAACAATTCTCCACCCTCATCTCCCGACCTGAAACGCCGGATTGATCTTTCGCCCCGCCGGGAAACTTAATGAATCCGAAACAAATCGGAAATTCATCAAGATTCTGCTTGGCATTCCGCGGTGGATCTTGCAATTTCCGCGCCCGCCCGACTTCCGGGCGAGCTCACCGGAGTTCCACCATGTCAGTATCCATTCGTCTCAACCGCAAGGGCACCAAGGACCGCCCTTATTATAAAATCGTCGCCGTTGACAGCCGCAAGCGGCGCGACGGACGCTACATCGAGCAACTCGGCACCTACGATCCGCTCAAGGAAGGCGTCAACTACACCATCGATCTCGCGATCGCCGACAAGTGGCTTGCCGTGGGTGCCAAGCCTTCCGAAACCGTGAACAGCATGATCCGCAAGGCCCGCACCGCGGCTGCCAAGGCTTGATCGGTTCCCGATTTTCCTTAAATTTCCCAAACAACCGCGTTCCGCAAGGAATCGCGGTTGTTTTGTTTGAGCCACTCACGCCATGAACTTCGAATCCCCCATCCCGTTCGAGCAGTTCATGGCCCGTGCCCTCCATGATCCGGAGCACGGCTACTACGCCCGGCGCATCAACGCCGTCGGCCGGCGCGGCGATTTCACCACCGCGCCCATGCTCTCGGAAGCCCCCGCCCGCGCCATCGCCGCCTGGGCCGCCAAGGCACTGCGCGAAACGGGATGTCGGCACTTGATCGAAATCGGACCCGGCGAAGGCAAGCTGGCGGCCGGGGTTCTCAAGAACCTGCCGTGGCACGTCCGCTGGAGAATCCGTTTGCATCTCGTGGAAACCTCCGTGCCACTCGCCGCCCGCCAGCGGGAGTTGCTAGGTAGCCGCGCCATTTGGCATCAGAGCATGAAAGACGCCCTCACAGCTTGTGGCGGGGATGCCGTGATTTTCTCCAACGAACTGGTGGACGCCTTTCCCGTCCGCCGGTTCCAAAAGACCGCCGAGGGCTGGCAGGAACTCTCGGTCCATTTCGATCCCGAAAAGCGCGTGCATGAATCACTGCTCCCCCCTGCCCAGCTGCCGGACTCATCCGGATTTCTCGAAAGCCATTCAGCTGGCCAATGGATCGAAGTCCACGACTCTTACCGCCGTTGTCTAGCGGAATGGATGCCGTCGTGGAAATCCGGCCGCATGCTCACCATCGACTACGGGGCAACCGCTGAAAATCTCTATCACCGACGCCCGCGTGGAACCATCCGCGCCTATCTCCTCCAGCAACTTCTCGAAGGCCCCGCGATCTACCAGAACCCAGGCAGACAGGATCTAACCGCCGATGTGAATTTCACCGATCTGATGAACTGGAGCCTGCCCTGGATCAGCGAACAACGCATCTTGAGTTTCCGCGAGTTTCTCATGGGTCACCAGGGCGGCACGGAAATCGTGCTGACCGATGAACATGGTGCCGGCGGCGCGTTCCTCATCCTCGACCAGAAGCGTTAGTCTGTTTGGCAAAATAGATGTCCGCTACGGTGCCAAGCCTCTGAAACAAGGAGAGGTGAACTCCGATTCGCCTCAGCCCATGAGTCGCCGATGAAAAGCGGTTTACCTCGACCCATCGACGACTCACGGGCTGAGGCGGATCGGAGTCCGCCACTCCTTGGGGATTCGCGTTTCGGCAATCTCTTTTGGCAAACGGACTGGAAACGAAAAAACCGTGGATCCCGGAAGATCCACGGTTTGAAGTTTCATTGGCGGGCAATCAATTTCCACCGCCGCCTCTGCGACGATTGCCACCGCCGCCAGGGCCTCCACCGCCCCACATGCCGCGGCCTTCGCTGAGACGTTCCTTGGCTTCATCGGAAAGGACGGTGGACGCCTCAATGGATGCCTTCGCTGCATCAGCATCCTCACGCATCCAACGCATGTAAGCGACACCCACCGTGCGATTGCGGTCACCTTCGTCATCGATGGATTCGGCGACTTTGATCAA
This sequence comes from Verrucomicrobiota bacterium, assembly GCA_040386755.1. Classification (GTDB taxonomy): domain Bacteria; phylum Verrucomicrobiota; class Verrucomicrobiia; order Verrucomicrobiales; family Akkermansiaceae; genus Luteolibacter. Next base: position 11,091 of record JAZKEY010000032.1, on the reverse strand, counting down.
GTCCGCTGGAGGGCTGGTGTTATTTCCCCAAACATATCCGCCGAGGGCGCTGTCACGAACATCTCCTTGTGGGAAAGATTCGGCATAGGCGAGTGCGGCGGCCGGATTCTGGTTGGCCCAGGTCGGCATCAGTTCACGCATCCCATCGCGTTGGGCGTCTTCGCTGGTTTGCTCCTTGAGGAATGCAGCGGCGGCTTGCGGATCCTGCCTCGCGAGATCTCCGATCACATCGTCGATCACGCGGTCCTTGGCATCACCATCTTCCATCAAGGCGATTTGCTTGGCTGCTTCCGCAGGATTGGTATTGGAAAGTCCGCCAATGGCAGATGCGAGCGCGGCGACCTGATCGTCGGCAGGCAAGGTGTTGATCCAATTCTGAGCGGCTGTGAAATCCTTGGCACCATACTGGGCAGCCACCGAGCGATAGGCGCCGGCTTGGTCGTCAGCATCCATCTGTTTGACCATATCGGCCGCCTTGCTTGGATCGGTTTTCGCCACCTCAGTGATCACCGACTCCATCGCCTGACCTTTTTCAGTGGTCAATGATGCCGCCCATGCCATCGCCGCGGCGGGGTCCTGACGAGCCCACTCGCTGGCGATGATGCCGGCACCGCCTTGGCCACCCATCGGGCCGCGACCGCCGCCCATCATCCCCATCATGGCGAATTCGCGAGGGTTTTCCGCATAGTATTTCGCGGCACCTGCGGGATCCTTGCTGGCCCAACTCTGGAGAACGGTCGGACGGACGAAACCACCGGCGAAGCCCATGGTGTTTGAAAACGACATCGCCGCGTTGGGATCAACTTCCGCCCAGCGGCCGAAAAGAAGAATGGATGCCATGATCCGCTCGTTCATAGGAAGGCCTTCGAGCTTGGTCGCTTCTTCCGCGAGTTGCTCGGGAGTGAGGCCGCCGTAGAAATCCAGAAGAGCTTGGATTCGGGTGGAGTTTCCAGGCATCCGGGCGATTTGCTCGGTATTGGCAGAGCGGCTCTTCTTGGTCGTCGTCTCGGCCGCTGTCGAACCGTCTTCACGGCCAGTCGAGCGGGTCCGCTGGGCTGACTCCTCCAAGGCTTGCTTCGTATCGCCCGAGCTTGAGCCTTTTCCGGAAATGTAGCCACCGGCGGCACCAACCACCAACGTGGCAACAGGGATAATCCAAGGAGTTTTCATAAATTTAGGAAGTAGTCCCGTCTTAACCCCGCAGGCGAGGTTGGGTTGCGCGGAATTTTGAAAGATCGGAAATCCCGTCCGCCGGATGGATTTGAATTGTCAGGGCCGGGATTTCATCGGATCTGGAAGCGGCACCCATGTCATCCACCCGTTCCGCCCATCGCGTTCTTTTCGTCTGTCTTGGAAACATCTGCCGCTCACCCGCTGCCGAGATCATTTTCAGAAAACTCGTGACCGACGCCGGGCGCGGATCGCAATTCGAAATCGATTCCGCCGGCACCATCGGCCATCACGAGGGAGCTCCACCCGATTCGAGGATGTCCGAGTCGTTGAAGCGGCAGGGCTACGTCATCCAAGGCCACGCCCGGCAAATCCGCGCCGCGGATCTGGATCGCTTCGACCTGATCGTCACCATGGACGAATCGAATCTATCTGATGTACAACGTCTCGACAAAACCGGGAAGCTCCATTCGAAAATCCGTCCGCTTGTTAGCTTCTGCAAGGATCACGACGACCTCCGCGTGCCCGATCCCTACTACGGCGGGCAACGGGGATTCGACCACGTCATCCATCTGCTGGAAGACGGTTGCGGGGGAATCCTGGAGTCGTTCGAGACGACCTGATTTCCCTCAACAGAAAAAGCCCGGCATGGCGAACCTTACCGGACTTTCCCGAGCCTTGGTCACGCGAAGCGGACTCAGAATGTCCAGACCAAATCAACCGTCAGACGATTTTTCATCAGACTGTTCTCGTCATTGGTCAGCGGGACTTCAAAAGCCACACCCGCATCGACAGATTCAGTTAGACGCGAGCGGAAGCCGACAGCGGTGGAAACGAAGTCACGGTTGTCGTGGGAATTCGCGGCACCGAGATTGAACAGGTCTCCCCCTTCGAACTCGATGACGGCCGGAACCCCGCCACCAACATGGGCTGGGTAGTTGCCGCTTCCGTTTCCGGACTCCAGCACGTGGAACCAGTTCACCTCCACCAGAGGAATGAAATACTCACAGACTTCATAACTGACGTGGCCGCTCATCCACATCTCGGTGGATTGCACGTCGGAAAACGGGATCTGGACACCGGTGCCGGCCGCGAACTGCCATTGGTCCACGAGTTTCAATCCGGTCAGGATGAGGTTTACCGTGCCGTCGCCTTCGCCCTGGAACACATCGCTGTTGCCGGTCGGAAGTTCGAAAGTCATGGACCCGCTCACGGCGGTTTTCGAAACGGGATCGAGGATGAAGGCGTATTTCAGCCCCGCTCCCAGATTCGCGAAACCGCTTTCATTGCTGGCCGTGCTATCCGGATTTACCTCCACGTAGCCATCCTTGGTGGCGACGATCGACAGGCGTTCGTTCAACGCGATTTCAAATTGAAGCGCGTAGAGTTCCACGTCCCCACCCAAGGGCAGCTTGCCGAGTGTCGTGTTGATGTTGTTGGGCAGGGAGTGATAGAGAAACAGCGGATGGACGTTGGTCGTCGGAAGCGCGAGGTCGAAAAGCGTAGGATTGCTGATCGGGCGGCGGGCCTGGGCGAATCCGTAGGAGGAAGCGGTGGCCACCGGATTCGAGGTGTCGGTGACCACGGAGCCGGCGAAAACGAACGAGCTGAGGATTGCAAGCGCGCCCAAGGTAGTGATGGTAATTTTCATGATGGTTTCTGCTTCAAATTGCAGCGCCATCATGCCCATCCGCTTTCCGCCGGGCTACCTGCAGCCTGTCTTGCGCTGCGCATATTTTGCTTTCGTGTGAATCCATCCGCACCAACGCAAAACGGCGGACCTTGTGGGGTCCGCCGTTAGGGTAGTAGTTGGACTCGGAGGTCTAACTCACTTGTTGAGCACTTTGAGCTTCTTGATGCCGAAGACGGCGTCATCGCCCAGCTCTTCCTCGATGCGGAGGAGTTGGTTGTATTTCGCGATCCTGTCCGAACGGCTCATGGAGCCGGTCTTGATCTGGCCGCAGTTGGTGGCAACAGCGAGGTCGGCGATGGTGCTGTCCTCGGTTTCACCGGAGCGGTGGCTGAGGACGGCGGTGTAGCTGTTTTCCTGGGCGAGTTCGACGGCGTCGAAGGTCTCGGTAAGGGAACCGATCTGGTTCACCTTGACGAGGATCGAGTTGGCAACGCCAAGCTTGATGCCTTTGCCGAGGAAATCGACGTTGGTGACGAACAGGTCGTCGCCGACGAGTTGGGTCTTCGCACCGATCTTGTCGGTGAGGATTTTCCAGCCGTCCCAATCGTTTTCGGCGCAGCCGTCTTCGATCGAGATGATCGGATAGCGCTTCTGGAGATCGGCGTAAAAATCGACGAGTTCGGCACCGGTGCGCACGGAACCGTCACCTTTCTTGAAGACGTATTTGCCATCCTTGAAGAACTCGGAGGAAGCGACATCGAGAGCGAAGGCGATGTCCTCACCCACCTTGTAGCCAGCCTTTTCGATGGCCTGGCAGAGAACCTGCATGGCATCCTCGACGCCATCGAGCTTCGGAGCGAAACCGCCTTCGTCACCGACTGCGGTGGAAAGGCCGCGGTCGTGGAGAACCTTCTTCAGCGAGTGGAACACTTCCGCACCGTAGCGGAGGGACTCACGGAAGGTCGGCGCGCCGACGGGCACGATCATGAATTCCTGGAAATCGATCGGTGCGTCGGAGTGAGCACCACCATTGATGACGTTCATCATCGGCACTGGCAGCACCTTGGCGTTAGGGCCGCCGAGGTATTTGTAAAGCGGGACGCCGAGTTGTGAAGCGGCGGCCTTGGCGACGGCCATGGAAACGCCGAGGATGGCGTTCGCTCCGAGGTTCTTCTTGGTCGAAGTGCCGTCCAGCGCGAGCATGGTCGCGTCGATGGAAGCTTGTTCGGTGGCGCAGAAGCCGAGGAGGGCTGGAGCAAGGGTGGCGTTGACGTTTTCGACCGCCTTGAGCACGCCCTTGCCGAGATAGCGAGCCTTGTCTCCATCGCGGAGTTCGACGGCTTCGTGTTCGCCGGTGGAGGCACCTGAAGGAACGGCGGCGCGGCCAATGGCACCACCTTCAAGATGGACATCAACTTCGACGGTGGGGTTGCCACGGGAATCGATTACTTCGCGGCCGCGGATTTCAACAATGGTGGTATAGTCCATAATGTTAGCTTTGTGGTTAGGTAAGGTGGGTTTTTGAAAATCAGGGATTGAACGGGCGGATCGAGCGGATGGTCAGCGTCTGCATGACTTCGGTCACCTCGTCGCGGATCTCGACGGTGTCGCCGGGCGCACGGCCGACGAGGGCCTTGCCGACTTCGGATAGATAGGAGACCGTCTTGGTTTCAGGGATGGAATCCCAAGCGCCGAGGACGGTCATGTCGGTCTCGACACCGGCGGCATCTGCCAGAGTGACGATGGTGCCGATGTTGACCTTGCTGGCATCGGAGCCTTTGAAATCGGTGCCGCGGGAGTTGTTGATCTCCTTGTCCAAGGCGTTGCGGCGATGGCCGAGATATTTTTCCAGATCCTTGGCGGACTTGTATTCGAAGTTCTCGCGGAGGTCACCGTAGGAACGGGCGATTTTGACGTCGTTGAGATTCTGCGGGATCTTGTTGCGGATGAGGTCGTCGAGTTCGGCCTTTTTCTTTTCGAGGCTCTCCCAGGAAACGAGGAGGATTTCATCCGGGCGTTTCTGATTGGCTCCGCTGACAAGTTCCGCCGTTTCAGGACGGGACTTGATGATACGGGCCATGAGCGATTTTTTCTCAAGGTCGCCGAAGACCGGGCAATCGAGGAGACGACGCGCGAAATTACGGGTCTCGTTGATGTCCATGATGGCGACCAAGTCCGTTAGAAGGGTCTTGTCGTCGCCAAGGAGCGATTGGAGACGCGAGGTTTTTCGGGGGCCGTCGGATAGATGGTCGTTTTCGAGGAGGTTGAGCACCGAGGCACCGACATCCGCGCTGAAAATTTCCTGTGCCGGGCCTTTGCGTTCGCGGCAGACCCAGATCAACGCGTCGGGACCGAGGGCACGACGGGCGATGGCGGATCGAAGGTGGGTGACGAGGGCCGCCATTTCACCGCGCTCCAGCAGGATGCGTGCGATTTCGGTTACGCCGCGTGCGCCGACACGGTCGAAAACCTGGACGATCTTGCTCACCCAGTCATCGGCGAAGGCGCTGGGGAACGCTTCGTAAACGGCGCGTTGGCGACCGGAAGGGAGCGCCCCGGCCTCTTCCGCCAAGCGGGTGGGATCGGCGGAAAGCAGAAGATCTGATAGACGGACGGCGGACGGATCGAGTTCGAGGGCTTTGGACGAACCGATGACTTCGTCGCGGGCGGCGACAAGTTGAAGCGCTTGGCCGAGCTGGACGCGAGCGGCTTTTTTCGCGCCTTCGTCGATGTCGCTGAGAAGACGCTTGAGTGACTCGGTGTCGTTTTCGAAAGCACCAATATCCGCGGCGATGGCCTCCAAGGCGCGGATCATGCCCTTGATGTCACGGGAGGCTTCGAAATCGGCGACCAATGCTTCCGCCGGGCTGCGATCTCCACTGCGGAGAATGATGGCTTCGGTGCGCTTCTGCGGCACCACGGCCAGGCGGCTTTCGCGAAGAGACTTCTTCGTCGCGTCCCACCATTTTTTAAATCCGGCTTCGGGGATCACCGCACCGGAAAGTTCTTTTTCGAGGGCGTCGCCCGTCATGCTGCCGCCGTGGCTGCCCAACAAGTGGACGACGAGGGCGATGGGATCGCTTTTCGAGAGCGTACGGAGTTCCTCAAGCTGCTCGATTTTCTTCGCCCGGAAATCATCAGGACCGATCCACTCGGTCTTTTGGAACGCGAACTGCAACTCCATCGCCTGACCGGTCGATTTTTCGAAATCGATGGTGACTTTTTTGGCAGGAAGATCCCAGTCGATCACCTTTCCGGCGCCGAAGGATTTATGAATACAAAAGTTTCCGGGAGCCAATTGAGAAAGGCGCTCGCCGACAGGTTTGGGAATGCGGCCGGCTTCAACCAGCTTCGCCACGTCAGGATGCATGTGGCGGAAGATGGGAAGCCGAGTTAAAAAACGCAAGGCATTCCCATGATAAATCTGCCAGACCGTGCATTTTACGGTTTCGGAGCAGCGGGTGGGACAACACGAGGGCGAGGTTGACGCTCCGTCGCCATGTTTCCATCGATCGCTTGGTCGAGCGTGCGGCAGAGAACCTGGATTTTCCGACGCCAGTTTTCCGGGATTTTGTCGAGACCGCCGTCTTTCGAGAGCTCGCCTTCGTAGATGATCTGGTTCTTCGGACCTTGGATCTTGATCAGGTAAACATCCTTGTCGCGCTGGACGGTCGCCGTTCTTTCGTTCTCCGTGAATTCGTCCTCCTTGAAACTGGCGATCTTCTCGGAAACGTTCACCACCCGCATCGGCCCGGCACACACGCCCGGAAGGACCGCAGCTTCCACGAAATCACCGCCGAACGGCATCACAACGGGTGGAGCATCGCCGAGTTTCAACTTCACTTCCAACGGCTTACCTGCCCGGAAACCGGAAATCGCCACTTCCTCACCGGGTTTCGCCAGCCGGAGCAACGTCGCGAGCTGGGCTTCATTGACCAGCATCTGGTCACCGAATTTCCATAACAGATCAAACTGTTGCAGTCCCGCTGTTTGCGCCGGGCCACCTTCATCCAGCGATTTCACCACGAAGCCGACTCCCGGGGGCAACAACGGCACATGGGCCGTGGTGGTTGCATCCGGCTTGGACACCTGCAGTCCGAGCCAAGCGCGAGGGGCCTGGTTCAAAGACGCCGGGCGCAATCCTTTCAACTCCGTCGGTTCGGCGGCGGACAACAAAGTCTGCGCGAGCAACAGGGTGATGATGTGGCTTGGTTTCATAGTTAGAATGAACTGATAGGCATGAGCAGGACCTCCTCGCGGGGTTCGGAAATCCGGACGACCATCCCCGTTTCCTCGTCACGCATTTGGTCTTCACCGACGACGTTCAGACGAACCGCGTGAATCGCCGAGCCGTAGGCATCTTCCTTCCAGCCTTCGTCGGTCATTGATTCAACGCGGTCGGACTCACTGACGAGAACCAATCCGGCCGAAGATTCCTTGGCAGGCGTGACCGCAGCCTGGTGTTCGGAAGATTTTTCGTTGATCGAAAAAACCGCGCAAAGCGCTCCGAAAGCGGCGGCGATTCCCCCGCCGATGATCCAGCGGGCGGTCCAATTCACCGGGGAAATTTCAACCACATTATCAGCGTCCGGACCGGCGAGATCATCGATCATCGCCTCAAGCTCATACTGGCAATCCTGGCTCAATGCCTGCGGCATCAAGCGGGCGAGGATGGTTTCGACGGGATCAGGCGCTTGCATGGCGTTCCTCCTTGATGCGGCGCAGTTCGTGCGCCAGTTGTTCGAGAGCGTATCGGTAGCGCGAGGCCGCCGTATTCGGTGAAATGGCAAGCGTTTCGGAAATCTGCAAAAACGTCAGCCCGCCCCAGAATTTCATTACCACCACTTCGCGCAGTTTTTGGCTGAGGTTCTGGACGGCATCCCGCAAAATCAGCGCTTCCTCGTCCTCCTCAAGCACCGGGTCCAGCCAGACATCCTGAAAATCATTGAGATAAATCACCGACTCCTCCCGCTTCCTGCGGCGGGATTCGCTGCGGTGGTGGTTCAGTCCACAGAACCGGATGGTTGAAAAAACCAGTGGGAGATCCGGAGGCGCACCGCCCTTGTCGGCCTGGTGATTCCACATCCGGAGAATCGCCTCCTGGACGAGATCCTCGGCGTCGTGGCGGGAATTGCTCCACCCGCGGGCGAAAAGAAGCAGCCGGGGACCATTTTCGGCCAGCCACTGTTTCCATTCACTTGCGGGAGAATTCATCGTTCAGGGAAAACAATGCCGATCACGGAAAGTTTTGTCTGCGAAAACATTAATTCACTTCAGCAGCCGCAATCTCAGTCGAGAAACCGGATTTTGCCGGGCGTAGGCAGACGTCCGAGCGCCATTTCCGCGTGCTGCTCGTCGGTGCAGGAAGAATTGATCGGTGCATCGGGAGTCGCGTCGTTTTGCTGGAGATAGCCGTTTTCAAGCATCCATTTCTCCACTTCCTCACCGGAAATGTCGGGCAACATGTGGCCATCGATTTCCACACATGGCGAAAGCGGCTGGCCGCTGCGCTGCTCCATTTCCCAACGGAATGCCGGATTCTTGATGATGTCTTTCTCTTCGTAAGGAAGCTCGTATTTCCGCATGATCGCGCGGATGCCTTCGCTCCAGCCACAGAAAGTTTTCAAATAAGCGGTGATTTTCGGGGATGAGGTGGTTTCGGACATGTCTTTGATTGGTTGGCGGTAGAATAAAGGGCTGAAGGAAAATCGCAAGCGCCGTGCTCGGCTATCCCACATCGCCACTCATCCGCCCCGCATCGAGCAATTCCGCCAACTCTCCCGTCGTCAGCCCCAGCTCCTCCAACCGGCTTTCACAAATTTCCCTCACCGTCCGCCCGCTCGCCACCGACTCCTTCGCAATCGCCGCCGCCCGGTCGTAGCCGATCCGCGGTGCCAGTGCAGTGACCATCGACAGCGAAAGCTCGATCAGTTCATTGCAGCGCTCTTCATCCGCCTCGATGCCTTCGACGCATCGCTCGCGAAACGCATCCGCCACATTCGCCAGCAAACCGATCGACTCCAGCAAACAAGCCGCCAGCAACGGCATCGACACATTCAGTTCGAGAAATCCGCCGACACCGCACCACGCGATCGTCGTCTGGTTTCCCGCGACCCGTGCGGCTACCATCGTGACGGATTCCGACATCACCGGATTGACCTTGCCCGGCATGATCGACGAACCGGGCTGCGTGGCGGGCAAACGGATCTCCCCCACCCCGCAGCGCGGGCCGGAGCCTAACAAACGGATGTCACTGGCGATCTTGTGAAGTGAAACGGCGATGGTCGCGAGTTGGCCGTGGGCTTCCAAGCAGGCATCCTTCGCGGCCTGGGCTTCGAAATGATTTTCCGCCTCGCGAAACGGGATATCGGTCGCTTTCTCCAGCAGCGCGATGGCCCTCGCGGCGAATTCAGAATGTGTGTTGAGTCCCGTGCCGACCGCCGTGCCGCCTAACGGAAGTTCCAGCAATGCATCCAGCGCTTTTCTGGCACGTGACGCCGAAAGTCTTGCCTGCCGCGCCAAGCCGCCGAATTCCTGGCCGAGCCTAACTGGCGTCGCATCCATCAGGTGCGTGCGCCCGATCTTTAGAATCTCGTGAAACTCGCGGGACTTTCCTTCCAACGCTGCTGCCAGATTTTCCAGCGCCGGAACCAAGCGGTTCCGGATCTCCACCGCCGCCGCCACATGGATCGCCGTCGGAAACGTGTCGTTCGACGATTGCCCGAGATTCACATGGTCGTTCGGATGAACGGTCGCTCCGAGTTGAGCGCACCGGTTCACGATCACCTCGTTGACATTCGTGTTCGTCGAGGTGCCGGAGCCAGTCTGATAGACGTCCAATGGAAACTGGGAATCGTGTTTCCCAGTGGAAATCTCACCGGCAGCTTCCGCGATTTTCGAGGCGAGCGCGGAATCCAGCAGGCCGAGTCCGGCGTTGGTTATAGCGGCGGATTTCTTGATCAGCCCGTAGGCCTGGATCAGCGGCAACGGAAGCCCGCATCCGGAGATCGGGAAATTCAACACCGCCCGCTGCGTCGATGCTCCGTAGAGCGCATCCGCCGGGACTTCCATTTCGCCCATCGAGTCGCGTTCAATCCGAGTATTCATGGTGGCGGGAGTTTCAGGTGATTCGCCTTTTTGAAAAACAGCTTCAAATCGCCCTGAGAATCGGCAAGTAGCTTTTCGAAGACCGGCATCTGCTGGAAGTAGAGATCCAGCGAGACAATGTGGCCGTTGTTCAGGTCTTCTTCCAGCCAGGATTCGAGGCCGTGCCCGCCCCAGCGGCGGCGGAGTTCGCGGAATTGGTCGCGCAGTTTTTCGAGGATTTCCGCTTTCGTGGAGCGCATCGCGGAAGTCGGTTTGCCGGAAGCATACAATGCCGTCAGTCGCGCGCGGGCGATGTCGATTTCACGGTAAAACTCCTTCCGCCTCACCAAGCGGCCTTCGTATTTCCGCAGGTCGGCCGTACGCCCGTGGAACTTCAGCCAACGCTTCACCCCTTCCTCGGCGACCACGTTCGCCAGCGATTCATTGAACACCGTATCGCCCCGGCGGAACACTTTGCGATGCGTGAGCTCATGGAAAATCGTTTCTGACAGATCGATGTCCGGATAGTCCACGAAGGTATTCAACACAGGATCGTGAAACCAGCCGAGCGTCGAATAGGCATCCACACCGCCAATGTAAACGTCGTATCCTTCGCCGCGAAGTTGGGTTGCTAGAGCCGTGGTATCCTCTTCATGGAAATAGCCGCGGTAGTCCATTTCACCGATCGCTGGATAAAACCACGTCTTCGGTTCGAGCGAAAATTCCGGTGCGGCGTAAAGCACCCAGACGACGTGTTTCCTGCCGAGATCGGCGTAACGTCCGTAGCTTTCATCACCCGGCAGCACGAGCTGTTCGCTGGCGAATTGCCGGATCTCCTCCACCGAGGCGAGCTGGCGCTGGAGCAGCGGCGTGCTCGCGGGATCCGCCATCACCACTTGGTTAGGACGGCTCTTCCTCAGGATCTCCAACTGCCCGCTAACAGCCTGACCGTAGAAATGAACGGTCTGGCAGGATGAAACCGCCAACGCGGCAAGCATGGGAAAAATGAACCTCGGAAATCGTCGCATCAGGTGAATGCCGCTAGAATCGCGCAATTTCCGCAAGTCACAAGGCGGGAAGGAAAACGGTGCCGTATTTCCACTTTCCTCGCCGCTTGGATTTGCCTAAACCTCGGGCGACATGAGCCAAATCGTTCTCTTATTCTCCGGACAAGGCGCCCAGAAGGTGGGCATGGGCAAGGA
>JAZKEY010000031.1:0-120696 GCA_040386755.1 Verrucomicrobiota bacterium | reverse complement strand
TTCCTCACCTGCGACGTGAACACCTACTGCATCGGCATCGCCGCATCCATGGGCTCGGTCCTTCTAACCGCAGGCACCAAGGGCAAGCGTTTCTGCCTGCCGAACTCCCATGTCATGATCCACCAGGTTTCCGGCGGAGCCCAGGGAACCGCCTCCGATGTCGAGCGCACCATCGGTTTCATGTTCAACCTCAAGAAGCGCCTCAACGGCATCATCGCCCATCACACCGGCAAGACCATCGAGCAGGTTGAAAATGATTCGGACCGCGACAACTACATGACCGCCGAGCAATCCGTTGCCTACGGTCTCGTGGACAAGGTTCTCGAAAACCGCAAGCAGCTTCCCGATGCGGTGGTCGCCGCCATCGAAGACAAGAAGGCCGACGCCTGACGCTTCAGGGACACAAAGTCCTGTATTCAAAACAACATCCGCTAACAACTCATGGCCCGCGCTTCCAATCTGACGATGTGCTCCTTCTGCGGAAAGAGCCACTCGGAGGTCAAGAAATTGATCGCCGGGCCCGGAGTCTATATTTGCAACGAGTGCATCGACGTCTGCTCCAACATCCTCGAAAAGGAATTGGGCGGCTCGCCGACGAAAGGAAAAACTCCGGCCGACAAGCCGGGTTTCAAGATCCCCTCGCCCGCCAATATCCTTGCGAAGCTCAACGAGCACGTCATCGGTCAGGAAAACGCGAAGAAGGTTCTATCAGTCGCCGTTTACAATCACTATCAGCGCCTCCGCCAGGATCAGGCGAAGGTCGGTGAGGAGTTCAAGGATGTGGAGATTGAAAAGTCCAACATCATGCTTCTCGGACCCACCGGTTCGGGAAAAACCCTACTTGCCCGCACGCTCGCCCGCGTGCTCGACGTGCCGTTCTGCATCGTCGATGCCACCACCCTGACCGAAGCCGGATATGTCGGCGAGGACGTGGAGAACATCATCCTGCGCCTGCTGCAAGCGTCCGACTTCGATGTCTCGCGCGCCGAACGCGGAATCATCTACGTCGATGAAATCGACAAGATCGGTCGCAAGACCGAGAACGTCTCGATCACCCGCGACGTTTCCGGCGAAGGCGTCCAACAGGCGCTGCTGAAGATCTTGGAAGGCACCGTTTGCAATGTCCCGCCCCAAGGCGGTCGCAAGCATCCCCAACAGGAATACATCCAGGTCAACACCGAGAAAATCCTCTTCATCGTCGGCGGCGCGTTCGTCGGGCTTGAGGACATGGTTCGCCGCCGCCTCGGCAGCAACACCCTCGGGTTCCACGCAGGCGCATCAAAGGAGAACCTCGACGATCCGTCAGTGAACATCCTGGAAAAAGTGCAGCCGGAAGACCTCCTCCACTTCGGTCTGATCCCGGAATTCATCGGCCGTATCCCCGTGATTTCCTCGCTGCGCAAGCTGACCGAGGACGAACTCATGTCGATCCTCACCGAGCCAAAAAACGCCTTGGTGAAGCAATACGGCAAGCAGCTCGCCATGAACGACGTGAAACTCCGCGTCACCCGCGACGCCCTCCGCGCCTTGGCCGAAGAGGCCGTCCGCCGTGGCACCGGTGCCCGCGCCCTGCGCTCGATCTTCGAGAAAATGATGCTCGAAGTCATGTTCGACATCCCTTCCCGCGACGATATCGACTCGGTGACCATCAACCGCCAGGTCGTCCTCGGCGAGCGCCCGCCCAACATCCGCCGCAAGCGCGCGGATCAGGACGCCGCTTGATCCCGGATTCGGGCGGAATTTTTAAAATTTCCCCGTGGCTGTTGGCTTAACTGCCCTGAAAACCAGCGCAATCCGCACTTGATTCGTGTTTCCAAACTGCTAGTCGTTGTGGGTCATCCATGCGCTGGTCGCATGGAGGCACCAACCAACAACCGACCAAACAACATGAAAACCGTTAAATTCCTTGTCGCCGCTGCTGCTGTCGCCGTTCTCGCCGCCTCGTGCTGCCCATCCGCTCCAGCACCAGCTCCAGCACCGGTGACTTCCTCCAAGTAATTCCAACTTGAAAGCCCGGCTCGCCTTCACGGCGGGCCGGGCTTTTTTGTGCCGTGCCACTGGGTCCTGCTATCACCACACTTTTGGCATTCGACTGATCGAAGCGTGAACTCCACACATCGGGCAGACCTTGATCAACGCTCTGGCAGAATCATCTCTAGCGGACCCTTCTCGGCGAAATCTTCTCGTTGTCGATGATCCAGCATCTGCTATCGTAGCGGATTATTTCGTCATTCTTTCCCTATGATCTTAAAAAGCCAACTTGCCGCCCTTACTGTTGTTTTCCTGATGACCCAGCCGATTCTTGCGGACGGCACTTTCGAAAATTTCACTTATTCCGAGGATGAGACCAGTGTCACCATCACGGACTATCCTGAGGACTTGCCGGGGCCGGTAGCGATTCCGGCGAGCATCGCGGGCAAACCGGTAACCACCATCGGCGTGGAAGCGTTCCTGGAATGCCGTAAAGTGACGACGATGACGGTTCCCAACAGCGTGACCCACATCGGGGACCGTGCGTTTTACTACTGTTCGATGACGGACATTTCCCTCCCGGAAAGCCTGATCAGCATCGGGGAAACGGCATTCTACCGCTGCACTCGTCTCGTGAGCGTGGACATTCCCGACAGCGTGACCAGCATCGGGGCCGGTGCCTTCCACCGCTGCGTGGGGCTGGAGAGCGTTTCGCTGCCGCCCAGCATCACCGAGATTCCGGCCTCCATGTTTTACCTGTGCAGCGGTCTCAAGGATCTGGTCATCACTCCGAATATCACCCGCATCGGTGGTTCCGCGTTCGCCTATTGCACGGGGTTGAAAAACATCACCATTCCGGGAACGGTCAAGGTTATTGGAAGTGGAGCCTTCCGCAGCTGCGAAAACCTTGCGAAGCTGGAGATTTCCGAAGGAGTGACTGAAATCAAGACCGAAGCCTTCCAAGCTTGCCCGCTGCTATCAAAGGTAACGTTCCCGGCCAGCTTGACTGCGATCGAGCACTATGCCTTCCGCAGAAAAAAGCCCGCCATGACGAGCGCAACGTTTCTGGGAAATGCCCCGGCATTCGGCGCGGGCGTGTTCAGGATCCGGCACGAGCCATCGCCACCCGCCACCGTCATTTACTATCAACAAGGAGCCACCGGCTTCACCTCGCCTACTTGGAATGGCTACCGTTCTGTCGCCCTGACATCGGGGCCGGCGATCGGGCTCCAGCAACCGGCGGGCTCTCCCCTGCAGGATTCTGACAAACGAAGCTTCGGCACGGTTAGGGTTGGCGAATCAGGCGGAACGAAAACCTTCACGATCACCAACACCGGCACTGAAACGCTGACCGGGCTGGCCATTTCCATCGATGGCGCCCATGCGGGCGATTTCATCATCGCTCCACCTAACAAAACCTCAGCAGCGACCGGGGAATCGCGGATTTTCAAAGTGACGTTCAAGCCGAAAGGCCCGGGTCCGCGCCAGGCGAGGATCCAGGTCACCAGCAACGAGACCGCCGGAACTCCTTTCAACGTGAGGCTGGCGGGACTGGCGGTGAAATAAACCGGCCGTGCCGGTTTTAGCCAAACAGCGGTCCGTGACGAAAAAGCCCGATCCTATCCGCCCGATTGTTCTCGACCTGCGCTGGCATTCTTCGTTTCTAGCCGATAGTGGATTTCCGATTGCGGAAATCCCTCCGGCTTCCGATTCACCCCATACAAACTATCCCTCATGAAATCCCGAAATTTCCACTCCTTCGCTGCCCTTTCCGCCATCTGCCTCACGGTCCAGCCCTTGCTCGCGGACCAGACCTCCGGTGATTTCACCTACACCGCGAATTCCAAAGGCGTCACGATCACCGACTTCACGGACAGCACGGCGACCGAAGTGGTGATCCCACCGCAGATCTCCGGCAAGCCGGTGACAGGGATCGGTGAAGGAGCCTTCTATAACCGCCAGAACCTGACGAGCGTCACGATTCCCGACAGTGTCACCCATATCGGCGAGGACGCTTTTTTCAGCTGCATCGGCCTGATGGATCTCGACTTGCCCGACAGCCTCACCACCGTGGGGAACGGGGCATTCGCGAGTTGCGAGAGTCTGCTGCGCATCAGCCTGCCGTCCGGCGTGACCCATCTTGGCTCCGGTGCGTTCCAAGCGTGCCGGCGTTTGGGCAGCGTCTCATTACCACCCGACATCACCATCATCAACCGCTTCTCCTTCATCGGTTGCGTCTCGCTAACAAACATCACCATCCCGAAGCGTGTTACAAAGATCGGGACTTACGCTTTCAACGGATGCACGGCATTGGAAACGGTGAAGATGCCCGGAAGCGTCGGAGTCATCGATGAGCGTGCGTTCGAAGCCTGTTTCAAGCTGAAGAACATCAGCCTGCCTGACGGGCTCACCAAGATCGGCCACTATGCCTTCGCGACCTGCCGAAGCCTCACCAGTGTGATCATTCCCGCCAGCATGACCCGGATCGAATCCGGTGCCTTCGAGGGGGCAAAGCAGCTGACCCAGGCAACCTTTCTAGGGGATGCTCCTCCTGACATGGCAAAAAGGACAAACGGGGCTTTCGCGTCCGTCGCCCCGGATTTCACCATCTATCATCTTGAGGGAAAATCCGGATTCACCACGCCGGTTTGGCAGGGCTATCCGTGCGAAGTGACGGAGCTTGCTCCCGTAATCGAGGTGCGCCAGCCGACGGGAACTTCTCTGGTGGACGGAAAGGCGAAAAAGAGTTTCGGTACCTTGGTGGTGGATGCGGCAAAACGGGAGAAAACCTTCACGATTTCCAACAACGGCACCGCGGATCTAACCGGCATCGTCGTGACGATCAACGGGGCGAATGCAGAGGATTTTAAAATCATCGCTCCAACCAAGAAGACGTTGCCCATCAACGGGACCACAACTTTCAAAGTCACCTTCAAGCCGACCGGCACCGGCCCGCGCGAGGCGGAGATCCACATCGAGGGCAAGGAAACGGGCGAAAATCCATTCGACATCCATCTGGCGGGAATGGGCGTAAAGTGAAACTCTGCGGGCTCCATCCATGAAAGTCCTCGTCGCCCTGCTTGCCTTGAATCTTCCACTCCACGTCAGCGCGGAGGATGACGTCGACCGCGATCGGCCTGTCAAAGGTGACGAGGAACTGGTGGTTCAGGACCCGCTCATTGTCCGGGCGCTTGCGCGGTTGGAGCAGCGGATGGAGATTCGGTTCAACATCCCGTTTCCGAAAAATTTCGACTGCGACACTTACATGAGGCGACCTCTGGCGGTGATTGCGGTCGATGGTTCGAAAGTCTGTGCCACACGGCCGATCGTGAATCCCTACGACCAGCCCCGCACGGTCGAATGGATGATCGGGCCCGCGGATCCCGAGTTGCTAGGCAAAGAGGAGTTGAGCTGTTATCTCGATCTCGATGAACAGGGGGAGTTCTGTCGGACGAGCCTCATCGCGGACTGGGCCTCTGATGGAACCGGGAATCACCAGATCCAGCGGGGCGAGGGTGAGTCCGGGGCAGTCTTTTTCGAGCGGGCGAGACTGACCTATCAAGCAAGGGCACGGGCTGCGAAAGACCCGGCTACGGCAACGCGATTTCTCACCGCCTATCTGAAAATGGCGGCAGTCATTCAAGCTCTTCGCAAAGAAGAGTCCCATCCGGTTCAGGATTGAACCAACTTGCCAGTTGCCAGGGATTTCACGCCTCTCTAATAAGTGGCTGATGAAGTCCACGCTAACCCACCGGCTCGGCATTTTCCTGATCGTTGGTTGCGGCGCAGCGGGATACGCGGTGGGTTCGGCGGGGATTTTGGAAAGTAAAAGCGATGTCAGCGAGAAGGCGATTTCGCGCAAAGAACGGACATCGACACGGGAACGGCGGGTGGAGGAGGATGTGTTTGGGAATTTCAAAGGGCTGTTATCCGGCAAGGGGAAGGAGACGGATATTTGGAAGGTGGTGTCTCGGTTGCCGGTGGCGGATATCCCCGAGGCGTTGCGGCAGGTGCGGGAAGCGCGGGCTCTGACCACCAGCCGGAGCAACGGTGAGAAGCGGCTGGATGAGATCGAGTCGGCGCTCTATTTCAAATGGGCGGACTCGGACCCGGTGGCGGCGCTGGCGGATGTGTCGGCGATGCCGTGGCCGGTCGATGGGTATGCCAGAGCGAAGAGGATTGATTCGGCGAAAAGCGTGCTGGCGGCATGGATGCGGGTCGATGCGAATGCGGCCTATCGAGCGGTGAAGGATCACAAGAATTTCGGCTACGCGGGACGGGATATGTTGGTGCAGACGTGGACGGCGGAGAATGTGTTTGAGAATTTAAAGCTGTTTCCGGATAAGAACCGCGACTTGCTGGGTTGGTATTGTGTGGCGGCCGCGAAGGACGAGGGCCAGCGGAATGCGATGCTCACGGCGCTGAAGGAGCAGCCGGAGATGCAGGACAGGGACTGGGGTTATTTCATGTTGTTCCGCGACTGGGCTTACACGGATTTCCCCGCAGCCATGGCGGAAGCAAAGAAGCACAATGAACCGGGATTGGAACAGCACGTCCTCGAAGATGGCCTCAACGCGCAGCCCGCCGCGACGATGCGCTGGGCGGTCAGCCAGAACATCCCGCCGGGCGGACCGAGGTGGGAGGCAGGTTACAGCAATTGGCTGAGATTTGATCCTGCGGACGCCAAGCAGTGGCTGGAGGAACAAGCGCCTGCATGGATAAGCGAAGGCCACTTCGCCGCCGTGGCGGGACTGCAAGTGCAGCAACTCGGACTAACCGAAAAGATCGACATGAAAGCCGTCCAACCGGCATGGGTGGCCTTGATGACGGAGTGGCGGAACAAGGACCCGGACGCTGCGGAAAAATGGCTGGATGGCAAAGTCGCGAAGTCGCAGGGAATCTCCAGCATTCTAACGTGGAAAGATGCCGACGCCCATGAATAAGTCTCTGATAGGAATTTCCATGGGCTGCGTCTCGGCGGCCGTCGGCGGATATCTGCTCGCCCGGCAGTCGATTTCCACGGCGGCGGGCGATGCGGAGATTTCATCGGCGCGAAGCCGTTCGTCGATGACTCAGACCGACCGGATGGAGCCCAAAGCAGCCGGAGCGGTGGTGAAATCCCGGAGTCCGGAGCAATTGGCCGCCGTGAAGGAGGATCTGCGCAGGCGCTTCAAGGATAGCCCATCGGCGAAGCACGATTGGCTATTGCGCGAGCAGGCGGCGGCGATCCTGGCGACGATGAGTCCACAAGAGCTGGAGGGATTCGCGAAGGAGTGTATGCCCGGTGGCTTGGTGCCGGACATCCGGTCATTCCGGACGATCAATGATCCGCTTTTCCACGAGATCCTGCGGCAATGGGGACTCAAAGATCCGGAAGCTGCCTGCCAGTCCATGGCGGGAACGCATATCGGGGCGCTGACCGAAGTTTTCGGGCAATGGCAGCAGCGGGATCCGGCAGCGGCCCGGGCTTGGCTGGAGCAGGCTGATTTCTCCAAAGACGGAGACGAATTGAAAAACCTGCTGGAGCGGAACTTCCTCACCCAACAGGTGACCGACGATTTCTCCGCCGCCCGCGAATCGCTAGGGAGGCTCGATCCGGAAGCCCAGAAGCAGATGCTGCGGGATTGGAGCAGGCTGCTTGCCCACGACCCGGCCAGACGCGGGGAATTGCTCGCACTGCTCGCGTCCCGGGGCGACGTGGAGCTGTTGGAAAAATGCTATCAGAATTTGATTTGGGAAATGGCTGAAAAGTCCCCCGCCGATGCGGCGAATTTCATCGAAACCACCGATCTAACGGAGGAACAGAAAAACAAGTTGAACGATCAGGTTGTGGTGAACTGGGCGATGAAAGATCCCGTGCAGGCATTCGCCAAATGGGCGGAACTGGAAAGACAGGACATCCCGCCGACGATGCTGCACGTGCTTGCCAACTGGAGCATGAACTCACCCGGAGCGGAGCAGGCCATCGATTGGTCGAAGAAATTCACTCCCGGTCCGGCACGCGAGCAATTCAAAGGGCGGCTAATCGAAAGCCTCAGCGGCGGCGAGCGATACGGCCAGGCGGCGGACCTCAGTGCGTCGCTCGACGATCCCGCGGAACGCATCCGCCAATTGAAAGACGTGAAGAGACGGTGGGAAGAGAAGTGGCCGAAGGATGCGGATGCCTGGTTCGCAAAACTTCCACAGGCGGATCAGGATGCGATGGGGAGGAAGCTGGAGTGAGCACTTCAACAAGGAACGGCGAACTCCGATTCGCCGTTCCTTGAGGGACATAAAAAATCCGCCAACGGGACGGACCCGGCGGCGGATGGAGGAGACAGGCGAAATGAATTTCGCGGTCCGTTAGAAAATCAATGCTCGCGGCAGAACTGCTCGAAGCGGGTCAATCCTTCGTTGAGGATATCCAGCGTGGTGCAGTAGCTCAGGCGGATGCCCTCGTCGTAGCCGAAGGCGATGCCGGGAACGGCGGCAACCTTGTAACGGGAGAGGAGCTTGTCGCAGAGGTTCATCGACTTCAGGCCGGTGTTGCCGGTGTAAACGAAGAAGTAGAACGCACCTTGTGGCTCGACGACGCGGATGTTGTTGATCGCCTTGAGACGGCCATACATGAACTGGCGCTTGACGTCGTATTCGCCGCGGAGGTCTTCGATGAACGATTGGTCACCTTCGAGGGCGGCGAGCGCTCCGTATTGGGAGAAGCTGTTAGCGTTGGAGGTGGTGTGGTTCTGGATTTTCTCGATCGCTTCGGCCAAGGCCTTCGGAGCAGCGGTGTAGCCGAGGCGCCAGCCGGTCATCGAGTAGGCTTTCGAGAAGCCGTTGACGGTGATAGTCAGGTCGTAAAGTTCCTGGCTGAGCGAGGCGATGGAGACATGCTTGTTTTCGCCATAGACGAGCTTTTCGTAGATTTCGTCGGAAAGGATGACGATGTCTTCGCCGAGGGCGATTTCACCGAGGGCGAGGAGCTCTTCCGCAGTGTAGATGGCTCCGGTCGGGTTGCCGGGGGTGTTGATGATGACCATCTTGGTCGCCGGGGTCATGGCTTCCTCGAATTGCTCGGGAGTCATTTTCCAGCCGGTGGATTCCTTGGTTTCGACGATGACGGGGACACCACCCGCCAAGCGGACCATTTCCGGGTAGGAAACCCAGAATGGCGAAGGGATGATGACTTCGTCGCCTTCCTCGATGACGGCGAGGATGGCATTATAGCAGGCCATTTTCGCACCACCGGTGACGCAGATCTGATTCGGCGCGTAGTCGAGATTGTTGTCGTCCTTGAATTTCTTGGAAAGCGCCGTGCGGAGCTCCGGGATGCCACCGGCCGGGGTGTATTTGGTCTTGCCGGCAAGCATGGCGGCGATGGCCGCGTCCTTGATGAACTGCGGGGTATCGACTTCCGGCTCACCACCGGCGAGCGCGTAAACTTCTTCGCCCTTGGCGATCATCGCTTTGGCCTGTGCGGTGACGGCAAGCGTGAGTGACGGGGAAACCTTGGCAATACGGGATGAGATGCTTTCCATTTGAGCGCGCGAGTAAGGATTGAGCCGCCATCCCGGGCGAAGCAACAGATTTGCGCAGCTCCGGAATGAGCGGGGGGCTTTTGTGGGGCTTCGGCCAAAGGGTGGCAAGCGAAATGGTGCGCCATTTCTAACTTGAAAACTCCGCTTGTCGCCGTGTGACGAAATCGTCACCGTCCCACCGTGATCTCACTTGCCAAGCTATTCGGGAAATCGGACCGGTTCTTTGAACTCCTTGCCTCCAGCGCGAAATCGGCGCACCAGAGCATCGAGGCCCTTGCCCGGCTGCTCAAGGAATCGGACGGAAATGTCTCGCTGGCGGAACTCGCCGTCGCCCGCCGCAACGAGAAGAAGAACGCGGAAATCATCAGTGAGGAACTGGTGAAAGTCTTCGTCACCGCGCTCGACCGCGAGGACATCGAGGCGCTGTCGAAGGCGCTTTACCGGATTCCGAAAACCGTGGAAAAATTCGGCGAACGCTATGAAATCATGCACCATCTGGTGAAACCCGGCGATTTCGCCCCGCAGATGGCCATCGCCCAGGAAGCCGCGCTCGTCGTGGTGCGGATGGTCGATATGCTCTCGAAAGCTCCCCGCCTGGAGGACATCAAGGCGGAGAACGACAAGATGCAGGAGCTCGAAGGCCGCGCCGACCAACTCGTCGTCGGCTACCTCAAGGAAATCTATTCCGGCTCGATGGACCCGATCCAAGCCATGGCGAAGCGCGACCTTTACGATCTTCTCGAAAAGGTCATCGACCGTTGCCGCGACTCCGGAAACGTGGTTTCCCAGATCGTCCTGAAAAACTCCTGAGCCTCCCACCCGCATGACGCTCGGCATCATTTTCCTGGTGATTTTCATCGCCCTCGCCTTCGAGTACATCAACGGCTTCCACGACACCGCGAACTCCATTGCCACCGTCGTCGGTACCAAGGTGATGACCCCGCGGCAGGCGATCATCATGGCCGCCACCACCAATCTCATCGGCGCCCTCGCCGGTCATGCGGTCGCGAAAACGGTGTCGTCCGGCCTGGTGGACTCCCAATTCATTTCCCCCGCCGTGCTCATCTGCGCGCTGCTCGGCGGCATCGTCTGGAACCTCATTACCTGGTGGTTCGGCCTGCCTTCCAGCTCCACCCACGCCCTCGTCGGCGG
Source organism: Verrucomicrobiota bacterium (assembly GCA_040386755.1). Classification (GTDB taxonomy): domain Bacteria; phylum Verrucomicrobiota; class Verrucomicrobiia; order Verrucomicrobiales; family Akkermansiaceae; genus Luteolibacter. The sequence continues at coordinate 110,056 of JAZKEY010000031.1, read as the reverse complement.
CCTCTGCGGTGCGGCCGTCGCCAGCGCCCATGACAACTGGCACGCCATCATCTGGTCCGTGGAAAAAGTGAAGGACGGCAAGGTCGTCATGGAAGGCGTGCTCCACAAGGTCGTCATTCCCATGGTCACCTCCCCCGTCGTCGGCTTCGTCGGCGGCTTCATTATCATGGGGTTCCTGTATTTCCTCCTGCAAAAGGCCAAACCCCGCTTCGTCAACCGCTTCTTCGGCAAGGCCCAGATCTTCAGCGCCGGATACATGGGATTCGCCCACGGCCTCGCCGATGCTCAGAAAACCATGGGCGTCATCACCCTCGCCCTCGTCACCGCCACCGCCAGCGGCACCTTCCAGGAAATCCCGAGCTGGCTTGATTTCCTCCGCATGGACAAGTCGATGCGCGCCGAGCAAGGCATCCAGCTCATTTCCAATCCCGCCGCAACCCCGGAGCAACTCCTCGAAGGAGCCCGCATCCTCGAAACCGAAAGCGCCGCCATCAAACACGGCGAATTCCGCGAGGCCTTCCAAACCCTCTCCGCCCGAACCTACGCCGCCGTCGGAGAAACGGAATCCTCCCAGCGCCTCGCCTCCCTCGCCGCGGAAACCCACCGCCACATCGTCGAACGGGAAGAATCCCGCATCCTTCCTAAAATTCCCCTGGTCGGCCGCCTCGTCGCCGCCAAGATCAACGATTGGGACAAGAGCCTCGGCAAGGCCATGGACGCCGCCGTCGCCGACAGCAAAGCCCCCCTCCCCGTCGCCGCCCACAAGGTGGACGACCTCTCGCCGGACGTGCCGACGTGGATCAAGATCGTCTGCTCCCTCACCATGGCCGCCGGCACCGCCGCCGGGGGGTGGAAGATCATCAAGACCCTCGGCCACAAGATGGTGAAGCTCCAGCCCGTCCACGGATTCGCCGCGGAGACCACCGCCGCCACCCTGCTCGCCGTCACCGGTGCGATGGGCATGACCGTTTCCACCACCCACAGCATCACCACCGCCATCATGGGCGTCGGCTGTGCCAAACGATTCAGCGCGCTCAAACTCTCGTTGATCGAGCGCATCCTGTGGGCTTGGGTCCTCACGCTTCCGGCCGCCGGCGGCGTTGCCTATTTGCTCGTGAAACTCTTTCGCGTCTTCGGCTGGATCCCGTGAAGCAGCCTCATCACCGCCGGGGGATTCTTCTAATCCACTCATTCCCGGCTTGATGATCAGGCTTTGATGAGGATGATCGCCCGCATGTCACGGTTGTTTTGTGTCCGCCTCATCGTCCTCGCGCTGACTGCCGCGTCCGTCACCTCGTGTGGAGGAAACCCTCCGCCCAAAAACCCTCCGCCACGCGCTCAAGCCGTCCAAGGTGATCCGGTCCGGGTCGCCGCCATTCCTCCAACAGCGCCACCGGCCGTGGTCGCCGAGAGTGCCATCGTCATCGACGTCGTCAGCGGCCGCGTCCTCTACGCGAAAAACGCAGACTCCCCGCGGGCCGTCGCCAGCACCCAGAAAATCATGACCGCCCTCTGCGTCCTCGACGCGGGAAACATCGACAAGCCCGTCACCATCGAGGCGTCCGACATGGCCTGCGAGCCGACCAAGCTCAACCTCAAGCCCGGCGAAGTCTATCCGCGCCGCGAGCTGACCAAGGTGCTGATGGTGAAAAGCGCCAACGATGTCGCCCGCTCCCTCGCCCGTGATGTCGGCGGGAGCCAGGAAGGCTTCGCCGCGCTGATGAACCAGAAAGCAGCATCACTCGGCATGCGGAATTCCAACTTCATCAACCCTAACGGACTCCCGCAGGCAGGCCAATACTCGACCGCCCGCGACATGGCCATCGCCGCCCGCGCCGCCTATCGCAGCCCGCTCATCCGCTCATTCACCGCCACCAAGTCGATGACCTTCCGTTTCAACGACGGTCGCACCCGCTTTCTTGAAAACACCAACCGGCTCCTGAAAACCCTCCCGTATTGCGACGGCTTGAAAACCGGCACCACCAACGCCGCCGGACGCTGCCTCGTCGCCAGCGGATCGCTGAACGGCCGCTCCGTCATCGTGGTTGTCCTGAAATCCACCACGCCTAACATCTGGAAGGACTCCGCCAAGCTGCTCGCGTGGGCGCTCGAACGCCCGGCCACCGCCACCGCCGGACTCTAACACGCCGATGCCCGGCCCCGCCGAATCCCTGCGCCTGCTTGCTGCCGAGGGACTGCTGCGGGAACTCCGGCCGCTCGACTCGCCCGCCGGTGTGCAGGTCATTCGCGACGGCAGGACGTTGTGGAATTTCGCTTCCAATGACTACCTCGGCCTCGCCCGCCATCCGGAGATCGAAGCCGCCGTCATCGAGGGCGTGCAACGCTACGGAGCCGGTTCCGCCGCCTCCCGCCTCGTCTGCGGCACCCTGCCACCTCACCGACTGCTCGAAAACGCCCTGGCTCAGGCGAAACAAACCGAAGCCGCCCTCACCTTCTCCTCCGGCTTTGCCACCGCGCTCGGCGTGATCCCCGCCGTCGTCGGGAAAACCGACTTCGTCCTCCTCGACAAGCTCTCCCACGCCTGCCTCGTCGATGCCGCCCGTCTATCAGGAGCAACCATCCGCGTCTTTCCCCACAACGATCTCGGGAAACTCGAACGCCTGCTCATTTCCACCCGCGCGAAATTTCCCCAAGCCCGCATCCTCGTCGCCACCGAATCCGTCTTCAGCATGGACGGCGACCTCTGCCCGCTGCGCGAAATCGTCGAACTCACCGAAATCCACGACGCCCTGCTGCTGCTCGATGAAGCCCACGGCTTCGGCGTCCTCGGCGAACACGGCATGGGCCTCGCCGAACGGGAGAATCTCCAACAGCGCATCGCCTTCCAGATGGGCACGCTCAGCAAGGCCGCCGGTCTATCAGGCGGCTACCTCGCCGCCTCGCGTGACTGGATCGACCTGCTGGCCAACCGCGCCCGCAGCTTCATCTACTCCACCGCCCCTCCCCCCGCCCTCGCCCACGCCGCCATCGCCTCGCTGGCCCTGATCCGTTCTAACGAAGGAAAAACCCTGCGGGAAAAACTCCAACAGAACATCACCCGGCTTTCCCAACAGCCCACGCCCGTCATCCCCCGCCTCCTCGGCTCCAACGAAGCCGCCCTCGCCGCCGCCGCCTCCCTGGAACAATCCGGCTTCCTCGTCCCCGCCATCCGCTTCCCCACCGTCCCCCGCGGCACCGCCCGCCTGCGCATCAGCGTCTCCGCCGCCCATTCCATCGACACCCTCGACGCCCTGGCCCTGCGCCTGGCGGATTAGAACCCTCCGGAAATGGATCCCCGCGGTCAGGGTGCCTACACGAGGGATGAAGTCGGCACGGATGGGATGAATTTGAACCGCCAAGACGCCAAGTGCGCCAAGGAATCTCCAGACAGGTGCTTGTAAAGCCGGTTGTCATTCTCCCTTCATCGAGATCTGCCATCGGTTTGGCTTGGCGAGCTTTGCGTCTTGGCGGTTCGTGACGGCGGGACAGGCCTTTAATCATCATCCAAAAAACTGCAGCGCTCGGTCTGTGACCGTCGCTGACTTCTCTTCCAACAGCGGGCTCCCTCACCGGAGCCCGCTGTTTTTTGTTTCCACCCCACTCTCCAAGCACCTGCGCGAACCCACTCCCGCCACGCCGGCGGGCACCTATTGCATGCAAATACCCCTCCCCGCCACGTCGGCGGGCGCCAATTGCATGCAAATACCCCTCCCCGCCACGTCGGCGGCCCCTCTTTGCATGCAAATACCCCTCCCCGCCACGTCGGCGGGCACCTATTGCATGCAAATACCCCGTTTCGGCGGAAAAACGTCCATTTCCGCCCGCCGCAGCCCATTTCCCGCCCCGAAACCGTGATTCCGCGCCTTCCCCGGATGCCTGTATGGATCACGGACTTCCCGGATAGACGAGTCCGGATCGCCCCCTTTGATCCCATCGTCCTCAAGGATTTGGACTTGGGATGAAATGCCGACACAGAGCCCACCCCTTCAGTGGTGGGTAGATCACAGGCGGTTTTCAAAGTCCCCCCGGGGACGAAAGAACGCTGGGAAACCCACGGAATTCCAATCGTCCTGCCGTCCCCGCCGTGCCGGCCCGCGCCGCCGGGCGGGATGCGTTTCTCAACGCCATCGACGACGCGCTGGACCTCTGGACGCGGGTCAATGCCCAGCCGCCGGACCCCATTTTCACCGCCCCGCTGCTGCTGCCCGGCGGATTCACCCGCGCCCAGCTCGTCACCCTGCGGGCGGAGGTGGACAGCGCCTTCACCGCCCGCGGCGAGGCCGAACGCGCCGTGGCCGCCACCCGCATCACCCGCAACGCCCAACAGGACCGCGCATCCGGCATCATGAAACAATACCGCCTCCGGATCGAGGCGCTCTACGCGGCGGATTCCGTGGAAGTCCTCACCCTGCCGCGCCTCACCCCGCTGCCCGGCCACACGCCCGATCCCGTCGAGCTCACCGGCACCTACGACGCCGCCGACGCCCGCGCCGAACTCTCCTGGCCCGCCAGCACCGACCCGGACCTCGCCAGCTACGAACTCCGCAGCGTCCCCGGCCCGGACTACGTGAGCGATGACGAGACCACGCTGGCCAGCATCCCGCCCGGCGGCCCGCTCACCTTCACCACCACCGCCGGCTTCAGCCTCCCCGGAAACGCCGTGAGCTACAAGGTCTTCGTCCGCCTCACCACCGGCAACGAAGCCGGCAGCGAACCGGTCACCATCACCCGCCCCTTCTAGCCGCGCCGCCACCCGCCGCCGCTTGATATCTGCTAGGGAACGCCACCCCGGAACCACCCGCCCCGCCGGACCGGATATACACACGCCGGACCGGGAAAACCCTTGTGAAACCAACGGATTCTGACAGCTTCCTCAGGGTAGTTCCTTACCGGATATCACGTCCCGAGGTGCTACGAATTACACTGTTCGCCAAGAATCAAGATGCGCCTTATTGCATACCTAGTGCTAGTCGCTGCCTTCTCCTCATGTCAGAAGCGCGGGGAAGTGCTATTCTCGGGGGAGAGGCCTGATCAGGTGCAACTAGATGGTGAGGTTCTACCACCAGAATTTGATAGTTTCATTGATCGGATGATCGAAGGCACTTCGGAAGAAGACCGCCTAAAGATCAAAGAGGCTGCAACGGCCGAGGAGACATACGACCATTTGGGCGCTGGCATGGCGCTCCGGAACGGAGAGCTCAACAGGAACGATTCCAAACTGAGAAAGGCGCTCATCCGGAAGGGGCTGTTCGCCCCCGATGACATGTCCGGAATCATTTTTTTGTCTTACGCGCGTAGGATTCGTGGTGAGCCTGTGAAGTTTGAGGAGCAGATCTCCGACTTTCGTCGGTTTTGGGCTTCAGATGACATGGTGGCACCCACAGATATTTCTTGTCCTCGCTGCAAGCAGGAGATGGAAGTTGGGTATTCTGGCCCACCACCTGAGCCCGGTTGGGTTAAGAAGTATTTCCATGGAGTATGTCCTACTGGTGACGACTTTTGGTATTATCACGCTGATGGATGGTTAACGTTTGAAGAAGTTGAATCCAATATGGGCGAACAAGCCGTGACTCCTAACGGGCCATAAGCACCTCAATTTCTTTCCATTTTCCTTTCAATCGCTCCCGTAGGAGCACTCAATCGTTCGGCAGAGGTATGAAGATTTCTTTCAGTAGTATCAATAGGTAAACACTAGAATGCGAGTCATCGTAGAGATCGAGAGTAGTCAGTCGCCAGGTGTCAACATCATCGGTTCGAGAGAGGACCTGTTGAGCCTTAGCGAGGCCTTGCGTTGCGAACTTGAAAAGATACCAGACCGGGCCGCACCGGGCAGTGACTTTATCAGCATTCCGGGCCTCCAATGCGAAAGTGCTGAATACGAATGGCTTGGATTCCAAGTTTGCGATGATCTGCAGGCTCGATTGCAAGCCGAACAAAAGAAGAAAAAATCTGGATGTACGATGGCACTGGTGATAGCGGTGGCTATGGCATTAGTCGCCATAGCAATACTTTATCTCGCGTATCGTGGAATTGGCACCTTCCAATAGAAAAAGGAAGCCTAACAAGACGCTCCATCCAACGGCGGGTAGCGCTCCAGTTTGATTTCGGGCTTCCATCCCCGCCGTGGATGAGCTAGACGATAGGCCAGAAAAGAAGATGAAACCTAGTCTGAGAATATTCACCACCTTATCACCGCATGAAGGTGAATGGGGTCATGAATGGGGTCAGGCCGCGTTTTAACAATCCGGTCGATGCGGACCTGCTAGCCGCAAGATTTCCCACCGGCGTTCTGTCATGCTGACAACGCCACCCGTCGCAAAACCTTGATGCAATCTGCCTGGCAAATGGATGAATCCTCAGAATGAGTCCCACCGCCTCGGATCGGTTTTTTTGATTTCAGGAATGGGATCGATTCAGCATGCCAAAAGGAAAAGACGAGCTGGAAGACCTTCCCCTTCCATCCGCGGGGACTAGACGTCCCCGGCCCTTAGGGGCTCAGCAGCCGCTGGAAACCAGCGGGCAGGGAATCGCGATGACCTGCATTCCGGCGCGTTGGGCGGAGAGGATGCCGGCGGGCGCGTCTTCGAGGGCGAGGCACTTGGTCGGATCGACGCCGAGAAGTTTCGCGGCTTTGAGGAAAATGTCGGGGGCGGGTTTGCCTTCCACGATGTCGTCGGCAGTGACCACTTCATCGAACCAATCGGAGATGCCGACGATTTTCAGCGTTTTCTCGATGACCATCCGCGAGCCGCCGGTGGCGATGGCCATAGGCACCTTGCCACGGAGACCTTCCGCGAAGGCGGCCACTTCCTCGATGAGGGTGATGGTGTTGAGGCGCTTGAGGAAAGCCTCGCGTTTCGCAAAGGCGACGGCGGCGGGATCGAGCTTCAAATTATACTCGTCATTGAGTTCGACGACGATGTCCATGGTCGGTCTGCCACCCATGGCGAAGAACACATCCTCCTTGAAAACCCCGCCGGCTCCGTGGAGGGCGAGCGCCTCGCACCAGGCGTCGAAATGGGCGGGCATCGAGTCAACGAGCGTGCCGTCACAATCGAAAATTACAGCGTCAAAACCAGTGGTAGGGAAGGAAAAGGGTCCGATACTTGCCATTGCGCCGGAGGGCTTATGCACAGGAACCGGTATTGGCAAGAGTGGTCATCAAGATTTGTTCAACTTTGTTTAGAATGTGCCGAAATGGTCATATTCCTCTAGGGAATCTCCTTAGATTCCGAGCCATTCCGGAGGAAGGAAGTGGTTCCGAAGTCGCAGAAGCTCAGAGCCCGATCACCTGATTCCTGTAAACTCCCGGCTGGATGATCATGCGTTCCGGGGTGGTGTTTTTGATTTCCACCTCGCCCTCGATCACCACGCCGTCGGAGAAATGGACAGGACCGGAAATTTTGAGGGAATCGCATTGGATCAAGCTGGGAACGCCGAGCGGATCGAGCTGGTCCACCAGCTTGTAGTCGTCCGACAGGACAATGTTGGGCGGAACTCCGTTTCGCGAGGCGGCAAGGCGGACCTGGCCGTCCTCGAGGACTTCATAGGCATCGGAGCGCAGGGCGAGCAGGTCCCCTGTCGTCTTCACCGGAGCGAAACGGCTGCGAGGCACGTCGATGGCGGCGGCGCCTTCGAAACACTCGATGGCGGCTCCCATCGCGATTTCCAACTGAACGACGGCGGTCGATTTCTTGTCGCGGGGATCGACGGTTTTGTTGTTGCGGATCATCGGCAGTGGCAGGACTCCGGAATCAGCGGCGAGCTGGGATTTCAGGAGATCAAGACGCAGCCAGAGGCTGTTGGTGTTGAAGTATTGGTGGCGGTCGATGTCTTGGAACGCGCCGACATCGTCATCCGGGCATTGCGCGACTTCGCGGAGCAGCAGTCGGCCGTCGGATTTCCGCACGGCGAGATGGCCGCCTTTGCGATCCGCCGCCGTCCGCCGGGTGACTTCCATCAGGAACGGCGCGCCGCTTTTCGCGAAGTAAGCGAGGATCGCGGGATCGAGGATGGCACCGAGGTTGTCGGAGTTGGAAACAAAGGCGTATTTCACGCCTTCCGCCAGCAGGCGGTCGAGCCAGCCGCTGCCGACAAGGGCCGGGTAAAGATCGCCGTGGCCGGGCGGACACCATTCAAGGTCCGGGTCGGCAGGCCACTCGACAGGCTGATAGGTCGCGGCATCGATCTTCGGAATCTGGTTCTGCATCAGCTCGACTTCGGAAGCGTCGTCGAGACCCTGCGAGGTGTATTTCTCCAAGTGGGCCAGCGTGTCCGCGCTGGTGCTGAAGCTGTTCATCAACAGCAACCGTACGTTCGCGCCGCTGGTTTTACGCAGGTCGAGGATCTGACGGACCATGAGATCGAGGAAATTCACTCCATCGCGGACGGCAAGCAGGCTTTTCGGTCCTTGCAAGCCCATGCCGGTGCCCAAGCCGCCGTTCAGTTTGATGACCACGGCCTGCGATAGAAGCAATGGATCGGCATCCTCCGGAGTGGCGATGTCATCGAACGAAGCAAGTCCCTGCGCCGGTGAAATGGATTCTTCCGGGATCATTCCCGTCTCGTTGCGGAGCAAGGCCTCGTAGTTGCGGCGGAAGGCGCGGATGGCTGCATCGCCCATGCCGGCGGCGGTCATCTTGGATTCGAAAGCGTCAAAATTTCCCATGGTTTTGAAAAGTGGTTCGCCGCCAGCCTGACTCCGGATCCAGCGCGGGTCACGCGGAAAATCGATGGGCCGGGCAGCGGGGCCTAACAGCCTTCGCCACGCTTGAAGCCGCCCGATCTATCGGCACCCGCGGCGGGATCCTTTCATGCCCGGCCGTTCATTTCGAAAGAGTTTCGTTTTTCCGATTGACCGGGAGGCGCGATGCCTATTGGACGCGGTTGCAGTTCCGGCGCGTTTCCTGCTCTGGTAAAATTTTCCAAATGAAGATCCTCATTCTTTCGCGCAACGCAAAGCTCTACAGCACCGACGCACTGGTGAACGCCGCCACCAAGCGCGGCCACGAAGTCCGGGTCGTGGACTACCTTCGTTGCTACATGAACATCACCTCGCGCAAGCCGCGGATCTATGTCGACGGTGAGGAAATCGTAGCGGACGCCGTCATCCCCCGGATCGCGGCGCGACATACGTTTTATGGCAATGCCGTCGTGCGGCAGTTCGAGATGATGAACGTTTTCACCCTCAATGATTCGGTGGCCATCGCCCGTTCGAGGGACAAACTGCGGTCGCTCCAGATGCTGGCGAAACGCGGCATCGGTCTGCCGGTCACCGGGTTCGCACACCACACCGAAGCGACCGGCGAGCTGATCAAAATGTGCGGCGGCGCGCCGCTGGTGATCAAGCTGTTGGAAGGCACCCAGGGCGTCGGCGTGGTGCTCGCGGAAACGACGAATGCAGCGGAGTCGGTCATCGAGGCCTTCCGCGGCCTGAACGCCAACATCCTCGTCCAGGAATTCATCAAGGAAGCCGAAGGCGCGGACATCCGCTGCGTCGTCGTCGGTGGAAAAGTCGTGGCCTCCATGAAACGCCAGGGAGCTCCCGGTGAATTCCGCTCGAACCTCCATCGTGGCGGATCCTCGGAGAAGGTGAAGATCTCCACCGATGAACGAGCCGTCGCCATCAACGCGGCCAAGGCCATGGGCCTGAATGTGGCGGGTGTCGATCTTCTCCGCTCGAACCACGGACCCGTGGTGATGGAGGTGAACTCGTCTCCCGGACTCGAAGGCATCGAGCAATCGTCGAAAAAGGACGTCGCCGGAATGATCATCGAATTCATCGAGCGGACAGCTGTCAAGCCGGCGAAATCAAAGGAAAAATAAGCTAGATCAGGACGATCGGCAGTAGTTCTAACGGCGATTCGCAAGCAGACCGCACGGAACAGGGCTACCGCTGCTCACCAACCGTTCGCCGAACGGATTTCTTCGAATTCCGGTTCGTAGATGTTGAATTCAATCCGGTTGAAAGCCGCCAATTTGAAACGGGCGGTTCCGAAGTTCTGACTGAATCCGGATAGAGAGCCATCCCCCACTTCGTCGAGACGGAACACCAGCGATGAACCATCGGGAAACCAGGCCCTGACATCGCCATTCTTGCGGATGCAACGCTCCAGCTCCACTGGTTTCAGAGTCAGGGAACGCAGCGACTCGACAGGCAGTTTCACCTCGCGGAATGGCGTCTTCACCAGAATCAAGCCATTGTCGATCGACACCACCTCGCCGGCGATGCTGTCGCCATTGCGCATCTCCATCCGCCCGGCCTTCGGCTTCACTTCGGGAACCGGAACGGCATCCTCTAGCAAATCCTCGCCGAACGCGCGGTTGCCCGCTTGGAATTGCGGATCGGGGATTTTCTCCGTTTCACCATCCCACGCGCCGACCTCGATGCGGGAAACCTCGATGGGGATGGAATTCTGGCTGATGAAATGAATCCCCTTTCCGAATTCGTTGCGGGCGAGTTCCGTGTCAACCCAGTTCTCGATCGCCTCACCGTCGACATACAACGAGACCTTTCCGGTTCTCGAGCTGGCGCGGACCTCGATGCGGGCCTTCTCGTTTTCCTGGAGGGAGGTGGCGCCCTGCGAGTGGCCGATGAACCGCTGCCCCTTGCCGCTGCGGAGCGAAATACTGCGCTGCTGGAACTGGAGTTCGTATCCCGATGCCGGGCGATCACTGGTTAGATCATCGGAAAAAACGACGAATTTGAGCGAGAACCTGTCACGCCACTCGATGTCGAAGGAGACGCTGCACTCCTCGGGGAGTTTCAGCTCCCTGGCGATGCTGCCGGAACCAATGGACCGGAGCGAGGAGTTCTGATAGACCCATGTCGGTTTGTCGCCGGATTGTTTCCAGCCGTCTAGCCCGGCAGGTCCGCGATAGACGAGGTCCGGCCGTTCGGCGATGCGGATGTCGGAAATCATCAGCCGGTTGAATTTCATCCGGCCGGCATACCATGTATCCAGCTCGACCGCCTCGTCGGACACCGCGGCGAGCTGCCCGCGCACGAGATCGCCATTGGTCAAGGTGATGGAAGCCTCGTGACGCGCGTCGATGGCGGGTTGTTCCGCCGCCATCGTGAGATCCAGCACCTTGCCCAGCAGGAAGGGCGCGGGCTTTTCCAGGATGGGTGAATTCCAAACGAGTTGCTCGGTGGTGAGGGATTCCAATGAACCCGACAAGCGGTCGTTGTTCGAGAAGCGCACGGTCGAGGACACCGCGTCAGCAGCGGACAGCCGGCCGAGCGCGAGGGCGAAAAGGGAAATGGCAAGGGCGGGTTTCATTCCTCGGGTTCTTGATCGCTGTCAGGCTGGAGTCGCTCCAAGGCGGTCACTCCGCCGCGGCTGATTTCCAGCGGCCCTAGCAGAGGATGGACGGCGGTGACACCGGATTCCGAAAACGTGCAGGACGCCATGTGCAGCAAGCCTTCGCCACGGATCTTCAACACCCACGGGGCCTGTTTCGGCGGAGCCGCGTCGCCCTCCCGCCGGGCGAAGAAGACGGTGGAGACATCGCCTTCCATCAGTTCCAGCGGTTCCTCCTGAAAGTCGCTCTTGAACGTGAAGATGGCCCCGTCGGATCCCTGGCGAATTCCAGTTAGATGCCCGCCCCAGCGTTCGTCCTCGCGGCTGATCATGCTGTCGATCTTCGGATCGCCGCGTTCCTCCGAACGATGCCGCTCCTTGGAGTTGTCGAAATCCAGCACCTCGATCGCACGGATTTCCTGCGGCGTTCCCGACGGCGAACTGCTGACGAAAACAAAACCCGATCCGACAGGGGCATTGACCACCGGATCCACTCCCGAGGCTTCCGGCTCGCCGTTGAGAAACAGGTGGAGACGCGATGCCTTCCGGTCTACCCGGATCTCGACATCCACTTGGTTGGACGGAAAATCCTCCGGACTGCGGGTCAGCAGAATCACCGACTGGACCTTCGGGCCGGTGCCGGATTCCCGCTTGATCTCGATTCCCGAAGCGTTGAACTGGAAAAAATATCGGTCCACCTGATCCACCTTGGGAGTCAGCGGATCGGCGAAATAAACCGTGAAGTTCGGACTCATCTGCCACTTCAGGCTGAACTTGAAAACAAACCGCGACGGCACATCGATCTTCCTCATCGCGACCGCCGGGCCGTTGGCGGTTAGGGCGGCCTTCGCGAAGCGCCAGTTTCTCGCGCCTTCGATATCGGCAGACCATTCCTCCAGGTTCCGCGGTCCCGAGTAGATCGCTTTTTGCCGACGGACTCCCAATTGCACGGATTTCAGCGAATCCTTGGGAATCGCCAGGGCTCCGGCGTCCGGTGTCGTCACCCGGAGGATTTCTCCGTCAAAGGAGCCGATCCTAACAGGGATCACGTCGCCATTGGCGAGCTCGACGAGGCTCCCGGGCAACTCGGCCTGGCTGCCGGATCCGGCGAATGACATTTTCCGGACCGCATCGGGCTTGAGCAGGACGGGCTCCGGCGAAAGCTCGGAGACCAGCTCGACGACCCCGTCTCCATTGATGGAACGGACGACGCCGGTGAGGCGGGCGTCGCCGGATAGAGTGAGCTCGTCGGCACGGCAATCCACGGCTGCCCATCCCGCCAGGACGACACCGAGGCCGGCAAACCAGTTAGAATTCAGCATCCCAGTCATCGATGAAGTTGTTGGAGCTGTGGAAATCGAGGACGACCGCGGATTCCAGGGCGATGTCGATTTCACCGCACACCGGATTGACCACCCTGAGGGAGGTGGCGCTTCCGGAAACCGGACGGCCGGAGATCTGCCCGAGCGGGCTGAGCTGGATTGTGAGATTGTCCGCAGGCGGCTCGCTCTCCTTGGCCAGCGAGTTGCGGGCGAAGCGGATCTCCGCGATATCATCGAGACTGAAAAGGAATTGGCCGAATTTCCCGTCCAGCCGGATCCTGCCGTCACGAAAGGACTCCACTTTGCCCGAGAAGCGGTCGGTGCCGTTGGTTAGAAGGACGATGTCCTGATCGTCCGCCTGCAGGCTGCGGGCGGAGTCGGGCATGCCGTTCCACTCGGCGACCATCACATCGGAGACTTTCACGGGCGAGTCCTCGGTCTGCACTACGAAGCCGAACGCGTTGCCCTTGCCGGCGAAGCGCGAGGGATCGTAGAGCCCTCCGGCGCTCTCGTTCCACTGGGCGACGAACGCTCCGTCCATGAACAGCGAGATCTCGCCGGTTAGACGGTTGCTGCGGATTTCCACCGTCACCTTGCCGGTGTCGCCGAGGCGCGTTCCGCTGCCGTTGATCTGCACCCGCTCGACGGAGGGGATGCCGTCGCCATCGACGGAGGTCCGATACAGAATCATCTGCATGGAGAAAATCTGCAGGACGTAGCTGTTGCCGAAAAGTTTCGGCAGGATCGCGGAATCTCCGGGAACGAAGCCAAGCGGCCGCCTTCTCACCTCGTCCTGGTTCGCCTCGTTTTTTTCCTCAGGCTGCGGCTTCGCGAGGTCGGCATGGAAGCCGATGGCGACGGACAGGCGGTTCCGCCAGGCAAGGTCGAAGCGCAGGATCGCACGGTCGGGCAACGCGTTCTCGCGGATGATGGCGGTGCCGTAGCTTTTGCTTTTCCAATACCAGCCGGAGCCGGAAAACGCCCAGCGCCCTGGCTGATCGGCCTTGGCGTTCTGCCCTTCGGCGGGTTCCTGTTCCACGGCGGGCATGCCTTCAGGATAGGCGGCGTGGGCCATCTTCCATTCATCCTCGATGAACGGCCCGTGGTAGCGGAGACGGCCGCCTAACGGATTCGGTGCGAACATCGCCACCTGGTCGCGGGGAATCCTCAGTTCGCCGGCGAACGCAGTGTCCATCGTGATGGCTTTCTCATCCATTTCCACGATCCTGCCGGGGATGCGGTCTCCATTGACCAAGGCGATGTGGGAGACGGAGGTCAGGGATTTCGACGGCCGGCCGCCGCGAAGCACCACCTGCCGGATCTGTTGGGCCTTGAAGTCCACCGGTGCGGAGACGTCGTCGCGCAGCCAGATCGCCCGCGGGCCTTCCTTGATGCCCTGGAACGTGCCATGAAGCTGGTCGCCGTTGGTGAAACGCAACAGGTCATCGGGTTCCGCAGCCCCGAGGACGGCGGAACCCAGCATCCAGGAAATGACGAGGCGTCGGATCATTTTTCGTAAATCGGCAGGAACCGGTAGTTGAGAGCCAGCGAGAGGAGCGCGCCAGCGGTGTTGAAGGAGAGACCCTGGTTTCCGGGGAACGAGCCGTCGGGAGACTGGATGGTGCCGAGGTAGCGGATGTTGCGGGCGTTCCATTCCTTCCAAGTCGCCTCGTCGGCGTGGAACAGGGCCTGCGACATGTAATACTCGAAATAAAACGGATAGTAGCGGTCGCGGTAGTCGAGGCTGTTTTTCAGATAAGCCAGGCTCGCCTGATAGCCGGCGGAATCCCTTTCCTTCGCCAGCGAAAGGCACAACGATCCGATGGCAGTTAGAGTCGGTTTCCCGCCTGAGCTGGACGTGTAGCCGTAGGAACCGTCCTTGGCCCGCATGAGGGCGAGGTAGTCGAGCCCCTTCTTGAGGGTGTTGTCAGGCACGGCGAGGCCCGCATTGCGCGCGGCGAACAAGGTGACCATCTGGCAACCGGTCACCGTCGTGTCCGCATCCCGGCTTTCCGGGGTGTAGCGCCAGCCGCCGAAACGATTCCGCTTCTGCGCGCTCACAATCAGCTCGACGGCTTTCTTGAGCGCCGGGGCGAGCCTGGGGTCGTCCAGAACGCCGTAGGATTCCGCGAGGGCCTTGGTGGCGAAGGCATGGTTGTACATGCTCGAGCCGATGTAGCCGTTTTTCTCGTTCTGTTGGGAAAGGATGAAATCTATCCCGAGGCGGATATTCTTGGCATAGGGTCCGTTGTTAGGATCTTCGCCATGAGCCAGGAAGGACGCGACGCAGAGACCGACGACGCCGGGTTCCGCGCCCACGCTGTCGGACCAGGCGCCTTTGTCATTCTGCGACTTCGCGAGGTATTGAAGCCCGCGTTCGTAGATCAACTCCGCCTGGGACGGAATCGAATCATCCGCGCGTCCCGGAAGATTCTGAGACCAAGCGGTGCCTGATAGCGCAAGAGCGCCGGCCGCGGCCAGCAGGCGAATGGCCGGTTTCAAAGCTGTCAGATGAAGGGTCATGAATGGGGTCATTTCACTTTCTTCTCGGCACCCCTGTTATAAGCGTCGAGCGCTTTCCTGAATTCCTCCGGCAGGACATGGCCCGCGGATCCGCCAGCCTTGGGCACCTTGCGGACCTCGCTTTTGCCACCCGATTGCCCATCCACAGCGCCATTCCCGGTATCGGATAGACCATTCTGCCCCTTGCCGCCGGTGTCGCCGGGCTGGTCACCCTTGCCTTCCTTGTCGCCTTCCGGAGTTTTTCCCATCATGCGCTCCATCATTTCCATCATGGCGCTGCCGGATTTGCCACTTCCTTTAGAGTTCTGCTTTTCCTTGGCAGCTTCGTGAATCTTCTCGATGACTTCGGTCTGGGCGGCGAGGGTTTTGCCACCGGTGTCGGAGGCAGCGAGATTGTCGGTCGCCTCGTCCATGATCTCCTCCACCTGGGTGAGCAGCTCGATGACCTTTGGAACCGTCTGCTCGATGGTGAGCTGCTGGACATCCGCGGAAAGCTCATCCTGCCTGTCGGCGACCTTGTTCGCCGCCTCGCGGTGTTTTTCCAAAACGGCGTCAGGCGCCGCGTCTTCCGCCATGGCGATCATCGGGAGCAATGCCAGCAAGGCTGCGGTAGCGAAGAGACGTTTCATGGTGCGGTTGGCGGGGTTGATTTTGATTCGCCGCGGCGGAGTTGCTCCAGCGCGCGGGTTTGCGCCCTGAGGTCCTGCTCCTGTTGGACCAGTTTCATGACGCGGAGCATGAATTCGAAATCCTCGTCTTCGGGACTCTGTCCCCCTCCTCCTCCGCCACCGTTGGAATCCTTGTCCTTTTCGCCTTCGAGCTTCTTGGCCCACTCGGTGAGCTTGTCGGCCCAGGTTTTCGAATTTTCCGTGGCGACGAAGGTGTGGTTGGCAGTCAGCAGCGTCCGGATTTCCTCCAGCCCGACATCGATCTGCGAGTCCTTCATTTCGGTTAGAATCTGTTTGAACGACTCGGTGCTGGTCCGGGCGAAATAGTTGGCAAGATCCTCCTGGATCCAGCGCACGTCGGATGCGGTGTTGGCCTGCTGGTTGGCGGCTTCGGTCAAACGCCGTTGGTCGGACGGATCGAGCCTGCCACTCTTCACGCCGAGGATCCGCTCGTAGGCCTCGATGAGCGAACTGGCGATGCCGTTCTGCTCGCCCGCCGCTTTCTTCAACCGGTTGACGAAGGTGCCAGCCTCGAACTGTTGGTTCGCTTCGTTGGCCTTGGCGATCGCCTCCTGCATTTTTTCCACCGCCTTCTTCTGCTCCTCGACGGCTTCCGAAACATCCTTGCCGGTCTTCTCCGGTGCGTTCGCCTGGTCTTGGGAGTCGTTGAGCTTGCCTTCCACCTTGGGCAAATCCTGTTGGGAAAGCTCCTGCATCGACTTGAGCGACTCGGCCATTTTCTTGAGCGTGTCTTTTTCGATGTCGCCGTTGCGCGCGGCGTCCTTCATGAGGCTCTCCATCTGATCGGTTAGATCCTTCATCCTGCGCTGGCTCTCGGCCTCGGCCTGTTCCTGATTCTCGAGCCGTTTGGTGTTCTCGTCCTTTTGAAGCTCCTCGCCCCCCAGTTTCTCCAGCCGCTGGTTCTCGTCCAACAACTCCTGCTCGCGCCGGGCGAGGTCTTCGAACTCGGTGATGTTCCGATCAAACCGGCTCTTGAGCAGTTGCGCGTGCTCGTCACGGGTGAGCACGTAGAGCACCACCGGCTCGGAGTAGGTTCTTCCGCGCTTCGGGAAATAATCCTCGGTATAGCCGCGGAGCGTGATTTTCTGCGGCGTGATGCCATACGCGGCTGGGGAAAATGCCGCCGGAGACATGACCCGGCGTTCTTCCGGTCCGCCATCCTGGAGCTTGATCTCGCCCTTGGCCGGAATTTCATCGGTTGGCCGCGTGAATTGTCCGGACCACTCGATGCCCGACAACTTGACTCCGAAATCATCTTCTCCCAGCACCTCGAAATCCACGGTCTCCTCGGGCAACATCACTTTTTGGCGTTCGATGCCCTGCAGATAACAGGTCGGCACCGCATCGCGCATCGCATCCACCCGCAGGCGATAGCCCGATTCGCCGGTGAGCCCGATCTC
This sequence comes from Verrucomicrobiota bacterium, assembly GCA_040386755.1. Taxonomy (GTDB): domain Bacteria; phylum Verrucomicrobiota; class Verrucomicrobiia; order Verrucomicrobiales; family Akkermansiaceae; genus Luteolibacter. Next base: position 92,819 of record JAZKEY010000031.1, on the reverse strand, counting down.
GTCAGTCCATGCAAATGGGATTTCAAAGGGCACCGCCCCGACGTCGATCACCGGCGTCCTCGCCGTCACTCCCGAGGTCACCAACGCGCCCTCGACCGGCACATGCGCGGCGGAATCGCTTTTCTCATCGATCACCTGCGAGCGGGTCGGCCCGAAAGTGGCCGCGGCAAGAGGCCGGTTCGTCTTAAGCTCGATCCTGACCTTGCTGCCCTCCACCGCACTCACCACCCCCGCATTCAAATCCACTGTCCGTTCGGGAACCCCCAGATAATCCGGCGAGGTCACCACCGCGATGGAGTTCTCCACACTCGGCCGCGGCACCGGTTCGATCCTGATCCGGTGTCTCAGATCTCCGACATGAAATGCGATGATTCCAGGTTCCTGTTGGCCGGGAAAAGTGAATTGATAGATATTCTTTGCCAGCTTGCTTTCCACCACCGGCTGCAATCCGTATCGACCGGACGCCTGCGAAGGACGCTGTTCGGAATCACCTGATAGGCGGAGTGTAATTTCAAAAGCCTCGCCAAAGGCCACTGCCCGATAGACCGGAGGATTTTCCAACCGCGTGAACGTGTAACGCTCGGTTTTTGAAAGCGGCATCAGCCAGCGTTCGAGGGCGTTCCATCCGGCCCTCGGAGTGATGGTGAAGGCCGCTGCGGAAATTCCTGCCAGCCCCAGCGCGGCCAAGGCCCAGCGCCGGTGACGTTGTGGCGGAAGCGCCTCGTCGAGTTTGCGTTTTCCGGTTTCCACCGCCACCGCTTCCATCGCCGCCTCGCGCAGCCGCGGCGACAGCGTGTCTGCATTCCCCTCCTGGCTCTGAAGCTCGATGACGCCTAACAACCGATCGCCCAGCCCCGGATAGCGGCGGGCGATCAGGCGGGCGAGCTGCTCCTCCCGCCGCTGCCGCCAAACCCAATGGTGCAGCCAATAGGGAGCGAAAACCGTGAACAACGAAATGCCGCCCACCAGGATCAGCAGACGCGCCCAACCCGGAGTCTGCCAGACCCGGTCGAGCCCGAAAACCAAAAGGAACGAAACCAGCAGCCCGATGATCCCGGCCGCGATGGCCTCCAGGATTTTCACCCGCCACAGGTGACGCCGGAAGTCGTCCAACTGCACCCGAAGGCCCTCGGGGATGACGACTTTGGAGACGGGCGGATTGGGTGAAGTGGACATCGGGAAAACGACCGGCAGTCCGGTGCGGCGGCGAATGAAGGAAGCTCCCAAATCCACTCAGGAACTTCCAGCGCATTCTCGCCGAGATTTACTGTTCCCACAAGAGGCTTTCTGCCCGCCGATCCGGCTCACCCGGCCGCTCACACCGGGCCTCGCCCGCGATTTCTCGAAAAGCCGAACAGCAGGCAGGCCCCCAGCCCCATCAGGAACGTCGAAGGCTCCGGGACCAGCCTACCCTCGAAAGGAGTATCGCTGATAATGACCATCTTCACATCCGCTTCGCCGTCATTATCGATCCGGAAGCCGTAGATCAGACCGGGAGTTTCACTGGTACCCTCGAAAAATTTTCCGGCGGATGCCACCGAGAACGCCTGCGCCTGATCCGGGAAATTTCCGGCAGCGGCATAGCCCGAATTCCAATCATAAACGCTGTAAGATGGACCACCCGGACCGCCAAACAGCAGCTTGTTGGCGAATTCGAAAGGTGTCCCATCCTGCTTCAGCGGCGTCACCTCGAAGTAGGTGTTTCCATTTCGCTCGGAAACCAGGAGGTAGTCCGATGGCTTCATGGGTTCGGTGTACAGAATATCATAGTCCGGAACATTCAAAGTCGGCGAACCTGCCGGAACAAAGTCGTAGTAGCAGTAGTTGCGGAGATCGAAGTCACTGGCCGTCGCTTCCAACGCGCTCGTGAATGCCGCCAGTCCGCCGGGTCCGTTGCTCGGAGTGGTCAGGTTGTGATTGAAAACCCCGATGCCGGAAATCGACGCCAACTGCGGATTCACGTTCACCACCGTGGCACCCATCGTGTTCACAAAATTCAAATCCACCAACAGTCCGCCGTTGTTGACCTGGACCGACTTCACATTCACCGCCGTATTGGTCAGCGGGCCGGTAACCCCGACCGCGGGATTCGTCTGCACCACATCCGGCGATCCGGGGATGCCATAGGTCACACTGGTGATGGGCACATTGTTCACTCCCGGCAGCACGTTGATGGTAATCGCCGTGGCGGGAATGATCGCGCCAAAGGAAACGACCGTGAAAAGACAGCAGCGTGATGGAATTCTCATGAGGGGAGCGGGGAGGTTCGAAAAAAATCGCTCGGAAACATCGAGGGTGAGCGAATCCGGGTGGTTTAATATTTAAGTAATCTTAAATGTCAAGCCGCCCTTTATACCGAGGAATACGTCCAAACGCGGGACAAAGGAATGACCGATGTTGACAAAGCCACAGGAACGGAGAGCCCGCGGGGGTAAGAAACCCGCGCGGGTTATCAATTTTTTCAAGCCCGGCCGCTGAAGTCCCGCTCTGCCAGCCGGGTGTGAATCCGCTGGAGCAACTCCGCGAGATGCAGCATTTCCACCCCGGCTTCGGTCGCCCGGCGCAGCGGTTCTTCCCAGATCGGCGTGACCTCCACTTCCCGGCCTTCGACGAAATCGATCATGCTGGAGGTTCGGTAGGGACCCATCGGACGGGTGCGGTCGATGTTGAAATCGATGAGATCGTCGCTCAAATCGAGGCCCAAAGCCCGTGCGGCGGTGATGACTTCGGCCATCAAAGCGCGGAGTTCGTTTTCGGTCCGTTCGTCGGCGAGCAGGACATCGGTGGTCACTCCGCCTTCCGCGACGGAGAGCCCGTTGAACGGGATGTTCCAGACGAGCTTTTCCCACTGGGATTTCTCCAGATTCTCCACGGCGACCGCTTGGATTCCCGCCGATTTGAAACGCCGCTCCAGTTCGATCACGCGACCGTCACGACGCGGTTGCCACTCTCCGAGGGTCATCCGTCCGCCAGCGGAGTGGCTGACCAAGCCGGGGGAAATCCGGTTGATGCAGACGAAGCAAAGCCCGCCGAGGACCTGGTCGGGGCCGACGATTTCCGCCAGACTCTCGCAATTTCCCAAGCCATTCTGAAGCGTGAGCACTTGAGTTCCCATTTTTAGAAGCGGAGAAAGAATGGCCGCAAGCTGATGATTTGCAGTGGTTTTCCATGCCACAATGACGAGATCCACCGGACCGATTTCCTCCGATGTGCGAAAGATGTTTACCTGCGGAAGCTCGAAGTCGCCGTGAGCACTTTTGACCTTCAGTCCGTCACGGGAAATCGCCTCGAAATCCGAGCGGACGAGAAATCGGACATCCTCACCGGCGGCGGCGAGCCGACCGCCATAATAAAGCCCGATGGCACCCGAGCCGACGACGGCCACGCTTTTGAACCTCCAGCTCATGCCAACGAGTGTTGCTCTGCAATTGGAGCGCGGAATTTATTCCGCGCGGAACCTCCACACCCAACCGCGCGGAATAAATTCCGCGCTCCAGTTCGTCCCGCCGCAAGCATCACTCGATTTGAGGAAATCCAGCTCACTCGTCCTTGAAAGCTTCGGCACGACGGTCGTCGATACAACGGGTCAGCCACAGCACGAGTTTTTCGGCCTCTTCGGACTCATTGCGCATCGAGCTGAGCGCCGCCCAATCGAGATGCGGACGGGTGCGCGGGGCGGAAATCCGGTTGATCTCCAGCTTGGCCATGATCGCTTCGGTTTCCCGTGGGTGGGCATTGAGAATGTTCGCGGGACGCGGGAGTTCATCCAGGGCTTCCGGAGTCAGACCGAACGAAGTAACTCCGACTCCGAAACTCGCGCTCAAGCGGCGCAAGCCATCGGCCAACGCCTCGTCCTCAATGGGCGCGGCATAGACCAGTTCCCCGCCCTGAGCCCACATCGAAACGGCGAGCGTTTGGAAGAAATCCTCGCGATAGGTTTGCAGCGACGGCTGGATCCGCAAGCGGGCGGCGTGCAGTTTGAAAGGCGCGATGCCGAGACGCTGCTTGAACGACAACATCGTTTCGTCCAACGACATTTCCTCGTCGGGTGAGCCGCCGGTTTCCCAATCGACCAACACCAGTTCGGGATATTTCCACAGGTTGCTGATCGGCGCGTCCTTGCCGAACGCCTGGCGGAATGCGAACGGGAAACGACCGTTGATTTCAAAATAACGGGTGACCACCGCGCGGAACTTGCGGATCCGCAGCATCGTCTCATCGACCATGTCCTGGTCGGCGGTCGTTAGATCGTCGAGACGGCCTTGGGTCAGTGCCAGCAGTTCCTGTGCGCCCGACAGCGCGGGCAGCGGAGCACTCCGGCGATAGTAGCCTTGCCCCTTTTCCACCTTCGCGATCGGCGAGCCGGGATCGCACGACATGATCGAGAAATGATAGCGCAACGAAGCGTCCGAATAGTTCCCTGTGAGCTGGAGCCGTGTCAGACGGATCAACTCCGTCCCCTTGATCGAATCGGCGGGATTTCCCGGTAGCAACGTCGGAAGAATGTCTGATAGCTGGTTGCGGAGACTCATAGGGGGTTTGGGAACGACTCTTGCGTTTTGGCCATCCAATTCGCCCCGCCACGGATCATCAAGCCCCAAAAGAACGGATCTAAAAAATTCGTCACACTCGAGGGTGCTTTTTTGAAGGAAACCGCGCTCAAGCTTGTCCAAAGGCCCGATTGCCCCATCCTATCACCATGAATTTCAAATCAATCCTTCCCTCGTTGGCCGCCGTCGCCCTCGTCTCCACCGCCCACGCCCAACAGCCGTCCGCCCAACAAATCCTCGAAGGAGCCCGCATTTCCGCCACCCTCACCAAACTCGAAGACGGCCTCAACGGCAACCTCCGCAAGGGCAGCGCCAGCGTCCCCATCACGCTTTTTCTCAAGGGCAAGGACATCCAATTCCAGTTTTCCGAAAACAAGGGTCCATGGCGGATCTTCCACATGCGCATCGGCGACGAGGAGTTCAACCTGTTTGAAATCGTCGATGGCAAGACCATCAAGTTTCCCGCCGACAAGATCGTCCAGCCCATCGCCGGGACGGATCTGACCTACGAGGATCTCGCCCTGCGCTTCTTCTATTGGCCGAATCCCAAACTCGAAGGCGAGGAGGAGGTCGGCGGCCAACCCTGTTATAAAATCCGGGTCGATAAACCGAAGGGCTCGGCCGGCCGCTACGAAGTGGTTTACGTCTGGGTCCACACGAAATTCGGAGCCTTCATGCGCATCCGCGGCCACGACAAGAACGGCGGGCTGGTGAAGGAATTCCAGGTGGAGGACATCATGAAAGTCGCTGAAAACGTCTGGACGCTGCGCAAGATGCAGGTGGCCACCTGCGATCCTAACAATGGCGGCCGCCGCGTCTCGATCACCGACATGACCTTCGACGCACCGAAGAAAGTCGGCCCCCGCGGCGTGCGGTGAGCCCAACTGGAGCGCGAAATTCATTTCGCGCGAATTCTTCATTCCCCCACCCGCGCGAAATAAATTTCGCGCTCCAGTTCGGTGATCTCTCAGTCTTCCACACGGAAAACCAGCGAACCTCTTTGCTCGCCACTGACTTTCACCGGTTCGCTCGAAGGTCCCGTTTTATCCGGTTTGATGAACTTCGATCCGATCGCCGGGATCACCTTGAGGAACGACAAATCCCCCGCCGGAAACGCCACCGTCGTGAACGGATGATTGATCCTCGGCGTTCCGACGCGGAGGTGCGTCCCCGGCGAGGCGGCGACCGTTAGATCACCGGCTTCGGTGGCGAGCCTAGCCCAGCAAAGATCCGCGAAACATCCCTGGAACTCAGGGAAATTCCACGATTCACCGGGCTGGATGTCATTCCGGGCGATTTCATGCACTCCCAGCGTCGTGCCGCGCAGGCGGTTCTGCCAGGCACGCCACGGACCGCCGCCAAGCCAACGCACCGATTCGAATTTCTCCTCCGGGTGGTCGAAGGTGATGCCGTGGTAGGTAAAGCCGCCGTCGAGCTTGTAGGAGTAATCGAGACGGAGATCGCCATCTGCGGAGAGCGTCCAGCGGAATTGACCCGAGCCGTCGGCGGCGGCGCTTTCCAGCCAACCATCCCCAGTGGTCACCTTTGGAAGCGAGGTCGCGACTGCCGGAAACCGTTCGGCCTGATAGGCCGCGCGCAGCCGCTTGACCTTCGGCACACCGCCGTCCACCTGACGGAAATTCGATAGACGCACTGCCGCCACGATCTGAGGCGGAAACTCATACACATTTCCATCGCTGTTGCGGCGGGTGGCATCGTAGAGGGTTTTCCAGGTTTGGCCGTCGGGGGAAATCTCCAGTTTGAATCCCGCCCAGTTGATGACCTTGGGGAGATCCAGTTCGATCTCCAGAAGGTTCAGCAGTTGCGGGGGTTCCGGCTTCCAGATGACCGACTCACCTGCATTTTCCAAACCGGCGTTGATCCATGGGATTTCCCGGTTTCCAGCGCGGTCGAAAACCACCCGCGGACCATTGATTAGGGCGAATTCCTTGCCGCCGTTTGCGATGGATCGCAGCAGTCCTGTCTTCGCGTCGAAGCTCGCGGTCACCGTTCCTGCTTTCAGGGAAATCACGTCACCGGCGGTTTCAAGCGTTGCTCCGGTCGAAGATGCCGGTTTCTGGATGGCCGGTGCCGTAGCCGGCCAGACCCAGTTCCAGAGTTGCTGCCCCGTGGAATCGATGGCGACCATTGAAATCACATCTCCTTCACGCAATCCGGCAGGAATCGTTAGATCAAGCATCCCATCGTCACCGGCCGCGATTTCCTGACGAATCGCCGCGCCGGTTTGCAAAACCGCAGGCTCGGTCCCGGCATCCGACGGACCGGGAAAGCGCAGGAAGCTCCACTCGAAACGACAATCCACCAGCGACAGGAAATCGTAGCGATTCCGGAGGGTGAGCTTGCCGTTGAACGATCCATCCAACACAGGTGGATCGATCTGCACCGGCGAGAACACATCGCGCACCGTCTGATAGCTGCCTTTTTTCTCATGGTGCGGGCCGACGATTCCGTCCGGCGCGTAGGTGCTGAAAACATCGATGCGGTTTCCCTGATCGGTGCGCATGATTCCCTCGTCAGCAAACACCCAGATGAATCCCCCGCCGCCGAACGGGGAGGTGGAAATCGCTTTCCAATAATCCTCCAGCCCGGCACCCGCGCCGCCGTCGTAGAGGCCGTGAATCATTTCCGTCGGCATCACGATGTTCGGTCCGGCGAGCCGTTTCGTTAGATCCTCGAAATTTGGATAATGCTTGGTGTCCACCCCGTTGAAGGTTTCCCACGGATGGAGAACCAGGCGGTCCTGTGGATCGTAGAGGCGGAATTCGCCGTCGAGTTCGCGGTTCCAGCCGCCTTCGTTGCCGTTGTCCCAAAACAGGATCGACGGATGGTTCACGTCGCGGGCGACCAGCTCTCTAACGAGCTTGCGGCCGATCTCGGTGCCGTGGGCTTTTTGCCAGCCGCTCAGCTCGTCGATGACGTAGAGCCCGAGTTCGTCGCAGGCTTCGAGGAACGCCACGTCCGGCGGATAGTGACTCATCCGGACGGCATTCATGTTCATCGATTTGATCAACCTAACATCCTCAACACAATCCTCGGCATCGAGCGCCCGCGCCGACTCCGGGCGGAAGCTGTGGCGGCAGACGCCTTTAAGTAGGATGCGTTTTCCATTGAGAAAAATTCCCTTCCCCTCGCGCACCTCGATGGTGCGGAAACCGAACCGCTGGGTGACCTGGTGCATCCGCCAATCGCCGCGTTTCAGCTCGAAACGGACTGTGTAGAGATTCGGGGTTTCCGCCGTCCAGAGTGACGGGTCTTTGATTTTTCCTTCCAGAGTGACCCGGCTGCATCCGCCGCCGGGAATCTGTGCGGTGATCACCTCGCCCGCCGGGTTTCCCGCAGCATCGAGGATCCGCGCCTCCAGCACGGCTGATTCCCGCAGGTTTCCGAAATCGACGTGTGCCTTGAACACTCCATCCGCCGTCGCATTCACCGAGACCTGTTCGATGCTGCGCTCCGGCACCGCCTCTAGGAAAACATGTCGGAAAATCCCGCCGAAAACCCAGTAGTCCGCGTCGCGCTCGGCCCGCTCGGTCAAGGTGTCCGCCGAGCGTTTCGACACGTCCACTTCCAACAGATTTTCCTCCCCCCGCTTGAGCAGGCCGGTGATGTCGTGGCGAAATCGATAGAACCCGCCCTGATGGACCGGACCGGCGGGCTTGCCATTCACCTTCACGGCGGCATCCGTCATTACCCCGTCGAAGACGATGCGGATGCGACGGTCCTTCCAAGCATCCGGCACCGTGAAGCGCAAGCGATAGAGACCGTGCTCGTCCGCCTTGCCTCCCGGGCTATCGCCGTAGTTGTAGGAACCGAAACCGTGCTGCTCCCAGTTAGATGGCACTGGGATGGTTGTCCACTCGCCCGCCCGGCGGCCCTTGGTTACCGAGAATTCCCAAGGCACCGCATCTTTCGGACCGTGGCCGGAGAGGTAGCGCACTTCCGTCTCCACGGCAGCGGCTGGATGGATTCCCGTCAGAAGAATTCCGGTGAGAAGAGTGATAAAGGAGAAACTGCGGTTCATGCGATTGGAAGATCTGGGTTTACGAGCGAGGCACCCAGGTGCTCCGTCGCGCTTGTGATTCAATCAGCCGCCATCGATCGCGTCCATCGCACGAACGGGTGAATCCGCTCCCCGCCTTTAAAACTACCCATTCGGGGTTGCTCCGCGGCGCTCACCAGCGCAGCGTTTCCATCGAGATCATGCTCCACTGGACCGACTCCCACAACCATCTTCAGGATCCGCGTCTCGGAGATCCGGGACCGATCATCGCCGCGATGAAAGAGGCGGGCATCACCCGCTGCGTCGTCAACGCCACCCGCGAAGCCGATTGGCCAAACGTGGAAACTCTGGCCCTGGCCGATCCCGATTTCATTTCCCCCGCGTTCGGCATCCATCCGTGGCACGCCCACACCGCGGCTAACGGATGGCAGGACCGGCTGGGGAAACTGTTGGAAAAAATCCCGCTAGCCTCCATCGGCGAATGCGGCCTCGACCAATGGGTTTCCGAGCCCTCGCTGGAAATCCAACGCCCGGTCTTCATCGACCAACTCCTCCTCGCCCGTGAGATGGATCGTCCCGTCACCATCCACTGCCTCAAGGCGTGGGGCGCGTTGTTCGATGCCTTCGCGGAAACTCCCCCGCCCTTGCGATTCCTTATGCACTCCTTCGGCGGCTCCATCGAAATCGCCCGGCGGCTGATTCCGTTAGGAGCTTACTTTTCCTTCTCCGGCCACTTCCTCCACCCACGGAAATCCGCCGTGCCCGAAGTCTTCCGCCAAATCCCGCCCGACCGCATCCTCCTGGAAACCGACGCGCCCGACATGCTCCCGCCGGCGGAACTCATCACGCATTCCCTGTCGGAAAACCACAACCACCCGGCCAATCTGCCAACCATCGGACACGCTCTCGCCGAAGCCCTTGCGATGACTCCCGAAGATCTAGCAGATCTCAACCGCGAGAACGCCCAACGCTGCTTCGGATTCTCCTAACTGGACCGCGAAATTCATTTCGCTCGCAAGAAGTGCTAAAGACCCAAGCTCAGTGACAACCGGAGCGTTTCGCTACTGCGCAGGATAGGCGGCTTCATTTGGGCTACAGGACAGGCCCGACGTCCATGCCGTCGTAAGAATCGATTCCAAGTTCAGATGCGAGACCATAAAACTCTTGGTTGCGGGCATGAAGTGATTCAGGAGTGTGCGACTCGACTCGTTCGACGTGGAGGAAGTGGGTTGACTCATCGTCGGTGGGATAAATGTTGACGACGCGGTAACCAGCGCTCGCTAGACGCGCTGCAACTGGCTCAAGCTTCTTCGGGTCGCGATTGGTAAAGAAATAGCCCCACAAAAGATCGCCATCGACGTTCAATTGCGGGTTTGTGCGCATGCTCGTGAACATGTCTTGCAGTTGTTCGAGGGTAATCATGGATTTTGCGGTGGCGGTGGGCTTCTTGGTGCAGCTTGCGGACAGGAACGCTGCAAAAGTAATGAGTAAAAGCGCTATTCTCATGGGAGACGTGTGGAGTCGCCTAACTTTCTTTGTACGACCGGATGTATTTCCCTGTCGTATAGCAAGAACTGCGGAATGTGCCGTTCCACTTGTGCTGGCACGGCGGGTGGGAGTTTGCAATAAGCACGGTTCAGTGATATAACTGGCAGTGAGGAATGACGAGGAATTTCCCGAAAAGCCAACTCACTTCAAAATCCCCTCCGCGCCCCTCTCCGCGATCTCCCCGCCTCCGCGTTTAGCTTCAAAACCCCACCCTTGCCCCCCCGCCCCGCCCGGTTACCAATCCGCCATGGACCTTGCCGATTTCCGCAAAGAATATTCCGACCGTGGCCTGAAGCGCGAGGAGATGAACGCCGATCCGGTCGCGCAGTTTTCCGAGTGGTTTGCCCAGGCGACCGAGCTCGGCCTGCACGAACCGAACGCGATGACGCTCGCCACCGCCGATGAAACCGGCATGCCCAATCAGCGGACGGTGTTGCTGAAATACTTCGATACCCACCCGATCTATCAGTCCGGTTTTCTCGCGACCAGGAGGAACGGTGCCGCCCTCCGGGTTCCGATGGCTCCATACTTTGCCACGCGCCAGCCGCTGGCGGCCTGCGAGGCCATCCACGCCTCGACCGCCTCCGCTTCCGGCGCACCCGCCGGATGTCCCGGATAGCAAACCACCGACAGGACGCCTCTCGCTGCCAGAAGACCTGCGGCAACTTCCAATGCGGCCAGCGTTTCATCGGCCTGTGTCGTTAGATCGTGACCGTCACCCGGCAGATAACCGAGGTTGAACATGATCACCGAGACCGATTCCGCCTCCGCATGGTTTCCCATACCGGCATGGGACTCATGGATGAACTCCACTCTCCCTGCAAAGCCCGCGGACTCCACCCGCTGCCTGGCGGAAACCAGCGCGGCCTCCTGCACATCGAACGCGAGCACCCTGCCGGCCTCTCCGGCACATTCTGCTAGAAACACCGTATCATGCCCGTTCCCTGCCGTCGCATCGATGACCACATCACCCGGACGGATCACCGGCCGGAGAAGATCCTGCGCCAACACAGTGGGACGCGGGGGAAACTGCGGATCAACGGGACTCATCGCCGCGAGATTGTTCGAGGAACACCCTGAAGTCCACTTCCGGCTCCGGTTCCTCACCATCCACCAGCCAGCGTGCCAGCCGGGCCGCCATCCCCGGCCCATACAACGACCCTTTGGAGCCCAGCGCGTTGAACATCCAGCCGCCAGCGGCCAGCGGCCCGATCAATGGCTGGCTGCGACGCAAGATCGGGCGGACGCCGGCTTCGTGGCCGATCACTTCAAACGCATCACCGCCTAACCGGCTGGCGATCTCCTCAACCCGCAAGCGGCCTTTCGCCGTCGGAAGCGCGTCCAGCTCGTCCCATTCATACGTCGAGCCTGCTTTGAAAACTCCCCCGCCCTGCGGCACCAACCAGCCGCCCGCGCCGATGCGGATGTGCGATTCATCCCAATCCGCCGCACGGATCGTTAGAATCTCGCCTTTCGCACAGCGGTGGGGACCAAACATTCCCGTCAACAGTCCGACTGCTCCCTCGCAGCGGATTTCATTTAACTTGATCCCATCCATCGAAACCCGGCCGAACTGAAAGCACCCGGCCCTTTCGAAAAACTCCCGCGACCCATCCAGGAACGCCCGCGTGTCCAGCCTTCCGCCACCCCGCACTTCCACCGCGCCGGCCCATCCCGTTGAAGGCGCGACCTCACCCAGTATCCACGGAGCGACCTCGGGCGCATCCAACTTCGAAACGATCTTCCGCCATTCCTTTTCGGCCCCTGCCAGCCTCAGCACGGGAAACGGATGCCACAGCTTCCGCCCGATCCGCTGCTCGACTTCCGCATAAAATTCCAGCGAGTCCGGGAGAAACTCCGCAATCCGCCAGCTCGGCTCGAAGTTTTTCCCGGTGATGGGATTCACCATCCCGGCCGCCACGCGCGAGCTGCCACCAGACCCGTCATCCAACAGCGTGAATTTTTCCCCACGTTTCCATAACTCCCACGCGAGACAAGTCCCCGCCAGACCTTGCCCCGCGATCACCCAGCCTGTCCCGTCCGCGCTCATTTCCCGATCGTCTTCCGTTTGCCCCATCCCTTGCAAGTGTCTCCGCAGTCCATGGAATTGCCCCCTTGACCGGGCGGGATCGCCGCCCACGTTCGGCCATGGCACGGAACATCCTGATGATCGGCGGAAACTCGGGGATCGGGCTGGCGACGGCGTGGTTGTTGAAGGCACGGGGAAACACGTTGTTCGCCGCAGCCCGCACCGCGGGGCCGTTGGAGGAACTGGGCATCCCGATACAACCGTTCGATGCGCTGGATCCCGGCGCGCTCGTCGTGCCTCCGGTATTGGACGGGTTCGTCTATTTTCCGGGAAGCATCACGCTGAAGCCGTTCCACCGGCTGACGGCGGAGGATTTCCTCAATGACTTCCGGATCAACTGCCTCGGTGCGGTCGCCGCGCTCCAGGCCGCGCTGCCGGCATTGAAGGCATCGCCCGCCGCATCCGTGGTGCTGTTCTCCAGCGTGGCCGTTGCGCAGGGACTGCCGTTCCACGCCTCCATCGCCGCGGCCAAAGGCGCTGTGGAAGGACTCGTGCTTTCCCTCGCCGCCGAGCTCGCGCCAAAGATCCGGGTGAATGCCATCGCCCCCTCCCTCACCAACACCCCGCTGGCCGGAACTCTCCTCAATACCGACGCGAAAAAGGAGGCTTCCGCCAAACGCCATCCGCTCCAACAGACAGGCGATGCCGGCGATGTGGCGGAACTCGCGGCGTTCCTTCTATCCGATGCGTCGAAGTTCATGACCGGCCAGATCCTCCGGCCGGATGGCGGGCTTTCGTCGGTGCGGACGTTCTAACGAATATTTTACGCCATCAAAGATTCCGCTTTGACCTCGGCAGCGATGCCAGCACCAGATCATACGAATGATCGATGAGCTCGCCGACGAGTTTCGACGGCAGCGAACCATCGAGAACCAAGGTGTTCCAGTGGCGCTTGTTCATGTGATAACCGGGAGTGATGGAGTCGTATTCGTCGCGGAGGATGACGGAGCGTTCGGGATCGCACTTGAGATTGATGCGGGAGGGAAATTCATCGGGCACGGCGAGCGCGAACATTTTTCCGCCGACTTTATAGACCAACACGTCCGGACCGAACGGCGTGGTTTCCTCGGAACCGGGTTTGGATAGAAATCGGGCGATGGCGTCGGGGAGGTCCATGATGCCGGAATCCAAGCATCGCGGGATGCGGGGATCAAGGATGAGGTGGTTTTGGTTCCCAAGCCCTGTTGGAACGGTCCGATGAAGCGGGGGGGAGACATCCAACCATTCGTTCAGGGCTCGGGAACCAGTGCAATCCACACCCGGGGCTTCTCCCGGGACGTAGAGATGGACGTGCAAGCCAGCCAAACTTGCGGAAAAAGTTTCACGATTTCGAAATCACGGTTTCCGCCTGCCACGGGCCGTTGAGCGGATGGCGGATGGCCGCCCAATACCACGCGGAAACATCGGTCCACGAAGATTGGTTGCGCGAACTGGTGATGCGCTCGGACACCGTCCAACGGATGCCGGCTCGGGTGGCATGGAACCTTGCCCAGGTGGTGCCGTCACCAAGTCGGACGGTGAGCGCCTCGGTGGTTTCAAATCCCGCCGCGAGCAGGCAATCGCGGGAGGGATGCAAGCGCCGCGTCGCCGTGGTCACCCGCCGGAGGATCACCTGGCTTCCGCCCCATTGATAGCTGGCGAGGGTGCCCGGGAAACTCTCGGCAAACTCCATTTCGGCGGGCGAGGGTGGCAAGGGCGACAGTGGCAGGGTCAGTCCGTCGAAGGTGAAAACCTCCGGCCCATTTCCGAGATCCGATGGTCCGGGACGGCTCGGCGTGACGATCATCAAAAGCGGGGCCAGCACGGCGGAAACCAGCAGGAGCCGCTTTCCCGTCTGCCCGTAAGTTGCCTGCTGACTCGCGGAAGCCGCCGGTCTCGCCCTGCTGGAAATCGCCAGCCACAACGGCAGCAGGATGATGGCAAAGCTGACAAGACCGATGCCGCCGTGACCTAACATCAGCCCCGGCAGGTAGCCGCATTCCTGCACGACGAGCAGCGTGGCGCGCAGGATATTGGCCGGGATCACCAGCGCGATCGCTAACAACCCGCCGACGAAGGTCGCCCGCCAGGTGAGTCGGTGGATGGCGGCCAACGCCATCGCGGCGGCCAGCGCGTGCCACAACATCCGGACTCCGCCGCAAGCCGGATCCACTCCGACAACGTGGCCACCCAGCTCGATCTGGGTGCCGGTGCGGGCGACGACCAGGCTGCCGAGTTCCAACAATCTCACCGTGCCTTCGGCTGCCGCCACCCTTAGCGGATAGCCGAGGAAAAACTGCATGGAGGCGGCAAGCGGCAGCGACAATACCAGCAGTCCCATCAACCCGCTGCGACGGTGGATGCCATACCAGGTGGCGATGCCGGAGATCGCCAGCCCGGCCCGGAGCATCGGTGGCAGCCAGTGGATGGCAAGAACCGACAATGCTAACAGGACAGCTCCCGCGATGCGTGCTGCCGAAGTGGTGATGAGGGACTTGTGATCGCGCCAGGCAAGTATCAGGGCGAGTGCGAGAGTGAGCATTCCTAATGGCTCGTCGCTGCCGTCGTTGAGCCGCTTCGCAAACCACCAGATGACCGGAGAGAGCGCGAGGAGCTGGAGGAACGCCGGGTGGATTTTGAAAAGCGCGGAAGTGTGTCCGTAGCAGCGGGGCTGAGTCGGACTGAGGGTAAGGGTGATCATGGGATGAGTCTTTGGAATAGGGGGCATGACGTCTCGTCCATGCGAGGGGACGAGACGTCCCCTCCCCTTATGCATTCAAATCCCGCTGGCGTTGCAGGGCTAACAGGACGACGAGGAACGCGATGAGTCCGATGCTGCCGGGCTCGGGGACGGAGCCGTTCTGCACCATGGCGGGAGAGGAACCACCGATCGCGGACTTGCCCACGCCCTGCGGCATCGGCAGTGGTTGTTTGACGGTTTGGGCGAGGCCGTTGATTTCACGCGGCGTTTCATCGACGGCAAGGAACGAGGTGTAGGGCGTGAGCAGCGAGTAATTCAGTCCCAGTGAGGTGATCTCACCGACGGTTGCCTGGTCCCGCTTCACGCCATCCGTTAGGCGGCGGACGCGCTCGCGGGCCCACAGCACGGGCAATGCGGGATGATCAAGTCCGGTGGACACGGCGGCTTCCGCGAGGTCGATGGATTTCTCAAACGGCGTGCCATTGCCACCGATGCCGCGGACGATGATTTTTCCTTTCGGCTCACCGGTCCAGGTGCCGGTGACGATGAGCGGCCGCGCGGCGAACACATCCGGATAGGGATCCGGTTCGATACCGCCGAGGGTGACGCCGTCCGCCGTGATGCTGACTTTCGCCAGCACCGGATTCGACACCCATTCGCGGAATTTCGCGGCGGCGGGGCCGGCGTCCTTGCCGGTGGTGACGATGACCGGCTCCCCCCCACCGGCGCGGGCCACGCTTTCCAACAGCTCGCGGTTGACTGCGGAGCCGATGCCGAAGGTGAAGAGATTCGCGCGGCCGATGTTCTGGCGGATGAGATTCGCGGTCTCCGATTCCACGCTCACGTAGCCGTCGGTGATGAGCAGGATGGAGCGCGAGCGATCCTCACCACCGGGCAGGGCGAGCGCGCGCTTCAACGCGGCTTCGAGCTCGGTGCCGCCGCCGGATTGCTGGCGACCGATGAACTGATGCGCCAGCGAAACGTTGGACTCGTTCGCGGGCAGCGGCGTTTCCGAAAGCACGCCACTGCCGGAGGCGAAACTGACGACGTTGAACGTGTCATCCGGGCGGAGCCCCTTGACGAGATTGCGCAGGAGATCCTTCGCGGTGTTGAGCGGAAAACCTTCCATCGAGCCGGACACGTCGATGACCATGACATAGTCGCGCGGTGGGATCTGTTCCAGACTCACGCGCGGCGGCGGGGCGACCTGGAGCAGGAAGTGATTCGTTGTTAGTCCGTGATTCAGGAGAAGTCCGGCATCGACCTGGTTGTTGCCGAGTTTCCAACGGAGGATGAAATCGCGGTTGGCGTTTTCCGCGCCGGACTTGGAATCGATCTTCACCAGCGCCCGGTCCTTCGCCTTGAAATCGACCGCCACCGGATGGCTCGGGCAGGTTACCTCGGCCAGCGGTAAGGTGGTCGTTAGAGAGGCGTCCAGCGTGAAGGTCACCGGGCTTGGCACGCCGGGTTGAAGGTGCGGGTTCGCTGTCCATGTCTCCCCTTTCCCGGCGGCGGAGCCACCGGTGTAGCGAGGGCCGACGACGGTCGGGAAGACGAACTCATACGTGGAGTCGATAGCGGGAATGGTCTCCGTCCAGTCGATTTCCACATCGATGTCGTCGCCGGGCAGCAAGTTGGCGACGGACATTTGAAAGACGTTAGAGCGATGCTCCTCTAGCAGCGCGGCGGTCTTTTTCTCCGACTTGGCAGTTTCGTACTCCGCCTTCGCCTTCACGGACTCCTTGATCCGCGCGGCGATCACCCGGCCGCCGGTGGTGAGCGTCATGCCATGCACCGCCGCGCGTGTGGACGCGGGAAACACATAGATCGCCTCGATCGGAACGCTGCCGGAATTCGCATACCGCTGGGTGAGATGAACGCGGGCGATGGTGCCGTCGATGGTCACTTTCGCGGCGGACGATTTCAGCGGAAGTTGTTCGTTCGAGGAATCGTCGCGCTTTCCGATGATCTGGAAATACGGCGAGGATCTTTCATCGGCGCGGGCGAGCGTTAGAAGCAGGCCGTAAATGACGGTGAGGTAGAGGATTCGACGGAGCGCTTTCATGGTGTGTGGCGGAGTTGACCCCGCCATGACACCCCCGCCCCGTGAGCCGCGGATAAAGCTTGTGTGAAATTCCGGGGAATTTCTTTCTGGCAAGACTTCCGTACGCGCTGGCGTTCTCGGCATCGTTGTTCCGTTCGCGCCTATGATCTTGTAGAACGGACCGGTGCTGGCCATCGATTCACAAGCCGCGTTGGATTTCACCCAGTCTGGCAATAAAGCGGCTAGGAGTTAGGTCCGTGAAATGAGTTAAATCCCAAGATTCAAAGCCTGACGATGAAATCAATTTGGCTTTACCCGCTGGTTCCGGGTAATTAGATCATTTTGTATGAAGATTTGGCGGCTTGTCCTTTCTGTCAGACTGCTGCTTGTCATCGCAGGTTTGCTCGTATTTCCGGACTTGACCACACTTGCCACCGCCGCGCCGGAAATCTTGATCGAGGAGGCCGGAACTCCTCTGGGAACCGGTCTGGTAACCGGTTGGGGAGGCAACGCCAGCGGCCAGACCTCCGCTCCTGCCGACTTGAGCGGCGTGCAGGCCATCTCGGCGGGGTATTATCACTCCGTCGCGCTGAAGAACGATGGCACCGTCATTGCCTGGGGAAGTAACAATTCCGGCGAATCGACTGTGCCCGCGGGGTTGACCGGCGTTCAGGCAATCGCAACTGGCGTGGCTCATACCGTGGCGCTGAAAAGCGACGGTACTATTCTGGCTTGGGGTGACAACAGTTCGGGCCAAGTGGATGTGCCTGCTGGGTTGGCAGGTGTGCGGGCCATCGCCGCAGGTTGGAAGCACACGGTGGCGCTAAAAGACGATGGGACCGTCGTTGCCTGGGGCTACAATCTCAGTGGCCAGACTACCGTGCCCGCCGGGCTGACCGGCGTGCAAGCCATCGCTGCGGGATCCTCACACACCGTGGTGCTGAAAAATGACGGCACCGTTGTCGGCTGGGGCAATTATATTCCTTTGTTGAACATGCCGGCGGGCTTGTCCAGTGTGCAGGCCATTGCGGCGGGTGAATACCACACCATGGCGCTGAAAAGCGACGGCACGGTGGTTGTCTGGGGCAACAACAGCAATGGTCAGCTCATTGTCCCCACCGGATTGTCCGGCGTGAAAGCCATCGCGGCGGGGCAATACCACTCGGTGGCTCTAAAAATTGACGGCACCCTCGTGGCTTGGGGAAAAAACGATTCGGGGCAGACCACCGTTCCGGCAGCGTTGCGCAACATGTGGGCCGTCTCGGCGGGTAGAACCAACACCATGGTTTTGATGAATTCCACCTTGGTCTTCGGAGATCAGGGACTTGGCACCACAAGTGTGGCAAAGACTTTCACCATCAAAAACACCGGAGATGGCCTGCTTGATCTCTCCGGTGTGAGCCTGAGCGGTGATCAGGCCTCTGACTTTTTCGTCGACACCACCGGCATGCTCACCAGCATTCCCACCGGCGGTCAGACCACCTTCACCGTCAGGTTCACTCCCGGCGGTGGCGGTGTCAGGCGCACGAACCTGCGAGTGCTGAGTAATGATTCCGATGAGGGGGCCTTTGATTTCAATCTCGTTGGAACCCGCAGTTTTCCGGACATCGCGGTGGAGCAGCCAACAGCCACACCGTTAGCGACAGGCAGCGTTGCTGCCTGGGGTTGGAACGCTTATCAGCAGACGGATGTGCCCGTCTCGCTCAGCGGAGTGTACGCAATCGCTGCCAGCACCTGGCACACGGCGGCACTAAAAAACGATGGCACGGTGGTTATCTGGGGCGGTACCTCCGCCGGTCAGGCTGCCGTGCCCGCCGGGTTGGAACATGTCATCGCCATCGCAGCGGGCCAAAACCACACTTTGGCCCTGAGCAACGACGGCAAGGTCACCGGATGGCCGGGCTACCAGGATTTTCAGACTTCCCCACCTTCCGGATTGTCCGGCGTCCGTGCGATTGCGGCGGGAGAGTATCATTCAATTGCGCTGAAGACCGACGGCACCGTCGTAGCTTGGGGGAAAAACACCTATGGCCAGGCGCTCGTCCCCGCCGGGTTGTCCGGTGTACAGGCCATCGCGGCGAACGGCTCCCATTCGGTCGCGCTGAAGACAGACGGTACGGTCGTGGCTTGGGGGACCAACTCGGACGGGGAGAGCGTGGTGCCCGCCGGATTGAGCGGAGTGATGGCGATCGCGGCAGGTGTCTATCACACCGTGGCCTTAAAGAGCGACGGCACGGTCGTCGCCTGGGGCAGAAATTCGTCCGGTCAGACGACCGTGCCAGCCGGCTTAAGCGATGTGCAGGCGATTGCGGCGGGAACCAGCCATACCGTGGCGCTGAAACGGGATGGGAGCATCGTCGCATGGGGGAGCAATTCCTCCGGTCAAGCGATCCCGCCTGCTGGCTTGACCGGCGTCACGGCCATCGCCGCTGGCGGATCCCATAACGTGGTTCTGCTGAATTCGACGGTGGATTTCGGGAATCACGCTTTGGGTCTGCCAGGCGAGCCGAAAATTTTCAAGATCAGGAACACTGGGGCGGATTTACTCCATATTTCCAGTGTGGGCCTAACCGGTGACAGCGCCGCCGACTTCACCTTGGACACCACCGGAATTCTAACCACCTTGCCGGCGGGAGGCGAGACCATCTGCACCGTGGCTTTCAACCCGGCTGCTCCGGGTGTCAAACGAGCGATCCTGCGGGTGTTGAGCGACGATCCCGACGAGGGCTCATTCGATGTTTCCCTAACCGGATCCGTGATCCCGGAGATCGCCGTCTTTAACGGTCCCGGCGCGAATGCCACGGATGAGCGGGCTGACAATGCCGGCTTGCATACCTTTCCAGATACGTTTTTGGGAAACAGTTCCGCCGCTCAAACCTTCACCATCAAGAATACCGGCCTTTCCGCGTTGAACAATATTGCCTTGACGGTCGCCGGAACGCACCCCGGTGACTTTGTTTGTGGCTCACTTGGGGCTGCCTCACTGGCCCCGGACGCTGTGACAACTTTTACCGTTCATTTTGCCCCGACAGGCCCTGGAAAGCGCGACGCTGTCATCGCCATTGCCAGCAATGATCTTGATGAAAACCCTTTTGAAATCCGGGTCACCGGCAAGAATCCCGCACCTGAGATCTCCATCGAGCATCCTGCGGACACGCCGCTGGCGACTGGGATCGTCATCGCCTGGGGGGACAACACCTACGGCCAGTCAACCGTGCCCGCGTCCGCGCTACCCGGAATCCGGGCTGTCGCGGCGGGTGATCACCACACGGTGGCGCTCAAAGTGGATGGTTCCGTAGTCGCATGGGGAAGCAATCTGCAGGGACAGGCTGACGTGCCCCCCGGCCTCACTGACGTGCAGGCGATCACCGCAGGCTATTTCCACAATCTGGTTCTGAAGGGTGACGGCACCGTGGTGGCTTGGGGCTTTAACACCAATGGACAGTCCACCGTGCCCGCCGGTCTAACCGGAGTGAACGCCATCGCTGCGGGACTCTATCACTCGGTGGCTTTGAAGAATGATGGCAAAGTCGTGGCCTGGGGATATAACAATTATGGCCAGACAAGCGTGCCGGGGAATTTGACCGGCGTACGGGCCATCGCCGCCGGGCTCAATCACAATCTGGCCATCAAAAACGACAGCACCGTCGTCGCCTGGGGAAGCAACGGTTTCGGCCAATGTACGGTCCCTACCGGCCTGACCGAGGTGCAGGCTGTCTCGGCGGGAATCGATCACAGCGCGGCGTTGAAGAGCGATGGCACGGTCATCGTATGGGGAAGCAACCAGTATGGTCAGAGAAACGTGCCCGCCGGGTTGAGCGGAGTGATGGCGATCTCCGCAGGTGAGTTTCACACCGTGGCATTGAAGAACGACGGCACCGTCGTCGCCTGGGGAGGCAATGCCTCCGGACAGTTGAATGTGCCCGCCGGATTGACCGGTGTGAAGGCGATCTCCGCGGGAGACAGCAACACCTTGGTGTTGGTGGATTCCCTCGTGGTCTGTGGCGATCTGGCGCTCGGCAGTCCCAGCGCACCGCAAACCTTCACGATTCGAAATACCGGCAATGACGATCTCCACATCAGCAACGTGGAAACGCTTGGAGGCAATGCCTCGGACTTCTCCGCGGACATCAGCGGGATGCTCGCCACGGTCCCGGCCGGTGGCCAAACCTCCTTCAACACCACCTTCACACCGAGTGCCAACGGTGTCAGACGCACGACCCTGCGGGTGACCAGCAACGATCCGGATGAAAGCAAATTCGATATCTCCCTTACAGGGACCGGACTCTTGCCGGAGATCTCCATAGAGCAGGGCGATACGATTTTACAAACCGGAACCGTCGCCGCATGGGGATCCAACACTTCCGGTCAGACCGCCGTTCCCGCCGGTTTGTCAGGCGTGCGCGCTATCGCGGCCGGCGGTTCCCTGACGATGGCTCTCAAGGGAGATGGTTCAGTCGTTGCCTGGGGAAACAATGGGAACGGCGTGGCAATGCTTCCCTTCATGGCAAAATCCGGCGTGATCGCCACCGCGATCGGGAGCACCCACGCATTGGCGGTGAAAAGCGATGGCTCGGTCATTGGCTGGGGTGTCAATTCCAGCGGCCAGTCAACTCCGCCCGCCGGACTGACGGGAGTGAGTGCCATCGCGGCGGGGAGCGCACACTCGCTTGCACTCAAGAGCGACGGCTCTGTTATTGCCTGGGGTAACAATGGCAATGGCCAAGCCAACTTACCGTTGAATGCGCAATCCAGTGTGCAAGCCATCGCCGCGAATTCCCTCCGGACGATGGTGCTGAAAGGCGACGGCACTGTGATCGCCTGGGGAGACAACAACTATGGCCAGTCAACCGTGCCCTCTGGACTAACAGATGTGCGGGTCGTTGCGGCGGGAGCCCGTCACTCCATGGCACTGAAAAACGATGGTTCCATTGTCGCCTGGGGTAACAACACCTATGGCCAAACCATCATTCCCGCCAGTTTGACCGGCCTGCGGACTATCGCTGCGAACGGCCTCCACAACCTGGCACTGAAAGACGATGGCACGGTGGTCGCCTGGGGATATAACTTCTACGGCCAGACAAATGTACCCGTCGGGCTGACCGGGGTGAAGGCCATAGCGGCCGGGAGCGATCACAGCGTGGCATTGTTGGACTCCACCATGACCTTTGGGTCTCAAGCCATCGGAACTTCCGGCACGGCCCGAACGTTCACGATCAGAAACACCGGACTTGCCCCCCTTAATATCACCGGTCTGAGCGCGACAGGCGGGAATACCTCCGATTTCAACATCGACACCAGCGGAATGACCGCCGCCATTCCTGTGGGTGGCCAAACGACATTCTCCGCCACATTCACCCCAGTTGCCTCCGGTTTCAGGAAAACCACCCTGCGTGTGTTGACCAATGATTCCGATGAAGGCACCTTCGATATCGTGCTTGCCGGTACAGGACTCACTCCACTGGAAAGCTGGCGGCAATTCCACTTTGGTACGACGGCCAATACGGGCATCACCGCCGACAGTGCCGATTCCGATCAAGACGGTTTGGTCAATCTCGTTGAATTCGCTTTCGGCACGGACCCCACGACCAGCACTCCTTCCGAACATCGCCCGCAGGCAAGCACGGTTTTGGGTCAGTTTGTCATTACCTATCGCCGACCAGTCGGTGGTGTGCCAGGCATCACCTACGGCATTGAACAATCTTCCAACAATCTGGAGAACTGGCATGCCGCAGCTATACCCACCGACTATACCCGGTCATTGTCACCTAACGGTGACGGAACCGAGACGGTCACCATCACGTGGATCGACAGTCTGCCTGATAGCGGATTCTTCCGCGTTTCGGTGTTCTATTGAAACGAGAGTCCCGGTACTTGGACTCAGCCCAGCGGTAAAACCAGCCTCGCCAACGTTCCCCCACCCTCCGCAGGTTCCAGGCTGATCGTCCCACCGTGAAGCTCGGCGGTTTCTTTAACGAGCGTGAGGCCCAGGCCGGTGCCCTTCCGTTTCGAGGTGTGGTGGCGCAGCGAGTAGAAGCGCTCGAAGATCTTTTCCTTCGCGTAGTCCGGGACGCCGGGACCGTGGTCGCGGATCGAGAGGATGACGTTTCCGCCGCCTGCTTCCAAGGTGATGCCGACGGTGCTGCCGGGTGGCGAGAAGTCGATGGCGTTTTCCAACAGATTCGTCACCGCAGCACGGAGGATGAAGGCATCGCCGCGCAGCAGGACGGGTGAGGATTCCGGCATTTCCTCCAGCCGGACTCCGGCGACATCGGCCAAGGGACGTGCCTGGTCAATGGCGTGGGCAACGATGGAATGAAAGTCGATTTCATCCGCCGTCTCAAGGCTGGCGCGGCCTTCGATGGCGGAGAGTTCCAGCAGGCGGTTGATGAGCCGCTCGCTGCGGGCGGTCTCGGCGCGGATGTTCTCGAGGAACCGCTTGCGATCCTGGACCGGCATTTCCTCGTCCAACAACTCGGCAGCGCCGCGGATGGCAGCGAGCGGGCTCTTCATCTCATGCGTTAGAGTCTGGATGTAGCGCTCGGCATAGCGGCGGCCCTCGAGCGCGTCGCGCATGGAGTCGAGCGCGTGGGCCAGGGTGTTGACTTCGCGGCCGATTCCAATCTTTGGCTTGGGCGGCCGCTCGCCGCGCTCGATGGCGCGGGCATAGTCGGTGATTTTCCCGATGGGATGAAACAGCCAGAGGAATACGGCACCGATGAGAAACAGAATCCCGCCGCCGATGAGGCCGCAGGCGAAGTAAATGATCCGGCGGCGCTCGCGGACCAGAGGCAGGACATCGGCCTGCGGCTTGAAGACCGTCAGAACTCCGTCGGGCTTTTCGGGATCGCCCACGGGAGCAGAAACGTAAAAGACCGATGTGGTCGAGTCGGCCTCGAAATCCCGGCTGCTGCGCGCGCCGTAAATCCCGCTCAAGGTCCGGGCGACATCCAGCTTCTCCGCGAAGTCCTGGCCTTCGCGACGGCCGCCATCGGAATCGAAGATGACGATCCCCTTCGCATCCGTCAGATAGACGTGGATGCCGACCTTGAGTTTCGTGTGTTCGAAGATCCGGGCCCGGAGTTCGCGGCGATGCGCGCCTTCGAAGGCCTCGCGGAGTTCAGCGGAATTGAAATGGTTTTCCCGGACATCATCCGCGACCGACTCGGCGAGCACGTTCGCGACATCCACCATGACCTCCTCGGTCGCCTGGAACGTCTGCGGCTCGACCTCGGCGAGGAAATGGCGGGCGAGCTGATAGAACCCCAGCGTGATGATGAACGCGATGAAAAACAGGGTGACCCGGGTGAAACGCATGGCGGTGTCACAGGGATAGCAGGTAACCCAAACCGCGACGGGTCTGGATCAGATCCTCTGCACCGGCCTTGGCCAAACGCAGCTTGGCGCGGATGGATTTCACGTGGGCGTCGATGGTGCGGTCGGTGACGGCACCGGGATCCTCCCACGCCTGATCGAGGAGCTGGTCGCGGGTGTAAACGCGGCCCGGTCTCGCGAGGAGGACGAGCAGAAGTTTGTATTCATGAGCCGTTAGATCGAGAAGCTCGCCGTGGCAGTGGATGCGCATGGCCGAAGTATCATGATGCAGCGGATTCGAACCCGGATTGGCCTGGGGAATGGGTGACGATGTCGGCGAACGGCGCAGGATCGCCCGGACGCGTGCGACGATCTCACGCGGCGAGAAGGGCTTGGTCACATAGTCATCACCGCCGAGCTCCAGGCCGAGGATGCGGTCCACCTCCGCGTCGCGGGCGGTGAGAAAAAGGACCGGAATTGACGAAGTTTCGCGCAGGCTTCGGCAGACATCGAGTCCGGTCATGTCCGGCAGTCCGATGTCGAGGATGGCGAAATCAAAGGTTTCCCGCTCGGCGGCGGCGAGGGCATCGGCACCGGTTAGAGCATGGGTGACCTCGAAACACTCGGTTCCGAGCGCATACACGAGCGTGTCGGCGATCGCGGGTTCATCTTCAACCAGTAGGACGCGGGGCATTCCTCGATTTGAGCCCGTCCGGGTGAAATGCCAATGAAGAAAGCGTGAAATTTCAGGCGATCTCCTTGCAGTTGAGAATGCCGTCGATCAGCGCGCCGCGGGTGTCGATGGTGGTGGTCCTCCGTTTGGCGGCGGGATTCGAGGCGATTTCGCGCAGCCGCATGAGTTTCTTGCCGCCGGATTGGGCGTCGTAGCTGTTGAGACCGATCTTGAACCGGCGGTCGACGGCGACAGGCTCGCCTTTGAAGAGAAAACGGGTGGGCTTGCCCTCCTTGTCCAGATCCAGCTCGAACGGCCAGAGCGTGCGGTCGGATTTTGATTCCCGGCGGTCTTCGCGGACGATTTCGACGAGTTCTCCGGCGCTGACTTCCACGATGGAGAGCAGGTTCTCGTAAGGGAGCATTTTCCAACAGTCGGCGACCTTGATTTCACCGGCAGCAACGTCTCCGGTGCCGAAGGTACCGTGGAAAATGCCATCTACCGGCGTTTGGTTCCGCCCGAGGGCTTCGGCGAAGAACTCGCAGAAAAGCGTGGCGAGACGGTTGCCCCTGCCTTTTCCTGGAATGATGCGGGTGGCGGTTCCGAGTTTGCGGGCCATTTGCTCGTCCGCCTTTTTCAGATCCGGTAGGGCAAGTTCCATCACCACGGGATCGAGGTCATAGCGCTTGTCCATCAGCATCGTGAACGCACGGCGATTGACCAGCTTGCGGGAATCGGTATCGAACGTTAGATCAACCCGCCCGCAGTTGATTCCGTAGTAGCTGGCCTGCGTGCACAACACCCTGCCGGTTTCCCATGACGGCTTGTCCTGATGGGTGTGACCGGCGAGGAAGATGTCCACGCCTTCGTTGGCACCGATGATTTCACGGATCGGATTGGCGAAATCATCGTCATTCCGCCAGCCCATATGGCCCATGACGACGATGGCATCCGCCTTGGAGGAGCGGGCCTCGGCGATGGATTGTTTTAGCGAGTCACCGGGACTTGTCACGGAAACGCCGCCCAAGGTTTCGGGTGCCAGCCAGTAAGGCAAACCGGGAGTAACCAGTCCTATCAGGGCGATGCGGAATCCGCCGACCTCTTTCATCGTCCATGGTTTCACGTTTTTCCACGCGCCTTCGAGCGAGCCGGGGACCTTGCCTGCTAGCTGGAGATTTCCCGTTAGAACGGGTGATTTTGAAAGGGAAAGATTGGCTTCAAGCAATTCCGGGCCCCAGTCGAAGTCGTGGTTTCCGAGGGTCCAGGCGTCGTAACCGAGGCGGTTGAAGAGGCCGATCATCAGTTTTCCGCCGTTCATCAGGCTTTCGGCGGTTCCCTGATAGACGTCCCCAATGTCCAACAGCAATGAGTCCGGCGACTCCTTCCGCCACTGGCGGATGCAGGACGCGCACCGGGCGAAACCACCGACATCCGGCATTCCGCCGTAAGTTTGGGTCGGGACGATGTGGCCGTGGAGGTCGGTCGTGTGAAAAATGGAGATGGTTTTCGTATTCGCGCTGTCCGCCCCAAAGCCGAGGGCGGAGGCTCCGAGCCAGGCTCCGGTTCCGGTGAGAAATTTCCGTCTGGTGGGAGTGAAGCCTCTCATACGGAAAAGTCTGGCGATCATTCGGATAAAGGCAAGCCGGTGGATTTAGCGGCTTGCCGGACCGGTGAAACGCCGCATGGTTCCGGCCAAGAACATGCCGGTTTTTCTCCTCATCCTCGCCTGTGCCTTGTGGGCCGTGAGCTTTCCCTTGGTGAAAGCCCTGCACCTTGAGCAAACGGCCCGTCTGCCGGGGGTATCGAGCTTGTTCCTCGCGTCGTGGATGCAGATGGCACGCTTCGGGTTGGGCGCGGTGATCCTCCTGCCATTTCTCATCGGCAGGAACCGGCCGACGGCACTTGAGATCCGCCAAGCCATGATCCTCGCATTGTGGGGCGGCATCGGCATGTGGCTGCAGGCGGACGCACTCGCCTACACGGATGCCTCCACCTCCGCATTCCTCACCCAGGCCTACTGCATTTTCCTTCCATTGTGGGCCTGCATGAAAAGCCGACAGAAGCCCGCAGGCCGGGTGGTTATGGCGACGCTGATGGTCCTAACCGGTGGCGCGATCCTCGCCGGATTGCGGATGGATCACTTCAAACTCGGGCGTGGCGAAATTGAAACCATCGGCGCGGCATTCCTTTTCACCTTCCAGATCCTCGCCTTGGAAAACCCGCGCTATGAGAAAAACCGCGGACTCCCCGTGACCTTCGTAATGTTTTTGGGAATCGCGATTCTGCTAGCACCTTTCACCCTTATCTCCGCACCGGACATCGCCGCCTGTGTGACCGCCGGAGCGTCCTTACCGGCCTTCGTGATCATCGGCAGCCTCGCGCTGTTTTGTTCCGTGGGAGCCTATCTGCTCATGAACATCTGGCAGCCCCGTGTCTCCGCCACGGAAGCGGGACTTATCTACACCACCGAGCCCGTCTTCACCGCGATCTTCGTGCTGTTTCTTCCGGCCATGCTCGGAGCATTCATCCACGGCATCTATCCGAACGAAACGATGACCACGACGCCCCTCATCGGCGGCAGCCTGATTCTCGCCGCGAACGTGCTGATGCAATGGAAGCGCCCGCCCCACCTGCCGGCGGCAGGGCCGGTTTCCTAACATCGCGTGATCCGCCCATCACAGCGAATACGGAAACCGGACTCTCGGATCGTCCTTGCTGAAGTCCTTGGTGTTGCGAGTGACCAGGATGCAACCTTCACAATCGGCACTCGCCAGAATGGCGGCATCGGGCAGTTTCAGCCGCGACGTTTTCCTTTCTTCGACTGCCTTCTGTGCCACTTGCGACGAAAGTTCGACGATCCTCATCGATTTGAAAAGCGCTTCGGCCGCCTCACGTTCCAGCCGGGTTTCCGCACCGCACATCACTTCCATCCATGAGATAACCGAATACAACGGTTCGCTGTAACGGCTGATCTCAGTTTCAGCTTCGGGAACCCCTTGGAGGAAATCGATCAGCACATCGCTATCGATGACCGCTTTCACGAATCCCATTCCTCCCGCAGTTCCTTAACCAGGTTCCGGCTGTCGATATTTTTCCCCTTCCAGGCACCGAAGGCTTTTTCCCGTCCGGCCCGGTGCTGGTTGGACAACATGCTGCCAAGCGCCCTGCGGATCGCTTCCGCACGCGAGATTTCATGCTCCTCGCACCAACTCGCGAGAGCTTTTACCTGCTCCTCGGGAAGATCAATGATGGTTCTCATGACAGCGTCATCATACAGCGTCATCATCGCGCGGCAAGCGGCATCTTGCCGTCAGATCGTCATTCGAAATCAAACGTCTTCCGCCGCGTTGGCAGGAGTTTGAAGCGGCCGCCGTTCGCCTGGCGGATCGGATCAAACACGGAGTCCATGCCCACCGACTTGATTTCGCAGACCTGGGCCATGAGTTCGCCGAGACGGCCTTTGGGGAATCCATTCTGCTGGAACCAGCAGAGATATTCCATCGGAAGATCCATGATCGGAACACCGCCCGGTGGATAGGCCTTGATGCCGAATTTCCCGAACGGGATCCGCGTCTTTCCAATCTCGATGAGGAGGTTTCGGAAATCCTCGCGGTCGATCTCGGTGATGTCGGCCACGGGCGTGGAATGTTAGCTCTTCGGAGCCTCGGCGGCGGCCTCTTTCGGACTGTTGAGCTTGAGCGCGCTTTCCGTCTGGCTCTTGAACCAAGTATCGAACTGATCCTTCGGAGTGACTTCCATCGAGCCGACCATGTTGCCGTGTCCCTCGCCGCAGAGCTGGCCGCAGACAACGTAGGTTTCCAGGGATTTCACCGGAGTGAACCACATCGGAATTTCGCGGCCCGGGATCGCGTCCTGCTGGATGCGCATAGGGATGATGCTGTAGTTGTGGATCACATCCTTGGTGCCGATGTTGAGGACAGCGGGTTGATCGACAGGCAGCTTGAGGATGGGGCTGGTGAAATCGTCTAGGGCGTTCGGGTCGGTGTAGTCGATGCCGAGATCGTTGGTGCCGGAGATGAGGTTCGGATCGGTGCGGCCGAATTTGTTGTCAGCTCCAGGATAGTGATAGGTCCAACCGAACTGCCAGCCCACGACGCGGACGCGGTTCGGATTGAGATTCTGGACGGCCTTCCAGCTATCCACGCGCTCGGCCCAGAGAGGGAATGCGAATCCGAGCAGAAGCACGGCTTCCACAATGATGACGCCGACTTCCAAATGACTCGAAAGGTGGCTCTTCACTCCTTCATAGGAGGCCTTCGGGTTGTTCTTATGCCAGAAACGGAAGATGCAGTAGAAGAAGAACAAGGTCCAACCGACGAACAGCGCGATCATGAACCAATGGACGACATCGATCATGTGATCCACTTGTCCACCGTGGGCGGAAAAGTTTTCGGGGATGCCTAGAAATTTGGAAGGACTCATATCTATGGAAATACTAAATCTTGAATTTTAAATCAGAAGGCGTTCAGCGAGCCGAATCGGTCGGGACGTAATCGTCGGAAAGCGCGGGATCGAAATGTTCCTTCTCGCGACGGGCGATGCGGAACATGAAAAAAGTAATCCCGCCAAGCATCGCAAGGATCACGACGAGCAAGAAGAAGATCGACCAGCCCGCAGCATCACCGCCCCCGGCGACCATGTTGACGCGGCAGGTGGAGCAGGAGAGCAAGCTGGACATGGGGTTCATGGCGGTGGTGTTGGCAGAAAGTGAGATCAAATGTGGATCCGGGTGATTTTTCGATAGAAATAGACCCCGTAGGCCGGCATCAGAAGGGCTCCGGTCGCGCCGATGATTCCTACCGCCATTGTCATTCCCTTGGTTTCAGGAGCCAACAGGAAGGCCCACAGTGCCAGGAAAATGCAAAGCAGAGTGCTGACGGTCACGAAGACGATGTGGAATCCTTTGAGTGACATGGAAGTGGCGGGTTGGGAATCAGTGGCCGGAATAAAACAATGGATCGAAGATGGGATCCCACATCGCAAGGGCGGTTAGGAATGCCAGGCTGCACACCATGCAAAGACCGGAGCCGAAAAGCCAGTAAACGGCTTTTTTCTCGTGATTGAGGTGCATGAAGATCGCGGCCACCAGGGACGCCTTGATGGTCGCGATGGTGAGACCGAGAATGCAGTCCCACATGTCGAAGCCATGCTTGCCGACATCGAATGCGGGGATGCTCGCAACGGCGACCGTAAGGACGGTCCCGATCATCAGGACACCGAATACGATCAGATAGGTGCGGATGGACTTCTTGATTGCTTCTGGAGTATCAGCCATTTTTGTTAGGAGTGAGGAAGGTTGGCGGTTTACATCAAATACAGGATCGGGAAAACGAAGATCCAGACAAGGTCAACAAAGTGCCAGAACAGGCCGCCGATTTCGACCCGGTTGGCAAGCCACTCGGGATTGGAGAGATACATCTTGCGACCGAAGAACAGATAATACGCAAGCACCAAGGCACCGCCGACGACGTGCAGGCCGTGGAGACCGGTGATGGTGAAGTAGATGGCGTAGTAGGTGTTCCACGCCGGAGTGAACTTGGCGGAGAATCCAACCTGCTCGCGGGGGACGGAAAGCTCCGGGAAGGTATGCTTCGCCTCACGGCTCGTGTAATCCGGGCCGAAGAATTCCTCCTTGAACATGATGTCTTCCTTGTCGCGGTCCACACCATCGGCCTTGGCAACGAAGTCCTTCCAGCCGATGCGATAACGCTCCTTGTGGGTGGGCTCGCGGTTGGGCTTTCCGGTCTTCTTGTCGATGCCGTAGCTGTCGAGGAGATGCTTCTCGATCTTGGCCACCTGAACCTTGTTCCATTCCCAAGCTTCCTTGGCGAAGGGGTGGTTCTTGATCAACCAGGAATTCTCGATGGCCACTTCCGGGTCGATGCCCTTTTCCTCAGCCTTCATCGCGAGGTGTTGGAAATCGATCGCGTCCACCGCGTGGAAAACCATCGGACTGGCCAGCAATTTGCCGGTGACCACCGTGTCGTCGCGAAGGACCGATTGACCGTCCGCCTCCTTGATGTCGCGGGGAGCGAAATCGAAACGGGCCGGCGGATCGACATTGAAGGCGACACTCGGAATTTCCGTCAGCAACAGAGGCTCAAGGGCCTTCATGTCGATGTTCACGTCGGAAGCATACTTCCAATCCCGTTCGCCCGGATGAGCGGCTTTGGCCTTTTTCCACTCGGCGCGGAGGGCTTCGGTGCGATAAGCGCTGTTGTGCGCGGCGGCGGCGAGATGGAGCTTCTGAATGCGGTCGAGAAGTTCGGTGGAAAGCGGGTCACCGGCCTTGGCGATGATTTCAGGGGCCTGCTTTTCCTTGGTGACCGCTGATAGATCGGCGGCGAGGACGATCTTCGAGTGGTGATGCCCGGCTTGGGTCAGCAACTCTTCAATCCATGGCTTGTGGAAGCGGCGGGTGTTGTAGGCCAGTTTCGAGGTTTCTACGAAAATCAGGTTTTCCTCGATGTGTTTGCCATTGTGATCGAGTATTTCCACGCCCTTCTCATCTTTCTCGTAACCCAAGTGCCCTTCGATCACGGTGTAATCCTTCAAGCGGAGCGCCTGGTGATGGAATTTTACATTGTACTCGATGCCCTTGAGAACCATGAAGATCAGGGCGCAAAGCACCGTGATTCCCATGAAGAGCTGGAATTTCCGCCAGTCGCGCATTTTCAACGACGCCCATGCGAACACAACGGTGACCGACGAGCCGATGAGGACGAAGGTGTTGATCAGACCGGGAAGCACCGGCAGCGTCCGCTCCGGCCATGGATAGTCCGCCCCGATGCGAAGGAAGACGTAGGCCGAGAAGAAACCGCCGAAGAGCATGACTTCGGAAGCAAGGAACAACCAGATCGCGATCTTCGAGTTGAAGAGGCCGGTGTCCTTTCGGGGAGTGACGACGTAGGGAATTTCCATTTGAGAAAGGGAAGGCTGGTGGGGTGGTTAACCGCGGATGCTTGGTGAAATTTGAAGGTGGCAGTTAGTGCTTCGGCTTCTCCGAGGAGTCCATATTCTTGGGCTCGATCCACTGCGGCAGGAAATCCTCGTCGCAATCCGGACGGCTGTATTCGTAAGGACCGCGGTAGGTGACAGGATCCTTGAGGAAGTTGCCATGGCCCGGAGGTGTCGGGGTGGCCCACTCGAGGGTGGTCGCATCCCATGGATTGTCACTGGTGACCTTTTTGCCGAATTTCCAGGAGATGAAGATGTTGATGAAGAAGAAGATCTGGAAGAACGCCATCGTCCAGGCACCCATCGACATCCAGATGTTCATGTCGATGTATTCGACGACGGTGTTTCCAAAGACGTTCACGCTGTCAGCCGCGCGGGACAGGTAGGCGTCTCCCCCGTTGTACCAACGGCGGTGGAATCCGGCCATGCCTTGCACGAGCATTGGGAAGAAGATGATGTTCATGCAGATCAGGCTGGGCCAGAAGTGCAGGTGGTTGAGCGTCTTGCTCATGAAGCGGCCGGTGATTTTCGGATACCAGTGGAGCACGCCGGCGAAGAAGCCGAAGAGGATGCCCGGTGCCACGACGTAGTGGAAGTGGCCGATGACATAGTAGGTATCGTGAAGGTGGAGGTCGGCGAGGTTGAAAGCCAGCGGCAGACCGGTTAGACCGCCGATTCCGAACATCGGGATGAAGGCGCAGGCCCACATCATCGGCGGCGTGAAGCGGATGGAACCGCCCCACAACGAGATGAGCATGGCGGTGATGATGACCACCGAAGGAACGGAAATCAGAACCGTCGTTGTTTGGAAGAAGGTGGAAACCGCGGCACCCATACCGGTCATGTACATGTGGTGGGCCCAGACGACGAAGGAGAGGAAACCGAGGACCAGCACCGAGTAAACCATCGACTTGTAGCCCCACAGCGGCTTGCGGGTGTTGGCGGGGATGATTTCACTGACGCAGGCGAAGGCAGGCAGAAGGAGCACGTAAACTTCCGGGTGGCCGAGGAACCAGAACAAGTGCTGGAACAACAGCGGCGAACCGCCACCGGATAGATCGGCGAGGCCTTCGCTCTTGGTGAAAAGGCCCGATGGCATGAAGAAGGACGAGTGGCCAACGCGGTCCATCAACTGCATGATGCCGGCAGCTTCCAGCGGCGGGAAGGCGAGGAGCAGGAGGAAACCCGTGACCAGCATGGCCCATACGAAGAACGGCATCCGCATCCAGGTCATTCCGCGGACACGCAGGTTGATGATGGTGGTGATGAAATTCACCGAACCGAGCAGAGATGATGTGATGAGACAAACGAGACCGATCAACCACTGGGATTGCCCCGCGAGGAACTGGTTGACCACCTGGCCGTCTGCGAATCCCGCGAGCGGCGAGTAGTTGGTCCAACCGGATTTGGCGGCACCGGATTCCATGAAGAACGAGGCGCACATGATCAAGCCGCCGATCAGATAGATCCAGTAGCTCGCCATGTTGAGGCGCGGGAACGCCATGTCCACCGCACCGATCTGGAGCGGCGTCACGTAGTTTCCGAAGGCACCGAAGCCGAGCGGAACGATCCCGAGGAACACCATGATGGTGCCGTGCATGGCACCGAACATGTTATAAGTTTCCCCCGTCACCTTGCCGTCCTGCAACCAGCGGGCTTTCCAGCCGTCGGTGAAGATCCAGCTCATCCACTCGGGGAGCGGCTGGTGTGGGTAGGCGATGCTCCAGCGCATCACCATCATCAGATAGAAACCAAACGCCAGGAAGCACATGGCGGTGATTCCGTACTGGAGACCGATCATCTTGTGGTCCGTCGAAAAGACATATTTCGACCAGAAACCCTGAACGTGATGATGATCGTCATGGTGATGATCGTCGTGGGCATCGTGCCCGGCGTGTGAAGTGGCGTGAGAGCTCATAATTCCGTCTTGCGGCGTTGGTGAATCCAAATTGGGAGAAGCGAGGGATTTGGCGATCGCTTCAGCAACAGTGGATCATGGAAAAGGATTGAAGTGGTTGAGTCGAAAAGTGGATCAAGGTGCTTTGGCAGGTGCCAGGGTAATCGGATCGAGCATGGTCTTGGGATCGAGAACGTCACCCGGAAGATTCTTGTGATGATCGGCTTCGAGTTCGGCCCCGGTGACCGATTTGCCGGCATTCTTGCGGGCTGCGGAAATCTCGATGGCGGCCTTGGCCATGTCGATGGTAACGACATCGCCCACCGCGTTGCCGAAGTTGTTCCGGACGAAGGTCATGATACCGGCGAGATCCTCGGGAGCCATGCCGATTCCTTGAGGAGGCATGACGCCGTAGGTTTTGCCGTCGCTGACCGGACCTTCGAGACCGTTGAGGATGACCATCGCGAAACGCTCGGTTTCGCCAGTCGCCCACTTCGATCCGACAAGGGACGGGAAGGTGGAGCCGTTGCCCTTGGCATCGGCACCGTGGCAACCGTTGCATTTCGCGGAATAGATTTTCGAGCCCTTCGCCATGTAGGCGGCGAGTGCTTCCTTCGGCACGGGACCGGTGTCCTCGGCTCCTCCGGCGGGAGCGCGGACGTAGCCTTCGCGGAAAGTCGATCCGTAGGCGAAAAGCTCGCCGCCGGTTCCGAGGATGCCGCCGGCGATGATGAGGACGACGCCACAGGCGACGAACGCCCAGAGGGAAACCGGCGCGATGCCGTTGTCAACGATCCGGTTTTCGCGGGCGCACGCGGCGGCTTCGCGGACCACACGCCCGTGGGCCTCGGTCACATTGATCGAGTCCTCAAGGTCAGGCTTTTGGTTAGGCAGGGACATCTTCGAGAATAGGTGGATAAGGTGTTAATTCAAGGCATCAGCCCTTCTTTTTCGCAGGAGCGAAGTCGAGAACCGCCGGGACCTTCTGGTCCTTCTTGAGTGAAAGCAGATAGGAAACGAGCGCCTTCGCGTCGGAGTTCGGGACCAGTTGCATGCCATTCCCGCGGCCGAAAGGAAGCGCGCTATCAGCAACCTCGCCCTTGACGGTTTTTTCGTCGAACATGAAGCGGAAAGAAGGACAGGTCGATTTCCAACGCTTCGGTTCGGCGCGCGGGTCGTAGAGGTGCGCATACAGCCATTCCTCGGGATCACCGCCCGCGGCATAGACCGACTCGACGCGGCGCCCGATGTTAGATAAGTCCGGTCCCATGCGCGAAACACCGATCTGCGCGAATTTCTCACCGAAGAAATCGTAGGCGTTCGTCTCGCGCCGGGTGTCGCCGCGTTCCGCATCCGCTTTCAATCCCCCCCAGTCCGGGCGATAGAGGTCGTTTCCGGCATACGTCGGGCGAATCACCTGCGTGTGGCAGAGGTAGCAGCCGTTTTCCGCATAGACGAGAGCACCGTCGGCGATCCGTCCGGTGCGCTTGGGGAAAAAGATGCCAGTGGTTCCATCGGTCGCTTCATTGAGCTCGATGGGGGCGAGGTTGCGCATCTTGATGAAGGGCACGACGACGATCGCAAGCCATGCGATGCCGAAGCTGGCGGATAGACCGAGGATGAATGTGCGGAGGCTCATTAGGAAAGTTGCTGAAATTTGAAATCAGTGGGCGGCGATACTGCCCGGGCCTGCGTTATCGATGTCCCCTTCTTCGCCGTGCGGGCTGGCGGCATGTCCATGCGCCGAAACCAGCAACGTCGGGTGCGAACTGCGCCGGCCAAGACGCAGCCACATCAGGGTGAGATGAATGAAGAAGAACACGTTGGAGAAAAGAATGAAGCACCAGGCGATCGTGGTTCCCACGGCATAGGGGAATGCACGGGTGGCGGCACCTTCCCATGGCTGGGTCCAGTCTTCCTGACCGATCCCCTGCTCCAGTCCACCGAGCAGGGAGAAAAGCACCACGGAAATGACGCCATACACCGAGAGCAGAAAATGCACCTTGATCATGCGGCGGGAAAGCCACTCGCGGCGTGTGATCCGCGGCACGATGAAATAGACCGCGCCAAACATCACGAAGCTAAAGAACCCGTAGAGCGCGAGAATTTCAAATCCATACCCGGAGAGCGAGAACTGCGTGAGCGGCAGTGTGGATTCCGGCAGGTTCAAAAGAACGGCGGAAACCGCGAGCACCAGCAAGCCGCCCACTCCGGCAACGGTGAACCGAAGCGAAGGACTTCCGGACATGGCTTCCTGCGAGGACATCGACGTGCGGATCAGGTTGATCGATGCGGCAACCGAAGGAACAAACAGCAGTGCCGTCGCGGCAGCTCCGAGATAAGGCAGGAAATATGGAATCGGCGCACCGGCGAGTTTTTGCATCCCCGCCCATGGAGCGATGATGGCGAGCGACCAGAATCCGAGCTTCGCCAGCGAGTAGCTGTAAATCGGACGGCCGGTGACCTTGGGTGCCAGGTAGTAGGCGGTGCCGAGCGCCACTGGTGTGAAGAACAGGAACATCAGCGCGGATTTATACCAAGCGTTGATTCCGGCAGCCATCACGGGATGGCCCGGCAGGCAGTTGAGCAAGGTGTTCGCCGTGATGAAGATCCAAGGAAACCAAACCATTGCCGCGAGAAGATACCATTGCGAGATATAGACATGGCCTTCGGGGCGCACGCGGAACTGGATGAACGACCAGATGACGATGGCGAAATAACTAACCAGCAGTACCGGCCAGGTAAACGCGGGAAATTCCATC
Organism: Verrucomicrobiota bacterium; assembly: GCA_040386755.1. Classification (GTDB taxonomy): domain Bacteria; phylum Verrucomicrobiota; class Verrucomicrobiia; order Verrucomicrobiales; family Akkermansiaceae; genus Luteolibacter. Next base: position 56,263 of record JAZKEY010000031.1, on the reverse strand, counting down.
CAAGGCTTGCCGGTTCCGTTGCCCGAAAGGATGCCGATGATGCCGATGGAAACCGCAAGGTTCCAAATGTGTCCGGCGGTGAGGATGATTCCGGGAGCCGTGCACTCCTTGCGGGAAAGACGGGCCATCATCCAGATGATCACGGCAAACGCCGCCTGAAATCCCCAGCCGTAGATGAACGCGTTGATGTGCGCAGGGAACACGCGCCCGTAGGTCAGCCACGAGCAGCCTGATAGAAACTCCGGACTGTGGACCTTGGCCGAGGAAATGATTCCTAGAATGATCGACACCGCGAGCCACGCGGCACCGCTGGTCATGAAAAACATCACCGGGTGACGCAGCGAGCGATCAATCCCCGCGCGAAGCAAGGCGTCCTGATCAGAGGTAGTTGGGATGGCGGATGACATCGGCTTTGAAATGATGGAAAATGGAAATTACGGCTTCGTGAGCTCCTCGACGGTGATCTGCGGTTTGCCCACCTCGCTGCGCAGCGCGGTGACCTGCTCGGGCTTCACGCCCGAAGCCTTGTTGCCGAAGCTGTTGCGGACGTAAGTGATGACTCCGGCGATCTGCTCGTCGGTCTGATAGCTGAGAGCAGCCATGCCGCCGGGCATGTTATATTCCTTGCCGGCAACCGTGATCGCGCCTTGCAAGCCACGGAGCTGGATGCGGATGAGGTTGGAAACCGGACCTGTCACCCACTCGGAACCGGCGAGCGGTGGAGCAATTGGAGTGCCTTCGCCACTTTGTCCGTGGCAGGCGCCGCAGAGCATGTAGGCCGTTTTGCCGACTTCCATCAGCTTTGGATCAATCGGTTCATCGACCGCCGGAGCCTTGTCCATCGCGGAAGTGTCCACCGCCGGGGCGGAAGCCATTTTCTTCGAGGTTTCCGATCCGGGAACAATTTGCTCGGGCTTCTCCACGGCGACCGGCTTCGAGCTCACCAGCTTTTTGGCTTCGGTGGTGATCGCGGCCTCGATGGCTTCTGATGGAAGATTCGCGGCTTGGGCGGCATCGATTTTCGCCTTGGTTTCGTAGCGAGGTTTGGCAGCCGCATCCTCCAGCGTTTCCGGTGTGGAACGGTTGAAGAACCAGATCACTGCCAGCAGGACGGCAAAGATGAAGAAGGTGCCGAGCGCCCACCAGAAAGTGGCGAAGCGGATGATCGGATTGTCGCGGGTGGGGTCCATGTGGAAAAATTAAGAAATCAGTTGGAAACGTTCGCAGATTCGAGGATGCGCGGATCGCGGTTCGGATAGAGCGAGTGCTGGCCAAGGGCCCGGATCAGGAAGAAGACGAATCCGGCTCCGATGGTGACGAAGGCGAGAATATCGCCCCAGAAGGCACCGGGGATCGAAACTTGGATGGCACCGAAAACCTCGGGCTTGATGTTGCCCAATGAGATGCCACGCTCGGGGATGATGATCAGATAGTGATCCAGCACGTGCATGCAGAGCGTGTAAACCGCGACGATCGAGAGCAGCTTCGGATTCTTTTTCAACCACGCTTGCAGCAGAACCACGAAGGGAACCACGAAGTGTCCGAAGACGAGGAAATACATGGCGGTGTTCCAGCTACCGGTGTTGCGGATCAGGAAATACTTCGTTTCCTCAGTGATGTTCGCATACCAGATCAGGAAGAACTGCGAGAACGAGATGTAGGCCCAGAAGGTGGTGAAGGCGAACATCAGCTTGCCCATGATGTGGAAATGCTCGGGACCCGTCACATGCTTGAGGTGACCCATGCTCTTCAGCCAGGTGCAGACAATCACTCCAACAGCCATCGAGTTGAGAGCGGCACCGGCGAAGAGATAGACGCCCCACATGGTGGAGAACCAAGTGTAGTCGAGACCCATCGCGAAGTCGAAGCCGGTGAAGGTGATCGTCAGCGCGAAGATGATGAGCGGATAGTTGGAATGATAGCGGGCCTTGAGGAGACGCGCGGTTCCGGGATTCGGGTCCGTGTCCTGATCGGTCGAAAGTTTCCGCAGTCCGATGATGACGGCGCTGAAGACGATGGCATAGAATGCGACCCGTCCATACCAGAACGGCACATTCATGAACCAATACTTGGTATAGAGCAAATGATCGTGGTGATGGAGCCACTCCTTCACGGTCGGCCCCGTGGAGTGGCGGTGGGTATTCATCCACTCGAAGAGGTATCCTTGGACATGAGGAATCAACAGCGGAATGCTGAAAAGCATCATCCACGGAAAGGTCGAGCCGAGGTTCTCAAACGTCCGGCGGACCGAAGTTCCCCAACTGGCGTTGGAGACGTTGTGAAGAAGCACCCAGAACACTCCGCCGATGGAGAGCGTCAGATAGAAATAGAACGCGAACAGCCAGGAGTAGGCGTAGGAACCCTGGGTTTTCTCCGAAGCGATGAACAGGAGATACAGGCTGATGACGGTGCCGGCGACAGCGATGAGCGCGGCGGCTCCCTTGATTTTGGATACCTTGGAGGCATCCAAGTGATCGCCGTTGATCGCGATGTCTGCGGAGGTGACGTGGTGGTGGTGAGCCATTTGAATTCAGGAAAAAGTTATTGGGCCTTGGTTTGCGACTCTTTGGCGGTCTGCAAGGTGCGGACGTAGGCGATGATCGCCCAGCGATCCCGGATCGGGATGTTATATCCATATGCTCCCATCATGCCCTTGCCGTTAGTGATCGTTTCGAACATCCGGCCGTCCGGGTAGGTTGCCGATTTGAAATTATCGAGATGGAAGTTCGCGATGCCGGGAACACCGTATTGCCCGGTCACGCCTTGTCCGTCACCGGAGGAGCCGTGGCAAACCGCGCAATAAATCCCGTAGCGTTCCTTGCCGCGATGGATGAAGGCCGAAGCGTTCTCGTCAGTTAGTTCCAATTCGGCGGGAGCTCCCGTGCCGAAGTAGTCGCCGACGTGACCGGTGTAGTAATAACCGGATTGACCACCGAATTCGTATTCGGGAATCCCGCCGACCGTGCGCGCGCCTTCTTCATTGAAACCGCGCGGCTGCGTTTGAGTCACAGGAAGACGCGAACCATGGTTGTCCGCGAAAAAGGCGTCAGGCTTCTGGGCCTTGATTTTATCCTGGTCATCCATGTCCGGGAAAATCCGGACGGGTGGCTTGGAGAAGTGCTGGCCGCGGACTCCGAAGAATCCGACAACGAGCAGCGCGATGAGCGCGTAAGCGATGAAGAAGTAACGCATCTAAAGTTTGGAATTTAAGATTTTGGAATTCGGATTTTCTCAGTCCTCTTCTTCGACGAGTTCGATGTTGGCTCCACCGATGCCGGCGAGCAGGTCGCGGGTGCCATTCGGCGTGAATTTCGGATCACGCGCTTCGATGGCGATGAAGAACCCATCGTCGGTGGCGCGGTGGAACTGGCGGCTCGCGAACAACGGATGGTTGAGGCGCGGGAGCTGGATCAAGGCGAGAAGCCCGAACAGCGTGGTGAAACCCGAGAACAGGATCGTCAGCTCGAACATGATCGGGAAGAACGCCGGAACGGTGAAAATGTTCGCCGGCTTCGATTGGACGATGGTCGGATAGATGACCACCTGTGTCGTGTAAGCGAGTGCGAAGGCGGTGCAGGTTCCGGTGAGGCCGCCGAAGAAAACGAACCACGGAAGGATCGAGCGCTTCATTCCCATCGCTCCGTCGAGGCCGTGGATCGGATAGGGAGAATAACAATCCCATTTCTTGAAGCCGGCGTCGCGGATCTTTTCCGCGGCCTTGTAGAGAGCGGATGCGCTCTTGAACTCGGCCAGGTAGCCATAGACGCGTTTGCGGGTGGTGCTCACGGTAGGAAGTTGAAAGTGATTCGTTGGAGATTACTTGGTGGAAACGAGTTCCTTCTGATAGGCGGCTTCCTTGACGACGCCGTGATCCGGATGGTCGTGGTGGTCATCGAAGTGAGGGTCGGATTCCAGAAGGGTCCATTTCACTTCGGCAATGTTGATGCACGGCAGGAAGCGGAGGAACATCAGGAACAGCGCGAGGAACAAACCGATCGTTCCGACGAAGGTCATCAGCTCGACACCGCTCGGCGAGTAGGTCTTCCAGTCACCGGGAAGGAACATCCGGGCGAGCGTGGTGCAGATGATGACGAAGCGCTCGAACCACATGCCGACGTTGACGCACATTGCGACGACCATGATGACCCAGAGGTTCTCACGGCACCACTTGAACCAGAAGAGCTGCGGGGAAAGCACGTTGCAGGACATCATCGCTGCATAGGCCCACCAGTAAGGACCGGCGATCCGGTATTTGAAGGCGTCCATTTCGTAGATGCCACCCGAGTAGAAAGCGACGAACAGCTCCATCAGGTAGGCATAACCGACGATCGTGCCCGTCAGCAGGATGATCTTCGCCATGTTGTCGATGTGCTTCATGGTGATCAGGTCCTGCAAGCCGTAGATAAAACGGGCGGGAACCATGATCGTGAGCACCATCGCGAAACCACCGAAGATGGCACCGGCGACGAAGTAAGGCGGGAAGATGGTGGTGTGCCAACCGGGGACGATCGAGGTGGCGAAGTCGAACGAAACGACCGAGTGAACCGAGAGCACCAGTGGCGTGGAAAGAGCGGCTAACAGGAGATACGCCATTTCATAGTGGCTCCACTGGCGGTTGCCACCGCGCCAGCCGAGCGAGAAGATTCCGTAGAGAATCTTGCGGATGCCGGGCTTGCAGCGGTCCCGGATGGTCGCGAGATCGGGAACCATGCCGAGATACCAGAAGATCAGCGAGATGGTGAAATAGGTGGAAACCGCGAACACGTCCCACAGCAGTGGCGACTTGAAGTTCTGCCAGATCGCATTGGCGTTAGGGACCGGAGCTAGGAACCATGCGAACCAGACACGGCCGACGTGGAAGGCCGGGAAAATACCGGCGCAGATCACGGCGAAAATGGTCATCGCTTCCGCCGCGCGGTTGATGGATGTTCGCCAGTTTTGTCTTGTTAGGAACAACACCGCGGAAATCAGAGTTCCCGCGTGACCGATACCGATCCAGAACACGAAGTTCGTGATGTCGAAGCCCCAGAATACCCGGTTGGACATCCCCCAGACGCCGACGCCGGTGGAGACGAGATAGGTCAGACCACCGCCGACACCGATGAGGGCGATGAGCGCGGACGGGATGAACAGCAGCCACCAGAGGAACGGTTGCTTGTTTTCCAGAACGCCGCAGATGCGCTCGGTGATCCAGTGGTAGGAACGGCCGCTGAGAATGAGCTTTTCGCGCTCAAGCACCGGGAGCTTGACCCCGGTGTGGGTCTCGGGTGCGGTTTGGGTGGTGGAAGCCATGGTTAGGTGGAAATGGTTAGCTCGGAGGGAAATGGATCAGGCCATGTTGATGGTCGCCTTGCCGATGAACTTGGCGTCCGGCATGTCCGGATTCGGGTTCTTGACGCGGGCCAGGTAGCTCGTCCGCGGGCGGGTGCCGATGTAGTTGAGGAGGTCGTAGTTCCGGGCGATGTGCTTGCTGCGGAACATCACGGATTTTTCTCCGTCGAGAAGGTTGCCGAAAGTGATGGCACCGGCCGAGCAGGCGTCTTGGCAAGCAACCTTCACCGAATCCACCGGAATGCGGAGGGTGGCGGTGGTGACCTGCACTTCGGTCGAAGGCTTGCCGGATGCGAGCACTTCCTGTTTCTGACCGGCCTTCTGGCGGATCACCGAGTCTTTCAGGCGCTGCACACAGTAGGTGCATTTTTCCATCACACCGCGCATGCGGACCGTGACGTTCGGGTTCTTCTGAAGATGTGCGGCTTCACCGGTTTGCTTCTCGCCGAACGGACCTTTGTAAAGGTTGTGGGCGATGAGCGGGTTGCGCTTGTTATAGTCGAAATAGTTGAAACGACGGGCCTTGTAGGGACAATTGTTAGCGCAGTAGCGGGTGCCGATGCAGCGGTTGTAGGCCATCGCGTTGAGCCCGTCTTCCGTGTGGATCGTGGCGTTCACCGGACAAACCGTTTCGCAAGGAGCGGACTCGCACTGGACACAGGCGACCGGTTGCGGGACGAGCACCGGATTGTCCCTCACCCACTCGGGTGTTTCCTTTTCCTTGCCGTCCTCGTCGGTGTATTTCTGTTGGGTGGCAAAATAACGGTCCATCCGGATCCAGTGCATTTCGCGGCCCATCGAGACCTGCTTCTTGCCGACGATCGGAATGTTGTTTTCCGCCTGGCATGCGATGAGGCACGAGTTGCAACCCGTGCAGGAGGAAAGGTCGATCGACATCCCCCACTGGTGGAGCGGGTCGCTGAGCTGGGCTTGCGGCTTGCCATCCGGTCCGGGATGGAAAGTGGCCGAGCTCACCGGCTTGTAGAGCGAGACATTAGGCGGGGCGTGCGAATCGTTGCCTTGCTTTGCAACATTCGCCAACTGGTCCTTGAACGAGCCCTTCTCCTCGTCGGTTAGAGTGGAAACCTCGCGGGCAAGCGCGCGGCCATACATGGCGCTGTGCTCCTGGGTGACCGCGACGTGGTAGCGCTTGTCGGTCTTCTTGACCGTCGCGCCGGTGGCAAAATAGGGAGTCGCGGAGGTGCGGAGCGGATAGGCGTTGAAGCCGCGGTTCACGCCGACAAGGCCGACGTGTGACGCGTTCTTCGTATCCCGCTTGAGTTCGTCGTGTTCATCAAACCCTTGGCCGTAGCCGAGTGGGATGACGAGAGTGTTTTCAGCTTGGCCGAAGGAAACGAGAATGGGAATTTCAAGCGTCACACCGTTGACCGTGACGGCAATGATCGGCGACTTGTGATGCTCGCCTTCATCGTCCGGTGATCTGGCGGCATTCCAGGTTTCAATGGCGATGATCTGGTCGTAGATGCCGAGTTCCTTCGCAGTCTTCGGAGCGATCAAGGCAACGTTGTCCCAGGTCAGTTTCGAAATCGGATCGGGAGCTTCCTGAAGCCAGCCGTTCTCGATCCAGCGGCCGTCGAAGATCGAGGAGTCGGTGGCGAAAATCACTTCCAGCGAGTCCTTGGTCGGGGCCGTGGCCACCAACGGTGCGGAAGTGTCGGCACGTGGCGTCGGGCTAACAATCGGATAGGTGGAGCCAGCGAGGAAACCGTCGCGCAAGAGTTTTTTCCAAGGAGCATCCCCTGCCCCGCCGAGTGCGGTGAAGGTGGCGCGGACCGCATCGTAGGCGGGAGAAGCGGCACCTTTTTCGCCTTCGCCATTGAGCAACTTGCCTTCGTCGGAAAGCAGCGCGAGCAGAAGTTCGATTTCGGAAACGCAATCCTTGTAAAGCGGCAGGATCATCGGCTGCACCACCGTGTAGGCACCGCGAGAACTGCGGGCGTCCGACCAGGATTCAAGATAATGGGCGGCAGGGACGTGCCAGGTCGAGGCGTGGGCCGTCGCGTCGGTGCGAGTGCCGGAATGGATGCTCGTCTTGAGCTTGGCCAGCGCATCGGCGAACTTGAGGTCGGCCGGCGCGTCGTAAACGGGATTCGAAGGAGTGAGGATGACCAGCGTATCAACGGCACCCGAATTGATATCGGCCGTCAGCTTCGTTAGATTGCCGAGTCCGGAGGTTTCGGTTTGCAACGCGGCAAGCGGCTTGCCTGCTCCGATGTTGCCGAGCGCGACATTCATCGCATGGGCTAACAAATGCAACGAGAGCGATTGGCGGGAACCCGCGAGGATCAGTGACTTCCCGGCGTTTTCCTTGAGGTCCGCGACGAGAGCGGCGACCCACTCGACCTGGATCGGATCGGAAAGATCCGGAGAAACCGTGGCAACACCATCCTTGACGCCAAGTCCGCGGGCGATCTGCGCCGCAACGGCGTTCACCTGGCTCGGCGAGACGCGCAGGCGGTGATCCGCCATGCCGCCGGTTAGAGTGAATGCCGCTTCCACCGAGTAAAGGCGGTTCATGCTCTTCGCATCCGGAGCAGACTCGTAGGCTTTGCCCTCGGGCTTGCGACGGTCGAAGAACGGCGTCACCGGTCCCTGAGAATCGGTGCCCGCGAAATCGCAGTCCAGCGAAACGATGCGGTCGGCCTTCGCGAAATCCGCAACAAGCTTCACACCATCTCCCAACACGGACGAAGCATCGCCGGTGAGCGCTTCGTATTGATAGAATTTCGCGGCGGAAAACTTAGAACCCAACTCCTTCGTCAAACGGGCACGGGTCGGGCTGTCATCGGCACCGAAAAGGAAGCCGATTTTCGCAGCCTTGTCCTTGGCCAGCGTCGAGACGACCGCTTCGAAATCCGCACGCTTGGCGGATTTTCCAGTCTTGAGGAAACCACGCGAACGAGACGGGGAATAGAGATCCAGCACCGAAGCTTGGGCGAACGAGTCGGTTCCCTCGGCGTCAGGATGAAGATTGTTAGGAGCCACTTTCGTCGGACGACCTTCGAAGGTGGTCACCACCAGCGGCGTCGCACCGTGGGCACGCGGCATGGAGGATGCGTAATAAGTCGCCTTACCCGGGATCACCCACTCGGGAGCCTTGGTGTAAGGGACGATGTAGGCTTCCGGGCGGCGGCAGGCGGCCATGCCGAATCCGGCAAGCGCGGTCGAAGCACCCATCAGCTTCAGGAACGAGCGGCGGGAAGTTTCATCCGACTCGGGATTTGCCAGTTCGGCGGCACCTTGCGGGAATTCGCGATCCAGCCATTGGCGGAAATCGGCGGTGTCTTCAAGCTGACCCGCACTGCGCCAGGCGACGGTGGTTTCGCCGGCGGGAACCTCGGGGTGATGCAGAACGCGTTTGCTCATGTTAGACTGCGGGAAGTGTGGAAATTGGAAAAACGGAAGAGGCGGAAATCAACGGTGACAGGTGGTGCAATTCTCCTTCGGATGCACCATGAACTCCTCCTTGAGCTTGAGGCCGAGATCCTTGGTCGTCTTCACCGAGGCATCCTTGCTGTATTTGGCCACGTCACTATCATTGTAGTTGAAATTGTAAACTTCCTCCAACGGGCGGAGATTGTTCTCGGGAGCCCGGTGGCAATCGAGGCACCAGCCCATCGAGAGCGAGTTGGCCTGATAAACAACCTCCATCTTGTTCACGTCGCCATGGCAGCTCTGGCAGGAAATCCCGCGGTTGACGTGCGCGGAGTGGTTGAAATAAACGTAATCGGGTGTCTTGTGGACTCGCACCCATTCGATCGGCTTGCCGTCGTAGCCGGCGTAGGTCGAATCCATCGACTTGTGAAGCGGTGCCAGTTTCGGGCTGTCGCGCTGGACGTGTTGATGGCAGTTCCAGCAGGTGCTGCCGGTCGGCACGTTCGAGTGGCCGGCCACATCGACGAAGGAGTGGCAATAGCGGCAATCCAGCCCGACCTGATCGACGTGGATTTTATGTGAAAACGGGATCGGTTGCGCCGGCTGGTAGCCAGTCACCAGCGCCTTCGGGGTCGCGTAGTAGGTAATTGCAAGTGCCACGCCCGCGGCTGCGGTGCCCGCACAGACAGCAATTTTGAGAGGCAGTAGATTGGACCAGCGAGGAAAAATATTTGCCATGAGAAGCGCGTTGCAGTGCTGAGAGAATGGAGCTTGTGAAATTTTTCACAAGCTTGTTTCCGAATATTTCCAAGGAAACTCCGGACGGGCGGAGGATGCAAACCAAGCCGCCCGATGCAAAGCGAAAAAAGAAAATGTGACAGAATTTGTAAGCACTTGCCGTGGTTTGGACGGAAATCCCGATACAGCTCAGGAATTCGACCAATTCATCCCTTTTTCCTGCCTCCACTGACGGTAAGCGCTGAATTGCTCGCCCTTCGTCAGACTCCGGCGGCTCGGGTCCTCGTTAAGAAACATTTCAAAAGCCCCACCCGCCGACGTTTCCGCCACCGACGGCGTTTCGTCACTTCGGCTGATATTCTGGTTCAGCAAGCTTTCAATCCGATGAACCCGCGAGGAGATCCGGAAAATCAACAGCAACGCCAGAACCAGCATCGCCACACAGGCCGCAAGCAGGATGATCACGGAATTCGCTTCAAGTTCTGGCATGGCGCGATCTTCGAAATCCCCTGTAGTTTGAGAAGCCGGAAAATCATCGGCCAGCGGAAAGCCCGAAGCGCCACAGCCAGAGAAACGCCAGCAGGATCGCCGCTAGGCCGACGTGCAGCACCTGCACCCACGAATAGATGTGCACCTGCGCCATCACCAATCCGAGGATCATTTGGGAAAGCAGGATTACCACCACCACCTTCTCCACCATTCCCGCACCTCCGCGGCGATGCCGCGTCGTCATCACCCACGTCCAGCCCGCCAGCCCTATCAACGCCCAGGAAAAGCTCCGGTGCGCCAGATAGATCCAGGAACCCTCCAGCTCCAGCGCCCAGGTCTCGCGCGCGGCGTTCGCATGGATTTTAGCCAGTTCGTCCGTCATCTCCCGCACTTGCGAACCCAGAATGCCTTCCGCGATCACTGCTAACAGCAGCATCGTCACCCCGACCCGCAATTTTGCCAGAGGCTTGCTCTCCATCCCGATCCGCCACGGAGTGTCCGTCCCCCGCCAGGCGCAATAAACCAGCATCCCTAGCAACGCCATCGCCAGCGCCAGATGCAGCGTGATTTGGCCCGGCGCCAACCCGCTGTAAACGATCCGCGCGCCCATCCAAGCATTGACCAGCACCGTGATCAGCGACGCGAACGCCATCCAGAACACCAACGGCCGCTTCGACCGCTGCCAGAATCCTGCGATGAACGTGGCCAACGAGAAAAACCCCACCGGCAGGCTTGCCAAGCGATTCAGAAACTCCGTCCACACATGCCGTGGATTGAACTCCGCCCGCAGGGATTCCTCCGAAATCGTCGCCGGATCCCGCCCCATCCGCTCCGCCTTGCGCTGGAATTTCTCGATCGGCAGCTTCGCGAAATCCACCTGTTCCACCTTCGTTGGGGGGATCAGACAGCCCCAGCACGTCGGCCAATCCGGACAACCCATCCCCGCCCCCGTCACCCGCACGATCGCCCCCACGAACATCAGCACCAACACTGAAATCAAAGCCGCGGTGGCCAGTTTTTGGAAGCGCGTCATCCCCATGCGCGGACCATGGTCACGACCCGGGGGATTTCCAGAGAAAACCCTCCCTCCACTTCCTACTTCTCAATCCGGACAAAGTAGCGAGCCCCGCGTCCGGTGACATCCACCGTCACCTTGTAGATTCCGGAATTCTCCGGTCCCTCCCGAATGGTGGAAAGACTGGTGAGGTCATCGTGGAAGCCACCGTTCAAATTTGCTGACCCCTTCACCTTCAGAGACAGCCCGGGTTCAGCGGCAACATCAATGATGAAGGAATTTCCCACACGTTGCATCGCGGTCATCGCGACACCCTCCGCAGGCCTGTCGGACGGACCGATGGTCATGCCTTCGGTGAAGTAGGTGATCGAGTCCAGGCGGGTTTCGTAAAGCACCGAGGATGCGGGTTGCGGCGAAGAGAGAAATTTACCATGCTGAAGCGCTTCCGATTTGGCGACGATGGTGAACACAGCGAAAGGAGATTTACCCCCTGCCGATGCGTCGGACGACGTCTGGAGAATACTGCTGACGCCATAGGTTCTCGTAATCGCCGGGGTGGCTGGAACATCGGTGACAGGCTGGACCAAATTTGCGAAGCTGAAATCATATTTTTTGGACAAGTCCGCCGTCGGGTTCGTCACGATTCCTTTCAACAGCGAAAGCTGGAAATCCGGCACACTCGGAATGGCCGCCGTCGTATCAACACCCTTGGCCTCAACCGTGACGGTATCCGTGGTTTTGATCGCCACCCAGTTGGAGCCAGCAGGAGAAGACTCGAAGGGATACTTCGTGACAGCTGGACGACCGGAACCAACCGAAAGCGCATCGGTTTGGAAACCAGCCCGGAAATTCAGTTGGGGAATGCACTCGATTCCAAAGAGATTGCTCGTCCTGTAGTCCTTGTTGGTGAAATCACTGCTGGCATCCCAATCGAAGAAACAGCGGGAGGAAAATCCGTTTACGGTTTCCAAACCCCAGGTCCAATTCGTTTCGACCCTGGCTGCGAATGTTTTCGATTCGCCGGGTTGCAACACGATCTGGCCGCTGTAGCTGGATGAGGTTCCGCCGCCCAGAATCATGGTGATGGTCTTGGTGGCGGTTGAGTTGTTTTCGTTGGCGATCTGGAACCGCCCCAATCCGAAAAACTGGCCCGCCGCCCATTCGCTGCGGAGGTAGTCGCCGTTTTTCTTGAATCGGAAACCCACAGGAGGATTCGAAATCCGGACCCTCGACTTCGCCATCGTCAACGTCGTGTTGTGCGGGTTGTAGAGGGTCACCAATGGCTCGTAAACCAGATGGGGCACCACATAGTTTGCATTCCCCAACGGGCTTCCGTTGGTGTTGAAAAAAGCCACCCTGTCCGCAATGTGACTGTGGTGCCCGACCATGGAGTACATCACCTGCACTTTTGAAATGATCGGCAAAGGAGGCCCCGCTCCCAAGGCGTTGCCGGCGAGGAGGAAAATGCTCCATGCGGAAATAAACGGGCGGAACAGCGGGCGGACTTCGATGGGTTTCATGGCGAACGCACCAGAACACCTATCGGCTAGATTTTCGCCTGTCAACGAATTCGATTTCCCCCAAAATGCGGTCCAAAACCCAATCGCCCGCTGCCGATATCTGCAAGTTTCTTGCATTTTCGCACGACGGGCGGCAAGTTCCCGCCGTGCGCGGTTCGCCTGTTCTGAGATTCATCCTTCTTGCCATTGCCCTGGCGGCGACGGCGGTGGGATTGCGGCGTGTGACTTCGTCGCGGGCGGAAACGAGTCCGGTTGTGATGCCGGAAAAGCCTGTAACTGCTGCGATAGCAGTGCCCTTTCGCCTCGTGCTGTCGGCTCCGGCGACGGCAATTGAAATCGATAGCGGCAAAATGGTGAGTCCTTCTCCCGATGGAATACCGGTTTCCGGGACACTGGAAATGGACCCGTCAAATCCGCATGTCTCGCTGGTCGTCCGTTGGAAAAATCCTGCGGCCGTGGGCGAGCACCGGTTTGCCAAACTGACTTTGGAGGCACCGGGACAGCCGACCTTCACCCACGTGTTCGATGCGGATGGCGACATCGACGAATTTCTGGAACTCCCCTTCCCTGCGGCGAAATGAGCGAAGCCCACCACGATTGCTGCGCCCACCACGGGCATCATCACGAGCTGGTGATCGAGAACCTGACGGTGAGCTACCGGCGGGTGCTGGCGTTGGAAAATGTTTCCCTGGCGACATCCTGCGGCAACCGCGTGGCACTGATAGGACCTAACGGCGCTGGCAAGAGCACGCTGCTCAAGGCCATCGCCGGGCTTGTCCAGCGCGACAGCGGCACGATCCGCTGGCGGGGCACGGCGGTGAACAAGTGGTCGCGGGAATTCGCCTATCTGCCGCAGCGCGAGGAAGTAGATTGGTCGTTCCCGATCACCGTGCGAGGACTGGTGGAAATGGGCCGCTATCCGCAGACCGGATGGTGGCGGAAGTTTTCCCCGGACGACACTGCGGCGGTGGACTCGGCGCTCGAAGCGTTGGCCCTAACCGGATTACAACATCGTCAGATCCGCGAGCTTTCCGGCGGCCAGCAGCAACGGGCGTTCCTCGCCCGCGCGCTGGCGCAGGAAGCGCATGTGCTTCTGCTGGACGAACCGTTCACTGGGCTGGACCGCAACGCCGCGCATCTGCTAGGCGATCTGCTGAACAGGCTTTCGCATGAGGGACGGCTGGTGATTGCCTCGCATCATGACTTGAACACCGTTCCCCTGCTTTTCGACGAGGCGCTGGTGCTGGCGACACAGCCGCTGGCTTTCGGGCCCGTGGCGGAAATCCTAACACCCGAACTGGTCGGCCGGACCTTCGCCACCGCATGACCATGGACTCCGACCTTCTCAGCAATCCGTTCTATCAGCGGGCGCTGGCCACCGCCGGCTTCATCGGCTTCGCCAACGGTTTTTTCAGCGGCTTTGTGGTGTTGCGGAGGGATGCCCTGTCCGTTTCCGCGCTGTCTCACACGATGCTGCCGGGCATCGCGCTGGCGATTTTCCTAACGGGCGCGCTGAGCCAGTGGAACGCGTTTCTCGGAGCCATGTTCGCAGCACTGTTGGTGGGCCTCGGCTCGGTGGCGGTCGCGCGCGGAAACCGGGTGAGCCAGGGAACCGCGCTGGCCGTACTTTACACCGCCGCCTTTGCGGCAGGCATCGCGCTGCTACCAAAACTCGACACGCGCCAGGAGCTGGAGCACTGGCTCTTCGGCGACATCATCGCCGTGGGCAACGCGGACATCTGGATCGCGTTCGGCATCGGCGCCTTCACGCTGTTGATCACGAACCTGCTGATGCGGCCGATCCTGCTAACACTTTTCGAGCCGAATGTGGCGGCGGCGCAGGGCGTGCCGGTGCGTTTCATCCAGTATCTCATTTTCGGCCTGCTGGTGCTGGCGCTGGTTTCGTCGCTACAGGCGGTGGGCTGTGTGCTGTCGGTGGGATTGCTGGTCACCCCGGCTGCGACGGTTTCGCTGCTCACCGACCGCACTTCGGCTTTGTTCTGGGGCGGCGGCTTGATCGGCGGGATCGGTTCGGTGGTGGCGGTGCTGCTGTCGGGAAATTTCGGAATCGCCCCGGGTCCGGCGATCGTGATCGTGCTCGGACTTTTGTTCATCGCCGCCTATCTTTTCAGCCCGAAATACGGTCTGCTGGCACCGCGGAGGCACTGAACGCAACCCATTCGGGGGGGTGTCGGACGGCGGGAGTCCGCGTATCGTTTCGCGCGTGCGTAACCCGTTGATGTCTCGGTAAATCCACGCCGTTTTTTCGGTCCGCCTGTTTCATCATTCCCCTGAAAAACCCATGTTGCTCCCTTTTTCCGCCAGTCGGTGTGTGTTCCCGCTTGGCATCGTTGCTGGCATGGTTTGCAGCGTCGCCACCGCGGCAACGCCGAAAGCATGGTTCAAGGCGGATTCGGTCACTGCCGCCAACGGCACCGCTGTTAGCTTATGGTCTGACTCCAGCGGCGCGGGTCACGTGGCACAGGCGGGTGCTAACGCACCGACTTTCGCGGCGACGGCGATGAACGGATTTCCCGCACTCAATTTCAACGGGACGCAGACGATGGTTTTCAGCCGCCCGGTGCAGGATGATTTCACCATCATGGTCCTCTTCAGGACGGCGAACGGTGCCGGAGGATCGGACAATTTCTATGCCGGAGCCGGGCTGGTCAGCGGCGAGCAGGGTGGTGTGGTGAATGACTACGGCATGAGCATCCGTGACAACGGCCGGATCCTCGCCGGCACGGGAAATCCGGACGTCACCCTCAGATCCGACAGCGGCCCCGGCGGAAGTGGCTATGACAACAACGCTCCACACATCGCCACCTTCACGCGCGTGCGCTCGACGGGTTCGTTGGAACTTTATGTGGACCGGGTGAGCCGCCGGACCGGCACCGCTGGGACGCAATCGCTGAACGTGTTTTCCCAACTTTGCATCGGCGCGCATCCCGGGCCGGTCGGTCCCTATCTGAATGGCGACATCGCCGAGATCATCTTCTTCGATGGCGCCCTAACGGATACCGAGACCCTCGCCACCGAGGACGCGCTGCGTGGAAAATATGCTTTGGCCAACGGCACCGCGCCACCAGCCCCGCTGAATCCGGCGGCAAACGGTGCCCGCCTGAGCTGGGACGAATCGGTCGGCGCGAAAACCTACAAAGTCTTTCGCTCCCCCATCGCGGGCGGGAGTTTCACGATGATCGCGGAAAATCTAACCAGTGGAGAATTCACCGATCCCTCGCCACTTCCCGCGCAGTCGAATTTCTATCGAATCGTCGCTACCAACGGCGTGGGTTCCAGCGCTCCGTCCGCGACCGTGGAAGGCGTGCTGCCCGTGCTCCCGGCGAACGGCCCGGTGCTGATCAACGAGATTCACTACAACGGCCTGAACAACGCGCTGCCCAGCGATTTCGTGGAACTCTACAATTTCAGCACCTCCGCAGCCGACATCAGCGGCTGGAGATTGAGCAGCGGCATCGACTACATCTTCCCTGCAAACACCGTGATCCCGGCCGGCGGCTATCTGGTCATCGCGCAGAATCCCGCGACGGTGCAGGTGCTCTGGGGCGTGACCGCGCTCGGGCCGTATGCGAAATCGCTCGGCTCGGATGGCGACACCATCCGCCTGAGAAAAGCGGCGGACGTGATCGTTTCCGAAGTCACCTACAGCTCCGGCTTCCCCTGGCCCTGCGCGGCGAATGGCGACGGAGCTTCGGCGGAACTAGTCAATCCGACACTCGACGCGAGCAAAGGGAGTTCCTGGCGATCCTCGGTCACGCCCACCACCGAACTGACAGGAGAAATCGCTTCGCCCGGTTCGCAGAATTTCCAGTTCAAGCTGAACGCCGCGCCTAACATCGAACAGGTTTCCCATCTTCCGCTCCAGCCTGCGGGTGGCGCGCCCATCACCGTCACCGCACCACTGTCGGATGCCGACGGCGTCACCGGCGCGCAGGTTGCCTATCAGATCGTCGCTCCGGGAAATTTCATCCCCGCTTATCTTCCGATTCCGATCGTCAATCACAACATCGACACCAGCCAGCCGCGTCCGGCGAATCCCGCCTTCGAGAATCCGGCGAACTGGTCCACCGTGGCGATGTCGGATAATGGAACCAACGGCGACGCCGTATCCGGTGACGGTATTTTCACCGCCATCATTCCGGGCCAAGCGCATCGCTCGCTGGTGCGCTACCGGGTGACCGCCACCGACTCGCTCGGTGCCTCCGCTCGCGCTCCGTTCCTTGATGACGAATCGAAAAACTTCGCGCTCTTCGTTTACAATGGGGTGCCCTACTATCAGGGCGTTCCTTCCGCCACCCTCACCACCCTGCCGGTCTATCAACTCCTCACCCGCAAGGCGGATTACGACCAGTGCGTGGCCTACAACGTCAACGACCAGCTCACCGGCAACACGCCCGGCTGGAGCTTCGAGAACTGGGAAGCCACCATGGTCTTCGACGGCGTGGTTTACGATCACATCCAATACCGCCTCCACGGTGGAAACGGCCGCTACTATTTCAACAGCAAGCGCGGTTTCCGTTTCTTTTTTAACAAGGGCTACGATTTCCAGAACCGCGACAACGACGGCGATCTGCTGCCGACCAAGTGGAACAGCATGACCACGGAAAACTGTTGGGAAAACCGTGGCACGCTCACCTATTCGCTCAACGAAATGGTGAACTTCTATCTCTGGCGCAAGCTCGGCATCCCCGCGCCGCGCTCAAACTGGGGCCACTTCCGCACCGTGACTACGGCCGACGAACAACCCGATGCGTTCCATGGCGATTTCTGGGGTCTCATCATGATCCACGAGGACTACGACAGCAATTTCCTCGACTCCCACGAGCTGGAAAAGGGCAACCTCTACAAGCTCACCCGGGACGCCACCGACGGCGCGTCCCAGCAACGCTATCAGGCAGCAGGCGCCGTCAGCGACGGCTCGGATCATTATAACATCTATGCAAACCTGACTCCCGACAAGGACGACGCCTTCGTGAAGCGTTATGTGAATCTGGAAAAATGGTCCACCTATCACGCGCTCTGCCATGCCGTCCGCCACTACGACTACTGGCCCACCGGTGACAACAACGGTGCCTACTATTTCGCCCCCGACTACACCTATCAGACCGACCATCTCGGAAAACTCTGGGTCATGCCCAACGACGTGGATGCCACCTGGGGACCGACCTGGAACGAAGGCAAGGACCGCGTCTGGTCCGCGATCTTCGACACGCCAGCCAACAGCGGACTCTATCCGATCTATTTCAACTCCGTCCGCGAAGTGCGCGACCTGCTCTGGCGGCAGGACCAGATCAACCCGGTGCTGGACCAGTTCGCCGCGGTCATCGCGCCGTTCATTCCCGCGGATTCACTCCGTTGGAAAACCGGCCCGAATGAAGCTGGCAACTACAACGGCCTCGGCGGCGCGGGCTCCGTATCGCTGGCGAATCTTGTCACGGACATGAAGACCTTCGCCTGGACCGGCGGCAATTGGCCCGGCGGCGCGGTGGGTGCCGGAGGCACGGCGGCGCTCATGGACAGTCTCCAGTTAGGAATTTCCAACAGCGAGGGAATGACCATGCCCGCCACTCCCACCCTCACCTATCAGGGACCTGTGGGCTACCCGACGAACACGCTGACCTTCGGCACCAGCGCGTTCAGCGATCCGCAAGGTGCGGGCGATTTCGCCGCCATCCAGTGGCGAGTCGCGGAAGTCACCGATCCCACCGCGCCGGCGTATGATCCGTTGAAAAAATTCAAACTCGAATGGGAAAGCGATTTCGACACCGGGCCGCTCGCCACGTTTTCCGGCTCCTACACCTTTCCCGGGAACGTTTGCAAAACCGGCCGCGCCTACCGGGTCCGCGTCCGCCATCAGGACCTGACCGGCCGCTGGAGCCACTGGTCTCCACCCGTCCAATTCATCGCCGGAGAAAACACGGATGATCTGCCCGTGGTCGTCAGCGAGTTCCTCTACAAGCCCTCCGATCCTACGACAGCGGAAATCAGCGCCGGTTTCCTCGAAGGAAGAGACTTCGAGTTTGTGGAAATCCGAAACGTCGGCCAAACCAACGCGGACCTGAGCGGCTGTGCGTTCGACAAAGGAGTCACCTTCACCTTTCCAGCTAACAGCATTCTCGCTCCGGGCGCCTCCACCCTCATCGTCGCGAATCCCACGGCCTTTGCCTTCCGCTATGGAGCGGGCCGCCCCATCGCAGGAACCAACACCGGCAGCCTCGCGAACGAAGGCGAACGGCTGCTGATGATCTCACCATCCGGCACGCCGCTTCTCGACCTCACCTACAAGCTTTCCGGCGGCATCTGGCCTGTCGAAGCCGACACGCTCGGTGCCAGCCTTGTGCTGCTTGATCCGGAGTCCCGCCCCGATCCGAAGCTTGCCATCAACTGGCGCGCCAGCCGCCGCGCGGGCGGTGCTCCCGGGTTCGCGGATGAAGCGGATTTCAACACATGGAAGACCAAGAATTCCGTCACCGGCGGAACCTCCGATGACGACGATTCCGATGGCATCCCCAATTCGCTCGAATACGCCCTGCTCACCAATCCACACGGATCCAATTCATTCCCCGCCGGCGAAATCCAGGCGCTGGATGTGGCCAATACACAGGCCAACTACCTCACCGTCAGTTTCCGACGCCTCGTCAACGCCTCCGACATCGCCTATCACGTCGTGTATTCGGAAAATTTCGATGTGTGGGATGAAAGCCCCGTCCGTGTCAGCACGACCGACCACTACGACGGCTCGGTGACCGAAACTTGGAGAGCACCCGCCACCGTCGGAAACAAGGGCTTTCTCCGAATTGGAATCACCCCTCCTTGAGATCGGAAACCGGTGTCTCAAGGACTCTCAACGGCACTTGCACTCGGCCGATGCATCCCTTAGAGGTTTCCCCGATGAAACGCCGACTCGCCCTCATTTCCCTCGTCCTGTTTCCAGCCCTCGCTCTTTGCGAACCCGCCAAGGAAACGGAAAAACCCGCTCCCGCAGCCGCCGCCAAGGTTTCCAAGGTGAAACTCAAAACCAGCCTGGGCGATATCGTCCTCGAACTGGATGCGGGCAAGGCTCCGGTCACGGTTGAAAACTTCCTCGGCTACGTGAAGAAGAAGCATTATGACGGCACCGTGTTCCACCGCGTCATCGGCAATTTCATGATCCAGGGCGGCGGATTCGCCGTCGAGGGCAAGGATCTCGTTGAAAAGGATGTCGGCAAGGGCATCACCAACGAAGGCAAGAACGGCCTGAAAAACGTCCGCGGCTCGATCTCGATGGCCCGCACCAGCGATCCCAACAGCGCGACCGCCCAGTTCTTCATCAACGTGCAGGACAACGCGATGCTCGATTTCCCTAACAACGGTGGCTACGCGGTCTTCGGCAAAGTCGTCGATGGCATGGACGTCGTGGACAAGATCAAGGCGGTTGCTACCGGCAACTCTCCCCTCACGATGAAACATCCCGCCACCGGCGAGAAGATCCGGATGCCATCGGACGATGTGCCCGTGGAGAAGGTCACCATCATTTCCGCCACCGCCGAGTGACCTGCCCCTAACAACGACTGCATGCAACTCTGGCTCTGCCCGGTTTTCGCTTTCCTGCTGGGATCCATTCCTTTCGGTCTGATCATTGCCAGGGCGAAGAGAATCAACATCCGTGACCACGGATCGGGCAACATCGGAGCGACCAACGTGTTGCGTGTGGTTGGCAAGAAATACGGGATCACCTGTTTGTTTCTGGACGCCCTCAAGGGATTCATTCCCGTCGCCATCGCCACCAACCTCATTCAGATCGATGGCCGCGCGATCCAGATTCCCCTGAGTTTCCTCGATCCTTGGGCACTGGTACTCCCCGCCACCGAGGCGGTGAAAGGCCAAACCGTGCAGATCCTCACCGCGCTTGCCGCCGTGTTAGGACATAACTATTCCCCATGGGTCGGCTTCAAGGGCGGCAAGGGCATCGCCACCTCGGCAGGCGTTTTCCTGGCGCTCATGCCTTTCGCCGTTGGCCTGCTGGCCATCATCTTCATCGCCACCTTCCTCACCACCCGCTACGTCTCGTTGGCAAGTATCGCAGCAGCAGCAGCCCTTCCGTTGGTCACGCTCTGGGGATCCTGGCACCACGGACGGATCCAGGACGGGACATGGAACAAACCCCTGTTCCTCTTCAGCCTCGTCATCGGCATTCTCGCCATCTGGAAACACCGCTCCAACATCCAACGGCTCCGCGCAGGCACCGAACACCGCTTCACCCGCAAATCCAAAGCCGCCGATGTCTGAAACCAAATTCCGCTCCGCCGCCATCATCGGTTCCGGTTCGTTCGGCATGGCAATGGCCAAGCTGCTGGCTCCCAAGCTGGAATCCGTCCTGATCGTCGGCCGCGATCCGGAAACCGCCGCCAACATCAACAGCGGGCACAAAAATCCACATTATCTCAGCAGGGTATCGCTGGATGAGAACGTCCGGGCCACCACGAATCCGGAACACGCACTGGCTTATCCGTTGATCATTTTCGCAGTTCCCACCTCGGCGACCCGCGAGATGGCGCAGACCTTGCGCACCGCCGGACTGCCCGAGAGCGCGACGATCCTTTCCTGTGCCAAGGGAATCGAGAAAAGCACGGGTGAGCGCATGAGCCAGGTGCTGCGCGAGATTTTCCCGGTCAATCCGATCGCCGCCCTATCAGGTCCTAACCACGCGGAGGAAATCGCCGAGGGCATGGCCACCTGCGCGGTGATCGGTTCCGATGACAACGATCTCGCTGTCCGCCTCCAAGAGCTTTTCATGTTCCCGCATTTCCGCTGTTACACCAGTGACGACCTGCCCGGCATCGAGTTCGGCGGAGCGGTGAAGAACGTTTACGCCATCGCCGCCGGCATGGCCCACGGGCTCGGGCTGGGCGACAACGCCGTCGCCGCGCTGGTCACCCGCGCGCTGGCGGAAATGACCCGCCTCGGCGTCGCCCTCGGCGGCCGCATTGAAACCTTTTCCGGCCTCTCCGGCGTGGGCGACCTCATCGTCACCTGTTTCTCCGTGCACTCGCGGAACCACCGCGTGGGCCTCGCGCTGGGCCGCGGTGAAACGCTGGAGCAAGCCGTTGCCGCCCTAGGCATGGTCGCGGAAGGCGTGCCTAACACATTATCCATCCACGAAGCCGCTCGCCGCGTTGGAGTGCGCACTCCCATCATCGACGCGGTCTATGGCATTCTCTACGAAGGAAAATCCGCGCCGATCGCGATGAAGGAACTCCTTACCCGCGACCCACGGCCCGAACACAGTTAGAACCATGAAAGAAATTCTCGACCTCTTCCTGCACCTGCCGGAACACCTTGAAACGTTCATCAACGCCCACGGCATGTTGATCTACGGATTGCTGTTCCTCATCGTCTTCTGTGAGACCGGCTTGGTCGTCACCCCGTTCCTGCCGGGCGATTCGCTGCTCTTCGCCATCGGCGCGCTGGCGGCGAAAGAGGGTTCAAGCCTGAACATCTGGATCGCCGCCGCCATCCTGCTGGTCGCCGCCATTTTGGGCGATACGGTGAACTACTGGATCGGCCGAAAGTTCGGCGGCTGGATGATGCGCAAATTCCCGAAGATCGTGAAACCCTCGCACATCGAGAAGACCAACGAGTTCTTCGTCCGCTACGGCGGCAAAACCATCATCATCGCCCGCTTCGTTCCCATCGTCCGGACCTTCGCCCCCTTTGTCGCTGGCTCGGGCGAGATGGACTACCGCCGCTTCATGTCATTCAACGTGATTGGTGCCCTGCTGTGGGTCGGGCTCATTCTCCCCTGCGGCTGGTTCTTCGGCAACATCCCCATCGTGCAGAAGAATTTCGAACTCGTGGTTCTCGGCATCATCGGGATTTCCATCCTGCCGATGGTCATCGAAATCGCCCGTGCGAAGTTCAAGCCCTCTCCCGCAGCCGACACCGCGGACTAACAACCGCTGGCCATGCGATTCCTCATTCTTCTTCCGCTTTTCATACTCGCCACCGCGCGTGCGGACAACGCGGAACTGGAAACCTGGCTCAAGCGCCAATCGTCCATCACCTCGCTCGACGCCACGTTCACCCAGGAGCGCAAGCTTCCGGCGCTGAAGAACCCCACCACCACGCCAGGGCGGCTTTGTTTTGTGAAGCCCGACAAGATCCGGTGGCAGCTCGGCAATCCTTTTGAAACCCTCGCGGTCTCCGACGGCGCGACGCTAACACTCATCGAGTCCGCCACGAAAACCGCCCGCAGGACTGGAGTCGATTCGCCGCAAGCGGCCCGGTTCTCGCTGTTGTCCGGGAAAGCGTTCGAGTCCGTGGAGAAATTCCATCAGGCCTTTGAAATCATCGAATCCCGTGTCACTTCCGGCATCCATCAATACACGCTCAAGGCGAAGGACCGCCGCGTCCGCTCGCAGATCCCGTGGATTTTCCTCGATATCGATCCGGTGAAAAATGAACTGCGGGCGCTGGAAATGGAGTTGCAGGACAAATCGCGCCTGCGCACCGTGTTTCACAACCCTCGCTTCAACGTCAAGCTGGACGACACGCTCTTCAAGCCGGATCTAACCGGATTCGAGGTGAAGTGAATCCGGTTCAGCGCAACAGCGCACTCGCCGTCCACAGCATCGGCGATTGACCATGAAGATCCCCCGCGGTGCGCGGGCGCTTCAGATAGAACTCCTCGGTGAATCCCTTGTCGGTGCCGATGCAGACTTCCTTGAGATTGGCGTTTTCATCCAGATTCGCAACGAGAGCGAGCCATGCCTTGCGCGCGGCGGGGCCATAGGTTTCCTCATCGAGCCAGCCGCTTTTCACGCCCGTTACCATGGAAAAGGCGAACATCGCGGTGCCGGAGGTCTCGGGCCAGGATTCCGGTTTGTCGATGAGCTGGCGCCACATGCCGTTGTACGCCTGATTCGCGAGCAGACCGGCCATCATCTTGCGGTAGCCAGCCAGGATCTTCGCACGGAGCGGGTGGTCTTCCGGCAGCGAGCGCAGCAACTCGGCTGACCCGGCGGCCATCCAGCCGTTGCCGCGGCCCCAGAAGAAATGCGCGTTCGTGCCGTGATAGAAGAGGCCGTTAGGTTCCTGCATTTTGTCGAAGTAAGCCACCATGGCCAGCGCGGCGCGGTCGAGATACTTGATGTCCCCGGACGCGCGGAAAGCCTGGGTCTGGATCAGCGGGATCATGTACATGTCATCGATCCAGTAGCGCGCTTCCGCCGTGATTCCGTCCGGCGTGTCCTTCTCCCACTGGGCATCCGCGAGAGCGAGTCCGAGTTCCTTGCAACGGGGATCTTTGGTCTGAATGAAGATTTCCAGCGGAACCGATCCTAACACCCGGTAGTCCACATGCGCGACCCGGTTGATGCGGGCGGAGTCCGGTTCTCTGAGAAAACGGTCGAAACGTTTCACCAGCCTTGTCTGGAGCTCCTTGTCATCCGTCAGCTTGGCCACCGTCAGCGCGCCATACCAGGCGATCACTTCCGGATAGATCACCCCCAGGGCCGCCTTCTCCGGCGTGGTCTCGAAGCGGTATTTCCGGGGAATGATATTCTCGGCGATCCGCTTGCCGACGACCGCAGGCGAGGCTGCTTCCGGCCAGTCGGAAAAATACTTGGAATGGGACTCCTCGGCCACCGATGGGCACACCAGCGCCACCGAAGTCGCCAGAACTAACAAGCCGTTGGAAAGACAGGATTTCATGGATGGATTCATGCGGATGTTCCGGGATCATGGGGACGTGACCGTGACTTCGACGGGAGAAGCCAAGCCTTGGGAAAATTCGCTCACGTGCTTTTTCCAGGCTTCCGCGTCGTTGAACCGGCCGGCCTTGTCCCAACAGAAGCCCGCCCACCAGATGGCGACGTTTCCGTCATTCACCTTTTCAATCACCAGTTGGTTCAAAGGATCCTGAGTGGAATTCAGGAAATCCTGCGGCCGGACGATGATGGCAAGCCCTTGGTTGCCCGCGCCTTTTTCCATCTTCTCCCACTTCACCAGCCAGCCTTGTCCGGCATTCGCCTCTACCTTCTCGCCGGCCACCTTCTTGAGTCCGATGGCGGTGACCAACGTGTCCGGACCGGGTAGCTCATATCGGCTTTCGAAGCGGTCGAACTGCTGCCCGGCATCCAGCGAGATCCTCTTGGTCTCGCCGACCTTCAGATCACCCACGGCGAACGGCTCGTATTTCAGTTCGAACAGGACGCGGATCGGTCCGTTGGCCAGAACATTGGAGCTGATGAAATTCTTCGAAACCCACAGCTTGTCGTTCCACCACAAACCGCTGCCGCCACAGCCGCGGCTGAGCCCGGCGGAGTAGAAATCCGCGCCTTCGCCGTGATCGACGTGATAGTCGTCCGCCAGATACCAGTCGCTGATCACCATCCGCGGCGTGCGTTTGGACCAGATGTCGATGGTGCTGCTGGTGAGCGGCTCGCCTTTCCAGGTTTCCAACGCCTTGCCATAGGTCCGGTGGGCGATGAGGTCGTTCTCCCACGTAAAATCGTCGAAACGCTCCCGCACGAAACGACCGAAGGCCTTGTATTGTTCCTTCTGATAGACCTGTTTCGCACCGACGGTCGCCGTGAAGGTTTTGGTTTCCCCGGCGGTGAAATCGGACTGGAAAATGACCGCATCGAAGGTCCGGAGAGGGTCACCGTCATGGTCGATGGCCTGACAGACCAGTTCGTTGCCCGAGGCGTCCTTAACATGGACCAGATTGAGATTCTTCGCTGCCAGCGGTTCAAGATCCTTCGCCGTCAGCTCGATGGTCTGGCTGGTGCGGGCCAGAGGTAATTTGTTAGCTGTGCTGATCTCAAGTTGCGCGGCGAATGAGGCCAGCGGAAATATCGCGATGGTGAAACAGGTGGATTTTTTGAGAAACGGAGTCATGGATTTTGGATGAACGGGACCGCACGCCAGCGTGCAAATCTCCGATTCATCAAATCCACCGTCAACAGCACGTATGGAGTAATCCGCTCGTTCACCGACAAGGAGACGTAGGCCAGACGCCAGTGGAATCCAAGATTTAACGGAGGCCGACGTCACGGACTCCCCGGAGCTGCACTTCCTTGGTGGCAAGGTCCTTGTAGAAGATCTGCAAAACCCGTTTGCTGCCAGGGTTGGGCCATGAACTTGTGGAAATCATCACCCACTGATCATCGCGCTTGGTGAAGGCACGCATGCTGGCCGACTGATTTTCGCCATACTTCACCTTGGTGATGACCTTGCTTTCACCGGGTGCGATCTCGGTGGCCTCTTCTTCCAGCTCGATCTTCACAGGAGACTCGCTGAAGTTGGAAACCTTGAATGAGCCGGCGGGAAATTCCTTGGGGCTGTCGTCAATCGCCATCACTTGGCACTTGTGATTTTCAGGGGCATCGGATTCCGGTAGGAACAATAAAATCGCGGATTTCATTGTCGCCGGCACTTCCAGTTGACCATAGACGAGATTCACATCGGTCGCGCTCGACGGGCTGGACTTGGCGGTAAAAACGAGATGCTTCCCCTTGATCGTAAGCAGATTGGATTCGTGATTGAGATACGACTTGATTTGGAACAAACCTGCGGTGGCGGTTCCTTCAGGAGTATGGGCATGGAGTTCGTCAGGAAAACCCGGTTGAAAGGTCAAAGCCCGCACGGTGAGGGTTTGTGGAGCCTCGGGCGCGGCGCAAAGCGATGGGGCAGCGGCTAGCAGAAGGGCGAAAAAGGCGAGTTTTTTCATGGTGGGCTTGGAGTTGCGCCCGGCGCTGGTGCGGACGAAGCCGACGGTGGGGAGATATCCTTGAATCCCCTGAGCTCCGTTTGCTGGGTCTCGGGATTATCGAAAAACACTTCCACCGAACGCTTCTTGCCGGGATGTGGCCATAGTCCTGCCGCAATCTTCTGCCATTTGCCATCTTTTTGTGCGAAGCAGTACATCGCACTGTGATTGTTCGCCTGAACCGGAGGATCCTCGATCAACTTGCTGTCGCCCGGATTGAATTCATAGGGCTTGTCTTCCAAGGTCAGTTTGATGGGCAGGCGGCTGAGGCTGATGACGCGATAGGACCCAAGAGGGAAGTCTTTCACGGTATCGCTCAACGGAAGCACCCTGTAGGTATTGTTGCCCGAAGGAAGGAAAACCAGGATGAAGCGGTTGCCCGTCTTCGGCAGGTTCACTTTCGCCAAATGCAATTCGGTCTTTTTGGCATCCTCTGCGTTGGCGGACTTCGAGAAGATGATCTCGTTGCCGTAGAGTTTCAAGGTGGTCCCCTCATGGTTCAAATAGCCTTTGATCGGAGCGGCAAGCGGGGTGACCGGCGGTGGAGCTGCCGGATCCAGGGCGAACGATTCCGGCGGAACGGCGGTGATATCGAAAGCCAGCAGGCGCAAAAACACTTCGCGGGTTGCGGAGGATTGTCCTTGGGCGAATGCCGTGGAGGTCAAGGCAAGGAAGAGCAGATATCTCAAGCGTCTCATTGGGAATTGGATGGGTTTGGAAATGGCTTCTTAATCGTGGGAGAACTACCATCCACCCGGTTTCCGGAACGTGACGGTGTCTCTGGGAGCTGTAAAATCGCAGGTCAGGCAGGCGTTTGCAAGTTTGGTTATCCCCGACCGTTCGGTGGCGACCGGTTCATGGGTGAAGCGGCGGGCTGGTTGATGAATCAGATTTCCCCAGCGTTGAGCCAGCGGAAGGAAGTGATCACGAAACGGCGTCCGAAGTTTTGGTTCGAGGTCGTCAGCGCGGTGGGAAGGGCATCCGGCGCATCGGTGGAGTCCACAAAAGCCGGGATCCGTTGGACAGTCGCTTCGCACCATGCGCGGGCGACGACAGAACTTCCCGCCGAGTTCCGGGCTTCGCCGTAGGCACGGATGGTGAATGTGTCACCACGGGCGGTGATGAACGGCGCAAGTCCGGTGAGCAGATCTCCCTGGGTCAGCATGGGAGCGGCACCATCCGCCGTGTTGCCGTCGAGCGCGGGTTTGTTAGGAAGTCCGTTGGTGCGGTTGGCCGCCAAGGCAGCTCCACTGATGGCGTTGGAGTCGAGCTTGTGGAACTTCTCGTTGACTTTGGATCTCTCGATGGCCGTTTGCAGGATTCCCTTGAGGG
Source organism: Verrucomicrobiota bacterium (assembly GCA_040386755.1). Lineage (GTDB taxonomy): Bacteria > Verrucomicrobiota > Verrucomicrobiia > Verrucomicrobiales > Akkermansiaceae > Luteolibacter. The sequence goes on along the minus strand of JAZKEY010000031.1, from coordinate 28,671 downwards.
CGTGAACCCCGGAACTGGAACCCACGCGGCGGTTGATGAAGTCCGCGAGGCAGAGGCTTGGAGCACTGTCCTCCTTGCCGCGCGCACGGATTTCCTCGACGATGAATTCGGCGAGTTCCTTGATCTGCGAGTCTTCGAGCGTCCGGAAGCCAGCCCAGCGGATTTGTCCCAAAGCGTTGACGGAGTTGGTTGGATTGGCCTCGTCGGCGGAGCCTGCCACCGGCAGGCCGCCTCTCACGAATGCCGTCTTGGCATCCATTTTGTTGAGCTTTCTGGTATACCCCACGACGCTGGCATCCCGCAGGGAGGACAAGACGGCACGCCATGCGTCGATCGAGTCCGAGTTGACGTTGAACGCGCCGCTGATCATGGCATTGGAGGCGAATTTCTTGGAGGACACCGAGTCGTTCATGGTCGCATACTCGTTGGCCAGATCCTCGGCGTCACCGTCACCGGAGATATAGGGAATGAGGCGGGAATTGAGCATGGGCTTCTCACCGGTGAAAAAGTTCTCAAGAACCTTGGCCTTGGCTCGGGTGGAGGGAAACGCCGCCGTCGTGTAGGCTGCGGCCGAGGAGAAAAAGTAACCGTCCCACAGCGCGGCATTCATGAGATAGGTGTGATCCAACACCCTCGCGCCGCCGCCCATCGGTGAGTTCGCCGAGATTTTATCGCCGGGAATCATCGGATGGGCGAACGAGTTGCCCAATGGATAGTTCACCCGGGGGAACTGGCTGGAGGTGATGAGGTTGGCGGCGATCCAGTCCCCCAGCGACGCTGCCGGTGCGAGAGGAACCCGATACATCGGAACCACCGAGACACCACTGTTGACGTTGGCCTTGGCACCGAAGTAGCCGCGCGAGTATTTGTCATCCCATTCGACTCCCGGGAAGGTGGTGAATTCCGAGATCTCCTGTAGACGCAGGTCATAGCTTTGGGCGGCATTGCCGATCTTGCTGCTGTCGTGGGATCCACCTTCTGTGACCATGTTATTGAACAACCACGCCTTGCTGTCATCCCGCTGATCCTTGGTGGTCTTGGCGGACATGGTGAAAATGGCGAACGGACTCTTTCCTCCGGCCGAAGTGTCAGCGGGGGCCTGCACAAGGTCGCCATTGTTGAATCGACGGGTGATCGGCTTGGTGGCGTTGCCCGTAGTGGACATTTCCGACGGGACATCGGCCATGCGGAACTCGTAGGTTCGCAGAATATCGGAGGTCGCCGTCTCATTGGTCCCTGCCAGAATGTCGACGCGGAAGTCCGGCAATCCGGTGGTTCTCACACAACGCTGCGGCCTGCAGTTCACCGTCACGTCGTCGGTGGTTTTCATCGACAACCAACCGGAGCCCGTCGCCGAGTTTCCGTTTTCCCAAGAATAATTGAGATTGGTCGGCCGACCGCCGCCGCCATAGCTCAAGTGGTCGGTTTGGAGTCCAGCGCGGAAATCCAGTTTCGCGATGCCTTCCACACCGAACTTGTTGACGGGATTGCGCCGGTTGTCCCAGTTCCCCATGTTTCTGGAATTCTCCCAATCGAAGAAGGAGCGTGGGCTGTAACCGTTTCCAGCCTCCAATCCCCAAGTCCAATAGGTTTCGACGCGGGGTGAGAAGACCTTCACCTCGCCGGGCAGAAGGATGATGTTACCGAGCTGGCTCCCCGCATGATCCATGTTTTTCAACTGGAGGGTGAAGGTCTTGCGCGCATCGACGTTCCGCTCATTCGCGATCTGGAATCTCGCCAAGCCTTGGTATTCACCGCTGCCAAACTCCTGGCGGTACCAGGCACTCGTGCCCAGCGCCATGTCGTGCTTCTGGAACTGAAAGCCCACCGGCGGATCGGAGACCTGGATACGGAGCTGGCTGAGTTCCAATTCGACATCGTAGGGATTGTAGAGCGTGATGACCGGGTCATAGACCAGATGCGGCACCGCGTGCTTGGTATTTCCCTGAGGAACGGCTACGGAATTGAAGGCCGCCACGCGGTCTGAAATATGCGCGTGATGCGAAACCAGTGAGAAAATGATCTGCAGCTTGGCAATGACCGGCAGCAGGATCTCCCGGCTCGGCTTCGGCTGGATCCCGAGGGTCGAGGGCACCATGTCCGAGCTTCCCAGACGGTAACGGGGTTTGCCACCCGCCGGAGTGAGAACCTTCTTATACATTTGGTAATGGGTGCGCAGGAAGGGCCAGGAAGGGGCGCCATCGTTGGTGGTGAAATAGGGACTCTGTTGGCCACCGAGATTGGTGATGTTGGTCGTGCCCTCGAACAATGGCGTGAGGTCGGTCTTCAGTCCGCCGGTCACCGGGTTGGTGAGCAATCCGAGGGACGAGGTGGTCAACGACTGGGTCCGGCCATTGACCTCCTGCTTTTTCCCGGCCCCGACGGCCAGTACGGCAGTTTGCATGCTGATCACCCGCGCGGGCTCCAGGTCCTTGAACGCCTCGCTGAGAACATCCGGACGCGGCGCGGTGCCGGCGGTGCGGTTGGCTACATTCTCAACGAGCACCTCCGAATTCACCTCTGCAATGTTGAGAGGGGCCCGGGTGCTGTTGTCGGTAACCATCCATGCCACACCGCCACGGCTTTTCCCGATGGTGAGCGGAATCCGTCCCGCCGTCATTTCCGGATTTCCGGAAGCACCGGCAGGCAGGGTGCCTTCCCTGACCAGCGGAATCGGATCGGAGACCTCCCCTGAGGGAAAGTCAAAGGCATTGGTATCCGCGATGTTCTTCGAGGAAATCAACCAAGTCCGGAACTTTGCGGCTTTGTTGCTGGGCGAGGGAGCATCCCCTGTTGGGCCGACCCAGCCGAATCCATCCCAAGCGCCCACCACATTCGGCTGCGGGGCGGGATTGGCCGTCGTCGAAAAGAAGCTGCTCGCATTCGCGGAGATCCGTTGATCCGGACCGAGAGCCTTTTGCAAGTCACCGATGGCGATCATGAGCGCCAGCTTGGCGTTGCTGTTAGCGATCGCCTGTGACGAACCCTGGGAGGTCGACCGCAGGGTGATGCTGGACAGCGTCAGCAATCCCACCGCGATCACCGTTAGAAGGATCATCAGGCTGAGTGTGACAATGAGAGCAAATCCGGACTGCCGGTTACTTTTTGGGTTTGTTTTCATGGCAAAAATGGGTTCGGTCGAAAACTTTAAGGAACTATAAAAGAATTACAATGTAATTACAAAAGAAATTTTCATCCGTTTTGATTGAGGGCGATTCCGAAGGGCTGAACAGCGCATGGTGGTGGTGGTTTTTGCATTCAGAACCGATCGGCAAGACCACATAGTCCTGTCGATTTCGAATCAAAGCCTCCGATGGAATCACTCTTCGGGGATGACCTGCCACCGACAGCTAATTTGGAAACGCTAGGGATGTAGACTTTATCGCCGTGGAACGCCCCCCCACAAACAAAAATGCCATCCCCCCCCCATATGTGGGGTGCAGCGACATTTCGTTGTTTCCAAGCCCGTGGCAGGCTTTCGGAAGCGGCAGTGATCCGGGAAGAGAAAAAAAATGGAAGGATCATGCGGTGCGGGGATTCGGGAAGTGAAAGACATGTTTCACTTTCACGATGCTCCAATGTGCCCTATTTCCCCGACGATCCGCTTGTAATATCGCGGATTTGTTGTGTAAGATCACGCCAAACGACCATGCGGAAAGCCCTCGGATTCCCGGCACGGAGAGGCTCCGGATTTCTCAAAGTGGTCCCCTGATGTCCTCTTTCGAGTCGCGGAACTTCATCGCGGCCTCGGTGCGGGAGTGGACATGGAGCTTCTCATACACCCGGCGGAGGTGGACACGGACGGTCTCGACGCTGATATCGAGCCGGTCGGCGATTTCCTTGTTCGCAAGGCCTTTCGTTAGAAGCTCGAGGATCTCGGTTTCCCGCTTGGAGAGCTTCACCTCGGGAGCCTCGGCCGACTTGACCGGCTGATGAAACGCCTCGACGACGCGGCGGGCGATTTCCGCACTCATCGGAGCGCCACCGGAGCGCACGTCACGGATCGCCTGGCGGACTTCCTCCGGCGTGGAGCGCTTGAGAAGGTAGCCCGAAGCTCCGGCCTTGAGGGCGGCGAAGATCTGGTCGTGATCCCGATAGACGGTAACCATGATGACCTGGATTTCCGGCAGGTGGTGCTTGATGCGGGAGGTGGCTTCGATGCCGGACATCCCGGGCAGATTGATATCCATCAGAACGACCTGAGGGCGAAAGGCATCGATCTTCTTCAAGGCCTCCTCCGCACTGGTCCAGACGCCGAGGCAACGGAAGTCTTCCGCTGATTCAACGATTTTTCGCAACCCGGCACCGAGCGCGGCATTGTCTTCGACGATGGCGACATCGGTGATCGGCTCTTTGGGGTTGGGCATGATGATTCAGGAAACGGATTTGATGTGGGCAGGCAAGGGAAGAGTGAGGAAAATCGTCGAGCCCTGCCTGCGGAACGTTTCGATACGGCACCCCCCGCCGGCGTCTTGCATGCGTTGCTTCAGGTTGCCGAGGCCGTTGCCGCCGGTGGAATAGTCGGGCTCAAAGCCGCAGCCGTTGTCGGAGATGCGGATTTCTAACACACCATCGGTGATCAGTATCCGCAGATTCACTTCGGTCGCGCCGGAATGCTTCACGATGTTGTTGAGCGCCTCGCGCGCGGCGAGGAAGACTCCGTGCCGCTGCGGCGTGGGCAGCGGAAGCTCAGGGATCTCGCGGGCCACATCGGTCCGCAGCGGGATGCGCGCGATGTCGAGGAACTCGCGGGCAAACGCGGCAACATAATCGACGAGCGAACGCAAGGTGTCCTCGCGGGGGTTCACCGCCCAGACGATTTCATCCAGGCTGCCAACGACATGTTTGGCTTTGACCGAAAGCTGGTCCAGCGAGGGCTGCAGTGGTGTGGCATCCGCATCCTCGGCGGCGAGTGCGGCGAGGATCGAAATTTCAGTTAGACTCGCTCCGAGGTCGTCGTGGAGATCGCGGGCGATGCGCGAGCGCTCCCCTTCCCTGGCGTTGCGGATTTTCAAGAGCTGGATCCGCCGCCGCATCTTGACCCGCGCCGCCACCCAACCGGTGCCCACGGCGGTGAAGAGGATCACGCAGCCGACCGAAGCATAGAACCAGGCGGTCTGCCAGAAATGAGGTTCGATTACGACCGCGATCCGGGCGGGGGAGACGCTGCGCATGCCGTCACCGTTCACCGCCATCACCTCGAAGGTGTATTTACCCGGAGGCACGGCTTCGAAGGCGGCGACCCGTTGGTTGCCGAGTTCGCGCCATGAATCATCCAGTCCCGCCAGACGGGCGCGGTAGGTGACTTTTTCGGGTGCACTGAAGCTCAGACCGACGAAACGGAACTCCAGCCGCGCCCGCCCCGGATCCGTGGTGACAGGACCGACGTCACCGGGATGAAGCACGCCGTTCGCGCGGACCGTTTGCATGAAAACGGGTGGCGCGATCTTGTTCTGTTCTACGAAATCGGGCCGCACCCTGACGATTCCCGAGCCGGTGGGAAACCACAGCAAACCGTCCTTCGCGCGCCATCCGGCCGGCTGATAGCCGCCGATGCACTCACGCGAGGCAAGGCCGTCGGTGTGATCCAGCCGCAGCCATTGCACCCGTGCGTCGGGATTCCGGACATGTTCCAGCAGTTGCTTGCGCTCCGCCCGGATGATACCGCTCAGCGAACCCATCCAGATGTGGCCCTTGCCGTCGTTGACCACACAGGTCAGCCGGGCGTCGGGAAGACCGTCGTTGGAATCGAGACAAGTCCATTTTTTCCCATCCCACAGATAGAGTCCGCTGCCGAGAGTAGTGACCCATGTTTCCTGCGGCGAGATCGACAGGATGCCGGAGACCCACTGGTGCTTCAAAACCTCCGGGGCGGCGATGGTGGTGAAGCCGTCATCATTCCCTAACAAAATTCGTCCCGACGCGCTCCCGGCGATGATCCTGCCATCGTGAAACGGCTGAAGGACCGTTAGATCGAGATCGCTGACCCCGTCGGACTTACCGAAGCTGCGCACGGTTTCCGCCGAGTAGGATGCCAGGCCGTTGGAACCGCCAAACCAGAGCACCCCGTTGGAATCCTGGGTGATGGAACGCACCTTGGAAGGCACCTGGGTCCTCGAGAACTGGGGTTCGAAAATCCCCGCGTTGTAGCGGAAAACACTGCCGTCGCGGGACGCCACCCACAGCCGGGAATCCTTGTCTTCGAACAATGCGGCTGCCGGCCGCGAATAGCGCGCGCTCAACTGGAGAAAGCGCGACTCCTCCGGCGTCCATTGCGTCACGCCGCCCCGGCGATTGGCGATCCACCAGGTGCCCGCGCGATCCTGCAACACCGAGGAAACCGCGCGTTCGTTCTGGCCCTCGTTGGTATCCAGCACGTTCACACGCGAATGGCGGACACGGACCAGCCCGTTGACCGGAGAGGCGATCCAGACATTTCCCTCCCGGTCCTCCAACAGTTCGTTAACCGCGAATGCCTGCCCGCGTCCCGGAAGCTCGACCGCCATTTCCGGTTGTCCCTCCGCGCCGACGTTCAGCCCGCCTGTGGCACCGGAGGTCCAGGTGCTGCCCATCCGGTCCTTAAGAGTCGCCCTGCCGACTCTCTCGACGATTCTGCCGCCGGCCGTTTGTTTTCCGACATCCGCGGCGAACCCACCTAACAAATCCGTATCAGGTTCCACCTTGGTCACCGCGCCATCCGGAGTAATCCGGCCGTAGCGGGTGCCCCGCTTGTAAAGAACCGAGCCCCCCTCGCCTTCGATCAACTGAGTCACCAGCGGCGGCAACGGAGTCCTGATGTCGTCGAGGATCTTGCGGAGCCTTCCGCCCTCGACGCGGAACAGCCCTCCCTGATAGGTCGTGGCCCAGACCACGCCGCCGCTGGTCGCGAAAAGCCGGAAAAACGCGAGCCTGAAGCGCCGCAGCTCGCCCTCGGGTTCGATCATCTCGAAATCATATCCATCGAACCGCGCGACGCCTTCCGCCGTCGCCACCCACAGATAACCGTCGCTCGCCTGCACCACCGAACGAACCACGTTGCTCGGAAGGCCGTCCTGCGATTGCCAGACACGGACGAGAAATCCGGATTGCCCTTCAGGAACCGCTGCCCGCGCCGATGACAGCAGGAAGTGGAAAACGAAAATAATGCTGATGAATCGCACGGAAATTACAAATGAACGGATCCCGCCTGCTTGTCGAGGTTTCGGGAGCCCGATCCCCGCTGATGGAAAACCGCCGGCTCCCCATGAAGCCGACGGTCGTTGTCCATACCCAAGAAAAATACCAAAAGAGTTGAGGACCCAGCGGTCCGTCGTGGCGATTGAATCAATTTCACCGCAATCCCGGCAATCCCCCGTATGGGGTAGCCGGATCGCTGGAATGGATGCCGCACGACATCACCCGCTAGGACGTCGCCATGCCGCCAACCCGGACGTCGCAATTCATGTGACGGGTAAAAAGCCGTCGAATACTCCAAAGGATCAATCCTTCTTCCCAGTCAGCACCTGATAGGCGGCCTTGGCCATCTCACCCGCACCTTCGGTATTCGGATGGACGCGGTCAGGCAGGAGTTGAGGCTTGTCCTTGAGGGCGGCGTACATATCGATGACGCCGGTTTTCAATTCAGTGGCGAGTTTGTCGATGATGGGCATTTCCTCCTGTAGCGCGGCTTCGTTGATGCCGAAATTCCCCTTGCCGGGAACCGGCACCGGACGGCAGATGTAAACGCGCGGCGCGGGCTTGAGGTCTTGGAAGGTTTTGATGAGATCGCGGTAGTCGGATTCAAACTCGGACTTGTTAGTCCAGTTCTGCGGCTTGGTGTCGTTAGTGCCTAACATGATGATGACAACATCCGGCTTGAAATCCTGCGCCTTCTTGAACGCGTCTTCCTTCCAATAGGGGTGATCCCCTTTTCGCAATAAGGTCCGGCCACCCACGCCGAAGTTTCCCACCTGCCATTCGCTGCCGAGGAGTTCCTGCAACTGGCTCGGATAGGACTTGCCCTGTGCGGCTCCCGTTCCCTGCGTGATGCTGTCGCCGACGCAGGAAATTTTCAGCGGCGGCTGCCCGGACTTCGGATGGATGGGCGACATCGGATTCGCGGCGAGGAGTGAGGACGCGGCGGATAACAGCAGGGCGAGGATCAAACGGGTTTTCACGGCGTGAGTCTTGCCGATGAAAATCGTTGCCGTCGAGTCCCAAGGCGAAGTCAGCCGCCTAACACGGCGCGGCGGATGCGGCCGGGGGATTTTTTCAGGAACTGGCGGGCCAGGGATTCGAACTCTTCGGAGAGGTCGGTGAGATGGATCTCCAGCGAACCCTCGCGGTTTTCTGGCTGGAGCATATCGAGGCGCGTGAGTTCCTTTTTCAAATGCTCGGCACAAGTCGTCGCAGAGTCCACCAGGCGGACATCGGCAGGTAAAATTTCCCGCAGGATGGGAATCAGCAGCGGATAGTGGGTGCAGGCGAGCATCAGGGTATCGATGCCCTTTTCGACCAGCGGATCGAGGTAGGTTTTCAAGACCTGCCGCGTCGCCGGGTGATCGATCCAGTTTTCCTCGATGAGCGGGACGAGCAGCGGCGTGGCCTGGCCGTGGAGGATGAGGCCGGTTTTCCGCAAGGCGAGCGCGTGCTGATAGGCGTGCGAGCCGATGGTGCCGCGGGTGGCGATGATGCCGATGCGCTCGGCGTTCGGGCAGGAAAGCGCGGCATCCACACCGGGCTCGATCACGCCGAGGATAGGGATGCGGTATTGCTCGTGGAGTTGAGGCAGCGCGTGGGCGGTCGCGGTATTGCAGGCGACGACGATGGCTTTGACTCCTTTTGAAATCAAGAAGCGCACGTCCTCGTCGGCGAAATGACGAATGGTTTCCGGGCTTTTCGAGCCGTAAGGGAGGCGGGCGGTATCTCCCAGATAGAGAATGTCTTCGGCAGGCAGAAGTTCCTGCACGGCCCGCACGACGGTCAAACCGCCGACACCCGAGTCGAATATTCCAAGAGGCGCTGAATTCACTGGCGCGAGTGTGGCAGCGCGCCCGGCGTCGCCAAGCGCAAAGCCTTTTGCGGGAGTGATCCAACGTTCTGTCCTCTTGGTGCACGAGTGAATGGAAACCTTCGTTTCCCTGAGGGGTGTTGCGGGTGTTGCGCTCCGGAACACACGCGACACCGGCAGCGAGCCACCACCAACCGACCACAATCCTTACTCCGCTCAAGCTCTGCTGCTTGTGACTCAGTGAAACGACTGGCACCGCCTTTGCTAAAGGAATGGCGCGTCTCCAGTTCCTCAAATCACCACCATCACCAGCACACCATGAAATTCACGATTCCCTTCCGCCGGACACCTGGCCTGCTCGCCGCCGCCTGCCTGACCGGAGCCCTCATCGCTCCTGGATTGGCCGGCACCGAACCCGCACCACCTGCCGTCGAACCCGCGGTCCAGCCGATCGTCCACTTCCTCCTTCAGTTGGATTTCTCCACCAACTACATCACTCCCCGCGGACTCAATGTCGAGGACGAGGGCATGGTTTTCCAACCGCTGCTGCTCTCGTTCTGGAGCCTGTATTCCGACAAGAGCAAGTTCCTCAACGACGTCACGCTCACCGCCGGCGTCTGGGCATCCATCCACACGAATGAATCCGGTGCCGATCCCGGACACTGGAACGAATGGGATCCCATCCTCGGTCTCAGCTACGGTCTTGGCGAGTATGTGAAATTCGAGACCAACTTCACTGCCTTCGACTCGATGACGGACTCCTACCCGACCTCCTATCACATGGAGCTCAAGCTGAAGCTCGACGATTCCAAATGGCTCGGCGATTTCGCGCTCAATCCCTACGTCGCCTACTGGCAGGAACTGGAGAACAAGGCGACAGTGGTCTTCAATCCCGCCACTTCCGAGGAAAGTTTCTACTTCACCTTCGGCATCAACCCCGGCGTGAAGCTGGGCGACGTGAAGCTCGATTTCCCGACCTACGTCAACCTCGTCGGCAACCAGTTCTATCAGCAGTTCGACGGATCGCCGGGCGGCACGGGCGGCGCGGTGTTCGGCACCGGAGTCAAGGCCAGCATCCCGCTCAAGTTCATCCCCGAGAAATACGGATTCTGGAGCGCCTACACCGCCTTCAAATACTACCACCTCGACAACGCCGGCGTGCTCGACGGCAACCAGGCGCTCGGCAGCGGAAGAAGGGAAGACCTCTATCAAATCAGCGCCGGCCTCTCGATCTTCTACTGAATTTCTCCCCCCGAAACGTCCGAGCCTATGGAAACGTCATCTGTCAGAAGCATCCCCGCCGAACCTTACCCGTTCGAGTTCTCCCCCACGAAGTGCGCGCTGCTCATCATCGACATGCAGCGTGATTTCCTCGAACCGGGCGGCTTCGGCGAGATGCTGGGCAATGACGTTTCCCAGCTCCGGCGGACCATCGGACCCAACCAAACGCTGCTCGCCGCCTGGCGGGCGGCGGGGCTCCAAGTCATCCACACCCGCGAGGGCCATCGCCCGGATCTCGCGGATCTCCCCCCTGAGAAAAAGATCCGCGGGAAGTCGGAGAAATCCATCGGTGATCCCGGTCCCATGGGCCGCATCCTCATCCGTGGCGAGGCCGGTCATGACATCATCGCCGAACTCTATCCGGAGCCCGGCGAACCGGTCATCGACAAGCCCGGCAAGGGCGCGTTCTTCGCCACCGACCTCCACGCCATCCTGCAGAACCGCGGTATCACCCAACTCATCGTCACCGGTGTGACGACCGAGGTCTGCGTGAACACCACCGTCCGCGAGGCGAACGACCGCGGCTACAACTGCCTCGTTCCCTCCGACTGCGTCGGCTCCTACTTCCCTGATTTCCAGGAATGGGGGCTCAAGATGATCAAGGCCCAGGGCGGGATTTTCGGCTGGGTCACCGACTCGGCGGAAATCCTCCCGGCCCTAACATGATACGACTCCATCGCTCCAGAAAACACACGAACACACCACCTCCATGACCACTGACTACAAACCAAAAATCTGGGTTCCGGGAGACTGGAACGCCTTCTTCGGGTTTGGGACGAACATTCTCGTCAACCTGCTAACACTCACGGGTCTGCTGCTTTTCGTCCTGAAAATGCCAGCGGAAATCGTCTTCGGCCGCATCCTTCCCGCCACCGGACTGATGCTTTGTCTCAGCACGATATACTATGCCTGGCTCGCCTACAAGCTCGCGAAACAGACCGGCCGCACCGATGTCTGCGCGCTGCCTTCCGGGACCAGCGTGCCGCACATGTTCGTGGTGGTGTTCGTCATCATGCTACCCATCACCCTGAAAACGGGTGATCCGATCAAGGGCTGGGAAGCCGGTCTAACGTGGGTGTTTCTCCAGAGCTTCGTCCTCATGATCGGCGGCTTCATCGGACCGTGGATCCGCAAGATCACTCCGCGCGCCGCACTGCTGGGAACTCTGGCAGGGGTTTCCATCACCTTCATCTCGATGAAGCCTGCGGTGGAGATGTTTCTAACTCCTGTAATCGGCATCACCTGTTTCGCAGTGATTCTCCTGAGCTGGTTTGGTGGAGTAAAATATAGGGGAATCCCCGCCGGTCTGGTCGCCATCTTCGTCGGCACGGTTATCGCCTGGGGATCGAACCTCTTCGGCTTGAACTACGGTGGCATGACCGGCGCCGCGCTCGGCGAGTCGCTCAAGGGTTTTGGCTTCAATGTCCCGCTTCCCGCCATCGGCCACGTGTTCGGCGGTTTCGAGTATCTCGGCATTTTGTTAGTCACCGCGATCCCCTTCGGCATCTACGATCTGGTGGAGGCGCTCGACAACGTCGAGAGCGCCGAAGTCGCCGGCGATTCATTCCCCACCACGCGGGTGCTCTGTGCGGACGGCGTGATCAGTTTGATCGGCTGCGTGATGGGCAATCCCTTCATCAACGCCGTTTACATCGGCCATCCCGGCTGGAAATCGATGGGCGGACGGATCGGTTATTCGGCAGCCACCGGCGTGGCAGTGATTTTCCTAACATGGTTCGGCATCGTCTCGGTCATGCTGGCCTTCATCCCGACCGTCGCCATCCTGCCGATCCTGCTCTACATCGGCATGCTCATCGGTTCGCAGGCCTTCCAGGAAACGCCGAAGCGGCACGCCCCTGCGATCGTCCTCTCCCTGACACCGCACGTCGCCCACTGGGCCGTCACCCTGATGACCGGTGCCCTCGCCGGAGCGGGCACCGTCCTCGCCACCCTAACACCCGAGAAAAGGGAGGAACTTTTCAAGGCGATGAACAACGAGGGCGTCATGTTCCACGGACTCGAAGTCCTCGGCGGCGGCTCCATCCTCGGTGGCCTCATCCTGGGCGCGGTGGCGGTGTTCATCATCGACCGGGATTTCCTCAAGGCCAGCGGCTTCGCGGCCACCGGAGCGATGCTGACGTTCTTCGGGTTCATGCACGGTGACCGCCTCGGCATCGCGCAAAGTCCGACGGTTGCCGCGAGTTATCTCATCGTCTCGGGGATCCTGCTCGCCGCCTCGCGCTTCGCCGTGGTCGAGCCCGTCGTCCGCGAACCGGGTGAACTCGAACACCTCGCCCATGCGAAACCGGAGCCCGTCATCGAAGCCCCGCTCGTCACCGCGAAATCCTGATTTCTTGTTTGATCGGTTGATTGCTATAGGCAAAGCCCGGCGGATTGGTACTCCGCCGGGTTTCAATCGTGTGAATTTCCAACCAACTAACAAAAACACCATGCCTTACATCGACGCCGACCCCTATCCATGGCCGTGGAACGGAGACCTCCGCCCGGAAAACACCGTATTTCTCGTCATCGACATGCAGATCGATTTCTGCGGCCCCGGCGGCTACGTCGATCAAATGGGCTACGACCTCTCGCTGACCCGCGCGCCCATCGAGCCGATCAAGAAGGTCTTCGAAATCACCCGGAAACTCGGCTACCACGTCATGCACACACGGGAAGGACATCGCCCGGATCTATCCGATCTCCCTGCGAACAAGCGCTGGCGCAGCCAACGCATCGGCGCGGGCATCGGCGACGCCGGTCCCTGCGGCCGCATCCTCACCCGTGGCGAACCCGGCTGGAACATCATCGACGAACTCGCCCCCCTCCCCGGCGAGGCGATCATCGACAAGCCGGGGAAAGGTTCCTTCTACGGCACGGATCTCGACATGTTGCTGCGGCAGAAAGGCATCAAGAACATCATCCTAGCCGGCATCACCACCGACGTCTGCGTCCACACCACCATGCGCGAGGCGAACGACCGCGGCTTCGAGTGCCTGCTTCTATCCGATTGCACGGCGGCGACCGACCACGGCAACCACCTCGCCGCCCTCAAAATGATCAAGATGCAGGGCGGCGTGTTCGGCGCGGTTGCGGATTCGGCGGAAGTTATTAAAACCCTTTCCGCATGACGGAAGGAAATCTTGGAACAGCGCCGGACACCGCCCCCTTCATCGAACTCAGCGGGCTTTTCGACATCGTCCGCCACCAGGAAGACTACGCGTGGGAATATTTCCGCGACGGCGTCGATATCCACCGGCTTTATGGCGACGGAATCGATGGCCCGGCGGCGGCGCTGATTCGTTACCGGGAAACCGTGCCCATCCCCACCCACATTCATGAGGGCTACGAACACATCCTCGTCCTCTGCGGTACCCAGGAAGACACCGACGGCCTGATCGAAGCCGGCACCCTGCGCGTCCATCCGCCCGGCACCCTCCACCGCGGCATTGGCTTCGCGGGCTGCATCGTCCTCGCCATTTACGAGAAGCCGGTACGGTTTGTCTAACCCCTTCCAGCCGGGAACAAAGGCACGCTTGATAGAAGAAAAAGAAGGTGGAGCGGTGAACGCCGGGAGTACCATGAACTTCCGTCGCCTACGCACCGGCGCTTGACACAATCACGTCCGGTGGGAGCGCTCCATGACGACACCATGTACCCGGAAGGAACGAATACAAGGGGAGTCTTCGGGTGTAGAAATCATTCATCCGGAAAACGGAAAAGCCGACGCTCCGGATGAAGCGTCGGCTTGGGATATCATCGGGTGGCTGGGCCCGACCGGGTTGGATCAAGCAGGCTCGTCCGACTTGGGCTTTTTGAATTCGTCGCGCGAGAGAGAACCGTCGTCGTCAGTGTCGAGGCGGTTGAACTTGCGGGTCACGTTCTTGACCGGAACCTTCGGAGAGGTCAGGTAGCCGAATTCCACGGGAGTGAGGAAGCCGTCACCATCGAAATCCGCGAGCTCGAAGCGGGTGAGATCGGACTTCGGGCGATCCCCGGCACGATAGGCTTCCAGCTCCTCAAGAGTGATGAAACCGTCAGGGATCGGATCGCCCAAGACGGGCTCACCCGTGACCTCGTCCAGCACCGGTTCTCCGGTGACAGGGTCGAGAACGACCTCGAACGCGCCGGAAACATCGATCGGCACGAAACGCCGCCGGATCTCAACCATCGGGACACCTGGCCCCTGGGTCGTCGCGAACTCCGTGAGGTCGAGGCCGCCGCTGTCATCCACATCCGCCGCTTCAAAGCTGAGGTGATGGGTTTTGATCTTTTTTTCAGGCCGGTTTTCGGCGTGAGCCGTGCCAGTCAAGGACACCAGCACAAGGGACGCGCCGGAGATTAATAATGTAAGGGACTTAGTATTCATAGCGTCTTGACGTTACAAGAATTGAAAAAAGTGTCAAGGCACCCACTTTGTCTTGCCGCTAAGCCAAAGCGTAACTTGCTGATTTCCAGACACAAAGCCAAACAGGCTTTAAAAAATCACAACGCGACGGGAGGCTGGAGATTCCCTTTTTTCAAATAATCCCGAGTCGCCGATCAAAGCCGATTGAATCATCACTTGCGAATCATGCGGATTGAGTCGTTTGTTTGCACTGGTGGGAGAAGGGCGTGAAGCCGGATGACTCATCGGAAATGCCCTTCCCCTTCCCCGGTGGCTGATCTTCCCGAATGGGGACCTTGTGGCCACCGAACAACCAGAGAGAAAGAATTGCCATGAAAACGATGGAACTGAATCAAGCCGAAGTGAAGAATTTCCGAGCCCCTGACGAAGTGCGGGAGTTCCCGATGGGACGGATGGAGCTGATCAACATCGGCGGCGCCACTGTCGGCCGCGCGACCCTGCAACCGGGTTGGCGTTGGGCTGACTCGGTGAAGCCGATCGCCAAGACGGATAGTTGTGAAGCGGCGCACTTCCAATACCACGTCTCCGGCGTCCTGCGCGTGCGCATGGACGACGGAACGGAGTTCGACTGCGGGCCGGGAGACATCTCGACGCTGCCACCGGGGCACGACGCATGGGTGTTAGGCGACGATCCGGTGGTCGTGGTGGATTTCCAAAGGCATGATGGATTACGCCAAGTGCCATGGATGAAACCGGGTCCGCTGCGTGGGTGGGCGGAGCGGGCGAATGACTCAGGGATTTAGCCCCACCCGATAGAACACGGGTTTGGCCGGTGGCGAGGGGTCGGTGAAACCCGTGGTTCCGGACATTCCCGGGACCGTCGCGATCGTTACCCAGTTCATGCCGCCGGTTCCGGAACTGCGCTGCACGACGAACGTCAGTCCGGTTTTCGAGGGCCAGCGGATGCCATTGCCTTCCGTCCAAATCATGAAGCGCGAGACGCCGCTGGCGGGATTGAGCCCCAGCCGGATCTCGGTGGCGTCGTCCGTGCCGTCGCCGTCGGTGTCGGCATCCACAGGGACCACCGTCCCGGATAGATGATAGGGTAAAAGCACATCTTCCCAAAGCGAACGGAGATAGGCGAACGCCTGCAGCGGTTCGGAGTTTTGGCTCTGGAATCCCAAACTCGCTCCCTTGGCATAGCTGTAGTAGCCCTTCTGCATTTTATACCAGAGGTCGGTATTTCCGATGCGGATGCGGGTAGCGGCATTGTCGGCGGCTGCCGTCCCCTTCGGCCACAAACCGCCGGCTATGAGGGCAAGCTGGTGGGTCTGGTGCGGAACATAACCGGTGTAGGCATACTCGAGCGAGCTGCGCGGGCCTTGGCCATCGCTGCTGTTGAATTCGGTCAGCATCCCGGTGGCTCCGGGGTTAGGCAGGGTCTCGGCACCGGAGGCGATTCTCCCGTAACCGTTGATCCCGGCCCCGTTGTTGAGTCCGCTGCTGACGATCCTGCCATAGGTGTTGTTAGCGAGGGAATTGTAAATGCTCATGTAGGTCGCGAGCGTGTAACCATAGACCTTGTAATATCTAACCGCGTTCTCGATCTGGGTGCCGGTGGGTGCGGTCGATGTGGAATTGGCGGCTTTCCAATTGAAGGTCTGCCGGGCATTCACCAAACCGTTGTCACCGAGCTGGGTGACGAACTGGGCGTGGCTGTAGCCATCAAGGATGGCCTGGGTGGCGGCGGGGCCTCCGAAATAGACCATGCCGACGAGGACGCTGCCGAGCATGCCTTCCCGGTAGTTCGGATTCCAGTCACGTCCGACGTTGTAGTCGGCATCAAGGGTACGCTGGCCGCCTGAAGCACTGCCGCTGATGTAGGGATTGTAGTCGCTGGTGGTGAAGGCGCAGGAAACCAGCGAGGCCTTCATGATGAGATCGATGCGGCTTTTTTCCGCAGTCGTGAGCTGGCTCCAGATGCGCGGCGTCTGTTTCGCGATGGCGAACATGCCGGTGACGTGCAGCTCATGCTGGGCGGGATAGCCGCCGTTCGCGCAGATCTCGTTGCCGCCGGTGCTGCTGAAACGAAGCTGCTGGAGCAGCCGGGCATCCGCCGAGGTATTTCCCGAAAAGCTGGCAACGGCCAGCACGACGGAGGCTCCGCCATACCACGAGCCGTAGGTGAAAGCCCCGTTGTTGTATTCCCGGCCGTAGTCGATGAGCGGGATATTGATGGAACGGGTGATGGCATCTTGCGACGGGCTGTTCAGCACGGCGGCAGACGCCGTGTGCGCAAGGGCGAGGGAGGCAAGGGTGATGTTCCGCAAGCAGGGTGCGGTGGCGAAAAAAGGCAACGGCATGGGTTTCGTCGGCTGAGAAGGGGCGCCGGAACTACGCCGCCATTCGCCCTCATTTCAAGGAAAGATAGAGTGCCCGACTCCAGCGCACACCCGAACCCGTTGTTTTCCAACCGACTACGAATGCCGTAAAATTGCCCCGAAATCCCCGGATCAAGGGTAAAGCCGGGCCTCGACTTGGCCGAGGAAGTGCTTTTCCGTGGCACTGATGCCATCCGAGCCGAGCACGCGGTAGAGCCAGGTCAGCGCCGCGGCCTCATCGCCATTGCGCTTGATCAGGTCCGCGCGGGTCGTGAGAAACGCCTCGGTTTTGATCGCGTCCGACGCCACCTCGCGGGCCCCCGCGAAGGCGCGGAAGATGAATTTCTCGCGGGGGTTCGGCGACTCCCAACCGAGCGTATCGAGCGCGTCGTTCAGCACGTCATCCTCGGCCAGCGAGAGATGATCGTCCAGATAGAGGGAAAGAAACAACAGCTCGATAAGGACCTGGCGGGATTCCTGTGTCATGGTGCCGAAGAGGCTAACGGGAGCAGCGCGTTTGACAATTGGAATCGGCTGGAACTGAAAGTAGTGGGCAGTCCAGTAAGGGGGCGGACATTTTTGTCCGCCCGGACGATGGGAAGAGAAAGAGATGAGCTTCGCGCTCCCTTTTTCACCGCACATCGGCAAGTGGACAGAAATGTCCACTCCCCGTATTTTGCCCGCCGCTATGTGGAACTCACTTCACACCGGTCAGCGAGCGGATGAGCTTCACTTCAGCCTCCTTGTAAGGCGTGCCGTCGGTGCGGAAAATATCGTGGAACCACGGGTCGGGCTCGCCCTTGTATTCCTTGGTCCACGAATCCCACGGATAGATCGTCTGGCTCTTGCCATCGACGAAGCCCCAGTTCATCGCGATGACCTTCTGCTCTTTGAAATACGGCAGCACCGCCTCGAACGTGCTGCCTTCCGGCCGGGCCATGTATTCGCTGCACATGATCGGGCGGTTATATTTCTTCAACGCCTCCACCCGCGTCTTCGTGGCCTCCAACGGCGTGTAGGTGTGGAAATTGATGAGGTCGGAGGTTTCCAACTGATAGCGCTGGAAGTCGTTGGGATTCGCGAAGTCGCCGATCCAGATGCCGGAGGAGAGCGGCTGCGAGGGATTCGCCTCGCGCGCCCACTCGAAGGTCTTCTTGAGCAGCATCAGCGCCTTGGGATATTTCTGTGCGGGATCCTCCTTGAAACGGCCGCCGTTCTCATTGTTAGGTTCGTTGTAGAGATCCCAGGCGAGGATGCGCTGGTCGTCCTTGAAATGGCTGATGACGCCGGTGACATACGGCTTCAGGCTGTCATGCTTCGCGGGATCCTGGAGGATTTCCCAACCGGGGCTCTGCACCCAGCCGGAGTTGTGGACGTGCGGGCGTGGCTCGGGCTGCTTGCCGGCCTTCGGGTTCGGATTCCAACAACTGTCGAAGAACACGAACATCGGGCGGATCTTGTGTTTCTCACAGATGCCGATGAACTGCTCGATGCGCTTCAGGAAACCCGCCGAATCCGTCTTCCACGGGATGTCATGCAGGAAAACGCGCATCGTGTTGAAGCCGAGGCTTTGCGCCCAGCCGAGTTCGAGGTCGATGCGCTTCGGATCCCATGTTTCCTCCTGCCACATTTCAAGCTGGCTGATGGCGGAGGCGGGCACGTAGTTCGCGCCGACGAGCCACGGCTGCTTGGCATACCAGGAGTTGGCTTCCTCGGGCGTCCATTGCTTGGTGGGGGCTGCCTGAGCGAACAACGTTCCGGCTAACAAAAGTAACAGGGTTCTTTTCATGTGGGGTTTTGGTTCTGAGGTAAAACGAAGGCGGGCGTCAACGGCCCGAACGGGTCGTCATCAGACCGGAGCGGGCACCGGTTAGTAAAGGAATTTTCCGAAAACCACCGGCTTGCCGGTGGCGGCGGCTTCCACGATGCCGTTGATCACCTGGATGTCGCGGGCACCCATTTCGCCAGGCACGAGGCTGGGGGTGCCGGCCATGATCGAGGCGCACTGGCCATCGATCTGTAGGGCCTGCTGGTTGACCTTTGGAAAGTTCATTTCACCATCCGGTGTGCGCCCTTTCGGGCCGCCGCCGTAGTTGTAGCCGGGCGCCACCTCGACGATCCCCTTCTCCACCACCGCGCGGAGATGGTTTCCCTGGCGACCGTAACTGGACATGCCGTCCGCCTTGCGGCCGTCGGCGAACTCGATCACCCACTCGTAGGTTTCCGGCACTTCCTTGAAAATCTCGGGGCGGTCCGTCGAATGCTTCGCCGTCACGCTAACAGGATTCATCCCCGCCGTGTAGAGCGCGCCCTGCACACAATACACTCCCATATCGTAAAGCGCCCCGCCGATGCCGAGCTCCTTGCCGATGCGCCATGCGTTGAGGCCGGTGAAAGTCCGCATCGGCGAGCCGTTCGCGGTGGAAATGGATTTCCAATCACCGAATTCCTTCTTCTTCATGATCTCCATCAGCCAGACGTGATTCGGGTCCCAGTGCAGGCGATAGCCGATCTGCAGCGTCTTCCCGGCCTTCTTCACCGCCTCGATCATGCGCAGGCAATCCGCCGTCGTCGGTGCCATCGGCTTTTCACAAATCACATGCTTGCCCGCCTTCGCCGCGCGGATCGTGAACTCCGGATGCAGCCCGGTGGGCGTGACGACATACACGACATCGATGTCCTTGTTATCGGCGATGCTGTCGAAATTCTCGTAGTTGTAAACATTGCCGTCCGGGATTTCATACTTCTTCTGCCAGACGGGAATCTTCTCCGGCGAACCGGTGACGATGCCGGCGAGGCGGGCGTTCTTCGTCTCCAGCAGCGCCGGGCCGAGCTGGTTGGTGGAATAGTCGCCCAACCCTAACAACGCCACACCGAGCTTCCTTCCCGCGGGCTCCTGACCATGGGCCTTGAAAAACGGCGCGAGCGAAGCGGCGGCCCCGAGCTGGAGGAAATGACGGCGGCTGAATGGGTTCATACCTGCCAAGCAAGGCGCAATCCCCGGCGTTTGCAATCGAAAAGCCGGACCACCCGCCCCCTCATCCCCGGCGGGTTGGAAAATCAGGAGAACTCCCCGCGTAACAAGGCGCGCCCGGGCCCGAATCACCCGCCACCGATCCTTCCACCGAACCCGATGAACCCGAAAATCCTCCTCGCCATCCTGCTCCCCTCGTTCGCCACAGTGGCCGCCGCCGCTCCCACCGCCGAACAGGCACCGGAGCGATTCTCCGTCACCACCGGCAAGCCACTCGCCGAGGGCGAGAAGCCGGCAAGCGAAGCGGTCATGACCGTCTATCACCCCGCGAAGCCGAACGGCGCGGCCGTCCTCATCTATCCGGGCGGAGGCTACACCACGCTCGTCGTCGATCCCGAAGGCCACCGCATCGCGAAATGGTTCGGCGGGCACGGCGTCACCGGCGTCGTCGTCGAGTACCGCCTGCCGAATGGAAACTCCTCCCTCCCCCTCGCCGATGCCGCACGCGCCACCCGCATCGTCCGGGCCCATGCGTCCGCTTGGAAACTCAGTCCCACTCGCATCGGCAACATCGGCTTCTCCGCCGGCGGCCATCTCGCCGCCACCTCCGCCACCCATTTCGACAAGGGCGATCCGCGAGCCACCGACCCGATCGACAAACAAAGCAGTCGTCCGGATTTCTCCATCCTCATCTATCCGGTCATCACCATGGGCGGGGAAGCCCACGGCGGGTCCAAGGGCGCCCTGCTAGGCCCGTCGCCCGAGGCGAAGGCCGTCGAGCTCTTCTCCAACGAAAAACAAGTCACCCGCGACACCCCGCCGACCTTTCTCGTCCATGCGGAAAACGACACCCTCGTCGTCCCCGCCAACAGCCGGATGTATTACGACGCACTCCTGAAAAACAGAGTCCCCGCCGAATATCTCCAACTCCCCACCGGCGGCCACGGCCTCAACGGCTACCAGGGCCCCGTCTGGGACGAATGGCAAACCAAGTGCCTCAAGTGGCTCGCCAAACAGAAATTCATCCCCGCCGCCGACGCGCGATAGGGATTCCCCGCTCCGAGCCCTGGCCGGAAAATGGCTAACCGCAAAGGAACCCGGAGACCACAAAGATCCGGGTCTCAAAACTCTTTCCTTGGTGATCCCTGCGTTCCTTGTGGTTCAATCCAATGCCACTCCATGGACTGCGGTGAGAAGCGAAGCGCCACAGCGCTTTGGATGAAACCGCCGTCCTGGTCTTCTATCTGCCCGCCAGCCATCGGAAGAATCCAAAACAGCAGGTCGCCGTTGCACTCCGCCACCGCACTCCATACCCGTCCTCCCCCTCCGGCGGATCCTTGGTTTTCCTCAAAAACAATCCAGTGCCTGCCCTAGCAGGCTCAGTGGTTTGTTTCTGCCTCTTCAAGTCCCCCGACACCTCGCAACCTGAGCTGCTTGCAAAGATCATCCAATCGACCTTCTGAATCATCGTCCGCGACGAAATAGTGGCCCGCCTTGAGCGCCTTAATCCCGCTTGGCAGGGCGAAAATGTCAGAGTCCCAGTTCCGTAACGTGCCCTCGATCAAATAGTCGTGGGAGTTGTCGTCGCCCCCCTTTGCTGAATGGACCTTCGGATAGCGTGAGACCCACTTGCGAAATGCTTGATTGATTCGGTCCAACTCAGGAAACCTCTTCGCCGGAGTAGCCAAAAAGTGGACTTCCCCGGCCGTCGTCAGAACCCCGCGTCGCATCCGTGGAAAAATCACGTTCACGATTGGAGATTCCGCAGGCGTATCCGCGAGGGCACCGAGGTGATTGAAGTCATAGAGCTCTCCCTTTTCGGTTGCCTTCACGACCGGTGAGGGATCCAGAAAGCGAAACCACTCGCAAACGATTTCAGCGTCAGCTGGCACGGAAAGGAAGCGGTAGGTCGAGCCCATGATCTTCTTGCAGCACGTTCTTAGGCCATCCGGCGACGCGCAGGAAGCCTGAATTCAACAGGGCGGTTCACATGAATTGTCCCGACTCCGAGTCCCTCTTCAGCATCAAGAGCGCCTTGTCTCGGACTTCCTGAGGTGCTCGATTATCGGCAAGGATCTCCCCGTAGACCATCCCACTGACGCTTTCATCATCCAGCAACGCGTAGAATTCCGCCCGTTCGCTTTGGCTCCCGAAACGAAGGATCATCCTCGCGGCATCTCCGATCTCCCTGATGTATTTGAGCGGCTCGTCCCTGTCCGCCCACCTCACCCCAGCTTTCGAGAGATACTCGGTAACCAGTCGTTTGTATGCCAGGATTCGTGGTGAGGCCGTCATCGGTTCAGGTTTCTTGCATCCCGCGACTTGTTCGCTTTGGTTATTTGGCCGCTGGAAGTTCGACCTCCACGCGTCCTTCCGGTCAGTTACGGCTATGGTGGCGGCGCTTGGTATCCCGTCCACCCGGCGACTGAAAGCCACACAGAAGACCCGGCCACATACCGCGTTGAGTGTCGCGTGGACCAGCTCCGGTTCGTCTCCAAGCCGAACGGTGATCTTCATCAGAGGCGCCTCATCACCGTGCATCTCCAAGGTGGGCAGTCCATCCATGCAGTCAGACGGTCCAGAACGCTTCCGATAAAAATTCAACGCTCTGCCATCGACTTCGCGCTGCACCAAATCGTAGGCATCAATCTGTGTCTCGACGGTCGCTCTCAGCCAGTCGGGGAGGGATGAAATCAACTCCTCGATCATCCTGTGCTCAATGTTTGTTAGACTCGTGCCCGCGCCAAGAAACGACCGAGTCAGAAAGGTGCCGAAATGTCGTTTCATTTTCTAGCGAACGTTAAATGTAGTGGCACGGCGGCGCAGGACTCGTAGAGCGAAGCGAACGAGCGAGCGAGCTTATCCGCCGTTGCCACCCACGACGTGTTCGCCTCGTCCATTTTCTGGGTTAGTCCTGGCTCCATAGGATCCGTGTCCCCTCCAAATCTCCGCCACTCTTTGTCCGTCGCTTCAGGTACTTCAAATTCAGGGAATGACCTCCGCTGGTCCGTGGATTGCAAATCGTCAGGAACTTGCGCGTGCCTTCGTTTGGCGTTTTGAGAATCTCGGAAAGAGTGATCCCGACAATCCGACCATGAGGATGATCGTAATCGACGACAATATCCGCCGGCTCGATCGAATCTTCAACTCTGGTTGCGTCGGGCATGATTCTTGGTGATTAAGGTAGGGACGTCGGTTGGCCGACGCCCCCCTCGCAGATCCCGGCGTGCGGAATAACCGCACCGGGCTCCTCAGGAATGCGCGCAGGTGGAACTTCGATCATGGTTGGTTTCCTGTCGTCGGACTCTTTCATACGGGGCGGGGCTGGATTTGTCTAGCGGTCAGTGGCTGCGGCTCCTCGACGGTTCGTGGCATCGGTATCCGCCGTTGCCACTCACGGCTTGTTGGCTTTGGTTTTGATTAGGGCAATGAAAGCCTGAAGGTCGTAGTCTTGAAGCTTGGCAATCTCCTCGTCACTGAACTCGATTCCCCACTCATGTTCGATCTGCCTTATAGCCGCGACATCATCAAGCCCATCTTCATGCGCCCAGAATGCAACGAGGCAAGGATCAGTCGGAATGAATGCAGGAGACTTCCAACCAAGTTCCTCCTTCAAGATGCTCATCATGCGTGCGGCATCTGATCTTTGTTCTGGAGACCACTGGGCAAGCGCTTCGTCGCGATCTCGTGACGTAAGTAGTTGCTTGTATGCGTTCTCGATGGGGTGGAACCGTTGATCCTGCAAGGCATATGCAATCGCCCAGCCAAGAAGCGGAATCTTCCCAAAAAACGCTTCGGGCTTTGATGGCGTGGTCGCCTCCAGAGGAGCTTTGGGAAGCGGATTCATTTTCAAGCCAACGTTAAATGTGGTGGCACGGCGGCGCAGGACTCAAAGAGCGAAGCGAACGAGGGCCGTTAGCATAGGTTTTCTTGGCTAACGTCAAAGCGCTCATACGGGCGCGAAAGAAGGGTGAATGAAAAAGAAACTGAAGGGCTTATGGCCCGTTATGAGCCGCGACTTGTTCTCCGGTCTTTTTTCTTTGGGTGTCATGGTGCTAGATGGCAATGCGGCATGGATGGCAAAAGGCGAAATCACGCGTTGGATGTGGATCAAGAGGGTTGCTGCAAACCGGACAGAGATCGACCGGAATCTCCGGCTCCTCACGAAACCACCAGTAGTAAGTCGGTCTCTGCTCACTCAACCGGGATACGATGCTCAACCCCAGGCGGTTCACTTCTCCAGACGGATCAGAGAGAGCGGACGACGCGAACTCCTCGTAGCTGTGTGAATCGAGCCAGAGATCGTAGAGCGCAGCAAAAACGGTTCTCCAGTCGACGATCTTCCCGGCCAGGTCCTCGGTCAGGGAAAATGCGTCCGGGAACAACTGATTCGTGCAGGTCGCACAAAAGAGCGGGAACTCTGACATCGCGTATCGCAAGAGGACCGACGTCCTATCTGTGCAATGACAGATCTCATCGTCAGGTGGCATATCGCGAATCTGAAGATGGTCGAGGCGTGTCATAGTAACGAAGGAGAGCTGATGCTCTCAAATTCTTGGAGAACGTCCAAGAGCACGCAACCCCACTAGCGGGGGCGGGCGTTGAAACGGGAGTTGAGGTTCATATTACGGGTGACGTTGCCGACAGTGCGGCTAGTGGGGGTTGCAGTGTCTCGACTTGTTCTGCCTCTTTCTTGTTCTGATTATCCGACTGCCTCGGGCGTCGAGACAACCTCAAAATCAGCGTCCTCAAGAGCAAACGCAATCAGCCATTCATTCGTTCCGTCAGGATTACAGCATTCAAGCTCATACCCTAGCGACGGGGAGCGGTAGACTTCCAACACGGTTGCCAAGTCTCCGATACGAGGCAGACGTCTATCGAATCCTCTCTCCACGTTCGACTGATCGAACTCGCGATGGAGTGCCACGATTCTGACGGTCGAGTATTGAGTCAGCAGCGTCATATTTCTTGGCAGAACGTTAAAGCGCTCATACGGGCGCGAAAGGATGGTGAATGAAAAAGAAATTGAAAAGCTTATGGCCCGTTATGAGCCGCGCCTTGTTCGCCTTTTTTGGTTTGCTGGGTGTATTCGCCGACTGCGGTGTTGACCTCCTTCATCAATGTCGCGTCATCAGTCATGCATCCATCCTTTTTGAGTCTTGCGACGCAGACCTGAATGGCGGCCGTGACTTGATCACCGAGGTATCGTCTCAGTTCCGGATCGCCAAGCGGCACCCAGACAGATTCCGGGATCTGAATATCGACTGTGATATAGCGCTGCTTCTTCGCGAACCTGAGTCTTGTGATTCCTTCCGGCCCAAATGTCCGAATCGACCCATCGACTCTCAAAACCAGGCCATACTCGTCAATCGCGGCGCAATGGGTCCCGGTGACATGTCGGGAAAGTGCGTGATACAGGGAAACCTTGCTGCGTCCCACTGTGCCGGTCTTCGGCCCGCCTCCCTGGCAACCTATCGTGATGTAGTCTGACATTCTGGGATTATTTCTGGCGAACGTCAAAGAGCACGCAACCCTATCAGCGGGGGCGCACGTCGATCACGGGGTTGAGGTTGAAATTACGGGAGATCATGTAAACAGGGCGGCTGATAGGGGTTGCTGTGTCTCGTCTTGTTCGGTCTCTTCATTCCTTGGCTAGACCTCCCGAAGCGGGCGGATAGTCACGAATAGGAGAGCCAAAATCAAGGCCTGAAAGAGAGTGAGTGTCATCCAATTCGCACCATCTGGCCAATCCTCCAAGACATTCATCGAAAGCGTGGACAGACAGGACAGTGCCGTCACCTTGCGCCAACTCCATCTGTCCAATGCCGAACAAACGACGCAAAACAAGGCAATCGGTCCGCTCACCAAGACTGTCTGGCTGACGAAACTACCCAACACAGGAACGAATCGGAAATCTAACCACTGAGGGGTGTGCGTCCGACTCCAGTTCACTCCGACCTCTGGACCGCGGATCAAATGAAAGATGGTCTCAGGTATGGGGTACAAGGCGCCAACGAACCAGGTGCCGAACAATAGGATCATCAATCGAGAGGCCGGATTGACCACTGCGTCATTCACGGCATCTTCCGAAGTCTTCATATCTTACCGAACGTCAAAGAGCACGCAACCCTATCAGCGGGGGCGAGCGTCGATCACGGGGTTGAGGTTGTAACTACGGAAAAGCATGTAAACAGGGCGGCTGATAGGGGTTGCTGTGTCTCGTCTTGTTCGGCTTGGGTCTTCAGGATGGTCACCAGCCGAGATCAGCACCAGGACAAACCTTGTGCAAGGCGCTCTTGTATGCCTCCTTATCCTGATCCCAGATGACAGGAATCCCAACCGCCTTGTTCTTGGACTTCAGGAAAACATGGAGTGCATAGCCTCCCTTCCCGCCCCGCGATCCTTGAATGGATCGTATATCGGACGCTTCAAGGGAAAATCGTGAGAAATTGTGTCGGCCTTGTATCTCATCCGCGCTGATCGAAACTTCTTCTGGCCAGATCATGGATCCTATGAAGACAAATGGAACATAGACAGCCCAAAGACCGAATAGAACGATGCTCGCGACACGACCCTTCGGATTGCGGTAGGCCAGATATCCCAATGCGGCGACCGCAAACGTGACAATGACGCCAATCAATAGATTTGGACCGCTGTCTCGCCAGTAGAAAATCGCATCGCCAAGGAAAGTCATGAATGGGCAGTCGAGATTTGGATGGTCTGTTTCTTTGCCGAACGTCCAAGAGCACGCAACCCCACTAGCGGGGGCGGGCGTTGAGACGGGAGTTGAGGTTCATATTACGGGTGATATGGCCGACATTGGGGCTAGTGGGGGTTGCTGTGCCTCGCCTTGTTCGGCTCTTCTTCTGTTACTCATAATAGAATGGTAGAAGGACCAATGCCAAACCCGCCAGACCGGAAATATAAGCCAGCGAGCGAATCACCACCAACAAATTCTTAGACCAAGGAAAGTAAAATGCCAGATGGCCTGTAATTAACATCGTCGGCACAGCAAGTCTCCGCGCTATATCGATATTGCTGAGCGCACGGCTATCCATGATGAGCCATACGTTGATCCCAAACAATATTAGCAGAATGCCGAGAAAGCCCCACCGAAGCAGGGGCCATCCTTCAGCGTTGGGTTTGGTGAACCAAGTTTTAATGAGAGTTGGCGGGTTCATGGTCTTAATTAATTCTGCCGAACGTTTGATGTGCGCCCACCGGCGCGGTTGAAAAGAAGGCGAAATGAAATTGAAAAGCTTATGGCCGGTTGGTGCGTCACGATTTGTTCGGCTTTCTTCGATGATCAGGGCTTCCTCAGGGCTTGAAATTGATCATCATTGGCTTCCCCATCGGCGAGCGAAGTGTAAGTGTGAACTCGCCTTCCTTCTGGGTCAGGCCGATGTCTGGCTTCTTCGGATCAAACCAATACACGCTGTTGGTCACGGATTCTGTGAAGTCGTCGGAGTAAGGATGAGGACTCCGATGCGAGTCCAAGAACTTCCAAGCCGCTTTACCAATTTCATTATAGACTCCTGAAAAATCCAGATACAAGACTCCTCGCTGTGAAAGGTAGCGGGACGTAAGAAGCTTCTCAGCATCCGGAAACTTGAGCGCAAAATCTTTCCGTTGCTCCAAAGTCAACTTGGCAACCTCTGCTGAAATGTGCTCTCGATGCAAGAGCGATCCGTCCTTCCTCCAGATCACGAGTTGATACGGATTACGTAACATAACATCAGACAGGCCGACCACGAACTGGCCATCTGGCGAAATCCAAACATGAGTAAGAGCCGGCGAAGGGCTCTTAAAAAGAACCTTTGATCCGTCACGAAACTCCGTGGAGGCAAAATCGTTTGCCGAGGTAAAGATCTTCTCATTATGCGAAGAGTCCGGAATAAGGACGTCAACCTTCTGCCAGTTCCAGTCATGGGTATGACGAACCGTCAAGGAACCGTTCGTAGCGAGAACCTCATGATGCCCGCTGTAGGGCCCCGAATCGGCTATTGCGCCTTGTGTAAGGCAGATGGACATCATGGTTATGATCGATCGGTTCATGGGAAGTGAAATCTGATTCTTGGCCGAACGTAGAGCGCATGCACCACTACCACCGAGGGCGCACGGCGATCACGGGGCTGGGGTTGTAATTACGATAAATCACGAAACAGAGCGGCTGGTAGTGGTTGCATGACGCGGCTTGTTCTCCGGTTTTTTTCATGTGACCGTGAGTGTAAGGAGGCCGTCTTCGAGCTCAGAGTCTGAGATCGTAGCGGATTCCAGCTTGTCCACGGTGACACTCTCTATCGACGAAAAGCGTGGTCGGGAAAGGCACATGGTCATCTCGTAACGCGGATTGGAATCGCTTCGTCCTCCCAGCAAGAACCAGATACCGCCGCGTATCTCCACACCGTGCTTCGTGGTCTCGATCTCTTCTGGATCCAGTCCATCTGTCGCTGATCCCGTTGGCATGCACTGGATCTCTTCACGCCAGAAAATCATCTCGATGGCTCTCCAGATGTCTTTGTTGAATGCACTGGTTGGGAACTTCTTCACGCGGACTGAATGTGAAATTCTTTGGGAGAACGTTAGATGTGCGCCCACCGGCGCGGTTGAAGTGATGTTGAAATGAAATTGAAAAGCTTATGGCCGGTTGGCGCGCCACGACTTCCATGAGAAGGCAGTCAAACAGAAATTGAAGTTT
>JAZKEY010000030.1:0-49453 GCA_040386755.1 Verrucomicrobiota bacterium | reverse complement strand
AGAGGTAGCAGGAGGAGAGCTGGCTGTGGAGGGTGCCGGAATTGAAGAGGGTGGGGGTGGAGGAGCAGAAGCGGCGGCCCTTGTAGAGGTTGTAGAGGCGGATGGCCCAGTCTTCGCGCTTGGTTTCCTCTTTCTTGAAGAGGCCCATGGCGACGCGCATCCAGAAGAATTGCGGGGTCTCGATGCGGCGGTGTTTGCTGCCGGTTTTGTCAACGATGAGGTAGCGATCGTAAAGGGTCTGGATGCCGAGGTAGTCGAAATCGAGGTCGGCGGTGGGATCGAAGGCTTCGGCGAGTTTGTCGAGGTTGTAGAGGTCGAGGAGCTCGGGGTTGAGGCGTTTGATGGCGATGCCGTGCTTGAGGTAGGATTTGAAGGCGGCCTTGTGGGCTTGCTTCAATTTGTCGATGCCGTCCTTGAGTATGCTCCAGTCGAGGACTTCCTCGTAGATGTAGGAGAGGAGGATGCGGCCGGCGAATTTCGCGAAGTCGGCGTCCTTCTCGATGAGGGCCTTGGCGTTGAGGATGATGGTGTTCTTGAGGTCCTTTTCGGAAATCTCGTTGCCGACGGAGCGGCGGAGTTCGCGCTCGATTTCGGCTTCGCCGATGTTGAGATCGAGGCCGATGGAGGCGTAGGAAATGCGCTTGCGGAGATCGGTGCCGTCCCAGAAGGAGGAGATGCCTTCGTCGCTGATGACGGTGACCATCAGCTCTTGGTTCGGGTCTTCGGCGAGGTCTTCTTCCTCACGGCGCATGCGGGCGCGTTCGTCGCGGTAGCGGACGTAGTGGGTGGCGGCCTTGAAATGGCCTTGGCGCATGAGCTCCTCCTGGACCATGTCCTGGACGTCCTCGATGTGGACGAATGAGGAATCGCCGCGGCGGATGCGGTCGGTGACGCCCTTGGCGACTTCGACGGCGGGCTCGGGGTTTTCCTTGATGGTGAGGAAGGCTTTGCGAACGGCGATTTCAATCTTGGTCTCGGACCACGGGACGACGTTGCCATTGCGGCGGATCAGGCGGACGGGAAGTGCGTGCGGGCCGGTGTGGACATCGACGGCGCCGGTTTTTTCCATGGACCGGCGGAAGGCGAGGGACTTGGCGACGTCGTAGGCTTCGTTTTCCAACAAAGCTTTTTCGATGAGCAGATAGAGATCGGCCTCGGAAAGGCGGAGGCGGCCGTCGGCTTTGAGAGAGGTAGTTAGAAACGAGGCGACGGAGTGGGCGACGTCACTAACGAACTTGCGGTTGACGTCCGAGAAGATGGATTTTTCGTCCTCGCGGCGGGAGATGAGGAGGTCGGCGAGGGAATCCCCGATGGCGTCGGCGACGTCTTCAAGGGAGAAGTGGGAATCGGTGGTACCGCGGGTAATGGTGATGTCAGTGACGGGGGCGCGTTTTTCGACCGACAAAACGTCGCGCCAGTTATAGCCGCGGTCAGTCAAAGAGAAGCGGTCGGTGACGACTTGTTTAAGAGCTAGGTCTTCGTTGAGGTTCAGGGAGCGGTACATGAGTTGTGTGGAGCGAGTTTTTGGAGAAGAGATGGGGAGTAGGAGAGGGATAGGACAGATGGGACCAATAGGACTTCTATCACAGCTCGTCGTCGTGGACGGAGGAGAGGGCGGAGGCTTTCTGATATTCCGTGACGCGGCCTTCGAAGAAGTTGGTTTCCTTTTTGATGTCCATCATTTCGGCGAGCCATGGGAATGGGTTGGAAACGCTTTCGTTGAGCGGGGCGAGGCCGCAGGAGGTGAGGCGGCGGTCGGCGATGTAGTCGATGTATTGCTCGAAATCTCCGGAGTTGAGGCCGAGGGCGGAAACAGGGAGGCAGTCGCGGATGAATTGTTTCTCGAGGGTGATGCCTTCTTTCATCGTGGCGCGGAGGTCCTCACGGAAATCCTCGGTCCAGACGTCCGGGTTTTCGTCGATGAGGTCCATGAGCAGGTTGCGGAAGACTTCGATGTGGTTCGATTCGTCACGCAGGGTGTAGCGGAACATCTGGCCGATGCCGGGGAACTTGTTCTGGCGATAGAGGCTGAGGATCATGCCGAACAAGCCGTAGAACTGGGTGCCTTCCATGACTTGGCCGAACATGAAGATGTTTTTGGCGAGGGCCTGCTTGTTCTCGGTGATCGTGAGATCGATGTCGCGGCGCAGGGCCTTGCTGTTGGAGACGACGAAGTTGTTTTTCGCGGTGATGGACGGCACGTCCTCGAACATCGCTTCGCACTCGTGCGGGTTGATGCCGAGCGAGGAAATCATGTAAACGAGGCTGTCCGCGTGGATGTTTTCCTCGTGGGCGTGGCGGCCGAGGACGAGTTTCAGCTCGGGGGCGGTGACCACCTCGCGGACGACATGGAGCACGTTGTCGCCGACGATGCCTTCCGCGGCGGAGAAATAGCCGATACCCATCTTGATGATCCAGCGTTCGACGTCGGAAATCTCATTGGAGCGCCACTGTTCGACATCCTTCTGCATGGTGATGTCCTCCGGCTCCCAATGGTTGTTCTTCATCGTCTTGTAGAGGTCATACGCCCACTGGTATTTCAGCGGGAGGATGTTGAAGAACATGGTTTCCTTGCCGTTGATCACGCGCTTGCCGGCATAGGCGAGTTCGGCTTTTTCGCGGTCCAGAACGAAGGTTTTGTTTCCGAGGGAGACGGTGGTGGTGGCGGAAGGAGGCGTGGCGGACATAGTGTTTGACGGACAGGAAAAGTGGGTGAAGTTGGACGTTGCGGCACAGTCGCAGCGTCGCGGAGACTGCCAGCAATCGGTGCGCCGGGTCAAACCGATTTTGCTCATCTAGTATCCACAAATTATTCACAATACAAGATGTGGTATTTTGAGGGCGGTGTTTACCATGTAAAAACCGAGCAGGATCTAGGGCTTGCGAGGATAGGTGAAAGAACCGGTCCGCAGGTCTAGGGGTGAAGAAAATTTCCTCTATTGGTTAGAGTTTCGGGAGGTGTGGGAAATTTGAAAAAATTCCTTAATTTTTGCGAAATGTCTCCCGAAGCGGGGTAGTTTCCGTCGCAAGCTGTTGGTCAGGAAATGTAAAAGATTTTCCCGACAAGGGAGCTCGGGAAATTTGACATTGGAGGCATGAAAAAGCCGCATGATTTCGGGTGGAATCATGCGGCGGAGGAGGGGTGGGATGGAGTTGATATCAGGATTTTCAGTCGTCCAAATCGCGGAGCACGGCTTCCAATTGCTTTTGCAGACCAGGGATTTTCGTTTGCGCCACGTCCCAGACCAACTCGGAATCGACCGAATCGTAGCCATGGATCAGCCGATTTCTCAGGCCGACGATGCGCGGTAAATCCGGAATCGTTTCAACAAGTGAATCGTCCTCTTTCGCCCCGGCTCCGAGTGCTTCGCCGATAATCTCGAGCTGGCGTTCCACGGCGGATTGGAGGAGTGCGGAGCCGAGAAAGGTATCTAACGATACATCCTTCAGGAATTGCCGGATTCTGACACAGGCATCCTTCGAATCCTCAAGCCGCTTGATGGTCTTTGGATTCATAAATCGGGACAGCCTCCCGGTCGAGGGTGGCGGCAAAGCGTGGATTGCGGATCGATCCCGGAGTGAGGAGATCGACTTTTCGGCCGAACAATTTCTCCAAGGATAGGGCCAAATTCAGGTAGCGATCCGAATAGCCGGGTTCGCGAGTCAAATTGAAAACCGCGATCACATCCACGTCGCTGGTCATCGGATCGAAGTCCTCCCTGACGGAGGAGCCGAATGCCGACAGCTTAAGAACGCCAAACTTTTCGCAAAGCCGGGCAATTTCGTCCGCGTGGATGGAAAACAAGGCGTTCAAGGCGATTGCAAGATGCCGGAATGGCGATGGTGAGTCAAGGGGAAGGGATGCGGCTGATTTTCCCCCAAACTCAGAATTTCCAGTCGTGCTGATCCAGCTCACAAACGCATGCGGCGAGGAGCAGGATGCAGGCGGCGAGGTCCTCCTTGTGGCAGGATTCGATGGTCTGGTGGATGTGGCGGGTCGGGATGGAAACCGCTCCAGCGATGGATCCGCCGGCGACCATGCGTTGCAGGCTGCCGGTGTCGGTGCCGCCCGCGATGAGGATTTCCGGCTGCCACTTGATCTTGTGGCGTTTGGCGGCGGATTTCATGAATTCGATCATCCGGTAATCGCAGATGACGGAGGAATCCATCAGCTTGATGGCCGCGCCTTCGCCGAGGGAAGTACAGCGTTCTTGCGGGCTGGAGCCGGGGACGTCGTAGGCGATGGTGGTATCGATGCCGATGCCGAAATCCGGCTGGATCTGGAGCGCGGACGCCTGGGCACCACGGAGGCCGACTTCTTCCTGGACGGTGAAAACGGCGTAGAAATCGTAGGCAGGCTTGCGCTTGGATTTCTTCAGCTCGCGGAGGGTTTCGATGAGGACGAAGACCGACGCACGGTTATCGAGCGATTTCACGTTCACGCATTCTCCCAACTCGATGAGCGGTGAGTGACGGGTGACGAAATCCCCGACAGCGACGATTTTATCGACCTCCTTTTTTGGCAGACCGAGATCGATGAAATAGTCGGTGATCTTGACGGTCTTGTTCTTCTCGTCCGGCGACATGATGTGGACCGGCTTGGAGCCCATGACGCCCATGATGTCCTTGCGGCCGTGGATGATGACGCGCTGCGAGGTCAGCGTTTTCGGATCGAATCCGCCGACGGGATTGAAGCGGACGAAGCCCTTGTCATCGACGTGGGTAACGATGAAGCCGATCTCGTCCATGTGCGCGGCGGCCATGGTCTTTTTCGCGGACGACTTGCCTTTTTTCAGGGCGATGACGTTGCCCATGTTGTCCACGCGCACGTCGTCGGCGAGTCCCTTGAGCTCGGCCAAGACGAGGCTGCGGATTTCCTTTTCAAATCCCGGAGCGCCGGGAGCTTCGCAAATACGGGCTAACAGGGGAACGTCGATGGGCATGATGTCCGGGAGGCTAGCGGTTGGCATGGCGGTGACGAGGGGAAATAATTGCGACTTGGCGGAGTGGCAGTGCGGGTTACAATTCCACCCATGAAAAGACGTTTGATGATCGATCTCGCGAACCTCCCGGACGAGGGGAAGGAATATTCCGGCGAGCTGCCGAAGGAAATTTTCGACCTCCCGGAAGGCGACGCACAACCCGTGGGTCCGCTGGAATACGAAGTCTGGGCACAGAGGTTCGGCTCAGAGCTTTTGCTAACAGGCAGCCTGACCGCGCCGTTCGAATTCACCTGCGTCAGGACGCTGCATCCCTTCGTGCAAACGATCCGTTTGGAAAACGCCGCCGTCTCCATCGAGATCGAGCGGGAAGGGGAAATCGACGCCACCGATGCCATGCGCGAGGAGGTTTTGATCAACTTCCCGGTGGACCCCCGATGCGAGGAAGGCGACGTACCGCAGAAATGTGAAATCGATTCCCGATATTTATCAGTGGACAAGTCGGCGGAAGATGAGCTACCCACTCCGCCCCGCGCCGAAAGCGACGACCGATGGTCCGCTCTCGACATCCTCAAGGACCTCAAGGACCAACCTTAACTACACTACGACCATGGCCGTACCAAAACGCCGCCAATCCAAAAGCCGCCAAAAAATGCGCCGCGGCGCCACCCGCTGGCGTGCACCGATCTTCAAAAGCTGCTCCGAGTGCGGCAGCCGGGTGCCTTCGCACATTGCTTGCCCTTCCTGTGGCAGCTATCGCGGCCGCCAGGTGCTCGAAGTCGAAGCTCTCTGAAGCTGACGACTGTGTTCGCCCATCCCATTACCGCCCGGGTTCACCCGCGGCGGTAATTTTTCGTAGTTGTTTTCACCACCCGTTTCGCTTAACCGCATTTCCAAATCCGCATGAAAGTCGCCCTGGACGCCATGGGTGGGGACAACGCCCCCGCCGTCAATATCGGAGGAGCCATCGACGCGCTGCGTTACTATCCGAAGTTGCAACACCTTTACCTGGTGGGCGTTCAGGAAACTCTCGAAGCGGAATGCCATCTCCAGGGACTCGATCTTAATGACCCCCGTGTGAGCATCATCCATGCTCCGGAAGTCATCGGCATGGCCGAGCCGGGTGCGAAGACCGTGCGCCGCAAGAAGCTTTCGTCCATCAATGTCGCCATGGAAATGGTCAAGGACGGACGCGCCGACGCCTTCGTTTCCGCCGGCAACACCGGTGGCGCGGTGGCAGCAGCGACTTTGAAACTCCGCACCCTGCCCGGCGTGGACCGCGCAGGCATCGCCTCCGCCCTGCCGAACGAATACGGCATCTGCCACATCCTCGACGCCGGAGCCAATCCCGAGGCCAAGCCCGAGCACCTCGTCGCCTACGCCGTCATGGGCACCGCCTTTGCCCGCGGCGTGTTGGGCGTGAAAAACCCGAAAGTCGGCCTCATGTCGAACGGCGAGGAGGACGAAAAAGGCACCACCTTCACCAAGGAGACTTTCAAGCTCCTCAAGCAAACCCCCGGCATCAACTTCGTCGGCAACGTCGAAGGCCGCGACCTTTTCGAAACCGAGCTCGACGTCGTCCTCTGCGACGGATTCGTCGGCAACATCATGCTCAAAACCATCGAAGCCACTGCCAAGGCGGTTTCGAAATGGCTGAAAACCGAGATCAAGGGCAACCCGCTGCGCATCGCCGGAGCCATGCTCGCCCAAGGCGCGTTCAAGGCGCTCAAGGAAAAAAGCAGCTACGAAACCTACGGCGGCAGCCCGCTTCTCGGGGTGAATGGCGTGGTCATCATCGCCCACGGCTCCTCCTCCGCGCTGGCCGTCCGCAATGCCATCCGCGTCGGCATGGAAACCGTCGAAAACGGCGTCAATCCCCGCATCGAGGAAGCGCTCGCCGCCATTCCCAAGGTCACTCCGGCCGAAGTTTGAGTTCCCGGCCCCCGGATTAATCCGATTGCGCCCGGTTCCGGCCTTGCCATCGTTTCAAAAACCCGTAGTTTCGCGGCGAGCAGGGATTTCCCACCTCCTACACCCGCATCCGGCCGAGTGCCTACAGATTCACCCCTCATTCCCCGGGTCGTGAAATCGGCCTGCGGCTAGGAAAACCGGAACACCTGCCTCACGGGCGGCGGCGCAAGCCGGCTGATTCCGACACACGGGTGAAGTCTCCTTCCGCAAGCTGCGGAGCTTCTCCCCGGCACCAAAAAGCCGGATTGTCGGAGCCATGCCGGTCAGCACGAGGTCCTTCCAGCATTGCCGGATTCTCCAAGAATCCGCCGCGCCGGGCCGCCTGAAACACCAAGACCCCACTGACAACATGTCAAACGCAACACAAGATTCCCGGAACTCGGGAGGAGACAGCCGTCGCCGCCGCTCACGCGGAGGCTCCAACCGCAATCGCAACAACAACAACGAAAACCGTGGCAACAGCAGCGGTGGTGGTGATCGCGGCTCCCGCGATTCCCGCGGCAACGACCGTGGAAATTCCCAAGGCCGCCGCCACGACAGCAACCGCACCGAGGAATTCCGCCCTCAAGCCCCGCGCCGCACCTACGCTCCTGCCAAGCTCACGCTCTGGCAGAAAATCCTCAAGATGGTCGGCCTCTACAAAGAGCCCGCGCCGCCTTCCCGCTACGACCGCACGCCAGCTCCGGCCGCCGCCAAGGCGAAAACCGACGACCGGCCCGAGTCCATACCGTTCCCAAGCGGAGAACGCGCGCCCAAGTCGAACACCCGCAACGCCCGCTCCGGCGAAGGCGACGCCCGTCCGCCGCGCGAACCCCGTGAGCCACGTCCACCCCGCGAACCCCGCGCCGAAGGCGAAGCCCGCCCGCCGCGCAAGGAACGTGCCCCGCGTGACAACGACCGCCCGCGTGGTGGCGACCCGAAAAGCGTCGAGTCCACCCGCGTTTACGTCGGCAACCTCTCCTACGACGTCACCGAACAAGACCTCCAGGAGCTCTTCAAAGGCATCGGCGGAGTCCGCAACATCGAAGTCGTTTACAACCGCAGCACCCACCGCTCCAAAGGCTACGGGTTCGTGGAAATGCTCCGCATGGACGAAGCCATCCGCGCCGTCGAGGTTCTCCACGACCAACCCTTCATGGGCCGCAAGATGACCGTCTCCGGAGCCAAATCCAAAGGCCAGGACGAGCGTGAGGACAGCGAACCCGAGCGCGGCGAGCCCGCCAGGGTCGTGCTGGCCCCGCTGCCATCCGCCGCCGCCGTCGTCGCTGCCGAGCCGGTCATCGAGACCATCGTCGAAAAGGTCGAGGAAATCGCCCAGCCCGTCGCCGAAACCGCCACCGACCTCGAAGCCAAATACGGCTTCGACGAGCCGAAGGAAAAGACCGAAGAAGCGTAATCCGCGACTTCCCTACTCTAATCAAACCAACCCCCGTCCGGCTAGCCGCGACGGGGTTTTTTTGTAACGTGTCTTGGCTGAAACAGCCGGGTTTCAGAGCCATCGGAAGACCCGGCTGAGACAGCCGGGACACATTGCCTGCGGCCAGAGCCTTGACTCACCGATGCGGTGATCTTACTGTGCAGCACAGTCATGAAAAACATCACTCTCAAGATCGATGACGAAACCTATCGCAAGGCCCGTGTCCGGGCGGCGCAGCAAGGCACCTCGGTCAGTGCGATGGTGAAGGAATTTCTCGCCAAACAAGCAGGTGAGGAGGATGAGCGCGAGACCCGCCGCATTGCCGCGCTCGACGAGCTTTACAGGATTGCTGACGCACGCGGACAAAGCCGGGTGGAATCGTTGAAACCCCTGACGCGCGACGAAATCTATGCCGAACGCCTTCGTTGACACAAACGTCCTGATTTACGCCGCCGACGAATCCGCTTCTAACGAGCGGAAAACCCGGATCGCTCGCGAACTGCTGCGCCAGCGCGGTTTGCAACTTTCCGTGCAGGTGCTCAACGAATTCACCGTGAATGCACGCAACGCGTCGAAACTCAACTTCACCGTGCAGCAGGAAAACGACTGGCTAGGCCGGTGGCTGCTTTTCCCCATCGCCCCTCTGACGGTCGATACCTTCCTCACCGCCCGGCTCATCCACTCCCGCTATAAAGTCTCGCATTGGGATTCCCTCATCCTCGCCTCCGCCCGTGAAACCGGCTGTGCGGTCGTTTATTCGGAGGATCTCGGCCATGGTCAGGAATATGACGGGGTGAAGGTGGTGAATCCGTTCTTGGGCTAGCTATTGAAATACCGGAAATTCCTCCACGTCCGCAGCAGAAACCCGAGCGATAGGAAGCCAGATGCTGCAATCACCAGAGAAAGCGGTCCGTTGCGGCCTGGGATGACGCCCGGATGGAGAAGCCAGAAACAGCCGAAAGCCGCGCCCGCTGAGATGACCCCACCGGCAAGCGGACTTCCGAGATGCCATGGGATTTTTCTCCGGATGAAAAAAATCAGGATTCCGAGGATGCAGGAGGCGATGATGGTGAACCGTCCGAGTGGCCAGGATTTCTTCCAATGGTATCCTTCATTCACTCCTCCCCAGTTTGAGATGTCGTCTTTCCCGCCCTTGTCGTCGATCCCATCGGCACCGACCGAGTAGATATCGTATTCCCCATGCAATCCGGGATGTCTGTAAACAAGCTCCCGTTTCCAATTGTCGAGAAACGCATCGGGTCGTTCGGCAAACATTGATGAGTTGCCCTTCCGGATCGAATCCCAGCAATTCCGCGCATCCGGAAGTTTTCCGGAATCCAGGCGATATTCCTCAACCATCCCCGCCGCGCTCTTGACCTTGTAATAGGTTTTTGAAGCCATTGAGCTCCATGCATCAGCCCTGCCGGAGAAAAGTGTCAAAACCAACGCAAGCAGCCACAGGCATGTTTGTGCCATGAGCGGTGAAGGAATGCCAGCTCCAGCCATGCCGGAATGAAACAGGCTGGCTAGCAGATGGCAAGGCGGGGGAAAACGTCCGGTTCCGGCGATCAGGCATTGCCTTCGCGCCAGTCGATCACTTCGAGGCCTTTGATTTTGGAAAAGTCCCTGACATTGCTGGTCACAATCGGGACATCCATTCTCAGGGCGGTCGCAGCAATGAAGACATCCATCACTCCTACCGGTGTTCCGGCGTTGAGAAGAGCGGCGTTGATCTCTCCGGCAAGAGCGCCGCAGTGACCATCGAACATGACCTGAATGACGGGTGATAGAAAAGTGTTCACCTTCCGCCTTTCGATTTCCCGGAACTGTTCCGGCGCACGTTCCGCACCTTGGACCAGTTCGAAAACCGTGATGGCTGAAACAAACAAATAGCCCGGAGGATGTTCGCGAAGCCGGGCCACGACTTCAGGGCGTCCGCGCAGCACGTCGATGCAGACGTTGGTATCGAGGAGGAGTCTCACAGGGACTTTTCCTCGTAGTGAATCGGTTCGCGCCCGAAATCATCCCGGGAAATCAGGATGTCCTCGAAAAAGCCTTCGGGCCAGCCGGAGGGTGGGAGTTCTTCGATGACGATCATTCTCCCGTCACGCCGGATCGAGACTTCTCCGCAGGGGAGCTCCAGTTCCTTGGGCAGACGGACGGCCAAGGAGTTTCCCGACTTGAAAACTTTGGTCTTCATGCGGGGAAGTATATACGCCATGTGATGACGCGCAATCTTCGATTGCAGGGCTCAGGCTTCCTTCGCCTTCGCGGTCTTCTTCGCGGCGACCTTTTTCACGGGACGTGGCGGGAAGTCAAAGCCGATCTTGCCGTCCTTGGGATCGAAGGTGAGGTGGGCGTCGAATTTGCGCTTGGTGCGGTTGGAGACGAAGCCCTTGAGGACGTCGGTCTTGCCGGTGGAGATGAGCTTGAGCATCTGGTCGCCGGGGATTTCGCATTGGAGGATGGACTTGCCGATGCGGATGCCGTGCGGGTCCTTCTTGGTGACGATCTCGGGGACGTGATAGGCTTTTTCCGTGGCGTAAACCTTGTAGGTTTTTCCTTCCTCGGTCTTGGCTTCGCCGATGATCTGTTCTTCAGTTAGCTCCGGCGGACCGTCGCGGTCGTCGCCTTCGAAGACGAAGTTGATCTTGAACTTCGCGTCCATTTCGAGCGCGGCGTCGAAGGGTTTGTTGAACTTCGAGCGGAAGCCGGTGAGCGGGCCGACGTGTTTGGTGGTGAAAAGCTGAATGGCTTCTTCTTCCGTTAGCAGGCGGCCGGCGATGTGTTTCTTCGCCTTGAACTTGCAATCGGGCTCGCGGCACTCGTAGGTGGCTTCGGTTTGCTTGAGATTTTTCGCGCCGCACATCGGGCAGGTGACCTTCAGGTCGGGGAAAACTTCGCTTTTCGCGAGGTCGGCGGCGGAGCGGGCCTTGGTGCAGATCTCGTTGGTGTAGGCGATGATCTCCTTCATGAAATCACTGCGCTTGAGGTTGCCGTGTTCCATCTGGCGGAGCTTGAATTCCCAATCGCCTGTTAGCTTGGGCGAGTAAAGACCTTCGATCTCCATCTCCCTGACGAGGGAAATCAATCTCATGCCGCTGCCGGAAACGAAGAGTTCGCGGCCTTCGCGGGCGAGGTATTTCTGGGAGATGAGGCCTTCGATGGTCGCCGCACGGGTGGCGGGAGTGCCGAGGCCGCGCTCGGCCATGGCTTCGCGGAGGGCTTCGTCGTCGATGAGTTTGCCGGCGCCTTCCATCGCTGATAGAAGCGTGGACTCGGTCATCCGGGCGGGTGGCTTGGTTTCCTCGGCGAGGACTTCGACAGGATCGGCGTGGGCGGTTTCTCCAGCGCGGACGGGGACGAGTTCGTCCTTTCCGGCGGCGACACCGGGGCGGCGGCCGTAAACTTCGAGCCAGCCGGGTTTCACCAGGATGCGGCCTTCGGTTTTGAACGTGTCCTGTTCGATGCGGGTGAGGCGGGTCGTCTGCTCGAACTCGGCGGACGGATAGAAGACGGCGATGAAGCGTTTCACGATCATGTCGTAAAGCTTCTGCTCGGCTTCACTGAGCTTGGAAAACTTGCCGGTCGGGATGATGGCAAAGTGATCCGAGACTTTCTTGCTGTCGAAAACGCGCTTGGATTTGTGAAGGCGCGGGCCGCCGTTAGGCTCGCCGTCGCCACCGGCGAGGACGGCTTTGGCGTATTTCGCCACGTCGAGGTCGCTGTTGCCGATGTCCTGCATCGTCTCGCGGACGTTGCCGCTGTAGTCCTCCGGCAGATACCGAGAATCGGTCCGCGGGTAGGTGATCATCTTGTGCTTTTCGTAAAGCGCCTGGGCGATCTGTAGGGTGCCTTTCGCGGAAAACG
Organism: Verrucomicrobiota bacterium; assembly: GCA_040386755.1. GTDB lineage: Bacteria > Verrucomicrobiota > Verrucomicrobiia > Verrucomicrobiales > Akkermansiaceae > Luteolibacter. Next base: position 37,255 of record JAZKEY010000030.1, on the reverse strand, counting down.
GCGCTTCGCGTTGCAGCGTGGTGAGATCGTAAAGCTGCGGAGCGATCTGTGTGCTTGCCTTCTTTTCCTCGGAAATCTTGCCGGTCTTGCCTTGGCAACGTGCTTGGATGGCTTCGGCGGTGAGCTGGTCCCAGATGCGCTCGGGCTTGGACAACGGGGCGTTTTCGTCCTTTTTCCAAGTTTCATCGATCCACTTGCCGAGGTATTCACCAGCCTCGACGCCGAAGGTGGCGTGGACTTCGAAATACGGCGTCGGCTTGAACGCTTGGATCTCCGCCTCGCGCTGGGCGAGGATGGCGAGCGTCGGCGTCTGGACGCGGCCGGCGGCGGTGATGTTGAATCCACCGTGGCGGGAATTGAAGCAGGTGAGCGCGCGGGTGGCGTTGAGGCCGACGAGCCAGTCGGACTCGGAACGGCACTTGGCGGCATCGGCGAGCGGCTTCATGGACTCGCCGGGGCGGAGTTGTTTCCACGCTTCGAGGATCGAGTCGTTGGTCATCGACTGCATCCAAAGCCGTTTCACCGGCTTGTCGATGCCGCCAATTTCCATGATGTAGCGGAAAATCAGCTCACCCTCGCGGCCAGCGTCGCAAGCATTGACGATGAGATCCACGTCTTTGCGCTTCGCCAACTTGAGCACCTGCTTGAGACGGGCCTCGGAATCCGGAATCGGGTCGAGCTCGAACTTATCCGGAATCGCCGGCAGCACGCCGAAATTCCATGGGAGCTTTTTGCCATTGGGCCCCATCGGCATCCGGAGTTCGACCAAGTGGCCGACGGCGGAGGTGATGACGGCGGTGTCGTTCTCGAAGAAAATATCGCGGCCGGATCCGTTTTTTTCGAACTTGCCGAGAACCTTGGTGAGGACCCGGCTGAGGTCGGTCATGACGCTCGGTTTTTCCGCGATGATGAGTGTTTTTCCCATGGTGAAAGAGGGCCGTTAAGCGGCTGTGGGTTGAGGGACTAGGCTCGGGACGGCGGATTTGGCAAGCCGATTGGTGAAATTTTCCGATCCTGCGTCTGACCCGCCGTGGATTGCCTTGACGCGGTGCTGCCGGATTTCCCATGTTGCCACCCTTATGAAAAGCCTCGTTTCCCTCGCCATGTCCCTGCTCCTCGCCGCTGGTGCTTCAGCCGAGACCAAGTTTCCCCGCGGCTCATTTGAAATGGCCGACCTCGATAAAGCGAAAGCCCACGCGGCGGCTGAGAAAAAGGATCTCGCCTTTGTCTATACCGATAAAACCACCACTTGCGGCCTCTGCCAAGGAGCCGCGGCGGCCTACATCGACGCGGTGAAATCCAAAGCTGTCATCGTGTATGTGGATTCCAAAGCGAACGCCACTTGGTGGGCGAAACTGCCCGAGCCGGTCCGCCAGGCGCTTACCCCCGGCAAATTCATTCCCAAGATCGCCGTGACCGACCCGGCGGCTTCCAAGGTTTCCGCATCGCTTACTTATGAGGCTTACAAGGAGGATGACGGCAAAGCCATCCGCGGTCTGAAAAAGGCGATGAAAGCGGAGTAAGCCGCCTGAAAATCAAAAACGCATCTGCCGGAAATTTCCAGCAGATGCGTGGTGTTACAGCGTCGTCTAAAAAAATCAGGCGACGGCCATCTGGTTGACCCCGCCAGTGGCGATTTCGGTCAACGTGTGGTCGGCCTTGCCTTCTTCCTCGATGGTTTCGGTCAGCAATTTGACGGCATCGTCATAGCCGAGGCGTTTCGCGAACGCGCGGATCGTCCCGTAGGAGGCGATTTCGTAGTGCTCCACTTTTTGCGCGGCGGTGATGAGCGCGGCGTCGAGGGCGCTGGAATCGGCGTACTCCTCGGCGAGATCGTCGGCTTCTTCGAGAAGTCCCTGCATGGCGGGGCATTTCTTCGCCCGCGGCGAGAGGCCGATTCCTTGGAAGACTTTTTCGAGGCGGACGACATGGTTCTTGGTCTCGGCTAGATGCTTGGTGAAAGCGTCGCCCAGTTTCTTGTCATTGGCTGCCTTCGCCATTTTGGGCAGGGCTTTGACCAGTTGTTTCTCCGCCCAGAGGATGTCGCGGAGTTGGTCCACGAACAGGTCGTGGAGTTCGGTGTCGGATTTCGATGGAGTGTTGGTTTTCATGGTCGTGAGAATTCAGAGTTTTCAGAGTTCGGCGATGGAGTCGCGAATGGCCTCCTTGGTCTGGCCGGTTTTTTTCTGGAGACGGCCGAGGAGTTCGTCCTCCTTGCCTTCTTCGAAGAGAAGATCGTCGTCCGTGAGATCGGCGTATTTTTGCTTCAGCTTGCCCTTGGTTTCGTTCCAGGTGCCTTTCATTTCGAGCTTAGTCATGGTCTTGATGGGTTGGTGGTGGCGTCCTCCATCGGATTGATAGAGGAACTGCCAACTTCTTTCGCATGAAGCTGGCCAAGGATTTCAGGATTTCTCAAATCGCTGGAAATCAGCGGTTCGAGCGATTTACTAAATCAGTGTGGAATGTCGCTACCGGAAAAATTCCGCGCAGAATGCAGTTCCTACGATTTCAATTCGTGCATTTTCATGGCCGCTTGCCCGGCTCTATCGCCTCGCATACCGGAACCCCGGGAATGCCCGGACCAGCCGTCGCATTTCCAGTTTCATCAGGTTCGCTGTGACGACGTGTGCTGGCAGACCAGTGCGCTCGATGATGAGATCCACCGGCGATTCATCCACTGTCACGGCGGCGAAAACGGCGGCTTCTTCTTCCGGTAGTTCGGGTATTTCACCGGCGGGTTCCGCGATGCTGGCCTTGCGGGAGAAAGGGAGTTCACCGAGATCGTCGAGGATATGCGAGGCGTCGGCGACCAGTGTGGCACCGTCGCGGATGAGCTGGTTGCAACCGGCGGACGTTGGCTTGTCGATCGGACCAGGCACGGCGAAAATCGGCTTTCCATACTCGGACGCGAGGTTCGCGGTAATTAGAGAGCCCGACCACGCGGGGCATTCCACCACCAGCACCGCCCGCGCCCAGGCGGCGACGATGCGGTTGCGCATCGGAAACGTCTGCTTGTCCGGCGCGGTATGCAGCGGAAACTCGGAAACCACCGCGCCGAAGCCGCTGGCGATTTTTTCCGCGAGGGCGAGATTTTCCGGCGGATAGAGTTTTCCCAAGCCGGAGCCGATCACCGCGATAGTCCGGCCGTTTGCCGCGACAGCCGCTTCATGCGCGGCGGTGTCGATGCCGCGGGCGAGGCCCGAAATGATCGTGAAACCGGATTGCGCGAGCTGATAGGAAAGCTTTTTCGTCGCCTGCTTGCCGTAAATCGTCGCCCGCCGTGAGCCGACGACGCTGATGGCGTGTTTGTCCCGTGACTCCAATTTTCCCCAAACATACAGCAGCAGTGGCGGATCATACGCCTCCCTCAGCGGAGCCGGGTAGTCCTCGTCGTCCTGCGTCACGATGGAAATCCCGCGCTCCGTCGCCTCGCGGATTTCGGCGAGCGGATCCGCATGGTTCTGCCAACCGTGTAAAATTTTCGCCGTCTCCTCGCCGATGCCGTCCACCCGCATCAGCCGGTCCTTGGCCGCGCCGAGGATCGCGGCCGGATTGTCGCCGAACGCCTCCAGCAACCTTCGCACCCGCACCGGCCCGATTTTCGGCAGCAGATTCAGGGCAACGATTGCTTCACGCGAGGTCATCTGTCGCGAGACTGCCGGGAGAATCCGCCCGCGTCAAAGCCGCTTTCCGATAGAAATTCCGCGCTAGAATCCCCGACCGGAAATGCGTAAGCCATTTCCCCATGAATCCGACCTTCCTCCGCTACCTGCTCGTTCTCGCGCTCGGCATCCACAGCGCCTTCGCCCAACCCGTCATCTCCCCGCGGCCGAATCCCGCGCGTTTCGTCGGCGAGATCACTGCCTTTGCCAAACAGGAACCCGAAAAAGGCGCCATCGTCTTCACCGGCAGCTCCAGCATCCGGCTGTGGTCGCATTTGAAAGAGGATTTCCCCGGACTCCCCGTCGTCAACCGCGGCTTCGGTGGCAGCGTGGCCAACGACATGATCGTCTATTTCGAAACCCTCGTCACCCGCCACGAACCGAAACTCCTCGTCACCTACACGGGCGGCAACGACCTCAACGAAAAGCTCTCCGTGGAAGAATCCCTCGCCGATTACACCAAGTTCCTCGACATGGTCCACGACCGCTTTCCCAACACCCGTGTCATCATCACCTCGGTGAAGATCGCGCCGTGCCGCGTGCTCCAAATCCCCAGCATCCACGCGCTCAACCGGCAGCTCGAAGTCTGGTCTGCTGGCAAGGACTGGGTTCGCTATGTCGATTGCACCTCCTATCTAGCCGATCCGCAGGGCCAGCCGATCCCCACCTATTACCGTGAGGACCAGCTCCACCTCAGCGACGCTGGCTATGCCCAGTGGAAATCCATTCTCGAACCCGTTGTCCGCGAGGAATGGGCCAGAGTCTCGAATGTCGGCCCGTGATCCCGCCACCTCCCCCGAAATGGGGTAAAACGTTAGAGAAACATCGGTTAAGGTGAATCCCTCCTCCGATGAAATTTCCCGCTTTCAAGGTTCTCGCATGGGCCGTCTTCACACCCGGCATCGCCAGCGCACTTCCCCGCATTTGGACCGCCAGCGACGGGCGCGAGATGGTCGCCGAATTCATCACCGCCGACACTACCAGCGTCACCGTCAAACGCGACAATGGAAAATCGGCCATTATCCCGCTCTCGATGCTCAACGAGGAGGACCGGAAATACGCCGAAGAGCAGCGTGCCAAGCTGTTAGCCGAAAAGGAAGCCGCGGAAAAATCCGCCGCCGAGGCCGCGAAGAAACCCCAAGGCTCCATCACCTACAAACTTTCCGGAGGCTCCGAAAAATGGCACTAGGATCGAAAAAAACGCATCGTCGATGCCATGAATGAAGCCATCGAGTTCCTCAACAAGCACGGCGATTTCAAAAAGGAAGTGACTGCTAACAACAGCCCCGGCACCCCGACCGCCGATGCCAACATCAGCGGCTGGATCAACTGGGGTGGCTCCATCAACCGCCGCGTCGCCATCCACGAGATCGCCCACACCCTCGGCATCGGCACCCATGAAAACTGGGGGAAAAACATCGAGAAAGGCCTCTGGACCGGCAAGCACGGCGTCGCCCAGATCCAGGAATTCGACGGCAAGGACGCCGTCCTCCACGCCGACCGCATGCACTTCTGGCCCTACGGCCTCAACCAGGACAACGAATCCAGCAAGGAGAACGACCTCCGCCACATCAAGATGGTCCAGGCCATGCGCAAGGACATGGGGATGAAGTGAGGAGTCGCGACTATGAACATGCACCGATTCTTTCAGTTCGAGAGATTTGGTGAAGTCGCTAATGTCGAATCACCCAACGGCACCATAGGACAGTAATAGATAGAAGATATAGGAGTAAAACGATCGACAGGGCAGCCGAGTCGCCAAACTCGCGGGCCATTTCCCGCCACTCTGGAGTCGAGAGGAGAGCTAGGGGCAGTGCCGCGAAAAAATAACAGACCAAGGTCTTCGCGAGAACCGCCTTCATCGAACGTAAGGGATCAGGCATGGCGGGAATGAGGTGCGGGCAGGTCAATTCTCCGCTCCGTCTGGATAAGAAACCCGCGAGTGACGGGAATTTTCCGTTTCTCTTCAAACTCAGTCCCCGCGCTAAGCCAGCGCCAGCAGCGATTCGTCCCAATCCTTCCACACCGGATCGAGATTCAGCCCGCGCAGCATTTCCGCGACTTCGGCGGGGCTGCGGGTGTCGTGGATCTGGAATTGTTCGGTCGCCTTCTCGCAGCCGGATTTTTCCTGTAGTTCCACGCGGCGGCCTTTGATGGTTAGATGGAGGTCATCACCGCCCGCGCCGGTGTAGCCGCCGGGTTCGGTTTTCGCGCCTGCGGACATGTGGGTGACTCCGAGCGTGGCGATGGCATCCCGCAGCGCCGCCGGCTCGCGGGTGGAGACGACGATGCCGACCTGCGGGAACAACAGCCGGAAGATCGCGATGAGTCTAACGAACGCCTTGTCCGGCAGGTAGAGATCGGGATCCGGCTCGTATTCGTAATTTCCCGCATACGGTCGCATGCGCGGGAATGCGACGGTGAACTGGGCCTTCCAGCAGTGCTTGTAAAGATATTCCAGATGGGCGCACAGCGCGAGCGCCTCGAATTTCCAATTCGCCAGCCCGAACAACGCGCCGATGCCGATACGGCGGAAACCGCCGGCGTAAGCGCGCTCCGGACAATCGAGCCGCCAGTCGAAATTCTTCTTTGGTCCCGCGGTGTGGAGCTGCTGATAGGTCTCGCGGTGATACGTTTCCTGATAGACGACGAGCCCCTCCGCGCCGTGGCCGACGATTTCCGCGTATTGGTCATCCTCCATCGGCCCGACTTCCAGTGCGAGCGTCGGGATGAACGGCTTGAGCGCGTCGAGGCATTTCTGGAGATAGCCGTCGGAAACAAACTTCGGGTGCTCGCCGGCGACGAGCAGGACATTTCGGAAACCAAGCCCGTGGAGATGCCGCGCCTCGGTTACGACTTGATCGACCGTCAGCGTGGTGCGGAAAATCGCCGCGTCGCGCGAGAAGCCGCAGTATTTGCAGTTGTTTACGCACTCGTTGGACACATAGAGCGGCGCGAAGAGGCGCATTGTCTTGCCGAAATGGCGGCGCGTCACCTGCTGGCTTTGCCGCGCCAACGCTTCGAGCGGACCGCCCGTTTCCTCGGAAACAAGCTGGAGAAAGCGCCTCATCAACGGAGTCGGGCGCTTCAAAAGTTCAGGAAAAACATCCGCAAAAGCCATGGCGGGCGGAATGTGCTGCTTCCCGGCCCGGACGTCAAAGGTCGTTTGCGCGCTGCAGGATCAGTTCGCCTCTTTGTTCAGCCGGCATCGGACTTTGGAACTGAAAGCTCGTCCGTCACCCTGAGGCAACGAACGACCAGCTCGTCGATTTCGAGACGCCGGATGCGCGCGCGACCGACAGCCAGCCGGCCGATGGCGACGGCGCCGACAGCCAATGCTCCGACGGCGATGGCACCGATCGCGAATCCTCCGACTGCGGCGGCACCCACAGCCACTGAACCGACGGCTCGCGAAGCGTCCTTGATGATGGTGCAAGATCCTTTGTTCATGGTGGTTGGACTATGGAGATTCTCCCCGGACCGGCCGGCAGAGGACGAAGGGCGAAACCACCAGCGCCTCGAATTCCTTCTCCGTATCGGTCCATTGCGCCGCGTGGATTTCCTCGATCTTGACGAGATCTCCGGATTTCAACCACGCCTTCACCTGCTCCGCATGGTTTTCGGAAATGGCCGCGCCCACGACCTCCAGCTTCAGCGAAGGATCGACGAAATACAGGCTGCCGGTGGTCTGATGCGGCGCGAGATAGCTCCACGGCACCGTGCCGGTATAGTTGGCCAGCTTGTCCAGAGTGCCGGGATCAGAAGTGGTGGAGTCGGGCAAAATCACGCCGCAGAAATACGCCGGAACCACCCTCGCACCAAGCGTGAAATGCCCATGTAGTGGCGGTCTGCGACCGTCAATGCCCATTGAAAACCAATGTCTAACGGATTGCCTCATCTGCACCTCATGGGCTCGGCCGGATCGGAGTCCTGCCCTCCTTACTAACAAACCAACCTCATTTTGGCCGCAATAGAACGCAGGGAACACAAAGGGAAAGACTTTCGAAAGCAGCGAAGCCAATCCCTTCCATCCCTCTTTCCTTTGCGCTCTTTGCGTTCCTTCGCGGCTAAAAAAGTCACGCGTCGCGATGTCCTACGCTGCCGGCGGAATCAGTTAGTCAGCTTGATCTCGCCGCTGTAGCGCCCCTTCGTGGCCTTGCCGTTGAAGATTTTTCCGGAAACGCCCTTGTTCGCTTCGATTTCGGCTTTCCACTTGGTGCCGTCCGCGAAGGTGCCGCTGGCGGTGCCGAGGTAGCGGATGCCGAAGAGCACTTTCACCTTGGTGATGCTGCCGCTCACCTTGATCAACTTGTCCGTGGCGTCGTTGTAGGCGGTGCCGGAAATGACACCGGCCTTGCTGATCTTGAGACGCACCGGACTGTAGTAGATGCGGTTTCCCTTGAGATCCTCCATCAGGGTGTAGCCGTCATAGTCCCCTTTGAAAATCCGCTTGGACGGACCGGCTTGGACGGAGGTAATGCTGATGACGAGGGCGAAGACGGCGGCGGTGATGAGTTTGAACACGGTGGCAGGTAGTGAGTTGTTATTCAAAAGAAACATCCGGTAAACGACGTCGTTCGGATCACCCGATGACCTAACGATTTCTCACCGCGTCGCGATGTCTGTCGCCGCGATGTGGGCGGTCGTCCAGGCGGCTTGGAAATTGAAACCGCCGGTGATGCCGTCGATGTCGATGCACTCGCCGACGAAATAGAGCCCGGGAATGTGGCGGCTCTGCATCGTCCGGAAGTCGATGGTCTTTCGCTCGATGCCGCCGCAGGTGACGAATTCGTCCTTGTTGGTCGTCTTGCCCTCCGCCTCGAAGCGGGCGGACTTGAGTCCGTCTAGCAGACTTTTGACAGCGGCTTTCGGCAACTGTCCCCACGTCGTCTGATCCTCGATTTCGCAGCAGGCGACGATGCGCTCCCACAGCCGCCGGGGCAGTGGAGGAATCGGGCTGTTGCGGACAAGCTTGGCGCCGTGGGTCCGGCGGTTCTCGTCGAACTGCGCCTGGATCGTCTCCGGTTTCATTTCCGGCAGCCAATCGATGATAAAGGGAAAATGGTGGTTGGTCTCGGCCAGCTCCCGCGCTTCCCAGGCTGATAGACGCAGCACCGCCGGTCCGCTGAAGCCGCGGTGGGTGATCAAAATCGGTCCCTGCCGTGGAGTGTTGGTGCCTTCGCGGCGGATCGAGACATGCGGATGGGAAACTCCCGCGAGGCCGCTGATGCGGCGGTCGCTGACGTTGAAGGCGAAAAGCGATGGCACCAGTGGTTGCAGGGTTTGCTCCAGTTTCTTCAGGTCCTGAAGTAATGAGCTGCCTTTCAGCGAACCGGTGGCCATGCAGACGGTGCGGGCCGTGACAGGAGCTTCCAGGTTTTCAAATTGCAGGGAGAATGTCCTGTCTTCGAGAAGGCTGATCCCTATCAGCGGATACTTTTGATAGAGCGCGATCCTGGATTTTCGCGCCCGTTCGAGGAAACAATCGATCACCGTCTCCGAGCGGTCGGTGACGGGAAACATCCGTCCGTCCGGTTCGGCCTTGAGTTCCACACCCTGGCGTTTGAACCACTCGATGGTGTCGGACGGTTGCCAACGGTGGAAGGCGGCGCGCAGCTCCTTGGAACCGCGCGGATAGTTCTTCGACATCTCGCCGGGATCGAAACAGGCGTGGGTGACGTTGCAACGTCCACCTCCGGAGATCCTCACCTTCTGGAGGAAGTGACTGCCCTTTTCAAAGATCGCCACGCTCTTGGCTGGAGCAATTTCCGCGTATTGCAGCGCGGTGAAAAAGCCCGAGGCCCCGCCGCCGATGACGGCAAGATCGAGCGGGGGTTGCGTTGCCATAGTCTCTCGTTAGATCTCAGAGCCGGTTCAGCAAATCGGTCTTCTTCGCGGCGAACTCCTCGGGTGTTAGTATTCCGGAGTCGCGGAGTTGGCCGAGTTTTTCCAGAAGTGACATGACATCGGACGAACCTTGGTTCGGTGCTTGCGGAGTGAATTGCTGCTGTGGCGATTGGAAAGCCGGTGCTGGAGGAGCGGCGAAGTTCGTGTTGTTCGCCGGCTGGAGGCCCGGTCCGGAAACCAATGGCAAGCTGAGCGTGGAAACGGTGCCGTATTGGCTTGAGAAGGTGAGCGAGGTGTTGCCGCCCTGCTGCTGGCTCACGCCGCTGATGCGGTGGTCGAGCGTATCGAAAACGGTGACATTGCCATCCCGCTGCACCACCAAACGGCGCGCTTGCGGAAAGAATGCGTAACGGATGTTGTTTTGCGATCCGCTGCTGGATGGGCTGCCGAGGTCGCCGGGCCACCAGTTGTTTCCACCGAAGCCACCTTGCGGGGCGGGAGGGAACATCTGGTTGTTGGCCAACGCGTTGGAGAGCTCGCCGCAGAGGTTGTTCACCGTGACTTTTAAACCGTGGTTGAACATGTCACCGACCATGGTCATGCCGCCGCGCATCCACTGGCCGCTGCCGAGTTCAGGGCAACTGAACTGCGCCATGGTGCCGCCGCCCTGGTTGACCGCCGCCAGCATGCGGACCGCCGAGTCGTAGCTGAGATTGTAACGACGCGAAATGTCGTTGATGATGTTTTCTCCCGCAGGAGTGAGTTGTTGTTGCATGGCGAGGGGAAGTTGATGTCCGGAATTTTCCCAATCCATAACGGCAGTGGGGAGGGAACGCATTACACGCCATCCATTCTGAAACAACTTATTTCACGGCATGTCAGGCCGCCTCATTTTGAAATCTTTGATTATGAGTGCTTACGGTTGCAGCCTTTTTTAGCTCACCGGCTTCTCATGCCAACCGCTTCATCACGGCAGCGGACAGCAATTTTCCATCCGCACGTCCATCCGCGAGTTCCTGGGCACGCTTCATCACCTTGCCCATGTCCGCCTTGCCGGTGGCGCCGGTATCGGCCACCGCCTGCTCGATGATGGCTCCCAACTCGGCTTCTGTTAGCGCGGCGGGCAGGTAACGGGAAAGGATTTCAATCTCGGTCTTCTCGGTGGCGGCGAGTTCAGGCCGACCGGCTTTTTCAAACTGCTCGCACGAATCGACGCGCTGCTTGAGCTGTTTCCGCACCACGGCCAGCACTTCGGATTCCTCCAACTCGGTGCCGAGCCCGCCCTTTTCAATGGCGGCATTCGTCAGTGCGCTTTTCAACGCGCGCAGGGCGTTCAAGGCCGTGGTGTCCTTCGCCCGCATGGCGTTCTTGATGTCTTCCGGAAGCTGGGTGGTGATGTTGCTCATGGCCCTGTCGTATCACGGTGACCGCTTCCGCCAAGCAAAACTCCTCCGTCAGCCAACTCAGTCGTTCGCGCGGATGTACCGCATCAATACCGGGAAATCCTCCGTCGGACGACAAACCCGAGGATTGCCGGGAAGAACCTTCCGCATCGACGACCACACGCCCAGATGCGGATCGACTTCCACCCGCTCGATTCCACTCATATCCATCCCCGCGACGTCCTTGAGTGACGGGATGGAAAACGGATGCGTGGCTTCAGTGCGGCCGTTGGGAAAACCCGGCACGATCCACGGTTCGATCAATCCATTCCGCTCACCGATGTCAAACTGCCGCCGGATCACGAATCCGTTCTTCCACCACTTGTTTTTCACCATGGCCACCGCCTTCAGCGTTTGATCCGGCGGCACCGCGCCGAGCCGGTCGAGCTCACGCTTGAGATAGTAGGTCACCGCGGAGTTGAAATCATGAGTTCCGTCGTGAAGCGCCAGCCCGGCGATCTTTGACCCTAACAAGTGTGAGGTCATGTCATCATAAGTGAATGCCGACGGCTTTTCCGGATAGAGCGTGCACGAGTAGCCGAACCAGGTCGCGATTTCATGCCACTCCGTCTGGATGATCGCCAATCGCTGCGCCAGACGGATCGAGAGTGCGCCGACCACCTGTTGTCGCCGCGCCGGAGTCATGCCCTGCCACGTTGATGGATAGTTGAACCGGATTCGATAGACCGATCCTTCCTTGCTCGGCAGCACGATGCAGTTCCAACCGTTGTCCAGCGCGTGCCGGATCCTGACCTGATGATAGACCGTCCAATCCACCACCTTCCGCACATGGGCGATGTCGATGAACCCGCCATGCAAGGTGTAAACGATGCCGCGCGAGCCTTCCTCTTCGCCGCCCAGGCTGGAGCCGTAGGAGTGTGTTCCAAGTTGCTCGGGATCCGCCGTCGCGTAGAACGTCAGTGGCCCGGTGCACGGGATCGACCCGACGCGGCCCTTCGGCGTCGCGTTGTAAGGAGAAAAATCCGGATAGCCCCGCGTGGATTTCGCCACCGGATCATCCGGACAGCGGATGGACGATGTGGAAACGGAACCACATCCGCATGTCAAAATCACTGCCGCCATCATCGGCAGCCCTGTCAGTTTCCTGATCGCAGTCACCGCGCTGACGGGGGATGCGCCGGTGATCGAAACTTCGCGACGGATTTCCAATTTCATGGGAGGGATTGAATGGATAACTCATTTTGAGTCAAAACTCCATAACTATTCTGACAGGTGGATCGAAGTCCGGCATTCAGCCCGGCCACTTTCGAAAAGGGCGGGCAATTACAAAATCGGGAAAATCAGCGGAGGCTGTCCTGTTTGCCACCGGCCGTTCGTCGTGCTAATGAACCGATCACCCTACTTGCTTGAAAAACCTCCAAAATACAAAGCCATGAACACGGAAACCATAAACGATACCCACCCCGCCGCCACAAATTCCAAGGTCGATCCCGTGCCGAACGGGATGCACACCGTCACGCCGCACATCATTTGCGCGGGAGCGGCCGATGCCATCGAGTTTTACAAAAAAGCCTTCGGAGCGGTGGAAATCTGCCGCATGCCGATGCCGGACGGAAAGATCATGCACGCCGGCATCACCATCGGCGACTCGATGATCATGCTGGTGGATGAAATGCCGGACTGGAACTGCCTCGGACCTAACTCCCGTGGCGGTTCGTCCGTGACGATCCATCTCCAGGTCCCGAACGTGGACGAGTTTTTCGAGCAGGCGGTCAAGGCGGGAGCCACCGTGAAAATGCCGTTGGACAACATGTTCTGGGGCGACCGCTACGGCATCGTGCTGGATCCGTTCGGCCACTGTTGGTCGATCGCCACGCATGTCCGCGACGTGAGTCCGGAGGAAATGATGAAGGCCTCGCAGGAAATGTGCTGCGGCGGACCGAAGGACTGAGAACTTCCAACAACCTTTCCTGCGATGAAGACGAAGCAGAAAATCACCCCCTGCCTGTGGTTCGACGGGCAGGCGGAGCAGGCGGCGGCATTTTACGTGTCGATTTTCAAGAACTCGAAGATCACCGACGTCAGCCACTACAGCGAAGCCGGGAAGGAGCAGCACGAACAGGAGCCGGGATCGGCGATGGTCGTGGCCTTCGAACTCGACGGACAGGCCTTCACCGGTCTGAACGGCGGACCGACCTTCAAATTCAGCGAGGCGATTTCGTTTCAGATCGATTGCGAGACGCAGGAGGATGTGGACCATTTCTGGAACCATCTATCCGAAGGCGGGCCGGTCGAGGCGCAGCAGTGCGGCTGGGTGAAGGACAAGTTCGGCGTGTCGTGGCAGGTCGTCCCTTCGATTTTGATGGAGCTGCTAGGCGATCCGGATCGTGAGAAGGCGAACCGGACGATGAGCGCGTTGATGCAGATGAAGAAGCTGGACATCGCGACGCTGAAGCGGGCTCACGCCGGCGAGTGATGTAAATTTCCAACCCTTGAAAACATGAATGCTACCGAAACAGGACTTCCGCAGATCGCCTCGCGGGAAGAGTGGCAGCGGCAAATCGACCGGCTGCTGGTGAAGGAAAAGGCCGCCACCCGCGCGCGTGACGCGCTCGCCGCCGAGCGCCGTCGTTTGCCGATGGTAAAAATCCAGAAGTACTACGTGTTCGATGGTCCGGAGGGAAAAGTCCGGTTGTTGGATCTGTTCGAAAACCGCCAGCAACTCCTGCTCTATCACTTCATGTATGCTCCGACCGTCGGCGGTTGGCCGGATGCCGCCTGTCCCGGTTGCACGATGTTCATCGACAACCTCGGCCACCCGTCCCATCTGCTGGCGAGGGATGTTTCCTTAGCGGCGGTTTCCATCGCTCCGCTGGCGAATATCCAAGCCTACAAGAAGCGCATGGGTTGGACGGTTCCGTGGGTTTCCTCCGCGGGCACGGATTTCAATTACGACTTCGAAATGACAACGGACGAGGCGGAAGAGCACGGGTTGAGCGTGTTCCTGCGCGATGGAGATCAAATCTATCGAACCTATTTCACCACCGGTCGCGGTTTGGAGGCTCTTGGCAGCAACTGGACTTTCCTCGACCTCACGCCGTTCGGGCGGCAGGAACTATGGGAGGATACACCACCGGGCAGGCCACAGAGCGAACCTTACCAATGGTGGCGGCGGCATGATGAGTATTGAAATCCCTCAATGTTACCCTGCCTCTAACCGGCAGTTTTCTACAGACCCATCAACGTCCGGTTGGTTTCACTCGTACATTTCCTCAATAGTCTCGAAGTGAGCCTCGGGATGAGTCGATGGCATCAACCGGTCCACCGAAACCGGATAAAGAAAGGCGGGAATTCTTTGGTAATCTTCAAATTCCAAGTCCCTATCACCATCCTCGTCAGAACTGGCCCGCTTCCAAACTTCGCAAATCATCTCGGAGATTCGAACCCAGACTCTTTGCTGATCCTGATCCAACGCCAAGTCAGTCCTCCAGGAAAGGTATTTGGTCATGATGACAAAAGTTTCACCTTCGATCGGAAAATCAAAGCGTTCTCGTCCGTCATCCGTCACAGCAACTCCGTCAATCAGACAACGATTTCGAAACATCTCCTTGAACTCCGGCGTTGCGGATGCCCAGAACCCGGGTTTTGAGATGGATGAACCGGATGTTTCATCGGGCGGAAAGCCGATGACGCTCGCAAGGCTCAACACTGATAGGATTGGCGAGGCTCCTGAGGAAGGATTCTCCGTCCAGATTCGGCATTTGACCGGTGCTCCATAGAAGTCGTCTTCACCCACGTCTTCGATCAGGTCGAGTTTCAACCAGGTAGGCGTTCTGTTGGCGGATTGTGCAATCTGAAGCGGGGATGAAGCCGCGGAGATCATTAGGTCTTTTTCCTCGTCCTCTATGGCGCGTTTTATGGAGTGTTCCGCTTCTTCATTGGCCTCCTTCTCCGCATTTCGGGCGGCGCTTTCTCGGTCCACCTCACGCTGTGACTCCAGATGGGCGATTGCTTCGGGTGTAGATAGACGTTGCCCAGTAAGCATCTCCAGAATTTCGATATCGAGGCTATCATTTTTGCCAAGACCGCTCCGCCATTCACGTTCTTCAGATGTCAGCACCCTCAGTTTGGGGTTTCCCATCATCCGGCGTAAATTCAGCTTTGGAATGAACCTCCATGCTCCCAACCAAACAATCCAAATCAATGATCCTGATAGAAAAGTGATGAATACTGGTTGGGGGAGGCGCTCGCGAATCACCATTAAACCGAATGCCAGACTCAGTCCCAAATACCAGAAATCACGACTTTTGACGAAGCGCCTGGCATTCAGGAGAGTCAGTAAAATGAAGAGAATTTTAAACCCATTCATATGAAAATGGATAGTTCCAAATTTGATCGGAATAGCGCGGGGACGAGACGTCCCCGCACTCTAGCAAAGTCTAGCCATTCAATTTCTCCAGCGCCTTGACGAGGAAGATTCCGTCCTTGCGGATGAGCTTGCCGTCGAACCAGATCTCGCCGCCGCCCCAGTCCTTGCGCTGGATGTTGACCATGTCCCAGTGGACTTGTGAGCGGTTGCCGTTGTCGGCCTCGTCGTAGGCCTGGCCGGGGGTGAAGTGGAAGGAACCGGCGATTTTTTCGTCGAACAGGATGTCACGCATCGGCTCGCGGATGGACGGGTGGAAGCCGAGGGCGAACTCGCCGATGTAGCGCGCGCCATCATCGCTATCGAGGATCTTGTTGAGCTGCGCGGTCTTGGAACCGGCTTCGGCCTTGATGATTTTTCCTTTGGAAAATTCCAGGCGGATGGAATCGAACGGAATGCCCTGATAGATGGTGGGTGCGTTGTAGGAAATGACGCCTTCCACGGAATCGCGGACCGGGGCGGTGAAAACCTCGCCGTCGGGGATGTTGTAGTTTCCACCGCAGACGATGGAATTGATGCCCTTGATCGAGAAGCGCAGATCGGTGCCGGGGCCCTTGATGTGGACGCTCTCGGTCTTGTCCATCAGCTTCTTGAGCGCGTTCATCGACGGGACGAGCGCCTTGTAGTCGAGCAGGCAGACGTCGAAGTAAAATTTTTCAAATGCCTCGGTGCTCATGCCGGCCTGCTGCGCCATGGAGGAGGATGGCCAACGCAGGACGCACCATTTGGTTTTCTTGACGCGGTGGTCGAGCACCGGGCGCATGTGTTTCATCGCTAGGCGCATGCGGTCGGCGGGGACATCGGAGTTTTCGGCGATGTTGTTGCCGCCGCGGATGGCGATGTAGGCGTCCATGTCCTTCATCTCGTTGAGCAGGTGCTTGGCGACGATCTCGTATTGGGCGTCTTCAGCGCCTTTCATCATCTCGCGGGTGAGGCGGCCTTGGTGGATCCGGATGAAGGGAAGGGCGCCTTTCGCCCGGACCTCGCGGATGAGGGCGAGGCCGATGGAGTCGGGAACATCGTAAAGATCGATCAGGACCTTTTCGCCCTTTTTCAGCGAGGTGGAGTAGCGGACCAACTGGCGGGCGAGGGCATCGATGCGGGCGTCATGCATGGGCCGTTGGATAGCGGTTGAAATGCGTGTTTCCAAGCGCCAAGTCGAGGGGATGGGAAGAAGTTGAGAATCGATGGTTGAGAGTTGAGGGCGAAGAGGCGCTTTTCTTCCGTCTCTCAACTCTCATCCATAAACTCTCAACCCTCTTTTACGCTTGGCAGCTTGGCCGGGTGGCTTAAACCAAGTGCATGGTGCTCGGCGTTCTCGGTTCCGGATCCGGATCAAACATGCAGGCGATCCTCGACGCGATCGAGGACGGAACCCTCGACGCGCGGATCGGCCTCGTGCTATCGGACAATCCTGACGCGTTCATCCTGGAGCGGGCGAAGAAGCACGGGATCGCAACGGGCGTGATCGATTGCCGGGGATTCAAGACGAAGTTCCCGGAAGAGGTGCAGGCGGAAACGGCGCTGCGCCTGAAAGAGGCGGGTGTCGAGCTGGTGTGCCTCGCGGGATTTCTTCGGCTGGTGAAACGACCGCTGCTCGACGCGTTTCCTAACCGGATTCTAAATATCCACCCGGCGCTGCTTCCCGCCTATCCGGGGCTGGAGTCGTGGAAGCAGGCGCTCGACGCCGGAGAAAAGGAAGCGGGCTGCACCGTGCATTTCGTGGACGAGGGCATGGACACCGGGCCGATCATTTTGCAGGAAAGCGTGCCGATTCTATCAGATGATACGGCGGAGTCACTGCATCGGCGGATCCAGGTGATCGAGCATCGGCTCTATCCGGCGGCGATCCGCAAGGTGGGTAGGGCGGTGCTGTAAGGAGCGTGGGACTTCGGCCCACGAGGCCGATGCTGTGTGAAAGCGCGGCGCGAAGCTTCTCTCTTTCGCTTTCCATCGGCAGGTGGGCCGAAGTCCCACTCTCCTTACCGTTGATTCAGCATCACAATGATCAAAATCACCAGCAACACACCCAGCACCGCGAAGGTGATTTTCAACCAGCTCAACGGATGTTCGCCGGCCATTTTTCCAGTGTAGCCGTTCATTACGACTTGAAAAGATTTCGAGCCGTAGGTGTAAGTCGCGAGCCAGACCGGGACGAGGATGTGCTTGAACGTGCGGCCCTGGTAGTCGGACTCGACCTGCAAATTCCGCTGGGTGTCGCCGGGGACGTCGCGCGAGCAAAGTTGATAGATCGTCGCGTCCATCTGCTGCTTGCTGATTTGCGAAGCCTGGCGGAGATCGACCTGATAGCGCTCGACCGTCCAGCCGCGGACGAAGGCGGGTTCGTAGGGCTTGAGGTCGGTGAGCGTGGGAAACGGCTCCACTTTCCGCAGCAGGGCGGTGTGCACGCCGACGGTTCCGGGGACCACGTCGTCATCGAAGAAATGCGACAACTGCCCGGCGCTGGGTTCCCAGCGGGTTTTCTGGACCTGGCGCGTCTGGGTTTTTCCTTCCGAGTCCCGATAAGTTTCTGTCACGTAGTAGTGGTAACCGGATTCGGCGGTCCATTGGGCATCGACGTGGGCGTCGAAGGTCCAGTAGGGCAGATAGATGCCGTGCAGCGTGTCGGTGAGCGCGGCTCGTTTGAGTTTGTTAGGCGCCCACCAGCGGCTGCCGTACCAGGCGCGGAGCTGGTCGCGGCATTGGGTGGCGGGGATGACGGCCGGGAGCAAACTCTCCGGTGTGATGACATCGGTCATGCTATCCACCGGCACGATGGCGGGCGAGCCGCAGAAATCACAGCGCTGCGCCGCGCGGTCGGGATCGAAGATGCTGATGGCCTGGCAGCTCTCGCATTTCACGGATTTTTTCTCCGCTTTCAGCCCGCGCTCGTCGGGAGGAATGGAAATGAGCGCGGCTTCGAGATCGTGCTCGGCGATGGCGGCGCCCAAGTCGTTTTCTCCATCCGCCCAAGGGAGGATGGTTCCGCAATACGGACAGGCGAGGGCCTTCTTGGCCGCATCCCATTCCGCATCCCCGCCGCATTCCGGGCAGGGATGTTTCCTCAGCGCGCTGACTTCGGCCATGGCGATGTTTACTCGGCGAGAAACGCGTCGAGGGCCGCACGGGTGATCCGATAGGAGGCACCGATTTTCTTGCCCTTCAAATCACCGGCATCGATGGAAGCGATGACGTCGGCTTCGCTAACACCCAGCACTTGCGCGGCATCGGCCGGGCTGAGCAGCTCGGGAATTCCGCTAGATGCGGCGGCATTTCCCGGCAGTGGCTGGGCTTGCATGGATTTCATCATTTCCTGCGCCATGCCGAAGCCCATCGCCATCTGGCCGGCCGCGGCCGCGGGTGATCCTTCGCCACCGCCGCCCTTGGTCATGGACTCGGCCATTTGGAATTTCACGTAGTCGTTGAGATTGCCAATGGCTCCCATGCTCGAACGCTTGTCGATGGCTGCCTCGACTTCCGGTGGAACCGAAACGTTCTCGACGATGAAGCTGGTGATCTCGATGCCATACTTCGCGGTGACCTGCGGATTGATGATCGGCAGCAGCGCGTCGCCGAGTTCCGAGTAGCGCGAGGCCACATCGAGAGCGGGCACACCGCAGGAGGCGAGTGCGTCGCTGAAAACGCTAACAATCCGCGAGCGCATCGTATCGGCGAATTCATCGAGGCGGAAATGGTGATCGGTGCCGGCGACATCCTTGAGGAAAACCGGCGCATCAACGATCCTGAAATCGAAGGTGCCGAAAGACCGGAGGCGCACGATGCCGAAGTCCACGTCGCGCATCATGATCGGGTTGGCGGTGCCCCATTTGTTGCCGGTGAAGAGCCGGGTCGTGACGAAATAGACATCCGCCTTGAAGGGGGATTGGAACCCGTATTTCCAGCCCTTGAGTTTCGTTAGAACCGGGATGTTGTCGGTGACGAGCGAGTGTTTGCCGGGGGCGAAACAATCGCCGTATTGGCCGAGATAGACGAATTGGGCGGCCTGGCTCTCGCGGACGATGAGCTGCGCGCCGTTCTTGATCGCCTTGTCGTCATCGGGAAAACGCCACGCGAGCGTGTCGCGCGAGTCGTCGTTGAATTCGATGATTTCGAGAAGTTCGCCTTTGATGAATCCGAGAATGTCCATGGTTTTCTGATTTGAGGGTTGTTCCGATCTATCCTGATTTCCGCTAGCGTGGAAGTAGAAATCTCACGTCTTATTCCAATCCGCGTTCGGCGACCTCCTCCTCGTCCCAGCCGAGGTAATGGCCGAGTTCGTGGAGGAAAGTGGTGCCGACTTCGTCACGGAAATCATGCTCCTCCTCGCCGACCCACTCCCACAGGTTGGTTAGAAAAAGCCGGATGCGCGGGAGTTCTTCAGGACCGGCCTCATCCAGCGCGGAGGGGCCTTCGAAGAGGCCGAGTTCATCGCCTTCGAGTTCATTGTCGTATGCGCCTTGGCCGGGTTTTTCCTCGAAGGAAACCGCCACCGTTTTCGCCGCATCCTGAATGTCCGCGGGCAGGACTTTCACCAGCGCCTTCAGTTCCTCGTCCGCCCACAGGCTCAATGTTTCGAAATCCATGGCGATGAGTTAAGCGCAACCGCCGCCGGGCACAAGTCACTTGCCAAAATACAGCCGCACCGCCAGAAACCGCAACGGATGAACTTCATCGGACAAGCATCGCTCGAATTGCTCACCTGGTATTGGGTGCTCCACTCCGCGTCCGGCCTGATCAAGACCCGCAAGGCACGCCGCCTCTTCAACGCTCACCAACGCTGGATCGACGGCGGCGTGGCGGTGAAGGAAACGAAACGCGTCGCGCTCGTCATCGCGGTGAAAGGCGTTTCGGAAAATTTTGACCGCTTCATGGATTTCGTCCTCAGCCAGGACTATCCGGACTATCATGTCATCTTCACCACCGAGTCGGAAACCGATCCGGTCCACGCCGCGATCCACAACCGCCTCGCGAAATCATCGTTCACCAAGGCCCGCCTGATCGTCGCCGGAATGGCCGAACACACCGGCCAGAAAGTCCACAACCAACTCGCCGCCTTCAAGGAGTTCGACAGCTCGGATGAAATCATCGCCTTCGCCGACGGCGATCTTTACGGCTTCAAAAACTGGCTCTCCTGCCTCGCGCTGCCGCTCAATCTCGGCCAGGCCGATTTCACCACCGGCTACCGCTGGATGATTCCCGGCAACCAATCACTCCCTAACCGGATCATCGCGCTGATGGGCACCGCCATCGAGCCGCTGATCGGTCCCGCGTGGCGGATGTGCCTGTGGGGCGGATCGATGGCGATGACCCGCGAGGTGTTCGACGAATTGAAAGTGCCGGAAAATTTAGATGGCAGCATCAACGACGACGTGCGGCTCAGTGCCATCGCACGGGACGCGGGAAAGCGGATGAAATACGTTCGATCCGTCGCTGCCCCGTCGCCGGTGGATTTCAACTGGGCATCGTTTTTCGAATTCGGCCGC
Source organism: Verrucomicrobiota bacterium (assembly GCA_040386755.1). Lineage (GTDB taxonomy): Bacteria > Verrucomicrobiota > Verrucomicrobiia > Verrucomicrobiales > Akkermansiaceae > Luteolibacter. Next base: position 16,434 of record JAZKEY010000030.1, on the reverse strand, counting down.
CGCCAGTATTTCCAACTCCGCGTAGGCCACCAGATGCTGTGGTGGATGGCGTTGATGGTCCCGCTGCTCTATCTGGCGAGCTTTCTAACGTGTGTGACGCGTCTCGTTCAGGGAAACCTGCTGATGCTCGTTCCGCTAGCTGTCGCCATCATTCTCAACATCGCCCGCACCAACGTCCGTCGCGGCTATCTGGCGGACCGGTTTCATCATGGCGAAGCGGACTCGCTCGATGAGTCGGTTAGGGGAAGCTGGTGGCTTGATCCGGTGATCAATTTCCTCCACCTCATCATCATCCTCAGCTCCGCCTGTGGCCGGGAAATCGTCTGGGCTGGAATCCGCTATCGAGTCACGGGTCCCCAGAAGACGGAGATCTTGTGATAAGGGGCATGGACGTCTCGTCCATGCGAAGGGACGAGACGTCCCTTCCCTCTATCAATGAAACGGACACTTCGCTGCCTCCGCCGGCGCTTCTTCCGGCTCATCCGGAATCGTCTGCTCGTGCTTCACCTTCGGCCGTTTCCAGACGCGCAGGGAAATCCCGTCTAACGAGCGGATCGTCAGCCGCGACGTCGGTTCCGGATCAGCACCGGGGCCGGGTTCGAAGCGGTAACGCCGCGTGAGCGATGCCAGGATCAGCATCGCCTCCTGCATCGCGAACGCCGCGCCGATGCAGATCCGCGGGCCTTGGCCGAAGGGGATGTAGGCGCAGTTCGGTTGATCGAGTCCGCCTTCGAAGCGATCCGGATCAAATTCGTTAGGCCGGTCCCACAACTCGCGGTGGCGGTGCACCAGCCACGGGGAAATGACGACCGGCGAGCCGTCGGGAAGATCGTGTTTTTGCAATCTCTGCCCGCCTGTCGCCTTGCGGAAGGTGAGGAACCCGACTGGCGGATAGATCCGCATCGTTTCGCGGAAGACGTTGCGGATCTGCCGGTGCCGCGGGATGTCCTTGAACTCCGGCTGGCGGTCGCCGAGCAACGCGATGGTTTCCTCGTGCAGCCGCTCCTGGATTTCCGGGCATTTCGACAGCAGGAACAACGACCACGACAACGCGCTGGCCGAGGTCTCATGCCCGGCGAGGAACAACATCGCCACCTGGTCCACCAGCTCCACCAGCGTGTAGGCCGAGCCGTCCACCGTGTCGCGGGTTTCCAACAGCGATTGGAGGATGTCCTTGTATTCGCCGACCTCACCGCGCTGATAGGCTTCATAACGCCCGCGGATCGACACGGCCAGCAACTCGCGGATCTCCTTGCCCGTGCGCTTCCAAATCATGTAGTGCCGCGGCGCGAGCCACAGCGGCAGGCGGAAAAAGCTGAGCTGGATCATCACCACCGCCTTCTCCTGGAACAAATTGAACGCGTTGAAAATCTTCCGCGCGCCCTCGCCCTCCAGCGATTCCGATAGAATCGTCCGCAGGATGATGTCCGCCGTCACGTGCGTCATTTCGATTTCGATGTCGGCGATGCCGCCGTCCTCGACCGCATCGAGCCGGGCCAACATCGCATCCGCGCCGCCGGTCATCAGCGAGAAGACTTCCTTCAATTTCGCCTGGCCGAACGCCGGGTCGAGCATCCGCCGCTGGCGTTCCCACACCGGGCCGTTCGTCGTGAAAATGCTCTCGCCCAACAACGGTTTGAGCGCCGTTTCCGACAGTTCGTGCTTCGGAAACTTGTCGTATTTGTCGACCAGCACTTCCTTGATCAGGTCCGGAAACTTCACTAGGAAAAGTTGAACCCCCGGCAGCCGCACGCGCGACATCTTGCCCGAGTAGCTGCCTTCATAGAGCGTCGCCAGCCACGACCGGCGGCCGCGTTTGAAGAGATTCCAGAGGGATCGCTTCGACGTCCGGTCCAGCGGTTTCGGATAGGGCGGGGTGTAGGCCATGAAATTGTTACTCGGGAAAGCGTTCCGCCAGGCTCATCGGACCGGCGGTGATCGCGAAAAAGTCGTAATCGGTGAGCAGCTCACCGGCCATGATATATTGGAAATGGATGCGGAAAATGTCCTTCTTGATCACCGCGTAAACATCCGGCGGGAACATTTTCACGATCCGCACCGGAAATTGCTGCGGCCTCACCGGGATCCCCTCGGGCCGTGAAATCCCCGAAACCTTGAGCGGATCCACCTGCGTCACGCTCGCTCCGTCGCGCCTTGCGGAGAAATCCAGCCACCGCACACCGGGGGCCGTCGCCACTGTTTTCAAATCCTCGCGCAGCTTTGCCGAACCCGGCAACAAGCTCACCAGCGGCAGGCAATTTCCCAACGAAACCAGCCCGAACGCCGGCCCGCGCACACCCAGCTCCGGCTCGCGTTTCAGCAATTCCACCACCAGCGGCACCGTCAGAATCGTCCCCACGCTGTGCCCGACCACCAGGATCTCATCCGCCTCGCTGCCCTTGATCCGCTCCACGATGTGATCCGCGAACTCCCGGATCCGCTCGTCCAACTCTGGCATTTTGCCATACGCCCACGGCTGCATCGCCCCGTAAACGCGCAGCAGCCAGAAACTTCGGAACCGGTCGTCCAGCCAGCGCCCGAGGAAAATCGTCCCCACCAGAATCCCCGCCGCCAACGGCAGCCCGGCGTAAAATGGCAGGAAAATCCCCGCCGCCACCGCCAACAACAACCCTATCAGCAGCAGCCCGAGAAACGCGATGATCGGATACGACACCGTCAACGCCGACGGCCACGCGATTTGCAACAAGCGCCCGACCAGGTTCGCCTTGAAAAACACCCAGTAAACCGGCACCGCCGATTTCAGAAGCTGCCACTCGTTCTTCGGCCAGCGGTTGCGGATGATGTCGTCCCAGCGCAGGAATTCATACTCCGTCTCGCAGCCCCCGGCGGTCACCGTCCATGCGTTCGCCAGCTTGCCGACGCGGCGGCGTTTTCCCACCGTCAGGTCCAGCCCGTTGAGCGGCGTGTGGAGTTTGCCCTGCTCGCCGTAGAGCGTGTGATAGTGCGACGGCCCGCGCGGATCGAACCCGCTGAAATAAAACACATGCCGCTTCCGCACCCCGGCGACATTCGTCCGGGGCGGCTTCTCGGCAGGGGAAACGTCGCTCATGCTCAGGCGCGCGAAGGCTGTTCCGCCCTTCCACACACCGCAAGCCCGTTAAAACCGGGAGCGCGGAATTTATTCCGCGCGCTTGTCTTGGCTCCCGATACGCGCGGAATGAATTCCGCGCTCCAGTTCATCCCCTCCCATTTCCCGCTTGGCATTTCCTAGCAGATCTGTTTTAGAACTCAGGTTCAACAAACCCATCCCCATGGAAAACACCGCGCAATTCCTCCTCGCCTTCGTGAAGATCCTCCTGATGGTCGCCGGTTGCGTGGTCATCGGCATTTGCACCGGCTACCCCGCCGCCCAATGGATCGGCCGGAAATTCGCCGAACTCCTCTCCTGCCTGCCCACCGAGAAATTCGCCAAACCCCAGCCCGCCATGGGCATCCCCGCGTCCAAGGCCATCCGCGGCGACCTCGATGGCGCGATGGAATCCTACGAACAACTCCTGCTCGATCACCCGCAGGAAAAACAGATCTACCTCCGCATGTTGGAAATCGCCTTCGGCCCGCTGCACGCGCCGGATTACGGCGAGGACATCCTCCAGCGCGGATTGCAAAACCTCACCTGCGCCTCCGAACGCGCCGCGATTCTCAGTCTTAGCCAGGCGCTCATCAGCGGCGACTTCCGGCCTTTCAAGTATCTCGATCACGGGGAAGTCGCGGTGGCACAGTGAAGGCATTGCTGATATGAATCGATGGTTCTCATTTCCCTTGCTGCTTGTTCTAATCGCCTTGGCTGGCTGCAAGTCCGCAAACGACCGGGCATACGCCGATGCGATGCAGAGGCTCGCGACGATCAATCAAAACGTCCTGATCGCCGAAAGCACGGCCCTTCTCAAGGCTTCGGACAAGGATGAAATGGATATCCCGCAGACCGCTTGGCCGCGACGATCAAGAAACTCAATCCCGTGGTGGTGAGGAATTATGGCGAAGGAGCTTCCCTCGGCATCCTGCTTACGAAATGGGTGAGCCATGAATCGGGATTTTTCATTTCCGCTGAGGGCGATACCGCACCTGGCGGCTCCCTAACGAAGCCCATCGCGCCGCGGCTTTTCTGGTATGCGTATTGAGTCAGGCGGATGAGTCGATTCATTGTCCCATGAAGCCCTCGTGAAATCTCCGTGAAGCGGCGTTTCCTCATCGCCAATGTCCGCCGGATCGGTGACGACAGGGGATGATTCGGCAATTCCAATGGGTGATGTTCATCGCGGGGCTCACCGGGCTGATCGTGTTGATAGTTAGGCCCTATCACGACGGGGCCTTGCGATACGGGCTGCCGCTTTCGCTGTTAGCGGTGTGGTCCGCGGGTCTGGCGTTTGCCTGGCGGAGGAAAATCGTGCGGACGGTCCTGCTGGTGCTGCCTTTTCTAGCAGCGGTGCCGTTCTGTCTTCCTGCGAAACCGATGGACCCGGCAAAGTTGCGGGATCGATACGTCGCCGCGATGAGAGCCATGGAGGGAACGCCCTACGTCTGGGGCGGCGAGAGCCATCGCGGCATCGATTGTTCCGGGCTGCCCCGGCGGGCGCTGCGCGATGCCTTGTTGGAAAACGGCCTGCAACAGGGGAACGGGGCGGCGTTCCGCGAATGGGCGCGGCAATGGTGGTTCGACACCAGCGCGAAGGCATTAGGAGAAAACTATCGGGGCGTCACCCGTCCGACCGGCGTGCGCGGGAAACTCCGCGATCTGGATTTCAGCCAACTGGTGCGCGGCGATCTCGCGATCACGGCGGATGGCCGGCATGTGATGATCTACCTCGGCAATGGCGAGTGGATCCAAGCCGACCCCGGCCCGTTCAAAGTCAGCATAGGCAAGCCCGCGACCGATCCGAATCCGTGGTTCGATACGATGGTGTTGATCCAGCGCTGGACGATTCTGGAGTGAAGCTGGATTTGGAAGGCCACGTGACTCGGCAACTGAAGCGCGAAATTTATTTCGCGCGCATTCTCCCTGCGTTACCGCGCGGAATAAATTCCGCGCTCCAGTTTGTCGCGACGCAAGCGTCACTGTATTTGAAGAAAAGGGTGCAAGTCATGGACCGGGTCCGGACTTGCGGGCCGCACCGATATTTCCCAATTTTCCCTCATGGATTCCCAACAAGACTCGCCCAAGGTGCCTGCGCTGGTGTTCTGGATCATTTGGTTCGCGATCCTCAACGGGCTGGTGATGATCCAGTTCCTGGTGGGCGGGGGGATTCCCAAGGGCGAGGATCAGGGGAATCCGCCAGTGCTGTTTCTGGCGATCGCGGCGGGGCTGGCGCTGGTGGCTTTGGCGATCCGCTTCGTGCTGATTCCGCAGATCGAGTCGGTCCCGAAGAAACTTCCGGCGATGGTCATCGGGTTGGCGCTGTCCGAGGGGATCGGATTTCTGGGAATGTTCGCGGTCGGGAAAGAGTTTCCGGCGACCCAGCAAACGCTGTTTGTCACGGCCATTGCGTGCATCGCCTGCCTCGCGCCGGTGTATGCGAAGCCAAGGGCGGAAAACGGACGATTTTAGGAAATGCTTGGACTGCGTGCAGCTTGCTGCCGCTTTTCCCAGCTAGCTTGCTGGCGAGGGGGGAAACGGCTCGCGGTGGCGGAAGATGATTTGCCGCGAAAGAACGCAGAGAGCGCAAAGGGAAGAAATTGGGAGATGGTGATTTGTTTGCCGGGGAGGTGTTGGAGCCATCACGGTTGAAATCGTGGAGGATTTTTTTTTGCGATCTTTGCGTTCTTTCGCGGTTGAAAATTATTCTGTTATTGGCCGCCGCGTGAGAGCGGGCCGCAGCAAGCTTCCGCAGTCCAAGGAAGAGGGTTCATCCACGCTGGCGCGGGATGAACCCAAGAGGCGAAATGAATTTCGCGGTCCGTTAGATTAATTTGGGATCTCGTTGAGCGTGTAGTAGGCCTCGGGGTGCCAGAGGGTTTGGGCGCTGGCGGATTTCACGCCTTTGGCTTCGAGGTGATGGATGTGGCCGCGGACGAGGCCGTCGATTTTCAGGCGCACGGATTTCTTGTCGGACGAGACGGTGGCGGCGGTGATGGTGGGTTTCGCTTGATCGACTTCCGGGCTGCCGTATTCGGCTTGGAAGATGTAGGTGAAGGCGTCCATTGCGTAGCTGGCGGGGTTTCCGGCGGTGGCGGGATCGACGGGTTCGGTGAAATTCAGGGTGAAGCCGTCCTTGTTGGCGGTCATGGTTTGGATTTCAAACGGCGTCTTGCCGGTCCATTTTACGCGCTCGAAGGTGAACGGCTTTTTGCCGCGCGAGGCCCAGCCGCGGTTGGAGCCGCCGGCGAAGAGGACGCCGGCTTGCTCGTCGAGCCGGACGGGGATGAGGCCGGCTTCGAAGCCTTCGAGGAAATGGAAGACGGCGCCCTGATAGAGGCCGTTGACTTTTTCCAGGCTCACGCGCTGGACCTGCGAGTGGGTTTGCTCGCCGACGTAGAGTTGTTTCGCCCACGGGCCGAATTTCCCGCCGGTCTGGTCGCAGGCGATGCCGGTGGGCGATTGGCCGACTTTTCCATGGGGGAAAATGACGGCGGGCGGGATGAAATCGGGGAATTTCGTGCGCTCGGCGAGGATGCGGGATTTGTCGCTGACTTCCGGTGGGGCGGGGAGGTTGGCGAGTTTGTGGAATTTATTGGCGGTGGGATTTCCTTGGAATGAGCCGGGCTTGAGCCATTTCAGCGAGGACGAGCCGTTCCAGACGCCTTGGTTGTCGGTGTAGAAAGTGTCGCCGTCAGCATTGAAGCCGATGCCGCCGGGCGAGCGGATGCCGGAGCAGGTGGGGATCATTTTCCCGTCCGGAGTGACGCGGACGCACCAGCCGCGCCAATCGGATTCGGCGGTGAAGGAGCCGGTGAGGCAGAGGACGATCCAGATATCGCCGTTTTTGTCGGGTGTGCTGCCGAAGGCGTATTCGTGGTAGTCACCCTTGATGCCCCAGTCGGAGGAAATCGTTTCAAAAGTGTCGGCGAGGCCGTCGGCATCGGTGTCCTTGATTTTGGAAACCTCCGGGCGCTGCGTTAGATAGAGCGCGCCGTCTTTCCAGAACATGCCGAGCGGTTCGTGCAGGCCTTGGGCGAATTTCTTCCAGGTGACTTTGGATAGATCATCGCCATAAGCGCCGGAACAGATCCAGAGATCGCCGCGGCGGGTGGTGACGGCGACCTGCTGGTTGGGCATCAGGGCGATGGAGCCGATTTCCATGACCTCGCCGGGCGGCAGCGGGATTTCCTCGCGGGTGTAGAAGTCGGCTTGGGGGGCCGCGTGGGCGAAGGAGGCGGTGAGAAGAAGAATGAGGAGGCGCATGGATTTTTGAAAATGGTGCGGCGGTCTGTGACCGTCGGTGGCTGATGGGCGTTCGGGCGAAATGAATTTCGCGGTCCGTGAAGAGGTGTGCGCGGAATGAATTCCGCGCTCCAGTTAGGGGGTTATTTGAAGCGGTAGGTGATGGTGGCGGTTTGGCCGGGTATCAGATGGATCACTTGTTCGCGGGTTTCTTCGATGGTCCCCGCGTCGGCATTTTCGAAATTCAGTTCGATCTGGTCGCCTAGCTTTAGCCATTGTCCCACACCTTCCGATTTCAACCCTTCGGCGATGAGCATGCGCTGTTTGGGGCCGGGGCCGGTGAGGTTCAGCGTGCGGAGAAGGGTTGAAGGCGACGTTCCCGGCTTCCAGGAATCGAGCAGGATCTGGTCGCCGATCTGGACGGAGAAGGTGGGATTTCCGGCAGGATCGAGCTTGTAGCCACGGAAACGGGCTTCTTTCGGGAGAACGCGGGTTTTGCTGAGCTTCACGACATTTTCCCCGGCGGGCGGGGAGTTGTCGGTGCCGCGTTCGATCCATTTGGCGGCGGCGTCGATGAAGTCGCCGGTCCAGAGGAGTTCGGGGGCGAGGTTGTCGGCGGAGTAGGCGAGATTCAAACCGCCGGGGAAGCCGACGCCGATGGCGCGGGAGGTGGTGTCGGCGATGAAGTTCCGGTAGATGATAGGGCGGCCGTTGGCGGGGCCAATGAGGATGGGTTCGCGGACTTTCGCCGCCTTGCCGGTCTGGTCGGTCTGGTCGGTCTGGTCGGTGAGCCATTTCCAGCCTTTGTCGCCGGGGCCTTTCCAGCCGATGGCGATGCCTTGCTTGTCGCTGAGTTCGAAGAATTCGACGCGGAACTTGTGGGAGCCCTTGGTGAGTTTGATTTTCCCTTGCTTGGTGCGGGAGCCGTTCATCGGACCGGTGCCCTTGATCTGGACGATGTCCTTGCCATCGATGATGACGGTGGCGGCGTCGTCGGCATCGAGGAGAAACTGGTATTCGCCATCGGCGGGGGCTTCGAAGTCGGCCTGCCAGAGGATGGCGAAGTTTTCCTCAAACGGGGCTTTTTTCAGACTGATGATGCCGTCGTGTTCTTCCTCGATGTTGGCGGCCTTTTCCCGTGAGAAATCCGGCATGCTGCTCCATTTGCCGGAATAGGCTTGGGAAATGAGGTTGGTGAGGGCGGTTTTCTCCAACGGCAACGGGTGGAGCTTGAGGATTTCCTCGGCGGTCCACGGGGTGTTGCGGTCGGTGACGGAGGCGCGGATGGTTTTGACCTGGTCGGAGGTGACGGGGCCGGCCTGATTTCCCCACGCGGAGCGGACGTAGGTGAGGATGGCGGCGAGTTGGTCGTCGGGGAGGACGGCCCCTTGGGGCGGCATTTCGAGGTTGTAGGTTTTTCCTTGGACATCGACGGGGCCGGTGAGGCCCTTGAGGACGATTTTCACCGAGCGTTCGGCATCGCCGAGAACCCAGGGGCTTTCCGCTAACGGAGGGAAGGTGCCGCCGGTGGCACCTTTTCCATCAACGCCGTGGCAGGCGGAGCAATAGAGGGTGAAAAGCTGTTGGCCGTCTTGGGCGAGGACGGGGCTGGCGAGCGACAGGAGAAGGAGTAGCCGGGAAATCATGGCGGATGATGATGGGTTTTTCCGGCGGAGCGATCCGCGCGGAAGAGTCGAGACTACGGGAGAGTCGGAGGGAGTTGTTACCGTCTATTGCGGCGACGTTTTGATGAAATGCGACATTCATTGCCCGGCGGGCGGGCGTGATTGGGAATAGTACGTTGCGAGTCCCGCCGCGACGGCGTCGGCGTATTCGCGGAAGATCGAGGGCTGCATTTTTCCGCCGATTTCGCGGAGCCCGTCGTAGTCGCCGGCTTGGAAGCGCGGGTAGTCGATGGTGGAATTCATGACGTAGGGTTCCATGAAGATGACGGGGCAGTTGTAGAGGCGGTTGGCGAGGAGATTGCGCGCCCAAAGGTAGGGGTGGCCGGCGACCGGGCGGACGTTGGTTGAATCCGGCGGATAGAGATAGGGAGGCAGTCCGCTGATTTCCGCGAAGCTGTTAGCGACGCTGGCTCCGACGAGCGCCTCCTCCTGATGGGTGCGTTGGAGGAGTTTCTGGAGGAGGGCGAAACGCTGGTCGGCGAGGATGACTTCGTCGTCGTTGTAAGCGCCGTTGAGCAGGAGGTGCAGGTGGGTGCGGTCGATGAGGGTGGGATTGGTCGAGTCGCCCCAGGGTTCGGCGTTGAAATGGAGGCAGATGACGAGGTCGGGCTTGAGGGTGGTGTTGACGAGTTCGGCGCGGGCCCGGATCTCGGCGGTGCGGTAGAAAAGGCGGTCGGCGGTTCGTTGGATGACGGCGGGGGATGCGTCAGGAGGGTTGGATTCGCGGGCGAGTGTTAGGAGATCCGCGGGACGGATGGAGGTGATCGGTTCGTTTTTTTCCCGGACCAGCGAAACGGTGGCACCGAGGGCTTCGAGTTTGGGTTTCAGGAGGTTTGCGACGAAGAGCGTCATGTCGCCCTCGCAGACAGGTGTGCCATCGCCGACGACCATCCAGCGTTCCTCCACTTTCGCCCACTCGCCGCCGATGTGGCCGGCATCGATGGCGATCTTCATCCCGGCGAGCGGTTTGTCTGGAGTAGTTGGCTGAAGTTCCGCTGCGGTGCGCCAGTGGCGGGGGGCGGTGATTTCAGCACCGGCTGGAGCGAAACGGAGGGTGAGGATTTCACCGGAGTCGCCGGTCTTGATGCGGGCCTCGGTCTCGGTGATCTCGATGGAATTTTGCCAAGCGTTTCCGGTGGTGAAAACGGTGGTGAGGAGCTGCTCGAACTCGTCGCGGCTGATGGAGTTTTGATAGATTTCCAGCAGTGACCAGTCCGGCGGCGGGGCAAGCATCGACAGGGCGGGTGGTGCTGGTTTCTCCGGTGGCGGTGCCGTTACGAGCGGTGGTGGTTCGGGTTTGAAAAACCACAGGGCTGCCATCAGCGCGGCGACGAGAAGAAGCGGGAGGTGGCGCTTGGGATGGAAGGTCATTCAGGAAATTGGATTGTCGGGAAGCCGGCGAACGTGGAGGGTTCCCGCGAGCTTATGCCAGTGATTCGTATTTTATTTCTCGGTGACGTGGTGGGTGAGCCCGGTCGCAAGGCGGTCATCGAGCAGTTGCCGATCCTTAAACAGTCCGAAGCGTTGGATTTTTGCATCGTCAACGGGGAGAATTCAGCGGGTGGAAAGGGGATCACGCCGAAGATCGCGATCGACCTGCTGCGGGCCGGGGCGGCGGTCATCACCACCGGCGATCATGTTTGGGATCAGCAGGAAATTGTCGATTATTTCCCGACTGAGCCGAGGTTGCTGCGACCGATCAATTATCCCGACGGCACGCCGGGTGCGGGTAGCGTGGTTCTCGAAACCGCGAAGGGCAAAGTCGGCGTGATCCAGGCGCAAGGGCGTTCCTTCATCCAGCCACCGTTGGAAAATCCCTATCTCGCAGTGGAAAAGGAAGCCGAGCGGCTGCGGGCGGACGGCGTGATGGCCATCGTGCTCGATTATCATGCGGAAACGACGAGCGAGAAAATAGCGATGGGCCGGATGCTCGATGGAAAAGTCTCGCTGGTCGTCGGCACCCACACCCACGTGCAAACGGCGGATGAAAGCATTTTCCCCGGCGGAACCGGCTATCTGACCGACGCCGGAATGTGCGGCCCTGAGGAATCCATCCTCGGGCGCAGCATCGAATCGGTTGTCTGGCGGTTCAAATCCGGAATGCCGACGCGTTTTCCGATCGCGAAAGGGCCGGTCCGGCTGTGCGGAGTGATTGTGGATGTGGATACGGAAAACGGCGCTTGTCTGGCCATCAAAAGGCTCTCGATGATGCTGCCGGAAGGGGATGCTTCCGCCCCGTGATCCTTACGTTTTCAAGGGATTCGGATAAATTTTCTTTTCATTGAGATTTTTTTTGACAGGGTGGGGGGCTTTGCTACTGTCCGCCCGCTCTTCCCCACAACAAGTCAGGGGTGCCGCGGCTAGTCTCGTATAACGGGACCGGACGCGGTGTTTTTGTCGGGTTGAAGGTGGAGCGAACACATGTCTATTGCTCGCGTAGCTCAGGGGTAGAGCGCATCCTTGGTAAGGATGAGGTCGGGGGTTCAATTCCCCCCGCGAGCTCCAGGGCAATCACGAAAAATCTCAACAGTCTCAAGCAGAACAACAACCACCATGGCAAAAGAAGCATTCCAGCGCAATAAGCCGCACGTTAACATCGGCACTATCGGTCACGTTGACCACGGCAAAACCACCCTCACCGCGGCGATCACCAACACGCTTGCAGACAAGGGCCTCGCCCAAAAGAAGAGCTACGCGGACATCGACGCGGCTCCCGAAGAGCGTGAGCGTGGTATCACCATCAACACTGCTCACGTCGAATACGAAACCACCAAGCGCCACTACGCTCACGTGGACTGCCCAGGTCACGCCGACTATGTGAAAAACATGATCACCGGTGCTGCCCAGATGGACGGCGGTATCCTCGTTGTTTCCGCTGCCGACGGCCCGATGCCACAAACCCGCGAGCACATCCTGCTTGCCCGTCAGGTCGGCGTTCCTGCTCTCGTCGTTTTCATGAACAAGGTTGACCTTGTTGACGATGCCGAGCTTCTCGAGCTCGTCGAAATGGAAGTCCGTGACCTCCTTTCCATGTATGAATTCCCAGGTGACGACATTCCAATCGTCATGGGCTCGGCCAAGGCCGCTCTCGAAGGCGATGCCGCCCAAATGGAAAACGTCATGAAGCTCATGGACGCCGTGGATGCCTACATCCCCGAGCCTGAGCGTCCGATTGACAAGACCTTCCTCATGCCTGTGGAAGACGTGTTCTCGATCGAAGGTCGTGGAACGGTCTGCACCGGTCGGGTCGAGCGCGGTATCATCAAGAAGATGGAAGAAGTCGAAATCGTTGGTATCCGCGACACGCAGAAGACCACCGTGACCGACATCGAAATGTTCCGCAAGCTGCTCGACGAAGGTCGTGCCGGTGACAACGTCGGTCTCCTCATCCGTGGTCTCAAAAAGGACCAAGTTGAGCGCGGCCAAGTCATCGCCAAGCCCGGCACGGTCAAAGGTCACACGATCTTCAAGTCCGAGATCTACGTTCTTTCGAAAGAAGAAGGCGGCCGCCACACCCCGTTCTTCTCGAACTATCGTCCTCAGTTCTATTTCCGCACCACCGACGTGACCGGCAGCATCAAGCTTCCTGAAGGCGTCGAAATGGTGATGCCTGGTGACAACATCAACCTCGAAGTCGAACTCATCACTCCGATCGCCATGGAACAAACCATGCGCTTCGCCATCCGCGAAGGTGGTCGGACCGTGGGTGCCGGCCGCGTGGGTGAGATCATCAAGTAAGCTTCAAGCAGCGAGGCTTTGGGAAGTCACTTTCGGGTGAAATCTTAAAAGCTGGAATTTGGGGCATCCCGGTCAAACGGGATGCCCTTGATTCGCCTCAAAATACGGCAGTAGTTCAATTGGTAGAGCATCGGTCTCCAAAACCGAGTGTTGGGGGTTCGAGTCCCTCCTGCCGTGCCATTTTCCATTCCAGTATCAGCGACAAGCGACAACATGTTTTCAAAAATCTCCAATTTCCTGGGTGAGGTAAAGGGCGAGCTCCGCAAAGCGAGCTGGCCTTGGGAGTCAGACCCTAAAATCAAGGGGCTCAAGAAATACAAGGAGCTTGTTGATTCGACCGTCGTCGTCCTCATTGCCATGGTCCTGCTTGCTGCCTTCGTGCAGCTGTGGGATTTCATTGACGTGATCGTTGTGGGCGGTGCCCATGATTTCGCCGGCTACCTCTTTTCCAAATTCGGCGGCTAATCCGTTAGCGCTCCGTTCCATTCAATCTCCGACCGACCCGTCATGTCAGAAACCAAATCATTCCGCGACCAGTGGTACGTCGTCCAGGTCCTCTCCGGCCAGGAAGGCAAAGTCCGTGACCGGATCGCCCGCACCGCCGAGGCCGAAGGGATGACTGAATACATCCGCGAGGTGCTCGTGCCGACCGAAATGGTCTCCGAAATCCGCCGCGGTAAGAAGACCGAGACAAAGAAGAAATTCTTCCCCGGCTACATCATCGTCAATATGAACCTCGCCACCGAGGATAACCAGCTCGTCGAGAAGACTTGGTTCTTCATCAAAGAGATGGAAGGCGTGATCGGCTTCGCGGGAACCAAAGACCGCCCGGCGCCGATGCGTCCGCGCGAAGTGGAAGCGATGCTTTCGCAGATCAAGGAGCGCGAGGAAAGCGTCCGCCCCGCCATCAGTTTCGAAGTCGGCGACACCGTGAAAGTGGCCGATGGTCCTTTCCAAAGTCAGAACGGAATCGTCGAGGAAATCGACCCGGAACGCGGCAAGCTGCGGGTCTCGGTCACCATCTTCGGCCGCAGCACTCCGGTCGAACTCGAATATTGGCAGGTCGAAAGAGCATAATTGTCTGGACCTGCACTCACGAATAGTCAACCACCCCTCTCCCGCAAGTTTAACCGCATTATTTTATGGCCAAGGAAGTCGTCAAACTCATCAAGCTCCAGATCAAAGCCGGAGCCGCCAATCCATCACCTCCAGTGGGCCCGGCCCTCGGTCAGGCTGGTGTCAACATCATGGCATTCTGTAAGGAATTCAACGCGAACACCCAAGCCCAAGCGGGCGACGTGCTTCCTGTCGTGATCTCCGTTTACAAGGACAAGTCATTCTCCTTCATCACCAAGAAACCCCCTGCCGGAAACCTTCTCAAGAAGGTGGCGGGTCTTGCTTCCGGCTCGAAAGAGGCGAACAAGATCAAGGTTGGCAAGATCACGAAGGCCCAGCTCATGGAAGTCGTGAAAATCAAAATGCCCGACCTCAATACCAAGGATCCCGAAGCCGCCTGCCGCATTCTTGCCGGCACCGCCCGCCAAATGGGTCTCGAGATCGAAGGTTACTGAAAATTTCCAGCCGGAAACTCTTGATTGAGTGACCGGCACCCGCAGGAGGGAAGCGCATCCCGCGATTTCCGCCCGAACTGCAAACCGATACACAAATGTCAAAACACCGCAGCAAACGCTACAAAAAGGCAGTCGCCCTTGTCCAAGCCGGCAAGAGCTACTCACTCACCGACGCCATCAGCACCGTGAAGGAATTCCCGGCGCCGAAGTTCACCCCGACTGTGACCCTTTCGTTCCACCTCGGCGTGGATCCCCGGAAGAGCGATCAAATGGTCCGTGGTTCCGTTTCCCTTCCACACGGCACCGGACGTAACGTCCGCGTTGTCGTTTTCGCCCAAGGCGCGGCCGCTGAAGCTGCCATCGCCGCTGGTGCCGAACACGTCGGATACGAAGACCTCATCGCCAAGGTCCAGGCTGGTTTCACGGATTTCGATTCCGCGATCGCCACTCCCGATGCCATGACCGAAGTTCGGAAAATCGCCCGGGTCCTCGGACCTCGCGGCCTGATGCCGAACCCGAAGACCGGCACCGTCACCGACGACACCGCCAAGGCGGTTCGCGAAGTGAAAGCCGGCCGCGTTGATTTCAAACTCGACAAAAACGGCAACGTTTCGGGTTCCATCGGCAAGTCCTCCTTCGAGCCTGCTCAATTGGAAGAAAACGCCCGTGCTTTCGTGGACAGTGTTGTCCGCGCCAAGCCGGCATCCGCCAAGGGCAACTACATCCAAGCCGTGACGCTCGCTGCTTCGATGCTCCCCGGCATCCCGCTGGAAGCCGCCACCTACACCAAGGCATCCGCCTAACACCTGGCCGCCAACGCATATGAATCCCGATAAGAAAATCATCATCAACGGCCTGTTGGATCGCGTCAACGCGTCTCCTTACCTGATCGTCATCGATTACACCGGCCTCACCGTGCAGCAATTCACGGAACTCCGCAATCGCCTCGACGCAGGTGGTGCAAGCTGCACCGTCGCCAAGAACAGCTACATGCGCAAAGCCCTCGCCGAAGCCGGAATGCCGGACATCGGCGCCGACCTCACCGGTCAAATGGCTTACGTCATGGGCAACAGCGAAGTGTTCGCCGCCGCGAAGGCCATCAAGAATTTCGAAAAGGAATTCAAGAAGCCCGAGATGAAGGTGGGTATCCTTGGCAACGCGGTGCTCGACGCCGAAAAGCTCAAGGCCATCGCCGACATCCCGTCCCGCGAAGCCGTTCTTTCCCAACTTCTGGGACTCATCCTCGAGCCTGCGACCCGCATCGCCCGCGTCGTTCAAAACAAATTCAACCCGGACGCCGCCGACTCGAAGGACGAGGCTGCTACCGAAGAAGCACCAGCCGCAGAGGCCGAAGCTCCTGCCGCAGTTGTGGCCGAAGCCGAAGCACCTGCCGCTGAATAACAAACAATCTGATCTGACGGTGATGGCGGCTCCCGTTCGTCACCTGAACCCATAATGGTTCCTCGTCGGCGCAACGGCTGTTGCACTGAAATCCCCGGAGGCTCCGGGGGCGACGATACCGCACAAGGAGAATACAAAAATGGCTAATATTGAAACACTGGTAGAAGAACTCGGCAAGCTCACCGTCCTGGAAGCTGTCGACCTCGTTAAAAAGCTCGAAGAAACCTGGGGCGTGTCCGCCGCTGCCGCTACTGTGGCCGCCGGTCCTGCCGCTGGTCCTGCCGAAGCTGTCGAAGAGAAGACGGAATTTGACGTCGTCATCATCGATTGCGGTGCCAACAAGATCGCTGTCATCAAGGCAGTGCGCGAAGTGGCTCCGGGTCTTGGTCTTGCCGACGCGAAGAAGCTCGTCGAAAGCGCTCCCGCCAAAATCCTCGAAGGCGTTGCCAAAGAGGCCGGCGAAGCTGCCAAGAAGAAGCTCGAAGAGGCTGGTGCCAAAATCGAACTCAAGTAACACCTTTCAGATCATTCCCGGGGCGGAATTTTCCGCTCCGGGAATTTCTGTCGTGACCGGCGCGAGAGTCTAACATTCCAATCCCATCCAGATTTTCGCGCCGATTCCGACAAAACTCATTATCGCTTGATCCACCCTGCCTGAGACCGGTTACCGGCTCGGGCTCAATTTGTAAGATAGAATACCACT
>JAZKEY010000029.1:62591-86030 GCA_040386755.1 Verrucomicrobiota bacterium | reverse complement strand
TTTAACCACAACGCGCAAGTCGCGCCTGCTGCCTTCTCATCTATTCTTGTTAGCCATCTTTGATTGTGTTGACGTAGATCTCAAACTCGAAGGCACAATCTGAAGCAAGGTCCGACAAAGCGGTAGGCAGAATGATCGGGACTATGTCAGGGAGATCAAATGTGAGATGGAGCGTGTAATCAAGGCTGCCTTCGCGAAGATTCCGCAACTCGGTGGATCTCATCTGCAACTGTCCGTAGATCTCAGCGATCTGCTCGGAAAGCGTCGCACCCGGACCGGGGTCCAGCTCAAGCACCCAGAGTCCAATATCCTCGCGGACCAATTCAAACGACGCAGCCGCCTCTCGATCAGACCGGGTGCACCGGATGAGCGCGTTGGTTATGGTGGCATGCTGCATGGGGGTTAAATTTCTTGGGCTAACAGTATTTATTCGTAGCACCTGGGGAGGTGATATCCGGCACTCGTCTACCCTGAAGAAAATTTCAGAATTCGTTGATTTGACAAGGTTTTATTGGGGGCCGCGTCCGTCTATCCGGCGGGGTTCCGCTGGGGTGCCGGGGGCGACATGCCCTAGCAGATATCAACGTGCGCGGCGGGATCGGCCAGTTCCGGGCGAATCCGAAACAGAACGGGAAAGAGAAAAGCGAACGATTGCGGTACCGCCTGTTTCCAGCGTGGAGATACGGGGGAATTCGCGCGAAATGAATTTTGCGCTCCCGGTGAAGAAGAATCGATTTGACGAACAGGCCTTGGAAGTGTTCACATGAACGCATCATGACGGCAACGGAATCATCCTATGGCTTGAGCAACTGCCCCATCGGCGGCGGGGTGGAGGCGTGCTTTGTCTTCCGCTTGTTCACGGCCACGGGGATCCAGCGGTTCCAGCCGCTGGAGATCGGCGCATACACGCGCAATCCGTATGACGAAGCGACCTTCCGGCCGGAGCTGCCGGTGCATGAGTTTGAAAAGATGACCCTGCCGAGCGAATGGGCCTCGGGCGGCGTATCGGAGGTGTAGGTACGGATCGAGTGAATCCATTTCCCAATCCGGAGATGCCGCAGAGGTTTCCGCCGCCGGTCGTGAGCCACCGTGACCTGATCCTCACGGCGACGGACCACGGCAAGGGCGGGTGGGCCGCTGCCGGGATTCCGTATCTGCTCAATATCCGTGGCGTCCTCCAGCTGCTCACGCCGCCCGGCTGGCAGGACCGGGCGAAGCTCCGGATGCGCGGGCTGCTGGTCATCACGCGCGGCAGGCTGCCCTGTGGTTGCGATGCGATCGAACTGCTGTTTCCCGATACCGGCCACCATCTTTATATCACGGCGGCCGAGACCAACCGGCTGCCGGGCGATCCGGCGGGGAAGCGGCCGTGGGAGCTGGAAGTCTGGTTCCCCGGCGAACCCCCGCAGCTTTCGCAACGCCTGCTCGCGGTCTGGCGGGCCAAGCCCCTGCCCCACCTCCTTGGTTGGGACGGCCCCCGCCCCGATCCCGCCGGAATCCCGCCGCGACGGGTCAAGCAGGCCCGCCCGCATTGGTGGCCGACACCCCAGCCCGGAGGAAAACCCGGCTATAAGACCCGGACATGGAGAGAGCAGGAAAACGACCGGCAGTCCCGCTGGTACGACAGGATCGGGGCCGATGACAGGTGATGATTTCTTCACAAAGCCGGGCTTACCCGAAGACTTTGTCCGCGCCCCCACTCCCTGATCGGTTCCGTTCATTCCCTTGTTTGCTCTGAACCTTCCCTTGTTCAAGCTGAACCTTCCCTTGTTTGCCCTGAACCTTCCCTTGTTCAGGCTGAACCTTCCCTTGTTCAGGCTGAACCTTCCCTTGTTTGTCCTGAACCTTCCCTTGTTCGGGCTGAACCTTCCCTTGTTTGTCCTGAACCTTCCCTTGTTCAGCCTGAACCTTCCCTTGAAAAAGGCTCTGGAAGAGGCGGTGCGGGTGCCTAAACCACGACGGCGGGAATCGAGGCCTTCGCCAACGCCAAGGCGGCCCAACCCAGCGGCGGCAAGGCGGGCCACCGCGGACAAGAAAGCCAAGCGCGAGGAGCTGCTGGTGCTGATGCGAAAAGTGGCGATCTATGTGCAACAGGCCAGTGAAAACGATCTGCCGCTGCTGCTGTCCACCGGATTCGAAGCGACAAGCACTAACCGCGCGCAAACCCCGCTGGCCCAGCCGACGGTGAGTGCCATGGGAGGGGTGCAATAGCGAAACGGCTTTGGATTCTTCCATCAGCACGCCGGGCGAGGGAAGACGATAGACACGGGATGATCCAAAGCGGTGTGGTGCTTCGCTTTCCACCGCAGTCCACATGGAAACGCGGCAGGGGTCCCTCCCTGCCGCGTTTCACCTTACACACCACGAAATAGGTTGGAATCTCCGCGGGCTCACTCGCCGGGCGGTGGCTGCGGTTCCGGGCCGGCGTTGTCCACCTTCTTCAAGTCCGGGTCTTCCTCGGGATCGATATTCTTCGCGATGGCGAGTCCGGCGATGGCACCCGCGGTGCCGCCGATGGTCGCACCGGTGATGGCTCCTAACGGACCGAGCGCACTGCCGAGCACGCCACCGGCGACCGCGCCACTGGCCATCCCGGCAAGGAGACCGGGATCGTGTTTGTCTTCGGTGTTGCCGATGGCGTCATTCTCAAGAATTTCCTCGGGGTCTTTTTCCGTTTTCATCAGTTTGATGATTTAGCGAAAGACATGCCAAGAGGCGGCCGGCGGCAACGGTGCGGATGGAATCCTTGTGGTTGTCTTGTTTTCCCCACTTGCGATCGCGAGCACGGGCAACAAAGGAAATTCTCCCGGCGTGCATTATTCGCCCCGGGGTTTGCAAAATACGCGGATTACGATTTCGCCCGGAATTTGGCCATCACCTCGCGGAGAATTTCCGGGTTGGTGGGCTTCACCAGGTGATCATCGAAGCCGGAATAGGCGGAGCGTTTCCGGTCCTCGTCCTCGCCCCAGCCGCTGAGCGCGACGATCACCACGCCCCGGCTGAACATGCGGATGCGGCGGGCGGCTTCATAGCCGTCCATGTTCGGCATGCCGAGGTCCATGAAGATGAAATCCGGCTTGAAGGTCTCGGCGATTTCCACGGCCTGCAGGCCATCATAGGCGACGGCGGTTTCCATGCCTTCGAGCTGCCAGAACATGGCCAGGATATCGGCGGCATTCTTGCCATCATCCGCCACCAGCACCCGCAGCGGAGCGGATTTTCCGGGTTCGACATGGCTTGTTTCTTTCGCACCGGTGGGTTGCCCGTAGCTCGCAACGACCGGCAGCACCACGCGGAACTCACTGCCGCCACCGACTCCGGCACTGGTCACTCCGACCGTTCCGCCGTGCATCTCCACCAGTGCCTTGACGAGCGTGAGCCCGATGCCGAGTCCGCCGCCGCTGCCGCTGGACGCCTGCTCGAACAACTCGAACACCCGGTCCTGCATGGCCGGGGCGATGCCGATGCCATTGTCGGAAACGGAGACCCGCAGGGTGTCAGCGGATGCGGTCGAGACATCCAGCACGATGCGCCCGCCGGGCGGGGTGTATTTGACGGCATTGGACAACAGATTGGAAATCACCTGGGAGATCCGGCTGTGATCGGCCTCGAGGATGATCTCCTGCTGCGGCTTGCGGACGACAAACTCGTGTCCCCTTTCCTCCAGCCCCGGCATGATGGTCTCGATGGCGCTCTCCAACACCGAATCCAGGGTGAACTGCGATTTCACGAGGGTCGCCTTCCCCGTCTCCACCCGCGACATGTCCAACAGGTCATCGATGAGATGTGCCATCTGCGTCACCTGGCGATGCA
Organism: Verrucomicrobiota bacterium; assembly: GCA_040386755.1. GTDB lineage: Bacteria > Verrucomicrobiota > Verrucomicrobiia > Verrucomicrobiales > Akkermansiaceae > Luteolibacter. The sequence goes on along the minus strand of JAZKEY010000029.1, from coordinate 82,217 downwards.
GCATGGGGGCCACGCGGCGGACAGCGCCAAGATCATCCGCGGACCGGAGAATGACATCCACACCGACGAGGATGGGTGCGAGAGGATTCCGCAGTTCGTGGGCGAGTGTGGCGAGGAACGCGTTCTTGCGCTGGTTCGCCTCCTCCAGCCGCTGGACATTGCGCCTCTCCGTTAGATCGCGGGTGACCTTGGCGAAGCCGCGGAGCTCGCCCTTGGCATCGTGGACCGCGGTCATGGAAACCTGTCCCCAGAACTTGCTGCCGTCCTTGCGCAGCCGCCAGCCCTCGCTTTCCGCCCGGCCGTCCTTGAGCACCAGGCGCAGAAGCGCCGCGGTTTGTTCCGCACGGGTCACGGGTGGATAGAACAGGGAGAAATGCTTGCCGAGGACTTCGTGCTCCTCGTAGCCCTTCAGCCGCCGCGCACCTTCGTTCCAACTGATGATGTGGCCTTCCGCATCCAGCATGAAAATCGCATGATCCCACACACTTTCCAACAGCAGCCGGAACCGCTCCTCGGTCTGGCGCAACTCCTCGGTGGCGAGCATCCTGTCAGTTAGGTCGCGGGTGATCTTCAGGAATCCGCAGATCGACCCATCGTCCGCCGGAATGGCCGTGATCGTCACGCTGGCCCAGAACCGGCTGCCGTCCTTGCGAAGCCGCCAGCCCTCGTCGGTGAAGCGGCCCTTCTCCAGCACGATTTCCAGCTCCATCTCCGGCAGCTTGCGGTCACGATCTTCCTGAGAGTAGAAGATGGAGAAATGTTGACCGATGATTTCCTCCGGCATGTAGGATTTGATTTTATGCGCGCCGAGGTTCCAGTCCATGATGCGGCCCTCGAGATCCAAGGTGAAGATCGCATAATCCTCCACCGAGGCGAGAAGCTGCACATAGTTCACCGCAGCAGGGGAAAGGATCCGCGAAGGATCCAGGGGTTCCCGGCCATCGTCCGCCGGGAGGGACGCTGCCTCAACCATGCAGGGAAGAAAACGTATCCTAGCGGGGTCGTCAACAGGTTCAGGCTGTGCAAATTGCAATCCCCATGGGTCCGGCGGAAGAGTTGCTGCGATGTTGTTAGCAGGACGGATCGAGCTCGCTCCGCTGTGCATTTTACCGGGATGCCCAGTGCAGGCGGACATCACTCACGAGACTTGAAATCCGGGGCCGCACCTGATTTCGGGATGATGCCGGAGTAATCCTCCGTGGCCGTGGAGGGAGCGCCGCCGAAGGCTTTCTGCAACTGTGCGGCGACAAGATTCTGCGCGTCACGAGCTTCCTTCAAAATCGAGTTCATGCCGAAGAACTCGTGAGTGACGCCCTCAAAGTTTTGATAGGTGACGGTGACGCCGTCGGCTTCAAGTTTGTTGGCCAGAGCCTCACCTTCCGAGCAAAGCGGATCGATCTGCGCGGTGATGACGGTGGCCGGTGGTAGCCCACCCAGATCTTGATTGAGGAGCAATGAGATCTTGGGATTGGACGCATCCGCCGGAGCCGACAAGGGTTTGGTCGAAGAACCATTTCATCATCGCGGCATTGAGCGGTCTGGCATTTTTATTTTCCAGATCGGATGGCGTTTCCATAGAGGTTCCGGCGCGGTTGACTCAGCGGGTGTGGGATTGTCCTGCGCCACCGCGCTGGCGAATGAAATGACCAAGAAAAAACCGTGGTCGGCAGGATGCGGGCAGATGAGGTTTTCATAGAATGGATTCGTCGGGTTAGCGTCATCACGTTGTATAGGTAATCCCCGTTTTCCTCTCTTGCTGACGACGTGCCAACTGCTCCTTTGCCATGGATCCTTGAATCTGAAGAGTTTTCGGATTCCGTATTGTCTTTCCCCACGATGCCGCCGGCTGGAGTTTGCAATGCCTCCCGATCTATCAGATGCAAGCTGTATGGAACGCTGGTTTCCACCCATGATATGGAATATTATGTAATAGAGGTTCCCGGTTTGCAAACACCGGAAGCATGTGCAACCGGTGACTCAGATGCCAGGCTCCCGATGGAACCAAGCATCGAGAGACAAGGCGCCAAGCATGGACCGGGGGGTAAGTGCCCGACGTCAAGTGCCTCCTCAGCAGCTTCCTGGTGCACGAGCACAGGAAGCTGCTGTGTTTTGTACCCCATCCCGGACGAGGAATGAACTTATTCACCGGTTGTGGATAAGTTGGGTAAAAGGTGGTTTGGAAGTGTGTGATCCAAAAGCTGGATCCAAAGCGGGGGGACACGAGTTGCTTCCAAACCACCCGGTATAACCTAGCAGCCCTGTCGGATATTGCAAATAACATGTGGCATCCGCTCCTTGTGGAAAACGGGGAGCCATCGAACACTCACTCGACTCTCCATGCCGTGCGGATCTGATCACGCGCGGTCGCCACGGCGGCTGGATCGCAATCCAACGGTGCGTCCCGGGAGAGTTCCCGATAAACGATCTCCGGCAGGAGGTGGGTGAGACGCAGTACCCGCTGCGGGCACATCACCAGCCCCCGGGCCGCGATCTCCGCACAGCCTTGGTGACCGATGGCGAGACCGAGTGTGAGCAACATCCCGTAACCGGTGGCGGCCACGTCGAGCGCCACAATGTCATCACGCACCATCCGGGATACGGGGTGCTCGCGTACCCTGCCATAGAGTCCGGCAAACACTCCGGTGACCGTGGTAATGCCTTCCTTCACAGCGGCACCGATAGAGCCTCCCTCCTTTTCACTGAGAATTTTCAGCAGGCGGATCCGTTCCTCGGACTCGAGCACGATCTCAAGAAGGATGCTCCGGAGTTCCGGATAGGCATCGATCTCCTCATCCGCGGTTTGGAGCCGGATGGCATTGGCGATGTCGCGCTCAACGGCGATCATGTCGTTGAGATACCGGGTGAGACTGGCGTGATGATGTTCGTTCATGGGGATGTGTTTGAAAATGCTTCAGGCGATATCCCGGATGGGAAGTTGCAGGTCCATAGCTGGTCCCATGAAAGGTCAAGCGCGCCGACCCAGGCTTTGAATTCACGACACGGGGGAATCCGTCCCTGCCGCTCCGCCCTGCTGATGGTGCCTCGTTTCAAACCACTCTTGAGGGTGAGCTCGCGCAGCCCGATCCGACGCCCCTTCCTAGCCAGTTCCAGGCTTGAGATCATCTTGCGTAGATAGATGCCATCGGCAAAGGGATTGCCCACCGCGGGAGAGAGCTGGGAGGAAACAGTATCACTATACGACACCACGGTGGAGGATTCCGGCGAGGGAATTGGAAAGGAAATCATGACCGCTCCCCTTAGCGATCAGGGTGCCAATTTCCGAAATTCGCCCGTGCTCGCAGAATCAAGGGGATGACAGGGCACAAAGCCGATGAGACATTGCAGATCCCACGCTGGAAGTGCATCCTGCCCGCGAGTTGCACGGTTCGGCACATGCCTAGACAAAATGTGATTCGCCTCGGCTGAAATCGGGTGAGGATGATGCCTGGAACCGAATCAGGGACAGCGACACGTTTTCCGCACAGGTTGTAAGCTGCCTTTATTTGTTTGAGATCATTATTCACGATGGTTTGCTTTTTCGCAGGATGCCCAACTCCTGTTAGGCGCGGCGAATTCCTGCTTGCCAGAAACAGAACGAGACAAATCGTGCGGAACCCACTGCAACGCATCCAGATCTACTGCATTTCGCAATGCGACGGAGTCAGCCGTGCCAACCCTACACCCAGCCGGATCCCACTCTGCCAATGAATCGCGCGAACCCGCAGAGAATGGCACGCGGGATGATGGAGAAAATCGAACACGCGCGGGCTGGTCCCGTGTGGATCCAACCCAAACGCAACACCAACATCACGATGAACGCGCTGGAAATCGAACAAAATTGGAACATTGGCAGAGGCCGGCTGAATCAGAAGTGGACAAACGTCGCCGCTGAGGATTGGACCTACGCCGCCGCCAAGGGGGAAGAACTGGCCGGTCGCATCCAAATGCGAAGCCGCCAGACTTGGGAAGCCATTGAAAAAGAACTTGCCGACTCCTGCGACTGCGGCTGCTGATATTTCCCGGAATACCTAACCATTGCCAGGTATGGTCGACAGGAGGCACGATGTGCCGCACATTCGCCTTTTCCGATCGCGCACCACCGATCGCGCACCATCATGAATTCAAACGACACAGAAAATCCGCCTGAAAGCGATGAGCCTAATTACGCGCCTGAAAGCCACACCGTGGGTGCGGAAGTCGGGGCTGTCAGTGGCGGCATCGCCGGGGCTGCGTTAGGAACCGCGCTAGGAGGCCCTGTTGGCGGAGTGGCGGGTGCCGCATTGGGTGCCGCAGTAGGCGCGATGGCGGGAGTCGGCATCGCGGAAGGAATTGATCCCAAAGTCGAACAGGAATACTGGCAGAAGCAATATCGGAATGAGCCCTATTTCGAAAGCGAATATACCTTCGAAGACTACGGCCCGGCCTATCAGCTCGGCTGGCAGCACTACAGTCCGCACGCCACTTTCGAAACGGCGGAAGAGCGGCTCAGCGCGCTCTGGGCACAGGGCAGAAGCAAGTCACAACTGGACTGGGGCAAAGCGCGGGAAGCCGCGAAAGCCAGTTGGCAAAAGGTGCATCATACGCTGCCGCACGGAGCCGACGCCACTGGCGGCCCGGTGGCCGAGGCCAATCCTGACGAAGTGGTCAGCCGCGGCCGCTTTCAAGAATGAGGCTGCGGGCCGCGGCAATCCGGGGACCATACACCGCGTGGTTGGCGAAGTCCGCGAAGGGAAAATCGAGTCGGTCGCACCAGGTTTCAATTCCATAACTGCCGGGAAGGTTGAACCGCAGCGGCACGCCTAGCAGATCGCTGCACATCAGCACCGCGAGCTTGCACGGAGTTTTCAGCAATGCGGATTGCAGCGCGCACAGCAGATTGTCATCGAGTTCCGCGGGTGGATCCTCGGTCCAGCCGGCGAAGCTTAGCAACCAATGCAGCTCGGATGCCTCCCTTCCCCACGGTTCTTTCGCGGCGGCCCGCTGCAGATGCAAATAGGCCGTGGCTAGCGGGGCGTTGTCGTGATTCGCGTAGGTCACGAGGCTGAGTTCGCGCAATACCAGCGCGGCGGGGCTGTCCGTGCCGGAAAACTGTTCGAGCTGGGGAAACACGAGATTGGCCAGCGGGAGTTCCACCAGCGCCCGGCTCATGTATTCGGGCATCGCGCCCATCAGCTCGGCGACCAGCTCCATGGGACCGGCGGCTTCGCGAATCACTGAAATGAGTTCGCGCCCCTGAAGTTCGTTCATGCGCGCGGTCTGTGGATCGGCGTCCGGACCTGGCACGAAGCGGGGCAACCGGCCGCCGGTTTTCAAAGCCGCCTCTTCCTCAGTTAGATTCGCATACTCGGAATGCCGCGCGCCACCGGGCCAAGGGAACATGTAGGCGCGGAAATAGCCCCGCAGGTGATCGAGCCGGCAGAGATGGAAAAAGCGCCGCTCTCCCTCGACCCGTGACCGCAGCCAGGCAAATCCGGTCGAGCGATGGTTTTCCCAACGGTAAGCAGGCAAGCCCCAGTTCTGTCCCCAGCGTTCGGCATCCCTGCTGGTATCGAAATGAGTCAGCGGCCGCGAGCCCATGTTCCATTCAAGATCAAACAACTCCGGGTTTCCCCACACATCTGAACTACCTCGGCCGACTCCGAACGAGATCTCCCCCATCAGCATGACGTTCCGCCGGTCGGCATGTGCTCTCACGCCATCCCACTGCCGCTGGGCGATCCACTGGGCATAGGCATAGCCGTTACGAATGTCCTCGAGCTCTTCGCGGTCCGGATGTTGAAGGAGCCAATCCTGCGCGCCCTGCCATGTCCGGTGTTCCGGCCGCCAGTCCAGCCATTCGGAGTTTCCCTCATACTCTTTGATCAAAAGCCGGAAGAGCGTGTAGTGGGAAAGCCAGGCTTTCTCGCGTTCGGTGAATTCGTTGAACTCATCCATGAGGGAACCATCGTCGCCGGTGAAAAAGCGCTGCGATGCCAGTTGCAGAATCTGGATCTTCAGCGGATGCACCGATCCGTGTTTCACGATGCCGGTCCGAAGTTGCAACAGCCAGGACGCCGGAGCCGCGCGTTCAAGGTCCGCCGGCAGCAAGCCGGGCACCTCTTCAGGATTCAGATAGATGTATGCCGGTGACAACGCCCGCGAGCTGATCGGGTTGTAGGGGCTGTGATCGCCGAAGGTCTCGTGGATGGGCAGCATCTGCAGAACCGCGAAGGAATGGGCCGCGCAAAAATCGATGGCCTCACAAACCGCCCGCGTGTCACCGATACCGAAATCGTCACGATGCCGCATGGCGAACACGGGTGCGAGGAGGCCCGCCCGGCGATTCGAAAGCGGCACCTCATGGGAGGTTTCCGAGGAAAAGAGATCGTCTTCATCCATTACTCCAGGCACGGCGGATGGTGTTGTTTCAAGTTTCATGATGTGGATGAATTTCGTGACCCATCGGGTTGGTCCATGGAAACGTCAATGGACTAATTCACGGATAGGATCGCTAATGTTGTCTGGTACATTTCCCGCGGGGTGATCATCACAATCCCGATAACAGAAAGGAACCACAGCCATGCCACGCGGAGATAAATCCAGTTACACCGACAAGCAGAAGCGCCAGGCGCAGCACATTGAAGAAAGCTACGAGGAACGTGGAGTTTCCAAGGAAGAAGCAGAGAAGCGTGCGTGGGCCACCGTGAACAAGGAATCCGGCGGTGGTAAGAAATCCGGCAGCGGAAGGAAGAGGGCGGCGAAGAAGACGGCAAAGAAATCCTGATTCTCCAGCCAGCAACGTCATTGGCAAAATGCATCTCGGAGACATGCATTTTGCAAGGCATCACCGCGGGCGGAGGCGGGACCCGACACAGCCGCAAGGAATTGGGAGCGATGGCATTTGGTATGTGATCAGCTAGAGGATTTCAATTCGATTACCCCACTCCATGCTATCCAACAGCCTCAGTCCATCATCCGCCGTGCATGCTCCGAGGACCCAAATCTGGAAAGGGACAAAAAGCCGCCGTCCGAGGATCCTGCTGGTCACCCCCGAATTGAGTGAGAGCACGCATCTGGCCCGCTACGGCAAGCACTCTCCCTGCGTGAAGGCCGGCGGGTTGGCGGACGTGAGCGCGCTGTTGGTTGATACCCTATCAGAATCAGGGGCGGATGTGCATGTGGCGATGCCCCACTTCCGGTCGATGTTCCAACCCGGACCGAACGGGCATTCGCGACGGCTGCATCTTTGCCACGACCGCGAGTTTTCCTACCGCCGCTCCGTCTATGAAGGGTGTTCGCACTCCAACCTGCGGGCAGCCCTCGCCTTCCAGCGGGACGTGATCCATTATATCATTCCCCGGCTCCGTCCGGACCTCGTCCATTGCCATGACTGGATGACCGGGCTGGTGCCTGCCGCCGCCCGCATGATGGGAATCCCTTCGTTGTTCACGCTGCACAATCACCACGACGAGTGCGCCAGCCTCGGCCACATCGAAGATCGTGGAATCGACGCGGCGAGGTTCTGGCAGAATCTCTATTTCCACAACTATCCGGGCTCCTATGAGGAGGCGCGCAATCACAATGCAGTCAGCATGCTCGCCTCGGGAATCCTAGCCGCCGACCAGATGAATACGGTGAGCAGGAGTTTCCTCTGCGAGCTTGCCGGAGGCGGACACGGAGCGTCACCACCGGTCATCGACGCGGTCCGCGGAAAACTCGCTGCCGGAAGGGCGCATGGGATCATCAACTCATTGCCGCCTTCGATTTCGCCCGAACATGACCCGCATCTGGCAGAACGCTATGATGCCGGCAGCCACGCGGCGGGGAAGCTTGCCAACAAACGAGTGCTGCAACGGATGCTCGGCTTGGAAGAGGATGAGGAGGCGCCGATCCTGTTCTGGCCCTCGCGCCTGGATCCAGTGCAGAAGGGCTGTCATTTGTTGGCTGATATTTTATACCGTCTCGTCAGCGACTATTGGGCGCTGGGTCTGCAGGTGGTATTCATTGCCGACGGCCCCTATCAGGAAACTTTCGAAGGCATTGCCGCGTTTCATGGCCTGGGCAGCCGGATCGCGGTGAGAGGATTCAGCGAGAGCTTGTCCCGGCTGGGCTATGCGGCGTCCGATTACATGCTCATGCCTTCGTCCTACGAGCCGTGTGGCCTCTCCCAACTGATCGGGCTCCGCTACGGCAGCCTGCCAATCGTCCATGCGACCGGAGGACTGCGGGATACGGTTACCCCGCTGAATCCGAACGATGACAGCGGAAATGGCTTTGCGTTCGAATACTACGACGCGCAGGGGCTGCGATGGGCGATCGACGAGGCGATGCGGTTTCACATCCGGAACGCCTCGGAAAGGGAAAAAACCATTTCCCGGATCATGACGGAGGCGATGCACGGCCACTCGCCCAAGTCGATGATCGATCAATACCTCGGACTCTATCGGAGTCTTCTGCATCCTCAATGATCGGACAGTGGATTCATCCCTCACCACCAACCAGACTCAAACTCATGGCTAACAAATCAAAAAAGAAAGGGCTGGAACGAAAAATCCGGCCCGCCCGAAGCCAGCGCCATCAGCCCGGGCGCGAGAGCAAAATGAAACCCGCGCCCGTGTTCGAGAACAGCGATCTCAAGGGCAGCGGCCGGCTGAAAGGGCGCGTGGCGCTGATCACCGGCGGCGACTCGGGAATCGGCCGTGCGGTAGCCCTCGCATTCGCCAGGGAAGGTGCGGATGTGGCGATCGCCTACCTTGAGGAAGATTCGGACGCGAAACTAACCGCAGCTCTCGTGGAGAAAAAAAGCCGGCGCTGCCTGACCCTCCGGTGCGACATTTCCAAGAAAGCGAAGTGCGAAAAAGCCGTTTCAACCGTGATTCGGAAACTGGGGAGGCTCGACATTCTGGTCAACAATGCGGCGGAGCAACATCCACAGCCTACCATCACCGACATCACTGAAGACCAACTGGTGAAAACATTCCGCACCAATATTTTCTCGATGTTCTTCCTCACCACCGCCGCCTTGCCCCATTTGGAAAAATCCGACCAAGCGGCGATCATCAACACCACCTCGGTGACCGCCTATCGAGGCAGCCCGGCACTTCTCGACTATTCGTCGACCAAGGGAGCGATCGTCAGCTTCACCCGTTCGCTGGCCAGCCAGTTGGCGAAGAAGAACATCCGGGTCAATGGCGTGGCACCAGGACCGATCTGGACTCCACTCATCCCCGCCACGTTCCCACCGGCCGAGGTAGCGACCTTCGGCTCGGACAGTCCGTTAGGCCGGGCAGGCGAACCTTGGGAATGTGCCGAGTGCTACGTTTTTCTTGCCAGCGCCGACTCCACATACATGACCGGCCAAATCCTCCATCCCAACGGGGGCGAGATCATCAATGGTTAAACCGTTCTATCCCACATGATTTTCAACGACTTCAAGGCCTTCGCGTTCAAGGGAAATCTCATCGACATGGCGGTGGGCATCATCATCGGCGGCGCGTTCGGCACCGTGGTCAAATCCCTGGTGGACAATATCTTCATGCCGCCCCTCGGAATCCTAACAGGACGGGTGAATTTCACCGCCAAGTTCATTTCCCTGGATGGAAAAGAGTATTCCAGCCTCTCCGCCGCCAAGATGGCAGGGGCTCCGGTGCTGGCTTACGGGCAATTCCTCACCGATATGATCTCCTTTCTGCTCCTGGCATTCGCTGTCTTCATCGTGATCAAGAAAGTCATCGGGGCGATCCACCATCAAGGACAGGAAACACCGGCAGCCCTAACGGCGGATCAGAAACTGCTCACCGAGATCCGGGACAGTCTTAACAAAATGGCAGCTTCCCCCAGCGATCACCCCTGAAGCAGCGACTGCGCACCATCGACATAGATTTCAGTCCCGCTGAGGTGGCTCGAAACATCCGACGCGAGAAACCAGATCGTGCGCGCGACATCATCCGCCCGACCGGGTTTCCCTTGGGTCAAAGGCACGTCGCCCTCTGGAAATTCCACCGGCAGGTGGAGGGAATCCATATCGCGGCGTTCCATCGAATCCTCGATGTTCGTTTCAATGGCTCCCGGACAAACGACATTCACACGGATCCTGTCTTTCGCGAGTTCCAACGCAGTCATTTTGGCGAAGGCGACCTGTGCGGCCTTGGAGCATGAATACGCGGTGGCTCCCGAGTTGCTGAAGATGCGGTTCCCATTGACCGAGGAAACCACGATCACGGAACCGCCCTTCGTTTTCAGAAGGGGCAGCGCCAGTTTCACCGTTAGAAAAGTGCCGCGGAGGTTGATCGCCAGTGTTTCGTCCCACTCGCTGACTTTGAGTTGGTCCAAAGGTGCCCATATTCCGTTGATGCCGGCATTCGCCACCACCGTGTCGAGGGAGTTCCAGATACCGGAAACGTGTGAAAAGGCGGCAGCCATCTCATTTTCATCCGCCACGTCGGCAGCGATCAAATGATGCCCCGAGTTCTCACCGCCGATTTCCTCAAGAACCTCTGCCAGTTCATCCTCAGTGCGGCCAAGCAAGCACACGTTCGCTCCGGCTCGCGCCAGAATGACCGCCGCAGCGCGACCGATTCCTGAACCGGCACCTGTGATGAGAACCCGTTTTCCGGACATGGTCATTTCGCATGAGTCATTCATATTTTGTTCTCCCAAAGGTTTCGCCTGTTTGCGCTTTTCGTATGGATAAGTGCCAAGATCCAATAGCAGATCGAGTGCCTGTAAAAATCTCCGTGCATTTTCTTGATTGTAAATCGTCGGCGGATGCCCCCGGAGATATTCCCGTCATCAGCCATGGAGCGTTCCGCAAATAATCGTGCATCCCGCTGAAGTCATTCACCGACCTCGCTGCGGCTTGCAACGTGCATCCCGAGGATTGCAAAACGGCATCCAAAATCTCCTTCATCCTCTATCCGGACATCTGGATCTGCCCATTTCACAGAGGTCGGAGACAAGCAGAACCTCGGCACTCGATCTGCAAGAATCCGGAAAATCTCCACCCTTTGCCAATGAAGCTGATCTACACCACCGACCAAATGCCGGGATACAAGCGAATTCGCCGCGGGAAAGGCTTCTCGTTCCTCCTTCCGAATGGTGGACCTTTGTTGGATCGTGAAGAACGCAGACGGATCCTTTCCCTGGCGATTCCCCCCGCCTATCAGGACGTATGGATCTGCACGGTCGGAAATGGTCATCTCCAAGCGACGGGAATCGACGCGCGCCAGCGAAAGCAATACCGCTATCACCCCGCTTGGCACGAAAGCGCCGCGGACCGGAAGTTCGAGATGTTGGGAGAGTTCGCCGCCGCGCTTCCGCGCATCAGGGCATGCCTGCGCAAGGAACTCGCCAATTCCGACCTCACCCGCGAGCGGGTGATCGCAGGCATTGTGGCGCTGCTGGACCTGACAGGCTATCGCATCGGGAATTCCCGATATGTCAGGGAGAACCGCACCTTCGGCATTTCCTCCTTGCTGAACCGTCATCTGAGGGAAGAAGAAGGATTGCTTGTCTTGAGATTCCGGGGGAAGGCCGGCAATGAACATCATGCCGAGATTGCCAATCCCCGCCTGGCGCAACTGGTTTCCGAACTTCAGGATCTTCCCGGCCAGCATCTCTTCTGTTATGAAGATGCCGATGGAATGGTCCATCCTATCGAAACCACCGACGTCAACCAATGGCTCAAGGAAGCAGGCGGCGGTGACTACACCGCCAAACAATTCCGGACCTGGCGGGCAACGGTACTCTGCGCCAAGGAACTGGCCGCGGAACCTCCACCCGCAGCATCTTCGGTGCAGGATCGGATCGTGCGGGAAGCGATCAAATCCACCGCCCTCAAGCTGAACCACACACCCGCCACCTGCAGGAAATTCTACATCCATCCCGCATTGATCACCGCCTATCGCGGAGGTCATCTCCACAAGATCATGAACTCGCCACCCCCTCGCCTGAGCAGAAAGAACGGCACCGCCGGTCTCCGTCCGAACGAACGCAAGGTATTCAAAATTCTAACAATCACCTCCCCGTGAACCTTCCCGATCTTTTGATCATAGCCGATTTCAAGCAGCTTCAAGCCTACATCATTCTTCCCGACGGACTGCCGGAAGTCGTGGAGAACGTGGACTTTGAGAACGACGGTCCCACCAGTGTCCCTCTGGTAGAGTGGTCCAATGATCGTGATGGCTATCGCGCTGTCGCGGAAGGAGTCGCTGGGATCGTCGCCAGATATCAGCCGGACACTTGGGGACTGGCGTGCCCGCTCCTGCTGGGCCGCGAGATCATCGAGCGCTTGCCCCCTTCCACTCAAGCGTCACTGGTTGTCCTTTGGCAGATCGACGTGGCTGCGGTGGATATTTCCAACGTCCTTCAGTTGTTCGATCCAGGCGCCAAAGACTACGGATCTGAAAAGGAGCATTGTTAAAGCCAGTTAGATGAATGGGATTAACGCACTCTGTGGGCGCGTTTTGCAATCCTCAGAGCGAAAACCCCTCCATAATCTTTGTCTGAAGTCATTCATTTCAAGTAATTTACCCGACTCTCAAGCGGTGGCACAAGTGTTGCAATAAACCAAATATCATGAAAACAAACCCACGCCCCGCAGGATTCGGTAGGACTAACGGTCATCTTCCAGGGAAAGCCGGCTGGATTCTCCTCTGGCTGATTGGCATCCCACTCCCGCTTCTTCTCATCTTCTTTCTTCTGAGAGGCTGCACGTGAGATGTGTCGGCGATTTACTCTTCCTCGCCTTCGTCATCCACAGGAATAAATTCCTCGTGGATGGCGTCGACTTCGGGATCGCTTGACTCGTCCTCTGCCGTGGCGAAATCAATATCATTGAGTACTTCCTCCGGCTCATTGCTCAGGCGGGCGTCCGCTTCATAACCATCGGCTACAGCCTCACGGGTTTCATTGTCCGCCTCGGCAAGACCCTCTTCCACCAGTTCGAGGTTCGGATTTTCGTCCACATAGGGCGGTGCCATGGGCGGTTTGGGATCGGGGCAAGCGGGGATAGCGGAATCAATCGGTGTCATGGTTTTAAGGATGGTTTGCTTCCTCTTTGCATCTTCCGCGCCATGATGGCCAATCAGCGCTGCCACAGTGTTTCACCGCCGGTCGCTGCCGAAAGAATGATGCACCGTGCATTTCCGACACTGCGGGATGCAATGCCATTACCCGTGGAAGGCTGCCGAATGCCTGATCCGTGTCGGGTATGAAACCTGCGAGAGGAGAATTGATTCAATGAGCCCGATTCTTTCAAAATCAGTTGTCTCACTGGCGGCTTCTTCGGGGAAGATCATCCGCATGACTTCCCATGGCGCCGCCCATCCACCTCATCCCATGAAATCGCATTCCCCCATTGAAATCCGCCTGTTTGCTGACGACGGCGGGACACCGAATCACCCGCTGCTTCCGTTAGTCATCCTGCGGGGCACGGAAGCCGTCGGAAGCCAGGACGCCGCTGTCTGGTTCGAACAACGGTTTGTCACCCACGGCTGGCTCGCCATCTGGCGTTGGACGGTCTATCCGTATCATCACTATCATTCCACCAATCACGAGGTTCTCGGGGTCTCCCGCGGCACGGCACGGCTGATATTCGGCGGTGAAAATGGCGGTGAATTCCAAGTGAGCACCGGCGACGTCATCATCATCCCGGCGGGTGTGGGACACATGCGCCTCGATTCATCGGATGATTTCCAAGTCGTCGGCGCCTATCCGCGCGGCGAGGAGCCCGATCTGATCCGCTCCGGCGACGATGAAAGCGATGCGGCCCGTCTCCGCGTTGCCGAAGTCACCCTGCCGGACCAAGACCCCGTATTCGGCGAGAACGGACCATTGATCGCCCTCTGGAAACAAGCGATCCAACCTAACACCACGACAAGTGCGAATCCGCCGCACGCTCCGTGATGGTGCCGCCGATGATCATCCAGCCGCTGCTGGAAAATGCCTTCCAACATCAGCCGGAAGACCGGGACGGACCGCTCCAGATCCGGCTGACCGCCCTCGTGGAGCTCCGCTTTCTCCGCGTCAATCTCTCCAACACCGGCGGCTCCGCTCCTCGATCTGGCGGACAAGTGCCGCTCAACGGCAATCCCGCCCTCAGCCAGCGGCTCCGCGTTCTGCTAGGGACGGAAGCGGAGGTCGGGCAACAGACGGACAACGGTTGGATCCCCGTCACTCTCCCCCCAATCTAACAACAAAACCTTGCCAAGCCGTGCCGGTTGATTCACCGGGTGGGTTCCCCCACCGTCAACGTCACGGGTTTTCCTCTCAACCTCGCGATCTCGATGGGGGTATTCAGAGGGTAATCACCGTTCTTGCCGGTGATCGTGAAATAGTCGGCCAAGCGGGTCGGCCGCGGCACCCTGTCCGTTGATGGCCCACCAGCGAAGCTGCCGTTAGGCAACTGCGGCCGGATCAGCGTCTGGATCAGGATGTCCCCGTCGCCGGGAGGCTCCACACGGCTGGCGATCAACGCGATGCTCCCCTCGTGGGACTCCTCCGCGTTCGGGTTGGCAAGAGTGACCGCATGATGGCTCCCCTCCCCATCCACGGAGAGGGTTCCCGCGTGGGCCGTGTGGATTGTGAGCAGCGCGACGCGGATGTTTGTATCAGTCGCCACCTCTTGCAGCGTCAGCCGGAATCCCGCGGACGCGGTCCGGGCGGGACGGTTGCAGCCAAGGAGGACGCACGACATGACCATGCTGAAGAGAACGAGGTGGGAAAGTTTCATGAGAGGAAGCGGCTTCGCACCGTGGGGTTTGGGTTAATTCCTTGTCTTAGGTGATTAGCTGATCCAGCGGAGCACGGGAAGCACGGATTTGATTCCGCTCCTGCCCATGGACTACCGCGCGAAGAACAAGCCAGCTAACAGAAAAAACCATCACATTATTGCCATTGCACGATGCACTGCCCAACTCCGCTTCCGCCTTCTCCCGCACGAATTTTGCGCAATTCGCCTACAACCGCGTCTAATTCTTAATCTTTCCCGATCTTCCTTGTTACTGTCCTATCCATGGCTCATACTATCAGGTCTATGAAATCAACACCCTTATTCCGCATCACCTGCGCGGCCACCCTTGCGCTGCTGGTTTCCACGCCCGCGAGCATGGCCTCCATCTTGCTCACTTCTGAAAACTTCACCGTCCTCGGAGGTACTGCCATCACCAGCACCGGCGTCGTCGGCACGGTCATCCGCAATGGCGACGTCGGGCTCTCCCCGGGTGCCACCACCGGTATCACCGGCTTTCCGCCTGCGGTCATTCAAAACGGCGCCATCATCGCGACCGGCCCGGTCAACCGCCAGGCACGGCTCGATCTCATCCAGGCCCAGGTCGGCCTGGCCGGCATGCCTTCGGATCAAATCCTGAGCAACGTCGATCTGGCGGGCAAGACCCTCCGCCCCGGCGTTTACACCTTCGGTGGTGCCGCGAAGCTGACCGGCGCGCTCGTCCTGGATGCCCGCGGCCGCGATGGCGCGTTCTGGGTCTTCCAGATCGGCACCTCGCTGTTCACCTCGGTGAATTCCTCGGTCACTGTCATCAATCCCGGTCCCAAAGGCGGGCGGGATTGTGGGATCTTCTGGAACGCCGGCAGCGCCATCACCATCGGCGCTAACAACCGCATCGCCGGCAACTACCTCGCTGGCACCAGCATCACCTTCGGTGCCAAAAGCGAAGGCGGCGGACGCGCCCTTGCCCTCGCGGGAGTCTCCCTGGACAATAACCAGATCGATGCGAAGGCAGGCCCCGACGGCACGGACTGGACCGGTGGTTTGAAGTATAGCGCCTCCGGAGCCGTCGTTCCCGATCCCAAGCTCTCCTTCTCTTATTCCGGCAAGCGCAACCGCACCACCGAGGACGCCGCGATCCACATCCATGGCGAAGCCACCGTCACCGCCGCCGATATCCAATGGCGCGTCAAGGGCGGCGTCTGGCACACCGCCGTCGTCCAGTATGCGGGAAAATGGCGGTTCGACGTGAAGGCTAACAGCCTCGCCTATGGCTCAAACGAAATCCAGCTCCGCGCCCGTGATTCCCACGGCCGTCGCACGACGCTCAGGAAACTCTTCATCACCCGCCTGCGCTAACAGGAGGTGCGGGGCACGCGACGCGCCAGCCAGCAGCACGCCTGTTGGACTTCGGGAAAACCGGCGGTCTCTCAGCGCCGCCCGAACAGCATTCCCGCCAGCGCGCCGATCCCCACGCAGAGGGCGATCCTCGGCAGGGGCCGTTTTTCAAGACACTTCCCCAGGGAGCAGTCGAGCCAACCGGCCCAGCGGGCGGGATCGGTCATGTCCTTCGACTTCCACGAACTGTGGTCTCTCCTCGCCACCCATCCCAGCGGACCGCTGGACACCCGGGCGACAGAATCAGGCAGATCCTGGAGGGTGTGGAATTCACGGGTTTGGGTCGATGGCGGGGCGGATTCCTCGGAAACTTCGCGGGCGGTTGGGGTGGATGGGTTTTTCATAAAGGGTCTTTCGCAGGAAGGATGCCAGGCCTGGCTGTTAGCTCTGTTGGCGTTCACCCGGTCCGGTGGCTTGCGGACCGCGCCGCCGTTTTTCGATCAGGTCCAGAATCAGCCCGGGACTGATAGACTTGAGAATGAGCGGGATGGCCGCTTGCACAATCAGGCCCATGACCCCCAGGCCGGCCACCTTGGCGGCAGGCGCGGACATGCCCTCATCCCTGAAACGCGGAAGGCGCGCGACAGGCTTGCGCCTGATCGCCCACAGGCCGACCAGGAGTCCCGCGACAGCCGCGATCCCCACCAACGCCGGCTTATGGCGCTTTACCGCGCGTTGCATCACCTGCTTCGGGCCCAGGTCGTGTTGCAGCCTGTTCCATTCCCTGCTGAGTTGCGCACGGCTCGTCGCGAGATTGGCGATTGCCTGCTGCTTCAGTTGCTCGTTGTTTTTTCCTTCAGCCATGATCGGTCTTGTTTGAGTTCGTTGAGAGTATTCGTAAACCAAAGCGTCTTGCGGAGACGCTGCCGCATTAGCAGCGCCATTGCGAGGGCGGCGACGACGTGCGCGCCTCCCGTGATGCCCGCCGCTTTCACCCAGCTCCAGCCGAAAATACCGGTTAGCCATCCCACCAGCGCCGTGGCCAGTAGCAACCAACCGGCGAAAGCCGCCACCACCGCCGCCGCTAAAGCGATGCCCAGCCAGATCAAGTGCTGCAGCGCTTCCCGCGCCTCGATGCTCGCTAACAGGCCGCGCGCTTCGAGATACCCCAGCACGGGGGCGATCATGCCGCGAAGCCTTCCGGGAGAAGGTTGGGATGTCGGCTCCGCGTCCGGGCGGTTGTCCGGCTCCTTGGTGGGAGTCATTCCTTGTTGGGCGCGGGCCACGGCGCTGACCTTCCGCGCGTTCGCCGCCGGTTCGATCACCCGCCCCCGGTCCTGCGCATACACTTGGGTGAACTCGGCGCCGAAGAACAGGATGCAGGACGTGTAGTAAACCCATAACAGCAGCAGCACGATCGAACCCGCCGCGCCAAACGCACTCGCCGTGCTTTCACGGCCCAAGTACCAGCCCAGCCCCGTTTTCCCGATCTCAAACAGCAGGGCCGTCAGCGCGGCGCCCACCCACACGTCGCGCCAGCCGATCCGTGCGTCTGGCAGCACCTTGAAAATCAGCGCGAACAGCGCGGTCACGATTCCCAGCGAAACCACGAAGCTGATGGCCGTCCCGACCACGGCCGACATCGGCATCGCCGTGGCGATCCCATCGTTCAGCCCCGCGATCGCGGAGCTCATCAGCAGCGACACCAGCAGCAAGAAACCGATCGCCAGCACCATCCCGAAGTTCAGCAGCTTGTCCCGCAGCATCCCCATCACCCCGGCACGTCCCTTCGACTCCACCTCCCAGATCGTGTTCAGGGCATCCTTCAGCTGGCCGAAAACCCCGGACGCGCCCAGC
Source organism: Verrucomicrobiota bacterium (assembly GCA_040386755.1). Lineage (GTDB taxonomy): Bacteria > Verrucomicrobiota > Verrucomicrobiia > Verrucomicrobiales > Akkermansiaceae > Luteolibacter. The sequence goes on along the minus strand of JAZKEY010000029.1, from coordinate 64,315 downwards.
AGCAGCATCGCGAAGCCGGTCACCGTGGCCACCACTCCTTGCGCGGGTTTGTTCGCACTTTTCACCATCGACTGCAGCGCCTCCGCCGTCGCCGCTCCCACGTGACCTTTCAGGTCTCCATACAGCCGCCCGCTCACCGCTTCCTCCCCTAACACCAGCCCCGCCATCCCGATGGTGATCACCAACAGCGGGGCAATCGAGAAGATCGAGTAATAAGCCAGGGCCGCGCTCAGCCGCAGCGCCTTGTCCTCCATCCAATCCTCCCCCGCCCGCTTCAGCAGATCAATCCAGCGGTATTTCATGAGCGCCTTGAAATTCATGGGTGCCCTCTTCTTTGCACGACCCGGGCCACCCCCAACCTCGGAAAAAAACGCCCTTACCGCTAGCAGATCCTCCTTTCGCTTCCCTCTGGTTCGCGTCCGGACAGCGTGCATTTCACCCATGGGATTGCAAAACGCAGGCTGAGAGGAGTGGATGGATGAAGGAGGAAAGTTGATAGAAAGATTCGGCCTCCCCCACATGGACTGCGGCGGGAAGCGATGGCTCCACGCCGCATGGTATGGCGCTTACGACTTGTCGTGCAGGTCCGTTGGTGGATGCGGCATCACGACCTTGGGAAGGGTGAAGAACCGCACCAAAACCCCGATCAGCACCATGAAGGCAATCACCGAAACCACAATCCCCCAAGCCGTGCTCAGCAGCGAAACCGAAATATTCTTCGCCAGTGCCTCGTGATCGGTTTCTCCAGTCGTCGAAATGTTTCCGAATGCGTGAACCATGCCGAAAATGCTGCCAATCAGACCGAACAGCGGGGGAACAATCACACCCGCAATCGATATCCAAATGGCACGCAGCCAGAACTTCCTGCGTCGTCTGACATGCTCATCAATTGCCGCAGAGTCCGGCGGACTTTGCGGGGGCGTATAGGGTTCGGTCATTTTTTGCACAACGATTCAAGATGAGGCACGGAGCGTTGGCGGAGCGGCCTCCACCGTCTTTCCCGGCTCGATGGTGATGGGGAGGATGAAGTTTGCCATCTGGTCGCGCTCGATCCAGCCGCGCTTGGTGTAAAATGATCGTCGGTATGACTCCCCATCACGGCCGTTCAGCAAGATCACTCGAGAGCATCCACGTTGCCTGGCTTCCGCGATGATCGTCTCCAGGATCCCAGATCCAACCCCTTTGTCCGAAGCGGATGGGCGCACGAAGAGTTCGGTCACATACGCCTCACCACCAGGGAGGAAGAGGAATGGTGTCCAATGAACGGCTCCGTAGCCGACAATCCCGCCTTGGAATTCCTCCGCGACATAGGCTGTGGAACAACCTGAAGACGACACCCGTTCAAGATTCGAAAAAACCGTTTGGGTCGTCGTCTCGATGGATTGCCGTGCGACGGAGCGTAGCTCGTCCATGGCATGCACCACCGCGGCGATTCCGGGCGCATCCTCTTGTTTTGCAGAGCGGATCTTCATGTGAATGTCATTTTGCCGGACGTTGAGGTGGAGACACCGGCGGGACAAGCTCCGATTCAACCAGGGGCGGTGTCCCAGTCGCACTCTGCCACCCCACTCCACACTCCATCGCCTGCTCTGATCGTGGCTGTGACTTCCAGTCGCAGTTCCTACTGACTTTCCCCCGTCCAATCCATCCGCCAACTCGCAGTCGATTGATGATTGCCGATTGATGAAGTTTGATTTTTGAAGTCGAAGAATCCGCCACTTCAA
>JAZKEY010000029.1:0-62491 GCA_040386755.1 Verrucomicrobiota bacterium | reverse complement strand
CAATCAACAATCAACAATCAACAATCAACAATCAACAATCAACAATCAACAATCAACAATCATCATTCGTCAATTCTTCCTCCCCCGCCCGTCGCCAGCGCCTCCCCCGGCAATTCTCTACATCACCTCCACTATCCGCTAGAGATTCCATTGGCCTTGGCAACCGCCTTCCCATGAAACCGCAGACCCCTGTCCTTGTTCTCCTCTCCCTCCTGGGGCTGAGGGCAGCCGCGTGGCTCTTCGGTGGCTCCTTCCGGTCCACCGAAGTCTGCAACCGGTGCGGAGCCACCCAACACATCCGCCGCGTGATGTGGATTCCTTTCCGCGAGACCCGGCAGACGCCGCTGTCTGACTACCTGCGCTCGCTGGAAGGAGCGGCTTTCCACTCCCATCGCTGGCTCTTCGCCGCCGGAGGAGGCGGCCTCGTCCGTTGTGCCCTTGGCGAGGGACGCGCGTTGTTCCCCGTCATCCGCAGCGAGGAAACCGTCCTCGCCCTGAAATCCATCCGCCAGCATCGCGGCGAGGCCGAGGCGGCCATCTGGACCGCCCGCCTGTTGGATCCCAAAATCTGCCACGAAGCCCGGATGGCCCTCTATTGGGTCAGCGATTCGAAGGGCGACTTTGATTCCGCATTCCAAGACGCCACGGAAGAATTCCAAGTAAGCCAAGGATCCCGATGAAAACAGCTAGCACCATCACCCGGACTTTCGCGACCGTATGGTCGCGAATGAGCTTGGAAGAGTTCGTGGTTAGGTGAGGCCTAACACAAAACACTACGCGGACTGTTTGACCTGCCGCCGCTTCTTAGGCTTTGGGAAAGTGTCATGATGGACCCCTTCCAACTCCCTGCCGGCCGCCTTCTTGTTGCGGCCACCCCATTGTTTGAAAAAGAAAGCCACGTCGTGCTTCTCGCATTGGTCGCGGATTTCCACGGCCCACTCCGGTTGCATCGGGCGGGGATGGACTCCGCTTTCTCCGCCCACGATCACCCAGTCGATTCCCTTAAGATTGAGCTTTGGCAATGGCCCGATCAACGGCTCGCAGGAAAGGAATCTTACGGCGGCGGGCACCTTGCGCAGGCTATCGATGCGATGCGTCACCAACTCGTTCTCCACACTCACCCCCATCCAGATGTTCTCGCTCCACGTCAAATGCTTCCAGACCTCCTCCAACCGCTCGCCGCGTTTGGTGAGCACTTGGAAAATAAGGTGCGGGCAATCGTTCATGACCTTGAAAACCTTCTGGATGAACTCCAGCGGCATGTCCTTGTGGAACAGGTCGCTCATCGAGTTCACGAAGACCATCGCCGGCTTCTTCCAGCCGTAGGGAATCACAAGCGCCGACTCATGCTGCCGCACCTTGAAGCCGTCCGCGTATTTCTCCACACCCATTGCCTGCAAGCGCCGGGACATGATCTCCGCGTAGCAGAATTTGCAGCCTGCGGAAACCTTGTCGCAACCGGTGGTGGGGTTCCACGTGAGTTCGGTCCATTCAATGGAACTTGTTGCCATGGCTCAGGATACTTTAGAAATCTGAACAATTCTACCCTTTTTCACATGCTCTTCGTAGCCAAGGTAGAAGACGCCTGAGCGGGGCGGCACAGGTTCGACCCGGATTCTTCCAGCCTTCTGCCAAGCCGTGAGGATTTCATTGGAGTGTTTGGGAAGAAAGCCCTGTTCGAGGGTTTCTCTATAGATATCTGCATTGGTGACCAGTCTTCCATCCGCCAGAAGCACCTCAAGCGCTCGCTCCAGGATCTGAGTCTGTGGCGTTGGCTTGTTGAACAGGTCCCCCACTCCAGTCCCAGCCGAGTAATGCCATCCTTGCCCGGTTTCGCCATTGAATCGCCATTTTGCCTCCAACATCTTCTCGAAGCCTCGAATGTGCTTTGTGAAAAAGAAGAGGCAAAAGACGGTCTGTGCGTCTTTCTGAATCGTAAAGCTATCAACGTAGTGAGTTCCCTCAAGCCGCTCCCTCAGCAACCGTTTTGTATGCTGGATGTAGCCCATAATGTTCAACCCTTGCGGCCACGGTTTGCCACGGCTCAGTTCTTCCATGAATCCGGAAAGCGATTCAGGCGTCCCTTTCTCCGAAAAGCGGAACATAAACGAACAAGGTTGAAACAGCAACAGCTCGGTCCCGTCCACATGCAAAAGGGATAGAATCTCCGACAAAGTGATTTGCGAATAACCGAAGGGGTCAACAAAATAGAACCGCTTCGATCTTAATCTCTTGTCTACCTGCTCCGAGAGAAGTTCCGGTATGAGATCTGCCACGCTTTTGCTGCTCGCGATAAGCTTGATTTTGGGATGAGCTGCTTCGAGTGGTCGCAAGTAGCCTTCGACGTTGGAAACATTGGCAACGTCTACATCATTGAAAAGAAACTCTGTTTTCGGTGCTGATAGATGGCGCTTATGCAAGCCAGCCAGCATTCTCCCGATTTCAACCGGGCTTCCAGGCTTGCCTCCCTGATACATTCCTGGACCACAGAATAAATCCGCTAAAAACACCCTATCCGTATGTTGATCGTGCCCAATCACGTTGAGGTATGCTTCCAAATAAGCCTTCAACAAGCGGATCTTGGCTTCGGAATGAGGAGGGAGTGGCTTTGCAGGCATGGAGTGCTCTAAATGCTGAGACTAACACCCGATAGCAGAACGGGAAGGAGAAAAACGCACGATTGCGGAGGGAGCGGCACGGCTTTCGCGGTCAATGAGGAAACATTGGATTGCATCCGGAAGGCGCGGCGGCCTAGCGTGCCGTGGTTTTTTGCGGTGGAACGTTCACCCCTCCCCCACGACCCCGATAATTTCCCCATGACGATTTCCAAATGGTTCATTTCCCGACACCCGGTGCTGGAGTGCCTGGGCACCTGCCTGGCCGGTCTGTTGTACGCGGTGGCGCTCAAATATTTCGTGTTTCCGTCCAAGGTGATCCTCACGGGATTCGAGGGGCTGGCGGCGGCGACGGCTTACTTTTTCGAGAAGGAATCGCTGTTCCTGATCCTTTATGCGTTCTCGCAGACGGTGTTGGTGGCCTTCGCGTTTGTGAAGATCAGCCGGACCTTCGCCTTCCGCACGCTGTTGACGGTGGGCACGGTGATGCTGGCGCTGCCCCTGCTGCCGTCGCTGCAGTTCGCGAATGCGGATGCGGGCAACGAGCGGATCATCCTGGTGCTGTTCGGCGGCATTCTATCGGGCCTGGCGAAGGCGCTGTCCCTGCGGTTGCGCGGCTCGACCGGGGATGAGGACATCCTGGCGGCGTATTTCGCGATGAAATACCTGAAGCCGGTGGGCACCATCGCCATCGTGGCGGCGGGAGTGTCCACGGTTTACGGGCTGGCGCTGGAGTATCTGAAGAGCGGCGGGATCGAACCGGTGGTGAACACGCTGATGTACACGAGCATTTTCATTTTCACCTCGTCGGAGACGTTGAACAACTTTTTCCGGAAGTTCAAACTGGTGCTGCTGACGGTCTTCGGCAAGGACGCGAAGACGCTGGGACAGGCGATCACCGACGCGGCCCCGCACCGGACCTGCACGATCCAACCGGCGACGGGCGGGTTCAGCACGGATACCTTCGAGATGGTGCGCACGGTGGTGACCCATGAGGAGCTGCCGGAGGTGTTGGAGAGCATCCAGCGGGCGGCACCCGGCGCGTTCTGGTATCACCAGGACATCGAGGGGATTTCCCGGCATTATTACATCAAGCCGATCGGGTGAGGAGGAGACGCGTGCCTCATGTAGGATCTGCGATCAGGCGGCTTTGTGTTGATCCACGCGCTGATGCCGCCGGTCCAGCCACCGGATGAGAGCAGCCGCCACCGAGCTGACGAGGAAGATGAACAAAAGGATGCCGAACACGTAGGCCATCGCCATCGTCGCACCGCCCAGACTGTGAACCGCGTGGAGAAGCCCGAGCAAGGCGCACAGCCAAGTGGCAACACAAAAACCGAGTGATGCCACGAGCGCCAAAAAGGTAACACGGCCAAGCTGGCGATGGAGTTTTTCGAATGGGGGAATCATGGTCATGGGATTTGAGGAGCGGTGTAGCTGAATTCGAGTGAACATGGAAGGAAAATGGTCCTCCCGTCGTGTGGCTGGATGGCCCCCGCGCGGACTTATCACCCCCTCCTCACTCGGAATCCGGCTCGATGAGGAATCTCGCAAACTGCGGAAGACCCGGCCCCACCGGCAGCGTGATTCCCAGCAGTTTCTGAGTGAGCGTCTCGCTGACAAGCGCGGGGTCAGGGCCGGGACTCCAGTGAATCAAATCCGAGGAAATCTGGGTTTTTACCGTCACGTTCTCCACCGACTTGGATCCGGTCATCGTGATCTGAACACTTCCGCCCGCAACCACCGCAGCGTAGGCCGTGGGCTCGCCGCTTCCCACCGGCGACATCCCGCGGAAGTAGGCTTCGATGTTGGTCACGCCGTCGCCGTTAGGGTCGTCCAGCGGATCCGCGTCCGCGCCCGGCACGCCGTAGCTTTCCGTCCAGGCGGAAAAGGACTGGGCTTCCGGCTGATAGGCACTGAGGACCACTTTGGCCGGGTCCGGCGCTCCAGCCCCGTATTCCACCAGAAACGAGCCGCGGCCTTGCTTGGTGTATACCCGGCTGCCGCTCTCCACGTTACTGAACGCGCCTTCCAACGGAAGATCACTGGTTAGAATCTCGAAGGTATCCCCCGCGGTGATCACCCGGTCGACTCCGCTGATCATGCTCACCACCAGCAGACCGCCCAGGGCCGTGCCTTCGTCACCTTCCATCTGGACGATCCGGTCGTAGCCTGTCTCCGGCACCGTTCCCCCGATCTCCATTTCCAGGACGGAGTTCTCCTCTAACGTCAGATCGCCTTCCACCTGGATTTGTCCGGGAGAGGTGCCGGGACTCAAGGTCCCGCTGGTGATCGTCACGTCGCCTTCCAAAGTTCCCGTGCCCTTGACGACCGCTCCGCCGTCATAGACGTGGGCCATCGCCTTGAGCGTAAAGCTGTCGATCCCGCTGCCCGCCGCGCCCAGATCCACCTCACCGCCGTTCTGGGTGTAAACACCCACCACGGAGACTTGGTTGCCGGTGCCGGTCACCACGATCCTGCCCGCTCCGGAGAGACCGCCGGAGACATTCAGAACCGAGTTTCCCATGACTTCCACCAATCCATCGTTGATGAAATTCCCCGCGATCTCAAGCCGCGGCGTCCTCACGGATTCGTTGAGGTTGAGGGTGATTGAGCCGTTGGAGGTGTTGGTGAAATTTCCCGAAATCGACATCACATAGCCATCGTCCATTGTTAGGAATCCGCTGTTTTCCCTGAGGTTCTGGAAGGCGTCGATGCCGGTGTCCTGATTCCGAACCAACACGTTGGTCCCGAAAAGATTGAAACCGCCCTTGTTGATCTCAATGTCCGCCCCGTGCCATTGATAGATTGTGAGGCTGGCGGAGTTCCCGTCGTCCACGAGGCATTGGCCGCCGTTGAGGGTTTTGGTTCCCGCGTCATACTGTGTGTTGGTCCCGAGTGACATGGTTCCGCGCGTAATCCCCAGGAATCCCTCCGCATAGGTGTCTCCAGTCACCGCGAAATTCGCGTCCGTGACATCCAGCGTCACCCCGTAACGGATATCCAGCGAACCGATGGTGGAACTGGTGTTGTCCAGAAACAGGCCCACGTCCACCGGCCCGAACTCGTTGGATTGAGCCTCCATCACCACATCCTCCCCCGGACCCGGAGCGCCGTTGTCCCAGATGGCCGCATTGAACCACGCGTAGGCCTCGAAGGGATCGGGATCGGTGATCTGTAGACGGGTTTCCGCGAGAAGCGATTGGCCGGAGAGGATCAGCAGGGCCGGCACGCACTGCCGCAAGGGGGAGAACTTCGGTTTCATGGATGGATGTTCGTGGGGGACCCGTGAAACAAACCGGCTCGACGGCTCCTGTCAATCAGGAAGCCCCTATCGACTGCGGTTGGAAGCGCCAGCGCCACGCCGCTTTGGATGAACCGTCATCCACGCTCTTCCTGCAGGATGTTTACGGTTTCGACGATCATCCTCCCATGCACATTGCGCGGGCTTCCCCCCATAAACGCTTCGCCGCCGCCGGGCAATTTACCCGGTGCCCTTCCTTCCACTTGCCCAGGTGACTGTGGGTATGGGATCTGCGGGATAAGCGCCAGCTTGGCTGGATTCCTGCAAAGGGGAAAGCAACCCCTTTTCATGATGCTCAACTGGTCCTGCTTATTCCTCACTCTCACCCTCATCACCGGAGCTCTCGGCTTCGGATTTCTTGACGGTCCGGTTGCCGCCATCTCGCAGGCTCTAGCCCTCCTCTTTTTCGTCCTGATGATTGGATCCGTCATCCACCGGGAAATCCAACGGCGGAGGCGAGAGTAAAACAGCCATCGGAGGCGAAGGGAATTTCCGGATCAACAATAACCCGCCAGCATTACGTGACGTTAGATCAAGCGCCTCATGATTTAGGACTTACAGTAGGAAAATGGTGATTTTCAGGGTTGGGCAACAGGTCTGGAGACGGCGTGATGGTTGGGAGGGGGTGGTGTTCGTCTCCGATCCCACCCGTTTCACCGTATGCCTCAACCGAGCCGATGGCGGAGATGGGACGTCCGCCATTCCCTGCCATCGCGAAGACTTCATGAGTGTGAAGGAGCTGCTGGGGAAAACCCGTCAGCCTAGCCAACCAGAAACAAACCTTCGGTCTCGTCGCAGAGCCAACAAGGAATGATTTCCGAGGTATGGTTAGAGATTCCCGCTCCCACGTCAATGTGTCTCCATCAGAAGTTGGAAAGAGACGGGCATGCCGCGGTGGAAAACAAAGCGGCCACACCATGTGACTTAGCCCATCGCCGTGCAAACCGCATGCGCCATTGCAATATGCCACAATCAAAAAGAGGGCTTGTCTATCAACGACGGGCATCCACGATGAACCTTGCTCCATCCGAGAGCATTCCCACCCAACCCACAACCTCCCACCCCCATGAAAATGAACCCGATCGCACTCCTACTAACAGCCACCGCTCTAACCGGTCATTGCCTCGCACTCACCCCCATCACCGAGGATTTCCAAGCGTCGAAATTGGACAAAACCCGCTGGTTGCTTGACAAGCAAGGCAAGGGTCGGTTCGCCCAGTCCAACGAGAAGCTGAACTTCGTGGTCAGCGCTCCACCCACCGGGAACGACTTTGCGAGCATCGAGTTGAAAACCAGCCAGCCGGGAATGTATGAGGACTGGGAGATGATTCTCGACATGAGCAACAGCGCGAAACAATCGCACCAAAGCCAAGCCGGTTGCGGTTTCTTCATCATCAATGAGGCGGACTACCGCGACTATCTCTTTGTGAACTTCTTCGGCCAATCCGGAATCCAGGCCGGGGTCTACGACAACAGCGTTTCCGTACCGTCCAAACCGCTTTCGCTGGGTGCGGCGGTGGCGAAGGGGGCCATCCGGATTTCGTTCAGCCAGAACAGGAAGCTGATGACGTTTTTCGCCTCCCTGACGAACAAGGAGGAAGGATACGAGTGGTTCAAAGTGGGAACATTCGCGCCTAAAGGAGCCAAGAAAGCCGACGTGAAGGCTGCGTGGAACGTCAACAGCGACGACGGCCGGTTCCGGATCCAGCTCTTCGGCTTCGGTGTCTCCCAAGCGGTCCGCCCGGGGAAAATCACCATCGACAACTTCAGTCTGCAAGCTCCGTAAGCCGGGCTCGCCATAGGCCTTCCATCGCGGCCCATTTCATCACGAAGAACCACCTCATGACGGGGTGGTTTTTTGTGCCGTCGGCCACGGTTCCATTTCATCACTACCGAGACCCTGGCGGGGAACTGCCGGGGATCCGGCCGGCATGACGAGGAACAAAATCGCCCGCGGCTGCGAGGTACGCGTGGCGGAGATCGGTGAGGACGGCGCGTTTTTCGTCCAGCCGTTCAGCACCACCTCGCGCAACATCAGCGTGACAGAGCGCATCCCCGGCTGGCTGTATGCCTATCAGTCCCGCACCGTCGGTGGCAGCACGACGTATTCCGACCGGAGCGACCAGCTCGTGCAATGCGACGCGAAAATTGGCGGACTAACAAAGCGCGGCGGATCTCCCCCCGCCGCGCATTTCCGCGGGGGACCGCGTTACCTGCGGCCATGCGGAATGCGCTTCACGGGAGGGCCGCCCCGCTGATGCCCGCCTCGCATTCCGTGCGAATAGATAGAGAATGATGCCGCCCCTCGAGCTGACGGACAGCGTTTTATGGGCGGTCATTCGCTCTCCATCATCAAGACCGCCCGGAGGTCGGTCCCTGCCATTTTGTGGCAACTACTTGGTGACGCTCACGCGCATGAAGCCTTTGTCGAGCGTGTCGTTAGAGCCATTGAGACTGAAGGTGCGGTAGGTGTAGCCAAAGGGCGGTGTCGGATTGCCGGCAGGTGCCACGGGATTCACCACCGTGCAGGGGCTGGCGAAATTTGATAGATCGAAACTGCCCTGGATGGTGTATTTCACCCCGCCGAAGGTCGCGGTCGGTGACCCGGTGGAGACCGGCAGGAAGGCGGGAGTGCCATTCAACACCGCGATGGTAAGAAGCAGTTCCTTCGCAGTGCCGGCGTCGCTGCTGTCGGCGATGATCTGATAGATCTTGGGGCGGTCGCTTCCGCTGTCGGGATTTCCGCCGAGGGCGTATTCCAGAAAGTTGGAAGTGCCGTCGGCATCCGGATCCGCATTTTCACCGACGGTGCCTGGAAAATCCTCGAAGCCGGGGAATACGCCATTGATGAAATTATCAAAAGCCGTCAGCGGACGCTGGATCGCGATGGAGTTGCCCTGGTAGGCATAGTTGATGGTATAGCCCGAGGGCAGTGCGGGAATACTGGCGAAGGGGCCATTGACGGGGACCAGGGTGTCGTAGGTGGCGATGACATAGCGTTGGGAACTCGGCGCTTTGGAAAGAGTCAGGGCGGCATTGGTGATGTTCAACGTGCCGGCGACATCCACCCGGTCCGAGGCGGGTGCGCTATCGACAATGTCGATGGCCAGGGTGCCACCCGCGGCAAAGCTGGCGGAACCCACACCGAATACGCCGGTGGGAGCGCCCGGATTCAGCCTGGCGGTAGAGGCCACCGAGACCGCTCCGGGAAGCAACCCGTTGCCGCCGAGAGTGCCGGCGTTCACCTGGGTAAGGCCGGTGTAGCTGTTGTTCGCATTCAGATAGAGCGCGCCGGCTCCGGTCTTGGTCAAGGTGTGGCCGGCGGCATCCTCGGCCAGGCTCGAGCTGATGGAGATGTCATTGGCGCCGCTGTTGATGAAGGCTCCGTTGCTCTTGATGACAACGTTATCGAGCCCATACATGAAGGCGGAGTTCGCGCCGGGACCGGCAATGAGCTGACCACCGTTGAAGTTGAAGGTGCTCGACCCACCCACGCCTTCGTGGATGCTTTTCGCAGTGAGGGTGCCGCCGTCCAGATTGATGGTGCCGATGCCGGTGTTTCCGTTTCCAATGCTGATGCCGTTGTTAGCCACGGCGTCGACGGCACCGGTTTCGGAGACGTTGAGCGTGCCCGTGGTTTCCTCACCGACGATCAGGTTGCGGCCGGTGCTGACCTGATTGAAGGTGCCGCCGGAGACGTTGAGCTCCCCGCTGGAACCGGTCTCATTGTAGCGGCCGATGACAGTCCAGCCGCTTGCGTTGACGATGCCCGCGCTTTGATTCCAAACGCCCGCTCCCCGCGCACCAATCTGGATTTCGTTGTTGCCGCCAACGGTCATGGTGCCGCCGGTGGTATTGACGATTCCGGAAGTGCCGGTGTTGACAGCGAGGATGAGTTCCTGGCCGTTGAATTGTGCGGTGTCAGAAATCTCTAGTGTTCCGGAGGCATTGTTAGCCTCGCCCAGCCAAGTCCTGCCGCTGGTGACATTCACCACGCCGGCGCTCTGCGTCATGGTGCCCGGTCCGGTGGCGGCGATGATGAAGTTTCCGCCGCCGGTCTTGTTGATGGTGCCGCCGGTCATGGTTAGGGAACCGGTGCCGCCGCTGCGGCCGATGGCCACCCAGCTGCTCACCGCGATCGTTCCGGCCTGCAGGTTGATGGCACCATTGTTTCCAGCACCTTGGCCCGCCCACATTTCGCCGGTGACATTGAGCAATGCATCCGCGCCATTGATGGTGAGAATTCCCTTGCCACTGCCGGTGAATGAGGGATCGGAGCCTGCGGGCTCGGAGGCCACGCCGCCGACCGAGAAGAGCCGGTTCGCGTTGATGATGCCGGCGCCAGTGAGAGAGACGGAAGGAGTGGTGGCATTGGCCAGATTGTCGGATCCCACGACGAAGAACACATTGTCCCCGACCTTGAGATTGTTATAAACGCCGGTGCCGGTGATGTTCAGGCTGCCCGTGGAGTTCCCTTGGCCAATGACCGTGCGGTCGCCGTTATTGTTCAGGGTGCCGCCGTTGATATTGAGTGTGCCGGTGCCACCCACCGCAGCCTCGCGCTTGCCGATGAAGTTCCAACCGTTGGTGTTGACCGTTCCGGCGTCGATGGTGATGACGCCGGTGCCGCCGCTGGAGCCTGCGGATAGATCGTTGGTATTGACGATGCCGGAAGTGTTGATGTTGAGGATGCCACTTCCACCGCCGGCATTTTGTGAGCCACCGACCCACATCCGGCCGGTGTCATTGAACGAGCCGGAACCGGTGATATCCAATCTTCCGGTCGCACCTTCAACACCGACGAAGATCCAATTGCCGCCGGCGTTGGCTACCGAGCCCGCATTCTGATCGACGCGCCCGTCGTTCCCAACACCGCGTCCGATGAAAATATCCCGCGGGGTGCTCGCACCGAAACCGGGAGAACCGGTGAGCACCGGGTAGTTGGTCAGGATGTTGATGACGGCGTCCTCGGCGTTGTTCCGGTCCGGCGTGTGGTTGGGCGTCCAGTTTGCGCCAACCGTCCAGTCATTGCTGGTGGTGCCGTTCCACACGACATCCGCAGCGAAGGCCGAACCCGAAAAGCAAACGGTGATGCTGACCGCGGAAAAAAAAGAAGTTCCCGTAGTGTGAGGGAGGAGCCTGAAGAGAGATAATTTGGATTTCATCGGGTTATTTGAATCTATATGAATTTGAACTGGCGGACATCGGGATTGCCTGATGCAAGCAAAGGAAGTCATTCAGCGAGAAATATCTAACTGAATCATAAAGCGATGTTGGATTCGAAAAACGATCCGAATTCCGTGGGTTTTCGTTTACTCTTTAAACGACGCTCGCTTCATCAAGGAAGCAAGGGGAAATTCTCGGATTTCCACCCACGGTCCCATCCATGTGCTTTCCCAACCATCGCTAACATCTCTTCTGATTGCATGGATTTACTAGGTGATCCGCTTACTTGTCATCTCCGTTCGAACAAAAATTATCTCTCTAAATCCATATCTGGCAACACACAGCGGTATTTATTACTAAAGTGGTATGAAACCACCGTGAAAACTCCCGGAAGAAGTTGCAAAACGCAATGGATGAAGAGTGTGGGTTAATGATTTATCCCGAGCGGTGCGGCGCCTCGCTGCCCACCGCAATCCAAGTTCACTCATCCTTCCAGTAGATTTGAATCATCAAAAATCCCGCCCCGACGACCGCGATCAGGAAGAAGAACATGGCGAGGCCGGGATAGCCAAAAAGGCGGTAGGACGTTTCGACCCGCGCGAGCATGGAGGAACCGATGATAAAGGCGGCGAGGATCAAGCCGGTGGTGATGCGGTTCGCCACCTTTTGCAGGCCCTGGAGGAGCTTGTGCTCGTCGATGGATTCCACCTTCACGCTGAGCTTGTTGTCCGCCACCATTTCAACGATGCGGTTGAGGCGCGACGGAAGCTGGCCAATGAACTCCTTGGCCTCGCTGAGGGTGCCTAGCAGATTCGCGGCGGTGAAGGAGTCTTTCATCCGCTTGCTGGCGATCTCGGCAAGATTGCGGCGGATGGATTCGTTAGGGTTGAAATTCGGAGCCAGCGTGATGCCGACACGGTCGAGGTTCATAAGCGTTTTGCCAAGCAGGCTGATTTCCGCCGGGATGCGGATGCCGGACGCGGCGCAGGCCTGCATGACCAGCAGCACCACCGCGCCGATCTGGAGACTTTCCACGCTCTGGGTCTTCACCGAGCCGACAATTTCCTCGATGGCATTGATGAACAGGTTGCGGTCGATGGTCTGGCCGCGCTGCTCGCCGATCCTCATGGCCGCCTCGGCGGTTTGCAGGCCGTTGCCATCCGCGATGCCGGCTAACAGGTGAATGAGCTGGTCGCGCATCCGCTGGTTCATGCGGCCGATCATGCCGAGGTCGAGGATGGCGATATTGCGCCCCGGAGTGAGCAGGAGATTTCCGGGATGGGGATCGGCGTGGAAGAAGCCATCGACAATGATTTGTTTCAGATAGGCCTTGAACAATTCCTCGGCCAGCGCCTCTCCGTCCAGATCCACCAGCACCGCTCCTGATAGCGAGGTGATCTTGGTGCCGGCTCGATATTCCATGGTGAGCACCGTGGAGGTGGAGTAGTCATCAATGACTTCCGGCACGATCAGGTGCTTGAACTCCTCCAGGTTGGCGCGAAGTTCCTTCAGGTGCAGGGCTTCCTTCTGATAGTCCATCTCGCGCATTAGCGTGGAGCGGAAGTGCTCGACGATGCGCCCGATCTCATAACGCTTTCCGAACTCGGTGTGGGCGTCGATAAACTCTGCAATCTCGGCGAGGCTTTCCAGGTCATCCACGATCTGCTGGCGGATGCCGGGCCGCTGCACTTTCACCGCGACCTCGCGACCACCGCGCAATTTCGCGAGGTGGACCTGGCCGATGGATGCCGCGCCCAGCGGTTTCCGCTCGAAGCTGTCGAAGCCTTTGGACAGCCTGACTCCGAGCTGCTCCTGCACGACCCGTTCGATTTCCTCGAAGGGAATCGGCTCGACGTGATCCTGCAGCCGCTCCAAGGCGACGAGATACTGCGGTGGTAAGAGGTCTGCACGGGTGGACAAGAGCTGTCCGATCTTCACGAAGGTAGGTCCGAGTTTCTCCAAATCCGCGGCGAGGTCCTTGCCTTTATCCGTCGTATCCTTGCTTCCATCCTTCTTTTTTGCCTCATCGGCTTTTCCTCCGGTATCCCCCACAGTCTTTCCTTCGGTATCTCCTTCGATCCTTCCCTCGGTATCTGTCGGCGTTTCGATCTCCTCCGGTGGCGGAGGCGTGTCGAATCCGGATTCGCGGAAGACGTCGGAGTTCGCATACTTGTAGAAGAGGAGGGCGACATCCTTGTAACGCTTGAGGTGTTTGGGTGAAATTTTCACGGGTATTCCTATTTAGCAACGGATGTGCCACGGGCTTGAACGTGGAACCTAAGCGGATTGGTGGATGTGCGGAATTGCGAAATGCCTGATGTGGGTCAGGATATAATGCCGACAAAGGCAAATTGCCCGATTGATCCATCACTAAACCGGCCGCGTCAACAGCTCCCTCACCCTTCCCGCCGCCGCTGATCCCTATTTTTAACCCAGGATCTTTTCAGGCGTCGGAACGCGCCGTGAGATCTCACGCAAAATGGAATCCAACCGACCCACCTCAACCGGCTTCACGAGATGATAACTGAATCCATATTCACGACTGCCTCGGATGTCATGATCCATGCCATAGCCACTGAGCGCGATACCGACGGTGGAATAACGACCCGCGACTTCCCGCAGAACCTCGCCGGCATTGCCATCCGGCAGGCCTAGATCGCTGATCAGCACGTCGAACTCGTGAAGGGTGGCCAGCTCGATGGCCGAGCTCACATTCAAAGCGGATCTAACGGTGTAGCCGCGCATTTGCAGCAGCATGGTGAGCGCTTCGTTGGTATCAACATGATCCTCAACCAACAAGATCCGCAGCGGTGCGACAGCGTCGTCAGTGACCACGCCGTCCGCGTCCCCGGTCTCGGAAGGAGCTTCCACCGTAGGGAAACTCACCACGAAACTGGAGCCAAATCCCGCGCCAGCGCTTTTCGCGTGAATTTCCCCCGCGTGGAGATCCACCAATGCCTGTGTAATGGTCAGCCCCAGGCCAAGCCCTCCGAAACGGCCGCTTTCTCCCTGCTCGAAAGGTTGGAAGACCCGGTCGAGGAGAGAAGCGTCCATGCCGATCCCCGTGTCGGCCACTTCGATGTGGAGGCGTCCGTCCTCATTGCAGGTGGTGACGACGATTCCTCCTTGAGGGGTGAACTTCATCGCATTGCGGATGAGATTCCAAAAAATCTGCTGCAACCTTGCCGGGTCGCCCTCGACGTGCAGATTCCCGGCCCCCAGGACCAGTTCAAGCGTGAGTGATTTCGATTCGATGTCCGGCCGACAGATATCCGCGGCATTTTTCAGGAGGCAGTGGGCATCGACGATTTCCATGTTGAGATGGATCTTGCCGCTACCCACACGAGTGAGATCGAGAAGATCATCGATGAGCCGCGCTTCCAACTCCACGTTGCGGCGCATGACCCTAAGCGCCTGCTTCACCTGCGGCGCTATGGATTTGTCCTCCTCCAGATTGAGGATGGAAGTGATCACGGGTGTTAGAGGCGTGCGGAGTTCGTGGCTGAGCATCGCCAGGAAGCGGTCTTTCGCGCGGTTCGCGGCTTCGGCTTCCTCACGGGCGCGATGGGCCACCAGATAAAGTGAGGCATTGTCGAGGGCCAGGGCGATCCGTTGCGAGAGTTCGGTCGCGAGGGAAATTTCCGGAGCCGAGTAGAACCTCTCGTCACCTGTTCTTACCATTGTGATCGACCCGATGATCGTGCCGCGGGCAATGATGGGAAGAGCGATGTAGGCCTTGGGGTCGAGCTCCTTGACTGCTTCCCGATAGGTCCCGGCAAACAGCTCGTCGATCATTCCGTCGTCGAGTTCGTTTTGAACTTCAAACCGATGCGATTCAATCACCCGCAAGGCGGCGTGTGGCGTTTCACCACGCCGCGGGTATTGGAGCTGGCGGAGCAGGAGCTCCTTTTCCGGCTCGCGATGCGCGACGGCGACCTGCCGGAGCTCACCTGACTCATCAAGCTGGTTGACGATGCAGAAATGGCCTAGCCGGGGGATCACGAGCCTTGCCAGATTTTCAAAGGTCTTCTGCATGTCGAGCGAGCCAGCCAAAACGGTTCCGGCCTCGGCGAGGAAAGCGAAGCGCTCCTGGCCTGCTTCCGCTTCGGCACGGGCTGCCTGCTCCTGGATGAACCTCGCGCGTTCCTCGCCCTGCCGCTTCACCTGCTCCGTCTTGCGGAAGAGGTCCACGAAAACGGCAATCTTCGCCCGCAGGATTTCAGGGACCACCGGAGTGAGGATGTAATCAACGGCACCCAGGGAATATCCACGGGAGACGTGCGTCTCCGCATCGTTGACGGCGCTGATGAAAATGATGGGCGTGGTTTCCGAACGCTGGCGCTGGCGAATCATGGCGGCCGTTTCAAATCCGTCCATGATCGGCATGTTCACGTCGAGCAGGATGACCGCGAAATCCTTCTTGAGAAGTTCGCGCAGCGCTTCATTCCCGGACCGCACGCAAACGAGATTCTGGTCCCGTTGGTCCAGCATCGAGCGCAACGCGAGCAGCTTGTCGGCCCGGTCATCAACGACGAGGATGTCGACTTTATCCGCGAATGGTTCCATGTGGGTGCAGGATTGAAACTTCGGGTCGTTCAGCGGAAAAGCCAGGTCCGCAACAGCAACAGCAGGCGGTCCGTATCGACCGGCTTGGAGATGTAATCGGAAGCCCCTGCTTCGATGCATTTCTCACGATCCCCCTTCATCGCCTTGGCCGTGAGGGCGATGATGGGAAGTTCCTTAAAGCCATACAGGTTGCGGATGGCGCGCATGATTTCGTAACCATCCATTTCAGGCATCATGATGTCCATGAGGACGACGTCGATGTCGCTCTCCTCCTGGAGAATTTCCAACGCATGCTGCCCGCGCTCGGCGGAGAGGATTTCCATCTTGTAGCGTTCCAACAGACTCGTCATCGCGAAAATGTTGCGGATGTCATCATCGACGATGAGCACCTTCCTGCCTTCCAGCAGGGTGTTAGGATCATTGAGGCGCTGGATGATCTCGCGCCCTGCAACGGGCAGGCGGGCGACTTCACGGTGGAGCCACAGGGCAACTTGATCATAAAGCCGGTCCGGACTGCGCACGTCCTTGACGATGACCGTCTGGGCCATGTAGTTGAGCCGTTTTTCCTCCTCCAAGGTCAAATCCTTGCCCGTATAGACGATGATCGGAAGCTGCGGGTATTGGCCGCGAACCTGTTCGATGAGGTCGAAACCGGAAATATCAGGTAGAAGCAGATCAATGACCACACAGTCGAAATGCTGGTTTTCGAGCGAATGCAAGGCTTGCTCGCCGGACTCCACAAGCACCACCTTGGCGGTATCGTTTCCAATGAGCTCCCGGATCTGGTGGCGTTGATGTTCGTCGTCCTCCACCACCAGCAACGATCCGGCAGTAGCCTTGTGGATGCGGCGGATGTTTTCGAAAACCTCCGCAACGGCATCTTCCGCCAAGGGCTTTTTCAGGAACGAAATCGCGCCCTGTTTGAGGGCGTTTTCCGGCTCTCTATCAGCGGAAATCACCAGGACGGGAATATGCCGGGTGTCGAGATCGCTTTTCAGGCGGTTGAGCACCCTCCAGCCACTCACATCGGGGAGACTCACATCCAAAGTGATGCCAATCGGTTTGAATTCGCGGGCATAGTTCAGAGCCTTGTAGCCGCGCGACGTCACGACTCCTTTCAGCCCCTGCGACCTGGCGGTGTCCAACAGAAGTTGGGCGAAATGCGGATCATCCTCCACGATCAATACGATCTCGTCCTGCGGAGTTACAGTCTGCCGGTCATCGGCGAAGGTCGCCTCATGCGGCATGGAATCGTTCCGTGCATCGTCCTCCGAAATATTGCCGATAAGATTCCGATGGGCGCTGATCGATTCGTCGGTGACCCCCGCGGGGCGATGAGGCAGGAACAGGGTGAACGAACTCCCCTTCCCTTCCTCGCTCTCCAGGCGGATCTCGCCGCCGAGGAGTCTGGCGAGTTCGCGGCTGATCGCGAGACCCAGGCCAGTGCCACCATAGCGGCGGCTGGTGCTGCCGTCCGCCTGTTGGAAGGCTTCGAAAATCACCATCTGCTTGTCCTCGGGGATTCCGATTCCCGAATCGGTGATGGTGAACGCCAGCACCTTGGTGGCTCCGCTGAGGAGGGATCGATCATTGCTCCAGCCGGAATCCACCGTGGCCACCTTGAGGGAGACCTGCCCGCGATCGGTGAATTTCAACGCGTTTGAGACCAGGTTTTTCAGGACCTGGTCAAGGCGCTGTTCGTCGGTACAAATCACCTCCGGCAGGTTCGGAGCCAAGTCGAAGACGAAATCGATTCCCTTTTCCTGCGCGACGTGGCGGAAGGTCCTGTCCACATTGTCCACAAGGTCCTTGAGACGGACCTCGGCCACCGAAATGGTGAAATTGCCGGATTCGATTTTTGATAGATCCAGCACGTCATTGATGAGGCGCAGCAGGTCGCGGCCCGAGCCGAGGATGGTGCGGGCGAATTCGACCTGCTTGGGGGTGAGGTTGCCTTCGTAATTGGATCCGAGCTGGTCTGCCAGAATGAGCAGGCTGTTGAGCGGCGTCCGCAATTCGTGGGACATGTTCGCAAGGAACTCGGACCGGTAGCGCGAGGTGAGCGAGAGCTGCTTGGCTTTGCCTTCGAGCGCCATCCGCGCCTGCTCGACCTCGCGGTTCTTCCGTTCCACCTCGGCATTCTGCTCGGCAAGCTGGCCGGCTTTTTCCTGGAGTTCCTCGTTGGTTTGCTCGAGTTCCTCCTGGCGGCTTTGGAGTTCGCCTGCCAGCGATTGCGATTGCTTGAGGAGATCCTCGGTGAGCGTGCTGGCCTTGATGGTGTTGAGCACGATGCCGATGCTTTCCGCGAGCTGGCCGAGGAACGCCTCGTGGGTGGGATTGAAGCGTTCGAACGACGCGAGCTCGATAACCGCCTTGACCTTCCCTTCGAAGACGATGGGCAGGACCATGATGTTCATCGGAGCCGCCTGGCCGAGGCCGGAACTGATATGGATGTAATCGCCCGGGACGTTTGTTAGGAGAATCGGCTGTTTCTCCAGTGCGGCCTGTCCGACGAGGCCTTCGCCTAGCTGATAGCGATTGCTGACGTTTTTCCGCTCGCTGTAGGCGTAACTGGCGAGAAGCCTTAGTTCGGGCTCCGTCGCGTCGCTATCCATGATGTAGAAAATTCCGTGTTGGGCGGAAACCACCGGTGCCAGCTCGGAAAGGATCAATTGCCCGACCGTTAGGAAATCCTTTTGCCCTTGAAGCATCCGGGTGAACTTGGCCAGGTTGGTTTTCAGCCAGTCCTGCTCCTCGTTGCGGGAGGTGGTGTCCTTCAGGTTGCGGATCATCTCGTTGATGTTGTCCTTAACGAAGGCAACCTCGCCGCGCGCGGACACCTCGATGCTCTGGGTCAGATCACCCTTGGTCACGGCCGTCGCCACGTCCGCGATGGCGCGGAGCTGGGTGGTGAGATTGGCGGCGAGTTGGTTGACGTTGTCAGTTAGATCGAGCCAGGTTCCCGAGGCGCCGGGCACGTGCGCCTGGCCACCGAGTTTTCCTTCGACTCCCACTTCGCGGGCCACGCTTGTGACCTGTTCGGCAAAGGTGGCGAGCGTGCTGGTCATGCTGTTGATGGTGTCGGCCAGTTCGGCGATTTCGCCCTTCGCCTCCACCATCAGTTTCTGGTTCAGCTCGCCTTTCGCGACCGCGGTGACGACCTTGGCCACGCTTCGGACCTGGTTGGTGAGGTTGCCGGCCATCGAGTTCACCGAGTCAGTTAGATCCTTCCATGTTCCGGCCACGCCTTTCACCTCGGCTTGTCCGCCGAGTTTTCCTTCGGTGCCGACTTCGCGGGCAACCCGGGTGACTTCCGATGCGAACGAGTTGAGCTGATCCACCATGGTGTTGACTGTGTCCTTCAGTTCAAGGATCTCGCCTTTGACATCGACGGTGATTTTCTTGGAAAGGTCGCCATTGGCCACCGCAGTCGTGACAGCCGCGATGTTCCGCACCTGGGTGGTGAGATTCGACGCCATGAAATTCACGGAGTCCGTTAGATCTTTCCAGGTGCCGGAAACTCCCTCCACCCGCGCCTGTCCGCCGAGAGCTCCTTCCGAGCCCACCTCGCGGGCCACCCGCGTGACTTCCGATGCGAAGGACCGGAGCTGGTCCACCATGGTATTGATGGTGTCCTTGAGTTCGAGAATTTCCCCGCGGACATCCACGGTGATTTTCTTGGATAGATTTCCAGCGGCAACGGCCTTGGTCACGTTGGCGATGTTCCGCACCTGGTCGGTGAGGTTGCCGGCCATCGAGTTTACGGAATCAGTGAGATCCTTCCATGTTCCGGCGACGCCTTTCACGTCCGCCTGGCCTCCGAGGTTTCCTTCCGTCCCCACCTCGCGCGCCACGCGGGTGACTTCCGCCGCGAACGAGCCTAGCTGGTCCACCATGGTGTTGATGGTGTTTTTCAGCTCAAGAATTTCTCCTTTAACATCCACGGTAATCTTCTTGGAAAGGTCGCCGCGGGCAACCGCGGTGGTGACGTCCGCGATGTTCCGCACCTGGTTGGTGAGGTTGCCGGCCATTGAGTTCACTGAATCCGTTAGATCCTTCCATGTGCCGGCCACGTCGCGCACCTCGGCCTGGCCGCCGAGCTTGCCTTCGGTTCCGACCTCGCGCGCCACCCGGGTGACTTCCGAGGCGAACGAGTTGAGCTGGTCCACCATGGTGTTCACCGTGTCCTTGAGCTGGAGAATTTCTCCCCGCACCAGCACGGTGACCTTTTTGGAAAGGTCGCCATTGGCAACCGCGGTGGTCACGTCCGCGATGTTCCGCACCTGGTCGGTGAGGTTGCCCGCCATCGAGTTCACCGAGTCCGTCAGATCCTTCCACGTCCCGGCGACGCCGGACACCTCGGCCTGGCCGCCGAGTTTCCCTTCGGTTCCCACCTCACGGGCCACCCGCGTCACTTCGGAGGCGAAGGATCCGAGCTGGTCCACCATGGTGTTGATGGTGTTTTTCAGCTCTAGGATTTCTCCTTTAACATCCACGGTGATCTTCTTGGAAAGGTCACCACGTGCAACCGCCGTCGTCACCTCGGCGATGTTCCGCACCTGGGCGGTGAGGTTGCCTCCCATGAAATTCACCGAGTCGGTTAGATCCTTCCATGTTCCCGCGACTCCACGCACGTCTGCCTGACCGCCGAGCTTTCCTTCCGATCCGACTTCGCGGGCCACCCGCGTCACTTCGTCCGCGAAGGAGGAAAGCTGATCGACCATCGTATTGATGGTGTTTTTCATCTGGAGGATCTCGCCCTTCACATCCACGGTGATCTTCTTGGACAGATCGCCCTTCGCGATGGCGGTCGTCACGTCGGCGATGTTCCGCACCTGGTCGGTGAGATTGCCGGCCATCATGTTCACGTTATCGGTGAGATCCTTCCACGTTCCTGCGACTCCCGACACCTCGGCCTGACCACCGAGTTTTCCTTCGGTTCCCACCTCGCGCGCCACCCGCGTCACTTCGGAGGCGAACGAGCGGAGCTGGTCCACCATCGTGTTGATCGTCGCTTTCAGCTCGAGAATCTCGCCTTTGACATCCACCGTGATTTTTTTGGAAAGGTCGCCGTTCGCAACCGCGGTGGTCACGTTGGCGATGTTCCGCACCTGGGCGGTGAGGTTACCGGCCATCGAGTTCACCGAGTCGGTTAGATCCTTCCAAGTTCCAGCGACACCGGACACCTTGGCTTGGCCGCCGAGTTTCCCTTCGGTTCCCACTTCGCGGGCCACCCGGGTGACTTCGGAGGCGAACGATCCGAGCTGGTCCACCATGGTGTTGATGGTATTTTTGAGTTCAAGGATTTCGCCTTTGACATCCACGGTGATCTTCTTGGACAGGTCGCCATTTGCGACCGCCGTCGTGACCGCGGCGATGTTCCGCACCTGTGAGGTCAGATTGCCGGCCATCGAGTTCACCGAGTCGGTTAGATCCTTCCAAGTGCCGGAAACCCCTTCCACCCGCGCCTGGCCGCCAAGGGCACCCTCCGTTCCCACCTCGCGGGCCACCCGGGTGACTTCCGACGCGAATGACCGGAGCTGACCCACCATCGTGTTCACCGTGTCTTTCAGCTCCAGGAATTCCCCTTTAACATCGACCGTGATCTTCTTGGTCAAGTCGCCATTGGCAACCGCGGTCGTCACTGTCGCGATGTTCCGCACTTGGGCGGTTAGATTACCCGCCATCAGGTTCACGTTGTCGGTGAGATCCTTCCAGGTCCCGGCCACGCCTTTGACCTTCGCCTGACCGCCGAGTTTCCCCTCGGTACCCACCTCACGGGCCACCCGGGTGACTTCGGAGGCGAAACCACCGAGCTGTTCCACCATCGTATTGACGGTGCGGGCGGTGCGGAGGAACTCGCCCTTCAGAGGACGGCCATCGATTTCCGTGGAAATGGTTTGTGATAGATCGCCCTTGGCCACCGCGCCGATGACGCGGGCCATTTCACTGGTGGGCTGCACCAGATTGGCGACGAGATTATTGACTGAGCCGATGGCAGCGCTCCATGAGCCCTGGACCTCGCCAAGGGACGCCCGCTGGCCAATGCGCCCTTCCACACCGACCACCTCGCCGATGCGCGCGAGTTCCTGAGCCATGTCTTGGTTGCGGGTGATCACTTCGTTGAAGGTGTCGGCGACCTTCCCTGCGACACCCGTCCAATCCTCAGGCAGCCGGACGCTGAAATCCCCGCGTTTGAAAGAGGTCAATGCGGCGAGAAGAGCTTTGAAATCACCTTCTTCCTGGGCTTCCGCGGCCGTTCCCGCAGTTGACGAAGACCGGGCCGATGATGCTGGGGAGGCTGTTTTTTTCATGAATTTTCCGCAAGAGTTGCATCGAAACTAGACTCCAACAAAACCGCGTCAAGAGGAAGAGCGTCCTACTGGATCGGCGACAGCAGATTCGACGCACGGACTTTGAACTGGAAAAGGAAGCCACGGTTGGCAATTTCCGCGGGATCCACGAGGCGGGATTGGGAAAAGTCGTTCTCCAGCATGGTGGCTACCTCGCGGGCGAAGGCCTCGTCGCGGATTTCCACGGTCATTTCGAAATTCAGGCGGAATGAACGATTGTCGAAATTCGCGGTGCCGATGGCGGCGAGGTCATCATCCATCAGCACGACCTTCTGGTGCATGAAGCCGTCCAAATGCCGATAGAATTTCACCCCCACCTTGCCGAGGCGCTCGACATGGGCCCAGCCTGATAGATCGACGAGCGCGTCGTCCGCCTTGTCCGGCAGCAGTATACGAACCTCCACCCCGCGTAGCGCGGCGAGTTCGAGGGCGGAGATGAGTTGCTCGTCCGGGACAAAGTAAGGGCTGGCGATCCACAGGCGTTTGGTGGCGGAGTTGATGAGCTGGAGAAAGTAAAGCGTGCACGTCTCCAACGGATCGGCCGGGCCGCTGGCAACGGAGAGCACGTTCTTCCGTGCGCCGGAGGGAGCGGGTTCCGGTTCCCATTGGAGGTCGAGGTGGCGGTCGCTCGCCCACAGCCAGTCCTCCCAGAATGCGACCTGGATGGTTTGCACGGCGGGGCCGGTGATCTTCATCATGGTGTCGTGCCACGGGGAGAGCTCCTTGTCGCCGCCGTTGTATTCGTCTCCGATGTTCGCGCCGCCGACCCACGCGATGCGGCCGTCGGTGATGACGGTTTTCCGGTGGTTGCGGAAGTTGAGTTGGAAGCGGTTGGTAATGCCCTTCATGGTGTTGAAAGGAAGCATCTCCACACCCTCGCGCGTGATTTCCTCCACATAGGAATCCGTCAGGCTCTGGCTGCCGATCTCGTCATAGACAAAATAAACCCTTACTCCGCGTTTGGCGGCGGCGGTCAGGCGCTTCTTGAGCTGACGCGAGAGCGAGTCGTCCCTAACAATATAGAATTGGACAAGTACGTATTCCTTCGCCTGATCGATACCCTCGAACATGGATGGAAAAATGACATCCCCGTTGCGAAGAAGCTCCACATCGTTTCCCGTGGTGGTGGGCAGGCGGGCGAGGCGCTCCAACAGGCGGTTTCGGGGCTCGTCACGACCGGGGCCCAGCAGAGATTTTGCCGCTGCCGCTTCAACCAGGCGGGAGACGATGGGCGCGCCTTTCTCCTGGTCGGTTAGGCGTTTGTTGATATCGCCATCGAAGCGCTTGTTGCCGAAGATCCAGTAGGCGGGCACTGATAGGAAGGGAATCGTGTTGAGCGAAACCGCCCACGCGATCGCGCCTTGGGAGGTGCGGGTGCTCATCACGGCGCGCACGGAAGTAAGTGCGCCGGCGATGTGGGCGATGACCCAGAACAGGGCGAGGTAACGCTTTTTCCGCTTCAGCAAGTAGCCCGCGGTCGCGGCGAGTCGCGGCATCCGCCCTGTAATCCACCGCCCGGCTTCTCGCATGATTTTCCCCATAATTTGGCAAGGTCATAGCGGACGATGAGCAAATCAAACACTATCCACCAGCCTGTCCCCATCAAGGTGGCTAACATTTGGCCGGATGTTATCGTCGTCGCCGGCCTTCTTGGTCCCCCCGATGCTTCAATGTCCTGAATGTCAGCAATGACAAGATCCATCGCACTCGAGGGCTGCATAGCAGCCCCAATTCAACCATGCAAAATGCCCGCCATGCTTGCATTCTGCGATGGCGCGGTGTTCGTCATCGAATTCATTCAATAGCTGCCGTTGCCGCAGCAATTCGCAATGGGCCTGATTTCGGTCCAAGATGGACCGCTGTTTCGGCGAATTGTCATCCTCCCTTTTCATGGCATGGGATTTGCGAAGAAGTGGAGACCCGGCCGAAATGCCGGATACCATTTCCCATCATGAGCACCATCCAGAATCTCAGCGGCAAGGAGGCCATTGATAAACTTCGCAGCCTCACCGAAAGCACGCCAACCTGCATGTTCGGCAGCGGACTGCGTGTCATTCCGATCCACTTCTGTCCCATGCAGGTGCAGGAAGTGGATCATCAGGGCTGCCTGTGGTTTTTCAGCGGAGCCGACAGCGTCCACAACCGCCAGATCGCCGCGGAACCCCAAGTCCAACTGATTTTCAGCAACACTTCCAAAATCGAATACCTCACGGTGTTCGGTGAGGCCACCCTGTCCACCGACAGGGAAAAGGCCGAAGAGCTTTGGAGCAAATTCGTCGAAGCGTGGTTTCCCGAAGGCCCCGATGACCCCAATCTTACCCTGATCAGCGTCCGCCCGATCACCTCCCATTTCTGGGATACGGAAAACGGCAAGCTGGTCACGTTTGCCAAAATCCTTACCTCCGCCCTGACCGGCAGGGAAGCCGACGAAGGCGGTGTGGAAGGAAAGCTGACCGTCTAACTCCTTTAAAGAATCCCCTCACCGCCATGCCCGCGAAACCCGACAGCCGCCCGCCCGCCAAGCCCACCCTTCCCGATCCACCAAACGACGGTTTCCCCGCGGAGAAGGACGTATCCATTCCACCACCGGGCAGCGATGCGGAATCCGGCTTCCACAAGAAGGATGACCCGTAAGCGGCCGCTCATGCCTACACCGGAATTTCCGCATCAATCGATCCAACGCTACGGAATTCAAACAATCGCCTTGAAGACCGCTCACCCCGCGTGAAAATGCCCGGAGTCCATAGTTTATTCCTCCAAGGCGCTTTCACATGAGTAACACCGAGCTGGATTCCGATTCCACAAAACCAACCCGGCTCGAAGCGGGAAAGAATGGCGCGGAGGGCGACGCCGACTCCGGTGAACCACAGTGGCTGAATGCCGAGCGGACGCGGACGGAAACGGCGCTCCGCGAGAGTGAGGAATTCAACCGCAGCATTGTGGAGAGCAGCCGCGACTGCATCAAGATCCTCGCACTGGATGGCACCCTGTTGATGATCACCGAGGGCGGTCGGAAAATGCTTTGCATCGAGGAGCTTGAAAAATACCTGGGAAGGCAATGGATCGATTTCTGGCGTGGCGAGGACCGGGAGTCCGCCCGCACCGCTGTTAGCACGGCGGCGGCGGGACAGTCCGGCAGCATGGTCGGCACGTTTCCGCGGGCCGATGGCGAAGTGAAGTGGTGGGACGTGCTGATCACGCCGATCCGGGATGCCACCGGTACGGTGACAAGGCTGCTGGCGGTGTCACGCGACGTGACGGAGCGCCGGCGTTCGGAACTGAACGCCGCCCTGCTGGCTTTTGTGAGCCAGGAAATCCCGTTGCTAACCGATATTTCCGAAATCCTCCAGACCGTAGGAGCCAGTGTCGGGGCGCATCTGGGTGTAGCGAGCTGCGTCTTCGTGGAAGTGGACGAAACCTCTGGAACCGTGGAGGTCACCCATGAATGGCGGCGGGACAACGTGCCTTCCGCCTTGGGAAGATACCGGCTGGACGATTATTTCACGGAGGAGTTCCAGGAATCCAGCCGGGCGGGCCATACCTTCGTGGTATCGGACACGGCCACCGATCCGCGCACCGATGCCGCCGCCTTCGCAGCGCTTGACATCGGTTCGTTTCTATCCGTTCCGGTTCTGCGGGGCGGAACCTGGCGTTTCTCTCTCAACATCCATCATTCCGAAGCCCATGTCTGGAGGAACGATGAAATCGAACTGGTGAACGAGCTAACACCCCGGGTGCTGGCCCATCTGGACCGTGTGCGTGCCGAGGAAACGTCCTCCCGCCTCGCGGCCATCGTCTCGTCTTCCGACGATGTCATCATCAGCAAGGATCTCAACGGCATTATCAACAGTTGGAACAAGGGGGCCGAGAAGCTGTTCGGCTACACCTCGCGTGAGGCGATCGGCCAATCGGTGACCCTGCTGATGCCGCCGGACCGGACCGGCGAAGAAGAGAAGGTGCTCGCGCGGATCCGGGAAGGAGAAAGCATCGAGCACTACGAAACCGTGCGCCGCGTCAAGGACGGTCGGTTGATCGACATCGCCCTAACAGTCTCCCCGATCTTCAACCTCCGTGGCGAAGTGATCGGCGCGTCGAAGATCGCGCGCGACATCACCGCCCGGAAGCGATCCGCAGAGGCTCTCGCGGCGAGCGAGACCCGTTTCCGCACCGCGATGGGCATCCTCACCAGCATCGTCTGGACGAACAACGCCGAGGGGAGAATGGAGGGCGAGCAACCCGGCTGGGCCCACTTCACCGGTCAGTCGCAGGAAGAATATCAGGACTATGGCTGGTCCTCGGCGATCCATCCCGAGGACGCGCGGCCGACGATCGATGCTTGGGAGCAGGCGGTGGCCGGGAAGTGTTTGTTCGAATTCGAGCACCGGGTCCGTAGGCACGATGGCGAGTGGCGCTGGTGCACGGTGCGCGCTATGCCGGTGATGGATGGCGAGGGAAACATCCGCGACTGGGTGGGCGTCCATCACGACATCACCGAACGCCGACACGCGAACCTCAATGTCCTGTTCCTCGCCTCTATTAGCGAGGACCTGCTGCGCATTTCGGGAATGGATCCCCTGATGCGCACGCTGGGCGAGAAACTCGGGAAGCACCTCGGGCTGTCGCGTTGCGTCTTTGCCGATGTGGCGGAGGCCGTCGGCAAGGTCGAAGTGATCCATGACTGGCTGCGCGAGCCCGGGAGGAGCCTGCGGGGGATCTATCCGCTGAATGGATTTCTCGCGCCTGATTTCAACCGCGCCTCTCTCGTCGGCGAGCCGATGGTGGTGTGCGACACCGCCAGGGATGCGCGTGGCGATGCGGAGAAACTCGCCTCGCTGAATGTGGGCTCGTTCATCAGCCTCCCTTTCGTTAGAAACAACCAATTATCGTTCCTGCTGTCCATCCACCACAGCGAAGCCCACGACTGGAGGGAGGATGAAATCGAACTGATGCGCGAGGTGGCGGCCCGGTTGTGGGCGCGGCTTGAGAGGTCACGTGCCGAGGATGCTCTGGCACGGGCCATGTCGGAGTCCGAGCAACAACGCCGTCTTTACCACACCGTATTATCCAACACCCCGGATTTCATCTATGTCTTCGATCTCAACCACCGGTTCTCCTACATCAACGATGCGTTGCTCAAGGTGTATGGAATGCCTTGGGAAGAGGCCAAGGGCAAGGACTGGATCGCACTTGGCTATGAAGCGTGGCATGCGGAAATGCATGATCGCGAGATCGATCAAGTGATTGCCACCAAGGCACCCATTCGCGGGGAAATCCCCTTCACCGGAACGACGGGACGGCGGATTTACGACTACATTTTTTCCCCAGTGTTTGACAAAAACGGCGAAGTCGAGGCGGTCGCCGGGACGACCCGCGACATCACCGACCGCAAGCAGGCCGAGTCCGCGCAGGCAGCCGAGCGGAAGGTCTTCGAACGCATCGCCACCGGGGCCAAACTTGTGGAAATCCTCGACACGCTTCTGCTAGAGACAGAGGCCCAGTCCCAGGATGGCATGCTGTGTTCGATCCTGCTGCTGGACAAGAGCGGCCGATACCTGATCCCCGGCGCGGCACCCAGCCTGCCCGAAGCCTACACTCTGGCCATGCAACACGTGCCGGTGGGTCCATCCGTCGGCTCGTGCGGCAGCGCAGCCTTCCTCGGCATGCCTGTATTCGTGGAGGACATCGCCACCGATCCGAGGTGGGCGGATTTCAAGGATTTGGCGGCTACGCACCATTTGGCCACCTGCTGCTCGACGCCCTTCCTTTCGCTGGAAGGGCAGGTTCTTGGAACAGTGGCCATGTATTACTCCCATCAGCACCGACCCAGCGAACACGACCGCCAGTTGGTCGAACGAGCCAAGCGGCTCGCCGCCATCATCATCGAGCGCAAACAGGCGGAGGACTCGCTGGCCGAGCAAACCGCAAGCCTCTTGCGCGCCGACCGGAGCAAGGACGAATTCCTCGCGATGCTCGCCCATGAACTGCGCAATCCGTTAGCCCCTATCCGCAACGCAACGGAGATCCTGCAGAATCCCGCCGCCACTCCGGAAGATCAGAACCGTGCCCGGCAACTGATCGCCCGCCAAACCGAAAACATGAGCCGGATGATCGACGATTTGTTGGACGTCTCACGCATCACCGAAGGAAAGATCGAACTCCGCCGGCAAGTCGTGAAACTCCAGACCGTTCTCACCTCCGCAGCCGAGGTCGCGCGTCATTCCTGCGACACCAACGGGCAGAAACTCGTCGTTTCCCTTCCGGAGGATCCTGTCTTCGTCGATGCGGATTCCACCCGCCTGGAACAGTTGTTCGGCAATCTTCTCAGCAACGCCTGCAAATACAGCGGATCGGGCAGCGATATCCACCTGAGCATGGAAGTGGGCGAAGACGGCGAAGCTTTGGTCTCCATTTCAGACAACGGCATCGGCATCGATCCCGAACTTCTGCCGCGCATCTTCGACCTGTTTGTGCAATCCAGCCGAACACTCGACCGCTCGCACGGCGGTCTGGGCATCGGCCTAACAATTGTGGACCGGTTGGTCAAACTGCACGGAGGCACGATCGAGGCCCACAGCGGCGGATTTGATCAGGGGGCCGAATTCATCG
Organism: Verrucomicrobiota bacterium; assembly: GCA_040386755.1. Classification (GTDB taxonomy): domain Bacteria; phylum Verrucomicrobiota; class Verrucomicrobiia; order Verrucomicrobiales; family Akkermansiaceae; genus Luteolibacter. The sequence goes on along the minus strand of JAZKEY010000029.1, from coordinate 33,881 downwards.
TTCGGCTTCCATTGATCTCCCTCACGGTTGCTCCCTCATCTCCCGAGCAAAAAATTTCCGACAAGGCAAAATCCCTGCGAATGCTGATCGTGGACGACAATCATGATGCCGCCGAAACGATGGCCATGCTTCAACGGCTCCATGGCCACGATACCCGCACCGCACACACCGGTCCGGCCGCCGTGACGCTCGCCGCCGAGTTTATCCCGGAAGTGGTCCTGCTCGATATCGGTCTCCCGGAAATGGATGGCTTCGAAGTCGCCCGCCGCCTTCGTTCCATGCCGGACATGAAAAATGCGTTTCTGATAGCACTCACGGGATATGGCACGGACGCCGATCGACAACAGGCCAGGGAAGCGGGATTTGACGAACACCTCGCCAAGCCGGCGGATTTGAAGCTCCTCAATGAATGGCTGGCGAATCGCTAGCATGGTGTTAGCGGTAGCGCTTATCGATATTGTTGGCCAATTGCCGCAACCGTGCAGGATCTGGATTGAATTTCCGATTGTCCGGAGCCCTGCCCCTCCGCGATACCAGCCAAATCCTCGGGGCCGAACTCCGGACGTCCCGGGAAGCAATTGGTGATTTGACGTCTGTCAGGCGGTGGTTGCCACAGTCGCCGCAGCCCGGCGCTCCACGCTGGGAAGGATGTCCCTGGCAGCCTCGATCCGCCAGAACTCCACGCTGTCTCGTTGTTCGATGGCGTCCATTTCAAGTTTGGAGAAATCCACCTCGTTCCATTCGGGATACCATGAGGAAATTTCACGAAGGGAGAGCCATAACAAGCTCTTCCCCTGAATACCAAGAGCCAGCATTTCAAGTCCCTCGAACAGACCGAGCCCGCCGGTTTCAAAACCTTCCCACATCAGCTTCAGAAAGCCGACGCGGGCAGCGAGGTCACCCGCGGCATTGGCGACAGCACTGGTATCCAGGCCAGCGGAAGCAATCAGGTGTTCAAGCAACGCACGGTCATTTTCCACACTTTTCTTGAGAAGAATGAAGTCGTCCCGCGCCTCGGACTCGTTCATGGTGTCGATGAAATGTTGGATCAATAGTAGCGCTCCGTTGGAGCCGGCCAGATGATCGTTCAGATAACGTTGGAGATCGTGGTCCATGGTGGTTTAGAGGTCCTCATGGGGTTGCATTTAGGAAACGGCTCCCACTCCCTCGCAAAAACCATGCCAGTCCGACGATGTCTGAGGTGTAAGCATTCTCAGAAAGGGTGTAACTTCATGAGCATGCAAGTTGCAAAACCGAAGTGCACCTCGCCCGGATTCTGGACACATCTTGAGGATTGCGGGGCCCATGCCGCAGAGGGACTTTCCCCATGGCGAAAAGATGAACCGTTCTCAGCCTTTCTGATTTCGCTTATCGCACGGTGAGATTGCAGAACCCGCTGGCTGGAAAAGCGGGGGCTTATTCCGGGTTTCTGAAACCCATTGATTTCAAATGCGCGGTAATAATCTCCTCCGCACGGCATTCGACATGCAAGTAACTTGTATTGCGTAACTCCACGACTTCAGTGAAGAACCGATCTCACGTTGAGATTTGCGAAATCCTAGAAAATGAAATTTCCCGAGAACCATTTCCATCGTGGAGCAGGCATGACTCCCCTTCCGTTCTATCGAGAAGCTGCTATGAATCTTTCCTCACAAGCCAAAGCCGATCTGACATGCATCTGCCTGTTCTCGGTTGCCTCGCTGGGTTTGCTGATGATGATCGCCACACCATCGCTCGATTGGCTGAGGGGCAGCCTGATCTGGATTTGGTTCGAGTATTGCGCGATCCTGTTTTTCATGCGCGCGGTATTTATCCTGCCGATTCATCCGTCACCCTGGCCACAATTCGTCCATGGCATTTGCCGGACACTGGGAGTCTTTGGTGTGTCACTCCTCCCCATGTTAGGGTGGCTCCACCACTTCATCCCGATGGACCGGAGCGAGTATTGGCTTGGAGTTTACCTGTGGATGGGCCTTCCTGCGATGGTCGGCTGTTCAGGATACCTGCTGGGATTCCTGCTTCGAACGCTGAGCAACAAAATCGGCGACTGACAGCCGACGACCGCTTCATTCTTGCGAACCGAGTTCCTCACAAACCAATCGGGACATGAATTCGCGAATGGAGTTTGGATCCACGGGTTTGGCCAAAAAATGGTCGAATCCGGCCTCACCTGCTTCTTTTCGGACCGACTCTTCCTCCCAGGCGCTCAACGCCACCAGGGTCGGCGTTTTGTTCCGCCAGAATGAGCGAACACGCCGCGCGAGGTCGAGTCCGCCGAACTCGGGCATCTCGATATCAATGAACGCAATATCGGGAACTTCCTCATCGATGGCATCCAACGCCTCCTGTCCACCATAAGCGGCACGCGCGGAGAAACCGTCGAGTTTGAAAAACATTGCCATGGTATCCGCGAGGAATTTCGAGTCATCCACCAGCAGAACTTTGTGAAATCGCTGATGGACCTTGGCGATCGCTTCCTCGTCACGAACGGCAGGTGAGGTCACCCCCGCCGATACCGTCCGTGGGACACTTTTTGGCATTTTCATCGGGATCAATGCACAGAAAATCAATGGCCCCTGCAAGTTCAAATCTGAAGTTAACCGATGCCATAATCCCTTAGTATGACTAGGGATTTGGCTTAGATTTCATGAATGCAGCAGGAGTGCGCAGGAGGGTTTCCAGTTGTCCGGAAAGTTCATCCACCTGGGTGTCCAAAATTCCGATGAATTTGTCCTGCTCCACGGAACCGGTTGAAAGCATCCGGAGCACCTCCAATGCCGTCCTCATGCACGACAGCGGGGTTTTCATGTCATGGGCGGCTTGCGCCACGATCTCTCTCCATGGCAACACTTCATCGTGGGGGTCTTCTGACATTTCAATGGATCGAACAGCACTCCCGGCTTTCAAGGAAAAACATCCAGAAAGGATCACCCGATTCCAATAAAAATCACCAATTTGCCATGGCACCACAATTTTTGACCTGATGTTGGATGATCATGAGAAAAGCGACGATCATCCGGATGGGATGATCGCGTTTGAAATTTCAGCCAGCCGGATAAAAGTCCGTGCATGTCCGTCGCCGCGCTCGATCCCTTTTTCAAAACAAAGGGGTGGGAACCGTTCGAGTTTCAGCGAAAAACCTGGGACGCCTATCTGTCTGGCAGATCCGGACTGCTCCACGCTCCGACCGGGCTGGGGAAAACACTCGCCGTTTATTTAGGGCCACTCGTGGAAAGTCTGCCACCGGATCAAGGATGCCAGGTTCTCTGGCTAACACCTTTGCGCGCGTTGGCGACCGATACCTTGCGGGCACTTCGCGAGCCCCTCTCGCTACTCGCTCCGGGGTTGGAAGCGGAAGCCCGCACGGGTGACACTCCGGCCGCCCTGCGCGCGCGGCTGCGCAAAAAACTTCCCCACACCTTGGTGACCACTCCCGAGTCTCTCTCGCTGATGCTTACCCACGCGGACTTCGGAGAAAAACTGGGGGCCTTGCGTTGTGTCATCGTCGATGAATGGCACGAGCTTCTCGGCACCAAACGTGGCGTCCAAACGGAACTCTGCCTGGCCCGTCTCCGCGCCTGGTTTCCGGGCCTCCGTATCTGGGGACTTTCCGCCACGCTCGGAAATCTAACTGAAGCGCGTCATGCGTTGCTCGGCAGCGCCTTCGATGGTTCCGTGGAGATCACCGCGGACATGCGGAAGCCAATTGTCATCGAAACCCTGATCCCCAAGGAAATCGACCGCTTCCCCTGGTCGGGACACATCGGAACCCGTCTTGCAAAGCAAGTCGCCGACGAAATCGAAAAGGCGAATGTCACGCTCCTCTTCACCAATACCCGCTCGCAAACCGAAATCTGGTTTCAGGAACTTCTTTCCCTGCGTCCCCGTTGGCAAGGCAAAATCGCCATGCACCACGGTTCCCTGGATAGGGCGGAGCGCGATCTAGCGGAAACCGGCCTCCGCGACGGTTCATTGAAATGCGTGGTCGCCACTTCATCGCTCGACCTCGGCGTCGATTTTTCCCCGGTCGATCAAGTGATCCAGATCGGCTCCCCCAAGGGAGTGGCAAGGTTGCTGCAACGAGCGGGCCGCTCCGGTCATCAGCCTGGGAGCTTGTCCCGCATTGTGGGGGTGCCTACCCATGCCCTCGAGCTAGTCGAATTTGCCGCGGCACGTGATGCGGCGTTGGCAAGAGAAGTGGAAAGCCGGACTCCGCTCAGGATGCCCCTCGACCTGCTCGTCCAGCACCTCATCACTTGTGCCATCGGCATGCCATTTGATCCCGCCGAGATGCGGCGTGAAATCGAATCCAGCCATGCCTACAGTGAGTTGACCGACACAGAATGGGAGTGGGCGCTGGGTTTCATTTCCAACGGAGGCCGCGCCTTGTCGGTTTACCCGCGTTACCAAAAGGCCCATCTAACGGATGAACGCTACACGGTGGATGACAAGCGGCTGATCACCCAGCACCGGATGAGCATCGGCACGATCTCCAGCGATCCCGCCGTGTCCATCAAGTTCGCCAACGGGCATGTGTTAGGAACGGTGGAGGAATCGTTCATTTCGCGGATCAGGCCGGGTTCCTCGCTCGTTTTCGCGGGCAGAATGCTGACGCTGGTCCGTTTTCACCAGCGGACCGCCACCGTCAAGGTCGCGGCTCGCGGCGGCAAGGGACAGGTCGCAATCTGGGGGGGGAGCAAGATGCCGCTTTCCAATGAACTCGCCCACGCGATCGCGCGCCGGCTTCAGGGCATCGGCCCGTCTTGCGGCGAAATGGAGGCGGTGGCGCCGATCCTGGCCATTCAGGAAAGGTGGTCGCGCCTGCCCGGCGATGATTTCCTTCTCATCGAACACACCCGTTCGCGCGGGGATGAACATCTGTTTTTCTATCCGTTCGCCGGCCGCCTGGTCCATGAAGGCCTGGCGGCGTTGGTCGCGTTCAGGATCTCCCGCGATACCGGGATCGCGATCATGACAACTCAGAACGATTACGGATTCTCTCTCACCGCCAAACGGGGACTGGCGCTTGACGAGGAAATCCTGCGCCGGTTTCTATCAGGTGAAAATCTGCTGGATGACCTGGTGGCCTGCATGAACACGGCTGAGCTCGCCAAACGCCAGTTCCGCGAAATCGCCCGGGTGTCCGGACTGATCCTGCAAACCCCGCCCGGCCAGAAAAGCCGATCGGAGCGCGAATTGCAGTCGAGCGCGTCGCTGCTTTATGAAGTCCTCCAGCGCTATGATTCTGAAAACCTGTTGCTCGCCCAGTCCCGTTGCGAAATCTTGGAGAAGCAGCTTGAACTCACCCGCTTGAGCACCGTCATCCGGCGGCTCGAATCGACCGCCATGAAGCTCGAGGAAGTGGAAAACCTTACCCCCATGGCATTTCCGTTATGGGCGGACCGCCTTTCCGCCACCCTTTCTCCTGGAGACGCGGCGACCCGGCTGGAATCCATGCTCCGGACACTCAACATAGCGTCCGCAGCCATCCACCCGGATCCTGAATACTCGTGAATCCCTTTCCCAACCATTCCTCGCTCACGCTTTTGCCAGAAGGTGCGGTGTTTCTCAAAAACACTTCAACCCTCGTTGTAGCGGATATCCATCTCGGGAAATCCGCAGCGTTCCGCTCTCACGGCCTGCCGGTCCCCGAGGGTGATACGGCGCACGATCTCCTGCGGCTGATAGAGCTCTCCCGAAACTATCAAGCCGCTCACCTCGTCATTGCCGGCGACCTTTTTCATTCCCCCTCGGGAATCACTTCGGAACTGAAAACCGAACTCAGGAACTTTCTCACCGAGCTCGGAGTGCCCCTTACTCTGGTAGTTGGCAATCATGACGTTAGAATTGCCCCGATGAACCTTCCGTTCAGCGCCGTTCCCCATCTCGATCCGGAAGAAAACATCCGGATTATCCATGATCCGGCGGATATCGGTGCCGGAAAATTTCATATCTCAGGACACTGGCATCCCGTCGTGAAAATTTCCGATGGCCGTCGGCCGGCACTGCGGCTCAAATGCTTTGTTTGCCGCAATGAAACCCTGGTTCTCCCGGCCTTCGGCAGCTTCACAGGCGGGACACTTGTGCACCCCCTGCCGGATGATCGATTGTTCGTCGCATTGCGAGCCACAGTCCTCGAGCTGCCACAGGAACTGGTCTGACCTGGTCCGATATCCACACTCCAATGATTGAGCGGCCAATCTCAGTTGGTACGGCATGTTCTCTATCACCCTTCCACCAACCCTCAAGAATCGGAACCTGCTCAAATCCCTGGCAACAAAAAACCCAGCCAAAAGGCTGGGATCTTGCTCCACCAATAAAAGTGCTCGAAAGAGGACTCGAACCTCCACAGGTTACCCTACTAGATCCTTAGTCTAGCGCGTCTACCAATTCCGCCATCCGAGCATTACCGGTTGGGTGGGCGCACTTGTTAAGGTCCGCCCCGGAGGTTTGCAAGAGAATCTTCGAGAAAATTTATCGTCACGCACTTAATCTGCTTACTCCTTGATTCCGTGGCCCCAAACGAAAGCATGGGGCCGATCAATTGCCATGGAATCCATTCGCGCCGAGTCAGTCATCAAATCCTTCGGAAGCACCCGCGCCCTTGACGGGATCACGCTCCACATCCAGCCGGGTGAGCTGTTTTTCCTCCTCGGGGCCTCGGGTTGCGGGAAAACCACGCTGCTCCGCTGCATCGCGGGATTGGAAACGCCGACGAGCGGGTCGATCTTCTTCGGCGAGCGGGAAGTCACGAAAATGGCACCGCACAAGCGAGAGGCGGCGATGGTTTTCCAAAGTTACGCGCTGTGGCCGCACCTGACGGTGGGGCAAAATATTTCATTCGGCCTGGAGGAGCGGAAAGTTCCCAAGGCGGAAATCAAGCAACGTGTCGAGGAGGCGTTGGAAATGGTGAAGCTGCCGGGATTCGGCGACCGGTCGATCGATCAAATGTCGGGTGGCCAGCAGCAACGCGTTTCCCTGGCCCGTGCCTTGGTGGTGAAACCAAAATGCCTCCTGCTCGACGAGCCGTTGTCCAATCTCGATGCCCAACTCCGGGTTGAAATGCGCCGCGAGATCCGCCGGATCGTGAAGGAAAACGGGCTGACCGGAATTTACGTCACCCACGATCAGGAGGAAGCCTTGGCGATGGCCGACCGGATGGCGGTGTTGTCCCATGGAAAAATCGGCCAGATCGGGACGCCGGAACAAATTTACCGCACGCCGACGAGCGCCTACGTCGCGAATTTCATCGGTGAAACGAACTTGATCGCGGGCGAGGCCATCGAAACCCGCGATGGCTACACGCTGGCTAAAACGGCGGCTGGTCCGCTGGTCGGCCGTGTGTCCGATCCCGAGTGGTCCCCTGCCCCCGGCGAGGCGCTTCGGCTTTCCATCCGCCCGGAAGCGTGGAGGTTGGCAAACGAGGGTGGCGACAATGTCATTCAAGGAACCATCAGCGAGCGCAGTTATCTCGGCCAGCGCATCCAGTATTGGGTGGAAACGGCGGTGGGCCGACAACAAGTCGTCGAGATGAATCCTCACGTCATCCGGGAACCGGGCGATGCCCCAGTCGAGCTTCACTCACGCCACGATGATGTCGTGATCCTGAAAGCCTAACTGATTTCACCGGGATGAAAACACGAGCTTGGATTATCTTCGGACTGCTGGCGCTGATCGTCGCGTTGCCCATGCTGATGCGCCGCCAGACCGCGACGACGAGCGCGAGGACGGCCGATGACACGCTGGTGATCCTGAGCCCGCACAACGAGTCAATCCGCCAGGAATTTGGCGAGGCGTTCGCAGCGCATTGGAAAAAATCAACCGGGCGCTCGATCTACATCGACTGGCGGACACCCGGTGGCACTTCGGAAATCCGGATGGTGCTCGATGCCGGATTCAAGGCGGCGGATGAATCGACTCCGAAGCGCGACGGCATCGGCGTGGATATCTTTTTCGGTGGCGGCGAACCGGACTTCGCCAGCCAAGCGAAGAAAGGACGTCTCGTTCCGTTGCGGGTTTTCGATTCGCATCCCGAATGGTTTGCCGCAGGCGGCCCGATTCCGGAAACCTTCACCGGCGAGCGCTACTATGCCGCCGATCACGTGTGGGTCGGAACCTGCATGTCGCAATTCGGAATCTGTTATAACCCGGATGTCCTCCGCCGTTTGAAGATCGATCCACCGACGAAATGGGATGATCTGGGCAACCCCGCTTATGAAGGTTCGCTCGCCCTGGCAGACCCGACGAAGAGCGGATCCGTCGCGCGAACCTTTGAAGTGTTGGTTCAAAGCCAGATGCTGCGCGAGTTGTCAGCTCCCGGCGCGGACCCGGCGCTGGCCAAGGATACCGGCTGGACAAAGGGACTGCAACTGATCCAACGGATGGCCGCCAACGCCCGTTATTTCACCGACAGCGCTTCTAAAATCCCGCACGATGTCGGGCAGGGAAACTCGGCCGCCGGAATGTGCATCGATTTCTACGGACGCTCCTACACCCATGAACTCACGACGAATGACGGCTCGCCCCGTGTGATCTGGGTAGCTCCGTTAGGTGGCACCACCTTGAGCGGCGACCCGGTCGCGGTCTTGAAAGGCGCGGAACATCCTGAAGTCGCGCAGAGCTTCGTCGAATTCTGCCTGAGTCCGGAGGGCCAGGTCCTCTGGTTCGGAAAACCCGGAACACCCGGCGGGCCGAAAAACCGGGCGCTCTACCGCTCGCCGATCCGACGGGACATTTACACGCCGGAAAACCTGGCAAACTCGACCAATCCCGGAGTCCTTCCTTACGATGACCCCGGAAATTTCGTCTATCAGCGGGAACTCACCGGCGCGTCCTTCAACACCCTGCGGCAGCTCGTGAAGATCATGTGCATCGATTCTCACGAGGAAATGAAAGCGGCCTGGTCGGCGATGCGCGAAGCGGGAATGCCGGAGGACGCGATGGAGGTGTTCTCCGATGTCTCCATCGTGAACTATGCGAAAGCCGGTCACGGCGATCCCATCCTCGACGGTCCCGATGCCCTCAAAGCCGCCGACCGCGCCGCAGAACTCGGCGAATGGTTCCGCGCGAACTACCGCAAGGCAGAGGCCATGGCCCGCGCGAAATCCTCAACCGCCAACACCACCCGATGAAACGCGGCAACGCCATCTTTATCACGATCGTCGTCAGCATCCTGTTCGCCGTGTTTTTCATCTATCCGGCAGGGATGGTGGTGAAGCAGGCGTTCGAAGGAACCCGCGCCGACGGCTCGCATTACTTCACGCTGGATTTCATCGGCTCGGTTTTCCGGAATCCGATCTATCGAGAAGGGCTGTGGAACGCGTTCACGCTGGGGATTGCGAGCACGTTCGCCACACTGGCCATCGCGTTTCCGCTGGCACTCATCGGCCATCGTTATGATTTCTTCGGCAAGCCCGCGCTCGGTGTGCTCGTCCTTGCACCGATGATCCTGCCACCCTTCGTCGGCGCGGTGGGCGTGAAACAGATGTTAGGAGTGAACGGTGCTTTCAACGCGCTGCTCATTAAGTCGGGATTCATGGATGCGGACCTGCCTTACGACTGGCTGGCGAACGGGCGATTCACCGGGATCGTGCTGATGAACGCGTTGCATCTCTATCCGATCCTCTACATGAATATCGCCGCCGCGCTGGCGAACCTGGATCCGGCGATGGAACAGGCTGCGGAAAATCTCGGTTGCCCGCCGTGGAAGCGCTTCTTCCGGATCACCCTGCCGCTTGCGATGCCCGGCGTGTTTGCCGGTGCGTCCATTGTTTTCATCTGGGCCTTCACGGAGCTCGGCGTGCCGCTGGTATTCGACTACGCTCGCGTCGCCCCGGTGCAGATTTTCGACGGCCTCAAGGGGCTCGACAAGAATCCGATTCCCTACGCGCTAACGGCCATCCTGCTGATCGTCGCTGCCGGAGTGTTCGCCTTGTCGAAAGTGGTCATGGGACGCTCGCCACTCGGCACCGCCCCGCGCCCGAAAGGCCGATCCGCATCGTTGCGGGTGACAGGCATGAAATCGGCGGCGTGCAGCTTGTTTTTCCTGGGAGTTTTCCTGATCGCGGCGATTCCCCATCTCGGCGTGCTGCTGCTTTCCTTTGCCGGGCGTTGGTATGGCACGGTGATTCCCGACGAGCTGACCATGCATCACTACGTCGAGGCGCTGGGCAATGAGCTGGTGGTTCCTTCCATCCAGAACAGCCTGATGTATGCAGGTTGTGCGACCTTGGTGGCGCTGGTCATCGGTCTATCAGTCGCTTGGGTGGTGGTGCGGTCGGACTTGAAATCGCGAAACTTTCTCGATGCTGTCGTCATGTTGCCGCTGGCGGTGCCGGGCCTGGTCATGGCGTTCGGTTACCTCGCCCTTTCGCAGGAAGGAAAGCCGTTTCATTTCCTCGTTGGTGCCGGTGGCAGTCCGTTCTTATTGATCGTCGTGGCCTATGCGTTCCGCCGGCTTCCCTACATCGTGAGATCCGCTGTCGCCGGACTTCAGCAAAGCAATCCCACGCTGGAGGAAGCTGCCAAATCCCTGGGTGCCACTCCCCTCCGCACCCTGCGGCGGGTCGCGATCCCGCTCATCGGCGCGAATCTAGCAGCAGGATCGATCCTCGCGTTCGCTTTCGCCATGCTGGAAGTCAGCGACAGCCTGATCCTCGCCCAACAGGCGCAGCACTACCCGATCACCAAGGCGATCTACACGCTATTGAGTACGCTAGGGAACGGTACGGAACTCGCCGCAGCACTCGGCGTGTGGGCCATGGTGTTCCTGTCCGTGGCCATCATGGGAGCCGCCGTTCTGGGCGGAAAACGTGGTGGTTTGTTCAAGGTGTAGTGGCGATCACCGGTCGCCGCGAATCCATCGAAAACTTCTTTGGCAAATGAGTTGCCGTGAAAGAGTACAAAGAGTGAGATTCACATGGCGACCGGTGATCGCCGCTACGCGAATTTCCTGCTCAACGAAGCCGACGCCGGATCCCCAAACCGCCAAGGAATTTCCGTCGCCCTGGAAATCCCGATGCGTCCTCCCGCGATGACATCCACCGCCTCACCCCGCGTGATTCCGCAATCCGGCGCATCCAGAAAACTCATCCCGTGTGCCGTGCCATCGATTCCGAAGGCCCGCGTCAATTTCCCCGGCCCCGCTCCCAGCAGGTGATCCTTGATGCCGGGTTTTCTCTCCCGCATTCGTTCCAATCCAGATTCAGGGGCCAGCGCCCGCAGCAGCACGAAGCCCGAACCTTCATCGCCCTTCACCAGAATATTGAACAGCCAATGCACGCCGTAGTTCAGGTAAACGTAGGCATCCCCCGCGCGATGATTTGCCACGAAGACCCTCGCGCCCGGACGACTCCACGTGTGGCAGGCCGGATCACCGACCGCCGAGTATGCCTCCGTTTCCACGATCTTTCCCACGCATCCGCGCCAGTGAAAATTCGCGCCGATGAGTTCCCGCGCACAGTTCACCGGGTCGCGTTGGAAAAATAATGGAGTGACTCGATCCATGCCGATCATTGGTTCTACAAGCTCGCCGCGCGTGCAACAGCAATGTCACTTGAAAATCCCTTGAAATGGAAAATTAACCTGCGTAGTGAAGAGGGTGAAATTCGTTTCATTCAGGATACTTGAAAACCATGAAAACCAACCAAGATCAACTCGCTGATGGCCGGATGATGAACAAGCAACATGGCCAATCCGAACCTGGAATCCAAAGGATTTCAGCCGTTGATCCCCCCGAACGGCGCAATACCTGGTTCAATAGTTACGACGAGGAATGGGAAGCCTTCGTTGAGGAACACGCTATTCACAAAAACCGTCCCGGAATCAACGGCGACGAACCGGAGCCCCTTCCCAGGGTTTGGAATTGCCCGCATGGCTGATCCATCACCAGTGATTTCAAAAAACCGCTAATCCGGTTGCGGTGCGACATCCGGGTGTCAGTATCCCGAGACCACTGACACCTGATGGATGTTTTCACCCATGCCCTTGCCCCGGTAATCCTGACCCGTCTCGTCTTCGGTCGGCCGACTTGGATCCGGAGTTACGGCTTTCTTGCCATCGGCATCGCCGGTGCCTTGCCAGATCTGCTGAATCCGCATTTGTCGCTGGAGGCACGTCACACCAGCTGGTCGCACGGGCTTCCTTTCTGGATGTTAATCACCGCGTTTTTCCTCGCGCTGACACGCCTGAAAAAGCTCAAGCTCTCGTGGCAATTGGCCGCGATCCTCTCGTTCAGTTACGTCTTCCACATGATCTGCGACTCGATCTCCGGCGGCGTGGATTGGCTCTATCCGTTTGGCCATCTCCTGCTCGGCAATTATTTCGTCGATCCGGTTTTCTGGGTGCCGATGGATGTCGTCCTATTCCTGATCACCTACTACCTCTTCCGCATTCTGCCGATGATGGAGAAGGCTAGGCGGGGCAGATCGAGTGTGGTGACGGACATTGAAATATGATCGCCGAATTTATCCAGCTTGTCTCCGCTGTCTGGCGTGCGGATTCGGAAATCCGGGAGAGCAGCGTGGTGGGAGAGTCGGAGATGGACAAGCAGCCGCGTCGCCTCATGGCATGGCTTTGCGGTGGAGCATCACCTTGCTGATGCTTGCGGGCATCGCGTGGTGGTGGCTCGCCGGGCAGGGATGAAAATCCGACAGGATTTCGTCCCTGCAGGACTTGGCCTACTCCGAATGCCGAGGTCCCACCACTGAAGTGGTGGGCTGGTTTCGGATTTCTGCGGAGTCCAGTCCGTCGCAATCGTTGGTATTACTCCACCGTGACGCTCTTCGCGAGATTCCGCGGTTGGTCGATCTCGCAGCCGCGGAGGCGGGCGACATGATAGGCGAAAAGCTGGAGGGCGACGACGGCGGGAATTGTGGCAACTAACGAATGGCAGCGAGGGATGGTGATGAAGTCATCCATGCACTCGGCCGTTTCGTGATCGCCTTCGGTGACGATGCCGAGGATGCGGGCACCGCGGGCGCGGCATTCCTCGATGTTGCCGAGGGTCTTGTCCTTGCCGGGAATGTCCACGGCGAGGGCGATGATGGGCGTGCCTTTTTCCAACAGGGCGATGGGGCCGTGCTTGAGTTCGGCGGCGTGGTAGCCCTCGGCATGGATATAGGAAATTTCCTTAAGCTTGAGGGCGCCTTCGAGCGCGACGGGATACATGGGGCCTCGACCGATAAAGAAGGCGTGCTCGTTCTTCGTGTAGTCGGAGGCGATTTTGGCGATCTTGTCGTTCTGGAGAATGACTTTGGCAACGAGGGCCGGGATGGCTTCGATTTCGCGAGCGAGTTTGTAACCGTCCTCGCGGGAGAAACGGCGGCCGCGACCGAGCTTGAGCGCCATCATGAGCAACACCGCGACCTGGCAGGTGAAGGCCTTGGTGGAGGCGACGGAAATCTCGGGACCGGCGTGCAGATAGACTCCCCTGCCCGTCTCGCGGGCGATGGTGGAGCCGACGACATTGCAAAGGCTCATGACAAACGCACCTTTTTGATTCGCCTCTCTAACGGCGGCGAGGGTGTCGGCGGTTTCACCGGATTGGGAAATGGCGACGACGAGGTCGCGGCTGCCGAGGATGGGATTCCGGTAGCGGAATTCGGCGGCCTGCTGGACCTCGGCGTGGATGTCGGCGAGATCCTCGAAGGCGTATTCACCAACAAGGCCGGCGTGGAGCGAGGTGCCGCAGCCGATGAGGACGACGCGGCTCAACTCGGCGAGTTCGCGCGGCGAGGTGCCCATGCCCGCGAGGACGGAGGAGCCGATGTCGAAATCGAGACGACCGCGGATGGCATTGTCTAACGAATCCGGCTGCTCGTGGATTTCCTTGAGCATGAAATGGTCGTAGCCGCCCTTTTCGGCGGCGGCGGCGTCGAGACCGAGTTCGGCGATCTCGCGGGTGACCGGGACGTTGTGGAGGTCGCGGATATCGACGGAATCTGCGGTGACGATCGCGATGTCGTTGTCGTCCAGATAGATCACGCGCTGGGTGTGCGCGACGATGGCGGAAGCATCCGAAGCAATGATCGTTTCGCCATCGCCGACACCGATGACGATGGGACTGCCACGGCGGGCGGTGATGATTTTGTCAGGCTCCTGGGCGGATAGAACAGCGATGCCGAAGGTGCCGTTGACTTGATGGAGCGCGTCGCAAACGGCCTGGAAAAGATCGCCCTTGTCGCAATCGCCGATGAGGTGGGCGAGGACTTCGGTGTCGGTCTCAGAGTAGAAGTGGTGGCCCTTTCCTTCGAGCCGGGCGCGGAGGGCGCGGTAGTTTTCGATGATGCCGTTGTGGACGAGCGCGATGTCGCCGGATTGATCGAGATGCGGGTGGGCGTTGACCTCGGTCGGCGGTCCGTGGGTGGCCCAGCGGGTGTGGGCGATGCCGGTGGACGCGCGGTGGAAGAGCGCGGCGTCCCAATCGGCGTGGGCCTTGTCGCTTAGTTTGGCAACTTTTCCCGGCGACTTGGAAACGAGCACGCGGTCGTCGTCGAGGATGGCGACGCCCGCCGAGTCATAGCCGCGGTATTCGAGGCGGCGCAGGCCGTTGATGAGGACGGTGGCAGCGTCCGCTTTTCCGATGTATCCGACGATTCCGCACATGGGATTGATTATTGGGGATTGGAGATTGAAGATTGAATGTCGCGCTGGACGATTTCGCCGGGCCGCGTGGAAGTATTGGGCCACAGTTTGCGGCCGGGGTAAATGGAAGTATTGATGCCCGTGTGGACACCGTCGCCAACGATGGCTCCGAACTTGCGGCGACCGGTGTCGATGAGTACACCATCGATCATCGAACGGTGGTTTTTTCCGTCGTGGCGGAGATTCGAGGTGGTGGTTCCGGCACCGAAGTTCACCTTCTCGCCGAGCACCGAGTCACCGACGTAGGAAAGGTGGCCGACGTTGGTGTTGGAAAGGATGAGGCAATTCTTGATCTCGACGGACTGGCCGATGTGGCACTTGTCGCCGATGCTGGTGTTGCCTCGGATGTAGCAATTCGGGCCGATCTTGCTGTTCGCACCGATGACGACATTTCCCTCGATGAAGACGCCCGGCAAAATCCGCGAACCCGCGCCGAGGTGGATGGTGCCTTCGATGACCGCGTTCGGATGGATGTCGCCCTCAATCTTCGACGAGGCGAGCGCGCCGACGAAAAGCTCATTCGCTCGCAGCAAATCCCACGGGTGGACGATGAGGAACGAGCTGTTGGCAACAATGGCATTGGCCATTTCCGGAGAATCGCCGAGCCAAGCCAGCGGCCTGCGCTGTTCATCCATCATCGTCGGCGTCTTCGGAGAAATCAATGCCATGTCCTCCGGCGTCAGCCACGCTTGGGGATGAGTGTTCAAACTCTCCACCGCTAACGCGATGTGATGATCTCGGAGCGGGACGTTCCCGATGGGGAAATCCTCGATGGCGCGGGTGGTGAAGAGGGGCATGGCGAAATTCAGGAGGCGAGAGCCGTTGGGAGTAGCTCGATCCGCTC
Organism: Verrucomicrobiota bacterium; assembly: GCA_040386755.1. Classification (GTDB taxonomy): domain Bacteria; phylum Verrucomicrobiota; class Verrucomicrobiia; order Verrucomicrobiales; family Akkermansiaceae; genus Luteolibacter. The sequence continues at coordinate 18,394 of JAZKEY010000029.1, read as the reverse complement.
GTGCCGCACGTGGCGCGAGGCATAGAGCAGACAAGCTTGTATGTCGGCAGGAACCATCCACGGATAACCGCTCAGAATGGTCGCCACGTCATCACCGGAGGCCAGCATGTCGAGCACATGCTCCACGGCAAGACGATGCCCCCCGATGATCGGCTTGCCGCCGAAAATGTCCGGATCGCATGTGATGCGTGCGATGAGTTCGCTCTGTTTCATGACTTTAGATTAAATGGTAAGGATCGCGGGAGCAGAGCGCATCACCTTGCTGTCAATTATCGATGAAATAGTCTGAATCGATCTTCTGAACTTGATAGGTCGCGACTGGGTTTACTCTCACGCCAAAATCGATCATCAGATTGGCTAAGGGTCCACCTGCTATCAAAATGATCTTGGAATCAATGCGGGAGACGAAGTCCAACGCCTCCTTCGTAAAGTCGGAGGTCGTGATGAAAATGCCTTTTCGGGCACGTTGCCCCTGCAACGCCCCGGCGAACTTTTGAATCTCGGGTCGGCCAATCGTTGCCTCCCACCGCTTGGCTTGGATGTAGATGTTATCCAATCCGAGGTGATCCTCCTTGATGATACCATCGATTCCCTCGTCGCCACTGCGACCAATGGCTCGACCTGCATCCTTCCGGCTTCCGCCATATCCCATCTTCACAAGTAGCTCGACCACGATCTTTTCAAAGAGAGTTGGATCGCACCCTCTTATGCTCGTCATAATTTCAATGGCGAGTTCAGAACGAAGTTGCTCATAAGCGGACTCAAGCGCCTCGTGCGGAGTTTGACCGGGCGCAAGCTCTGATGGCCCCTGACTGAATCCATTGTCATCTGATCTCTCACGCCGCGCGCTCTTGAATTGGATAAACTCCGGAAACCGATCGAGGTATTTCTGATTTATTTCTGTCGGCTTCTCACCAAGAACTGCTTTTCCGCGCTCAGTAATCTGAAAATATCCCCGTCTGGGCGATAACAGAAGACCGGCCTTCTTCAAATATGTTCGCGCCCAGCCAAGCCGGTTTGTGAAAACCGGCTGCTGCCCACTGGGAAGAAATTCGTTTTTTTCCTCATCGGTTAGCGAAAACTCACGAGCTAATATCGCAATGGCATCCTTTAACTGATGCTCAAGGCCATCTCCCGCAAAGCGAAGAAGAGGCAACATGCAGGCTTGGTAATCGGGGATTGGCATATTTTATGTTGTCTTCAAGAGCCTCGGCTCGGGAAGAGGTTTACTCACGCAGGCACCCCAATATCCTCCTTCACCGCCTTGGTGAATTTCTCCACCCACTCGACGACGGTCTCAGCATCACGGTGTTCGACGAGGATGCGGATCTTGTTTTCGGTGCCGGAGTAGCGGATGAGCTGGCGGCCGGCGTCACCGAAGGCGGCGTCGGCTTCCTTCATGAGTTTCTGGAGGCCGGCGAGGTCGGCGAGCGGTGGTTTGGAGGCGACCTTGAGGTTGACCAGCTCCTGTGGGAACTCGCGCATGCAGGCGGCGAGTTCGGCGAGGGTGGCCTTTTTTTCCTTCATGACGCGCAGGACCTGGAGCGCGCTGAGGATGCCGTCGCCGGTGGTGGCGTGGTCGGCGAAGATGAGGTGGCCGGAGTTTTCACCGCCGAAGGAGCCGCCTTTTTCGCGGAGTGCCTCGATGACGCTGCGGTCGCCGACGGCGGTGGTGAGGACTTCGATGCCAGCGTTTTTCATGGCTTCGTGCAGGCCGAGGTTGCTCATGACGGTGCAGGCCATGCGGTTGCCACGGAGGCGGCCTTGTTCCTGGAGCGAGAGGGCGGAGAGGGCGAGGACGCGGTCGCCGGAAACCGGGGTGCCGGTGGCGTCGGTGAAGATCACGCGGTCGGCGTCGCCATCGAAGGAGATGCCGAGGTCCGCGCCGTGCTGGCGGACGAGTTCGCCGGCGGTCTGCGGGTAGAGTGCGCCGCACTGGTCGTTGATGTTGATGCCGTCGGGTTCGCAGCCGTGCTTGATGACTTCCGCACCGAGTTCCTTGAAAATGAGAGGCGCGATGAAGTAGGCCGCGCCGTGGCCGCAATCGACGACGATTTTCAGGCCGTGCAGGGAAATATTGTCGGCGGTGTGTTTGGCGAACTCGATGTAGCGGCCGCGGGCGTCGTCGATCCGGTAGGCCTTGCCGATTTTCTCGGGCGACATCGGGCGTGGCTCGGGTTCGTCCCCGAGGATGTGGCGCTCGATGATTTCCTCCAGCGCGTCGGAAAGCTTGTAGCCATCGGGACCGAAGATTTTCAGGCCGTTGTCCTCGTAGGGATTGTGGGAAGCGGTGAGCATGATTCCTGCGGCGGCACCCATCGATTTCGTGAGGTGGGCGATCGCGGGCGTCGGCAGCGGACCGGGCAACAGCACGTCCATGCCCATCGAGACGAGGCCGGCGGTCAGGGCGGTTTCGAGCATGTAGCCAGAAATCCGGGTGTCCTTGCCGATGACGACGCGGTTGCGGTTATGGCCGGAAGAACGCAGGACCTGGGCCACCGCCTTGCCAGCACGGAGGGCGACTTCGGGGGTGATCGGGAACTCGTTCGCTCTGCCCCGGATGCCGTCGGTTCCAAATAATTTCATGGTGCGTTTCAAAGTTTCCAGAGAGGAGATTTGTTCAAATTTTAATGAACGAATCAAGACTAAACCCTTGATCCTGATGGAGCCCGTCCGGCGCGGCGACCTTCGGAGGTTGGCCACGCAAAAGATCCAAGACAGCGCCGTGGCGTTGCGACGTTATATTCCGCAGATCCGATTTGCCCACTTGCCCTGACTTCGATCACGCAAAACAATGCACGGCACGGAGGATGCTCACCCGCCCAGTAGAAACCAAATGAAACCTAAGTTCAAAATCATCATTCCCGCCGTCTCGGTCAGCGTGTCCCTGATCTCATTCGCGGCGGCATTCGGTTTCCGGAACGAGGAAACGCTCGATGCCAAGGGCACCGATGCCGCGACCACCGCCCTGACCTCTAAACTGCTGGAAAACTCGCAGTTCGCGCATCAGCAGCTCAATGATGAAATGGCCGGCAAATTTCTCGACCGCTACCTCGACGCCCTCGATGGCGGCCACATGATTTTCCTCCAAAGCGACATCGACGAATTCAACAAGGCCCGTCCGACCCTGGCGAAGGCCACCCGCGAGGATGGCGACAGCCGGATAGCCCACTCGGTTTTCAAACGTTACCTCGAACGCCTCAACCAGCGGACCGCCTTCGTCTCCGATCTGCTGGCTAACGGGAAATTCGATTTCTCCGGGGACGAGACATTTTCCTACGACCGCAAGGACGCTCCTCACCCGAAGGATCTAACGGCGGCCAAGGAACTCTGGACCCAGCAGATCCGTTACGAATATCTTCAGGAAAAACTCGCTGGCAAAAAGGCCGAGGAAATCATTAAAACGCTCACCCGCCGCTCCAACCGCGTCGTCGAGACCATGAAGAAACTCGACGAGAAGGCCGTATTGGAAATCTATCTGGAAGCCCTCGCCCAGGTCTATGATCCGCACTCGGACTACATGGGCCCGGAGCAAATGAAGAGCTTTGAGATTTCCATGAATCTCTCGCTCATCGGCATCGGCGCGACGCTGCAATCCCAGGATGGCTATTGCAAGATCATGGAGCTCGTCCCCGGTGGCCCCGCCGCCCGCAGCGGGATGCTCAAGAACGGCGACCGAATCGTGGGTGTCGCCCAGAAGCAGGGCAACGAATATACCGATCTGGTCGATCTCCCGCTGTCCCAGGCCGTCGATCTCATCCGTGGGAAAAAGGGCACGCCCGTCTATCTCAACATCATCCCCGCGAATGCAGTCGATGACAGTGTGCGCAAGAATGTGACCATCATCCGCGAGGAAATCAAACTCGAGGATCAACAGGCGAAGGCACGGATCATCGACATGCCCGCAGGCGACAGCACGCAGCGGATCGGAGTCATCGACCTCCCGACGTTCTACGCGGGCGAGGGAAATTCCAAGGCCGGTCCGACATCGGCCACAGCCGACGTCTCGCGCCTCATCACGAAACTCAAGGAGGAAAAGGTCACCGGTCTCATCCTCGACCTCCGCCACAACGGCGGCGGCTCGCTGCAGGAAGCCATCAGCCTAACGGGCCTCTTCATCCCCTCCGGCCCGGTGGTACAGACACGTGGTCTGGACGGGGATGTGGAAGTCGGCAAGGACCGCGACGGCAAGGTCGCCTACGACGGACCGCTGGTGGTTCTAACCAGCCGCTTCAGCGCTTCCGCCTCGGAGATCGTCGCCGGAGCACTCCAGGATTACGGCCGCGCGATCGTTGTCGGCGACACTTCCACCTTCGGCAAAGGTACCGTCCAGACCATCGTCCCTCTCGACCGCATCATGCAAAACCAGGGACTCATCCCGAGTTCCAATCCTGGCGCGTTGAAAGTCACTATCAGCAAATTCTATCGACCCAGCGGCAAGTCCACCCAGCTCGAAGGAGTGAAGGCCGACATCGTCATCCCATCGCTCAGTGATTTTCCGGAAATCGGTGAGTCCGACCTCATCAACCCGCTCCCCTGGGACACTATCGAATCGGCAAAATTCACTCCTATCAACCGTGTAACCGCTTCGATTGGCTCCTTGAGCACTCGTTCAGCCGATCGGATTGCCAAAAGCAAGGATTTCACTGAATTAAAATCGGAAGCCGAGCGCTTCAAAAAGCTCCGGGAGGAAAAAACCGTTTCCCTCAACGAGGCCAAGCGACAGGAGGAAAAAACCGAGATCAAGGAACGCGCCGAAGCTTTGAAAAAGGAACGTCTCGCACGTGGCATCACCCCACCGCCGACTTACGAACTCACCCTGAAAAACCTCGCGAAGCCCGGGCCAGGAGAACTCGTCACGAAGGAAAAGCCCAAGTTGAACCTCAATGCGGATCCGGAAGCTGAAGACGGCCTTCCTGCGGAACCGGTGGAAGATATTGTTCTGCATGAGGCCCGCAATATCCTCATCGACTACATTGGTCTGCTGAAAGGCCAGCCGGTCGTGTCGCAACGGTAAGTAACAACACCGTCGTCCTCAAGGAATAGGACTTTGGATGGATTTCCGACACCTAGCCCACCACTTCGGTGATGGGAAATGGATGGCCGGTTTCCAAAGTCCCTGTGGGACTTCAATCGCCGGCAATCTCCCTCTCACCTGAAGTGGTGGGCTATTTCCGATCTTGTAGAGTCCAAATCGTAAAACTCGTTGGTATAAAATGATCGGCGTTTGAGCCTTCACGGGATTGGTAGCAGAAACACACGGAAAAAGCGTGCGCTGGATGATCCAACGCACGCTTTTGATCCCTTCCACAGTGGAAGGGACTTCCCGCCTCATGGCATCGACGGCTCAGCGCCGACGCCGGCGGAAAAGAAGCAAACCGGACAGGGCAATGAGACCTGCGGAGGCCGGCTCGGGAATTGTTTCCCAAGTTACGACGTCCTGGCGTTCAGGATTCGTGAGAAAAGTAACATTCGCCGGAGTGTAGTTGGGGGCTTGCGCCAAATACTGGTTCGCCAGCGTGATGGTATCCTGATTGAACGTCGGATTGATCCTGACATTGCCATCGGAGAGCGAGTAGGCGGAGAGCACTTCGGTGGTGATTTCCCAGATCGCCCATTGGACCGCCGCCGCATCTTGTGCAGTCTGCGATGAAGCCAGATAGCCGCTTACCAACCGGGAAATGATGTCGGTATTGGTCAGGGACAGCGGATTCTGAATCTGATAGACGAGCGTTTCACCGTAGGAAAGACCTTGGGTCGGCTCGATGCAGAACGCGTCGAATTCCGTGAACTTGGAAATGCCAGACGGATAAGCTTGGCTGAAGCTGCCGTTGTCAATCGTTCCAGTGACCGCGATTCCCGGGTCGATCCCGATCAAGGTGGCCGAGATATTCTGTCCTTTAGCCTTGGCCGCCGCGAAAGCGGCTGCAAGTGCTACCGCGTAAACCAGTAGTTTCGTTGTTTTCATGGGGGGAGGCGCAAAAACTACCCAGCCCCCTCCGTGAGATCAAGGTAACTGAAAGATCGATTTTCACAGCCTCCGCCAAAGAAACACAATTCATTCTTTTACAATTACTTATGGATAAAAACCTCTAATTACACCCTGACTTGTCACAAATCCTAGTTATAAAGCATCGTTAACGGTGTCTCACTTTATTTGAAAAGCCGCCTAAGTGAAGTGGTGGAAGACCGGATTCTTACTCTCATCTCAGCGTTGGCGGAACCAGCCGGTGATGCTCATCCGGGTCTTTTTCGCCGGCAGCACTTCATGCCAGAAATCCCCAGCCATGAAACACACCAAGGTGCCCATCCTGGGTTCGATCAAAGTGAATGCGCCATCCCGATCTCCGGTGGTGGTCCACAGTTTCAACTCCCCGCCATCACCGGGCTGCCAGTCTGGATTCAGATAGAGAATCACCGTCACGATGCGATCACTTGTTCCGGAATGCCGATCCAAATGCGCCTTGTAAAACGCGCCTTCGGGATAGATCGCAAAATGACCTTCAAACTCGAACAGACCGAGAAAGAACCGCCGGTTCATGGCGAGTCGAAGGGTTTCCAAAGTCGCCAGATACATCAATTGCTCGACCGACAATCCGCCCGGGTCCAGCCACATCACCTGATCCCGCCGGATTTCCTCGCGGATTACCAAGCCCTGTCCCCTGCCGACTCCGGCACGACGGAAATGCCCTTTTTCCCAAGCGATCTCGCATTCGTCCTTCAATCGATGGGAATCCGCGAAACTGACACATCCGGGCATGCTTGCCCAACCGTACCGATCCATCGCGTTCATCAGGTCTTCCACTGAACCCAAGAGCACGATTCCGTAAATGGTCGCGAGACAATTCCAAAAAATCACCGATTCGGTTCCACCGTCAGGAAATTGAACTTTGCCAATCCGCATTGTTGCAGTCAAACTCACGGGTGAATTTGGATAGATCCGTCCGGGTCACCTGTTCCCTCCCCGATCATGACCACTCCAACCGATACCATCAGCCAAGTGATCCTCATCGGCTTGGCGGCTGGCATCCTCATGGCGATCTTCGCATGGCGCAGCGCACGATTCGCATCACGGATCTTTCTGGCTGGTGTGGCCATTTGCCTGCTCGTCCCGAGCTCGATTCTGTTTGTGGGTAGGAATCCGTGGGTGATCGATGCCCGCTTCCGCACATTCCAACTCTTCTACTGGAATATCCGCATCGGCATGAGCCGTGACGAGGTGTTGGCCGAGATGCGGGAGTGGTACCCGCCTGATCAATTGCGCAAGCTTCCGACCTTGGCCGAGGACTCGGCGACGCAGTTGAAAATCCGCATGACCCCGGAGACACCCGCGGAGCCGACTCCCGAGGGCATCATTCTGAAAATGCAGGATGGCCGGGTCATCGGAAAAGACTACTCCCCGGCGGGCTAACTGAGATCCCCATTGTTTCAGACGGATTCCAGGATGATGTTTCCGTAGGGCGTCGTGTCGCCGGTGCGGATCAGACCAATGGCCAGAGGTACGCGCTTTTTGAAATCGACGTGGGCTTCACGGGTCAGCGGAATGTGGCCGAAGGAGTTCGTAAATCTCGCAACAGTTTCGTCGGTATTGGACAGGATGAACTCGTTGGCTTGCCAGATACGACCGATTTTGAAAACAGGTGTCAGCAGATCCAACACGTCGATTATCGTCGGGATGTCATGAGTGAGTGAGATGTCTACCGTTTCGATTTCCGGCCAGTAAGGAAACGCCCAGTCCGCGATCACAAGCGTGTTGGTGTGCCGTATCCGGGCTAACAAATCGAGGACATGGGGATTGAGGATTCCGGTCTGGAGCATGGCGGAATTTCCCGGTTTCAACGGATTCCGTCAACCCGCTTCCTCTGAGTACGGAAATGATCATCAAACGTCGCGACATGAGTGTCCGATGTATTCATCGCCGGCCGATTCGATAGAACATTTTGCGCACCGAGGAGCTTGCGGGCTTGGAGTCCAGAAACTCAATCCGGCGTGGCGCGGTGACGAGGGTGGTATCAAGGACCTCCCATCTCACAAGATCCTCCGACCGCTCCAGAACATAAGTGCCGTTTTCGGCAACCGACATGCCGACGGTGACGGCCCCCGGCCTGCCTGCCAGCGATGGAGTCCGCGTGCTTTCCGGAAGAGATAGAACGACCTCGGACTTCCGCGGACCGCTCACACTGACATTGTCCAACATCAGGTCGATCGAGTTTGAGGACGGCGAATCGTCCTTGAAACTGAGCGTGGTCATGGTGCTGTCGGCCACGAACGTGTAGCTTTGGGACTGCCAGCGGTTGATTCCCGTCCCGGCTCCGTAGGCGGTGATGGTCTGCGACAGGCGATTGACCTTGCCCACGACATTCACCAGCAGTCTTTGCATCGTCGTATTGAAGGCGACCACGCCTGAATCAAACCTGAGCGTGTATGTCTCGCCAACCACCGTGGCGAAGGATTGTGATAGAACACCGTTCGGTGCCAGATCCTTGCCATTGAAGGCAACGATCTTGGTGCCGTCTGTCGGCGCATAGGTGGAACCCGCCGGTTCAACCAGCAGGTTGCCGGTGGCCGTCCACCCGGTATAGTTCGCTTCGAAACTGCCGTTGACCAGGATCTGGAATACCGGTTCCTTCACGACCACGTCGACGATCGTCGTCGCCGAATCCGAATTACCGTCGTGGGCATGATAGACAAAGGAATCGGTCCCAGTGAATCCCGCGTAGGGGGTGTAGACGAAGCCGCCGTTAGAGTTCAGGGATAGGCTGCCGTGCGCAGGGGCCGAGTCCAGAACGGCGGTCAAAACGGGGGAGTCCATGTCGCTGTCGTTGGCGAGGACCCCTGCGGCGGGAACGACGAGTTGGGAATCCCGTGTCGTGGTGTAAGTATCAGCCACTGCATTTGGAATGGTGGTCACCGGCACGACGAGTTCGTCGGAGCGCTCCCCCTCGATGCCAGTACGGCCGATGGCCTTGACCGCAAAATAATAGGTCTCTCCGGATACGAGGCCCGGAACGGAGAAGGCCGCGGAGTTTCCCGCATCGAATTGCTGCGAATACTGGTTGCTCGCCGTTCCCACAAATACCCGGTAGCCTTGGATATTGGTCTCGGGAACTGGAGTCCAAGCCAGCGAAATCGTTAGTGTGGATGGCCCTGGCATCACTGCGGCAGCCACCGGCTCAAACGGGAATGCCATGGCAGCGGAAATGATGGGGATCAGGGCTTGAAAGATGCGCGGGCGCACCGCCGATTTGGATGAAATTGGGTTTTCAACGGTCATGTGAAAGGATCAACCGAGACGCTGGCGTATGACAGATGGGCGTTTACCCTTTCTCCGGAGGGAGAAAATCCGACACCTTCGTCAGGAGATTTACCCACAGGAATCCCAGACTCCGTGGCTGAAATAACTGGAACAATGAGCTCCAAACCGCTCATGGTCCGCACATGACAGCCGCAGTTGCAGGATTTTCCATGCCCCCCGAATGGTCGCCGCAGGAAGCGGTCTGGCTTTCCTGGCCGGTGGACGATCCGCGCCATTGGGGCGGAGCGAAACGGGAAATGATTTGGGCGAAATTCGCGGAAATCGCGGCCGCCGTCTCCCGTTTTGAGTCCGTTAGAATCAATGCGCCGGGAACCGATCACGCTGCGATCATGACCGCCTGCAACCGCGCGAAAGCGGTTCCAGAGCGGGTACAACTATTCGATCACCCGCACAACGACGTTTGGTGCCGCGACCATGGTCCGATCTTCGTGAAACATCACGTCTCTGGTGAAGTGGCGGTGACGGATTGGGAGTTCAACGCGTGGGGTGGGAAGTTTCCGCCGTGGGATCAGGACAACACCATCCCCGGCCGGATCGCGGCTTCGCTCGGCAAGCGCGTTTTCAAAGGTGGAATGATCCTCGAAGGTGGTGCCATCGAGATCAACGGTGCGGGCCAACTACTAACAACCGAAGCGGTTCTTCTGAATCCCAACCGCAACGCGCGTCTCGACCGGGAGGAGATCGAGCAACGACTTCGCGACGGTCTGGGCGTTTTGGAAATCCTCTGGCTCAAACAGGGCATTGAAGGCGACGACACCGACGGCCACATCGACGACCTCGCCCGTTTCACCGACCCGCAAACGATCCTCGCTTGCATCGACCGGAACTCAATATCGCCGAACCAGCGCATCCTCGAGGACAACCTATCAAAACTGCGCTCGTTCCTCGGACCCAATGGCCGCGCCTTCGATGTGCTGGAAATCCCGTTGCCGGAAGCCTGCGAAGTGCCGGGCTGGAGATTGCCCGTTCTGCCGGCGTCCTATGTCAATTTCCTGATCGTCAACGGCGGGGTATTGGTTCCAACATTCCGGCAGGATAGGAACGATGACCGCGCCCTCGGCATGATCCGCGAACTGTTCGCCGACCGCGAGGTGGTCGGGATCGACTGCCTCGACCTGGTAGAGGAAGGCGGCACCTTGCATTGCATTTCCCAACAGCAGCCTATGGAGGGCTGACCTTTGGTCAACCCGGGTCGGCCGAAGTCCGACTCTCCTCACGCTTCAGCACCAGTGACGATTTCGCAGTTTGGGAGCTTTTCCTTGAGCACCTTAATGGCCTCGGGTGTAACTGCGGTCTTCCAGAGATAGAGACGCTTGAGATTCGTCATTCCTGAAAGCTTGCTAACACCCGCGTCGGTGACCTTGGTGCCATAAAGGTTGATGGACTCCAGACCGGGAAGCTTCAACAGCGTGTCGATGGAGGCGTCGGTGATGCCGGTTTCCGAAAGACGGATGAGTCGCAGATTTTTGGCCGGTGCAAGCTGGGCCACCGCGAGGTCAGTGATTCTCGTGGCGGAGAGATCAACGGTGACGAATTGGGACGTGACGGGCTCGAGTTTTTTGAACCCCGCATCGTCTAGATTTCCACGAAGCGAAACGGCGGTGAACGTTAGAAAGGCGGACGATTGCGATTCGAAGCTCAAGGCTCCGGGAAACTCCTTGGAAATCCCGGCGACTGAATTCTTGAGGGCTTCATCAGGGCCTGCGGAAGCGCCATGCGGCGAATGACCATCCTCCGCATCCGATGCCAATGCCGCCGATGGCGGAGCTAGGTTGGCGATCATTTCCTTCAACGGCACGGGCACATCAAATTCCTTGAGCGCCTTCGTGGGGTCGGCACCGTTATCGATCCACCATTTGATGATGGCGACTTCCGAGTCCTCCATCTGGGGTTTGCCTTCAGGGGGCATGTGTTCCTCGTCGTCTTCGGGAAGGGCAATGCGGAGGAGAATATTGCTTTCCGTGGATTTTCCGGGAACCAGACCTTCACCTTCCTTGCCTCCCTTTACGAGCAACTCGTAGGTATCCATCCGGAACTTGCCCTTCGCCTTGCTCTCCTTGTGGCACTGCACGCAACGGCTCTCAAGGATCGGCGCGACGATGTCCGAATAGACAATCCTGTCATCCAACTTCTTACCCGAAGCGACCTGACCACCGCCGGTGGAAGAACTCCCCTTCTTTGGCAATCCGATCAGTGCCCGCACCGGATCCGGAGCGAATTTCGTTAGATAGTCCTCACCGTGCGTGATCGACGCACCGTCATGGCTTGCAAATCCCATCACGCTGACGCTGGCGAAAAGCAGCAGTCGATAGAATGCCGGGTTGGCCGACACCGCGACCGTCCATGCCTTCAAAATAAAAGTGATCACCGCCGCCACCGCAAAAATAAGTCCGCCCCAGAGGTGGCGTTCCGCGAGGGCGTTTCCGGCGTATTCCTCTCCACCTTGGAACAAAAGAAACCCGGCGATGACGGCCACGATCGAGCTCACCGCTCCGAAAAACAGCGGGAACATCGCCCTGTTCGCCACTTCCTCATGGTGGCGCTTTCCGAAAATCGCTCCCAGCTCCTGAAGCACGATCAGGATGAAAACACCGATAGGCAAATGCAGCAGAACCGGGTGAAAATGCCCGAGAAATCGCACGGTGTCCGGCATTTTCCCGCCATCCGGCGGACCGGCGAGGAACGGCATCGCGATTAGGCCACCGGCGGCGAGCAGGCCGAAAAACGTGAGTGCCCAGGGTTTTTTGCGGCGGGGAATTGAGATTGCAGGATCAGCCATGGATTCACCGCATTACGCCAAGCACGGGGCCGATCTTCCAGCGCGAATTCACTTTTCAGACATCCACGGTCCTACCAGTTTGTGGGGTTTTTACCGCTTTTCCCTTGCCGAGAAACGGCACCCCGCGGCGGACATCGTGGCCGAGGTAAGCCATCGACTTTACGAAGACAAGCAACGCGGTGGCCTCGTCGATGAACGGAATCGGGTCACGGAGAATGCCGAGGGTCAGTAGATAAAGCCCGGACAAAATGGCAAACAGCCACGCAACACGCTTTTTTTATCCGAGCACCGTTGCATGGAATCCCCACATTGCAACTTGCGGAACATCCTTGATTCCATGGCCGGGACGGAGAGACTCCGGCAGCTCGAATTTTCCCATGGATCCCTTTTTACTCAAGACACTCCACATCGCCGGCGTCATCGGACTCTTCACTTCACTCGGCGCGACCCTGCTGGGTGGGTCCGGCAAAAAAGGTGCATCGATTCTCCATGGAGTCTCACTGCTTTTCATCCTGCTGATCGGCTTCGCCATGCTCAAGAAGCCGCCCATGGGCGAATCCTGGTGGATGATCAAACTCGGGCTTTGGCTTTTCATCGGTGCGGCCCCTGCCCTTGCCAAGCGCAAGGTTTTGCCAAGTTCCGTCGTCCTGATTTTGTGCATCGCCGCTGCCATCACCGCCGCGTGGCTGGGTTTGAGAAAGCCATTCTGACGCTTGGTTCCCATCAGGTCATTCGACCGGCGGATCCCGCGAAGTCCTTTCATTCTCGGGAGCGTCCCACTCCAGCCAAACCGCTTCCCGTTCCTGTAAATTCTCGCATCCGTCGTCGTAATTCCACTCAGAACAAAGCTCTGACGCGATACGACTGTCAGGCGGTGGCGATTTCAGCGCCGGAGACCTATCAATGAACACGCGCCGGCATTCCTTGGAAATCATCGTTTTCATCGCACCTGAACCGTAGTCCGTCCGGATCTGATCCGCATCCCGTCCCTTGCCGGATGCTCCGCAAAAATTGCGATGCGGAATCCCGGCACGGCCGATTCGCCCGGGAAATTCGGAAACGATCAGAGCTTGTCCACCTCGACCTGGACTTCCATCCGGCAGTGACCGGTACCGTTATAGCTCCCTCTCACCGGAGCAACGTCGTCGTAGTCACGACCCACGGAGATCTTGATGTAGCGCTCGTCGGCGAGGGTGTTGTTCGTCGGATCGAAACCGATCCATCCCGCACCTGGCAGATAGACCTCCGCCCAGGCATGGGAAGCCTGCGCTCCGACAAGAGTGTCGCGCGGGCCGTTGTAGAGATAGCCCGAGGCGTAACGCGCCGGGATGCTCACGGAACGACACAAGCCTAACATCACGTGGGTGAAATCCTGGCAAACGCCGCATCTCATCGCGAAGGCTTCCTCAAGGTGGGTGCTTGCATTGGTGACACCCGCCACATAGCGGAATTCCTGGTGGATCCACGCCATCAGCGCGCTCGCCTGGTCAAAAACGGAAGGCAACAGACGCGTGATGTCGAGCGCCTGCCGCCAGACCTCGGGATGCCGGGAAACCCAGTGACTTTCTTGAAGGTATGGCCACGTCAGTTCGCGGATCGATGGATCATCGTAGTCACTCAAGGTTGCCTCGCGGCTGGCTTGGGAAATGTCGAGCGGCAGGTTGTGCACCTTGATCCGGCTTTCGATCTCCAATCGCATGTGCGCCGCGGGAAGCTCGAAGTGGTGCGTGATGTTTTGAAACAGATCGGTGAATTTTCGCACCCGGGTCGGAGGAATCACGCGGATCAACGCGCTGATGGTTTTCTGATAGGGAAACGTCCGTGGTTCCAGATGCAGCGTGTTGATGCTTTGGGTGACGGGCGAGGCGTAGTTGAAGGTCGTCCGGTGACAAACCGAAAGCTTCATGCCAAGTGACGTCGGGCCCGTTTCATTGGATCCGTTCACTGTTGTTGTTGTTCCATATGCCATGCTGCCACGTCGGAGAATGTTGGCGCTTTGACGGGAGGACTTGTTTGCACGCGCTCGGGCATTAGGACGTAGGTTTCGAAAATCTCGCCACCGATATGGTTGAGGCGGCCTTGCAGCGCGTCGAGATATTCATGCAAGCCGGATTCGAAGATGCTCTCGACGGAGCCGAAATTCAGTTCCGATAGAAGACGGCCCGCCTCGCGCTCAGCTTCGTTGGAAAACGCGCCGCGAGGAGTACCCGAGATCCGGTGCAGGCTGATGTCCACGCGTTCGATGCAATAGCGCACCGACCGCGGGAAGTCCTTCGAGAAAATCAGGAAATCCACGACTCCCTGCGCATTGATTTCGCGCTGCATCGCCCGGTAGGCTCCCATCGCGCCGCAGGAACGCAGGATGGCGGTCCAGTGAAGGACTCCGGCTGACACCGATTCGGTCCCCTCCTCACTCGCGGGGAGATAGCTTGAAACATCGAGGAACCGGGTCGTCTTGTCGGCTCGTTCGAGGTGCCGTCCAAGGTCCATGAATTCCCACGCCTCGTTGCGTGTGATGGTGGACGCGGCGATCCCCAGAAAGGTCACGGCGGAACGGCGGACATTTTCATAGAACCGCGACGGATCGGATGCGATCGTCATTTTCGCCTCGTCGGAGCGGGAAAACAGATAGAGCGAGTTCAGCTCCTCCCAGAGTTCGTCAGACAATTGGTCACGCACGGTCCGGGCATTCTCGCGGGCAAGTGCGATGCACGAGATAATGCTGTTAGGATTGCGCGGATCGTCGGTGAGGAAGCGGATGACCTCGTGGCTGCCGGTTTCGTCGTAAAGCTTGTCGAATGCCTCCTCGTCCCCGGTGCTGAGGATGATCGGCTGCCAAAAACCGCGCAGGCGCTCGCTGTCGAGACTCTCGAAATCCAGCAGAAGCTGCTGGTTGACATCGATCAGGCGGGCAAGATTGTCGGCCCGCTCCACATAGCGGACCATCCAGTAAAGTGTGTTAGCAACTCGGGAAAGCATGATGATTTAATGGCGAAGCACCCAAGTATCCTTGCTCCCGCCGCCTTGGGAAGAGTTTACTACCAGGGAATCCTTGGTCAGCGCCACGCGGGTGAGTCCGCCAGGCACGATTTTGACTTCATTTCCGTAAATGATGTAGGGCCGCAGGTCGATGTGGCGGCCTTCCATCGCACCGTCGCACCACGTCGGCGAGCGGGATAGCGAGATAACCGGCTGGGCGATGTAGTTGCGGGGATCGGCAATGATACGCTCGCGGAAAGCGGCGATTTCGTCCTTGGTGGCGCTGGGCCCCATGAGCATGCCGTAGCCGCCGGATTCATTGGCCGCCTTGACGACCATTTCGGGAAGATTCGCCAGAATGTATTTCATGTCGGCTTCCTCGGATGCCAAGTAGGTCGGGACGTTCGGCAAAATGGGCTCCTGACCGAGGTAATACTCGATCATTTTCGGCACAAAATAGTAGATCACCTTGTCGTCCGCGACGCCGGTCCCCACCGCGTTCGCGAGCGAGACGTTGCCGTGGCGGTAGGCATTCATCAGGCCGGGGACGCCGAGCACCGAATCTTTCCGGAAAACCACGGGATCGATGAAATCGTCGTCGATGCGGCGATAGATCACGTCCACCCGCACAAGCCCGCGGGTCGTCCGCATGTAAACGAATTTATCCACCACCACGAGGTCCTTGCCCTCGACGATGTCGATACCCATTTCACGTGCGAGGTAGCAATGCTCGAAATAGGCGCTGTTGTGGCAGCCCGGCGTGAGCAGCACGCACACCGGATCCCCTTCACGGCGGGGCGAAATGTGATGCAGCATGTTCAGTAGGTCGCGTGGGTAGGAATCCACCGGACGCACGCCGAGCGTTTCGAAAATTCCGGGAAACGCCCGCTTCAGCGCGTTGCGGTTTTCCAACAGATAGGAAGCTCCTGACGGGCAGCGGCCGTTGTCTTCGAGAACGTAGTAAACACCGTCCGCCCCACGGATCAGGTCGCTGCCGCAAATGTGGATGTAGATGTTTTCCGCCACATCGACTCCGCGGAACTCGGGCCGGTAGTGCTTCGCGTTCTCGATGTAGAACCGCGGGATCACCTCGTCCTTGAGGATTTGCTGGTCGTGATAGATGTCGTGAAGGAAGAGATTCAGCGCCACGATCCGCTGGGTGAGCCCTGCTTCGAGGTGCTCCCACTCGCTGGCCGGCATCACGCGCGGGATCGGATCGAAGGGGAAAATCCGCTCGGTGCCTTGATTGTCGTGATACACGTTGAACGTGATTCCCTGACGGAGGAAGTAGAGTTCCGAGTTGGCTTTGCGGGCGAGGAAATCGCGCTGGTCCACTTTGCCGAATTTCTGGAGAAGTGGTGCGCAATGATCTCTCACGGAGCCATTCTCGCTGAACATCTCATCGTAAAACTTGCCGGGGTCGTAGCCCTTGAACATTTCCATGGATTTATAACGACAGAATAGCAGGCGGCGGGCCAACTTTTAATGCTCCCAACTGAAGTATCGCCCTGCTCTGTGGAATCGGCCAAATTGGGAAACCAACCCGCAAATTCCGTCATTCCCTCCTCCGATTCCACTTCCGGACGAGTCTCCCCTTGAAAAGCATTTCCTCCCTGTCTATTCCTCGCCCGGCCCGCGCCGCCACTTGCTCATTTTCAACAGCCATGAACGCTATTACCCGCTGCCTCGATACTTACTGGTCCTCCTCCATCGGGAAAAAGCTCATCGTCGCCCTCACCGGACTCGTTCTTGTGCTGTTCCTGGGCGGCCACATGATCGGAAACCTGCTGGTTTTCGTGGGTCCTGAGGCGTTCAACGACTACGCGCAACTTCTCCACCACCTGCTTCACGGAGCCGGCATCTGGATCGCCCGCATCGGGTTGCTGGCCGCCATCGTCCTCCACATCGCCGCCACGATTTCCCTGACCTGCCAGAACCGGGCGGCGCGCAAGCAATACGAGTGCAATGCAACCATCCAGGCATCGAAATCGTCGCGCATCATGATCCTGAGCGGCCTGACCATCCTTGTGTTTGTCGTCTATCACCTTCTCCATTTCACCGTCCGTGTCGGCAACGAATATAACAACCCGGCGCTCTACACCGACCACGCATACATGGCCGCAACCGGCGAGTTCCGCCAGAACGCCTGGAAGATGGTCATCGACGGCTTCTCAGTCTGGTATGTCGTGCTCTTTTACATCATCGCGATGTGCCTGCTTTGCTCCCACTTGAGTCACGGTGTGGCGGCCATTTTCCAGACCCTCGGCCTGCGCTCCAAAAAATCAGCTTCCGCCATCGATCTGTTTTCCAAAGCCTATTCCGCCGCCATCTGGATCGGTTTCGTCTCCATCCCGGTCGCTATCTACTTCTTCAAATTCGGCCGCTGAGAAATTGAAAATTGATTATTGAAAATTGATTATTGCGATCATGAATCCGGAAGAACTCAAAGCACGTTGCAAGCAGTTTTCCCTGCGTGTCATTCGCTTGGTGCGCGCACATCCGGACGACAGGATCAGCCGCCCCATCGCCAACCAACTTATCCGGTCCGGCACATCCGTCGCCGCCAATTACCGGGCCGCGTGCCTCGCCAAATCTCCTGCCGATTTCGCGTCCAAAGTCGGCACCGCCGTCGAAGAGGCCGACGAATCCGCCCTCTGGATGGAACTCATCATGGAGGATGGAATCTTACCCGCCAGCCTGGTAACTCCGCTCTGGCAGGAAGCCACGGAACTAACCGCTATCTTCTGTGCCTCCATCAAAACCACCCGCCGAAACAACGCGGGTTGATTTAATTTCCAATCTTCAATTTTCAATAATCAATCCAATGAGCATCGTCCTCGACAGCAAGATCCCATCCGGCCCACTCGAACAGAAGTGGTCCAAACACAAGATGGACTCCAAGCTCATCAACCCGGCGAACAAGCGGAAATTCACCGTCATCATCGTCGGTTCCGGTCTTGCCGGCGGAGCCGCGGCCGCCTCGCTCGCCGAGATGGGCTATCAGGTGAAATGCTTTTGCTATCAGGACAGCCCTCGCCGCGCCCACTCGATCGCGGCACAGGGCGGCATCAACGCCTCGAAGAACTATCAGAACGACGGAGATTCCGTCCGCCGCCTCTTCTACGACACCATCAAGGGTGGCGACTTCCGTGCCCGTGAGGGAAATGTCTATCGTCTCGCCGAAGTCTCCGGCTCCATCATCGACCAATGCGTCGCCCAAGGAGTTCCGTTCGCCCGTGAATACGGCGGACTGCTCGACAACCGCTCCTTCGGCGGCTCGCAGGTTTCCCGCACCTTCTACGCCCGCGGCCAGACCGGGC
>JAZKEY010000028.1:0-41155 GCA_040386755.1 Verrucomicrobiota bacterium | reverse complement strand
CTGATGGGCATCATCCGCCTGAGTCTCTACGAACCCGCCATGGTCTTCCGTGCCTGATTCCGCTCCATCAACTGACATCGTCATCGACGTCCGCCGCGTCGAAAAAAGCTTCGGCGACGGAGCGAACCGCATCCACGTGCTCAAGCAGGTGAATTTCCAGGCACTCACCGGCGAGATCACCATGCTGGTCGGCCCATCCGGCTGTGGAAAAACAACCCTCCTCAGCGCACTCGCCGGCACCATGCGCGTGGATGCCGGGGAAATCCGCGCCTTCGGTCACTCGCTGGAAAAAATGTCGGGCGGTGCGCTCACTCGTTTCCGCTCGGAAAAAATCGGATTCATTTTCCAACAGTTCAACCTCATCCCCACCCTTACCGTCGCCGAAAACGTGAGCGTTCCCCTGCTCATCCAAGGCGTTTCCAACGGAAAGGCGATCAAGCGCTCGCGTGAAATCCTCGAAAAGGTCGGTCTCGGTGACCGTTGGAAGGAACGCCCTAACAAACTATCCGGCGGCCAGCAGCAGCGGGTCGCCATCGCCCGCGCCCTCGTCCACGAGCCGCCGCTCGTCATCTGCGACGAGCCGACCGCCGCGCTCGACGCGCAGAACGGCGAGATCGTCATGGACCTTTTCAGCCAGGTCGCGCGCTCGGCCGATCGCTCCGTCATCATCGTCACCCACGACAACCGCATTTTCTCCTACGCCGACCGCATCGCCCGCATGGACGACGGTGAAATCGTCGAAGTCAAGGAACAGGACCAAGGCGAGAAACCGCATTTCGTCCACGAACACGCTCACTGACTCACCAATCATGAATTTTCTATCCAAACTCCTACGCTACGGATCCATTGCCGCCGCCCTCTTCGGCGTGGTGATGATCGTGATGGTTTCCAGAACCCAGGCGGAACGCGACATGCCGCCACCGGGCGATCCGCCCATCATGCCACCGGAAAAACCCTATCAGCATGCAGTGGCCGCGACGGGTATTCTAGAGGCGTTGAGCGAGAACGTCGCCATCGGCGTTCCCCTGCCCGGCCTCGTCACGGAGGTTTTCGTCAAGGTGAACGACCCGGTGAAAAAGGGACAACCTTTGCTTAGACTCGACGACCGCGATCTCCTGGCGGAACAGCTTTCCACCCAGGCCCAGCAGGAAATATCCCGCGCGCAGATCACCGTCAGCGAGGCGCAGCTTGCCAAGTTGGAAGGCCAGCTCTCCCGCCTGACCGCTGTTAGCGACACCCGCGCCGTGAGCCGCGAGGATCTCGAAAACCGCAGGCAGGATGTCGCCGTTTCCCAAGCCCAACTCGCCGCAGCCAAGGCCCAGCTCGTGGCATCCGAAACCTCGTTGAAGCGCATCGCCCTGCTTATCGAGCGGCTCACGGTCCGCGCGCCTCGGGATGGCACGATCATCCAGGTGAACATCCGCGCCGGGGAATACGCCGCCACCGCGCCGAGGAGTCCCGCGATTATTCTGGGGGAAACCGACCGGCTCCAAATCCGTGCCGACATCGACGAGCAAAACGCCACCCGCATCCGCCCGGGACAGAAAGCCTACGGCTATCTGAAGGGCGATCCAACCATCACCTTCCCGCTGGAATTCATCCGCGTGGAACCCTATGTGATTCCGAAAGTGTCGCTCACCGGCTCCAGCACCGAACGGGTGGACACACGCGTATTGCAGGTGATTTACTCGCTCGCCCGCCCGAGGGATCTGCCGTTGTATGTCGGCCAACAGGTGGACGTCTTCATCGAAGCTCCTGAACGAAAATGAATTCATCTAACTCCACTGCACCGGATTGGATCGCATTGAGTCGCGAACTCAAGGCCATCGCCGAAGCCGGATTGCGATACACGGAAGGCCCGTATGACCGCGAGCGTTACGAGCGGCTGCACGAACTCGCCTCGCTGCCGATGCAAGCCGCGGTGCCCGATTTCAAATGGCCACAGGAGTTCGGCTATGCCACGCCCAAGGTGGACGTGCGTGCCGCGGTGATCGATCCCAGCGGCCACATCCTGTTAGTCCAGGAGGCGTCGTCCGGCGAATGGACGCTTCCCGGCGGCTGGGCCGACGTCAATGGCACTCCGGCGGAAAATGCGGTGAAGGAAGTCCGCGAGGAATCCGGAATCGAGGTGGAGGTAGTGAAACTCATCGCCTGCTGGGACAAGGACAAGCAAGGTCATCCACCGCAGCCGGAGCATGTTTACAAGCTCGTTTTCCTCTGCCGCATCACGGGTGGAAAACTGGCCACCAGCCACGAAACCTCGGGAGCGGATTTCTTTCCCGCCGATGAGCTGCCGCCTCTCTGTCCCTACCGCGCCGCCCGGCATTACCTCAACCTCGCCTGGCAACACGCCGCGAATCCATCCCTTCCCACCGCTTTCGACTGAGTTATGAAACACCGCTATCTGATATTGCCCGCCGCGTTCGCGCTTGCTTCCTGCACGCTCGGCCCGGACTTCCAGCTTCCCGGCGCGGACGGCGGCACGAAATGGAAGGAAGGCGCGGCCACTTCCGCCTCCCGATTGCCTGACAACTGGTGGCGGCTTTTCAATGACAGCGAGCTGAACCGCCTCGTGGACCGTGCTCTAACCGCAAACAACGATCTCGCCGCCGCCAAGGCCCGTGTGGACACCTCCCGCGCGTTGGTCGGCGTGGAGCAGGCGAAAATGTTTCCCTCGCTCGATCTGCTAGGCGACGCCGGGGTTTCCCGCAGCTCGGCGGACGCGCTGCGCGGAAATCTCCCCCCCGGCGCGAGTGTCGATCTCGAATCCCAACGCTACCGCAGCACCTTCGATCTCGCCTATGATCCGGATCTGTGGGGCCGCAACAAACGGCTCATCGAGGCCTCTTCCGCAGAGGCCGCCGCCAGCGAGGCGTTGTTGGATTCGCAACGGCTGGGCGTCGCCACCGAGGTCGCCCGCCAGTATTTCCTGCTCCGCGGGCTCGATGCCCAGGAAGCCGTGCTCAACGACACCTTGAAAAGCCGCCGCGAGGCCCTCGACATCCAGAAATCGAAACTGGATGCCGGCCTAACCGACGGCCTGGCCGCCAGCCGCGCCCGCACCGAAGTGGAACTCGCCGACAACGACCTCGCCCTGGTCCAGCGCCAGCGCGGCTCCGCGGAACACGCGCTGGCGGTGCTTTGCGGTGCCACTCCTTTGGGTTTCACCGTCACCAGCCGCAAGCCAGTTGGATCATTGCCATCGATCCGCGCGGGACTTCCCGCCGAGGTTTTGATGCGCCGCCCGGACGTACGTGCCGCCGAACAGGAACTGCGCGCCGCGAACGCACAGATTGGCGTGGCGGAAACCGCGTTCTATCCGAATTTCAGCCTCAGCGCCACCGGCGGCTTCGAGTCGGTGGATGTGAAGCGTTTCCTCAACTGGGAAAACCGCGTGCTCTCGCTCGGCGCCGGAGTCGCCGCGCCGATTTTCGACGGCGGAAAGAACAAGGCCAACTATCAGGCATCGCGCAGCCGTTACGACGAAGCTCTCGCGAAATACCGCCAGGTCCTGCTCATCGCCCTCCGCGAGGTGGAGGACGCCCTCGTCGATCTCAAGGGCCTCGCCCATTCCCGCGCTGCACTGGACCGCGCGGCGGCCAGTTCGAAGGATACCCAACAGCTCGCCCAGGAACGCTACGACAAGGGTCTAACGAACTACCTCGACGTCGTCGATGCCGAGCGCACCGTCCTCCAAACCCGCCTCGCCCTGAGCGAGGTGGAAGCCCAGCAACGCATCACCCTCGCCGCGCTGGTGAAGGCGCTGGGCGGTGGATGGAGCGGGAAATAGGAGAATCACCCTCCACGTGAAGCCTACTTTTCCCGTAAAATATCGGCAGGCCTCACACATTCTAACGATTCAGCTCGTCCAGCGTTCTTCTCTTACTCCGACACCCATCAAAACAGTTAGATCATCACCCTATGAGCATGATCGCCGCGTAACTCGGTGAGCCGGACTGTGGTATTCTTCAACGATGACCTCATCAAAGGATTTCGGGGATAGCTTTCAGGCGTTACAGAAGACTAACCGGAATGTTGCAATCCCGTGATGGTGTGGATCGCATTCCTTGCTGCCACTTACCCTGTCCCGTTTCCACCTCCATAAATGGGCAGGTATACAGATTCAAGGAATCTCCCTAGGCCTTAGTCTTCCAATAGCAGTTTCTGTCGAACGATTGGCCCAACGCCTTCCTGTTACGATCTGCTAAAAATCCAAATACCCATGAAACCCAAATCCGCGACGCGTCTCGTCGCCACCTGCGTCCTGTTGTCGTTAGGTTCGTCCCACGCCGCGCCTCTGAACGGACAATTCTCCTGGGCCAATCTCGGCACGGGCAACAGCGACACCTTGGTCGGCTTGAGCACCAGCAAAACCTATCTGGAAAACGTCAATCTCTTTGGCGGAGCCTTGACGATCAATGGCGTCCCCTTCACCGGTTCGGGCGCGCTCAATCCCTCCGGAACGGGCCTTGGCGGCACGACTTGGGCGATTGCCGGGATGGCCAATACTTTCGCCAGCGGCGGGACCAACCCAGGCGGGCAGCTAGGTGCCCTGACCAACGACTTCATTTACAGTGCCGGCAGCAACACGGGAACCCTGACCTTGGGCGGTCTGACGGTCGGGCAGCACTATATTCTCACTTTCTACAGCCGGGCATGGGATCCAGCGGGTGGCCGCACGCAATGGCTGACGGCTTCCGACGGCCCCGCCGGCGTTTATTACGATCAGGATTACACCGCGGCTGGCCAAGGGGCGCTCGAACTGCTGCGCTACACGTTCCAAGCAACCGGAACCAACCAGACAATCTCCATCAAACCGGAAGTGGGTGGCACCGCCATGCACCTCTATGGCTTCGGCACCGAACAACTGAACTTCGACAAGTCGTGGGTCAGCGGCGGCGATTGGACCACCGCCACCTGGAGTTCCGCCGGAGCCCCGAATTCCCAAGGTGCCAATGCCAATTTCACCACCCAAGGCTCGCCGACGGCCATCAACCTCGACGCCAGCCAGACGGTCGGGCATGTCCAATTCAACGGTGCCAACGCATGGACACTGTCCAGCGCCACCAGCAGCACGCTCACCCTCCAGGCGGATGCGGGCGGCTCGTCCGTACTGAGTGCGCCTGTGGGCACCCACACGATTTCCACCGCCATGACTTGGAGCAGCGATGTGCTCAAGACCGGAGCCGGTACCATCGTCCTGTCCGGCCCGCTCGCCGACAACGGCAAGAAAATCACGATCACTGAAGGCGCTTTGGATATTGCCAACAGCGGAGCACAGTCACTCGCAGGCATCATCAGCGGCAGCGGCAACCTTCACAAATCGGGTGCGGGAACCCTCACCGTGACGGGCAGGAACAACTATGCAGGCCAAACAACCGTCAACGGCGGCATTCTGAAACTTCAGTCCGGGTCATTGCAGACCAGGCCGCTACTGCTGTCCGACAACTTCACGGCCACCGGCACCCCGAATACCGCGGATCTCAACTACAACCTCGCCAACCGCCAGACCGGCTCGCTCGCCACCTCTGCGTGGACACCAGGCGGCAACGTGCAGGTGGGCAATTCGACTTTCGTCGGACAACCACCCGCCACCGGTGGCGACTACCTCCTGCTGGCAGGGCGCACCGCCTCGCTCACCGGACTACCACTCTCCACCGCCAATTCGCCGGGGCCCTTGATGATCAGCTTTGACATGTTCAAGGGGACCTTCGGTAACACCGGCGACTGGACCAGCTTCTCCATTCGTTCCACGACCGATGGGCATCCCGTCGCCGGTTCGGGCGAGTTCGGAATGCTTTACCGGAATAATACCGGCATTCAGATTTTCAATAACGGTGCCGCCATCGCGAATTTCACCTCAACCGCGGGCGGTGGTGCCTTTGCGTTTTATCTCACCGACACGGCCGGCACTGGATCGCCTTTCGCCGGTAGCGGCACGAAAGTCACCGTCACTCAGGGCGGCAACGTCCTCGGCACCTACACTTTGAACACCGGCATGGGCACCAGTTACATTTCCTTCGGTGCTGCGGGCGGTGTCGGCGGTGTCGACAATCTGTTTGTGGGCTCCCCTCCGGCCTTGCCGGTCACCACACCAGTGGCCATTGCGGCCACCTCGTCGCTCGACCTCAACGGGTTCACCCAGCGGGTGGCCTCGCTGGCGGATTCCGGCGGTAGCGGCGGCAGTGTCATCAACAGCAATTCAAGCACCCCGGCGGTCCTGGACCTGAACCCTGCCAGCGGCTCAACGAGCTATACCGGTGTGATCGGCGGCGGAATCGGCACGATCGGCTTGGCCAAAAGCGGTGCCGGCACGCAGATCCTCGCTGGCACCAATACCTACACCGGTGTCACCGCGATCAACGGCGGCACTCTCCAGTTAGGTGATGGCACGAGCGGCCACGACGGCTCCATCGCCGGCACCAGCATCGTCAACAACTCGGTCCTATCCTACAATCTCTTCGGTGCCTCGTCCTATGCCGGTGTCATCAGCGGCTCGGGCAGCCTGACCAAGGTTGGAAACGGCACGCTGACACTCGGCAACGCTAACAGTTATGCGGGGGCCACCACCATCAACGGCGGCACACTGGCACTGGGTGCGGGCGGTTCATTGAACTCCGCTTCCAATGTCCATATCGGAGCGGGCGGAACTTTCGACGTCTCGGCCATCGCCAGCTATCCTTGGCCTGTCGGCGCAAGCCTGGCTGCCAGCGGTTCCACCGCTGCCGCCGCCACGCTCAAGGGCGGAACGACCGTCAGCCTGGGCAGTCAGCCAGCCGCGCTGAACATCACGCCAACCGCTTTCTCGGGTGACGTCGCGCATCCGGCCCTGCATGTCTCCGCAGGTGTTCTGGATCTGGGCACGAGCACCATCACCGTCAACAACACCGCCGCCACGCCGCTGGGTGTGGGCAACTACACGCTCATCACGGGCGGCACGGTCACCGGCACGCCCGCGCTCAATCCGGTGATCGGTGGCACGGGACTGCTCCCTAACACCAACACCAGTTTGGTCGTGACCGGCGGAAATCTGATCCTGCAAGTGACCTCCAGCTTTGCCACCACGAGCACCAGCATCTCTCTCCAGTCGCCCTGGACCTCGACCTCGACCTACGGCGAAGCGCTGGCGTTCAACGTCACGGTCACCGGCAACAGCCCTGGCGGAACCGTCACGGTGAAGAACGGCGGCGTCAGCGGCATTACGCTGGGCTCGGCATCGCTGTCGGGTGGCGCGGCAACTGTCACACTCAGTCCGCTCAACCTGCTGCAGGCCGGCACCTATAATAACATCGTGGCGGTCTATGACGGCGATGCCAACAATCTGGCCAGCATCTCGGCAGCCTTGTCCCCCCAGAATGTGGGACTCAAGACGATTACCGTTTCCAGTCCGAGCGCCGCCACCAAATACTATGATGCGACGACGGTCGCCAACTTGGGCGGCACTTTGATCGGAGTGGTGGCTGGCGACACGCTGGACTTGGGTGCGGGTACCTTTGCCAACGCAGGTCCCGGTAACGGGATCGGGGTGACCTTCAGCATCACCGGTGCCCCGGTGGCCAACTACACGCTCACGCAGCCGGGCTCGACCACGGCAAACATCGTGGCCTCAGCCATCTGGACGGGGAACACGCTCGACACCATGTGGAATACCCCGGGCAACTGGCTCGCCAATCTCGTTCCTGGCGGCGCGAACATCACCGCAAACTTCACCGGCCTAGATATCCCCTATGATGAGGTGGTCGAGCTGGAATCCGCCCGCGTCATTGGCAACCTGTCCTTCAGTGACACGGACCCCGTCAACTCGCCGGCCAACTGGATATTGGGCAACAACCTCACGGCCGCCAACACACTCACGCTCGCAGGCACTTCGCCCACGGTGACCGTCAATGCCTTGGGAGACGACATGGCCGCGATCATCAACGCGGCGGTGGCTGGAACGAACGGCCTGACCAAAGCTGGCAGCGGCACACTCACCCTCGCCGAAAACAACACCTACAGCGGCGGCACGATCATCAACGCCGGCACCCTGCAGGTCGGCAACGGGATCAACACGGGCAGCCTCGGTTCCGGAAATTTGGTCAACAACGCGAATTTCGCCCTCAACTACGGCTATGGGGCATTGTTCAATCTGCCCATCAATACCATCGGCGCCGGCACGACCCATGTCATCAGTGGCGACCTGAGAATGTACGCCCAAGGCAGCACGGGAACCATCACCGTTGACGACGGCGGAAATGTGACCATCTGGGCACCCGGTGCGGTGTCGCTGTCCAACGACTTCGTCCTCAACAGCTTCGGGGGGGGCACCACCCGCGGTGCCATCAACCACGACGGCGGCAACGGACTGGTCACTCTCAACGGGTCCATCACCCTGACCGGCGACAGCCGGATTGGCGTCGGCGGCACGTCTTCGAACAATATGACCGTCAACGGCAAAGTGACGGGAGCCGGCATGCTCTATGTCTTCGATCGGGCTACCGTGAACACCGAAACCCGCCTGACGAACAACACCAACGACTACTCCGGCGGCACGACCATCGAGCAGGGACGTTTGAGCATCACCCAGGCAAACGCGCTCGGCACCGGACCGGTGACCATCACCGGTGCCAACAGCCAGCTCCTGATTGATGAACTCACCGCCACCATCCCCAATGATTTCACCTTGGGCGGTGGCGGCAATCCCACGAGTCACGTCTATGGCAACGGAACGATGGTTTTCCACAACGACGGCACGACCGCCACGCTCTCCGGCACCGTGACCTTGGAAAGCGACGCGAAGATCCGCCACTACAGCTTTGGCGGCACAACGATCTTCAGCAACCCGATCGGCGGCACTGGCAACCTGACCTTCGAGGGCGGTGGTGGGGCAGCCAATCATAACCAAATCTTCACCCTCCAAGGCGGCCCAAGCACGTATGACAACACCACGATCCGCGCCTCCGACGGCAACCCCATCGTGCGACTCGATGGCGGTTTACTGCCCGCCGACGGCGCACTGACCATCAATGATTTTGCCGGCTTTGGCACCCGCGACGCCGTGTTCGATCTCAACGGTTACAGCCAGACGGTTGCCGGTTTGAACGGCACGGTCAGCAGTCTCGGGGTGTTTGTGACGAACTCCGGTGCGACCCCATCCACCCTGACGGTCAACACCGCCACCCTTGATTCCTTTGCCGGTGTGATCGGCTTGAACACGACGACCGCCACTACCGGCCAGGCAGCCGGGGGCGCGGACATCACCTTGGTCAAGAATGGCACGGGCACGCTGACGCTCAGCGGCGCCAACACCTACACCGGCCCGACCGCCGTCAATGAAGGTGCCCTCCTCGTCGGCGGATATGGAACCGTTGGCAGCGTCACCATCCCCAATGCGGGATTCGAGACGCCAGCTGTTGCCGGTTTCCTCTACAACCCGACCGGGGCGAGTTGGACCTTCAATGCCCGCTCGGGGATTTGCAGCAACACCTTCAACCCCACGGCCGCTCCACAAGGCGCGCGGTGCGCGTTTATTCAGTCCGAACCGGCGGACTCGACCGTCGGGGAGATTTCGCAAACCATCTCGCTGGCCTCGGCGGGATCTTACACGATCACTTTCAAGGGGGAAGGCCGCGACGGAATTTATGGACCATGCGGCGTCATTGTGAAGGTGGATGGCATAGCCGTTGGGACATGGGGTGCATCCGCATTCAGTCAGACTCAGTGGCAGAGTTATCAGACCTCCGTCAACCTCGCCGCCGGCAGCCACACGCTGTCCTTCGTCGCCAACAACACACTGGGTGGTGACCGGAGCGTGGCCATTGATGATGTGCAAATGACCCGCACCGGTGCCTTCGGCTCGCTAGGCAACAACTCCGTGACCGTCGCCAGCGCCGCGACCTTCGGGGGCACCGGCTCGACCGGCGGCGCGGTGACATGGAGCACGGGTGCCAAGGCATCCTTCACCGTCACCATGGCCTACGGCGCGGATAACTATACGCCGATGAACATCGCGGGCGTGATGACATTCAACGGCACGGAAGTGCATCTGAATCTGCCACCCAACCTGACTAACGGAACCTATACCCTGGCGGCATCCAGTGCCACGCCCGTGGCGAACGGAGCCTTCCCGACTCCGATTCTTGACAGCGGGTCCTATGTGGCTGGCAGCGCCGGGGTGATCACCATGGACCTGGCTAACAAAAAACTGGTCCTGACCGTCTCCAGCGGAAGTTTGTATCAAACGTGGGCAGGTGTCGGTGGCCCGGCCTTTGGCGACCTCAACAGCGAAGGCATCGCCAATGGCATGGCATGGCTGTTGGGAGCCACCAGTCCCACCGCTGGCGGAACCGTCGGCCTGCTGCCCGCCGCCGCGGAAAACGGCAGCGGTCTGACCCTGCATTTCCTCCGCGTGCATGAAACCGGCACGGCCAAACTGTATCTCCAATACAGCAACGGTCTCGGCACCTGGAATGAGCCGGGAGTCTTGATCCCCGCAGAACTCAGTGGCACTGGGACGATCGGCGGTGACATCGGCTACGTCGCAATTCCCGGTTCTCCCACAGGGGCGACAGACGACATCACGCTGACGATCCCCGACACCCACGCCTCGGGAGGCAAACTGTTCGGCCGTCTGAAGGCTCTGGAAGACTAACAAGAGGCAGAGATTGGTATCCTCAAAAATCCGGCCGGATTCCATGATCAGCGCTGGTGGAACTCGTCCCGATCGAGGGCGGGAACAGGCCGGGTGTTCCCGGCCTGGATGCCACGCAGGAATTCGGAAACCCGTGCTAGTGATCGAGAGACGAAGTGACATGAACCCATGAGCAGCACTCCCCCGGCCAGCCATGTTGTGAAACCTCGTCGAGCGCCCGCTGGAAACCCGGAATCCAAAGCCCCTCCCTCGCGATTTGTTCCCCATCCCGCGGGTATTCGGCAGGGTTGAGGATTTTTTCCGCGAAGTGGAAACAGAACCAGGCGCGCCACGAGCGGATTTCCGCACGCGGGCCGGACATGCGGCTGGCGAGGTGTTGGAAATGGCGGACGGGATTTCCTAAATAGCCGTGGTTTCCGGTGGAGGCGGTTTCCATGATCCAGACGAGGGCACGGTAGGGCGACGGATGGCTTTTCAGTATGGCTTCATCGCCCTTGAGATCCGCCATCCAGGCTTTGTTGAGCTGGAGGATGGCTTGGGCGGGTTTTCCGGAAATCCACTGGGATTGGGCGTAGCGCAGGGCGTCGAGGTAGAAATCCGCACCTTTCGCGTGGCCGTGGCGACGGGTCAGCGAAAAGTCGTGAGTTCCGGAAATTTCCGGGAGCCACGGGCAGGCGGGATTTGGAGGGCAAGTGTCGATGGGATGGATGGGAATGTGGCGAGTTATGGGTTACTTGAAATTTTCCCGACTCTCAACACCCAACCCTTCACCCTCAACTTCTTCGCCACTTTTCCGGGCTTGCATCTCCTCCCGGATCGTCAATTCTCGCCGCCCCATGAGTAGCCGTTTAGAAGGAAAAGTCTTGGTCGCACAGGGTGGCGGCCCCACTCCCGTGATCAACCAGAGCGTCGTGGGCGTTGCCCTCGAAGCCCGCAAGTTCAGCCAGGTGACCTCCATTTACGGAGCCGTCCACGGCGTGCGCGGGATCATCGATGAGAACTTCGTCGATCTCACCCGTGAGACCACCCACAACCTCGAGCAAGTCGCCGGCACGCCATCGTCCGGCCTGCTTTCCACCCGTGACAAGCCGGATGAGGAATACTGCGCCCGGATGTTCAAGGTGATGCAAGCGCACGACATCCGTTACTTCTTCTACGTCGGCGGAAACGATTCTTCCGACACCGTCCGCATCGTCAACGAGCAGGCGAAGGAAGCGAATTATGAGCTGCGTGCGATCCACATTCCGAAGACGATCGACAACGACCTTGAGGAAAACGACCACTGCCCGGGCTTCGGTTCGGCGGCGCGTTTCGTGGCCCAGGCGTTCTCGGGTGTGAACCTCGACAACCGCGCGCTCCAGGGCGTTTACATCGGTGTCGTGATGGGCCGCCACGCCGGTTTCCTCACCGCTTCGTCGTCGCTGGCGCAAAAATACGTCGATGACGGACCACACCTGATCTACGTGCCGGAGCGCCATTTCAAAATGGATAACTTCCTCGCCGATGTGGACCGCGTCTATCAGAAGCACGGCCTCTGCACCATCGCCGTTTCCGAAGGGATTTCCGATCCCGATGGCACTGCGATGATCGTCAAGCTGCTCGGCGTCGAGGAGCGCGACTCCCACGGCAACGTCCAGCTTTCCGGCACCGGCGCGCTCGGCGACCTGCTTTCCAACGAGATCCGTAAGGGCCTCGGCATCAAGCGCGTGCGTTCCGATACCTTCGGCTACCTGCAACGTTCGTTCATGGGCATCCAGTCCGACCGTGATGCCCGCGAGGCACGCGAAGTGGGTGAAAAAGCCGTACAGTTCGCGATGTGGGACAACGTCGATGGCTCGGTGGCGATCAAGCGTCCGGTGCTCGACTACAGCGTGGACTATCAGCTCGTGCCGATTGGCAACGTTGCCGGCAAGACCCGCCACATGCCCGACAACTTCATCAACGCGGAAGGCAACGGCGTGACCCAGGATTTCCGGAACTATTGCCGTCCGTTGTTAGGTTCGAATCTGCCGGAGCCGCATCGCCTGCGGGCACCGAAGGTTCCGAAAATCCTTCACAAGTAAGGATCTCTTATCCCTGTAAATTCCAAGCCGGAGGCCCTTCACGGGACCTCCGGCTTTTTTCTTCCCGAATTTTCAGGTGCCGGGGACGCCACACGCCGCCCCCCGAACGGGGCTCTTTGAGTCACATGGAAGCGTTGGTAAATTGTTGCCGACAAACCCAATGCCCCTAGCGTTTTTTCCCCGGATCGCGACTTCGCGTCTTTTTGTTCCGATTTTCGCCATGGTCCTCTCGATCGCGGCGCGTGGGCAAACGTTGAACATCGCCAACGATGTCCAAACGGCTGCGACCTTGGCCACTAACACGACGGTCACGATGACCGGACGCTCGGAGCTGATCATCACCGGCACCGGTGACCCGATCCCCGGCTGCGTCATCCATTTGAATTCACCGGACGCGTGGTTGTTCATGCGGAGCTTCCGGCCGTCGGCGGTGAATACGACGTTTCTCAGCCGCATCCGGGTGAACGGCGCGAATGCCGTGCTGAACACGAACGTGCGCATCGTCCAATACGAAGCGGGCACCGTCGTGATCCCACACGGACCCACTTACAAGCCATTGCAGATTTTCGACGGCACCCATTTCACCGGGCCTTCGAAATCGCTGGGGCTCTACACCTATTACAATGAGGCGAGTCTCGGGATTCTATCAGCCGCGACGAGTTCATTCAAATTGAAGCGCGGCTACATGTGCACCGTCGCCCAACAGAACACGGGGATGGGATCGAGCAAGGTTTACATCGCCCAGGACGGGGATCTTGAAATCAGCGTTCTTCCAACCGCGCTGAACAACAACATCCGCTATGTCCGGGTCTTTCCATGGCGCTGGGTTTTGAAAAAAGGCTGGGGCGGTGGCGACGGCTGGCAGATGAACCACTATTGGAACTACGGTTGGGATGCCGGCGGCGACAGCAACAACCTCGATTCCGAATATGTCCCGATGCGGCATGGTCCCTGGTGGCCCGGATTCGACGAGATCAATGCCAAGCAGAACGTCACCCACCTGCTCGGCTACAACGAACCGGACAATACCTGGGACACCGCGCAAACCCCGCAAACGGTGGATCAGGCGATCGCGCAATGGCCGGAGCTGATGAAATCCGGGCTGCGTCTCGGATCGCCCGCCGTGACCGAAGGCGCGCTGAACAGTTGGCTCTATCCGTTCATCGACCGCTGTGACCAACTCGGCTACCGGGTCGATTTCGTCGCGGTGCATTTCTACGGAGCCAACTATGACGCCTGGGGGCTGCACGAGCTGCTTCGCACCATTTCCGAACGGACCAGGCGCCCTGTCTGGCTAACAGAGTTCAACAACGGCGCCAGTTGGAACGACAGCGCCAACAACCCGACGCAGGAACAGAACGCCACGCGGATCAACGAGTTCATCGACATGATGGACGGTTGGGCGCCTTATGTCGAACGCTATGCGATTTTCAACTGGGTGGGCGACAACCGCCGCATGGTCTGGGATGGCGGCTGGCTCACCACGGCTGGCCCGGTCTATCAAAACCAGGTTTCCTCCCCTTCCCAGGTGCAGGCATTTCCGGAAACGGCGACGGCGGTGAACGCCAGCTTCCTGTTCGAGGGAAATGCCAACGACAGCTCGGGCAACGGCCATAACGGAATCGTGATGGGCACGCCGACCTACGCCGCCGGCAAGTCCAGCCAGTCGATCAGTTTGGATGGCGCGAACGATTACATCCGCCTCTCGTCGAAGCTGGGAGACAGCACGGACTTCAGCTTCACCGGCTGGGTTTACTGGAACGGCGGCGGAAACTGGCAGCGCATTTTCGACCTGGGCGATGGCACGGACAAGTTCGTCGCGCTGGTTCCGAAAACCGGCGACAACAACAAACTACGCTTCGTCATGAAAAACGGTGCTGCCGGCGGCGAGCAACAACTCGACTCCACTGCGGCGCTGCCGACCGGGGCGTGGACCCACGTCGGCGTGACGCTCACCGGCACCACTGGAAAACTTTTCGTCAATGGAGCGCTCGTCGGCACCAACACCACGATGACGATCAATCCCGTCGATGTTGCGACAGTTTGGAACTATCTCGGCAAGGCGCAGTTCGCTGCGGATCCGTTATTCAACGGAAGAATGGATGATGTCCGTTTTTTCAACACCGCGCTTTCCGATGCGCAGGTTCTCGCCAGTTATAATAACCTCGCTCCCCAATTCACCGCCAATCCACTTGCCAAGGCGGATGCGGTGAAACTCCAGCCCTACAGCGGCACCTTGTCCGGCGATGCTTCCGATGCGAATCCCGGATCCGCGCTCAAGTTCAGCAAACTCGCCGGCCCTGCCTGGCTGAACATCGCGAGCGACGGCAAATTCACCGGCATCCCCTCTCTCGGCGACACCGGTGTCAACACCTTCCAAGTCACGGTCACCGATCCGGTCGGAGCCAGCGCGGTGACGATGCTGGCCATCAACGTGAAAGACCTAACTGGCACGGAACAGCGCTACGCCTTCGACGGCAACGCGAACGCCAGCGCCGGAATCGCCAACGGTGTTACCACCGGCGGTCTGGCCTACGTCGCGGGCAAACAGGGGCAGGCCATCGACCTCGACGGGGTCGATGATTTCGTCACGCTGCCGTCCGATGTCGCGAGCTCCACCGATCTAACTGTCGCCACCTGGATCTATTGGGACGGCGGCGCGATCTGGCAACGCATCTTCGATTTCGGCAGCGGCACTGCGGAGAACCTGTTCCTGACCCCATCGTCGGGAGGAACCGCGCGGACCGTCTTCGCGATCAAAAACGGAGGAGCCGAGCAGGCATTGGACGGGCCGCCGATCCCGGCAGCCATCTGGACCCACGTCGCCGTCACCCTCAACGGCAACACCGGAAAACTCTACATCAATGGCGTGGCCGTGGACACGGACAACAACATCACCATCAACCCGAGCGATTTCCGCGCGGCCACCAACTACATCGGCAAGAGCCAGTGGCCGGACGCGCTCTTCAACGGCCGGATCGACGAGTTTCACATCTATAACCACGCGCTGACCGATGCCCAGATCGTCACGCTGATGAACAGCAAGCCGCCGGTGTTCACCGTGGACCCGATCACCCGGCCCAATGCCACCGCAGGCCAGATTTACTACCATTCAATCATCGGCACCGCGACCGATGCCGATGCCAACGACACCCTGAGCTACCGCAAGGTTTCCGGCCCCGCCTGGCTTTATGTCGCGCCTAACGGATCTCTGTCAGGAACTCCGGACACGGGGAACACCGGCAGCAACCGTTTCATCGTCCGCGTCACCGACAGCCGCATGGCCACCGACGACGCGGTGTTGAACATCAACGTCACCGGAACCACCGGGTTGATGGCCACCTACGAGCTGAACAACAATCTGCTCGATAGCACCGCAACCCAGCATGGCACCGGCACCGGCGGTCCGGTGTATGGAAACGGACGCTACGACAGGGCGGTGGTTCTCGATGGCGTTGATGACTTCGTCTCCCTGCCGGCGACCGTCGCCAACCACAGCGCGATCACGGTCGCCGCGCGGGTCAAATGGAACGGCGGGGGCAACTGGCAGCGCATCTTTGATTTCGGCAACGGCACCACCCAATATTTCTTCCTCGCCCCTAACGGACGTTTCGCCATCAAGAACAGCGGCGCGGAGCAAACCTTGGACACCGCGGCATTGCCCATCGGCGAGTGGGTTCACGTTGCCGTCACGCTCGGTGCGAACGTCGGAAACCTCTACGTCAACGGAGCTCTTGCCAGCACGGCGGCCATCACCCTCACTCCTGCGAACCTCAATCCGACCCTCAACTACCTCGGAAAAAGCCAATACGCGGCGGATCCGCTTTTCAACGGCACCATCGACGACTTCCGCATCTACAACCGGGTCCTAACTGGCGCGGAAGTTGCCACGCTTGCGATCCCGAACTTCGGCATCGCCAGCGGCGGCATCATTCCCCTCACCATTCCCTTCGCCTCGTGGGCATTCCAATACACCTTCCCCGGCGGACAAGGTGGCATCGGCGCGGACCCCGATAGCGACGGGATTTCCAATCTTCTTGAATACCTGTTTGACACCAATCCGCTCGCGCCGAATTCCAACCTACTGCCGAGAGGCGAGATGAAAACGGGCAGCGCCATCGGCCTGGTGGCCTCTCCTGACAAGCACTACCTCAGTTTCCAGGCCCGCTTGCGGAAAGACCGAGGTGGCGTGACCCTGGTTCCCCAAGCTGCTGGGACCATCGCCGGGCTATCACTGGCAGAAGCCGCCGGAAATGTCATCCAGGCGGGATCGCCTGTTAGCGATGGAGCTTTCGACGTCTTCACGTATTATTATGCGACAGCAATGGAGGACTCGCCAGACGGAAAAGGCTTCATGCGCCT
Source organism: Verrucomicrobiota bacterium (assembly GCA_040386755.1). Taxonomy (GTDB): domain Bacteria; phylum Verrucomicrobiota; class Verrucomicrobiia; order Verrucomicrobiales; family Akkermansiaceae; genus Luteolibacter. Next base: position 24,100 of record JAZKEY010000028.1, on the reverse strand, counting down.
CACGGTGGTCAACCAGTGAATCAATCGTCCATCTCGATCCGATAGCGCGGGATGGACGGATCGACCTCCCGGCTCCACGCATCGATGCCGCCTAACAAACCATAGGTTTCGTTGAGGCCGTGACCACGGAACCAGGCGACTTGGTCGAGCACGTTTTTCCCGCTGTGATCGTAGAGCAGGATGCGGGCGTTGGAATCCCCGGCGAAGAGTTTCTGTTGGAGTTCCTGGGTGAAAAATTCCGATCCCGCTATCACCACCGCATCGTGCTCCTCGCGGGTCCGCAGGTCGATGAGCCGCAGGGAGGAAAGTTCCGCCTTGGCGGTGGTCGCTTCCATCCACATCGCGGAATCGTGGACATGGCTTGTTAGCAAATGATCGAGCACCTCATCCACCGGGATCTCCGAACGGGCGCAGAGTTCCGCAAGGGTTTCCTCGTTTGAAAACGCACAACTCGAGCAACCGCCAAGATGATAACGGGCGAAAATCGCCCGCCGCGCGCCGGGCAAGGCTTCAAGAATCACCCCCATCGGGGAGTCGGCGGTCAGGTCGGAAACTTGCATCGCCGGAACCCTAGCCGCACCCCCAGCGAAAACAACCTTGCGATCCTATCAGCGGACCGCGTGTTCCTTGGCGAGAAGCGCCGCTTCTTCCTCGTGCGTGTGGATTTGTAGCAAGGCCTGCACCCCGTGCGACTCGGCGGTGGCTTTGAGAATGTTGCGGATGGCGGCGGCGGTGTCTCCTCCCCTACCGATCAGCATCGCCACGTCCTTTTTCACCATCACGAGCTTGAAGCGCAGCCCGGTCGGGCCCATTTGGATGACCTTGATCTGGGCGTGGTTCGGCTCGTCGATCAGGTTCACGACCACGAATTGCAGGAAATTTTTCAGCCGCAGGGAAATCGCCTGCATTTCTTCCGAACTGATCGTTTTCCGCTCCGGCCGTGGAGGAGCCGAATGCGTTTCAACGGGTAAAACACTTCGAAAGTCCCAGTCCATCACCTTGTAGTGGGCGGTTCGTTTCAAGAAGCCGACCACATCGACTTCCTGATTCGCGGTCTTTTTTACGACGGGCAGGACGGTCCTGAAATCCCATTCCATCACCCGGATGTTTCCAAAGCGCTTCAGTGACCGCGAGATCTCCAGTTCGTTGATCTCGGTGTTCAAGAGGGCCATGAAATCCCAGTCGTTGACCTGAATTTCTCCGAGCTGCTTGAGCGAACTGGCGATTTTGGAAGCACGTTTTGCCATGGACGATGCTTGTAATATAAACTTATGAAAACTTTCGCTCAATCCAAATATCCTCAAAGTCGTTCAGGACGACTTTACGCTGTTTCACAACGCCATCCCGTGGAATACACTCCCGCCATGCCGAGGGAACGAGATCCTGACGAACCGAAAATCTATTTTCTGCCGAACCTGATGACGGCACTCAATCTGGCGTGCGGATTTTTCGCCGTAGTGATGATCGTCATCGGCCTCATCGAGGTACAGAAAATGTCCGGCGATACTCCGCTTTCGCCGAAGGAGTATTACGAGATTTCGAAGCGCTATTATGAATACGCGATCCTGCTGATTTTCGGCTCGTGTTTGTTCGACCTGCTGGATGGCCGGTTGGCCCGGCTGGGCGGGCAGGAATCCCCTTTCGGTCGCGAGTTTGATTCGCTCGCCGACATCATTTCTTTCGGCATGGCTCCGGCGATGTTGCTTTCACGCGCGGTGCTTTATCCGCTGGGCAATACCGGTTGGGCGATCGCGCTGGTTTATCTGGTTTGCGGTGCGCTGCGGCTGGCGAGATTCAACTGCCTCGCAGCCATCCCGAAAAAGCCCGGAGCTTCCAACGATTTCCGCGGCCTGCCGATCCCGATGGCAGCGGGCTTCATCGCCTCGCTGACCTTCCTGCTGATTGATCTCTACAAAAACGACCACGAACTCGGGTGGTGGAAATATTTTCTGGCCGGAGCAATGCTCGGGTTATCCCTGCTGATGATCAGCGACGTGCGCTATCCGAGTTTCAAGAAGGTGGATTGGAGAACGCGCGGCACTCTGGGCGCGATCGTCATCGCGATGCTGCTGGTGTTCGCGACCGTGCAATTCCGCTACGTGATGCCGGTGGTGCTGTTCAGTTTATTCCTGCTTTATGGACTGGTCCGACCATGGGTTTCCCAAAAGCTGCGGAAAGAAATCGAGGTGGAGACGGACGACGAATCTTCAGCCACTCCGCCCACCGAGGAAGCACGAAAAGAAGTCTAGGAATGAGTTTGCCTGATCGCCGCCCGCGCTGGTTCACGTTGCTGTTGGTGCTGCTGCCGTTGTGGCTGGTGGCATCCGGTGGCGGGGCTCTGTGGTATTATTTCCATCGGGAAAAACAGCAGGCCCTGGTGGAGGAGGAGCGATTTGCCCAGGCGGTTTCGGCTCCCCTGCTGGAGGATGATTTGAAAAAAATCGTGGATGTCATCGGTGAGAGAAATGCTTCGTCGGAAACTGCTGCCGCCAATTTATCCCGCATGGCATCGATGATCGAAGGCCTGCTCGGCCCGTCAAACACCGGCTACGCGATCAAGAAAACCCGAGGTCCTGCTGAGTGGCCGATTCTCCAAGTGACGCTCATCGGGAAAAATCCCACCGCCGCTCCAGTCTGGGTGCTGACTTCCTACGACAGCCGCCAAGGCTCGAAAGGCGCCGAGGCCAACGCCACCGGCCTCGCCGCCACGCTCGCCGCCGCCCAGGCACTCGCCCGCGACAAGCCGAACCACCCGGTGCATTTCGTCTTTCTCCCGCACGCGAACGACGTGGAATCTCCCGTCCTCGATACCGCCGCGAAATTTCTCGAACTGTCGAAATCGGCGGAAAAACCCCACGCCCTCCTCTGTGTGGAAGCCATGGGCGCGGGCGACTCGCTGTGGCTGACGTCTCGCGAGGTCTCCGCCGCGCCGCTCAATCTCGTTTCCGGCCTCGGCGCGGTTTACGGCGCGGAAGTCGTTTGCCTTGGGGAGGATACGGATCTGGCGAGCCTGCTTTTTGAAATGAATTTGCCCGCCGTCCGCGTCGCCACTCGCGCACAACTGACCGAAGAAGACGAGGATAACCGGCTGCCTTTCGCGCCGACGGTGGCCGCATCCACCGGCCGGTTGATCGAACTGATCCGCCGCTGCGCGGAAAAATGATGGGGCCGGGGCTAACATTCCCGGTTGCGCAATTCCCGATGCGGTCCAAAATCACCACTCATACGAAGTCGGCGGAACGCACCTGATTCCCTTCCCCGATCCCAGCCCTTTCCCTCAATGCGCCCCACCGACCTTGACCCCGCCTTCATTTCCCACGCCCCCGGCTATTGGTCGGACGATGCCTTGGAAAACTGGGATGACCACCGCTGGCAGTTGAGAAATCGCGTCGATTCCCTCGCCGATCTCGAACTCCGCCTCAACCTGACCGACGTGGAACGCGCCGGTGTCCTGCTCGCCGGGACCAAGCTGGCCATGGCCATCACCCCGCACTTTTTCAATCTCATCGACCGCGATGACCCTAACTGCCCGATCCGCCGCCAGGTCATTCCGCGCATCGAGGAGGGCTGGAACGCGCCCGAGGAAATGGCCGATCCTTGCGGCGAGGATTCCCACATGCCGGTGCCGGGATTGGTTCACCGCTATCCGGATCGAGTGCTGTTTCTCGTGACCGACCGCTGCGCGTCCTACTGCCGTTACTGCACCCGTTCGCGGGTCGTTTCCGGCGTCGGCGAACAGCATTTGGAAACGCAATGGGAGCCTGCTTTCAAGTATCTGGAAAAACACACGGAAGTCCGCGACGTTCTTCTATCAGGTGGCGATCCCCTGCTGTTCTCCGACGACAAGCTGGACAAGATCCTCACACGCCTCCGGTCCATCCCGCACATCCAGTTCGTTAGAATCGGCTCGCGGATTCCGATTTTCCTGCCGCAGCGGATTACTCCGGAACTGTGCACGATGTTGAAAAAGCATCATCCGCTTTTCATCTCCATCCACTCGAACCATCCCCGCGAACTCACAACCGAAGTCCGCGACGCCCTGGGCCGCCTCGCCGACGCTGGCATCCCGTTAGGCAACCAGAGCGTGATGCTGCGCGGCGTGAACGACAGCGTGGATGTGCAGAAGGCGCTCGTCCAGAAGCTGCTCATGTGCCGCGTGAAGCCTTACTACCTCTATCAGTGCGACCTGATCAACGGCTCGTCGCACCTCCGGACGCCCGTCGCGGAAGGCGTGGCGATCATCGAGGGCCTCCGCGGCCACACCACCGGCTACGCGATTCCCCAATTCGTCATCGATGGCCCGGGCGGCGGTGGGAAAATCCCGATCAATCCGAACTACGTCGTGGATACCGCGGCCGGAAAGATCACCTTGCGAAACTTCGAGGGCGACATTTTCGACTACCCGGATCCGACGCCGATTCCGGATTCGGAACTGGAAAGGCTGAATCAGCAGGCCCTGAGCCGCTCGCTATAACCGCTGCCATTCCGCTTGCTCTCAGGGTCCGGTGTCCTAGCATCCAGCGCTTTCCAAAGCCCTGTTGCTCAAACGCTCCCATGAATCGCATTTTCGTCGAAAAAAAAGCCGGCCACAACGCCGAGGCCAGCCATCTTCTGCATGATCTCTACGAGTCGCTCGTGCTGCCGGGGCTGAAGAGCATCCGACTTGTCCAACGCTATGATATCGATGGACTTAGCGATGAGGAATTTAATTCTGCCTCGCGACTGATCCTGTCCGAGCCGCAGGTGGATTCCATTTCCAACTCGCTCGCACTGGGGGAAAACGAGACTGCTTTCGCTGTCGAGTTCCTGCCCGGCCAATTCGACCAACGGGCCGATTCCGCCGCGCAATGCGTCCAGATTCTCACGGGAAAAGACCGTCCGCTCGTCGCATCCGCGAAAATCATCGTCCTCAGCGGTTCGCTTTCGCCGGACGAGATCAAGAGCATCAAGTCCTTCGTCATCAATGCAGTTGATTCCCACGAAGCGAGCATGACGGTGCCGGATTCGTTGAAACCCAACATTCACGAGCCCGCGGACGTGGCGATTTTGACCGGGTTTACGACGGAGTCGGCTGCGGCACTGGCCAGCCGCCGAAGTTCCTTGGGACTTGCCATGTCGGAGGCGGACATCGCCTTTTGCCAGACTTATTTCCGCGACGAGGAAAAGCGCGATCCGAGCCTCACCGAGATCCGGATGCTCGATACCTACTGGTCCGATCACTGCCGCCACACGACCTTTCTGACGAAAATCGACGAAGTTACCTTCGGCGACAACACCGCGCCCGTCCAACGCGCCTGGCAATCCTACCTCGACACCCGCAAGGCACTCGGCCGCGAGGACAAGCCAGTCACGCTGATGGACATCGCCCTCATCGGCATGCGCGAGTTGAGGAAATCCGGCGAGCTCGATAACCTGGAAGTTTCCGAGGAAGTGAACGCCGCTTCCATCGTGGTACCGGTTTCCATCGATGGAAAACCGGAAGAAGAATGGCTGGTGATGTTCAAGAACGAGACGCACAACCACCCTACCGAGATCGAGCCTTTCGGCGGTGCGGCGACCTGTCTTGGCGGTTGCATCCGTGATCCTCTATCAGGAAGGTCTTACGTCTATCAGGCGATGCGCGTCACCGGTGCCGGAGACCCGCGCACGCCATTTTCTGAAACGCTTCCGGGCAAGCTGCCGCAGAAGAAAATCTGCCAGGTCGCGGCCCGCGGTTACTCGTCGTATGGAAACCAGATCGGCCTCGCCACCGGCCAGGTCGCGGAAGTCTATCACCCCGGCTATGTCGCCAAGCGCATGGAGATCGGTGCGGTCGTCGCGGCAGCTCCGCGCTCTAACATTTTCCGCGGATCCCCGGCTCCGGGCGATGTGATCCTGCTCATCGGCGGGCGCACCGGCCGCGATGGTGTCGGCGGTGCCACCGGTTCCTCGAAGGAACACACCGACACCGCGCTTGAAAATTCCGCGGAAGTTCAGAAGGGCGACGCTCCGACCGAACGAAAAATCCAACGGCTTTTCCGCAACGCCGAACTCACCCGCAAGATCAAGATTTGCAACGATTTCGGAGCTGGCGGGGTGTCCGTTGCCATCGGTGAAATCGCCCCTTCGCTCGAGATCAACCTCGATGCCGTGCCGAAGAAATACGACGGCCTCGATGGCACGGAGCTTTCGATTTCCGAATCCCAAGAGCGCATGGCGGTCTGCGTTGATCCTTCTGAGATCGATTATTTCGTCCGCGAGGCCGACAAGGAAAACCTCGAATGCGTCCACGTCGCCAACGTCACTAACAGCGGCCGACTGGTGATGACCTGGCGTGGCAAGACCATCGTCAATCTCTCCCGCGCATTCCTCGACACCAACGGCGTCCAACAGACCGCCAAGGTCCACGTTGCAGGTCCTTCCGCTCCCTATGCCTTCGCCCGAGGCACAGGGATCGCGGATCAATTGGCTTCCCTCAACATCTGCTCTCAAAAGGGGCTCGGGGAAATCTTCGACGGTTCCGTCGGCGCAGGCACCGTGCTGTGGCCCTTCGGCGGCGAACGCCAGCTCACTCCGCCGGACGCGATGGTGGCCAAGCTGCCGCTGTTGGAAGGCGATACCGATGTCGCGACCTTCATGAGCTGGGGCTTCGACCCTAACATCTCCTCGTGGTCCCCTTTCCACGGCGCCGTCTATGCCGTGACCGAGTCCGTCTGCAAGGCCGTCGCCGCGGGCGCACGCCTTTCCGAAATCCGTCTCACGCTGCAGGAGTATTTCCCGAAACTCGGCAACGATGCCAGCCGCTGGGGACTGCCGTTCGCCGCGTTGTTAGGGGCCTGGCACGCGCAACATTCGCTGCGCCTCGCAGCCATCGGCGGCAAGGACTCGATGTCCGGATCCTTCAACGATCTCGACGTGCCGCCGACGCTGGTTTCCTTCGCACTGGCTCCAGGCAAGGCCTCGCTCGCGATTTCGCCCGAGTTCAAGAAAGCAGGGACAACCATTTCCCTCGTCGAGGTTTCCCGCGATGCGGACCAACTTCCGGATTTCAGCGAGCTGAAGCAAGTGGCCGCCGCGCTCTATCAGCTCAATGCCGGTGGCAAAATCCTCGCGCTCCATCACATCGGCCAAGCGGGCATCGGTGCCGCGCTCGCGAAAATGGCGTTTGGCAACCAAATCGGCGCGGCAATCAACACCACCCTCGACACGGCTGTCGAACGCTACTTCGCATTCCTCATCGAACACGATGAACCGCTTCCCGCGGAGTTCGGCTCGACCGTGCTCGGCACCACCACGGAGAACGCCACGCTTTCCCTCAACTCGGAAACCCACACGCTTCACGAGTTGGAGGACGCATGGACCTGCACACTGGAGCCCATCTATCCTACACGGAACGAGCAGGGCACCTTGCAGGACGTGCCGGAGCACCCGAGCTTCTACATCCGTAACCGTCAGGTCGAGGCGATCAAGCCCGGAGTCATCATCCCCGCCTTCCCGGGCACCAACAGCGAATACGATTCAGCCAAGGCCTTCCGCGAGGCCGGAGCGGAAGCCGAGATTCTGGTTTTCAGGAATCTATCCGCACGCCACATCGAGGAGTCGCTAACCGCTCTTGCCGCCCGGATCCGCCAATCGCAGATCCTGATGTTCCCCGGCGGTTTCAGCGCGGGTGACGAGCCCGACGGCTCCGCGAAGTTCATCGCCACCATCATCCGCAACCCGCGCGTGGCGGATGCGATCATGGATCTGCTAACCAATCGCGACGGACTGATCCTCGGCATTTGCAACGGCTTCCAGGCGCTCGTCAAAACCGGCCTCGTGCCTTACGGCGAAATCCGCGACGCCACCGCCGATGCCCCGACGCTGGTCCATAACAGCATCGGCCGCCACATTTCCTGTTACGCCCGCACCCGGATCGTCAGCACGCTTTCGCCATGGCTGGCTAACAGTGAACCCGGCGACATCCATCGTGTCCCGGTTTCGCACGGCGAAGGGAAATTCCACGCTAGCGACGAAGTCATCGCCGGACTCGCGAAGAGCGGCCAGATCGCCACGCAATACTGCGATGAAAACGGCGTCCCCTCGATGGATATCGCCATCAACCCTAACGGCTCGCTCGCAGCCATCGAAGGCATCACCAGCCCGTGCGGCCGAGTCTTCGGAAAAATGGCCCACACGGAACGCAGCGGCAGCCAAGTCGCGAAAAACATCCCCGGCAACAAGCGGCAACCGTTGTTCAGCGCGGGCGTCGGCTATTTCTCCTGAGCTAACAGAAGATCCGACTCACCACCACGCTTCCATTTGGATCCCCCAGGACCAGCCGCTGGTCTGGTTGGCGTATTCGGGTCCGGCGATCTCGCCTTCGAGCCCGTCACTCCAGAGACTGTAGGTGACGAACGCCCGCAGGACCGGACGGCTGAAAAACTGGTCTCCGAGGGCGACTTCGGGAGCGAGGGTGATTTTCCCGAGGGTTCCGCCCGGGCCGACCGCCGTTTCCGACACCCAGTCCACGCCGAACTCCATCGCCACGTTCAGGGAGTCCGTGAAAAACCAGATCGGCCGCAAGCCGCCTGACAACCAGTCCTGGTTAGGGATGTCCTCACCAAAATCCGTGTGCTGATAGACAAACGCGCTGCCGATGGCGAATTCCTCGATGGGTTTCACGACAATCTGGTCCGTCACCCGGAAGCGCCAGGAATCATCCGGGTCGGGGCGGATGTAAGTTCCGGCCGAGTCGGTGAAGGTTTCAAATCCCGAGGTGAATGTTTTCGCCGGGCCGGTTCCGAACTGGACCGAGAGTTTGTGGAGGCTTTCCTTGTCGAGAAAGCCGGTGTCGGAGCGGACGAGATTGATCGAGACACCTTGCGAATCCGGCCCCTTGAGACCTGACGCATCCACTCCGGAGTCCGCACGGGAATAGATGAGCCCTACTTCGCCGATGCCCCCGAAAAACGGCCAGTCATAGTAGCGCAGGTCGTAGCTCGTCTTGCTGAATCCTGCTTGGTTCAGGGGATCGGGAAGGCCGGTGCTGTTATAAATGGCGCTTTCGTCGCCACTGCCGATCCAGGCAAAGGACAGTTGCCCGTTGCCCAGGGTGAGATCCTCGATACCGGCGCCACCACCGCTCATGTCCCAGAAGTAGAAATCATTGATGTGGATGTCGTGCCGCCGGTAGAAACGGTTTCCGGCCCAGATTTTCGCATCGGCGAATCCCGGCACCACGTTGGTTAGGGATGCCCAGGCCTCGGGTGACGCGAAATCCGTGGCGGCGCCGGTTCCGTAGCTGGAATAGGGATTATAATATGACATCCGATAGGTCATGCGTGCGATCGGATCGTTAGGGTTGGTTTCGCCGCCGGCTTGGAAAAAGCCCGCGGGGAAGAACGTCTTGGCGAAGGCGAGTTCACCGTAGTTCTCCGCCTCGTTTCCCAAGCGGTATTTGCTGACGCCGGGAATGCCGAACGCCTGTTGGGCACCACCCTGATCGGCGCGGCCATAGCCGGCGCGGAAGTAGCCGGTGATGTCCACATACCCCTGGAGCATGTCCTCCATCCGCTTGGCCATCAGGTCGGGCGGGTCTGTTTTTCCAGAGAAATCACGGGTCTCCGTGTCCTGGCTGAAGCGCTGTTGCAAGGCATCCCTGAGCGCTTGCTGCCTGATCCGGGCATCCGCTTCACGCTTTTTCGCGGCGGCCAGTTCCTCATCTTTCGCGAGTGGTCCGGGGCCCATGTCCACGGAACCGTCGTCGGGCTTTGCCACTCTTACCGGGGCCTCCGCTCCGCTGGCCGAAGGAGTTGATTCCAGTTCACGAATGCGGGATTCGAGCTGATTGATGCGTCGTTCGTAATCGCCACGCAGGGCATCGAGCTCCTTTCTCAAGTCCGCCGTATCATTCTGAGCCACTGCGACAACCGCTGATCCCAGCAAGAAGATGCCGGTCAATGGAAAGAAAACGGGGCTCATGCTTGCAGATGAGCCGTCATTTGTTGGAATGGGTCAAGCCGAAACCTGCTAGGCCCTTTCGGCGGATCGGATGCCCCCTGTCAGAAATGCGACTTGGTCAACCAAAAATAATATTTATCTGGCATGAATTTTGCTTTTCAAAGACCATCTTTCTCCTAGTTTGACCCCGGCAACGTTTTGCCGGCAATGTCAGACGTATTTCTCCATCAGTCGCTATCCCAGCAGCAAACGCTTGCGCCGCAGATGCGCAAGAGCCTGGAGATTCTTCAGGCGAGCACTTTGGAGCTGACCCAACTCGTCCAACAGGCGCTGGAAACCAATCCGGTGCTGGAGGACCTGACCGAAGTCATTTCCCTCGACGAGGAAGGCCCGGATCCTGACGAGGCCGACTCGCTGGATTACATGAACGAGACCGACGACGATTGGCGCGACCGCACGATCCTCGAAGGGAAAAGCTCGCCATGGACCAGTGAAGACGAAGAAAGGCGCCAGCGCATTTACGATTCGATCGTCGCCCCGGAAACCCTTCAACAACACCTTCAGAACCAGCTCGACCTTGCGATGGTCGAGCCGGAAGTGCGCGAAGCCGCCCAAGCCATTTTGGGAAACCTAGACGACCGGGGATTTCTCGATCTCCCGGCAAAAACCCTCGCGCAGCGGATGGAAATCCGACCCAAGCCGATGGCCGAGGCTCTGGCCCTCGTCCAGTCGTTCGATCCCGCAGGCATCGGCGCATCCGGCATCCCTGAATCCCTGCTGCTCCAACTGGAGCGCACGACTGGCAAGGACACCATCGAATACAAGATCGTCCGCGACCACCTCGAAGACCTCGCCCGCAAGCGCCACCCGCAGATTGCCCGCGCGCTCGGCACCACGGTGGAACGTGTCGCAGAGGCTGCTTCCCGGATCGGCCGACTGACCCCCAATCCCGGCGGCGAATTCGACCCGACGGGAAATCCCTATATCTTGCCGGACGTCGTCATCGAGCGCGACGATGATGGAAATTGGTACGCCCGGCTCACCGGCGAGCATTTGCCGAACCTCCGGATCAACGATTTCTACAAGGACATGATCGGAAAAAGCGGCACCGACGCGAAGGCCCGCCAATTCCTCCGCGACCAGATCCGCGACGGCCGCAGTCTGATCCACGCCATTTCCCTGCGCCAGGAGACCATCCTCGCCATCGCCCACAAGCTCATCGAGCACCAGCCGCTGTTCCTCACCAAGGGCCCGCGCCATTTGCGACCATTGACGATGAACGACATCGCCGACGAACTCAGCCTCCACGCGACCACCATTTCACGGGCCGTCGCGGGGAAATACGTATTCACCCCGCACGGGCTGATGGAAATGCGGGCGTTCTTCGCCACCGGCTATCAGACCAGCGACGGCACCGAGGTTTCCAATGCCGGTGTCCGCGAGGCGATCCAACAGCTCGTGGCCGCCGAGAATCCAGCCAAGCCGCTTTCCGACGAAGTCCTGATGAAGGCGCTCGACAAACAGGGCATCAAGGTCGCGCGCCGCACCGTCGCGAAGTATCGCGAGCAGTTGAATATCCTGCCGTCGCACTTGAGAAAAACGTTCTGACCCCCCATTTCGGGTTACATCGGGTAGATTGACAAGCCTGCGGTCAGACGGGAGTTTACGCTCTGGTGCCCCTTTTTGCCGATGATCCGTAACCCATTTTTCCCGCTGCTTGCTTCAGCTCTCCTTGCCAGCGGCCAGTCGGTCACCCACCGATGGAACTTCAACTCCACCGGCATCGTCACCGCCACCCACGGCACGATCATACCGGACCAGATTTCATCGGCGACCGGCACCATCGTCGGCGTCAACGCCGCCCGTACCGGCACCGCTCTCACCTTGCCCGGCGGATCGAACGGCCAGGTTGCCGCCAATGCCATCGCGGCCTATTTCGACCTGCCTAACGGAATCATTTCCTCGAAAACCAGCTTCACTGTGGAAATCTGGGCCACCATCCAGACGTCCCGCACCTGGCAGCGGATCTTCGACTTCGGCCGCATGAACATCAATGGCAGCGGCAACGGGGAAATCTCCAATACCTCCGGCAATCCCGGCGGGAGTGAGTCCAGGGACAACCTCATGCTCGCCGCCCAGCGCGGCGATACCGTCAACGACAAACGCCTCGCCGCCCGCAACGACGGCCTCGGTGAGCTGGGAGAAGACAACACCATCGCCACCTCGCTCAACACTCAATACCACTACGTCGCCACCTATCAGGCAAACAACGATCTCTCCACGGGTGGCCGCTTCACCTGGTTCCGCAATGGAACTCAAATGGCGTTCTTCGACACCAACTTTCCCCTAAGTCAGATTCAAGACGTCAACAACTGGCTCGGCCGCTCGCAGTGGACCGGCGACCAGAACTCGAACATTTCCTACAACGAATTCCGCCTCTACAACTACGCGCTCACCCAAGCGCAGATCAACGCCAGCGGCACCGCCGGCCCGGATGCGTTCCCCACCCCTAACGCAGTGGCTGACTCGATCACCACGCGACACGGAAAAAAGGCCACTATCCCGGTTCTCAAAAACGACACCGGAGAAATCTCCGTGCCTGGCTTCGTCATCATGCAGGCGCCGCTACATGGGACTGCCGTGATCACGGCCGACAAGCAGATCCTCTACACCCATATCTCCGGTACTCCCGCCACGGACTCGTTCACCTATCGGATTCAAAACACCGCGGGGCAAACCTCCACCGGCACGGTCACCATCAACTTCTCCAACAACCTCAAGATCGCAAATCCACACATCAACGTCCCCGCCTCTCCCCCGCCGACCGTTTACGCGCTACCGAACGCGCTCGGCACACTCACCTTCGCCCAACCGCTTTGCCTCGTCACCCCGCCGGGAGAAATCCAGCGGCTCTTCGTCTGTGAGAAGGACGGAATCATCAAGGTCGTCCCCGATGTGACCGCAGTATCCCCAACCGCCTCCGTCTTCCTCAACCTAACAACACATCTCTCCTTCGGTGGCGAAACAGTCCACACCGATGGCGAGTGCGGCTTGTTAGGACTGGCGTTTCACCCGAACTACGCGAGCAACCGCCAGTTTTACGTCTTCTACTCGGTGACCAAGGGCGGCCTGCGCTATCAGCGGGTCTCGCGCTTTTTCACCCAAGCCGGAAATCCGAATGCTGCGGAGATCGCCACCGCCACCACCAATCCGGAGCTCATCCTCATCGAACAGCGCGACGAGCACAACAATCACAACGGCGGTGACCTGCATTTCGGCCCAACCGATGGCTACCTCTACATCTCCGTCGGTGACGAAGGCAGTGGCAACGACGACCCCACTTTCAACAGCCAGCTCATCAACAAGGACCTGTTCTCCGGCATCCTCCGCATCGACGTGAACCGAGACATGGCCAACAGCGTCGAGCCCACCGCACACGCCGCCATCCCGCTCACTACCGGCGTCGCCCGCTTCGCCATTCCCAAAACAAACCCCTTCGTCAACATCGGCGGCGGCACTTGGGATGGGAAATACAACGGCGTCGATGTCACCGGCACCGTCCGCCGCGAGTTCTGGGCCACCGGCTTGAGAAACCCGTGGCGCATGTCCTTCGACCCCGTCACCAACGTGCTCTGGTGCGCCGACGTCGGCCAAGGAGCGCGTGAGGAGGTCAACAAGATCGAACGCGGGAAAAACTACGGCTGGGTCTATTGGGAGGGAAACATCACCGGCCCCCGCATCACCAACCCGACCATGCCGGGAAATTTCGATACCGCATTCCACACCCGACCCGTTTACGACTATCCCCGCGATGGCGACCTCGGTGGCCGATCAGTCACCGGTGGCCGGGTCTATCGCGGCACCCGAGTCAGCGCCCTCACCGGGAAATACATTTTCGGCGACCACGAGTCCGGCAATATCTGGTCCATCAACCTCGACGGCAGCGGCGTCCAGCGCCTCATCGGTGAAGCCGGCGTCGCGGGCTTCGGGGTGGATCCTTCTAACCAAGATCTCCTCCTCGCCGACCGCGGCGACGGCATTGTCCGCCGCCTGGGAACCACCACGGCCAGCGGCACCTTCCCCGCCACGCTCACCGCCACCGGCCTGTTCTCCGATCTATCCGATCTCTCGCCCTCGCCCGGCGTCACGCCCTACACCGTGAACCTCCCGTTCTGGAGCGATCACGCCATCAAGAGCCGCTGGTTCATCGTGCCGAATGGAAGCTCGCGTTTCACCTGGTCGGCCGGGAACCCGTGGACTCTGCCTAACGGGAGCATCTGGGTGAAACACTTCGACATGGAAATGCAGCGCGGCGTCCCTGCCAGCAAGAAACGGATAGAGACCCGCCTGATCGTGAAAAACCCCACCGGCGCCTACGGTGTCAGCTACCGTTGGAACGCTGCCGGCACCGAAGCCACCCTCGCCGCCGACGCGGGCGAGAATTTCACCCTCCCCATCACCGAAGGCGGAAATCCCGTCCCGCAAACCTGGCGCATCCCCAGCCGGGCCGAGTGCATGGTCTGCCACACGCCACAGGCCGGCCATGCGCTTTCCTTCAACACCCGCCAGCTCAATCTGGAAAACAACATCCTCGGCTTCACCGGCAATCAGCTCACCACCCTTTCCCAACAGAACTACCTCACCGGCAATCCGGGCTCGCCCCATCTTCTCCCCCGCCACGTGCGGCCGGATGAAAGCAACGTCTCCGTCGAGGCCCGCGTTCGTTCCTATCTGGCCGTGAACTGCTCCTACTGCCACAAATCCGGCGGCACCGCCCCCACCACTTGGGACGGCAGCGCCACACTCACCCTCGCCCAGACCGGCCTAGTGAACGGCACCGCGAGCAATACCGGCAGCGATCCCTTGAACAAGCTCGTCGTCCCCGGCGACACTTCGCATTCCATCGTCCTCAGCCGCGTGGCTGTCACCAACGGCTTCACCCGCATGCCGCCGCTCGGCAGCAACGTGATCGATCAAACGAATGTCACGCTCCTCACCAATTGGATCAACGGCGAGCTCGATGACCGTCAGACCTATGCCCAGTGGAGACTCCAGAAATTCGGATCATCCAGCAGCATTGAAGGCGCGCCTGGTGAGGATCCGGATGGCGATGGCATGGACAACCAGTCCGAGTTTCTAGCAGGCACTCTTCCGCAGGACGGAACCAGCGCCTTGCGTCCGCAGATCGATCCATCTGGCGGCAACGTGAAACTCAGCTTCACCCTGCCGGTCAACCGCTCCTTCACCATCAAGACCTCCACCAACCTCGGTCAATGGACGCCGTGGGACATCCCCGGAAACCAGGGACTGCCGGTTCCCGGAGGATTGGTTGAAATCACGCAACCGCGCACCGATCCGGCGCGCTTCTTCCGCATTGAAGTCCGGGAGAACTAACGTGGACGGCGGCGCGACCCGGATTGCATAACGCCAAATCCACCTACGGAAAATCCGTATTTTGCAATCCGCTTGTCCATGCTTCCTGATGTGGAAATCGTCCGGGAAGCCTTTTAGTTCCACTGTTTCAACGAACTCCCGGCTAACGGACGGTGGTTGCCATTTCGGCACATCGATTGCGACAGCTTGCAAAGCTTTTCGGCTGTGCTGAAACTGTTCTCTGCACCGCACGATGGATTGCCTCCCGTCATGACCGCAACGCATCCACCCTACAAACCCCAAAGAGCTTTGGGAATTGTTCCCACCTCGATCGCCATCGCGCTCATCTTGTCACCTGCTTTCATCAAGCTGGGTATCGATCAACGGAAGCGGGCGGCCATTGAGAACCAGTTTGAATCGAGACGCTCCTTGATCTTTTCGCGGATCGATAGCGCCGTGGCCCGGCAGGATCTTGAGACATTGACCCGCATCAACGACAGATATGCCGGAAGCGTCTCTGATGGCACCTTCCGGTCCGCCATTCGCGAGGCAATGGCCAAGGTGACCGCCCGTGAAGCCGAGCTCGAACTGGCGATCTCGCGGCATCTGGATTTGATCCGGGACCAGGAGCAATCCCCTCTCCGTCCCGATCCCCTGAAGCCGCAGATCCCGTCCGGAAAACAGGTCGAGGAACAACCGCTTTCCAAGCTACCTCGTTAGAAAAAAGGTGATGCACTGTGCACGGCGATTCGTGCATTTCGTCAGCATCCCCTCCCGCATCTCATCGATCGGGAAACCACCCGATCCCCTTGCGACAAGGATTTGACGCGGATTGCGGGTGGCGGGAAGGAGATGGCCCGGGTACTGCAAGTGATAAAGCGAAACCGCATTCATTCATCCCACACACCCGACATTATTATGAATCCATCATTGAAACCCATCCTCCTCGGATCCTTCGGACTCGCCATCGCCAGCCTGTTGCCAAGTTGTGTTGCCACGTATCCACAAGGTCCCGGGCAGCCACAGGTGGCAACATCCGTTAGCGTGGGCTACGAAGCGCGAACCCTTCCGTCCGGATATCGGACTGAAATCATCGGCGGCACCAGTTACTACATTCACAACAACACTTATTACCGTCCTCGTTCGGGCCGATACGTCGTCGTGGAAGCGCCCCGTGGCTATCGTCCAGGTCCGCGCGAAGTTTACATCGACCGCCTCCCGCCGGGATACCGTGTGGTCCGCCGTGGCAACCAACGTTACTATTACGTCAATAACCGCTACTACCAGCAACGCGGCTCGCGTTACCTCGCGGTCGAAATCTCGGCGCGCTGATGTAGAGGTCGAGCGCTGGAATCCGGATTCTGCTAGAAAGCGGATTTCCGGAAAATCTCTTTCTCACGCGTCCGCGAGCGGGCCTCCGCCTTCTTCGAAGTCCATCTCGCGGACGCGTTTGCGGTCGCGGGTGAGCTCGACCTGCTCGCGGAGGATTTCGCGGAGTTCGGCCCCGCCACGGACCGCGGGGATGACGAGGGAGGGAATGGAGCGGTCGGAGGTTTCCAACTGGATGGAGGCGAGGCCGGTGAGGCGCATCCACCAAGGGCGGAACATCTGGGTGTCCTTCACCCGATAGAGCTCGATCTCGTCGATGGTCTGGTTGATGACACCGGAGGTGACTCTAACACGCTGACTGGTGATCTCGTAAACGCGGGTGCGGACGACGAGGTATTTCCAGATCATATACCCGACGGGCAGAACGAGGGCTATCAAGGCGAACGGCAATGCGAGAGGAACGATCAGTCCGCCGATGACCAGGCCTGCCGCCATGAGGAGCGAACCAGTGAAGGGGCCGAGGTTGAGCCACTGGGAGGAGCTGCCTTTCCAAAAGGAGTTTTCTTCGTTCATTTGCGGGATGATGGGTAGGATTTCAATGCTCCGGCAAGTGGAGAATGGGAATGGATTTCCAACGGGTCGGTCACTTGCCGGTGGCCTTCCACTGGCGGACAATGGAGACTTTGACGGTGCCGCGGCCGTGGGTGGAGAGGTTTCCGCGGCCACCCGAGCTGATGGTCTGGATGGTGTCGGTTTCCTCGCGGAGGATGAGCGGATAGATGAGCGACAGCCAGAGCTTGCCGGACTGGACGGTGACATCCTCGTCAGTTAGATTCCCATCCATGGCGGGAAAGCGCTTGCGGTTGTAATCGCCGGTGACCTTGAAGACGCCGCACGGATGGCCGCCGACGGCTTCGAAGGAATCGAGGGTGAGGACGTAGGAGCCGGTGGCCTTGCCGGTGACCAGCATCGGCAGAGTGTCGCCGGTGACAGTGAGCTGGTCACCCACTTTGAACCGGCGTTTTCCGAACCAGAGTTCCCGCGGTGCCAGCGCGTTCTCGACAAGGATCTGGTCGAACACCGGGGAAAGCGACTTGGAGAGGGCGGCGGAAAGGAAGTCGGTTTCGTTGGACTTCCAAGCAGATCCGGACTTAGTGAAGACGAGCGGCTTGGAGGCTTTGGCGGCCTGACGGATGGCGGCTTGCTTCTCCTCTTCGGTGCCGAAGTCGATGAAAGTGGTTTCCTGGTTGGTGTAACGCAGTTGGTCACCGGCAAGTTCGAATTTGCCGACGTCCGTCTGGGTGCCTTTGATTTGCTTGGATGTCTTCTCGATGGCGGAGGCCTCGGAAGTCCTAAGAGAGACGTCGTTGATACGGGTGACCGTCACTTCCAACTGCTTTGGAAACGGCAGATCCTTGCGGAAAATGACGCCCTCCGCCGTTTGATCGACGAGTTTCTGTAACGCCGGGTCGGGGGTGGTGGACCCGGACTCCCCTTGCTTGGCGATCTCGCTAGCCACGGCGGAGCGGGCCTTGCCGACGAGGTTTTTCGCCTTGTCGCAGGACGAAGTGGCGATGATCAGCAGAGTGATTGTTAGAATTTTGGATTTCATCGGTTCAAATATATCCGCAGCAGTCGAGTTTCTGGTTCATTTCAATGGCCGGGTTCTCCTCCCGTGAAACTCCAACGACGACGGCAGGCACGCCAGCGACGGTGTTGTGCGGCGCGACGTCGTTGAGGACGACACTGCCGGCACCGACTTTGGCACCGGTGCCGATTTCGACGCGGCCGAGAATTTTCGCCCCGGCTCCGATGAGAACACCGGAGCGGATGATCGGGTGGCGATCGCCGGAATCCTTGCCAGTGCCGCCGAGGGTGACTTCATGGAGGATGGAAACATCGTCCTCGATGATCGCCGTTTCACCGACGACGAATGAGGTGGCATGGTCCAGCAGAATCCCGCAGCCGATGCGCGCGGCGGGGTGGATGTCCACGGCGAAGACCTCGCTGGCGAGGCTTTGGAAATACAACGCGAGCCAGCGGCGCTCGTCCACCCAGAGCTGGTGGGAGACACGATAGGTTGTTAGAGCGAGGAAACCTTTGAAAAAAAGCAGGGGCTCCAGCGGGGAAAAGCACGCGGGATCGCGCTCGAACATGGCGAGCAAATCGCGCGACGCCGCATGGACGATCTGCGGATACGCCTCGAACACACCGGTGAGCAGCGGCTCCATGCTGACGCGCGGCATGTCCTCGCGGGCCAGCCGCCGTGCCAGCCGGGCACCAAGGGCGGCGGCCAGCGTTTCACGGGAAAGGATGACGTCGTCCACCAGATGCCGGAGCATCGGTTCCTCTTCGACGACCCGGTTCGCCTCGCTGCGCAAAGTCTCCCAGACGTTGCGGAGATCCGCGACTTTCCCGGCGCAAAGCTTGGCTTTATTCTTGCTCGCCGGGAGAAGTCCGGCCTGTTGAGATTCGCTCATGAAGATTTCACAGAAATTGGAATACGCCTGCCGGGCGATGGCCCAACTGGCGAAATACCATGACGGGCGAACTCTTACACGGCTCGAGGACCTAGCGCAACGCGAAGCAGTGTCCGGCAACTTTCTTGTGCAGATTCTCAACGACCTGCGTCGCGCGGGGCTTGTCGAAAGCCGCCGCGGCAAGGCCGGTGGCTATCTGCTGGGGCGGAGCGCGGACCAGATCACCCTGCGGCAGGTCGTCGAGGCGGTGGACCCGGCGCTCTTGCAATGCTCGGTAACCCGCGAGGGCGACTCGGGCCAGTCGGTGAGACGGGCGTGGGAGCAGATCTCCAGCGGACTGCAGCAGTCGCTGGATCAGATCACGGTGGAAAACCTGGCGAGCAAACAGAGCGATCCGATGTTCTACATTTGAGTCGGAAAGGCACAGACGCCGGAATTGTCAAGAAAGCTGAAATATTTCGCTGGATGGGAAAGCCTTTATCCGATAAGGAAATGGCGTCTATTCAACCCCTCATCACCCATGGCAGTACTCGGCGAACACACCCACCACATCAAGATCCGCTCGACGCAACTGGAAATGCCCTCCGGCGGCAGCGGGATCCGCGACGATGACTACGACCGGAAACTGAAGGCCGCGCAGGACGAACTCGACCGCATCCAGCTCCAGCGCGAGGATCTGGAGCGCAAAAAAACCGAGCTGGAGGAGCTGACCAGCCGCAAGCGCCAATTCCTTACCCAGCAAGTCGAGCTGTCCGAAAAGCTGACCTCCTCGCTGACCCTGATCGACCGCGGCCTCTACGAAATGCGGCAGGAAGCCGAGGACCTCGAACAATGCCGGACCTGCTTCGCCGCCCATCTCGACAAGCTCCAGAAAATCAATCCCGAGAGCTGGTCGCGCGACAATCTACCCGAAAAACTCGAGAAGGCCTCGATGACGTTGGACATCGCCGCGGACGAATACGACCAAGCCGCGGCCCATTTCCAGAACGGCCGCAGCGGCACCATCTTCGGCCGCCCGTCGAAGCGCAACCGCCAGGGCAAGCGCACCGGAGTGAGTTCCGAATTCGCAACGAACCTCCGCAATGGATTTGCATTCAACCTGCCGGTCGTCGCGCTCGGCGGACTGGCGCTGGTGATCTATCTCCTCAAATAGCCCCCCCTAACCAATGAGCCGCACGACTTTTTTCAAGGAAGATCAGGAACTCCACGAACTCCGCGCCCACGAGCAGGCCCTGCTCATGCGCCAGAAGGAATACGCTGAAATCCCGAAGAAGCTCGCCATGGAACAGCGGGAGCGTGAAAGCACCATGCCTCCCCTGCCGGAAATCGAAGACCGCAGGCGCCGGCGCGAACACGAGAACACCGTCTCGCGCGGCGAGGCCAAGAACATCCTCCGCGACCAGAACCGCAGCATGGCGCTGCTATTCCTTCTGCTAACAGCCACCGGTGCCCTCGTCTGGTGGGGGCTGAGGCTGATGCAGGGATAACTTGCTAGGTCGAACCGGAGTGGCCGGCTTGCCTGGTCAGCTCTTGCACGTTAACGTCACGAGCGATGACACCCCCGCCAAGCAGATGCCTTTGAACTGAGATTGGAGAGCTGAGGAGAGGTTGTCATCCGCAAATGGTTCGGCTCTTGTAGTCCCACGTGTCATCCGTGCATGTGCAGGGAATCCCAATGCCAGAAATAAACCACAGCGCCGATGCTACACGCAAGAAAGACACATTGAACGACAGTCCATGCAACGAACTCTTGTCTTGTCTTCCTGCTGATGGTGATAATTCCGTGAATCAGCATCAACCCAAGAATGACAAATGCGGCGACATGCTCAAATGCCTGACGCTGAGGCCACGCATTGTATCCACCGGGAATCACCGAAAATGCGAGAGCCTTTGCCGCGATTAGCGGCCCCAAGTAGACCATCGCACATTGGGCCGCAAACCGACTGTCACCAGCTTCGACGGCAAACCCGTATAATGGTGCAAGAGACGCCCAAATAGCTCCTGCCAGGATCCAAAGTCCCGCGAATATTCCTATGCGATATCGGATGGGAAAGGTGGTATTCATTTTCTGCCGAACGTTCTTAGGCCATCCGGCGGCGCGCAGGAAGCCCGAATTCAACGGAGCGGCTTATCGCCGTCGGATGCGCCGGCTTATTCGCCTTCTTCATATTTTTGGCGCGGCGGAGAGTAGATGCTGCGTCTTGGGGAATTGATCGTAATCACTTGGATCCATATATCCCATGACATTGACGACCGAAACACGCTTTATCTCTGGAATTGTATCCAGCGCTGAAGCAAATGCCTCGTCTCCCTCCAGTCGGAGTCTGGCATGTAATCTTGATCGTAGATCGGCGATGGCAACCGAATCAAAGTCGTCGCTCGTCATGA
The DNA here is from genome assembly GCA_040386755.1 of Verrucomicrobiota bacterium. Lineage (GTDB taxonomy): Bacteria > Verrucomicrobiota > Verrucomicrobiia > Verrucomicrobiales > Akkermansiaceae > Luteolibacter. Next base: position 2,609 of record JAZKEY010000028.1, on the reverse strand, counting down.
GCTTGTCCGCGTTCTGGAAGTCCGCAACTAGGGATGGCGCAGGTGTAATTGTGATCTCTGTCGTCGCACAGGAAACAAGTGTGATGCCGAAAATGGCAATGATGATGGACTTGCACAGGTGCATATTCTTCTGGCGAACGTCAAAGCGCATGCACCCCTACCAGCGAGGGGGGAGCTTCGGTCACGGGGTTAGGGTTATAGTTGCGGAAAGTCATCGAAACTGAACGGCTGGTAGGGGTTGTCATGGCGCGTCTTGTTCGGCTATTCCGGACTGAGCCATTACATGCTCATAGCAGACAATCGAAACGCCCTCTGTCTGCCCTTTGGTATTGCTCATTTGGATGATGACAAATCCTTGAACATTGCCCCTTCTGTAAAGAAGGTGAGGCTGTGAGAACTCCGGCGTCTTCGGAGCGAGATACAAATCCAAGTTACCTTCCTTCGCTTCCGCGTCCTTCAACGCCCGCGCGATACTGCGAGCAACCTCCATCGGGTAATTTGTTCGCTTTCCCGAGGCATTGTCGATTGTGAACGAAACTGTGAACCCACGATAGTCCACAGATGGCCGTTCTAAGTCGTTAAAACCGTTCGAATATCTGGAAGATTGTTCGAGTTGCAAATGTTTGGCAACCTTAGTCGCTATGTCAGATGCGGTAGCTTCTCGGAGGATAGCTCTGACGTTAACCTCCACCTTCTTAGGTTCATTTTCTACCCGAGTGGCCAATGTCACCATGCCAAGCAACGCGAGTCCCAGGGAAATAGAGAGTTTCGGATTTGCCTTCATGATAGTGCAACAGATGGGTATTTTGGCCGAACGTCAAATGTGATGACAACCCCGCCAAGGAGTTGCCTTTGAAATGAGATTGAGGAGCTTATGAGGGGTTGTCATCCACGAATTGTTCGCTGATTGGTTTTTCGTCGACAGAAAATGCTACCCTAAAGTCAGATACCATCTTCATAAGCAGACTGTGCGGCTCTCCTCGGTAGTGTTTCTTCATTCCGTTAAATCCCTTTTGGAGGCCTTCTTCGGATGGGTAGTCAACGATAAGATGGTAGTCGGGGAGGTTCTCAAAGCTCGCTTTGTTGTTCATGCGAAGAATTCGATAGGATTCCGCATGATTCTCGTGGACTTGAGTCGCCATGAATTCATGCACTTGTTTCACTAATACCTCGTGTGAAATGCCTTCTTTGGGGCTGAAATAGACGTGATATGAGGCCATTGAAATTCTTAGCGAACGTCAAAAGTGATGACAACCCCGCCAAGGAGATGCCTTTGAAAGGAGATTCAGGTGCTTATGAGAGGTTGTCATCCACGAATTGTTCTGCCTCTTTTTGTTTTCTCAGCGCTTCGAATTCTTCGAGTTCTTCGACGGTGACCTCCTTCATTCCAGCTTCCAAAAGCGCAGCCGTTACTTCAACTCCCAACCGAAAACTGGACCTCCATCGAAGTGGATTGAGGGCAGTGGTAGCAATCACGACGCTCATGAATCCGTCCTCCCGAGATCCGCGGATTGAAATCCGCCCCATTCCACGCTCGACTTGGTAGCTGTAGGAAGCATCGAAATCAGATCCAATCTCCCCTCCGCCCTTACTACTCGCGGGAGATGGTAAGCTGGAAAGGATCGCGGGGATCTTCGCCGGAAAGTCATCGGAACAGCGATAGATAATGTATCCCATTTTCTTGGCAGAACGGCCCAAGCTCAGCGACTCGGCGCACGGGACGCCACGATTGCAAACCGCGACGCTATGCCGGGTTCGCTGCAGCGCATGGTTAGGCTGATGTTTAACTGTTCTCACGTGCTTCTTGGGTTAGATGTCGGGAAGCGTCCCCGCGTTGAATGAGCACTCGCTGTAACCTGAGAATCTTGTGGATGATGTCGTCGTAGCTCCCGCACAAAGCACGCTCAATGACCTGTAGTGCCTCAGCCCCTCGACCAGAGCGCCGCAGACAGTCGGTCAATATGGCCTCAGATAGACCGGGTTGCCGCGCGAACGATTTTCCCGCAGCAAGGGCCGCAAGGTATCTGTCCGCGGCCTTGCTGCGCCACTCCCTGGCAAGGTCGTCCTTTCCCGCGTCGTCCAGAACCCAAGCCGCCCGAAGATAAGCCCAGCCCGCATCGTCCTGCCGGGCGGATGCGTCGGCGAGCATCCCCGTACAAACAAAAGTGCAGGCCAACTCCGGATGACGTGTGTCAGCAAGCTGTGAGCGGTATTCGGAACTGTTCAACACTCCTCGAAACCGGTCGTCGAATTTCGATGCGTCAGGCGAACAATAACCGCAGGAAGGACAACGCTGAACCCACATGTCCATCGTCGAGCGATGCATTTCCGGCGGACGCGTGTCGAGGTCGGGAGACCCGAACGTGCTCACGCTTCCAAGAGCCTCGTGCGTGAATGCGTGGCCGCAAGATCCGCAAATGACGCTTTGATTGAATGGTACCATTTTGTGTGAAGCGCGAGGCAGCCTAACGTCTAGCTCATCCACGGCGGGGATGGAAGCCCGAATTCAAAGAAGAATGTTGCCCGCCGTTGGATGGAGCGACTTGTTCGGCCACTTGGATTCAAGAGCGAAGTGCGACAGATTGCGAGCGTGAATTACGAACACTTAC
>JAZKEY010000027.1:0-24285 GCA_040386755.1 Verrucomicrobiota bacterium | reverse complement strand
TTTAACCACAACGCGCAAGTCGCGCCTGCTGCCTTCTCATCTATTCTTGTTAGCCTCCTGTTTTTGTTGGCGGAGACCAAACCGTCACAGCCGTTCGATCCCCTTTAGCGTCTGCCGGAGCCATAATTTGGATTCCTACTTTCATTTGCGTGCCTGTGTCCCAAAGTTGTGCTTCAAACAAGATGGATTTCTTTGGAGCAAGGGTGGCAATATAAAGACCTGTTCCACAAATCATGAAATTCTCTGGTGGCTGCCACCTGCCATCTTTCAACACCTCGATTGCCGTTGAAGGGTTATTGATTCCGCTGCAACCGAAACTGATCGGATTGTCGGTGTTATTGTTGAGCCTGTATGTGATACTCTGACCCTTCTGTGCCACAATTTGAATGTTCGTTCCTTCAATTCCAAGAAATTCTTTGGGAATTGCAACTTGCGCCTTCTTATCTTCCTCAAGCCTTAGCGCGCTATCGGTCACTTTTGGCAAAAATGGATCATCACCCCGAATGACGGCATCTTGTGCCGAAAGAGCGGGATAAAGTAGCATTGAAAATAGAAGCCCGATTGTAAGGATTTTCTTCATTTCTTTGGCTAACATTGTAATTAGTTCAGTCGGCAGGCTGGCGATTCCTCGCCGTTCTGGCGAGGATTTTCTAAGGGGGATCCGTGTAACCCAGGGGCTGCCAGCGATTTAGGGAAGAAGTAACCGATGCTTGATTTCCTTAACGGCTGAACGGAAATCCCCCGCTTCGGGAGGCCTTTCTGCTAGTTATTCATTTTTCAAAGCATCGGTTACCATCACCGATGGTTGATCACCGATGGGAATGAACCTTCAACCAAGGAAGGCGGAAGTCAGGGTTGAGGAACCGGGGCCGGGTCGGGAACGGGTTCCTCGCTGATGGTGCCGTCGTCGTTGAGGTAGACGGCGCCCCAGGCGCGGGCGATGCGGCGGCGGCCGGGGGCGTCGAGTTCGGGGCGTTCGGAGAGATTGAAATCGATGGTGTTGAGGATGCTGATGGCGAGGGCGTGGGCCTCGGGATACATGGCGGCGGCCTCGCCTTGCTCGGTGTCGGTGGTGAGCTTGGCGGTTTCCGCGGCGGCACGTTTCGCGGCGGCATCGGCATGGAGAGCGGCGACTTGGGCGGCGCTGGGCAGGGCCATCGGAACGTAAGCGGCTCCTTCCGCGGTGGCGCGGGCGGCCTCGCCGGAGGCGATCTGGGCTCCGGCGGCGAGGATGGCGGGAATGGTGCTGAGGTCGGGCAGCGAGCTGGCGGTGAAGTCGCGCATTCCCGCCGGGAGGGATGGAGCTTGCAGTTCCGGAGGGTGAATCCTGATGGGGGGATGCCGATAGACGCCGGCCTCAACGCTTTTCTCATGGGCAGCCTGCCCGGTATTTTCGAGCTGGAAATCCCGCGACACGCCGGATACTTTCCTCAGCAACTTGGATGAAACAGACCGACTACCTCACCCGGATCGCGACCGCCCGCTCCACGAAGTCATCAGCGACTTCGGAAGACGCCTACGCCCAGGTGGACCGGATGGCGAAATCGACCAATGGTCCGTTTATGACGAAAGCTTCCGTCGGCTCGTCGCATGGGCGGAAGAAACCGGCCGATTCTTCGAAGGACTCCAAGCGCTAAAAGAAGGCGGCCGCGAACACGATCTGACCTACGATCCAGCCACCGCTTCCTGGCTGAAGTTCACCAAGCCCACCTGTTCGGGTTACGTGGTTTCATTTGAATTCGGAGCTCCCACATTGGAACCTGCGCTTCCGCTAGAATACCTAGAACGATTGCTGCTGCAGAACCAAGTCTTTCTTGATCGGGTTATTTTCGTCGGAGTTGGAGGTCTGCGCAACTACTCCACCATTATCACTCGCCAGCCACATATTTCGGGAGAACCCGCAGATCATTCTGAAATCATCCACCTCATGACCCAGGAGCTTGGATTTGAACTTCTTCCGGCGCGTTTCTTCATCGGTTACGCGGACTCGCTTGCCTTTGTCCGTGGAGATGTCGCCGTTTTTGACCTGCGGCCCGCAAATGTGGTTAGAACACCCGACGGAATCATCGTCCCCATCGACTCGATTCCGGTCCGTTTGGATGAAAGTGCGAGGAGCATCCTGAGCAGCGGTTGAAATCCGGCATGAGTGAGCTTGAGGTAGCAGGGAGGAGCCTCGCGCGGGGCCGCCGCTTCGCATGGGCTTCGCGGACAGAAATGTCCGCGCCCCTTATGGAGGGTGGGACTTCGGCCCACCTGCCAATGGGAAGCGAAAGAGAAGAGCTTCGCGCGGGGCTTTCGCCGCGCATCGGCTTCGTGGCCCGAAGTGCCACGCTCCTTACTGAAGTCCTGGACTACTGTGATTTCGGGGACCATTGGTCCATCCAGCGGATCTCGGGTTGGCCATTTTCCGTGAAGCCGATGGGGAGCCAGATGTAGCGGGAGTCGGCGAGGTCGTCCTTGATCCAACGGTCTGCTAGGAAGATGAAGCGGTCGGGCTTGCCGGCGACGGGGAGGACGTAGGTGCCTTGGGAGAAGAAGGAGATGTCGGCCTTGTCGCCCTTGCAGGGGTTTTCGAGTTCCTTCCAAGGGCCCCAGATGGAGTCGGCGACGCCGGAGCGGGCGGCGTTGGGAGCCCAGGCGGTGCAGCCGGAGGCGATCAGATAGTATTTGCCTCCGCGCTTGAAGACGGCGGGGGCTTCCATGGAGCGGCCGGGGAAGATGCGGGTGTATTTGCCGGTGGTTTTCAGGTAGTCGTCGGTGAGCTCGGAGATGTGCATGGTGGGGTTTCCCTCGGAGGCGGCGAAGAGGTAGGCCTTCTGGTCGTCATCGACGAAGACGGTGAGGTCGCGCACCATCTGGCCGACGGGGAAATCCTTAACAAGCTGGCTCTTCTCGTCCTTTTTCTGCGCTTCGGTGATGTTGATTGGCCACTGGTTGGCGTGGGGGCGGAAGCTGCCCTGATAGGCGAAGGGACCGGTCGGGCTATCGCTAACAGCGACGCCGGCCTTGGCGGCGGCGTAGTTCAGGGTGTCGCTGTGGAACCAGAGGACGAACCTCCTGGTCTTGGCGTTGTAGATGACTTTGGGGCGTTCGAGGACGAGTTTGGGATCGAGATCGGTGCCGGGGTCGGCGGGGAGGATGTTGCCGTGGTTTTTCCAATGGAGGAGGTCCTTGGAGGAATAACAGGAGACGCCGACGACATCGACGCGGGTGCCACCCCACGATTTGTTGACCTCTGGCAGATAGGTTTTCCCTTCCTTGATCTCGCCATACCAGTAGTAGGTGCCTTCGTGATGGAGGATGCCGCCGCCGTGGGCGTTGATGGGCTTGCCATCGGCGTCGGGCCAGATTTCGCCGGGGCGGATTTGGGTGACCGGGACGGGTTCCTTTGCGGAGACGAGGGTGAGGATGCCGAGGAGGATGAGGATGGGCTTCATAGTGAGAGGGGTAGCGATGTGGAGAAATGACGACAAGGGCTTTCGGGCGGATGGACGCCTGTAAAAATGGGGAGAAGAGTTCACCGCGGAGACGCAAAGGTCGCAGAGGGACACAGAGTTTGGAGAAAGGAAATTTCAGATCCCCTCTTCTTTTGCGTTCCTCCGCGACCTTTGCGTCTCTGCGGTGAATCCGAATTCCCGGTTTTCCCAAGAGGTGAATGTGGGCTGGACAGGCTGCAGAGGCGGTTTCACGGTCCGCCCATGGATACGAAAAACGTGTTTGCCCTGCGGGGCGGGAAGGCGGAGATCGAGGAAGGTACCGATTTCGCCCCGAAATTCGACGCGGACGGCCTGATCCCTGCGATGGCGATGGACGCGACGACGCGGGAACCGCTGATGCTGGCCTATATGAACGAGGAATCGCTGCGACGGACGCTGGAAATCGGCGAGGCGGTTTACTGGTCGCGGTCGCGCAAGGAGTTCTGGCACAAGGGTGCGACTTCGGGACACATCCAGAAGGTGGTGGAGATCCGGACGGATTGCGATCAGGACGCGCTGGTGCTGTTCGTGGAGCAAATCGGTGCGGGTGCCTGCCACACCGGCCGGAACTCGTGTTTTTACCGGAAAGTGGTGGCCGGTGAAGGCGGCGGGACGGCGAAACTGGAGCAAACGGGCGGCGGAAAGTCGTTCGATCCGGCGGCGGTTTACGGGAAACACTGAATTTCGTGAAATTTCGCGGTTGCAAATGTGAATTTGAACCGCTAGCTCTCCCGCCCCGCGCGTCAGGGCACACCGCCAGACACCGCAGGCAGCACATTCATTTTCCGCGAAGGAGGACCCCATGCATATCATTAAGAAGATCGAGTCAGAGCAATTGAAACAGGACGTCGCCGAGTTCAACGTCGGCGACACCGTGAAGGTCCATTGCCGGGTGCAAGAAGGCAACAAGGAGCGTATCCAGATCTTCGCGGGTCTCGTGATCGCCCGTGGCGGTTCCGGCGTGAACTCCGCTTTCACCGTCCGCAAGATTTCCTACGGCGAAGGTGTGGAGCGCGTTTTCCCGCTGCACACTCCCCGTATCGCGAAGATCGAGGTGACGAACAAGGGCAAGGTCCGCCGCGCCAAGCTTCACTACCTCCGCGACCGTGTCGGCAAGCGCGCCCTCCTCGTGAAGAGCGCCAACTGATCCCAGAAGATCATTTCCTCAAGACGCCCCGCCCGGTTTCCGAGCGGGGTGTTTTGTTTTTGTGGCGGACGTGTGATTTCCGCTTTCCGGCGGCGGAAGTCCGCGCCACGTTGCGCGCGTGCGTGTGCCGATACCAGTGGTGATCCTGCTCGTCCTAACCGTTGTCGGCGGGATGTGGTGGAAGAACACGCGGCACATGGATTTCATGACGCCGCCGTCCGAGGCGCGGCTGGTGGAAGTCCGGCAGTCGGTGGAATCGTCATTTTCAAATGCGAAACGCGTCGAACCGATCGCTGTTCCTCCGGTGGTCGAGCCGCCTCCGCCACCCGAGCCACCGAAGCCGGTCGTGGATCTCGGCGATCTAACGACGCCACCGACGTTGCAGAGCTATGGGGAAATTTCGCCTCAGGGGACGGATCACCTGATCAAGCTGGCAACCGCGCTGGAGGAAAAGGGCGAATTCCAACGCGCCTTGCTGGCATGGGAGCGCGTCATCGATCTCACGAAACCGGATGCGGCGCAATCGGCCACGGCGATTTCCGCGATCAAGCGGCTGCGGCCGACCTTGCCGGATTGGAACACGAAACCGGAGACTGCGATCCAGATCCAGTTGCAGGCTGGGACCGGGAAAAAGCTCGCAAAAACCCTCACGCCGATTCTTGAAGGCGTCGCCCGTGATCTAGAGCGCGCGTCGTCCGGGATCGTGAAAATCAATACCACGGTCACTCCGGGAAAGACCAACAAGGCCCTGACGCCTGTCGCGATCTGGCTGACCGGACCAGGGAAAAAGCCGGTTTCCACCGAAGTTCTGTCGTTCACCGTGGATTCCCCGGACAAGTTGCAGGAGGAAATTCACAAAACCGTTTTCGTGCTCGTCCGCACCTACCTGAGCAAGTCCACCGCCTACACGCCGCCGGTGGAATTGGGTGCGGGAGAGAACCCGATGGAAGCACTCGCGTTCCGCATCACCCGGCTGGGCTGGAGCGAATTCGCCACCTCATTGAATGTTCCGCCGAAAAAAGGTGGCTAACCGGATTTTTGCTCTAATTTTCCCCTCAACCCGAACGTTTCAACCCAGCTTCGGAAATCCCCATCACCCATGTATCCCCGTCTTCTGATTTCCGCATTTGCATTTGCGACCCTGGCTCTGGCCCAGGAAGAACCGGCGGTGCCGGAGAAAACCGCAGAGCCGGTGAAGCCATCGGTGAAGCAGCTCGATGAGACGAAGTTCCAGGTCGGCGAGGTGACCTTCGACAAGAAATCCCGCGAAATCCGTTTCCCGACGAAGATCAACATGGTCGAGGGACAGCTGGAATTCCTGCTCGTCCACGAAAACGGCAAAGCTCACGAAGCGCTGCTGACCACGGCGATTTCACCCACGCATCTTAATCTTGCTTTCACCCTGCTCCGCTATCCGCCCTCCCGCGAACTTTACTCCGTGCCGGACATGGACGATGGCCAGCCCGGCCAGATGCCGGAAATCCCCGCCGAGGTCAAAGCTGGTGCGCGCGTCGCCATCGATGTGGAGTGGACGGAGAACGACAAGGTGCGCCACGCTTCGATCAACGAGTGGATCCAACATGCGGTGACGGCGGCCGCGATGCCCGCCGGACCGTGGATCTATGGCGGCTCCGGATTCAGCGAGGGAAAATATTCGCCGGAAGTCACCGGCGACGTGATCGCGATTTTCGCTTCTAACGCCGCGATCCTCAACTATCCAGGCGTGGACCATGACAACGACGACGTCTGGACCCCATTTCCAAAACGGGTGCCTGCCGAAGAAACTCCCATCACGGTCATCATCACTCCCTATCAAAACTCCAAACCTCTCCCGAAACCATGAAACTTCTGTCCCTATTGATCATCCTCGGCACGGCCATCGGCAGCGCCGCTGAAACCAGCCCAAGCTATGAGTCGCTCAAGCAAGAGATCCGCCAGGCCATCGCCCGCGGCAACGCGTGGTTGAAAACCCAACAGAAGCCGGCGGGCAACTGGGATGATGACGGTGTTCCCGCGTTCACCGCTCTGGCTCTAACCGCCGCGACGCGGGCCCCGGATTTCGACCGCAAGGCGGCGTTTCCCGAGCATGTGGAAAAGGGCTACACCTGGTTGCTTGCCCAACAGAAGGAGGATGGCGGCATCTACAACCGCGGGCTTTCCGTCTATAACACCGCCACCTCGGTCACCGCGCTCGTTTCCTCCGGCCGCGAAGGCCACGAGCCCGCGATCGTCAAGGCGCGCAAGCATCTCATCGATAACCAGTGGGACATCGGTCAGAAGAAGGAAACCGACCATGTCAACGACGGCGGTGTCGGTTACGGCTCGAAAAAGGAACACGCGGACATGTCAAACACCTACCTCGCCGTCGAGGCGCTCGCGCTTTCCAAGAAAGTGATCGAGGACGGAAAATTCGGCGATCAGCCGGATCTCGATTGGGATGCGGCGGTTACGTTCCTTTCCCGCAACCAGAACCTTGAGAAAACCAACGACCAGGCTTGGGCATCGGACGACGCGAAAAACAAGGGCGGCTTCATTTACGGCCCGAACGAATCGAAAGCCGGTGAGGAAAAGCTGCCAGACGGTCGTACGGCCCTCCGTTCGTATGGCTCCATGTCCTATGCGGGATTGCTTTCATTCATCTACGCCAAAGTCAGCGCAACCGATCCACGCGTGGTGGCGGTGAAGGAATGGCTCGGCAAGAACTACACCATCAATGAAAACCCGGGGATGGGCGAACAGGGCCTGTATTACTACTATCAGACCATGTCCAAGGCGCTCAGCGCCGCGAACGTGAACCGCCTGAAACTCGATAACGGCAAGGAAGCGGATTGGCGGAAGGAGCTGGGAGAAAAGCTCCTCGCCACCCAGAAGGGCGACGGTTCGTGGGTGAATGCCAACGGCCGATGGATGGAGTCCAACCCGGTGCTGGTGACGGCTTACACCGTGCTCTCGCTGGAGCAGATTTACGATTCGATTCCGGAGTGATCGCATGAATTGGAGCGCGAAATTTATTTCGCGCGAAACTCCAGCACCCGCGCGGAATGAATTCCGCGCTCCAGTTCCAGACGCTCAACCGGGATAATCCCCGGAGATGTAGCCTTGCAGTTGCTCGATGGTGTGGCGCTGAGATTGCATCACCCAACTGACGAGATCTCCCATTGAAACGAGTCCGACGAGGCGTCCGTCATCGACGACAGGCAGGTGGCGGATGCGGTTGCTGGTCATGAGCTGCATGCATTTCTCGATGCCGTCCTTGCTGCGGACGGTGATCGCCGGACGGGAAATGATTTCACCGACTTTCGTGTCGCGGGAAGTGCGGCCTTGCAGGACAACCTTGCGGCTGTAGTCGCGCTCCGAAAGGACTCCGATCACCTCGTCATTCTCCATCGCGACGAGTGCGCCGATGTTTCTCTCTCCCATCAGGCGGATGGCGTCATAGACCGATCCATCGAGACCGGTGGTCAGGATTTCACCGCCCTTGTTGTGCAAGACATCGTAAACTGTTCCGTTGATTTCCATGATTTTGCTCCTTTTGAAGTTCTATGACACTGCGAAATCGAAAACGGCGCGTCAAGGATTCAGCCGGATGAAAATCGAGACCTGCATTATAGCTTGCTGAAGGAATCGCCCGGTGGCTTGATCGGAGGGGTGAAGGCTTATCTGGAACTGATGCGGGATGTCATGGAGAACGGCGAGCGGCGCGCCGACCGGACGGGCACCGGGACGACCTCGGTTTTCGGCCGCCAGACGCGCTACGATCTCCGCAAGGGCTTCCCCTGCATGACGACGAAGAAGCTGCACCTGCGCTCGATCATCCACGAGCTGTTATGGTTCCTCCGCGGCGAAACGAACACGCGCTATCTGAAGGAGAACGGCGTGACGATCTGGGACGAGTGGGAGGATGCGGAAGGCGAGCTTGGTCCGGTTTACGGAAAACAATGGCGCGCATGGCCGACGCCGGAAGGACGCACGATCGACCAGATCCACCTGCTGATCGATGGATTGTTAGGCGATCCGCATTCGCGCCGACATATCGTTTCCGCATGGAACGTCGGACAGATCCATCAGATGGCGCTGCCGCCTTGCCACCTGTTGTTCCAATTCTATGTTCACGAGGCTCCCGAAGGCGGTAGGCCCGGGCTGTCGTGCCAGCTCTATCAGCGCAGCGCGGATCTGTTTCTCGGCGTGCCGTTCAACATCGCGTCCTACGCATTGCTGACGAAAATGGTCGCCCACGTCTGTGATTACGAGGCGCGGGACTTCGTCCATACGTTCGGCGACGTGCATCTTTACTCGAACCACCTGGAACAGGCGGAGCTCCAGCTCAGCCGTGAACCACGCGCGTTGCCGACGCTGTGGCTGAATCCGTTAGTGAGGGACATCGACGCCTTCACCATCGACGACATCCGGTTGGAAAATTACGACCCGCATCCGCACATCAAGGCTCCGGTGGCCATTTGAGTTCATGTTCCGCTACGAACAGCGCAAGGACGCATTGATTTCGAAAGCCGCGTTCCTGCGCCGCTTGGGACATTCGTTTCTCGTCGTCTTCGTGCTGATCGGAGTTTCGCTGGGTGCCGGCATGTGGGGCTACCGGTTTTTTGAGAACCTGTCGTGGACGGATGCGTTTCTCAACGCCTCGATGATCCTCGGCGGGATGGGACCGGTGGATGAGATGAAAACCGAAACCGGCAAGATTTTCGCGGGAACCTACGCGCTCTACTCGGGTCTGGTGTTCCTGGTTCTGGCAGGACTGCTCTTCGGCCCGATCGCGCACCGGGTGCTCCACAGTTTCCACTACGATCCGGATCAGGAGGATAGAAAACCATGAGCCTGCACCTGACCGCCGTGGTGGCGATGACACCGGACCGGGTGATCGGCAAAGCGGGAACGCTGCCGTGGCATTTGCCGGAGGATCTCGCGTTTTTCAAAAGGACGACGTCCGGCCACCCGATCGTGATGGGCCGGAAAACCTACGAATCCATCGGCCGCCCGCTGCCGAAACGCCGGAACATCGTGCTGACCCGGGACCTGACTTGGTCGGCGGAGGGGGTGGAGGTGATCCACCAGCCGGAGAATTTGGGGAAATTGCCGGATCTCGACGGGCGGGTGTTCATCATCGGCGGATCGGAAATCTACGCGGCGTTTTTGCCGGACCTGGATGATTTGGTGGTGAGCCATGTTTTCGGGAACTACGACGGCGACACGCGGTTGCCGGAATTTGAGGGAAATTTCCCGGATTCCGAAATTTTGGAAACCCACGCGGACTTCGAGGTAAGGCGGCATTTCCGCGCGCCTGCCACAGCCGAGTTTCGGCTTGCAAGTGAATTCCCGCCGCTCTAAAAGCTGCCCGCACAGCTTCTGACGAAAGAAAGGAGTGGGTCTCGCACCCACTCTTTTGCGTCTCCAGACATCAGCAGCGATTGCACCACCGCCCGCCATGACCAACGATATCGTCGCCCTCATCGAGTATTACGAAAAAGAAAAAGGAATCGACCGTGACAAGGTCGTTGCCGCGCTCGAGTTCGCTTTCATTTCGGCCTACCGCAAGATGGTTCCCGGTGCTGATGCGATCGAAACGCTGCGCGCCGCTGTTGATACGAAGAAGGGCGAAACCAAGATTTATGCCGTTCTGACGGTCGTCGAGAACGAGGAATACGCGGATAAATTCAACGAAGTCCCGATGTCCACGGCAGTGAAGAAAAACGCCGAAGCGCAACCGGGCGATATCCAGGAATTCAACGTCACGCCCAAGGATTTCGGCCGCATCGCCGTGCAGACCGCCAAGCAGACGATGATGCAGCGCCTCCGTCAGGCGGAGAAGGAAATGATTTATGAGGAGTTCAAGGACCGCGCGGGCGACGTCGTTTCCGGCACCGTCCGCCGCTTCGAGCGCAACGATGTGATGATCGACCTTGGAAAGTTCGAAGGCATCATGCCGAACCGCGAGCGGGTGCAGGGCGAGGATTACAACATCGGCGACCGCATCCGTGCTTATGTTCTCGCTGTTGAAAACGAAGGCCGCGGACCGGAAATCATCCTTTCCCGCAGCCACCCGAACTTCGTCCGCCGCTTGTTCGAAGCCGAGGTGAACGAAATCTCCGATCGCACCGTGGAAATCCGCGGCATCGCCCGTGAAGCCGGATTCCGCACAAAAGTGGCCGTCTGGAGCAGCGATCCGAAAGTCGATCCTGTCGGTGCCTGTGTTGGCATGCGCGGTGCACGCGTCAAAAACATCGTCCGCGAGCTCAACAACGAGAAAGTCGATATCATCCGTTGGAGCGAGGATCCGAAGGAATTCGTCCGCGAAGCGCTCAAGCCCGCCGAACTCCGCTCGATCACCGTCGATGAGGAAAACAAGGTCGTCCACGTGACCGTCGATGAAATCGATCTCAGCAAGGCCATCGGTCGCAAGGGCCAGAACGCCCGTCTTTCCTCCCGCCTCATGGGCTGGGATGTCCAAGTCCGCCGCGACGAATCCAAGGAAGAACAATTCAAGGAAAAGATCGGCGGTGCCGCCCATACCTTGGGCGAACAACTCGGCATCACCGACGAACTGGCCGGCAAACTCACTCTAGCAGGTGGTTTCAACCCCGAGATGGTCATCGACATGCCGGCCGACTACATCGCCGCCGCGCTCGAGATCACCGAGGAAGCCGCCGAGGCGATCCTCGTCCGCGCCCACGGCATCGTCAGTGGTTCCGCCGCAGCAGCTTCGAACGACTAATTTTACTTTCCCTCATTATTTCAACTCCATCTCTTCCACCAACTCTGCCGACCAGCCGGATGCCCGAAAATAGCGACAGCACTCCTAAAAAAACCAAGGTCCTCGATCTTCTCGATACGACCAAGAAACCTTCGCGCCGCGAGCGCCAGCGCAAGGAGGCTGAAGTCGTTCCACCGGCCCCGAGTGCCTTGGATGAAAAGAAGGCCAACGCTCTGGATCTTTTCGCTGACGAAAAGAAGCCCAAGGTTAGGAAGACCACCGCACGCACCGGCAAGGCGGTGATCGGAACCATTTCCAAGATCCTCGACCAAGCTGACGAGACCGTCAAAGCGGCGGAAATCGCCGCAGCCCCCGTGCCGGCAGCAGTTGTTAGCCCGCAGGCGGTGATCGAAGCCCCCGCCGGCGACGAGGGTTCCGACGATCCGAAACTGATCATCATCAAGCCCCCGATCCTGATTCCTGATCTGGCCGCCCGTCTCGGGTTGAAGCCATTCAACATCATGGCGGACCTGATCAAGATCGGCGTTTTCCCGGCACCTAACCAACCGTTGGAGCCTGAGATCGCCGCCAAGGTTTGCGAAATCCACGGCTTTGTTTTCGAACGCGAGAAACGCGACAAGGACAAGGGCTTCCACAAGGTTGAGGAAGTCATCAAGGAGCCGGAAGCCCCGGTGCAGGAGCCTGAGGATCTGCTCAAGAACCGCCCGCCGATCATCACGATCATGGGCCACGTCGATCACGGGAAAACCTCGCTCCTCGACTTCCTCCGCAAGACCAAGATCACCGCTGGCGAAGCGGGTGGCATCACCCAGCACATCGGAGCCTATCAGGTCATGCACAATGACCAGGAAATCACTTTCCTCGACACTCCGGGCCACGCCATTTTCTCCGACATGCGCGCCCGTGGCGCCGACATCACTGACATCGTCGTGCTCGTCGTCGCCGCCAATGACGGCATCATGCCGCAGACGCTCGAAGCGATCAAACACGCCAAGAAGGCCAAGAAAACGATCATCGTCGCCATCAACAAATGCGACCTGCCGTCCGCCAACGTGGACCGGGTGAAATCGCAGCTCGCCGAAAACGGCCTGCAAACCACCGACTTCGGCGGCGACACCGAGTTCGCCGAAGTTTCCGCCCTCACCGGCAAGGGAATGGATGATTTGTTAGACCTGATGGCGCTGCAAGCCGAGGTTCTCGAACTCAAGGCCAACCCGAAAGCAACCGCCCGCGCCGCTGTCATCGAGGCCCGCGTCGTTCCAGGCCGTGGAACCACGGCAACCGTCATCGTCGAGTCCGGCACGCTCAAGGTCGGCACGCCATTCATCTGCGGTCCCTACGCAGGGAAAGTTAGATCCCTCATCAACGACCGTGGCTTGGCCGTGAAGACCGCCCATCCCGGCATGCCCGTGGAAGTCATCGGTTTCGAGGAGCTTCCCAATGTCGGAGATCATCTCACCGAGATGAAAACCGAGCGCGAGGCGAAAGCCCTCGCCTCCGAGCGCCAGGAGGCCCAACGCCTCACCCGCCTCAAGCCGCAGCACCGCAACCGCATGGAGGACCTCTACTCGATGGTCCGCGACGGCGGTGGCAAGGCCCAGCTCAAGCTGATCCTCAAGTGCGACGTGCAAGGTTCCGTCGAGGCCATCAAGAAGGCCGTCCTCGCCATCGAATCCGAAAAGGTCGAGTCGTCGTTCATCACCGCCGCCGCCGGCCCGATCACCGAGTCCGACATTTCCTATGCTGCCTCCACGGATGCGATCATCCTCGGTTTCAACGTGAAAGTGGAAGCCAAGGCCGTGAAATCCGCCAAGGCCGCCAACGTTGACATCAAGCTCTACTCGGTCGTTTACGAACTCATTGACCAAGTCCGTGAGGCCATGCTCGGTCTGTTGGAACCGCTCACCCGCGAGACTGTCATCGGGCACGCCGAAGTCCGCCAGATCTTCAAGCTCAACCGCGGCCGTGTCGCCGGATCGTTCGTCACCGACGGCCGCATCCACCGCAAGGCCCACGCCCGCGTCATCCGTGGTGGCACCCCGGTCTTCGACGGCCGCATGTCCACGCTCCGCCGCTTCAAGGACGAGGTAGAGGAAGTCCGCACCAACTTCGAATGCGGCATCCGCCTCGGCGAATTCAACGAATACGAGGAAGGCGACATCATCGAGTGCTACAAACTCGAGAAATACGCGCAAACGCTCTGAAGAAGTTGAGAGTGAATGGTTGAGAGTTGATAGTTAGAGATGCGCTTTCGCGCGGTTTCCCGATCTTCTCTTCTTCTTTTCCAAACTCTCAACTCTCAACCACCAACTCTCAACCTCTTCAATGTCCCGCCGTCTTGATCGAGTCAACGAACTCCTCCGCCGTGAAATCGGCAGCGTCATTCAGAAAGATTATGAATGGCACAACCGCCTTGTCACCGTCAGCGATGTCGAGGTCACCCAGGACCTCAAGGAAGGCAAAGTCTGGATCGGTGTGTTAGGCGGCGAGGCGAATTCGGTGATCGTGAAACTGAACAAGGACCACGGAGCGATCCAGTCCAAGGTCATGAAGCGCGTGGTGCTCAAGTCCACGCCTGTCCTGCGTTTCCACCACGATGCCTCGGCTGTCCGCGGTGTTGAAATCGTCAATCTTCTCGAAGAGGTGGACAAGCTGCCGAAAGCTCCGGAAGAAGATTCCCAAGGCAGCGGGTCGGTTCTTCCGTAAGCCGACGGCAAGCGCTGCGGAAGTCATTGATTTTTGGCTTTCGGCATGAATCCAGCTACCATAGGATCTTTCGATTCTAATTCTGGAAAACCATGAGCACCCTTGCAACCACCGTCGACGGACTGAAGTTCAAAAACCCCTTCGTGATCGGCTCCGGCCCTCCGGGAACCAACGTCAAGGTCATCAAGCGCGCCTTCAAGGAAGGCTGGGGCGGAGTCATCGCGAAAACCGTCAGCCTCGATTCATCGAAGGTCGTCAACGTCGGCCCTCGCTATGCCAAGCTGATGGCGGGCGATGGCAAGGAAGTCATCGGCTGGGAAAACATCGAACTCATCAGCGACCGGAAATTCGAAATATGGCTCGACGAGTTCAAGGAAGCCAAGGACGAATGCCCCGACGGCATCCTCATCGCCTCCGTCATGGAGGAATACAACAAGGATGCCTGGTGTGAAATCATCGAGCGCTGCCAGGACGCCGGTGTCGATGCGTTCGAACTCAATTTCTCCTGCCCCCACGGCTTGCCCGAACGCAAGATGGGAGCTGCCATGGGCCAGGATCCCGCCATCCTTGAGGAAGTCTGCGGCTGGGTGATGGGCGTTTCAAAAATCCCGGTCTGGGCGAAAATGACGCCCAACGTCACCCACATCGAGGAACCGACCGCCGCCGCCTTGCGCGCCGGTTGCCATGGCGTCAGCGCCATCAACACGATCCGCAGCGTCATGGGCGTGAACTTGGAAACCCTTCGTCCGGAGCCCACTGTGGAAGGCTTCACCACCCCCGGCGGCTACTCGTCGAAGGCGGTCAAACCGATCGCGCTGCGGATGGTCATGGAGATCGCCCAACTCATCAAAAAGGATTTCCCCGGCCGCACCCTATCAGGTCTCGGCGGCGTCGAAACCGGAGCGGATGCCGCGCAGTTCATTTTGTTAGGAAGTGATACGGTGCAGGTCTGCACCGGCGTCATGAAATTCGGCTACGGCATGGCCAAGGATCTTTGCGAAGGCCTGTTGGAATTCATGGAAGGCAAGGGCTTCGAAACCATCAGCGATTTCAAAGGCCTGAGTCTCCCCTATTTCACCACCCACGCCGAACTCGTCCGCATGCAACTCGCCCGCAAGGCCGAGGAAGCCGCGATCAAGGAACGCGCCAGCATGGTCAAGAACGACGCCGAATGGGATGGCGACGATTTCGTGAAGCAGTCCAACGAACTGTCGCGCTGATAGATTCCAAGGAGCGGTGGACTCCGATCCGCCGAAGCCCATGAGGCGGCGATGGGGAGAGGCAAGCCGCTATTCATTGGCGATCCATGGACCACGGCGATTCGGAGATCGCCGCTCCTTGGGGTTTCGCGTTTCGGCAAACCCTCTAACTCTGAAATGAAATCCTTTTCACCCCAGGCAACGCCCGGATCACTCCGGTGATGGTGTCCGAGAACACCACCGTCCCCCGGCGCTTGTAGCGCAGGTGGAAAGTCGCGTGGCAGCGGCCGGCTTCCAGGTCTTCCTCGATATCGATGCCTTTCACTTTCACGCCTAACGGCAGGAGCACTTCCACGATCTTGTCCACCGAACACTCCGAGGTTGAAAACGAGACTCCGATATCCGAATACCAGTCGTTTTTGATCATCGATTCCACATGAGGAATCACCATCAGGATCAGCATCGAGATCGCCGTCGCCAACAGGCCAATGCCGATCGCTCCGGCTCCGAAGGCCAGTCCGATGATGGTCACGAACCAAAGTGTCGCCGCCGTCGTCACGCCACGGATCAAGTGGCTGCTTTGGCGGACGATCACCCCCGCGCCAAGGAACCCCATACCTGATAGAACCCCGGCGGCAAGCCTCGCCGGGTCGGGATGCCAGCCTGCGGGACCGGTTTGATTGACAAAGCTCTGGAGATAAAATCCGTCCGAAACGATCATCGCGATGCAGGCGGAAAGACAGACCAGCAAGGTTGTCCGCAATCCCGCCGCCCGGCCATGCCGTTCGCGCTCGATCCCTAGCAGACTCCCCGCCACCCCGGCCAAGGCCAGACGGATGAGGATGTCCAGGTTGATTCCCGAGAGGAAATAATCCGGAAAATCAATCGACGCGGCGAGGAGAGGACTGGAAATGATCATTGATATCTTGAAGGCGGATCAGCGACCGAGGAGGTTCTTCTGGGGCACCTCGATGGTGTCGTCAGGCTGGACCAGGATCATTTTCGCTTTGGCGTCATGGAGGTTATAAGCCGTTGCTGTTCCATTTCTCACAGCTTTCACCCGCCGCATCGATCCCAATTTGGTAACTCCACCCGCTTCCTGGATGGCGGCGAAGATCGTCAGGTTCTTCCGCCACACCATCGGCCCCGGCCGCTGGACCCATCCCCCAACGTTCACAATGGCGGCGGTCTTGACGACCGGGACTCGGGGCCGCGGCTCGGCGGCACCGAGTGGAAGCATCGCCAATAGCGCGATAGTCAGAATGATTCTCATGAATGCACCATCATCCCCAATTCCTCTGGAGCGTAAACCCAAAACCTCACGGGAGATTCCAACGTTTCATGCGACTGATTTCGGGTTAAGGACTTGCCGGAGTGGCACAGAATGCGCTGATATGGTCCCTATCGTGCCAATCCCCGTTTCATCAAATCCATGAGTGCCTCCGAAAACCAAATTTGCCCGCTCTATGCCGGAGGAAAATGGATCACCCCTGCCGGGAAGACAGGAAGCTCTGTCTTCAACCCATCGCGTGGAACCATCATCGCCAGCGTCCCGATGTGTGGCCCGGCGGAAGTGGACCTGGTCGTCGCATCCGCCAAGGCCGCCTTCCCCGCCTGGCGCGACACGCCGCCGAACGAACGGGCGCAGGTTTTGTTCCGGGTGAAGATTCTGCTGGAGGATACGTTCGAGGAACTCTGCCTCGGCATCGCCACCGAACATGGCAAGACCCTGTCCGAAGCGCGCGGCGATCTCCGGCGCGGAATCGAGGTGGTGGAATACGCCTGCGGCATCCCGACATTGCTGATGGGCGAGAGCTTGGAAAACATCGCCCGCGGCATCGATTGCCACACCGACCGCCATCCGTTAGGAGTCGTCGCCGGAATCTGTCCTTTCAATTTCCCCGCGCTGGTCCCGATGTGGATGTGGCCGATCGCCATCGCCTGCGGTAACACTTTCGTTCTGAAACCGAGCGAAAAAGTCCCGCTCACCATGCAGCGGGTCGTAGCTCTGCTGGAAAAAGCCGGACTTCCTCCTGGCGTCATGAACATCGTCCACGGTGGCCGCGAATGCGTCGATGCCATCCTCGAACATTCGGATGTGAAAGCCATCAGCTTCGTCGGCTCGACTCCGGTGGCGCGCGAGATTCATCGCAAGGGAACGCTCCATGGCAAACGCGTGCAGGCCGCCGGTGGTGCGAAGAATTTCATTATCCTCATGCCCGATGCCGATGTGGACCGCACGGTGGAAGCTGTAAAGGACGGCGCGTTCGGCTGTGCCGGCGAACGCTGCATGGCCGGATCCACCGCCGTTGCCGTGGGTGATGCCGGGGAAAAGCTGTTACCCGCCCTCGCCGATCTGGTGAAAGCCATGAAAGTCGGCCCAACGGATGTTAGAACATCGCAACCTGACATGGGTGCCGTGATTTCCGCCGAGCACAAGACCCGTGTCTCCGGCCTGATCGACGCGGGAGAACGCGGCGGAGCAAAGGTCCTCGCCGACGGACGTGGAACCAAAGTGGACGACGCACCGGAAGGATTTTTCCTCGGTCCGACCTTGATCGACCATGTTGAGGAAACCAATCCGCTGATGGAAACCGAAGTCTTCGGTCCGGTTCTCGCAGTGATGCGCGCCAAGACACTCGACGCCGCTATCGCCGCCGCCAACCGCCAGGCATTCGGCAACGGCGCCGCCATTTTCACCAACTCCGGCAAGGCCGCCCGCGAGTTCCGCCGCAACGTGAGCGCCGGCATGGTCGGCATCAACGTCGGCGTTCCTGCACCACTCGCTTACTTTCCGTTCAGCGGTTGGAACGATTCGTTCTTCGGCGACCTTCACATCCAGGGCAAGGAAGGCGTCGAGTTCTACACCCAACGCAAGACCACCACCACCCGCTGGTTCGGTTTCGGCGACGGGGAAATCTGGGCGAAATAACAGATCATGAGTTTGCTCATCAAAAACGCCACCATCGTCAACGCGGACGCGCAATTCACCGGGGATATTCTCTGCCGTGATGGATTGATCGCGGAAATCGGTGCTGATCTGACAGCTCCTGCGGATTCCGAGATCATCGAAGCCACCGGAAAACTGGTCTTCCCCGGTTTCATCGATCCGCACGTCCACATCTATCTGCCGTTCATGGGCACGTTCTCGAAGGACGACTACGTCACCGGCAGCAAGGCCGCGCTGATGGGCGGCACGACAACGCTGATCGAAATGTGCTGCCCGTCCCGCAGCGATGATCCCCGCGAGGCGATCCGGTTATGGAAGAGCAAGGCGGCGGGAATTTCCTCTTGCGACTACACGTTTCACATGGGGGTCACCCGCTTCGATGACGGAACCGCCGACGCGCTCAAAGCCATCGTCGCCGAGGAAGGCATCACCTCATTCAAGGTGTTTCTCGCCTACAAGGGAGCGTTCGGCATCGAGGATACGGAACTCTATCAGACTCTCTCGCTCGCCAAGGAGCTGGGTGTGGTCGTCACGGCCCATTGTGAAAACGCGGACCTCGTTTCGGAAATGCAGAAGAAGCTCGTCACGGAGGGTAAGACCGGACCGGAGTGGCACGAGCCGTCGCGGCCGATTTCCGTTGAAGCGGAAGGCTGCCACCATCTGATGACCTTCGCCGAGCTAACAGGAGCCGAGGTTTACGTCGTCCACACCAGTTGCATCCCGGCGGTGGAAGCCATCGTCGATGCCCGCAAACGTGGCGTAAAGGCTTGGATCGAAACCGTCGCGCCCTATCTCACGCTCGACAGCAGTTATGCCGAGTTGCCGGATTTCGAGGGAGCCAAATACGTCATGAGCCCGCCGATCCGTACGAAGGAGCACGGCGATTTCCTTTGGAAATGCATCGCCGATGGCACCGTGGACACCGTGGGGACCGACCATGCTCCCTTCGATTTCTCCCCGCAGAAGCACATGGGGCATCCCGATCCCGCGAAATGCGTGGACGCCAACGGTCAACCCAACGGCAAGGCCGGAAACTTCACGCTCATCCCTAACGGCATTCCCAGCGTCGAGGAGCGGGTCAAGCTTCTCTACTCCGAGGGCGTCCGCAGCGGTCGCATCGATCTGCAAACACTGGTCCGCTGCGCCAGCACCCGGGCGGCGGAAATCTTCGGTCTCTATCCGCGCAAGGGAGTCATTGCCGCCGGCAGCGACGCGGACATCGTCATCTGGGACCCGCAGTGGTCCGGAAAAATCTCCGTCACCACCCACTCGATGGCCACCGACTACTCGGCCTTTGAGGGCCGCGAAATCCAAGGACGCGCCGAACTCGTCACCGTGCGCGGCAAGGTCATGGTCCGCGACGGTGAATGGTGCGGAGAAACCGGTTGGGGGAATTTCCTCCATCGTGAGCCCAAGATCTGACATGTCCGCTCCGCATTCCGCCGATCCCAGTTTGATCAACGAAGACCTTGCCCCTGTCCCGTTGGACCAACGGACGTGGTCGATGTGGAGTTTCGCGGCGTTGTGGATCTCCATGGCCGCGTGCATCCCCACTTACATGCTCGCCTCCTCGCTCATCGAGAAGGGCATGAACTGGTGGCAGGCGGTGTTAACGGTTTTCCTCGGGAACGTGATCGTCCTGATCCCGATGATGCTCAACGCCCACGCCGGCACGAAATACGGCATCCCTTTCCCCGTTTACTGCCGTGCGGCATTTGGAACGCTTGGAGCGAATATTCCCGCACTGTTGCGGGCGTTCGTCGCCTGCGGTTGGTTCGGGATCCAGGCGTGGATCGGCGGCGAGGCGATTCACAAGATCCTCTCGGTGTTTGTTCCTTCCATGGCCAGCGGAACCGTGATCGGCGGACTCGGCATCACGGGATCACAGCTTGTTTGTTTCCTGTTCTTCTGGGGCATCAACATGTGGGTCATCCATCGCGGCATCCACACGATCCGCGTGCTGCTTTCGATCAAGGCACCGCTGTTAGTCGCGCTGGGACTGATCCTACTGTGGTGGGCCTATACGACGGCGGGCGGCTTCGGGCCGATGCTAGCCAAACCTTCCGCATTCGCCCCCGGCCAGCCGCAGGAAGGAAAATTCCTCGCGTTCTTCATTCCCGCGCTGACCGGCATGGTCGGTTTCTGGGCCACACTTTCACTGAACATTCCGGATTTTTCCCGATACGCCCGGTCCCAGAAGGATCAGATGTTAGGGCAAGCCATCGGATTGCCCGCGACGATGGCGCTTTATTCATTCATCGGCGTGGCGGTGACTTCCGCGACGCTGGTGATCTTTGGGAAAACCCTGTGGGATCCGGTCGATGTGCTCACCCGGTTCAAGAATCCGGTGATTCTCGTGGTGGCGATGCTGGCGCTTTGCATCGCCACGCTGGCCACCAACATCGCAGCCAATGTCGTCAGTCCGGCGAACGACTTCGCCAATCTTGCTCCAAAGAAAATCTCGTTCCGGATCGGCGGGTTTATCACCGGCATCATCGGGCTGTTGATGATGCCGTGGAAACTTGTAGCCGATCCCAATGCTTATATTTTCACCCTGCTGTTGGGTTTCAGCGCCTTGCTCGGCCCTATCGCGGGGATTCTGATCGCGGACTACTTTGTCATCCGCCGTTGCCAACTCAATGCCGACGAC
Organism: Verrucomicrobiota bacterium; assembly: GCA_040386755.1. Lineage (GTDB taxonomy): Bacteria > Verrucomicrobiota > Verrucomicrobiia > Verrucomicrobiales > Akkermansiaceae > Luteolibacter. The sequence goes on along the minus strand of JAZKEY010000027.1, from coordinate 3,430 downwards.
CTTTATCGCTCCGACGGCATCTACCGCTACCACTCCGGCTTCAGCTACGCCGGGATCGGCGCATTCGTGCTCGCCGTCCTGCCGAATCTCCCCGGCTTCCTGGTGCAAGTAAAGCTGCTCGATAGCGCCGCTGTTCCCGATTTCCTCGAAGGTCTCTATCAGCAGGCGTGGTTCGTCGGCTTCGGCCTCGCGTTCCTGCTCTATCTTGTTTTCCGGAAACTCTCACCCGCCGCCGTTAAAATCTAATCATCCAATCCCATGGCCACCCTTCCTCCGTTCGACTACACCCCGAAACCCTACGACGGTCCATCGCCCGAGGAAATCCTCGCGCTGCGCAAGCAGTTCGTGAACCCGGCGATTTTCCACTACTACAAGAAGCCGATCGCGATTGTGGAGGGAAAGGCCCAATACCTTTTCGATGAAACCGGCAGACGCTACCTCGATGGATTCGGCGGAATCGTCACCGTGAGTGTCGGGCATTGTCATCCGGAAGTGCTGGCCGCCGCGACGCTCCAGAACGAGACGATCAACCACACGACCACGATCTATCTGAATCCAGGCATCGCGCTTTATGCGAAAGAACTCGCTGCGAAGATGCCCGGCAACCTCAAGGTCTGTTATTTCGTCAACTCCGGCTCCGAGGCCAACGACCTCGCCATCCTGATGGCCCGCGCCTACACGCAAAACTACGATGTGGTCGCCCTGCGCAATGCCTATCATGGCGGCAGCCCCAGCGCGATGGCCCTGACCTCCCATCACACTTGGAAATACAACGTCCCGCATTCCCACGGCGTCCACCACGCGATGATGCCCGACTCGTATCGCGGACCGTTCGGCATGGACGATCCAGATGCCGGGAAGAAATACGCGGCCGATATCGGTGAGACCGTGCGCTACGCCACCTCCGGAAAAATCGCGGCGTTCATCGCCGAGTCGATCCAAGGTGTGGGCGGCACTGTGGTTTTCCCCGATGGCTATCTCAAGGAGGCCTACGCCCAAGCGCGCTCGTTCGGCGGACTTTGCATTGCGGATGAGGTGCAGGCCGGCTTCGGCAGAACGGGGACCCACTTCTGGGGATTCGAAACCCAGGGAGCCATGCCCGACATCGTGACGATGGCGAAGGGCATCGGCAATGGTTGTCCTCTGGCTGCCGTAATCACCACTCCGGAGATCGCGCAGGTTCTTGCCAGCCGCATTCATTTCAACACCTTTGGCGGCAACCCCGTCTCCATGGCCCAGGGCCGTGCGGTGCTACGGGTCATCGAGAAGGAAGGACTTCAAAAAAACTCGCTTGAAATCGGGGCTTATCTCACCGCCGGTTTCCACAAGCTTGCGGAAAAGCATTCCATCATCGGTGAAGTCCGTGGCAAGGGACTCATGTTAGGCGTGGAACTTGTCAAGGACCGCGCGACCAAGGAGCCGGCGACCGCGGAATGCGCCGCCGTTTTCGAGAAGTGCAAGGACCTCGGCCTGCTCATCGGCAAGGGTGGTCTCTTCGGCAACACGCTGCGCATCAAGCCGCCGATGTGCATTCACCAGGCGGATGCGGATTTCATGCTCGAAGTCATCGACGAGGCGCTGGCTGGGGTTTGACAGATTTTTCAACCGCGGATTTCGCAGATTTTACGGATGCAGAGAAGAGGTTTGACCGTTCTTCTCCATGCTCTTCATCCGCGAAATCCGCGGTTGCAAAACTCACGCTTCCGCCTGCTTCACCTTGATCTCCGGTTTCCAGTTCCGGTGGATCCAGACGCTCTGCACCAGTCCTAGCAGGAACATGCAGATCACCACGAATGTTCCCGAGTAACTGATCAGCGGCAGCGGGATGCCGGTGACCGGCATGATCAACACGCACATGCCGATGCTTTCGAAAATGTGTGCGAAAAACAATGCCACGACCAGACAGGCCAGCAGACGCCCGGACACATCGCGGCTGTAAAACGCGATGAACAGGCCTTGGATCAGCAGCAGCGCGTAGGCAGTCAGAAGCAGCAGGCTGCCGCGGAATCCCAGTTCCTCCGCGATGACACCGAAGATGTAGTCGTTGTGTGCCGTCGTTTTCGAACCGAAGCCTTTCGCGAGCAGCGAACCGCTTTCGATGGTCGCCTTGTAGCCGGTGCCTTTCCAACCCGCCTTGCCGACGGCCATCGAGACGTAGTAGGGCGAGTAGGCGGTGCCCTGAATGTCCACTTGGCGGCCCTGCATCATCCGCAGCCAGGTATCGATCCGCTCCGGGCCACGTTCGGACACCAGCGGGAGCGCGACGAAATACAACAGCGGAATGATGCCCGCACCGATGAAACCCATGCACGTTAGATAGCGGAAGGGTATGCCGCCGATGATCAGCGCCACGATGGCCACCGGGATCCACACCAGCGCGGAACCCATGTCGCCCATTTTCATCACCATCAGGAACGGCACCGCCGCTGCTATTCCGATGATGCCGATCTTGATGAACGGGGCCCCGAACCAGCGGTGCAGCTTCGGCAGATCCTGGATCAGCCAGGCGATCAGCAGGATGCCCGCGGTAATACCGAGCTGTGCGGGCTGGAAAGCGAGGGAGCCGATTTGCAACTGGTGGACCGTTTCATCGCTATCCTTCACCATCACGGCCGCCATCAACCCGAGACTGACCAGATAGAACGGGATGCCGAGCCAGCGGATCCAACGGTAGTCCACGAAGGCGGCGGCGAAGTAGGCCACGCTGCCGATGAAGATGAAGGTCTTCTGTTTCGAGGCGAAATAGGCGCCCGCGCTGCCGAATTGCTCGAGTGCTGCCTTCGAGACGGTGAGATGCCGGGCGGCGCTTTCGATCATGAACACGCCGAAGACGAGGAGCCCGTACATCACCAGCACGAGCACCCAATTCATCCCCAGGATTTTCCTTAAAAACGGCGTCATGACTGGCTCGGCGGCGACCATACGCCGTCCGTATCCCATGGCAAGAAAGGCGTGAGATTTTCAGAAAGCATGTGGGGGGATTGATTTTGCTAGAGCCGAAGAGGAAGAGTTTTCGTCGTCGCTGGCGCTGGACGAAAACAAGAGGCGAAATGAATTTGCCTAGGGGCCAGCCAGTCAGGGCTTCGCCATTTTCTAGAAGTCCTGCTAACGCAGGCTCTGGATTCACGGTCCGTAAGAAAAAAACGCCCGGACTTGCGTCCGGACGTTTTTGAAAACTTCTCTCGGTGAAACCGAAATCAGCGGGAGTAAAGTTCGACGATGAGCTGCTCGTTGACGAGCGGATCGATGTCGGAACGCTCGGGGACACGGGAGACCGTGGCTTCGAGCTTGTCCTTGTTCGTGTCGAGCCAATCGACGCCCGGCGATGCCTGGGTGAGGTCGGTCATGCGGAGCACGAGCTGTTGGGAAGAAGGTTTGCCTCCGACCTTGATCACGTCGCCGGGCTTCACTTGGAAGCTGGCGATGTCAA
>JAZKEY010000026.1:0-59331 GCA_040386755.1 Verrucomicrobiota bacterium | reverse complement strand
GTAAGTGTTCGTAATTCACGCTCGCAATCTGTCGCACTTCGCTCTTGAATCCAAGCTTCCGAACATGTCGTGGGTGGCAACGGCGGATAAGCTTCCTCGTTCGCTTCGCTCTGTCAGTCCTGCGCCGCCGCATCACCACATTTAACGCTCTCCCAAAGAATCCGACGCACCACCAGTTTTGAAGAGGCAACCCCCAAGCGTATTTAGCACCGAGATCTGGAAAGAGATCGAGACGATATTCTGGAAGCAGGATCTTGCCTGCATGCCTCGTGGAGCGGCGTTCGATGGCCTCGATCCTGTTGAGGTTCAGTCCACCAAGCGCGGGGTGGAGATTCACGGCGAAATCTGGTTCTTACCAGGCGGGCGAGGTTCTCCGAATCCGCGATATGAACTCAACTTGTGTCTGGCACGTCCGTGGTTCTCGTCAATCGAGAGCGTGACTGTCGAGAAGCTGAAGAGCTCCACCATATCAGAATCAGCACTGGAAGAAGGCTTGCTCAGCATCGCCATCGGATGATAAAGACGGGGAGAACAAGCCGCATCGTCAGCTAGGAAATCCGATGACCAATCAAACTCCGCTTCGAATCGTCGAGAGAGATGATTCGCTTTCTGATTGGTTGTTCGGAGAGCGATTCGACGATCACCGGCTTTCAAGTGGGGATTGCCGGACTCTGGCAGTTCTCAAGCTAGATGATGCAAGGAGTCTCTACATCGCGCTTACGGCCGACTTCGATTGGATCTGCGATCACTGCGACGTTCCGCTGTATTCCGATTGGACGCATATTGTCGTCGAGCTTGTGTCGAAGTTCGAGATTGGTGATCCAGTGCCATCATTCGCTTCCAAGGTCAGTCTGAAGCGGTCTGCTGAGAGCCCAGAACCAGCTGTCGAATCCGATGAATACGGGGATATCCACAAGCTTGGAGGTGAGTCGTATTGGCTGCACTGCAATCCAACACCCCGGTTTCAGTTCATAGGACAGATTGCGTTTCCTGGCGCGGATGATTTACTGTTGGATTTGGACTGGCCGACAGGTGAGATGACTCTTGAGATTCATTACGACACCATTGGACAAGTCCACTGCGTTTTATGGAGAATGCACGCCTAAGAATTCACGAGACTTGATCAAAATGAAATCCGCACATGTCGTTATCATTGCAGTAGGTATGCTGAGTGGCTGCAACGAGCATCAAGTGTCGATCAAAAGTGAGGCGAAGGAGACAATTCGATTTGACGACGTGCATTCGAGTGCTCATGGCGAGGAGGGCTGGATCGCGACGTTCGTTTCCCGAGCTGGAGACTTTGGGGGGATGGATTCCGATAGCAAAATTTCGTTTTCAGATAACGGAAGAGTGTCGATGACCGAGTATGGGGCTGCCCCCGTAGAGTATTCAGGCACATATTCCATGGACGAACATGGGACCATTGCGGCCAATTTCGAGAAGTATCCGGGTCAATGGCCCAAAATGATGTTCCGGAAGGTTGACGGAAGGATTTTACTATTCCGATCTGACGATGCTACCGGATTAGAATTCGGCGGACGAGGAGGAGCTGTTGAGACGGCTGAGATGAAGCGATTTTGGCCGTTCGGACTCACGGAATTGTCATGGGAGCGGCCCAAGCCCAAAGCTGAAGCCTCGAACGGAGACAACGGAGTCTTTCCTATCCTCCCGGGCCTTGAACCCGAAGAGGACGAAACTAGGGCAAGTGACGCTAGCCCAGAAAGAAACGAAGAGTAATCGAACAAACCGGCTCATCGGACGGCGATAAGCCATCAAATTGAATCGGGCTTCCGTCCCGCAGCGGATGTCCTCAACGTCCGCCCACCGCATCTGGTGGGCTGCGATAGCCGAAGATTTGCATGGGGCATGGCAGTTGCCATCCCATAGTTATGCGCCGTTCCTTCGCCCTGCCGGTGCGAAGATCCACCCCCATTAGCTCAAGCCGTCAATACGCCACCGGCACCATCGACCAACCAGCCGCTTTGAATCCCTCTGCGGCGGCGGGTGAGAATTTACCGGTATGCACCAGCACGAGGGGAGCCGTGCCGAGATCGTCGCGGTGGGCGAAGCCGTTCACTTGCTCTGTCCAGGTGACATAGTCCACCGGTGCGGGAACCTGGAGCTCTCCGCCGCCGGTCGTCGCTCCAGGCAGGCGGCCGATCACTTCGATCGACGCGTAATCCGCTTTTCCTGAGCGTTGTTGCTGGGCGAGAATCGTTAGAGCGCCGATGAGGAAGTCCGCCTGCTCCGGTGTCTCGCAGGCGTTGGCGAGCAGGATGATTTTTCCACGGCCTTTCGTCTTCGGCAGTGCTTCAAGCGCGAGCGTGATGCGGTGCCGCCGGGTGGTGCTGAGCGCGGGATGGAGTTGGAATGTGCTGATATCCTCATCCGTCATTCCCATGGCGGATAGGGAACGGCCGTCGCGGAAGGCGAGCTCCGCCTGGGTCAGCGCGTAGGTATCATCCGGGACGCCGACCATGTTGGTCGCAGCGACGGCAAATCCGGCCGACGCCACGGCGGCTCCCACGCGGAGCGGCAAGCCACCGGCGAAAAACGCCCAGGTCACCTTGTCCATTTCCTCCTGCAAGCGGGTGTTGTCCGAATAAGGATCGACCTGAAGCTGTTTGGCCGTTGCCAATCTTGCCTTGTCGAAACCCGCGATATTCTTCGCGGCATTTCCGATCCCGCTGCCGATCTGGCCGGCGGTCGGCTCGGGTCCCCCGCCCTCGGCGCTGTCCTTGATCTTGGTCGTCGTGCGACCGATGGCCGAGCCGACCTTGCTGAAGAAGTGGACCACGGTTTTCGGCGCTTCCTTCACCGAATCCACCGGGTTCTTGACGATGTTTTTCACCGCGTCGATGGGTTGCTCGACCGACCGCTTCAAGCCCTCGGCGAAAAGGTCGCCCTTGCTGGTTTCCACGAGCGTCTTGATGGCCTCGACCTCGATAATGCGCTGTTTGGCCTGCGGCACACCGACGGCCTTGAACGTTCCGAAATCGGAGTCGATGAGAAAATGCGCCAGGTAACCGTCCGTCTCTACCAGATCCCGCACGCGATAGGAAGGGCCGCGCAACACATCGGCGGGAAGGAGCTCGGAAGCCTTGAGGACAACTCCTAACTCCATGACGGCGGGCTGTTGGGCGGATAGGGCTGCCGTGCAGCAGACGAGGGTGGTGAGGATGCTGGATTTCATGGCGCTAACAATTAGATGATGCGGTAAAAAAAGGCCGGGCGTCGCCGCCCGGCCTGTTGGAAATCATTGCTGCGGATGGATGCGGGTGATTTTGGAGCCCTGGAGACCGATGCCGCCCATCAGGCCGCGTTGGTTGAAGATGAAGGCGTAGGTGCCCTTGTCGAGGGTCGCGACTGACATGTTGGCGGCCATGCCTTTGTCGACGACGACGAGGCTCGGGCTACTGCCGATGTCCCAGCCGCCGCTGCGGTTGATGCTGCGGAAGGCCTCGTCATCCATCAGGAAAAGCGCGTAGCCGAATTCCTGGACTCCCGCCTGGAGGCCGTAGGAGGCGGCGGTGGTCTCGTAGTAACCGCCGATGTCGCCGGTATCGCGGATCATCGCGCCGATGCCGGCCTGGGCTCCGACGACGAAGCCGCCCTTGACGACTGCCGGGAAGACCAGCACCCCGCGTGCCTTCTTGCCAAGGGCTCTGGCGGCGGGGTTCTGGGAGTAAAGCGATGCGAGCGCGGCACGCGAATCGCGGGCGATCTGCGAGGCGCTGGAAGTGGCGGCGTTGGCCTGGGTGACCGGATCGGTGGTGGAGCAGGCCGGCATGAATGTTAGAGCGGAGGCGGCGGTGAACGCGAGTGCGAGTTTGGTTGATTTCATTGGATTTGTTTCTGGGGGTTTGTGATGTCTTTTCTATTCCTCCCGTTCGGGATTTCCAGTCAAAATATCAGATTCAGCAGGGGCTCGCGTCACTTTCCGACGGCGTTTTCCGGCATGCCCATTCCGGGACGGCCGGCACGGATGAGGGTCGAAAAATCGGCGGAATCCCCTGCGGCTTTGGCGGCGGTATCGATGAGGGCGCGCCGCTTGAGTTCGGCGAAGGGCAGGCCGTCGGTAACAATGGTGTGGCGCTCGTACATCAGCTCGTCGCCCTTGCCGTTGACGAGCATGCGCCAGTCCCAGCGGGTACGCTCGGCGGCGGGGTGCTGGTGGCGGATGGCGGTGGTGCAGTTGTTGTCGATGGCATTGTACCACTCCGGGTGATCACGGAGGCGGTTGAGGAAATGGAGGTATTCAAGGAACCGCTCGCGGACTTCCGCCGGTGTGGCGGTGAGACGATAGAGATACGCGTCCTCGCCCCGGATGTTGGTGCGGACGCGGATGATGTCTCGCTCGGCCGCCGCAATGTAAATCAGGTCATATTGCCGATAGAGTCCGCCGATGGCCGAGTAGCTCTGTCCGGCGCGCTTGCGTGTTTCGATGGAAAAACACAGGGGCGGCGCGTCCGCGAATTGGAAGCTGAGAATGGGATGTGCCATCCACGGCGATCCCCAGTAGTTCACGAAAATGTCGATGTGGGTGAGTTGCGAAAGGCGCACCGTGCGGGTTTCCCAGCGTTGGGTGAAATCCGTTGCGGTGCGGTAGTCGAAATTCCGGACGTTGCGGATCGTGACCACGTCGCCGTTGATCTCCGCTTCCGGTTTGTGCGCGACATCGGGTTGCCAGTCGCCTGCGTTGCTCGGCTTGAGTGACAGCCACCAGGTGAGCACGATGGCAAACCAGACGCCGAAGACGGCGAGCTTGCGTGGCCAACGTTTCACGAAAACGAAAACCGTGAGAACCGCCACTGCCTGCGCGACCGCCAGCAATTTCGAAGGCCCGTCGAAATGCAACGCACCATAAGCCCAGACAAACGCTATCAGGATGATCGGGACAAGCAGCGAGATGCCCAGCCAACGCAGGATCTTCATATCAGGGTTGGGTATCCGTTAGTTTGACAACCGGTAGCCGCCCGTCGGAGTGCCAGGGATCGCCGCCGCCGTTCCTGCCCTGCTGCACGGTCTGATAGCCATCGATCCAAGTGGTTTCCAAAACATGTTCCGCCGCCGTCAGCTCCGAGATCAGCATGTCGCGTTCCGCATCCACGTCCGGAGCGATGTGGTGGGTCACCTGTCCGGTGGTGCGGCTGAGTTCGACGCCGATATCGTGGGTCGCTGATCCGAGCCACAGTGGCCTGCCGTCCTTGAGCTCCGTGGATTTCCAGAACCTGACATGGTGGCGCTCCTTGGGGCTGTTACCGACGGGCTTTTCAAACGCCAGGTCTTCCTTGCGTCCGAACAGATAGAGACTGCTGACCGGGGCGTTCGGATCCGGCTTGTCGAAAACGGTATCCACTGCGATGCGCACACTGCTTTCGAAACTCAAGGCATCCGCCGGCTTCCAACCGGCGGCGGCCAGGGCACGGACCACATCTCCCTCGTCACCGACCAAGGCGATGTCGAGCGGATCGCCGGGAAGTCCCGTCCCCGTGTGCGTGAGATGCTCGCCCGCGACGAGATCGGGATGCTTGTGGACTTTCCGCCGGTCCAACTGCGGCATCACGATGTAAGCGATGATCAGATAGATCGCGAGCACCCCGAGGGCGATCACGCCCCGGCGTTTCACCTTGCGATGGCTCGAAGTCTTGGACATCAGTTCGATGATTTGAGATTCTCCCTGAGGATGCGGTCCACCTCGGCGATGGCCTTTTCCGTCTGGTGCGCGCCGTGTTTCGAAGGGACGATCAACTCGGACTTCGCAGCGCTTTGATGGCTGCTCCAGTAGGGCACCACGCCGTCGCTTGAGTTCGGCGAATCCCCCCGCCCGCGGTCGCCGGCGATGGTGTGATAGGGAATGCCGGGATGGATGGGCACCTCGTTGACCGCGACAACGAAATCATTGTTAGGAGCGAGGGTGTCGACACTGTCGGGAAACCGGTCGAGGTGTTTCTCTCCCGCCAAATTCCGTTTGTAGCGGGCTTCCTCGATTCCGATGCTCAACAAGGTGACGGGCAATTTCACCAGCCGGGTAAAAACCTGGCCCAGCAGATTTGTCGCGAGGTCGCTGCCGCGGTGGGGCGTGGAAATGAAGATGACGCGGCCGATCTCCGGGCGGGACTCGAAAATCGTGGACTCGGTGAGGATGTGCTTGTGCTCCGGCGTCACTTCCATCTTTTCGGGGGGGACGGTGAACATCTTGTCCCAGATCCGGCGTTGGCTGTCGGTGATGAGGACGCGGCTGATACAGCCGCCCATGCTGTGGCCGATGACGACCATCTTCTTGTCAGACGGATAGAGTTTTTCCGCCTGGTCGAGTTCCTGCCGCAGGATGGCGGCGGAGTAGGGGTAGGGATAGCCGCTCGGGTAGCTGTAGAACCAAAACTGATAGTTGTCGCGGATCACCGGGTCGGCGCGAAGGTGGTTGAGCAGCGGAAACCAAGTCGTCGGCGAGGAAGCCAGGCCGTGCACAAGCAGCACCACGGTCTTCTTCGGATTGTAGGGTTCCAGCCGGGAGATCCGCGTGGTTCCGGCGAATTCTGCGGGATGCAACAGCCGCGGAATGTTGAGTTTCTCCGGCTCCATTTCCACTAACATCATCGCCAACGGTGCGGTGTAGTCCGCCGCGAGTGACCAGGTGTGGCGGCCGACACGCACGCTCTCCTGTTCGAGCGGCTCGTCGATGGCGATTTCACAACGCGATCCGGTGAAGCGCGCGACGGCGGTGACATTGTAGTAGAAATGCGGCGTCGGTGCGTAATCGTGAGCTTGATCGGCGATCCGCTTCGCGACCATCGGCGCGCCGAGGCCGGCCTTGGTCTCGCGGACGTTCATGTATTTCCCGCTGATCTTGAGCTCGTCGGAGGGAATGAATTCATAACCCGCGGCGTTCCGTTCGGGCCGCGGATCGCGCCTCCACGCGAGGGTGTGCGAGGCCAGTTTGATGGGAGCCGCCCAAGGTGTTAGCTTGGATTTCCGGACAGTCCCCATGACTCTTGCGACGGCGTGGTTATACTCGCGCAGTGCCTCGCCGTCCTGGGGATTCCGATCAAGCTTGTGCCATGCGTTCTCCGCGGCGCCGATGGTTTCGTCGAGAGTCGCCAGCGGATCCTTGCTGGCAAGAATCTCGAATCCTGCGGGCGGCGGCTTCACCTCCTTTACGGTGGCGAAGTGCGTGCAGCCCGAGAGTGACAGCGCGAGGAAAAGCGTGTGATGAATTTTCATGAATTTGAATCAGTATCGGCGGAAGCCGTAGCGGGTGCATACATCGAAACCAATCGAGAAATCAGAATCGCCACATATAACATGCCGGTCATCGCCTCCATGAAGGCCAGCGTGCGCGCCACCTTCGAGACGGGGATGATGTCACCAAATCCCAGCGTACTTAGCGAGCTGTAACTGAAGTAAAGGGCATTGAAATTCGTCATTGTCTGGGGATCGCCCGACTCGGTGTGGATGGTAAACGCCGCGGGCGTGTAGTGCCCCACGATCAGGTAGGCGAACGTCCATAACAGGCCGATCAGAATGTAAATGGAAATCGCCGCGCTGATCACCTGGGAATCGACCCGGCTTGCCCGCATGATGAAACGCAGGATGCTGAAAACGATGAAACCGATGAAGACAATGCAGCAACCCAAATGCGCTGCCGGTGAAACCAGGCCCGGAAACAGGTGATGGGTCCAGTTGGCAGCAATCGTCGGAATCAGAAGTATGATCGCCATGACCAGCACCCTCCGCTGTCCTCCCACCGCCAGTCCCGCCGAGATCAGAACCAAAGTCATCAGCACCGTTTCAATGAACTTCCCGTTGCGGGATTCCTCGATGAAGGGGGTTGCGGCGAGCATCAGAACCAGCGCGCAGAGGAGATGGATCGACGAATACTTCCACACCCGGTGGTGGCGGATTTTCTTCAGGGCGGGCACGACGGAGTTCATTGGAGCGCGGCCTCCAACGGATGGCCTTTCAACGGGATTCCATCAAAACGTGTTTTCATTTCCGGGCAACCAGCCGCTGGTGACGATTTGGAAAGTCAGCTCTTGGGAAACAGGAAGGTCACCGCGAAACGCAAGCCCCAGTTAGGTCCGCCGTCGGGACCATCCGCATACCAGCGGCCGCCCACCTGGAACTGGACGGGCACCTCTCCGATTTTCACGAGCTGGGCAACCATCAGGTTCAAAGGCACGGACCACTGCTCGGATTCCCAGTCATAGGTGGACTCGGTGTTGAGCGCGAAGGTGGTGTGCATCTTCGTGGTGTAGGAAACGAAGGGTTGCAGATAAGTGGCGTTGACCTGCTCGTCGCTCGCCCCGAAGGACCAGAGCTGGTTGGCAAGGACCCCGTAGGTCCAACCGTCCTGTTGCTTCAGCACAAGAGCCGTCGGGCCGGCTCCCCACTGATTGTTTCCTAGCAGATCATCGGTGGCCGTGGGAATCAGGAAAATCGGTCCCGCTCCCCAGATCAGGCCGCCCGCGGTCGGCTTCTGCGGGGAGAAGAAGAAACTCTGGCTGGTGTCCCCCAGACCCGAGGCGCTGTCGATTCCGGGATAGGGCGACTCCATATCGATCACCGGAAGGATGGTCCGGGAAATCAGGTTCCAGTCGTCATTGAGCGTGATGGGTATCACCGGCTGGATCTTGAGCGTATACTGATAGGCATCCTTCGAGCCGATGCCGAAGTCCCAGTTCGATTGCAGCGGCACGCTGATGAGGGCGGCAACCGGATTGTTCAGTTGCATCGCGAGTTTCGCCTGATCGTCCTGGGCGGATGCGGTGGTCGCCGCGTCCGAAGGCATCATACCGGCGAGAAGTCCGAGGACCAGGGCGGTGGTGGTGATTGGTTTCATGATCAATCGTTGTTGGGGGTAGATGACCCGTGACATTAATTCACGACGACGTAGACGGTCGAGCCCTGATACATGACGGCGCGGTAATAAATTCCGCCGACGTAATAGCAGTTATAGCCGCCATAAACCACCGCCGTGTAGCCTGTTGGAACGGTGCGGATGTAGCCTGAGGGAAGCGCCGCAGCCGGCGGCCGGTAATACGCGCCATTGTTGGTGACCGCCGCCGCGCCGCCGTATCGACCGGCGGCAGCAGCTCCGTTAGGTCCGGCATAGGCCGCGCCGCGTTCGGTGGCGACGGCGCTCCTGCCGTCAGCTCCCTGGGCGGCGACTCCGCGAGGTCCGACATAGGCTCTGCCACCACGCGAGGTGTTGTAAACGGTGCCACGTCCGGCGGAGGAACTGCTGACGCCGAAGCTGCGCGCATCGGCGGAGATGATAGAAATTAACAAGACTGCGCCTGCGATGAGCGGGCGGGATGAGGATGGAGTGGTTTTCATCGGAGAGTGAGGTGGTTGGAGGTTAGCGCTTTTTGGCGGCGGATTGCATTTTCGCGGTCGTCCACATCTCGATCTGTTGTGAACCTTTGGGCGGGGTGAAGGCGAATTCCCCGGCACCCACGGGTGCCGCCAGATTCCACTTCGAGAACGAAATCCTCAACTGCGGTCCTCCTTCGCGGTGGAAGGTCGCGGTCATACGGCGTGGCAGATCGTCGCTCACGGGGATCCACAATTCCGCATCAGCCGCCTTGCCCTTGAGCAGGATCCGATAGCAATCCTCGCCGAACCAACCGAAAAGGCCCGCCTGGGTTTTGGCCCGGCCGAGATAAGTGAGGGTCGTTGCCTGGCTGCGGAGATCCTTGTAAGGATTGCTGAGAGCGAACTCCGCCAGAGGCGGGACGAATCCATACTTCTCGTCGAGCTGTTCAACGAGTCCGTCGAGCGAGGCACGCATCGGTACGGTGGCGTAGTGGTTGTGCTTTTGATCGAACAACACGAGCGTCTTTCCGTCCGCGATGAAGCGGCGGGTGCCTTCATGGCTAACGGATTTGACAGCGATCTTGTCAGGCCTTTGCACCGCCACGGAGACCTTGGCCTTTTCCGGCACGTCATGCCCCTCGCGCAAGGCGACGTCGATTTCACGGATCGCTTCGAAGGAGAAACTTCGGGAAGCAGCGAGCTTCACGGACATCTGCTTGAGCAATTGATCAGCTCCGGGATCCGCCGCCGAGGCGGGCAGGAGCGACGCGGCGAGCAACACAATAGTTGCTAGATTCTTCATTCCAGGGGATCGGTTCATTGCGGTTGTGATTTGTGGTTCGGTTTTCAACATCGGATGGAACTCAAGCATGGCACCGTGGCAAAACGTTAACGGGCTCCGCTATTGGACCTTGGTCCAATAGGCCGCACTTCCGCCATCAGGAGGCGCCACTCTCCTTGTGTTGCAGGCGAATGGGAAATCTTTGAAGCGCGCGAATCTCTTCATCAAAGGTCCTTCATTCCCATCCACGGCCAAAGTGTCGTGGCTCGCTATGGCTGATAGTGTCATGGCTTTTTCAACAAGCTGGCGATACACCAGATACCCATCCCGGTGTGCAGGATGACCGCCGGCCAGAGAAGGATGCCGGTCGGCTGAGCCTGGACGCCCGCGATTCCGAGGACGGCGGCAGCGCCGAAGTTGTAGAAAACCATCCCGCTGATCACCGCTCTCGCGGCACAGCTCCGGTCATCGTATTGGGCGAGCCAGCAGGCTATGCCCAATGCCAGCAAACCCGCCCCGCCGACACGGCCGAGCGGGACGGCCGCGCCGGAGATCTCCGCGCCCAGCAGAAGCCGGACGACAAAAGCGGGAACCGCGAGCAGCCCCAGTCCCGCTCCCGCTTCGAGGAGTCCGGTGATTTTGAGCAAGCATTTCATGCGGACGCAAAACAGAGGAGCGTGTTAGTCCGTGGCTTTCTTGATGGACTCCTCACCGGCTTTTTGCTCCGCCGCCGCCATCTGCGACGGGCCGAGCTTGTAGGTCAGCTTGTCGATCGTGCCGGTGAAGATGAACGGCAGTTCATAACTGTTATCCACTCCCGTGCGGGTGTCGCTGCCGATGTCGAAGGATTCGTCGATCGACATGATCATGGCGATGCTGTGCGGGATGGCCTTCTTCGCCAGTTCCTTGCCATCCACGGTGAACGTGCCGGTCCCGCCTTTGCCGGGTCCGGGGCCGGCGTATTTGAAGTCGAAGACCAGCGTGTGTTTGCCGGGTTGGAGTGCATGGGCAAACAAGTCTTCGCCGATCCTTCCGCCGATGCCGCCTTCCCAGCGGAACCGTTCGAGATCTAGCAGGTTATAGACGAAGACCGGCTTGCCCTTTTGCAGGAACAACCCGTAGCCGCCGAAGCGGCCGCCCATCGTGGCGATCATGCCCTCGGCCCCGCCTTCGGGCACCGTGATCTCCGCGGTGATGGTGTAGTCCTTGTTCATGATCTCCGGCGCATTGCCGACCGGGATGCCGGCGTTCGCGCCGCTATAAGTCAGGACGTCTTTGCCGGAGACGGCGCTGGGGCGCGGTGTCAAAAGGCGCGGAAGCACCGAGTTATCCAGCGGCAGGACTTCGTATTTCGCCGCCTCAGCCATGAACACCGCTTGCAGTTCCTTGAGCTTATCGGGGTTCGTGGCAGCGAGGTCGTGGAACTGGGAGAAGTCCTTGGTGATGTCATACAGCTCCCACTTGTAGTCGCTGATCTCGGGCATCTGGGTCGTTCCCATCATCCAGGGCGGAGAAGGCGGGGTCGTGCAGGCATACCAGCCCTGGTGATAGATACCGCGATTGGCAAACATCTCGAAGTATTGCGTGTCGCGCTTCGACGGCGCCTTCGCGTTCGCCGAGTCAAAAGTGTAAACCATGCTCACGCCTTCGATCGGTTTCTGCGGAATGCCGTCCACGATTTCGGGAGCTTTGATATTCGCGGCTTCGAGGATCGTCGGCACGATGTCGATGATGTGGTGGAACTGCGGGCGAAGGCCGCCCACGTTCTTGATGTGGCCGGGCCACGAGATGACCATGCCCTGCCGGGTGCCGCCGAAATGCGATGCCACCTGCTTGGTCCACTTGAACGGCGTATCGAAGGCCCACGACCATGCCACCGACATGTGCGGGTAGGTTTTTTCCGAGCCCCAGTCTTCATAGTGCAACATCTGCGCGGCTTCCGGCAACGTCAGGACGCCGTTATAGGCCGTCATCTGATTGAAGGTGCCCTCCAGCGTGCCTTCGGCGCTCGTGCCGTTGTCGCCGCTGATGTAGATGATGAGCGTGTTATCCAGTTTGCCCATATCTTCGACCGCCTGGATGACGCGACCGATCTCGTGGTCGGTATAGGCAGCATAGCCGGCAAAGTTTTCAGCCTCGCGGGCGTAGAGTTTCTTTTGAATCGGCCCGAGCGAATCCCACTTAGGCAAGGTATCCGGCCACGGGGTGAGTTGCGTATCCGCCGGAATCACGCCGAGCGCCTTCTGGTTGGCAAAGATCTGGTCGCGCAGTTTCTCCCAGCCCATGTCGAACTTGCCTTTGAACTTATCCCGCCACTCGGCCTTCGGCTGGTGCGGTGAGTGCGTGCCGCCGGGCACGTAGTAGAGAAAAAACGGCTTGTCCGGAGCCGCCGCATTCAGGCTGTTCATGTAACTGATAGCCTCGTCGGCGAGGTCGGTGGTGAGGTTGTAGTCCTTCTTGCCGATCCACGGATAAATCTGCGTGTGGTCGCGGAACAAATAAGGCGTCCATTGGTCGGTCTCGCCGCCCATGAAGCCATAGAAGTATTGGAAGCCCATTCCTGATGGCCATTGGTCGAATGGTCCGCCGACGCTGTACTGATAGGTCGGCGTGTTGTGGTTCTTGCCAAACCATGACGTGGCATAGCCGTTTTCCTGGAGGATCGTGCCGATGGTTGTCTTTTCCTTGCTGATCACGGAATCGTAGCCGGGGAAGCCGGTGGACATTTCCCCGATCACGCCGAAGCCGGCCGAGTGGTGATTGCGCCCGGTGATCAGCGCCGCGCGCGTCGGCGAACAGAGCGCCGTGGAGTGGAAATGCGTGTAGCGCAATCCCGCCTTGGCGATGCGATCCATGTTCGGCGTGGGGACCACGCCGCCAAAAGTGCTCGTGACGCCGTAGCCCTGGTCATCGGTCATGATGAGAAGGACGTTCGGCGCGCCCTCTGGCGGAACGAGGGAGGGCGGCCAGTAAGGCTTCGAGTCCTTGGCCGTTTCCTTGATCACGCCGCCGAATTCCGGATCTGGCGCGGGCAGTTGTTTGCCATCGATGGAGATCGTGGCACCGGGTGAGCCGGGCGTGCCGGTGATTTGCTGGGCCAGCCCTGTGGCTGACAATGCCAGCGCGAGTGTCAGCAATGACAAACGACAGTCGGGAATATGGTGTTTCATCGGTTTGGTTCTGAGGGGGTCTTGAATCGAGGACGCCATTCGGCGGGACGATCCATTGGAAAAAGGAGGGGAATCCCGAAAACATCTTCATTAGAGGGAAGCCCGGGCGGCGAAAAGCATTATCGTGCAACTTGCCCGACTTTTTCATCTGGCAGATTCCCTCCAACACTTAACCTCCGTTTCCTTTTGGATATGAAAGCGGGTCGGCTTGGGATACCGCCTCACGTCGTGGTAAAGCAAAGCGCGGCGATCATCGCCGCCTCAATGGACAATGTTTTCAACCCATCCACAAAAGTCTGCCAAGCACTCATGGCAATCAACGCAACAGCCATCTCCGTCAGAAAGTGAGGGCCATCCCCCATCCTTCCCACCGGAGATCATTCCGCCTCGCCTTTCCACACCTAACACAAAATCGATCACCACAAAATGCAACACAAACCCAGCATCCACAAGCCACCCTCATTTTGAGGGCCGCAACTCTGCCGCTCGCCACCTGAAGCCGGTCATCCAAACGTCATTTCCACTCCCTTGCCACCCACTTCGGAGTCTCTTTTTGCAATGGCGGCCCCAAATCGATCGCGGCGACCCCCCATTTCCGTGCAAATTGCGCTCCATCTCGTGATGATCGTGCATTTCCCTGGCATCCGGGCGGCCACATCCGCTTGCCGTCCGGGGTTGCCCACAACCGGAGGATCCCTCCAAAGGTGGCCTCGTTCGAGCCTTGCGCTTCTTCCCGTCCAGTGGCTGCCGTCAAAATGTTAGATCACCCTCCCGAATCCGATGGCTCCGGCGCGGTCCTCGTCGTGGAATGGTTCCACCGTCTGGCAGCTAGATCGCCGCGCCCATTTGCGGAGAATCATCTTGTCAAAGTTCCCCGCGTTTCGGAACCGCAATTCCATGCAACGGGTGGAAGCGGAGTGATCCCGCGAAGCCATCCTCCGGGAAGGAATCCCGGGATTGGCATTTTTACTGCGATTTACCTCCTGCGAGCAATCGCTTACAAAATTGAAACAAAATCATCACGGTGCAGGCCGCTCCCGGGATCCCCTAGTCCGGGAGGCCATGTGACTACCGAGCCAATCATCAACCCCTATCCCCCTGCCGGCTCCATCACCGGCAGTCACTTCTAACCATCCGCGACCATGAAATCCCATCAAATGCGGCTTTCCAACAGTCGGACCGGCAGAATCCTCCTGCATCTCTCCTGCATCGGCAGGCATGGACGCTGGCACTGGCATTTCCAAGGAATCGCCCGTGAATTCAACAGCCCGACGCAGCCCCCGCCCTTCTAACCTGGTTTCCCCCAAGCAAGCCTGTCTCACTGTCACGATCCAACAGGCTCATCTAACCGCGAACGTAGCCCGCCAGCAGTTTCTGGATTCCGAGAATATCCGTCCCCTTCTTGAACTCCTTCTTCAGCGGCACCGGGTTGCTGGAGATCCAGATCTTCAATTCCGCATCCATATCGAAGTGACCCGCCGTCTCCACCGAGAACTGGCTGATGGATTTGTAGGGGATGGAGTGATACTCGACCTTTTTTCCCGTGATCCCCTGCTTGTCCGCGAGGATCAGACGCCACGGCGTGAAGACGAAGAGATCCCTCACCACTTTGAACGCCCCGGTGATCGGCTCGCCGTCCAATAGGATCGGCCCGAACTCGGCCTCCAGTTCCTGCGGATTGATCTGAGTGGCGGTTCCGAATATCGCGTTGATCAGGCTCATGATGGATGGGGTATGCCGAATGCTGTTGGATCCCGCGGGCACGGACAAGCCCATAACTTGGTTCTGATGCGTCCGAAGCTGACGACGCAAATCACCCGGCATGTCGGAGTGCCGGCAAGGCACACACGACAGAGGCCGGGTGATTCGGAATAAACGGTTGATTACTTGTTGTGCGGCACCTTGACCGTCACGGTTTCACGAGCGGACTTGTTTCCCGCTTCGTCGGTCGCCTGGAGGGTGATCGTATAAATGCGGCCCTCCTTGTCGCCCCCCGCTCTTTCGGCACGGAGCTGGACGGAATGATCGTCGAGGATTTTGAAATCGACCTCGGTGTTGCCATCGCCTTTGCCATTCAGCGGTTGGCTGCTCTTCACCGAAAGGATTTTCCAAGTGGTCTCGGCACAAGCATCCCGCACCTCGGCCTTGACGTTCACCGTGACCATCTTGTGGTTGGGCGGCCACAGCACCTTGGGGTTTGCCGAGGCGGAAACAATCACCGGAGCGATCGTATCCTCCACCGTGATGATGGAATCAAAAACCGTCACGTTGTCCTCACTGTCGGTAGCGGTCAACGTCAGGAGATTCACACCATGTTCGAGCTTGGCCTTGTAAGTAACCACGACTTCCGACGGTGTCCCCGTCGCAGCAATGGTATCTGTTTCCACGGGCACCCCGTTCACGGACCAAACGGCTTCCACGGCGTCGCCATCGTAATCCGAAATGGTGGCGGAGTAGGTGGTGAGCACTCCACATTCGACGGTGGCATCCTCAGGGCCGGTGATATCGGGAGCCGAATTGGCCCGGATCAACTGCCCGCGGATCTCGCCTTCCGAATTCGCGGTGGTGTGGAGGTTGACATAATTCAGCCCAGCTAACAGATCTGCGGCCTGGGTTGGTGAGTAAAGGATGGAACCGTAAATGATACCGCCGTTGAGTGGATTCGCTGCCGGGAAATGCACCGAACCTAGGTCGAACAATACGGAAGCTTCCGCCCCAGCCGCGGCCGGACCGTGGATGTGCAAGCCGGTGAGAGTGCCGGTCAGATTGCTGAAACCCGCCGCCGATCCGTAACCCATCGCAAACGAGAGCATGGAAGTTTCGGTATCGAAGGTGATGCCACCCGAAATGGCGCCACCGGTCGCGGTGCCGACCACCGCCGGCACTTCATTAGCGGAACTCAGACCCACGGCATCATCGGTGCCAGCCGGGGAAAGGTCGAATTCGAGGACTTTCGCTCCTGCGAAAGTGATAGTAGAGAGAAGCACCAGAGCGGAGGTTCTGATCATTTTGTGTCCGTATTGACGGACTTGGAGTTGTTTCAATTTCATGTTGTTGGTTGGTTGTTGGTTTGCAGTTGGTGTCCGGAAGGACCCGCCCCTCTTTTGCAATCGCTGTGACAACTCCCCCGCCACCCTGTCCGCTGCCCAAAGTTCCGGCACCAATCACGCCAAGCGCCGCGGGTCTGTCGGCTTTTGCCGGTCCTTGAACCAAGCAACCGCCAGCCATACGCTGAATGTGAGGTCTTCTTTAACGTTGGCCAAACTATATGAAATTCGCTTCGTGATTCATTGGAGAGATGCTTCCACCGACACAACTCACGATTGCACAACGCCTACCAACGGTGCACATCGCCTACCAACGGTGCACATCGCCCTGCCGCCTTCAACGTTCACGGGCAATTCACGCAAGAGGTTTTTTGCAACAGTCCATCACGCATCTTGCATCCGTGGCGGGTCGTTTCCGGGTAGTGCTTGAACGTCCGCCCTTTGCAAATACTTGGATTCCGCAGGTTGGCACCCTGTCTGCGAAAGACAGACAAGCTCTCACTCATCCGGATCCCCCGGATCGGCGAGGCAACCCACAATCAACAACCTAACATTTATGAAATCCATCATCACTACCTGCGGCCTCGTATCCATGGCCTGCATCCTGCCCCTCGCAGCCCAAGTCACCGAAACCACGGAAACCACCGAGACCTCGCAAAGCGCCAGCGGTGACGTGACCGAGACAACAACCACCACGACCACCACCTTCAAACCTGAAGTCCGCACCAAGGTGGTCACCTATTTCGATGCCTACAAAGGCAATCCCCACGGCCTACCTCCGGGCTTCACCGGCAAGGTCACCGTCAAGGAGATCCCTGCCACATGGAGGTCCAGCCGCATCGCCCCCGGAGTCGTCGTGAGCAAGGAGCAACGTTCCTATCTGGTCGAGGCTCCTGTCGATCTTGTGAAGGTCCTGCCAGCTCCGTCGGCAGGTGTCCGTTACTATGTCGCCGGCAGCAATGTTGTCGCCGTCGATACTTCCTACAAGGTCGTGGATTCCGTTCAGATCCCCACCATCAAATACACCGAAGATGAGGATAAGGTGGAAATCGAGTCCAAGGAAGGCAGGAAGACCACCACGACTGAGATCGACAAGGACGACGGCGAGGTCGAAGTCGAAGAGGAGGTTGACGAGTGATCCATTTCTAACGGCACGAGAGCCGGGACCTTCCGTCTCTCCCCCCAGAGGGAGGGCACGTTCCACGTGTCCTCCCTCAAACAAGTTTGGGATGCGGAGTCATCCACTTGCGTTTTGCGGCTCGCCCGCTCCAGGCGCACCGACCATGCATTTCCCCCCCGAATGCGCCATTGATTCGGCCGCGTCTCCTGCCATCATCGGGAAACTCCACCTCCTATGAAAACCCTATCACTCCTCTCCACCTTCCTCGTCCTCGGGACACTCGTCGCCCAAGCCGAGCCCGCCGCCCCCGCGCGGTCCACCGCCCAAGTCACCCTCCGCGCCACTGACAAGACCGTCCGGCCCGAGAAGGAAAAGAAGAAAGATGACGGCGAGAAAAAGGAAGGCCCGCCCAAGCCCGAGACCGTCACCAAATCCCTCGATGTCGCCATCTCCGCCGCCAAGACCATCAAGGGCCCCTTGAAAATCGTCATCTCCTGGTATGGCCGCGACGCCACGACCAAGAAACAGGTGATGGCTAACAAGGAGGAAATCGAGGTCACCCTCGACGCCGGCCAGAACGCCAAAGCAGCCACCACCTTCGCCTACGCCACCACCCCCGCCCATTCCAGGAAGGGACCCGACGGCAAGGATGAAAAGGTCCCTGCCTCCGGCCAGACCTACACCGGCTGGGTCGTCCGCGCTTACGAGGGCGCCATCCTCGTTGGAGAATCCGCCAACTCCCCCACCTTGCTCAAACTGCCCGCTGAATAACCTATCTAGCGGGTAGCGCCTTTGTCAGGATCATTGGCCACAATGGAGAGCCAAGACCGCAAAAATCCGGATCTCGAAACTCACAAGGGGGATCCACACGCGCCATCGCGGCTCAAGCCAATTTCATCACCTGCACGCCATTCTAACTGGCGTGGAATCACGAATCATCAATCGACCGGTTCGCCGGTTGATTTGAAAATTCGTGATGGGTGATTCTTCGCATCTCCGCGTCGCGGAAAATAGTATTTGACCACTCCCGCTTCCGCGCTGTCATTGCGGTTCGATGAACGCCTCGTCACCCAGTCACCCCAAGCAAGGACGGCCCGCATCCGCGGTGCCGCCGCAGGGGTGGTGCGTGCATCGCCTGTCTGCCTTCCGGGCTTCGTAAGGCAACCTCCGTGAATGGGCGCAAGCCCGGGGTTGCCTGATAAATCCACCGCGATTTGCGAACCCGCCTCGTGACCTGTTGTCACGACGCACAGACACCCCTATCCATCATGAACTCTCTCATTTTTTTGAATGAGGCGGATCAACTGCGCCTCCATTCCATCATCGACCGCAGCGCCACGCCTCCATTCCCAGATCCCGATCAAACCAACCAGCTGCATGACATCCTAACCGCCGCGCGGCAATCCGCCGCGTTGCCCGATATCCTGACGCATGTCGGTTTCGGCGATCTCGCCACACTCATCTCGCCGCTCGACTCGCAGGACTACTATCGGTTCCGGATCGTCATGCCACACGAGTCGGACGTCGATCAGGACCACATCTCCGTCTGCATGCCCATCGCCACCGCCGTTCTCGGACGGCCGGTCGGCGAGCGCGTCAGTTGGCCCACCCCTGCCGGTCTCCGCGAGATGCGGATCATCTCCGTCAGGAAATCCGCAACCTCCCCCGCCTCCCATTCTCCCTCCTAACACCAAACACAAACTGATAATACAAATGCAATCGAACCCACATCATCCACAAGCCACCGTCGTCTTGAAAGACGGGACCATGCAGCTCGCCATCTGGAGCCAGTCATTCGACCGCCGCCCGACCATCGGCGAATCCGCCGCCATCCCTTTCGATGTCATCGAGCCCCTGGATGGCTACGATCCGCAGGCCGTCGTCTCACGCATCGAACAGCAGGAAAACCTCCCGGTCAGGATCGACCTCGCCGCCACCTGCCGGATGAAGTCCGAGGAACGCCCCGTGATCGTCCTGAATTCCAACCGGATTCCCGACACCCGCCGGGCCACCGCGGAGGCCCACCTGCGCAAGACCCTGCGGTTCCCGATCATCACTTGGGAAGCCAGCAACCTGCCGGATCCCGTCGTCCGCTTCCGCAGTCCCGCCAGCGGCGGCAAATCCCTCCAGCCGTCCATCCGATCCGGTCTCCTCGACCTGATCCATGACACCGCCTGCGTCTGATCACGACTCCCAAGGCAGCCCCACGGAGCGCGGAACCTTACATTCTGCGCTCCTTTTCGGTGTTTGAAGCGCGCATCCCGCCGGTTACCTCCTCATAATCAACCGCTCGTGATTTAATCTACCTGATATTGATTAACATTTTCTAAACACTAGGGGTTAGCCGGGAAGCACGGTAAACTCGCGGGCAATTGCCGCGAGATGTCTTTTCCGCCTCTTTTTCACGCCGGGTCCAGGCCAGCGCCATCCACTTCCGCCGGACCTCCATCCGATAGAGCGGCATGGCATTTCGTCGGAGTCTCCATCGTCAGGAAGATCTCACAGCTAACGCTTCTGCTCGTGCTCGCCGGCTTGGCCGCCGCGCAGAATCCCGCCTATGATCCTCCCGCCGGATACTATTCCTCCGCCACCGGCCTGTCCGGCACCGCGCTCAAGACCGCGCTCAACGAGATCATCCGCGGCCACACCGTCATTCCCTATACCTCCTCCGCCACCGATGTCTGGGATGCGCTGAAAGTCCTCGATGAGGATCCGGCGAATCCCGCGAACGTCTTCCTCATTTACACCGGCACCAGCAGCCCGAAGTCGGATACGAATGGAGATGGTAACACCGTCATCACCACCGCCTCCTGGGAGCGCGAGCATTGCTGGCCGAAATCCTTCGGCATCAGCGATACCGGCGCGGACACCTCGGACCTTTTCAATCTCCGTGCCTGCCGCCGCTCGGTGAACTCGTCCCGCAATAACAGGACCTACGCCCAGGCCCTGACCACCGGCCCGCACGCCGCCACCGCCCCGCCGAATTGCCCGCAGTGCCTCTATGATTACGACGAGGGCCAGGGCGGTCTCTGGACGCCGCGCCCTTCGGAAAAAGGCGATCTCGCGCGCGGCATCTTCTACATGGCCGTCCGCTACGATGGCCGCGACTCCAGCAGCACCGACCTCGAGGTCGCCGATGTCCCGAACGCCGCGAATGGCGTCTTCAGCCACCTGGGCGATCTGCTTGCCTGGAATGCGGAAGATCCTGTTAGCGAGAGCGAGCGCCGGAGGAACCACCTCATCTATACCCAGTTCCAGGAAAACCGGAATCCCTTCATCGACCATCCGGAAATGGTCGCGCAGATCTTCGGTTCCGTTCCCCAGCAGCCCGCCATCGTGGTCACCGTCACCCCCGCCGGCGTGAGCGAAGGTTCCGCTGCCACCGGCACCGTCAGCGTTTCCTCCGCGGTGGCCGGTTCCCTCGTCATCAGTCTCACCAAGTCCGGCGATCCCTCCGGCACGGAGCTCTCCGTTCCCGCCACCGTCACCATTGGCACCGGCGCCACCTCAGCCACCTTCCCGGTCAACGCGCTCCCGGATGGCGTGTTCGATGGAGATCAAAACGTCACCGTCCTCGCCGCCGCTTCCGGTTATGATACCGGTGCCGCCGTCGTCACCGTGCAGGATGTCGATCCGGATCCGGGCAGCGGTTCCGGCACCACCGACATCACCGGCCCCGGCTTTTACACCCAGACTTTCGATGCGCTGCCCGCCACCGGCGCTCCGGAATGGGTGGACGATTCCACCCTGCCCGCTTGGTATGCCCAGCGCACCGCTGCCGGCACCACCATCGTGTCGAGCACCGGATCCAGCACCACCGGCGCGCTCTACAGCTACGGCAATTCCTCGGCAGCGGACCGCGCCCTCGGCAGCTTGGGATCGGGGACGGTCGGCAGCTTTGCGACGGGCATCTCGTTCCGGAATTCCACCACTGCCACCCTCACGTTCAGCACCCTCGGCTACACCGGCGAGCAATGGCGATACAGCGGCACCGCCGCCGCCCAATCCATCAGCTTCTCCTATCAGACAGGTTTCGCCGCCGTCACCGACTTCACCCCGGGCACCGATAGCGGATGGACCGCGGTCAGCGCCTTGAATTTCACCTCGCCCGTCATCTCCGGCACCACCGGCGCGCTCGATGGAAATGCGGCGGCCAACCGCACCGCCCTTTCCACCCCGCTGAATGTCCAGCTCGCTCCCGGCCAGTGGATCACCTTCCGCTGGCGCGACATCGACCATGCCGGAAGCGATCACGGTCTCGCCATCGACGATTTCCGCCTCGACTGGTCGCTGCCCGCCCTTCCGCCCGCTCCCGTCATCACCAGTCCGCTGCTCGCTAACGGCCAGCAGGGCCAGACATTCAGCTACACCATCGTCGCCAACGGCACGCCCACCTTCTTCGAGGCGGAATCCCTGCCGGATGGACTCTCCATCGACGGCGTCACCGGCATCATCACCGGCACTCCCGCCGTTTCCGGCAGCTTCGAGGCCTCCATCATCGCAGGAAATTCCGGCGGGATCGATGTGGAAACCCTCGTCATCACGCTCGATCCCGCGCTGTCCCCGTTCGCCGTCTGGAGCGGTGGCGCGCCGGCTGATCCGCAGCTTCTCCAAGCCTACGCCATCGGCGGGGCGGCCGGCCCGGGCATCCAGACTCCTCCACCTACCGTCGCCCATGCGGCGGACACCCTCATCCTCACCGCCATCATCCGCATCGACGATCCGGCACTCACCGTTGTTGCCCAAGCCGTCGCCGATCTCACCACTTACGGAAATCCCGCCACCGTCACGGAAATCCCCGGCACCGCCGCCGGCGTCGACCAATCCGGCGTTCCCTCCGGCTGCCAGCGTCAGGAATTCCGCAGCACCCTCCCCGGCGGCACCCGCCAATTCATGCGCCTCCGCAGCATCCTCCAGGAGTGAGTCTCAAATATTCCTCAATTCAAAAATGACCTCGGAATCTCGCCCGGCTCAATGGCGTACGGCAAGCACCCACCCGGATTCGCCTCACCGCGCCCCGTCCTGCCGGTGGCAGATCTCCAGCCGGTTTCCGGCGGGATCCTCGAAAAACACCGCCTCATATCCCGGCGCGTAGGGCATCGGCCCTTCCACATTCCGCGCCCCCGCCCGCACCGCCACTTCCGCCAACCGTTCCACCTCGGCCACACTTTCCGCCCAAAACGCGATCCGGTTCTCATTGGCCACGTGCCCGGATGATTCCGTCACCCCGAAGAACGCCCCTGCCTCATCCGCGCTTTCATATTGCAGCCACTCTTCAGACTCCACCCGCCGGAATTCCCTTTCTTTGTGATCTCTACGTTCTTTGTGGTTCAAGGTTGCCTCTTCAGGAACTCGCTGACGCCACTCCACATTCTGCTCACTGACCACTTGGCACTTCTTCTATCGCTTCAAGAACCCCATCAGCGCCCGGCTCAGGCGCTGGTTCAGGATCACATCCACCGCCACGATCTGATAGATCAGGACAATCATCCAGAAAACCGCCTGATAGCTTGGCTTCGAACACTTGTGGCGCAGCCTCCTCTGGGCCAGGAACGCACCCGGCCAGCCACCTAGCAACTCGGCCAGATGCAAGGACCCCTCCGACACCCGCCATCCTTTGGAAACGGCCTGCTGTTTGTCATGGGCATACAGGCCGCCAGTCACCCACGAAACGACCAACATCCAGCCGGCTCC
Organism: Verrucomicrobiota bacterium; assembly: GCA_040386755.1. Lineage (GTDB taxonomy): Bacteria > Verrucomicrobiota > Verrucomicrobiia > Verrucomicrobiales > Akkermansiaceae > Luteolibacter. The sequence goes on along the minus strand of JAZKEY010000026.1, from coordinate 36,201 downwards.
CACCCACCACGGCAGCGGCAGCCAAAACATCGCCAGCAACGGCAGCACCAACAACAGGCCCAACCGGAACCAGCCACCGAATCCTGAGGAGGCTCCCGTATCGGCCGCGGCCTTGCCCGCCCTCACCAACACCACCCGCTTCGCACATGACCGTCCTTTCGGATCCATGCCCGCGATGAAGCGCACCTCCTCGCCCGTTTTCGGCCGGCGCTGCCCCTTGTCGAAATCCTTGATGTGGGCGAAAAAACGTTTCGGCCCGGACTCGATCCAACCGAAGCCCTTTTCATCGTCCCACTGCGCCAGCGTTCCCTGCTGCGGCGTGTCGCCCCGGAATGGTTGAAAGTCCTCACGCATCGTTAGGCAGCCAAGCTATCAGTCATTCCCCACGCGTTCCCAGTGGAATTTCTGCGTGTCCGTCGTGCTAACGGAAAAATCAAGGAGAGGCGGACTCCGATCCGCCCTGGCCAATGCGGGCCAATGAGATGAGGTCAACTCCGGTTCATTGGCTTTCCATGGGCTTGGGCGGATCGGAGCTCGCTCCTCCTTGTGGATTGCGAAGCGCCACACCGCCCTCCACGCCAGCGTGATCGATTCCTCACGTCCAGTCACTTCAAAAATCCACCATCCACATTCGTCAATTCTTCCTCTTCTCTGATCACTGATCACTCGGCACTGATCACTTCCTCCAACGATTCGCTTTGCAAGCCGTGCTCCTCTATTCTAGATCCGCGCGAGATGTTTTCCCACGAACCGATTGAATGGCCGGATGAAGTTGAGATTCTTGTCGAGCGCCTTGAAAGCGAATCGGCCGAGCGCGATCTCACCCGCGCGGAACGTGCGCTGATCGACGTGTATGAAACCGTGCCGGTTCTCGAAAGTGAGGACTGCCTGCATGAGTTCTGGCAGAGCGGAGTGGATCACCAGCGGGTGATCAACTCCTTCGATCTCATCGGTGCGGCCACCCTGGTCGATCCCCTCAACGCCAGCCGCTGGTGCGCCACCCGCAGCGAGGACCGCCAGGATTACAGCGAAACCGAAGCGGACTACCTCGCCACGATCGAAGAAGAGCTCCCCGCCGGCCTGGATGAACTTATCGATCTCGTGCTTGAGTTCATCGAGGAAGAGTTGGGGTAAAGATTGAACCGCAAGGAACGCAATCGCCTCCTCTTTCTGATCACTGCTCAATGATCACTCGCCACTTCTTCACCCTCCGTCCAATCATCCGCCAGCGTCTCTCCCATCGACTGCGGTGGCTGCATCGAATATCCGGAATTAACAGATCCCGGAGCCGTTTGCACGATCCAATCGGTGTCCGGTCAAAATCGGAACGGATTCCGGCCGCTCAAGGCTATCGCTTCTTGTTTCGACATGAACACCCGCTGGTTCAGGGCAAACTTGATCAGTAATGACCTGAAACTGATCAGTTTTGACCTGAAACTGATCAGTTTTGAACCGAAACAGATCAGTTCTGGCCCGAAGCAGATCAGGTTTGACCTGAAACAGATCAGTATTGGCCTGAAGCAGATCAGTATTGGCCTGAAGCAGATCAGGTTTGGCCTGAAACAGATCAGGTTTGGCCTGAAACAGATCAGTTTCGACCCGGAGCCGGGGTGCGTAAGAAATTCTCCATCCAGGACGAGCTTCTCGATCAGTTGCCCGCCAACAACAGCACACCGCGGCACCGGACGGGAGGTTTTGTCGTAGTGGCCGGTCCGATTCAGCCTCCCCGGGCGGGCGGCTAACGGGCCGGTTTCATCAACTGGTCGTAGACCAACTGATAGGGTTGCGGACTGAGGCCGAGGTCGCCGCGGAACGGGCGGTCCAGGGCGAAGATCATGAAGATGACCAGGCCCATGAAGGTGGCCAGCAGCGAGACCTGGATGGAGTGCAGGCGGACGTCCTCCACTTTGAAGAAGAAGGTGGTGCTCAAACCGATGAAAGCGCCGACGATGACCACGGACCACAACATGCCGGGCAGCTTGGTGGCCACCGCGTCCAATCGCATGCGGCGGGCGATGATCATCACGTTGTAGGCGCGATAGGCTTCCGCGAACACGATTTTCTGGCTCTCGGTGACGGGCTCCAAAGCGACCATGGTCTGTTGGAAAACATTCATCCGCTGGACACCACCGGTTGGAACCTGGCCGCGACTCTGGATCGGCCAGGCCTGATGGATGATGTAACGGGTGTATTCGCTGAGCTCGCCCTGAAGGTGGGAGCGAACCGGCTCCGGAAAACAACTCACGTCGCGATAGAGCGCGGCGAGCGTGGTGGCCTCGTCGGAAATCGACTTCGAGACGTCCGAGTAAGTCTGCCAGACGCTCACGGCGATCAGGGCGACAGCCAGTCCGTAAAACACCATCACCGCCTGAACGAGCGTGCCGATGAATTCGGAATCCTCGACCCGGATTCGCAAGCGCGGCAGGAGGAGGCGCCGGACCAGCAGCAATCCGGCCAATGCGAACACGCAGAGCGAACCGATGATCACCAGCCCGGCAATCCACAACGGATAGTCAAAGAGGAATTCAAACATGGGAGGATTCAGGAGGCTTCCCGCAGACTCTGCGGGGCCCGGTGCAACGGAGCAAGCGGGATCAAACCGGAGAAAAAGAGAATGGATTGATCCCGCTTCCGTTTTCAAACGATCCACCGGAGGGCTTTACGGGAGAATTTCCCGCCTTTTCAGTGGGACAGGCCGCGGGCCGGTGCTAGGGTCAATCACCCATGAATGACTCGCCTTCCCCATCCTTGCCGAAGAGGCGCAGCCGCGGGCGGAGCTGGCTGCGGTATGGAGGGATCGCGCTGCTGATAGGGATCGCCGGCTTGTTCATCGCACGGCGGCAACTCGGCAACCTGCTGGCGCACAAGCTGGACGCGCGGCTCTCGGCGGCGGGCGTCTATCTGACGTGGGACTCGGCCGACTGGACACCGGGCGCGGGCATCGAAATGGGCGGGCTGGCGTTGTACCGCGATGCGGCGAAGCAGGAGCGCCTCGCGCTCCTCAGCGAAGTGACGTTGATCAAGGTCAATCCGGAATGGGACCGCTGGGACATGCTGGATTTACAAACCGACGGCGGTGAGCTGGTCCTCGGCCGCGGAGCCGGCGAGACGAAATTCGAAAACCTGGACCTGTTGGTGAAGATCGAGCCGGGCAAGGTGGCTCTAACGGAATTCCGGGCGGATGTGCGGGGACTGAGGATCGAAGCGAACGGCGTTTACCCATACGTTCCCGCGGCCGACCGCACCACCCCGCCTGGCAGCGGCCTGTTCTCCAGCGTGAATCTCGACTGGCTGGAGCCTGTGAAGGAGTGGGTGGCATTCCAACCCGGCAAGACGGGACCCGTGCTGAAAATGGAGTTCCTCCCGCAGCCTGATGGCACCGGCCTCGATCTTGCGGCCACTCTGAATGGCACGAACTTCCAGTGGCGCGGGCAGAAATGGGACAGCGTCCAGGCGACGGCGAAAACGACGCTGGCAGACAAGCCATCCCCCGTCGTGATCGATCACCTGCACGTGGGCCACGACGGACGGGCGGGGCTGCTAACAGGATCCTACGATCCCGTGAAGAAGGTGATCCGCATTGCCAAGCTGGATTCCGGGATCGACGCGCTGGCGCTCACGCGGGCGCTGGCCCCGGATGCGGTCATGAGTTTGAAATCCTTCACGACGCGGGGAAACTGGCATCTCACGGGCGGCGGCGAATTCCAGTTAGGAAAACCCGCCGACAACCAATGGAACGGCCGCGCGACGCTGGATGGCGAACTGGTGTATGCCTCCGAAGAAACCAGCATCCCCTTTCAGAAACCGGCGTTCGACCTGCGGTTGGAGGAGCGGGTCGTTTCGTTCACGGAGGTGAAAGCGGGACTGTGGGAGGGCACGCTCGACATGCCGGTGTTCCGGATTCATCTGCCGTCAGGGAAGACGAAATCACGATTTGAAGCGCGCTTCGCCGTGGAAAACGCGCGGCTGGAAGCGGCGAGGGGCAGCTTCCGCCCGCGCGAGAAGCAGCCGGGAACGCTCCGGTTCAACTGGCAGGGCGGCGGTGGATTCGCCCGCGACGCTCTCACCGGGGCCGGGAGCTTGAGCATCCGCGAGGCGGAGTTCTATCGCGTTCCGTTGTTAGGACCGCTGAATATCGTATTCGGACAGCTCGCGCCCGGCTTCGCCCGGGATGTGGCGACTTCCCTGACGTCCCGCCACCGGGTGGCCGGGGGCACCTTGTTCATCGAGGAGATGGCGATGGAAAGCACGCTGACGCGGGTGGACGCGCAAGGCAGCATCGACCTCGCGCGGCAATACGCCAAGCTAACAGCCAAGGCGAAGCTGCGGGGAATCCCCGGGCTGGCGACCTTCCTGCTCAGCTCGCTGTTGGAGATGGAGGGTGAGGGCCCGGTCACCGACGTGCGCTGGAAGCTGGACCACCTCCCCGGCGACGGCGGGGTCATCGACGGTGCCGGCGGCGTCTTGAAGGACGCGGGCAAGGCGGCGAAGGACATCCTCAGTCTTCCCGGCAAGCTGCTGCCGCGGAAGTGAATGAAGCGAAAGCGGTCAGGGCGATAGCCCCACTCCCGGGGTGCGGGAGAATGTGGAATCTTCGAAACGCGCGGAGCACTTCCCGATGATTTCCCTGCCACGAAGCGCATGCCGGATGGCTGTAGGCAACTCGATTCCTGCGACGGGCTTATTTCAGTTAACAGCCTGCGCAGACCGACGCTACAGTTAGGGAGCCGCTATTTCACCTTGTCCGCCTCGATCTCGTCGATGATGCGGTTGACGGTGTTGCCGAGAGTGGCGAGTTCGCCATGGAGGGTGGTGAAGCGTGGGTCGCGCATCCATTCGTTGACGGTGCGGGTGAGGGTCTCCAAGCGTGCTCCGGCCTGGGCCGGGGTTTCGGGGGGAACGAAGGGAGTGACGAGGTTGTGGCTCACGAAGCGGCCGCTCTGGACGAGGGAGCTGAAGAATTTTTTCCGTTCGCTGGCAATCACATCGGGACGGAGCAGGTAATTTTCCAACTGCTGCCGTTGTTCGGGAACGCCGAGGTCCGCGTGGGCGAAAAGGCCCGCGCGTTGCTGGGGGGCGTTTGATAGAAGCTCCGGTTGCTGGTTGAGAAGTGACGTGAGTTCCAGCGCGTGTTGGGAAGCCAGCCGGTCGAGGGCGACGCCCGAAGCCCGGGCAAGCGGTGTATCCGGAGTGGATACGAGTTTGCCGAGCTCGGGCACGGTCACGAGAGCGCCGCTGTGGACGATGATGTCGAAGGCTTCCAACATGCCGGTCGTCGGCCGGTCGCGCCAGGCGGGGTGGTTGAGCATGGCATCGACGCGCTTCTGCAGAAACCCGCTGCTGGCGGAATCGAACCAGGCGACGTTCCGCATCGAGACCGCCCACTCGTCGGCGGAACCGAACTGTTGGAGGATTTCATGGGCCACTTCCAGCGCCGCCCCGCCGCCCGCTTCACGGGAAAGGAGGCCCAGCTTGTCCATCAGATAGACGCGCAGCGTGGTGGACTCGGATAGCACCCCGCCCTCCGTGATGACGAAACCATGGCCGGTGGGGGCGTCCTGTCCACTGCGGAGGAATTCCAGGATGGCGGCGATGGCGGCAGCGGTGTTGTTTCCATCGCCACCTAACATTCTATCGAGGCTGGCCAGCAGGCGATCGATCTCCGGCTGGTCCCGCTGCCGCATGGCGGCGAGGGTTTGGGAAAGCAGCCGGTTGATTTCATCCTTGCCTGCGGTCATGCGGGAATCGGCTGATGATGGATTTCCCTCATGGGCCGGGGAATGTGCGCCAACCTCCGGCGGACGGTGGTTAGAAATGCGAACCTCATCGGCTGGCCGAGTGGAGCGCTCCGGCCTGCCCAGCCACCACGCCAGTCCGACCAGCGCCAGAAGGGCGGCGGAAACGAGCAGGCTCCTTTTCATGGATGGGCGGCCTTGGTTATTGCAAATTCGTCCGGATCAAGGTTGCGGCGTCATGATCGATGGCGCGCACGCCCGCACCGCGATTGAAGACATTTCCACCGGGGCCGCTGACGTTCACCGCGCAGACATACCACTTGCCGTCGCGTCTGGCGAAGACCGGCCCGCCGCTCATACCGCCTTCGATGCCGTAGGACCGGTTTTCATAAAATCCGTTAGTGATCTTGTAGAACGCCTTGGTGGGAGAGGAGCGCAGCAATTCCTCACCGCTGTGCACCACGGCGCCGTAGCCGAGGGACATGTTATAACTGGAGCCCGTCAGCAGTGTGGTGTCATTTTTCCAAGCCGCACGGAGGCCGTCCGCCGGTCGTGAAAAGCAAACCACTCCGCCCATGTCGCGGGCAAATCCGGCGTTCGATTCGCTCCTGCCGCTGTCCACGAGACCCGCGTAGCCGCCGAGGATGAACAGGCTGCTGGCGGTGCTGCGGGACGCACGGGATCCGAAATCATAAGACCGCTCGAAGGCGACATCCGTGCTCCAGCCGCTGCCCTCGGCGTAAAGATTGTGGCCGGCGGTGAGCAGGGAGTAGGGTTTGATGACGGTGGCGCTGCCGATGTATTCCCCCCACCCCTCACGGAAGCTCAGGAGCCCGACGAAGCGATAGGGATGGTTGTCGCGGAGATGGGCGACGGAGGTGGGAGACGCCTGTGCCGCCGCGGAACCGGTGGCCATCGCCTGGCAGCCGAGGACCGTGGCGAGAAGGACCGGTCTCGCGTTTCGCGAAAGCCAAGGCAGCGCATTCGTTTTCATGTGGATTCTAGGGATGGCGTCCGCCGCAGGCAGGTCCGGCGTTTCGATGCCGCCAATTATCGGCGAGAGGAGCCGATCTTCAAGTTAAAGTAGGGTTAAGCTTTTTCCTTACCCCGCCAGGACCGGTGAAACTCAGCCGAACGCGCCTAGCAGCACCGCCAGCTCCTCCTCCACCATGGCCGGATCCGACAAGGTCCCGGCGACCTCCTCGCGGAGCATCGCCCGGTAGCTTTTCCGCAGCCGGTGGACCGCCACCCGCAGCGCGCTCTCGTCCATGCCGGTGAGCGCGGCGGTTTCCGCATAGCGGATCTCGCCCTTCCCGGATGTCAGGAAGCCCTTCAACTGCTCGAAGCGCTCCGCCTTTCCGTCCGCCGTCCATTCGTCGCGAAGCCGGATGATCACCCGCTCCAACAAGGCAATCGCCCACTCGCGATCGAAGGCTTCATCCGGCGGGATCTGTTTTCCATCCGCGATCCGGAACTGCGTGTCCGCGTCCTGCCAATCGAGTGATAAATGCGTGATGGCTCCACCGCGTTTCAACCGTCCGGCGCGGTCCCGTTCGTTCGACAGGAAATTCTTCATCGCAGCTAACAGGAATGCCCGGAACCGGCCGTTCTCCTGCTTCAGCCCGGCGAAATCCCGGCGCTCCAGCAGTTTCGCGAAGAACGCCTGCGTCAGGTCCTCCGCGTCCTCCTTCGGAAATCCGTGACGCCGCACGTAGGCATACAGCGGAAACCAATAGGCCGCGCACAACGACTCCAGCGCCTCGTCCACCTGCGGCGATGCGGTCGAGCCGGCGGCACGCACCACCGTCCAGCGTGTCGTCGCGAAGAATCCGTCGGGTCCCTGCATCATGCTGATAGATCCTTCACGAAATCCTCAGGTGGATCGGGAGAAACCACGACCTTCCGTTTTTCAAACCGCAGCACCACCGTGCGGTCCTGATCCGTCACGTAAGCGGTGAAGGCTCCCAGTGATCCGCTACAGAACCACCCGGTGAACGAGAACAGCCCACCGTTGCCACAGGTCCGCAGGCACTTCGCCATCGCGTTCGGCACCACCTCTGCGGATTTCAGCCCTCTTCGATCCAGCCGCGTTTTCCACAACGGTCGACGGATGAAAATGGAATCCGCAGTGATCTCATAACCGAGCACCATGAACGGCAAGGCGGCCATCACCACCGCCGCCACTCCGAAGCGCGTGCCGATCCGCCAGCCCAGCGTGCCATCCGGCAGAAACGACGCGCCGAACATCATGCCCACCGCCAGCAGGACGACCAGACCTGAAACCACCTTGAGCGTTCCGCCCCACGGGGCTTGATAGATTTTCATCGAATTTCTCTTGTTGCCGGATTTCCATCCTTCTCGGGCGATGTTGAATCTTTTTCGATGGAGTATCCCATCACTCTCCAGTTTCCGTCCTTTTCAAACATCAAGGTCACGGTCTCAAGCATCCTCGGCCCCGGGTCGAACCCGGTTTGAAACACGTAGATCAAATACTTTCCTCCCGGGGCTCCGGAAAGCACGGATGTCGATGTCGTCCTCATCCTTGCCCGGGAGAGAACCTTGCCCAGTGGAGTCCGGGTCGCATTCATTTTGGTCGCCCACTGGACAGGAGATTCGAGCGAGCGAGCGAAGGCTGCCGCTTCGGACCACGCCTTTTCATATCGACCGGCATCAATTTCCCCCAGCCACTCCAAAACCGCGTCCAGATACCTTCCATCCCTCGGCTCCATACCCATCGAGACACCCATCACGGGAAGGGCGGTTTGGGGCCCGTTTTGAATGAAAGGAACAGGGACGGTCCTCCACCCCCGATCAAGCCGCAAAACCCCGTTTGACAGCCCGGCCACCAGAAACGCGACTGTACTCGCCCAAGTGACCACCACCATCCAGAATTCAAACCGCATGAACCTTCCTCCCAAGGCAACCGCAACAACCGATCCTCCCATCAGAATGCCGCCGAATAGCAGAATTCCCCATAATGAATGGTAAGGACCACGAATGAACAAACAGCCAAAGCATCCCAGCATCACCAGAACGAGGACCACTCTGCCCGGATTGCCGAATCGAAAGCTCCCTCGCTCGCGACGGACCAATAGGCAAAGCACTCCCGCTGCGGATAGAAGCAGTCCGATCCACAAACTTCTTTTCAAGTTCGCAATAAACGATGGGCGACTCTCGATAGTCATCACACTGGAAGACATGGAACCCCTGCTTTCCCAGACAATAGGTTCGGCAAGTTTGCTGGTCTTTCCCTCGTCGTATTTCCGTTGAACTGCGGCACACGCTTGATCGAGCTTTCGCTCGGCCGCCTTCCGATCCGCATCCGTTGCGGAGATACTCCACTTCTTGTTGGAAGAATCGACCTTCAGCGCGATACCCTGATAGGGCGTGAGCAATCCTGTCAGGGTTTTCACAGCCTGTGGCTCATCCACTTGGCCGGGGATCCTGAATTCGTATACCTCGGTATGCCATACTTTATCGGAGGAGCCCTGATAATAGGGAACCACGAGAGCGCCAGGCAGACAGAGAACCAGCAATAGACCAATCAAGGACTGGAGCCACGACGAGATCAAAGGGGGACTCATCACCGCCCCCTCTGATTCCAGCGCATGCTCGCCATTGCCGGCCAGGGGCGACTTGTCAGGCAACTCCCCAGCCTTTTCAGGAAACACCTTCTGCAACAGCGGGATCAGCAAGAACGCCATCAGCGGGGAAAGCAACAGCCCCGCCGCGGTTCCCGTCATCAACAGCAGCGTGACATCCGGGTACACCGGCACTCTCGACTGCTCCGGTGTCTCGTGGATGATGACCTCTCCTCCGAAAATCCGCTGATAGTTCCGGATGACCGCTTTCGTGATTCTCACCGCGTCCTCCGGATTCGTATGTCGGACCTTGAGCGTGATCAGATCCGTGCCGCGGATGTTCTGGGTGTTTACGATTCCCTTCAGGATGCGGATGACACCTTCCTCATCGGTATTCCATTTGATAGGAAGATCCAACTCCTGCGAGACATAGGCAAGCAAGGCCGGCGATTTCATCGCCTCGAACTGACTTCCGAAAAACGCGGGAGTCACCGTGGAATCTGCGGGAGCTCTCACTTCAACGATTGCCTCCGCTTCATATTTTTTCGGCATCACGTAGGCCATCACCCCCGCCGCCATTAAACCGAGCAGCATCCCAAGCGGAATCATCACGAGGAACACCCACCGCCAGCGGCGCATCAGGCCGCGCTTGGGAAGCGGCGGCAGTGGTGACTCCTGCGACTCGTTAGATTGAGCAATGCCTCGCCTTCCGGAAGCTCTGGAAACACCGGAGGCAATCCAGAACCCGATCAGAAGCGGCAGAAGGACGATTGAAATCTTGGCAATCACGGCGGAGCCAACCACCTTTCCGGATGACAGCCACAACGCCCCGTAAACGACCGCACCTAACACCACGGGCAGCAGCCACATGAGGGCAATGCGGGAAACCAACGGAATTCCCGCCGGGGATGCGATGACTTCGGGGCTGTTTCCCGTCACCATTTTCACCTCCCGCTTGATGGCGAAAATCCAATCGTTCGCGTCGCGGAGGGTCGATCCCACCAATCGGAACATTCCGGCTCCGGCCAGGAAAGTGAGCTTGCGGCGAATGCCGTCCTCGTCGAATTCCACCGCACAGAAGCGGTGCCCGGCAGGACTGTACCATCCCGGCATCACCGCCTGGCCCAATCCGCGAACCGCAGTTAGAAGAATTGTCCGCCGCGCGTGTCCGGTTGAAAAGACCAGCCGGTCGGAAAACAGCGTGACCTCGCCCACCTGCGGATAGTTCGCGGGCTGTCCCGGAGCCTCCTGCACGGCGATCCGCGCGGGTGAGGATTTCAGCAGTTCCGGCAACAGATTCGCGGACGGGGAATTGGCCACCGTCTCCACGCTCGTCTTGAACAAGCTGGCGTGCTGATAGCGCAGCTCCGGATTCTTTTCCAATGCGTGCATCACGATCTCGTCGAGCCGGACGTCGATGCGGACTTTTTGCGAGGGTGCCTGCAACTCCTTGCCGGGCAGCTCGCCGGTTAGCATTTGATAGAAAACGACGCCGAGGGCGTAGATGTCGGCGCGGTGATCGACATCGGAGGGGTGGTCGATTTGCTCGGGGGCCATGTATTGCGGCGTGCCGATGATTTTCCCGGCGATCGTCGCGTCAGTGGGGACAGGAGTGTCCCCACTCCTTATCGGGTCTTCACAGACCGATGCGACCACTTTGGCGATGCCGAAGTCGGCGACCTTCACGCGGCCTAACCGGTCGATCAGCAGATTCTCCGGCTTGATGTCGCGGTGGACAATGCCCTGGTCGTGGGCGAATTGCAGGGCATCGCAAATCTGCGGGACGATGGCCAGCGCCTCGCGCGGCGAGATCCGGCCGGTGCGCATGAGCTGGGCGAGGTTCACACCATCGACGAACTCCATCAGGATGAAATACAGCCCGTCCTGCTGGCCGAACTCGTGGATGGTGACGATCCCGGGATGGTTCAATTTCGCCAGCGCCTTGGCCTCGCGGGCGAAGCGTTCGGCAAATCCGGGCGTTTCGCCAATGGCGGGCGGCAGGATTTTCAGGGCGACGATGCGGTCGAGTTCCTTCTGCCGGACCTTGTAAACCGCACCCATGCCGCCCTTGCCGATGAGTTCGAGGATTTCAAACTGCGGGAACAGGGCGGCGAGTTCGTCGATGGTTGGCGGATGGAAGGAAAACGCGGTTCCGTCCATGAAGGTGTCTTCCGCCGCGCCCTGCTTGAGCAGGTCCGCGGGATCGAGTCCGGCGAGCGGGGGCTGGGGCGGGTTTTCCATCGGGTCGATGCCGGGGATTGTGTCCATACCCATCTCAGAAGCAATCCGCGGAATTCGTTACAGGATTTCGTGAAATTTGGCTCCTTGCACGGCGGGAAGGCCGCTGCCAATACTCGGCACATGCCAGCCGACGAACCGACCCGAACTTGCTCCGCAATCCTCGTGGCTGCGGGGTCGAGCCGGCGGATGGGGTTCGACAAGCTGTCGGCGGAGCTGGGCGGAGTGCCGGTTTTGCGGAAGACGCTGGAGGCATTTCTGGCGGCGGAGTCCATCGCGGAGATTGTGGTGGTTTGCCCGGAGGAACGCTGGGAACTGCTGGGAGAAAATTTCTCGAAACCGGTGAAACGCGTGGATGGCGGGGCACAGCGGCAGGATTCGGTGATGGCCGGATTGTCCGCCCTCTCGTTGGGATCGATGCTGGTCGCGGTGCACGATGGCGCGCGGCCGCTGGTCTCACCGGAAGACATCGACCGCTGCGTGAGGGCGGCTTCGGAGAACCGGGCGGCGGCATTGGCGCGGCGGGTGACGGAAACCTTGAAGCGCTCGGACGCGGTGGATTTCAGCACGGAGGGAGTTTCGCGGGAGCACCTGTGGTTCATGGAGACGCCGCAGGTTTTCGAGATCCCGCTGCTGATGGATGCCTATGCGGAGGTGACGGCCAGAGGGCTGGCGATCACGGACGAGGTGTCGGCGCTGGAAGTGATCGGCGTGGGGGTGAAACTGGTGGAGTCCACGCATCCGAATTTGAAAATCACGACCCCGGCGGATCTCGCGCTGGCGGCGGCACTTTTATCATGAGCAAGGCAATATACGAATGGCGGCAAATCCCTAACGGCCCACGCCTCGCGGTGGCGACGCTGGCGGATTCCGAATGCGCGGCGCTGTCGATCTACATCCCTGCGGGCAGCCGCGATGAATCCAACTTTCCCGCAGGACTCGCTCATTTCGTCGAGCACATGGTGTTCAAGGGCACGGAGCGGCGGAGCGCGCGGGACCTGAGTTTTGAAATCGAGAACGCGGGCGGACAGATCAATGCCTGCACCTCGGAAGACCAGACGGTTTACGAAGGCCGCGGCGAGGCGGACCTGATGCCCGTGCTGGCGGATGTTCTATCCGACATGGTGTGGCATGCGACATTTCCCGCCAGCGAGATCGGCCTGGAGCGCGAGGTGATCGGCGAGGAAATCACGATGTACAAGGAGTCGCCGGCGGATCACATCGGCGATCTGATTTCGTCCGCGCTGTGGGACGGGCATCCGTTGGGGAATTCGATTTCCGGCTCGCTGGAAACGATCGCGAAGATTGATAGGGACACGCTGATGGAGTTCAGAAACCGCCACCATTTCCGCAGCGATGTGGTGATCGCGGCGGCGGGTCCATTCACGGTGGAGGAAATCCTGGCGATGGTTTCACCGCATTTGCCGGAGACGTTTCATGCGGGAGAGCGGGCCTTGGAGTTCGACCGGACCACGGCGGCCCAACGGATCGTGATCGACGAGCGCGAGACCGACCAACTCCAGCTCGCGCTCGCCTGGCACACGCCGGGCCGTCACGCGGAATCCCGCCACGCGCTGCGGATGCTGAGCATGATGCTCGGCGAAACGGCGAGCTCGCGCTTGTTTCTCGAACTACGCGAGGAACGCGGGTTATGCTATCAGATCAGCAGCGACGTGACGTTTTTCGACGAGACGGGTGCATTCGAAATCAGCGCCGGGCTGGATCCGGAATCACGCGATGAGGCGCTGGCGTGCATCTATCGAGAAATTGAAGACCTCGTCACTAACGGCCCGCGCGCCGGCGAACTCGACCGGGCGAAGCGGCTGACCATCGCTCAGAGCAAGCTTTCGTTCGAGTCCACCGGATCGCACGCGGCATGGGCGGGTGAAGGCGTGCTGGACTTCGGCCATGTCCCCTCGCCTGCCGAATGGCGGGCAAAGGTGATGGCGGTGACGGACGCGGAAGTGCACGCAATCGCGCGGGACGTTTTCGAGGGGAAGGAGCCTTCGATGGCGGAGATCGGTGAAGGGAAGGGTTTACCGCAAAGTCGCAAAGGCCGCTGAGGGACGCAGGGGAAGAAAAGAATTTCAACCGCAGATGAACACAGATAAACGCAGATGGAAGAAGGGATGAGGAGGTTGGCTATTTTGAATCTATCCAATCTGTGTTCATCTGCGGTTAAAAAAATTCCACCTCATGCCCCGACCGTTTCATCCATTTACTAACGAACACTTCATCGCGCTCGGTGTCGGAGCGGTGGTGGCGGCGATATTCCTGTTCGCGGGAAAACGCGGCGGCGGCGGCCGGAAGCGGGCGACGGCGGTGCTGGCGCTCATCAACCTGGGCGTCTATCCGCTGAGTCTCGGGGCCTGGCTGTCGATGGATGTGGCAAAATCCTGGGACAACCTGCTACCGTTCCACCTTTGCGACGTGGCAGCGATCACGGCGGGGCTTGCGTTGATCACGAAGCGCCCGTTGCTGTGCGCGCTGACTTATTTCTGGGGACTGGCGGCGACGATCCAGGGGCTCATCACTCCCGCAATTACGGTCGGATTTCCGGCACCGCCGTTCCTGATGTTTTTCGTGCATCACTTCGCGGTGGTGATCGCCGCGTTGTATATTCCCATCGTGGACGGGTGGCGGCCGAAGCTGCCGTGGTGGAAGAGTCCGCTGGAAGTGCTCGGCTGGTCGGTTCTCTATCTGTTTTTCGCGATGACGGTGAACCGCCTGCTCGGCAGCAATTTCGCCTTCGCCTCACGTCCGCCGGACAACCCGAGCCTGATCGACCATCTCGGGCCGTGGCCTTGGTATCTCGTCGCGATGTTAGGACTTGCGGCGACATTCTATTCGCTGCTGGCACTGCCGTTCGCGCGGAGAGTTAAGGAGGGTGGGACTACGGCCCACCCGGGTCGGCCGAAGTCCGACCCTCCTTAGGCTAGCGTTTGCGAATACGGCGGCATACGACTCGCCCCATGTCACAACCCTATCTCTCGCTTGAAGCCGAACTCCATGATGCGTTCTGGGAGGCGGAGGATGATGGCAGCGAGGTGCGGCTGATGGCCGATTTCCTGAAAACTCATCCGGGCACTGCGCTGGAAATCGGCTCGGGCTCGGGGCGTCTGATGTTTCCGCTGTTGGAAATGGGATTTTCCGTGGAGGGGCTTGAACTCTCGCGGGACATGGTGGAGCTCGGAAAAATCCGGGCGCGGGAGTTAGGGATCGAGCCGGTGGTCCATGAGGGCGACATGGGCGTATGGGATGACGGAAGGAAATTTTCCTCGCTGCTGGCTCCGGCGTTCACTTTGCAACTGGCGGCGGATCCGGAGAAAACTCTGCGCCACTGGCACGGGTTGCTCGAAAACGGTGGCGGTCTTTATCTGACGGTTTTCATGCCGTATGCGGAATTGCTCGGCGATTTGCCGGAAAACGAGTGGTATGAGGATCACCGGGTGACGCTGGAGGATGGCCGGGCGGGATTGCTGGAAACGCGACACACGCTGGATCTGGATCGCCAGATCGTGGAGCGCGAACATCGTTACACGCTCTCGGGCGATCCGCCGCAGGCGCATTCCTCGAAGCAGACCATCCGCTGGATCGAGCACGGGCAGATGATTTCCCTGCTGGCGGAGTGCGGATTCCGGGTGGAGCGGTTTTTCCTGGATTTCGATCCGAAGCGGGTGGTTTCCGATCCGGATCGGGTCGATTTCGACGGGATTCTGACCTACCTGACGACCCGTTCGGACACATAAGTCTTATTTTATGAAAGATTTCCAAATCGCCATTCTTGACGCGGAGGGACCATCGGCTCTATGACGCTTGCTGTGCCAAGGAATTTTCTACTGCTAGTCACATTGGGTGCTCTGACGTCGTCTGCCTTTGGCCAGACTTGGGAACGGGAAGATGTCGGATTTGAAAGCATCCAGAGCAGGGCCAGGGATCTCGCGAACAAGCCTTACGTCGCCCCCAACCGGGACAGTTTGCCGGAATGGATGAACAACCTGACCTACGACCAGTATCGCGATATCCGTTTCAATCCGAGCCAGGCGCTGTGGGCGGCGGATAAATTGCCCTTCCGCGCGATGTTTTTCCATCCGGGCTACCTTTTCCGCGAACCGGTGGTGCTGAACGAATTCACGAGTTCCCACCAGCAACAAATCCGCCTTGCGGAGGCGTTTTTCAATTACGGCCCGCTGATCAACAAGCATGGAGATCTCCCGGCCGACGGTGGTTTCGCCGGATTCCGGCTGCACGCGCCGCTGAACAAACCGGATTATTTTGACGAACTCGCCGTTTTCCAAGGAGCGAGCTACTGGCGGGCGCTCGGAAAAAACCAGCGTTACGGCATCTCGTCGCGGGGCATCGCGGTGGACACCGGTGCGGAAGGAGTTTCCGAGGAATTTCCGAATTTCCGCGAGTTCTGGCTGCGCAAACCGGAGGCCGATGCTAGCCAGGCGCGGGTCTATGCCCTGCTGGACGGGCCATCTTACTCGGGTGCGTTCGAATTCACGATCACGCCGGGCAATGTGACGATGATGGATGTGCGGGCCGTTTTGTTCGCCCGCAAGGTGGTGAAGCGTCTCGGCATCGCGCCGATGTCGAGCATGTTCTGGTTCGGCGAAAATTCGCGGCGGAAGTTCGACGATTTCCGGCCCGAAGTGCATGATTCCGACGGCCTCGCGATCCGCATGGCGACTGGCGAACGCTTGTGGCGGCCGATCTCCAACGACACGGGCAAGCTCGAGTTCAGCTTTTTCGACATGGATAAATGCGATGGTTTCGGCCTTCTCCAGCGCGACCGCCGGTTCGCCGCTTACGAGGATGGCGAAGCCGCCTATCACCTCCGTCCGTCGCTGTGGGTCGAGCCGACTTCCGACTGGGGGCCGGGCCGGGTCATGCTGATGGAAATCCCAGCGACCAACGAGCTAACCGACAACGTCGTGGCCATGTGGGAACCGGCAACCACGCCGCAACCGGGTGACCGGATCGAGTTCAAGTATCGCCAGCACTGGACGATGGACGAGGACCCTTCCCAAGCCGACGGACATGTCGTCGCGACCCGCACCGGCATCCACGACTGGCAGTCCGAGCAACGGACCATCGCCGTCGAGTTCGTGGGAAATGCCCTCAACCAACAAAGCGACGTTCCCCTCACCCCGCAGGTCCAGGCGATGGGACCGGGGTCTGAAAAAATCAAGATCCAGGGAGTGACCGTGCAGTCGATGCCGGAAGCCCGCTGGCGTGTCGCCTTCCAAATCGCCCCCTCCGCCGAGGGTGGCAAGCTGTCCGATGTGGGACCCGTCGAACTCCGTTGCTGCATCAAACGCGGAGAAAATTTCCTCACCGAAACATGGGTCCAACGTCTCACTCCCTAGAATCATTTCGTCCGCTCAGCGAGGGCGAGCTCAATGAGTGGGAAGAAGCCTACGCCGCCGTGGAGGCCTACCTTCAGGCACTGCGCCTGAGGAACCGCCTGCTTGTTGCCGAACTGGTCCGCGGAATCCTGTGGCGCGCCTCCGCCCGCCAGAAACTCGAACCGGAAAAACCCGCGCGACTGTTAGCGATGGAGGAGGCCTTGTCGGAAATCGCCGAGTGGACCCAGGACGTGCTCGATGTGCCGCTGGAGAACCGCCGCCTCGCCGCACGCGGCCGCCTCGCGCTTTTGTTAGCCGGGATGCCGGGGAAATGGCAGGGCACGTTCCTAACACCCGCACCGTGGCCGCCCGAGTTCGTGGAGGCCATGAAGAAATCCTACCTCGCCGCCGGTCCGCAGTTCGCGGAACTGACGATGGTGCCGAAGCCGCTTGAATTCAACGCCATCGGCAGCGGTGCCGCCCAATGGTGGGAAACGATGGACCGCAAGCCGATTACCCGGCTCATGTTCATCTTCTTCCTCGTGGGCCTGATCGCCGTCGCCCTGTGGTATTTCCTTTTGGACTGATGGAAAATTCCGACCTAACCGCCCGCGAGAGCGTCCCGCCGTTTTTCGGCCGCTTCCGCACGATCGCGCGCCGCACCTTGTTCTTCGGCTGCGTGCTGATCGTGAACATCGCCGCCATCCTCTGGCTGACGGATCTATTCTGGCTGATGGGATTTCAAAAGGCCCACTACCCGTTGCTGGCGATCTTCGCGATCCTCAATGGCCTGCTGGTGCTCGGTTCGTTCCATGCGATCTTCGGCGCGTTCGACATGCTGCTGGGCCGCAAGCAGTCCGTTAGAATCACCGAACTCGCCGAGGGAAAAACCGGACCACTGGCCAAACGCCACGCGGTGGTCATGCCGGTTTACAACGAGGACAGCACGAAGACCTGCGCCCGCATCGAGGCGATCTATCGGTCCATCGAGGCGACCGGAAACCTGGAGTCCTTCGATTTCTTCATCCTCAGCGACACCCGCGATCTCGACCTGTGGGTGATGGAGGAAACGTCTTGGACGAACCTCTGCCGCAGCCTCGACGGCTTCGGTCGGATCTACTACCGCCGCCGCAAGACCAACGAAAACCGCAAGGCCGGCAACATCGGCGACTTCGTCCGCACCTGGGGCGGTAATTACGAATCGATGCTCGTGCTCGACGCGGACAGCCTGATGGACGGCGCGGACATCGTGAAAATGACCCGCGTGATGGAAGCCTATCCGCGGTTAGGGATTCTCCAGACTCCGCCGAAACTGATCCGCGGCGTTTCCGTTTTCACCCGCCTCCAGCAGTTCGCGATGCGCCTCTACGGGCCGCTGTTCATCCGCGGACTCAACTACTGGCAGCTCATGGGCGGCAGTTATTGGGGCCACAACGCGCTGATCCGCATCAAGCCGTTCTCGGAATTCTGCGAGCTGCCCGCGCTGCCGGGACGCGAACCGTTCGGCGGTCGGATCCTCAGCCACGATTTCGTCGAAGCCGCGCTGATGGTCAGCCAGGGCTGGGAAGTCTGGCTCGCCTGGGACATCGAAGGCACCTACGAGGAAGCCCCGCCAACGCTGGTGGACCACCTCATCCGTGACCGCCGCTGGTGCCAGGGAAATTTGCAGCACATGTGGCTGATTTTCGCCCGCAAGCTGCCGTTTTCGGTACGAATGCACCTTTTCATGGGGATCATGGCGTATTTGGGCAGCCCGATCTGGTTCCTGTTCCTCGCCCTCGGCACGTGGGTCGCCTACGAACGTTCCGCCAGCGACCTGAGCTTGTTGCCGTTTGAAAACTACGCCGCGCGCTGGTTCGACATCAACGGAGTCCAGCAAAGCATCATCCTCACCGGGGTCATTTTCGCCCTGTTGTTCCTGCCGAAAATCCTCGCGGTCATCGGTGGAATCCTCACCCCCAGCATCCGGAAATCCTTCGGGGGAGGATTTCGCATCCTCATCGGCGCGATTTTCGAAACCATCGTCTCCATGCTGCTGGCCCCCTGCATCATGGCCGCCCACACCATGATGGTCCTGAGCATCATCCTCGGCCGCGCGGTCGGCTGGGGAAACCAAAACCGCGAAACCGACGGTACCTCGTGGGGAGACGCCTTCCGTTTTCATGCCTTCCAAACCACCCTCGGCATCGTCTGGACCGGGATCGCCCTGTGGATCGGATACGGTCCCCATTACCTTAAAGGCCTTCCCATCAATTTCTCGTTCGCCGCATGGATGACTCCGATCCTGCTCGGACTGCTGCTCGCCGCGCCGGTTTCGGTGTGGACCAGCCGCTCGCGATATGGCCGCGCTCTGGCGAAACACAACATCCTGGCCACCCCCGAGGAGCTCAATCCCCCCGAAGTCATCCTACTCGCCGACGCGGCCCACGGCGCGGTGGATCCCGCGCTCGACGCCTCCCAGCAAGGCCGTCGGGGTCTCGTCGGTGCCGTCGTCGATCCCTACGTCAACGGCGTCCATGTTTCGCTTTTGGAACACGGCGACCTCACCGCCGCCGAGGCGATTCTCGCCGAACGCTGCCTGAGCGAAGGACCGGCCGCGCTTTCCAAAAACGAACTTTCCGAACTTCTTTACCTCGCGCCCGCGATGCTCATGATGCACCGCGCCGTCTGGCTGCGCCCGGCGGAAGGAATGCACAACGTCTGGACCCAGGCCGTCGAAAGTTATCGCCGCCGCCTCGACCACTCCCCTAGCGTTGAACCCAGCTAACCGCTTCACTCCCATGCTTCAGATAAACCCCGATCTCACCGACCTGGTCTCCGACGCGGCCGCCGGCCTCGCCGCCCGCCTCAAGACCAAGGCCACCATCACCGCCGCCGCTCCGGGCCGCGTGAACCTCATCGGCGAGCACATCGACTACTGCGACGGGTTTGTGATGCCGTTCGCGATCGACCGCTACATCGTCATCGCCGGTTGTGCCAACGGAACCACCGAAGCACGGATCACCTCCGCCATCAGTGAGGAAATCGCCATTCTCGATCTCACGAAAATCCAGGAAGTCGGCGAGCCGAAATGGGCGAACTACCTGCGCGGCGTCATCCGCGGTTTCCAGGATCGCGGCCACCACGTCCCTGGCTTCGACGCCTACATACTCTCCTCCGTCCCCGGCGGTGCCGGCCTGTCCTCCTCCGCCGCGCTCGAATGTGCGACCGCGACGTTCCTCGAAGGTCTGCTAGACACGGTGCTCGACACCCGGGAAAAAGCCCTGCTTTGCCAGAAAGCCGAACACGATTTCGCCCACGTCCCCTGCGGTATCATGGATCAGTTCGCCTCCGCATTCGGCAAACCGAACCGTCTCGTTCTCATCGACTGCCAATCCGGCGAGCCCGAGCTCGTCCCATTCGAAAACCCCGACCTAACGGTTCTCATCTCGAACACGATGGTGCACCACGAACTCTCCGACGGAGGCTACGCCGCCCGCCGCAAGCACACCGAGGACGGTCTCACCATCCTCGGCAAAGGTTCGTGGCGCGATGTCAACGCCTCCGACGTGCAGGCAAACTGGGAGAAACTCGGCGATCCTATCAACCGCCGCTCGCGCCACGTCGTCGGTGAGATTTCCCGCACCATCGCCGCCGCAGCCGCTCTCGCCCGGAACGATTTCGAAACACTCGGCCCGCTGATGGCCGCCAGTCATGATTCCCTGCGCGACGATTTCGAAGTCTCCTGCAAGGAACTCGACATCATGGTCGAGATCGCCCGCAAGATCGGCCGCAACGGTGGTGTCATCGGAGCCCGCATGACCGGCGGTGGCTTCGGCGGTTCCACCGTCACCCTCTGCGAATCCCGCAAAGCCTCGCAAATCGCCGAAACGCTCGCTTCGGAATACGAAAAAGCCACCGGCATCAAGCCGCAGATCTTCGCTTCGCGTCCATCGCAGGGAGCGCATTTGATCGGGTGAAACGTCCTCAGGGACAGTGATAACCAAAGACAATCGCCACCCGATTGGCGCCGATTGCCGGTTGCTGTAATGCCTGGGGATTTCCTTGCCCCGAAAGACGCAGCTCCGTGCTTCCGAACCGGGCGGCTTGACAAATTTTTGTTAAGCATATATCGAATTTTTAGCTGCCATTACCTTACACCGATGAAAAATTTGAAATTTCCCGCCATAGGCACCCTGTTTTTCGCAGGGACCGTGTTTGCCGAGGCTGCTCCGAAGACCACGTTCCCGGTGGTAATCGACCCTGCCGTGGTGAACCAATCGCCCTACCGATTCAACGGTGTCGTCCTCACTAACGAAGCCCGGGGCAGTGGATTCTGCGCGTGGAACGAGCGGACGTTTTTCTCCGCCGCCCACGTCGTTTACTCCGACAGTGGCTGGGGCGAGCCGCCGATCTGGTGTCCCACGGCGAATTCCGAGGAAGTGGACCTTCAGAACACCATCCAGAGCCGCGGTTACTATCGCTTCAACCGCTATGCGGAAATCGTCGACGATCAAGGAACGTCGGCGGCATTCGGCAAGGACGTGATCCTGGGGTTCGCTTTCAAGGATCTCATTCCGGGACCGGCGGCGAAGCTCAACCTCGATGGAGACACCGACCTTCGCGGGGATGTTTCGAAATTCATCACCGGTTATCCTGCCGAGATCTTCTACAACGACACCGACACCGGAGGCTATTTCATGCACCAGACCGGGCCGTTCGACATCCCGTTCTCCTACAGTTCCAACGGATCATTGGCCGCCACGCGGATCACGACCGGGCCGGGCAACAGCGGCGGGCCGATCTGGACGAAAAATGAGGGCAAGGGCTGGAAAGCGGCGGGTGTTCTCGTCGGCGGACTGCCCTCGGAGACCGTGGTTTATGCGTTTTCCACGGACCTCAACGCCCTGACACGCGCCGTGGCACCGGTGATCCAAAAGAAACAAGAGGCTCCGTTCCCGATCCGGGGTGTCAGCGCCTCCACCTTGTATTTCCCTTTCAACCAATCCCAGACCATCCCGGATGGCGCGGACAAGTGGTCCAGCTACATCGTCGGTGTTAGGGGATTCGGCGACGACATGGTGATCAAGTCGGTGAAACTCAACCTCACGATCGAGACAGCCCATCGCGGCGACCTGCAGGTGTATGTGGCGGCGCCCGGCGGCTACACGGCCTTGCTCCACAACGAGCAGGGAGCTGGAAAGGACAACCTCGTTTTCAGAAATCTCGACCTGACCAGTGCTTTCGCCGGCGTCGAGGCCACCGGGAAATGGGCAGTCCGCGTCCGTGACCGCCTCAAGGGAGACATCGCCACGCTGAAGTCCTACCGTCTGGAAGTCACCGCCGAGGAAGGCGACAGCACCACGCCATGAAGATCCGCAGCCCATGGTGGGGCTTCATGATCCTCGCTGGAGCGATCTTCATCGCAGTCCGGAGTTTTGACTCACCTGAAGCTGACAGGGAAAATACGGGCGTCGCGCCCTCGCCCGCTCGAAGGAGTGCGCCCCAGCCCGGCGCATCGGAAGAACCCTTGCCCGCGACGAGGTCGGACGGGACGAGGATCGAGAGCGATTGGGAAGAACTGTTGCAATGGCTGGAAACGGATCCGAAGCCAAGCGAGGAGCAAATCCGCAAGCGCCTGTTAGCCACGCGGTCCGCATGGGCGGAAATGGACCCGCATTTGCTGGCGGAAACCATCGGGCGCCTGTTGGAAACCGGACGGGACACAGCCACCGGCATGAAATTCAGAGTCGGACTGCACGGATTCCTCAACGGCTGGCCGACGCTGCGGGTGTTCCTGCTGGACGCACTGGTCGCCGCCGATCCGGAAACCGCGGCAGCAGTTGCAAAGCGCCTGCTGGACGGCACGAAATCGCCGGATGAATACGCGGTGGCCTTGAGGTCGCTGACCCGCGATGGCTCGGGAAGCTCCGGTGAGCTGCCAGCCCGCTTCCAATACCTGTTGGAAAAACAGGAATGGCAGACGTCCGGCGGATTCGCCGAAACGCTCGATCTCGCGCGCACCATCGGCACCCGGGATGCCGCCGCCCGACTGCTGCGCTGGACCGGGAACCCGGAGCTGAAGTCAATGGCGCTTCATGAATTCGCGGCGGATCATCCTGCGGAAATGTTGGAGTCTCTCAGATTGGAAGCCGCCGTCGATCCGCTCGTCCGTGCCAACCTCATGGCCCGGCTGGATCCTCAGAACCCGGAACAACTCGCGGCGCTCGACGAATACCTGCGTGATCCCGCCCGGACCGCCGAGGATGCCTCTGTTTTCCTGAAATCATTTCCCCTGCGCAGCGCCACCACCGGTCATCGCCTATATTCCGACTCACCCGCGCCCTATCAGATGGACCGGATCGCCGCCGGTGACCGCGCCGCGCTGGCCTTGGTCGATGGCTGGGCCGCCGATCCGGCGTTGGAAGCCATGCGGGCGGATTTGCTCGCCCTCCGGAAACGACTCGGCGAATGGGTAGAGCAGGCAAAATGACACTTCCCTGATCCGGCTTGCGGCGGAATGGAATCGGCGGTAAGGCTGCCGCGTGTCCAAAAAGGACGATTCTACCCACGGCTGGCTCCGGCGCGCCGTAACCCAACCTGATTTCGCCGCGCGCCTGGCCCCTCTCGCCAATGGTGATCGCGAGATCGTGCTCGATCACTCCGCCGAGGCGTCGCACGCGTTTCTAGCAGCCGTCGTCGCGCTCGCCGCGAAGGACCGGAAAAAGACCCGACTGTGGCTGGTTTCCGACATGCCCCGCCACCGCGAGCGGCTGGCTTCCGAGCTGGAATTGTGGGGAGTCACCGGACTGGTGCTGCCGGAAGGGCCGGTGGAAACGGGCGATGGGACGATCGCCGATCCCGAGTCCGCCGCCGAGTGGTTCGCGGTATTGGAGATTCTCGCCCGCTCGGAAAGCTGTGTGGTGATCTGCGGCAGCGACGCGTTTGACGGCAAGGCCCCCTCCCCCAAGGCGCTGCGGGCGAGCCGGACGCCGCTGAAGCCGGGCACAGCGCTTGATCCCGCCGAGCTTGCGAAATCCCTCACCGACCACGGCTACGAGCGCGTTCCCACCGTCACCGGGCGTGGCCAGTTCGCAGTGCGCGGAGGCATTCTCGATCTGTTCGCGTGGCAGGCGGCGAAACCGTTGCGGCTGGAGTTTTTCGACACCGATCTTGAATCGATCCGCGAATTCGACCTCGATTCGCAGGCATCCACTAACAAACTGCTGGAATCCGATCTGCTGCTGGCAGAGCCGTCGTCGGAAGCCACCGTCGCCGACTACCGGAGAAAATCGGATATTATTATTTCCTTCGGCGCCGATATCATCCAGCCGGACGTTAGAATTCTGGAGGATGCGGCGGAATACAACAGCGAGGAGGATTTCACTCTCGCTTGTTTCGGCAGTCCGCTGGGAACCTTCGAGGCGGGTGATTTCGTGTTGGAGGAAACGCGGAGGGAAAACTTTTTCCGCCAGCTCAACGACTGGAAACGCGGCGGCTGGGACATCGCGATGGTCTTCGGCAACAAGGGCGAGGAAGAACGCTTCGCCGAACTCGCGGGCAAGGATCTGGAGCGCGATCTCGGGCTGATCCCGATCCGCGGTGAGTTGTTAGCGGGATTCACGGTGCCGGTTTCGAAACTGGCGGTGCTTTCCTCGTCGGAGCTTTTCGGCCGCTACCGCACGCCCGGCACCCAGCGTCGCTCGCTGTTGGAAAAAGCGCGGGCGGCAAGAGCGCGGGCCACCGTCGATGAAATGGAGGAAGGCGATCTCGTCGTCCACTACGAATACGGCATCGGACGTTTCAAGGGCATCCAACAGGGCGATGAAGGTGACGAACTGGTTTTGGAGTACCGCGACGGATCGTTGCTAGGTGTTCCACTGGAGCAAGCGCACCTTGTCGGAAAATACGTCGGCCTCGGTGGCAAGACACCGGAACTCAACAAACTCGGCGGCACCGCCTGGAAGACCGCACGCAAGGCCGCCGAGAAATCCATTCTCGACTACGCCGCTCAACTCCTCCGCGTGCAGGCCGAGCGCCAGTCAGAAGAAGGTTTCGCCCATCCGCCGGATTCGCGCTGGATGTGGGAGTTCGAGCGCTCGTTCCATTACACCGAGACCAACGACCAGCGCCGCGCGATCGAGGAAACCAAGCTTGACCTCGAATCCACCCGCCCGATGGACCGCCTGATCTGCGGCGACGTGGGTTTCGGAAAAACCGAGGTCGCGATCCGCGGTGCGTTCAAGGCCATCACCAGTGGCAAGCAGGTCGCGATTCTGGTGCCAACCACGGTCCTGGCGGAACAACATTGGCGGACGTTCCGCGAACGGATGTCGGACTATCCAATCCGTATCGATTTGCTCAACCGTTTCCGCTCGGCATCGGAAGTTAGAGAAACCTTGCGCGGCCTGGAAGATGGCTCGGTGGATCTCGTCATCGGCACCCATCGGCTGGTCTCGGGCGATGTGAGATTCAAGGATCTCGGGCTGGTCGTCGTCGATGAGGAGCAACGGTTCGGCGTGGCGCATAAGGAGAAATTCAAACAGCTCTTCCGCCAGGTGGATGTGCTGACGCTCTCCGCCACGCCGATTCCACGGACACTTTACATGGCGCTGATGGGAGCGCGGGACATGTCCACCATCGACACACCACCTCCTAACCGCGTGCCGGTTTCCACCACCGTCTGCGCTTACGACGAGCGCATCATCCGCGACGCCATCCGCCGCGAGATGAAACGTGGCGGGCAGGTGTTTTTCCTGCACAACCGGGTGAAGACCATCGACATGATGGCGTCGAAGATCCGCGAACTGGTTCCAGAAGCTCGCATCCTCATCGGCCACGGGCAGATGGACAAGGACGACCTTGAAGTGGTGATGCACACCTTCGTCAAAGGCGAGGCCGACGTTCTGTTAGCCACCACCATCATCGAGACCGGCATCGACATCCCGAACGCCAATACCATCCTCATCGACCGCGCCGACCGCTTCGGACTGGCGGATCTCTATCAGCTCCGCGGCCGCGTCGGCCGCGCCGGGGAAAAGGCCTACGCCATCCTGCTGCTGCCGCGCGACATGATGACCCAGGGCGACGCGCGAAAGCGCATCAACGCGATCAAGGAATACACCGCGCTCGGCTCCGGTTTCAAAATCGCCATGAAGGACCTGGAAATCCGTGGCGCGGGAAATTTGTTAGGAACCAAGCAGTCCGGCCACATCTCGCAGATCGGCTTCGAGCTCTATTGCCAGCTCCTCCGCCAGTCGGTGGACAGGCTCAAGGGCCGCAAGGACGCACCTCGTGGAGAGACGAGTTTCAAGGCGGATTTCATCGCCTTCAGCGAGACCGCCTACGCCCGCGAGGATCCAAAACTCGTGCTACCGGCGTTTTTGCCCGCGTCGTGGCTGGAGGAAACCAAAGTCCGCATCACCGCCTACCGCGAGATTTCCGAAGCCGGGACCGAGAAAGCCCTCGACGCGCTGGAAAAATCCTGGCGCGACCGCTTCGGGCGGATTCCCGACGCGGCGGCGAGATTGCTGGAAATCACCCGGATCAAGGCCCTCGCCGCAGCGGAAGGAATTTCATCGGTCGAAATCCAAGGCCAGCGCCTGATGCTTCATCGCAATGGAGACTACATCCTACTCGAAGGCCGCCGCTTCCCCCGCCTCAACGCCGGTAGTCCCGGTGGTAAATTGGCGGAGGCCGTTGAAATGCTGCGCACTTTCTAACCGTGGTTCCGGATCCTTGTCCCGGGATCCCTTTTTCAGCCCGTCGCCCCCCAACAGAATGTCGAAAGGGCTTTCATTTGCGTCGGTGCTGAATATCCGCAGCACGGCTCCGCGCCGGCCCATGCGGGTGGCGGAAAATTTCACTTCGATCTCCATCGATCCTCCGCTTCCGATCCCGGCTTGACCCCGACCGATGACGCTGAAATCATCTGGATTCGGTCCGGCCAGTTTGAAGCTGACATTGCGAAGTTCGTTTTTTCCGACATTGCGGATGGTGAGTCGCGCGGCTCCTTGGCTTTTGCCTCCCACCTGGACTGAACCGAAATCGAGTCCTGATACGTGATCCGTCAGCTCCCGGTCATCGGGACTGAGAATGACGGAGATCTCACCTTGGCCATGCCTGGTGATGCCTGCCACAGTGGCCCATTTCGAAAGTCCGAGGGGGTTTCTCGCGGCGATTCGGAAATCATAAGGGGTGTTTGATTCCAAACCGGTGACCGTCGCCGAAACCGAGTCCTCAGCCGGAAAAAGCACCGCTTTCCACGCCTTGCCCGGCCGACGCGATTCGAGGCGATAGCCATCCGCGAGCGCTCCGTCTTGCCACGATAGGGTCGCACTTGACGCGCTGACCGCATCCAAGGTGAAAGACTCCGGGGGAAGCGGAGGTCCTGATAGAACGTTTTCCAGAGCGAGGGATGGATCGGAAAGCAGCTCACCGTGGGTAGCGATCACGCGGTAATCGAACGTATCGTTAGACGGGATCACTCCGAACTCGAGTGCGGCTTCACTCGCGCCGGTTTGTCCGATTTCATTCCAGTTGTCCGAACTGCCGCTCGGTTTCCGCTGCACGATGTATCCCAATTCTCCGGCGACATCGGACCACTCCAGCAGGAGTTTACCCGGCGAGGGATTCGTGATGGAAAGCCCGGCCGGTGTGGCCAGCGAGGTTGGCGGGACGATTTCAAAATTCCCAGTCAGCACGTGGAAATCAGGCTGGCCCTTGGGCGAAAGGCAAACCGCGAGTATCCGAGCTTCGTCGAGCACGAACAGTCGGAGAGCCTTCCCTGACAATTGCAGGGAGCCATTCAGACCCAGCGTGGGTCCCGCCCAGCGTTCAAGTTTCGCGCTTCCGGAAACCGTTCGGATGGTATTGATCTTCCCACCCTGCCACACGATGTCATCGACGGACGTCGGCAAGGCGAGGGGCAGGAGCGCGAGCGTGGTGGCGTCGAAGATCGCGCCGGATCCCAAGACCACGACACTTCCGTCCGGAGAAACCCGGATCGGGTGCTGGAAATAATCCGAACCATGCAAGGGGGTGTCGAGATCCCCGCCGATCGCTCCGGGGGCCAACTCCGGGTATGCCGTGCCGTTCGCATTCACTTCTTCCCAGAGCAGGTCGTTCGGGGATGTGTCGTCCCGGAAATGATAGATTTTCTGGGCCGCCTCGCTCCAGATATACTCCTCCGAATAATAGTTCCAATCCTTGGCGGAGATTTGCACTCCAGCGGCATTGAAGGTCCTGTGGGTCCCCCAGGCACCGGAGGAATCCGCCGTGAACACAAAAGCGCCGGCGACCGTTAGACCCAGCGGCGCGGTGGGGAGAATGGCAAATGGCACTTCCACCGGACTCGTGGCGCTCAGGTCGATCGAGCGCACCACCCCCAGCTTGTCCGCCAGATAGATGGAATTTCCGGCGGTGGAGTACGCCGAATACACGGGGGCTTTGACCAGCGGAATCGTGGGCAGGTATTGCCGGGTCTCGGGAGACCAACGGAAGATGCTTTTGTTTTTCTTGGAAACCAGAAGCAGCGTTCCGTCATTGGCGAGAAAGGTCTGGTCCGGAACGTAGGCCAGGTTTGAAGGATCGACCCCATTGGGGATCGGAGGAGTGCCGAGGCTCGACAACGGGATGGCTTGCACATTGATACCGTTCGGTTTCGTATTGTCGGAACTGAAAATCACGGCGTCGGCCGCGTTCAAGAAAAACGAGCGTGGAGCGAAGGGAAGAGTCGCAGAGCCGGCCGGAAGGAGATTGCTCGTGTAGGCGGTCATTGCATTGCCCCGGACGATGATCGGCCCGGAATCCGCGGGAAACTGGATGTCGTCCACGGCCGTTCCCAAAGATCCCGCATATTCAAGCGTCGCGGTGGAATAGAGCGTTCCCGATGAATCAATCACCCGTGTGCCCGACGGGAAGCCCCACGTCTTCGAGGCGTTCGGGTAGTCCCCGTGATGCGGGCTGTCTCCACCACTCAACAGATGCCCCGTGTTATCGTAAGAAACAAAAGTGATGTCCGAAGGAGAGACGCCGGTGGATCGTCCGAAGATTTTTTTCACCGCTGGCACGATGCTCGCCCCGTGAACGGAATCAATGTAGTTCTCGAAATTGCCGATGATCGAACCGGTGGTTTTATCGATGCTTACAAACCGCCCGTAGGATTGGTCGGATTGATTGATGAACAACCAGTTTCCATCGGTCAGCAGTCCGGAGACATTCACTGCGGAGTTCATGACATGGGTGGTGTTTCCTCCCAAGAGATCATGCCGATACACCGACCTTCCACCGTAAGTCACATAGATCCCGTCCGGATCGACCCATCCGCAGGTCGGCATGCCATAGGTTGACGGCAATGGCACCGCAGGCAACCAGCTCCGCGCAGCAAGGTCATAGCGCTCGACCCGCGACGGAAATGAAAACAAGAAGTAGGCGGTGTCGGCAACGCGGTGTGACGAGATCCATTGCGCATGCGCCGAAATCGAAGCGGAAATTGACGCGGCAAGGATGCCGAGTCCGAACCAAAGGCGTCCGAGGCGGCGGGAAATGAAAACAGATGCGGGACGATTCATGAGGTGGGGAAGGTAGCGGAAACGGGCTATTTCCCCGGATGGGATATCCCGCAATCCACCGCAGCGTCAAGATTTGCCGCCAACAAATTGTTAGTCCGAACGATTTACCAGGGGCGGGACATCACGTGACAGGAATCTGAATTTCGAATCCGCTCGGGATCACGGGTCCTTCCATCTCCGGAAAACGTGGTTGGAAAGGCTCCCCTGCAACGGACTGGCCACTGTCCACATCATCAGCGACCTCCGGAGACTTCCCCGCTTGCAATCCGCGAGGTGTGGGGAAAGACTCGCCGCATAGAGAACGTTTCTTCCGAAATTTCCGATCCAACCAACACTATTCCTCATGAATTCGCGTTTTGCCGCAGTCTTAGCGGTTTCCGGCATGATCCTCCCGGGATCTGGAATTTCCGCACAGCCGGCACCGCCGCCGCAAGCACCACCCCAGCGCCCGGCAGGCCCGATCGAAGTCAACGGCATCGCCGCCAAGGTCAATGGCCGGGTGATCACGAAAAACCAGGTTTCCTTCCTGCTGGCACCGGAATATGCGAGGCTCGCCGCCGAGTTTCCCCGCCGCGGGCCGCAGTTCGAGGTCAAGTTCAAGGAGTCCAAGAACAGGATCATCCAGGAGCTCGTGGACCGCCAGATCATCCTCGACGAGTTCAAACAGCTCGGAGCCGTCATCAAACCCAACCTCATCGACGAGGAAATCAAGCGCCAGATGCGCGAACTCTACAATGGCGACGAGGCGAAGTTCCGCGAGGAACTCAAACGCAGCCGGCTGACCATGGAAGGCTATCGTGAAATGACCCGCGAGAAACTGGTGGTCTATGCCATGCGCGGCCAGCAGGCAGCCGAGGCACCGCCGCCTCTCCCTAACGAAATCCAGAAGGAATACGACACGGTCAAGTCCAGCCTGCGCGACGTGACCAAGGACAAGATCACCTTCCAGAAAATTTTCATTCCCGCATCCGATCCACAGAACCCTCTCGCCACGCCGGAGACGCAGCTCGCGCTGGCGGAAGACATCGCGAAACAGATTTCCGAAGGCAAGGATTTCACCGAACTGGCCAAACAATATTCCAAGGATGCCTTCGCGGCGGATGGCGGGATCCAGAGCGATGTGCCGCGCATCGACTTGTCGCCGGAGTTCGCCTCCATTGTCTTCGAAACTCCTGTTGGAAAAATCGCCGGTCCGTTGTTGGACCCGCAGGGCTTCACCATCGTCAAGCCGATCAAAATCGATCTCGGCCCGCCACCGGCGCTCACCGCCGAAGTCCGGCAGATGATCGAGCAACAGGTCAGCCGCAAGAAAACCTCTGCACAATACGAGCGCTGGATCGAGAGCAAGCGCAAGCGGGCACTGGTCGTCATCAACCCCTGATCGACCGCCATCCCGCCCGGAATCCTTGGATTTCCGGGAAAATGGCGGGGGTCATACAGATTTGTTCAGTTTTTGGCGCTGATCCGGCTTGCCCAAAGTCCCCCGGCGGGGCATGGAGGGGGGGTGATGCGTGACCTATCAGCCAACCCGGCATGGCAGGAAAAGGATCTGGGGCTGCCGCTTCCGGATTCCACCCATGCGTGCTCGGTTTGCCTGCCGACGTGGGACTCTATCGTCGGCTATGAAGAAGGCCGCGAGAAAGTCGTGAAACGGATGCGCACCGGTTACCCCCGTTTTTTCAAGCATCCTGCCGTGGAGCGCTTGTTTGCCTCGGCAAAAGCGGAGGTCGCTGGCGAGCATGAGGAGGTCATCGTGCTGCCGACACGGAACTCCGTGACACGCGCCCACCGCTGGGTGGAGCTCCGGGCGGAGACGGCCGTTAGAATCACGAGCCTGCATGGCTTGCAGGTGTTGGTCGTTCCGGCCAAGGCCAAGGCGGATGCGAATGCCTACTGGCGTTTCACCGGCGAGGTCGTCAGCAGCAGGCAGGCCACCGATTTCCTCGACGGCACCATGCGCAAGGGTTCGAAATCGCATTTGATCGCGAGATCTCTATCGAAATTCAACGGCGCGGCTCCGGAAGATATCTTCATTTTCACGAGTGGCATGGCCGCGGCGACCGCTGTTTTACGCGCGCTGCCCGGCGTGCATGATGGCAAAAAAACACTTCAGTTGGAGTTTCCCTATGTGGACAGCCTGAAGGTGCAGGAATACTTCGGCCACGGGGTTGTCTATCTGAATGACGCGTCAGGCGAGTCCTTCGACGAGGCCCTGCAACGGATCCGCCAAGGTGAGTTCGCCGGGGTTTTCACCGAGGTTCCCAGCAATCCCCTGCTCCGCACCGTCGATCTCCACCGCGTGGCGAAGGCCTGCGAGGACAGCAGCACGCCGTTGATCATCGACGACTCGACCGCCGGCCCGCTGAACGTGGATGCGTTGAAATATGCCGACGTCGTCACCGGCAGCCTGACCAAATGGATTTCCGGCGAAGGCGACGTGATGGCCGGAATGGCGGCCGTCCGTGCGGACTCGCCGGTCGCGAATGCCCTGCGCGAATCGCTGAAAATCGATGCTTCCGAAACCGCGCCACTCTACATTGGCGATGCCGAAGTTCTGCTTTCCAACCTCAAGGGCTACTCGAAGCGGATGAAAACCGTGAACGCCAACGGCCTGGCTCTCGCCGCGTGGCTGGCCAATCATCCGGCGGTCGCGGAAGTCTGGCATCCATCTCTAACGCAGAAGGAAAACTACGACAAGATCCTCCGCAAGGGCGGCGGCTACGGCGGCCTTCTTTCCTTCGTCCTGAAGCAGCCGAAGAAGACGCCGAAGGTTTACGACGCGCTCCGCCTGAGCAAGGGCCCGAGTTTCGGCACCGCGTTCACGCTGGTTTGCCCTTACACCATGCTAGCCCACTACCACGAACTGGAGTGGGCGGAAGGCTGCGGCGTTTCCGCGAACCTGCTGCGGGTTTCCTGTGGCCTCGAGCCGATAGAAACGATCATCGCGGCCTTCGAGGAAGCGCTGGCACACGGTTGACCCGGAGTTGGCAAATGGCTGGCGGAAAACGCCGGATTCAGCTAAGTGGTTTGCAACCCCGCGCTTCATGAATCCGCAGTCCATCGCCAAGCCATCGAGATTCGAACGCTTCGGACTCTATCATCTGAATCGGTTCGAGCGCACCAGGACCGGAGAAAACGCGTTCGTCATGCCGGATGAGGAACTGACACACCGGGTGAACCGCATCGCCAGAACCAGCGCCATCCTCTCGTGCCTGGTCGGCATGATTTTCGTCTTCCCCATCATCTACGTGGACGTGCGCTTCGCGAATGCATCCGCCTGGGTTTACTATGGCTGGGTGATCGGGGTTATGGTGGTGGCAACCGCGATCGAGTTTTACTATCTGTTTTATATTTCCCTCAAGGCGGTTCACAAGGTCAGCGAGCTCATCCATCTGGAGCACGTCATGCACGAATCCCTGGAAGACGGGATCTTCGGGGTGAAGAACATACTCGCGCGCACCGCGCTGGAGATCAACGATCCCGAGCTGAAGATCCTGGGCATCGATCCGTTCCAGCGGATTTCAAAGAAGAACCTCTTCGTCCTCGGGCTGTTGTACAAGGGCAAGATCATCGTCTCC
Organism: Verrucomicrobiota bacterium; assembly: GCA_040386755.1. Lineage (GTDB taxonomy): Bacteria > Verrucomicrobiota > Verrucomicrobiia > Verrucomicrobiales > Akkermansiaceae > Luteolibacter. The sequence goes on along the minus strand of JAZKEY010000026.1, from coordinate 3,167 downwards.
AACCTTATCCTGAAGGCCGTGCTGCGGCTTGTGGTGGGCAGCACCTTGCTGGGCATTCCCATCCTGTACGTCGCGATTCCGGTGGAAATGTTCTGGAACGGCCTCGTCATCCTCAAGGTGATCCGCGAGGCCCGGCTGCGGCTGTTCGGCTATGCGCTGGCCAACCGGATCGCCGATTCCGTGGCGACGGACGGTTATTTGCAAATCCTTTCCCCCGCAGCGAAAAAGGGCTGTCTGCGCGCCATCGGCAATGCCGTGGTGATGACGCAGAACTATCACCCCAACATGGTGATCCTGTTGCTGAGGTTCCAGGACCTGCTGGAGATCGAGGAGGAGGACCGCTATGACGATTGGGAGCTGTTTCTCGCCACATTGCGCGAGGTGGATGAAAAGGAGAGGAATTTCCTGCTCGATGTCCTGACCGTCGCGGCGGCCTTCGATGGCAAGCTGTCGGCGATCGAGAAGGAGCATCTTCAGGAAGCCTATCAACAGGATTCCGGATTGTATTTCAAGCGCCTGACCGACCTTACCCGCCACTTGAAACATGGTCGGCTGAATACGGCGTTGTCCTTGTGCCAACTCGATTTCATCCGGGGCTGAGCCCTTCACCAGAGGACATCGATCCCCGGATAGGTGGGGATGATTCGGTCCGAAGTAAGAATCGTTAGACTCCCCGCGATGGCGGTGGCGATGAGAATGCGGTCGAAGGGGTCGCGGTGGATCGACGGGAGAGCGGCAGCAGCAAGTAAAATTGAAGAACTAACAGTTAACTCGGTGAGATAATGTTGACGCAGCATGGCCGGAAACCAGATTCCGGGAAGTTCGTTCATGATGAGTTTCCCGGATGCATGCTTCTGGCCGATTTCAAAAGCGGTGATGGCCGAAACAAAGACTTCGGATCCGGGCGCTTCCAGACGGGCTCGTGCCTCTGCCGAAAAATCCTTTCCCCCCGCCTGGAGCGCCAGCAGGCCACAGGTGTCGAGGAGGATCATCGGTTTTCCTCCGGCCATTCGTCTTCACTGGCGGGCTCGGCCGGGTCGTATCCGGGAGCAAAAGTCACTCGCAACGCCGGATCGGGCGTGAGCCGGCGGACAGGTTCCAGCGGCAACGGTTTGTAGGGATGAATCTCCGCAACGGGGTGGCCATTGCGCTGCAAAATCACAATTTCTCCACTGTCCTCGACGGATTTGACGAGCTCGGAGAGGCGGCTCTTGGCTTCGTGCATGTTGACCGTGACCATGATTAGCTAGGCTAGCTAATTTGAACAGAGTGTCAAGAGACCACTAAAGCCTAGGCTCCGAAATAAGCTCTCACAGCAATCCCGGAAATCCCGAATCATTCGGCGGTCCGGTGAAATGATCGGCCAGGAATTTCCTCCAGACCTCCCGGCTCTTTTCCGGTAGAGGCGCGGTCATCCGGGCGATGCACGGTTGGCAGATGAGCAATGGCAGCGGCCCGGCGACAACCGAGCCACCCGAGTCGAACAATGCTGATAGACCGAAACCATCGAGATTCCCGCGCGGCGTACGGCACGCGATGCAGGCGTCGAAGCGCTCTGTCAGGTCATGGGACAACATGAATTCCTTCATTCTCGCCTCCCAATCGATTTCCTTTTCCAGAAACATCCGGACGGACTCCTTCGACTCTTCAGACAACTGGTCTGTCACGTGATCCCGGCACGGCTGGCAGATCGCATACTCGAGGACGCATTCCCCGCGGGCGAACTCCTTGTTGACCAGCCAAGGCGCGTCGATTTCCACGAGCGGGACCTTGCAGCACAGGCAGTGCGTAAACGGTTCTCCGGTTTCGTCAGATCCCAACCACTCATCCATTGTCCGCATGGCGATGATCTAAACGACTCCGGCCGCTTTGGGGAAACTGAAAAACGCCACGTTTCAAACAACTGCAACACGATTTCACCGGATCGTGTGTCGCAGGTTGCGCGGTCGCCGCTCGTGGTTAAGATCCGCCCGCGGGACGACGACATCCCGCTCCCCGCATGATCGGCCTCGCTCTCAAAATGCTCTTCGGAGACACCGCCAAGTACTTGATGCTGGTGGCCGGCCTGTTTTTCGCCACCTTCCTCATCGTTCAGCAGGCCTCCGTGTTCTGCGGGCTAATGCGCTGGACAACATCGACCCTGAAAAATGTCGGAGCCCCGATCTACGTCGTCGAGGAACGCGTCGAGCAAATCAACGAGATCAACCCGATGCGCGATACCGACGTCGCCCGCGTCCGCTCGGTGTCCTCGGTGCGCTGGGCGATGCCACTTTACTCCGGCTATCAGCGCGCCCGGCTGGCGGACGGCAGTTTCAAAATGGTCCAGCTCATCGGTATCGACGCCGCCTCCCTCGCCGGGGCACCGCAGCGAATGATCACGGGAAATCTGGAAGATCTCCGCCTGCCTAACACCGTGGTCATCGACGAACTCGCCACCGAGCGGCTTTCGTTAGATCCGAAAAATCCGGCCAAGCGCGTCAACGTGGGAGACATTTTCGAGATCAACGACATGGAAGCCCGCGTGGTCGGTATCTGCAGCGCCATGCGTTCCTTCACAGGCGGCCCCTACATCTGGACCACCTACGAACGGGCGCTGCAATACACTCCGCCGCAGCGGAAGATGCTCTCCGCCGTCATCGCCGCTCCGGAAGAAGGAAAGACCATCGAGGAAACCGTCGCAGAAATCGAAAAGCAGACCGGCCTGCGCGCCTACATCAACCGCGACTTCGGCGAGGACGAGAAGGACTTCAATACCGCGACCATCTGGTGGTATGTGAAAAACACCGGCATCCCGATTTCGTTCGGCACCACGGTGGTCATCGGTTTCATCGTCGGCGTGGCGATCGCCTGCCAGACGTTCTACTCCTTCGTATTGGACAATCTGAAACACCTCGGAGCGCTCAAGGCGATGGGAATGTCGAATTTCCGCCTGAGCATGATGTTGCTACTCCAGGCATTCACGGTGGGCATCATCGGCTTCGGTCTGGGTCTGTTAGCCACTTCCGGTTTCGCCATGGGTGCGCTCAAGAACGGACAGCCGCCGTTTTTCATGATGTGGCAGATCCCGGTGGCTGCCTTCTGCGTCATCCAGGTCATCTGCATGCTCGCCGCGCTGATGGGCATCATCCGCCTGAGTCTCTACGAACCCGCCATGGTCTTCCGTGCCT
>JAZKEY010000025.1:0-222763 GCA_040386755.1 Verrucomicrobiota bacterium | reverse complement strand
GCCGACAGCGCCTCGATCGCGGAAACCATCGCCAACAATGCCGGCGGTCCCAGCACGCTGACCAAGGCGGGATTGGGCACGCTGACCCTCAACGGCACGGCGGCCAGCACCTATTCGGGGGGCACCACCATCAGTGCGGGCACCCTCGCCATCACCCAAGCCGGCGCCCTCGGCACCGGCGGTGTCGCCAACGCCGCCACCCTCAATATCAACGTAGGGAACTCCACACCAACCGGCCTTTCCACCAGTATGAGCGGAGCCGGTGTGGCGAACGTCACCCTGCCAACCGGCGCTAACACCACCGTTCTTGGCGGTGATTATTCCGGATTCACCGGCACCTGGAACATCGGCGTCGCGGCTGCAGCGGGGGCGGGCAAGGTCCAGATGAACGGCTTGGACAATGCCGCTGCCACCATCAACGTGCTCACCAACGGGACGGTCTTCGCCAACGCCGGTACCCACAATGCGGCCATCGTCCTGAACGGTGGCGACACCGGCGAGTCATCGGGGCAGTTGCGCCTCGAACCTTCCGGCACCACTTGGGCGGGTCCGGTGACACTGGCCGGCACCATGACGGGCTCCGGTGATGGGATCGTCGGATCCACCAGCGGCCCCGCCAACATCAGCGGTTTGATTTCCGAAACCGGTGGATCCCGTGAACTCACCAAATCCGGTGGTGGCACCCTCGTCCTGAGCAATACCAACACCTATTCCGGCATCACCCGGGTTCTTGCGGGAAAGATCGGCACTGCCAACATCTTCAACAGCGGCGTCAATGGTCCTATCGGCAGCAATGGAACCATTGCTATCGGCGGAACGTCGAACTCAGGAACCTTGCTCTACCTTGGCACCGGTGAGACACCGAACCGGATCTTCGACCTTAGCGGTACTACTGGCAGCGGCATCATCGAACAGGGGGGCCCTTCGGGAGTGCTCAAAATAGACAATATCACAGTGACCGGTGTCGGTAGCAAATTCCTCACGCTCGCCGGATCCACCGCGGCGACTGGCGAATTGTCCGCCCAAATTTTGAACAACGCTACCACGGGTGCGACTACGCTCGCAGCAGCCTTTGCCGCGTCTGCGACGACTATCACCCTTGCCGCCGTTGAAGGCTTGGCAAATGGAGTATCGATATCCGGGACCGGCATCGCGCCGGGGACCACGGTTTCAAGTTTTGTCGTCGGCACTCGGGTTGTCACGTTGAGTTTGCCAACCTCCGGGGCGGGAACGGTCGGGCAATCCATCACCGCCGCCGGCCTGCTCAACCCCACGGGTTTGGCAAAGGATGGTACGGGAACCTGGACTGTGACATCCTCCAGCCCCTTCACCGGCGGGGTGACTGTCACCGCGGGCAATCTGGTGATCACCAACAGCGGTGCGCTCGGGACCGGAACCAAGACCGTCGCTCTCACCAACGGCACCGCCGGCAATCCCCAACTCCACCTCGATGGCAGCGGCGGCAGCATCGTGCTCCCCAGCACCATCAGTTACAGATTGAGCAATACCTCCTCCGCGGTCAGTGCTTCGATTGTCAACCTCTCGGGCAACAACACGGTCTCGGGTAACATGACCATTACCAGCGGGGGCGGCGGAGCCCGACTCCTGTCCAACGCAGGAAAACTCACCTGCTTGGGCACGATTAGCTCGGATCAGGCCACCGGACGCTCGCTCGACTTCCGCGGCATCGGAGACGGGGAAGTCAGCGGCATCATTTCCAACGGCAGCGGTGCCTATCCTGTCGGCAAGGACAACTCCGGAACCTGGACACTATCAGGAGCCAACACCTATACCGGTACCACCACCGTCACCAACGGCACACTCGTCATTTCCGGGTCCCCCACCGGTGCCAGTGCGGCCATCCTCACCGGCGGCATCCTCAAACTCGACTACTCCACCAACAACACCAGCAAGCTCGCCGGCACTCTAACATTCAATGGCGGCACCGTGGAACTCGCCGGCGGCTCTCATGCAGAAGCCGTGACATCCACCACCTTGGCCGCGGCGACCGCCAGCACTGTCAATCGCAGCAGCGGCGGGGCGGTTCTCCAGATGAACACGGTCACTCCGAACTCCGGCGTCGTCAATTTCTCCGCTGACAACATCGCCTCCACCGACAATCTCAACGTCAACGGAATCCTCCCGTGGGCCCGCTTCGGGTCTAACTGGGGCACCAACGCCACCAATGCCGCCGATGGCTTGATCGTCGCCTACACCGGCGGTTTCGCCGACGTCACCCGGCTCAGCGGCGTCGTGCCAGATGGCGTGGCTAACAACGTGCGCATCGTAAACGGCGGCGCTCCCGGCGACATCACCCTGTTAGCGTCACCGGCGGACACCATCGGCTCGCTGCTGATGGATGCCAGCGACGGCCCCGGCGTCATTGCCCATGCCGCGCCCACCGACAGCCTGTCCATCGGCGGGGAACCCGGCGGCACCATTTGGCAAACCTCCACCTCGGGTGCCTTGACCATCGGAGCCGCCGCCAGTGACGGAATCCTAACAACAGGCAATGTCGCCAGTGCCGCACCGGCCACCCTGACCCTCATTAACGACAGCATTGCAAATCCGCTCACCATCAACTCGGTGGTCGCCAACAACGGCACCGACGTGGTCAGCATCGTTCTCGGCGGTGCGGGCGGTTTCATCCTTGCCGGAAACAACACGTTCACCGGCTCTGTCTCGATCGCCTCTCCTTCAGTGACGATGAGTGGCAGCAACGTTTTCGCCGGCCCCCTCTCGGTTTCCTCCGGCCTGTTGACCATGAGCGGCAATAATTCCTTTGCCGGCGTGATGACCATCGCCAACGCCGCCACGGCCATCCTCTCCGGCAACAATTCCGCCCGCCCCTCCGGCACCAACGGAGCGACCACGATCAACTCCGGCGGCACCCTTCAACTCCAGGCCAATGTCGGCAATACCACCGCCGGGATTTCCTCCGCCCTCTCACCCGAGCGAACCGCTAACAGCCCGCTGATCCTCAACAGCGGCGGACTTCTTCAGTTGCGGTCGGACACCGCGGTCACCTTCACCGGCGGAAACTCCCTGGGGGGCATGGGCAGCGCGACCGTCAGTTTAGACGTGAACCAGCTCACCGGTGCCGGCAGCGGAAACACCCTCACCATCGCTCCGACCGGCTTCGACGTGAACACGACCACCCTCAACGTCACCGGTGGCAATGGCTACACTCTGGGCCTCGGCAAGATCAACAATGTCGCCGCCAGCGGCGTCCTGACCCTGAATCCGACCACCGCCAACCTCGCGTTGAACGGATATTCCGCCAACGCGACGTTTTCCTCCACCATTGTGTTAGGGGGAACCGCAACCGGCAATTCCGTGACCGGCAACATCGTCAACCCGGCCACCTCCGGCGCGACGACGGTCACGAAAAACGGCAGCGGTACTTGGACGGTTTCCGGCGTGGCCAACACCTACACCGGCACCACCAACCTCAACGACGGCACGTTGAAAGCAGGCAGCGCCACCGCCTTCAACAACCTCGGCGTGCTCGCGATGGCAGGCCCCGGCGTGCTCGACCTCAACGGATTCAATGCCGCTTTCACCAATATCTCCACCAGCAACACGGCCAATACGATCCGCGACAATAGCGCCGGAGCGGGCATTTCGACGCTGACGATCAGCAACCAATCCAGCACGGTTTCCGCCCTGATCCAAAACGGCCCGGCGAAGGCGGTGAAGATCAATTTGAGAAACGCCAACACCGGCACAACCCCGCTCACGGTCACCAATGCCAACACCTTCTCCGGTGGCCTGACTTTGCAGAACGGCACCAGCTCGGGAACCCGCCTGCGAATCTCCGCCGCCCCGACCACCGTTGGATCGCCAGGTGCCATCGTGAGCAGTCCCTTCGGCACCGGAACCATCACGATTGGCGAGGCCATCACTGACAAAGCCGGCATCCTGCTGGATACCGCCGCCAACTTCACCATCGCCAACGCCATCGTCTTCAACACGGCATTGGGCACCGATCAACCCGGCATCCGTCTCGACACGACGGGCCATGTCTTTTCCGGAACGATCACTGCGAACCTCGCCAACGCGCTGTTTGCGAATACCGGCTCCGCCAGCCTAACCGGACAAGTCACCGGAACAAACGGCCTTCAGCTCAATGCCACGGCCGTGACCATCACGCTCAACAATGCGACCCCAAATCCTAACAACTACATCGGTGACACCACGCTGGGCGCAACCTCCATCTTGATCCTCGGAGCGGCCAACCAGATTCCCAACGGCGCTTCCACCGGAAACATGACCAACGCCGGAACCTTCAACCTGGCGGGCTTCAGCGAGACCATCAACGGTCTCAATGGCGCAGGCTCCGTGACATCCAGTTCCGGCACCCCGACACTGACCGTCGGAGACAACAGCGCCGCCGGTGCATTCTCCGGCAACACCAACGGCTCGCTGGCCCTGACCAAAATCGGCGGGGGAACCCAAACCCTTTCCGGAGTGATCGGACACTCGGGTGACACCTCGGTATCAGGCGGCATCCTGTCGGTGGGGCTCGCTTCCACTTTCGCCAATGCCTCAGCCATCCGGCTGACAACGGGTTCCCAGCTCAACCTCAGCGTCGCCGGCACGGATGTCGTCAACGCGCTCTACATCAACGGAACGCAGCAAGCCAGCGGCAAGTGGGGCCGGACCGGCTCGATCGCCGCACTAGGCGCGGACCATGAAACCGCACTTATCACCGGCGACGGCTTGCTCAGCGTCACCACTTCCGGCTCCACTCCCTACTCCACCTGGATCAACGGCTTCTTCCCCGGTGAAACCAGTCCGGCGATCATCGGCAAAACCGCCGATCCCGACAAGGACGGCTCCACCAACATCACCGAGTTTGCGTTTGGAGGAAACCCCAACAGCGGTTCACAAGGGCCGAAGATCTTCGTCTTCACCGCCGACAGCGACTTCGACGGGGATGCCACCTCCGAACTCATCCTCACCGCCGCCATACGGACCGGTGCCGCCGCCTTCGCCAGCGGCGCGCCATCGACCGCCGCGTCGGTGGCCGATGACATAGTCTATTCGATCGAAGGCTCCACCACCCTGAGTAGCTTCCCGACCACCGTGAACGTCGTCCCGACGGCCGTCACCACGGACCTCCCCGCCCCCGGTGCCGGTTATTCATACCGCAGCTTCAGCCTGAACGATTCCAACGGACTAACAGACAAAGGTTTCCTCAGGGCCGGAGTGATCACGCCTTGAACGGCATCCACCGTTTACAAAAATAGACTGCCGAATGGGGAATCGCGTAATGACCGCCTAACAACTGTCTGGAGTTCAGGCTTCAGACCAATGCCTTCAAGGATTGAAATTCTGATTCGATTCGGTCGATCCGCAGGTTCTTTATCCCGGAGGGATTTCAGAAACGCATGGCGGAGAGCCAATCCTTACAGGCATCGGGCTTCAGCCTGTCATGGTGAAGAGCACGATAAATCGTGAACTCCGGACAATCTCCTGACGATTCGAGCCTGATGAAGTTTCGGTAATTTTTTTGACCCACAAAAAAGCCGCGACCGGATGACCCGGGCGCGGCTTCGCTTGCTAGATTGTTAGCGCAGGAACGCCTCGTGCAGACCGCCGTCCACCGTGACGATCTGGCCGGTGGTCTTGCTGAGCCGCTGCGTCACCAAGAGGAAATACGCCTCCGCCTGGTCGGCGGGAGTGATCGGAGCCTTGGTGAGCGTGCGGTCGGCATAGAACTGCGCGAGCTTGGTCACCAGTGACTCGGTCTCCTCGTCATCCGTGTAAGGGATGTCGTATTTCGCGAGCGAGCCGATGACGCGGTCGCGCGGGAACATGGCGGAACCTTGCACGACGGTCGCCGGAGCAACGCCATTGACCCTAACGAGCGGCGAAAGCTCGATGGCGAGTTCGCGGACGAGGTGGTTCGCGGCAGCCTTGGACGTGTCGTAGGCAAGCGAGCCTTTCTTGGCGACGGCGGCGTTCGCGGAAGTCGTTAGAACGAGGTTGCCACGCAGGCCCTGCTCTTTCCAGGTCTTGGAGGCCTCGTCGGCAACGAAGTAGCTGCCGGTGACGTTGATGCCGAAGGTGAGCGCCCATTTGTCGTCCGGGATGTGGCCGGTGGTGTCGCTTGGCACGAAGATGCCCGCCGTGACGCAGATGGAATCGAAACCACCATAGGCGAGCGCGACCTGGTCCAGCATCTTGCGGATGCTCTCGCGATTGGTGATGTTGGCGGCAAGGCCGATGGCCGGTCCGCAATTGGAAATGCCGGTGCCTGCGACGCCGATGCCAACTCCGTATTTGTCGGTGATTTCCTTGGCGGTCGCTTGGGCGGCGGCTTCGTTGAGATCGACGCAAACGATGTGCGCGCCTTCTCTCACGAGGCGATGCGCGGTTTCCTTGCCGATCCCGGAACCGGCACCGATGACGATGATGACCTGACGGGCAAGTTCCTTTTCGGCGGGCATCCGCTGGAGTTTTGCTTCCTCCAACAGCCAGTATTCGATGTCGAATGCCTCCTGCTGTGGCAGAGAAACGTAGGTGTCGATGGCTTCGGCTCCGCGCATGACTTCGACGGCGCAGTTGTAGAATTCCGCGGTGACACGGCTCTCGGACTTGTCCTTGCCCCAGGCGATCATGCCTAGGCCGGGAATGAGTACGACGGTCGGGTTCGCATCGCGCTGGGCCGGCGAGTTGTTGTGTTTACAGAACGAGTAATATTCCGCGTAATCCTCGCGATAGCCTTCAAGACCGGTGGCGAGCTTGTTGCGGAGGGTTTCGACATCCTCGGTTTGAGGATTCCAATCGACGTAGAGCGGCTTGATCTTGGTGCGCAGGAAATGGTCGGGGCAACTGGTGCCCAGCTCTGCCAGACGCGCGGCGTCGTGCGAGTTGACGAAGCGCAGGATCTTCTCGTCGTCCTGCACGGTGCCGACGAAGCGCTTTTGCGCGGACACCCGGCCACGCAGCCATGGCAGGATCGCGGCGAAAATGGTGTTGCGGGTTTCCTGGTCGAGCGTGGCGTATTTCTGACCACCGAAGGCCGTGGCATCGCCACCCTTGGCCGCGTATTTGGCCTCGATGTAGTTCGCCGCGGTCTCGATGAAATCGAGTGTGTGGGCATAACAGGTTTTCTCGTCGTCATCCCATGAGATGAAACCGTGCTGGCCCATCATGATAGCCTTGATGTCCGGCTGCTCCTTCGCGATTTCCTCCATCGCGAGGCCGAGCTCGAAACCGGGACGCATCCATGGCACGTAGGCCATTTCGCCCCCGAAGATTTCTTTGGTTAGTTTCTCACGGTTTTCCGAAGCGGCGATGGCGATGATCGCGTTCGGGTGCATGTGATCGACATGCTTGCCGGGAAGGAAGCTGTGGAGCGTGGTGTCGATGGACGACGCACGCGGGTTCAGATTGAAAGTCGCATGCGAGAACATGCCAACCATGTCGTCCTCCGCCTGCGACTTGAGTCCCTTGTCCTCACGCGCGGCGTAGATGCGCTGGAGGCCGATGAGTTTTTCCTGATAGAGCGACGAGAAATTCTCGCGGGTGCTGGTGCGGAGGTCGCCACCGGAGCCCTTGACCCACAGCACTTCCACGGACTCGCCGGTGAGCGGGTCGGTTTCCATGATTTTCGCGGAGGTGTTGCCACCGCCGGTGTTGGTGACGCGCTGGTCGCTGCCGAGGAGATTCGACCGATAAATCAGGCGGCCGACGGGATCGAGGGACGCGGCCTTGGCGTCGTCCCAGAGGTAGTTGACGTGGTTGTAGTTGGACATGAGATGCCGTGGTTTTTGTGGGATTGGGTTGACAAGTCAAACCAATTCCCAACAATTCCCAAGAAAACAAAGATTTCCACGAATCATGCTCGCCATCGAACGCCAACGCCGGATTTTAGAACTGCTCCATGAAGCAGGCTCCCTGCGCACCACCGACACCGCCGCCGGACTCGGCGTGACCGACGAAACCGTGCGCAAGGACTTCGAAATCCTCGAACAACGCGGCGACCTCATCCGCACCCACGGCGGGGCCAGCCGCCCGCAACGGATCCGCGAGGAACTCCCCTTCACCGAGCGCCAAGCCATCCGCCGCGAGGAAAAACGCGCCATCGCCCGACTCGCGGCGGGTCGGATCCAGCCGAACGAGACCATCTTCCTCGATGCCAGCTCGACCGTGCTGACGCTCACCGAATTCCTGCCGGACATCCCGCTGACCATCCTGACCAACGCGCTCAACGTCTTCACCGCCCTCTCGGACCGCCCGAACATCGACCTGATCTGCACCGGCGGCCTGTTCGATGCCAAATCGCGCTCCTTCATCGGCCTCACCGCCGAAAAATCCCTCCAGCGCTACAACATCCACCGCATGTTCTTCTCGGGAAACGGCCTCCATCTCGACCGCGGCGTCAGCGAGAGCAACGCCCGCCAGGCCGCCTTCAAGGAACGCGTCGTCGAGAATGCCGAGGATGTCGTTTTCCTAGCAGATCACTCTAAGCTTGGAAAAAAGTCGGCGTTCTTCTTCGCGGAGGTCTCAACCCTAACATGCCTGATCACGGACAAGGCGGCGGATCCTGAATTCACCGGGCAGCTCGAACAGCGCGGAGTGGACGTGGTGCTGGGATCGTGATGCACAAACGGCACTAACCAAAAATCCCGAGGAACTCGCTCAGAAGACGAGGCCGTCGTTCGACGGGAAGATCCAACATCCCGATCCTTTCCCGAACGATCTCGGGCTGGAGCAATCCTGCCGAGTGAAGCTGACTTACGAGATGAAGGTCTTTGAGGCGACCCACTAGAAATTTGACGGCCGCGAGATCGTGAGGGTCGAGGGCGGAAGCGAGGGAAATTTCCGGGACAGGCACCAGTCGTTCCCTCCAGCCTACAGGCAGCGTTTCGAGGATCGAATCGCGCAGGATGTCAGCGTGATAGCCGTGGATTCGAAAATAAGCACGGTTCTCGCCAAGAGCCTCATCGAGCATGATTGCGGTGAGTTCATCAAACGGATCCGGACAGAGATCGGCATCGTAGGTCGAAGCCAACAGTCCGGCTGGTTCACCCAGATCCGGAAACGATGCGAGAAGCGAGGAGGAACCCAAGACGAGTATCGGATGATCCTCGGTCAAGGCTTGGGCGGATCGAATGAGATGTTGGAGGGCTGCCAGGGTCATCTGGTAATGGTGGCTAGTGGCAGACCGGCGAAGGGCGAACAGGATTTCAGCGGTCCATCATCGTGATTCGGCGCAGCGAGAAAGCGGATGAATTCCTCGAAGGCGGCGGGCGAACCCTGCGCCGCGAGGATGCGTGACCGCCAATCGATCAACGGTGCCGGATGGACACGACCCAGAGCCAGCCATCGCTCGATATTGTCGAGTGCGATGGAAAGATCTTCGGGATGCGCGGCAATATGCCCGGCGATCCGCTGCCAACGAACGGTGCGGTCCTCGCGCCGGAAGTGATGATCGTCGGAATGAGTGGTCGGGCTGTCCATCGGATGGTTTGGAACGTGGCATTCCCGAACGATGGAGTCAATCCAAGCACGGGATGGGTCTCCGACACGAAAATCCCGCGGGATGGCGGGCATCGCGCGGGATTTTGGAGATGAGATGCGGCGACAGGTGATCGCCGCTAGTTGGTTAGGCCGGGATCAGGTCCTTCACCGCCTCGCGCTCTTCAAGGAGTTCGCCGATGGTGAGGTCGATCTTGCCCTGGCTGAAGGCATCGACGGGGACGCCTTGGACGACTTCCCATTTGCCGCCTTCGAGGGTGCGGATCGGCATCGAGGCCATGATGCCTTTTTCGATGCCATACGATCCGTCCGAGCAAACGGCGACGGAATGCCAATCGCCGGCCGGAGTCGGGGTGATGAGGCTTTTCACGGTGTCGAGCGCGGCATTCGCGGCGGAAGCGGCGGAGGAAAGACCGCGCGCCTTGATGACGGCAGCACCGCGCTGTTGGACCGTGGCGATGAATTCGCCCTTGAGCCACTCGTGATCGGTGATGACTTCGGTGACCGGCTTGCCGTCGATTTTCGCGTTGGTGAAATCGGGATACTGAGTGGCGGAGTGGTTGCCCCAGATGCAGAGGTTGGTGACCTTGGACTGGTGGACGCCGGCCTTCTGGGCCAGCTGGCTTTTCGCACGGTTTTCATCGAGCCGGGTCATCGCGAAGAAGCGGTCGGCGGGGATGCCGGCGGCGTTGTTCATGGCGATGAGGGCGTTGGTGTTGCAGGGATTTCCGACGACGAGCACGCGGACATCCTTGGCGGCGTTCTTCGCGATGGCCTGGCCTTGGCTGGTGAAGATCTTGCCATTGATGCCAAGCAGGTCGGCGCGTTCCATTCCGGCTTTGCGCGGCACGGAGCCGACGAGGAGACACCAGTTGGCATCCTTGAAACCTTCGTCGAGATCGGCGGTGCCGACGACTTCGTTGAGGAGCGGGAAAGCACAGTCGTCGAGTTCCATGATGACTCCGGCGAGGGCGGGCAGACCGGGCTCGATTTCGATGAGGCGGAGATTGACGGGCTGGTCGGGACCGAAGACGAAGCCGGAGGCGATGCGGAAAAGGAGGGCATAGCCGATATTTCCTGCGGCGCCAGTGATGGAGACGGTAATGGGAGTTTTCATAGGAACGGTGGCAGGCTAGGGAGCCGGAATGGCGGGGTCAACAGACAAGCGTGAGGAGGGTGGGACGGTGGCCCACCAAGCCGATGGATGGAGAAAGAAAAAAGCTCAGCGCTGGGATTTAGCATCGCATCGGCTTCGCGGGCCACAGTGCCGCGCTCCTTACTGCTTCGTGGCCCGAAGTTTCGGATGCTTTCGAACGCCATGTATTACCCAACTTTTCATTCGGCTTGCGTGGAAAGTGCTGTAACATTTGGCCCACGCGCATGTCGGATCCAACCACCCACACCTTAGAACCCAGTGAGGCATCCAATATTTACGCATCGGAAAAACTGCTGCCGATCGTGTATGAGGAGCTCCGGCGTTTGGCGGCATACCGGTTGAAAAACGAGGTTGGCAGCCAGACTCTTCAGCCCACTGCTTTGGTGCATGAGGCGTGGCTTCGGATCTCGGGAAGCGAGGAAAGATCTTGGGATGATCAGGTCCACTTTTTCAATGCGGCTGCCTTGGCGATGCGGCGGATCCTCGTCGAGAGGGCCCGTGGCAAAGCCCGTATCAAACGCCGCCGTCCGGACGACCTGTCGTTCATGGATGGCGAGTGGGTCGAGAATGACGATCACATCATCATGATCCACGAATGCCTCACCCTTTTGGAAAAGAGCGATCCGGAATCGGCGAAAGTGGTGTTGCTGAAATTCTACGGCGGCTTGAGCAGCAGCGAAATCGCCAACATGACGGGCAGCAGCGTCCGCTCCGTCGAACGGCAATGGATGTATGCGAAAGCGCAGCTATACCGCCTGATCACGAAGGACCAGACGTCGCTCTAACGTTCCTGAATCTGGAAGCGGAAGAATTCGTTTCCGGGCAACATCGGCCCGCTCAGCGTGTGGACGCTGCCGGGAGCAAGCGGAACCCCATCGTTGCCGGGAACCTGCCAAGGGGTCCAGATGTTGAGATCGTCGGACCTCATGATGGTGGCAGAGCGGTTGCCGAGGCCGGTGAAATCATGGACGATGTTGCTCCCATCCTGATGCATGACCGGTTGCCAGATGCTGGCGGAGTTTTCCGGGTTGGTGTTAGTCAGCCATTCGAAATGGTTGTCCCGGCCATCGCCGTCCGGATCGGAGCCAGGGGCGCCTTCAGAAGAAGTCCCATTGTCGAAACGGGCGATGCGCCAATCCTGATAGGTCGCTTGCGACTGCACTTCCCCGGCGATCCAATCCGCGAGAAGCTGGGTGCCTTCGAGGTCGATCTCGTTGGTGGCAAGCGGGGGCATGCGGGAATAACCGTTGGCGGCGGCAGCGCGGTTGTAGAGGATGGATCGGTCGACCTCGCCCGGCAGGACGAGAAGGTCCGCGGGGTTGATCGGGGCATCGAGCGGCACTCCGTTGACGAGGCCGGTCTGCGCGAGGGTGAGGTGGCCTCGTCCGTCCCAGTTCCCTCCCCCGGTGCCGCCTGCTTGGTGGCAGTAGGAGCAATTCACATCGAGGTAAGAACGGACGCGCGCTTCGAGCGAATAAGTCGTTTCATCCGGCCGGAGGTGCCGTGGCAGCGAAGCGGGGCTCTCCGACAATCCAGTTAGATAACCGTTATTGGAAAGAAGCGTGAGGAAATTACCGGATGCGCCCGCGATGACCCCGGGAGCATTGAGCTGGCGGGTGTTGAAGGAGAGCGCGTGGCCGGCCTCGGGCGTGTGGCAGTTGGTGCAACTGTTGCGGGACGGAATCTGCCAGGGAGCGACGGTGGGACCGCCATCCAGGCTGATAGGAATGTCGAAGCTTTCCCCGTTTTTGCTGACGAGGGCGGCGTCGGTCTGGGTGCCGGCAGTCAGGTTGTTCCAGCGATAGGACAGGCCGTAGGAACCGGTGGCCGTACGGACGAGGAAGCGGGTCTCTATCCGCCTGCGGGGTGAACCGGGTGCGGGCTTGCGATCGGTGACCACCGCGCCGTCGATCAGCCGTGAGAACGATTCCCATTCGGTCGGATAGTCGAAGTGCTTCACCCAGATTATGCCTTCGGGGTAGCTCCATGCATTGTCACGGGAGTAGCTAACCGTTGGTGTGGCATCCTTGATGAGGAACCAACGCGATTTTTCGGCATGGTCGGACCAGAAGCGGAGGTTGGGAGTGTAGGCGACGCCACCGGGATTCGGTGTTAGATCATCGAGATCGGAGAAAAAGTTCGTTTGTGAGAGAGTCTGTGGATAGCCGGAGTCATTGGTGCCAACGGCAAGGCGCTTGATGCTGCCGATGCCCTGGTTGGTTCCGGTATTGCCACGGTCGAGAAGAAGGATGTCGCCCGTGGACGGGTCGGTTAGGATGCCGACGATGGCGGCTTCCCCGTCGATTCTTTCGACCGTCGGGTTCGGAGTGGTTCGCTCAAGGCTCCAGATGTGACCGGAAACATAGTCGGCGAAGATGTATTTTCCGGTGAGCGAGGGAATGGCATTGCCCCGATAGATGAATCCCCCGGTGACGGAATTTCCCTGGAAGGTGCCACCGCCGTGGGTGTATTCCCAGATGGGTGCGACGAGGGTGGCATTCGCCTCAATGGCGCCATTGTGATCGCCGGTGATTCCACCCGGGGTGAAGTTCCCCTCTTTCCACGACCAGCCGCCGTTGTCACCGGCCTGATAGACGCCGATTTCCTCGCGGTCGCTGCGTCCGACGTCACCGACCCAGAGTTCATCGACCGTGCCGTTGTTGTCGAGATCCTCGACGGAGAATTGCCATGGATTGCGCAGGCCTACGACGAAGAGTTCCGTCCTCACTTCGGCGGGGTCCACCGCGACGCCGTTGAAAGAGGTGGCTCCGACAAACGGATTGTCGGCGGGCACGCGGAAGTGGGCTTCTCCGGTGGAGCCGCCGCCGATGCGGGGGATGTCGCTGTCGGGATTCGGAATGAGATTGGCTGGCTTGCTGTCGACATCGAGCCGGAGGATGCCTGACCACAGGTTCTTGTCGATATACTGGGAATTGCTGTAACCATCCGACTGCGTTCCACCATCGCCGAATCCGACATAGAGGTAGCCGTCCGAACCGAACTCGCAGTTCCCGATGTTATGGAAGGACCCGGTGTCGGCCTGGTCGATCAGGATTTGCTCGGATGCCAGGCTGGCGGTGTAAGGAGCGGTGGTCTGGCAGGTGAATCGGGACACCCGCGAAGTGGCGGAAGTGGTGTTGTAGGTGACGTAGATATATCCGTTAGCCGCCCAATCGGGGTGAGCCGCGATGCTCTTGAAGGCTTTCTCGTTGTTGTCGTGATTCGTCTGGACGCCAGCATCCACGATCAGGATCTTCGTGGCAGGATTTGCCGTGACATCGGGGATCAGATAGACCCGGCCGTCGCCCTCGGTGACGAAGATTTTCCTGTTGTCTCCGGAAACGGTACAAAAGCCGTGGGGTGAGTCGAAGGTGAGGCCCGGAAAGGCGTCGGAGATTCCGGTGGAGGTGGCGGGAGGCGAGGCAGGCAGGGTCACGAAATCGGAATCAAAGCGCGCCTCGGAGGTGAAGTTGATGGTGACGACGGCGGTATCTGTCAGAATTCCGGAAGGATGTGTAACCTGATAGACAAAGGAGTCGGTCGATGGCTGTCCCGTGGTGTGCTCGTAAAGGATGGATCCATCCGCAGCAACCGTGGCGGTACCGGAGACGGGAGGGGTGAGCAAGGTGAGCGATCCATGATTGATGGATCCCGAGTCGTTGGCCGTCACCTGAATCCGGGCTTTGGCCAGATGATTCATGGCGAGCGTGTCATCATTGGCAACGGGTGGTTGATCCTTCAGCCCGTCCCAGGTGGTGGCGACCCGCAGATTGTCCCACTCCACCGCGCCAGTGCCGCCGGAGCCGAAACGGATGGCACTTGTCCAGTTGTCGCTGGTGTGCGCGTAAGTGGCAACGGGAGTGTTCGAAATTTCGGATAGAGAGAGATTCGGATTGAGATAGAGGGCGGCGATGTTGTTGGCATAATCAAGTTTGGCCACCAAGGTGTAGATTTGCCCGGCCACGGGCTGGATTCCGGAGTAGGCGTGATTGTTGGTATTGAGGTCGTGGATGGCGAACTCGCGTTGCCCGGAGACGGGATTGGCCGCGCCCGGCACGCCGAACAGATAGCGCTCCCCGCCGAAGTCATAGGAACTGGCTCCTCCCCAGGTGACTCCGGCATTGCGGGTCATTTCGAAGCGGTAATAGACGACCTTTTGATTGAAGCGCGCGTCATCGCTGGTGGATCCGAAGCGCTCGTCACTGCCCGCCTGGGCACCCTCGACCGGGCCGTTGTATTCCCGCTTCGCTGCGCTGTCCTGGGTAAGGAGCACCCCTCCGGCGATCTGCGGTGCTCCGCTGAAGGCGTCCCAATCCGAGACCGTGCCGGTATGGCCGACGAAGGGATCGTTTTCGTTGGAATTGTCGAAATCCCAATGTTCTCCGCCACTCCTGCCCGCGACGGGACCGTCGGCGTAATCGAAATTCTCAACACCGATGGTGTTAGGAACGGAATCCACGCCGGGATAGCTGTTGTTGCTGGTAGGATCGGTGCCGGCGGTTATTTCCGCGCCGTCGGTGTATCCGTCGCCGTCGGTGTCATCTTCCTGTGGGTCGGTGCCGAGCCCGAATTCCTGGAGGTTGGTCAATCCGTCAACGTCGGGGTTGAGGCCGGAGTCATTGATCCCGACCAACAGCCCGTTATCGGTCTCCCAGATATCGGACATCCCGTCGTCATCCACATCATCGTCGTAGATTTCCAACAGGCCCACGTTGGCCGCAGTGGTGGCCAGCACCATGTCATCCCAGGTGACTGACGCGCCCGAACCCAGGCGGGCGGCGGTGCATGAATTGTTGGAAAGATACTGGAGGGTGACATCCGCGGAGTTGGAGCCATTTGCGGGATTCCAGAAGTCGGTGGAGTCCGGATTGACGAAGAGTCCTAGCAGATTGTTGTCGTAATCAATGACGCCGACGAGGGTGTAGGTCACGCCGTCCGTCAGGCTGATGTTGCTGAGTTTGACGGTTCCTTCGGGAAGGTCCGCCAAGGGGGTGTTTTGATTGTCGATGCCGGCGCGATCCGTGCCGCCACCCGACGCCGGGACCCCGAAAAACACCCTCTCGGTGTTGAATCCGTAGGAACTGGCGCCACCCCAGGTGCCGTTGCCATTCGCGCGGGTCATTTTGAATTTGAAGAATACCCTTCCGCTTGATCTCGCGCCGATCGTCTCGGTGTTGCCATTGAACTCCCGCTTCGCACTCTGGTTGTTAGTAACGAGGGCATTGCCGGCGATTTGCGGATTGCCTCCCACCTTGTTCCAGTCGGAAGGGATGCCGGTGTGCGCGTCGTTTTGGTCCAGATCAAAGCCCGTGCCGCCATTCTTCAAATCCACGGCGGAGTTCGAGTAGGTGAAATTCTCGGTGCCGATGACTTCCGCGCGGACGTGGAACGTGACAAGACCGAGCAAGAGCAATGAGACAAATTGGGTTTTCATCGGGTTTTCCGATCCACCGGGGATATTTCCCTACAGGAGGATCATCTTGGATTGCGGTTTTTCCGGCGATTCACCGCCAAATAAATCCGTGGGTGAGTCGAATTATGGACAGATTCAGAGCATCCGGATACCAAAAAACCTCCTGGTTTCCCAGGAGGTTTTACGATTTGGCCGGCTATTAGCGATTCATTTTCAGTGAATCATCTTCACATGGGATGCGTTGATCAGGGTTGTTTGATGACCCCGCGGAGGAAGTCCTTCGACGAGCCGCTGACCGGGCCCGTGGTGAAGGTGCGGTAGGACCAGCCGCTGTCGGTTGGGTTTCCGGTAACCAGTGGCAGCTCGATGGCTGTCTTGTCGACTCCAGTCACCTCGCTAACCGGGATGTTCCAAGTCGCCAGCGCATTGCTCCCTTCGATGGTGTAAAGAAGGCCGCTGACCAAATCCGAGTTCTGCTCGTTGTTGGCACCGCTGGTGAAGGTGGCCACCGTGCGCACCGGCAGCGTCAACACCAGCGAAGGCACTCCGCCGACATTGGCAACCTGCGAAACGACCTTGCCGGAGGAAACGCCCGAAAGCGGATTTCCATTCAGGCCGAATTCCGCTAGATTGGTCAATCCGTCGTTGTCCGGATTACCGTTCGGGGTGGCGTCGGCCAAGGGATCAATGGCCGTGATGTTGGCCGCCGCCCAAGTGGAATATGGACTGGATGACGCCTTGATCGCGATTTGATTTCCGCCGAGGTAGTTGTAATCCACCGAGAAGCCGGATGGAAGTCCGGTGACTGAAGCGAATGCTGCCGGAGTGCTGCCAGTGTAGGAAGCGATGATCACGGTGGCCGTCAGCGGAGTGACTTCGGTAATCGCCAGGGTGGCGGCGCTCACGTCGAGAGTGCCGTTAGATACCAGTTTGTCGGAAGTGGTTCCGCTCACCTCACACGCATAGCTTCCGGAGAGGGTGGTGGCACCTGCGGTGAAGGTCCCGACACCACCAAATCCTGGAGCGAGGTCCGTTGACGCGGCAATCACCAGTGGCCCGGCCACCGTGCCCGTGCCACCCAGCGAACCGGCGGATGCCATGGTCGTTCCGGTATAGGTGCTGACGCCATTCAGATAGAGAGCGCCTGCGCCGGACTTCGTCAGGCCACCACCGGTGCCGCCATCCAGCAGCGCGGTATTGATGGCGATGTTGTTGCCATTGCTGTTGATCAGGGCGCCGCCCGATTTCACCGTCACGGTGTCGATGCCGTTCATGAAGGTGGCATTGGCACCGCTTCCTGCCTTCAGGAGTCCACCGTTGAAGTTGAAGGCACTGGGGCCCGCGGCAGCAGTCTGGTCGAGCACGGCGGTGGCGGTTAGAGTGCCGCCGTCCAGATTGATCGTGCTGGTGTCGGTATCGTTGTCACTGATGATCACCCCTGTGACGGAATTCGCCACAAACGAACCCGTGCCTGAAATCGTGAGCGTTCCGGAACCCAATTCACCCACGTGGATGAAGCGGCCTGCCGCAGCCTGGGTGAAGGTGCCGCCGGAGATGGTGAGAGTTCCGCTGGATTCCGCACTGCCTCTGCCGATAGACATCCATCCATTTCCTGAAACGGTGCCACCGCTTTGGATCAAGGAGCCGGTGCCATTGCCTCCGATCCGGAGTTCCTGGTCGCCGGGAATGGAAAGCGACGCCGTGCCGCTAACAAGAAGGGTTCCCGTCGAGCCTGCGGAGCTTCCGACGTAGAAGAGACCGGCTGAATTATAAACCGCGCTGTCCTTGAGATCCACCGTTCCAACAGCGTTCTCAATTCCGATCTGGGTGCCACCCGAGACACTCCACGTGGATGTTCCATTCAGCGTGGCGATCGCGGTGCTGCCGGTGCTTCTGCCGATTTGGGCATCGCCCGTGGTGGTCATCGTGGAGTTGTTCAGCGTCAGGTTCGAGTTCGCCAAGTAACCGATAGCCACCGTGCCGCTATAACCGAGCGAAACACCACCGCCGCCCTGAGTGATCGTCGAGCCGGTGAAGGTCACGTTGGAGGAAAGGCCGGTGGTGCCGTTGCCGATGCCGATGGCCAGCCAGCTGCCGCTGGCGAGGCTGGAATTGGTAACGGTCAGGCTGGTGTTGGTGATCGCAGCCGGATCACCTACCCACAACTCTCCCGCAACGGTGCTGGCTCCGGTGCCACTGAGGCTGACTCCCCCATCACTGACACGCAGGCCCTTGTTGACGGTTCCGAACGCGTTCGGAAGGGTCCCGGTGAAACTGAGGTTTCCAGCACCTGTCTTGATCAGGTTGCTGATGCCGGTGGAGGCGACCTGGCCACTGATAGATATGTCCGCTGCGGTGGAAATCTTTGTATCGATGGCGGCGAGGGTGAAGCCACGGTTGGTGCCGGTCGCGGTGCCCGTGTAGGTGAGGCTGCCGCCAGAGAAGAGCAAGTTGGACGGGCTCGCCGCCGAAGCGCCGATGGAGCTGGAGGTGCCGGCATCGGCCAGGCTGTTGATCGAGGTGGTGCCACCTTGCAATTCCGTTACGCCGGTGTAGCCGTTGGATGTTTGCAAAGCCAGTGACGCCCCGCCCTTTTTCAGAAGGCCGCCGCTTCCGTTGATGTGGCCGGTGCCGGTGATGGAATACGGAATGGAGACATTTTCGAAGGTCAGCGAACCGGGAGTGACGGTCGTGTTCAACACCACCGCGCCTGCGGTGAATCCGGTGACGGAATCATCGAAGGTGATGGAGTTTCCGTTAGAATAGAGGGAGGAGGGCGTGTTCGTCCAGTTGGCGGTGGCGGTATCCCAGACATCGTCGATGGTGGCATCCCACCGCGGTTGCGAGACGTCGGTGACATCGAGCCAGATGGTGTTGTCATGCTCGGTGATCTCGGCTGTCACTCCGGTAGGGAGAGTGCCGAGTGTGACTGCACCGGTCTTGGTGGTGTATTGGATGAGGGGGATCTCTCCAATCGTGATGTTTTCGTCCGCGACATTGACGGTCACCGTGCCGTTGAGGACGAGATCGTTGGCGAGCAGCGGGGCGCTGAAGGTATTTCCGGAAAGATTTCCCAAATTGAAATTCAGCTGGGTCGAGCCGCTTGTACCGAAGACAACCGTACCAAAGGTCCGTTGGGTAAGATCATCCAGGGAGGTGAGATTCAAACCGGCGCCATCCGCGACCGTGAGATTGGTGCCCCCGGCAGCTTGGTTGTTGATGCCCAATGTTCCCTCATTGACGACAAGATTACCGGTGTGCAACGGGCTGTTACCAGTTAGATTCAAGGTCCCGCTGCCCGACTTGATGATGGGTCCCGTGCCGGTGAAGACCTGCGGGATGGTGACAGCGAAGGCCTGGGTATCGACGAGGGCGCCTCCGGTTTGAATGTCCGCCGTGCCGAGATTGGAAATGAGCGTTGCGGGCGTCGCGGTGGCCTGCACGGTGCCGCCGTTGAAGTGAACCGTGGAGGTGCCAGTGCCGCCAATCAAGGCCGGGGTCTTGATGGTGCCGCCGTTGAGGTTCACGGTGCCGGTGCCGGTGCCCACGCCGATCGCGAGCTGGGCAGTCCGGAATTCGGAAGCGAGGGACATGGTAAGAACGCCTGTGCCGCCGTTCTTGCCGATGTTGGTATTCCCCGCCGTCACGTTGATGAGGCCGCCAGTCATGGTGATGGTTCCATTGGCGGTGGCGTTGTCCGCGCCCACGACGAGGTCGTTCACACCGCCCTTGGTGATGGTCCCACCGCTCATGTTGATGGTGCCAACGCCATTGCCATTTCGCCCGACCACGAACCAGTTGGTCGTGCTCAGCGTTCCACCACTGAGGGTGTAGGTGCCTGTGGAAGTCGATCCGACCCAGAACTCACCATTTGAAGTGATCGCCGCCGCATTCGACTGGGTGAGGGATCCCGTGCCACCCATCCCGATGCCAAATGCGGAGCCGGCGGTCGTTTCGTTGAGGGTTCCACCCGACATGGTGAACGTTCCACTGGAACCGGCTCCCCCGGCGATCCGGAACTCTCCTTCCGTATTCAGCGTCCCGCTGGTTTGATTCAGGGTGCCGGTGGAAGCATCCCCGATGATGAACGCGGTGCCTGTCCCGGTCTTGGTAAATGTTCCCCCGTTGATGCTCACTGTGCCATTACCCGTTCGGCGTCCGATGGAAGTCCAACTCGCCGTGTTGATCGCGCCGCTGTTGAGGGTCACCGAGCCGACACTACCGGCTGTGTCGCCGATCTGGAACTCGCCGTTGTTGTTCAAGGTGCCGCCCGAGATTTGGATGGAACCCGTGACCCCGCTGGTGCCACCCACAACGAGGTTACCGCTGCCGGTCTTGCTGAAAGTGCCGCTGTCGATTTTCAGCGCGCCGTTGCCATTCAGGCCGATTTTGGCCTGACCATTGTTGACGGTAACAGTTCCCGTGGTGTGCATGTTGAGGGTGCCGGTGCCGGTGATCGTGGCGCCGTCACCACCCAGGCGGAACTCCCCGCCGGTCATGTTGACGCTTCCGCTGCCTTGTCCGAAGCCGGTGAGGGTACCTCCCGTGCCGGCGGTGTTTGCCAGGTTGTAGGTGCCGGTGCCGCCATTGTGGCCGATCTTCATCCATGATCCCGTGGTCAATGTGCCGGCGGTGTGATCCAGCCGACCGGTACCGGCACCGGTGCCGACGATCACGTCCGCGGGATTAGAGGTGGGATTGGCAGTGATGGTAGCGATCGCCAGGGTGCTGGTGTTGACGACGGCCGCCGCACCGTTAGGCACCCCGGCGGGGTTCCAATTGGCTGCCGTATTCCAATCTGTCGTGCCGGTGTTGAGCCAATCGGCACCTTGCACGGCCGGAGTCGCCCCGATGCAAATGACGGCGAAGGATGGCGCGAGGGTGAACTTGGAGACTCTCCGGAATAGGTTTGGCTTGGATTTCATGGATTTCGGATTTTGATGGATTCAGGGGTTCGATCTGTTGGGTAAATTTCCCGGTGAAGCGGGATTCAATGACGGACTGCGGTTTTCAAGGCTCTCTCCCGCCAAAAAAAATTGGGAAGTTCGTGCGACTTCAGGCTTTGTCGTTGGGACTCTTGAAGAGGATTCCTGTTTTCAGTCCCTACGGCGGCGGAAGATCAACAGCATGCCGAGACCTCCCATCAGGGCGGCCGCAGGCTCGGGGACAACGGTCATGGTCACGAAAGACGTCGCACCCGCCTGGTCGGTGGTGAAATTGCCGCCACCGCTGGTATCGTTGTAGTCGAAGAACCACTGGTTAGATCCAAGGGTGATGATTGAATCGTCCGCCAGGGTGTTGCCGAGGTAGGTGAAGAGTTCGCCGGAGGTCCATCCGCCGAGATAACTGATGAGGGTCAGCTTACTACCGTCGGAGAGCGTGCCGGAGGCGAGTTCGGTGAGGGTGAGGATGCTGCCGGAGGCGATGTCGAGCGTGCCGCCGGAATATAACAGGTCACCGTCGGGTGATGCGGAATCGAGTTCGTAGGCGTAGGTGGAGCCGGTGGCGAAACTCACGTTTCCAGAGCCGAGGGATTCAATTGAGTTGCCCGGGGCCAGCGTGCCGGCGCTCTGGATGTTGATCGCACCCGCGACGCCACTGCCAGCGAGGGTAGCGGTGTTTCCAACGGTGGTGATGCTGGTGGAGATGCTGCCATTGATGACAAGCTTGCCGCCGGTCACTTGGGTCGCACCCGTGTAGGTATTCGTGCCGGCCAACGTCTGGGTGCCGGTGCCGGTCTTGGTCAGGGCGACCGTGCCGGCTCCATTTTCGATGACGCCGCTGAAAACCGGAGAGCCATTGCTGTTATTCTGGCCGAGCGTCAGCGTGGAGGTGGTGGAGGCAACGCTGTTAGTCACGGTGCCCGCGCTTCCGGAAAGCCCGTCAAAACCTTCATTCCGTCCCGCGAAATCGAAATTTCCACCGGTCATGTTGACGGCGGAGTTTTGATAGATCTGGTCGCCACCCGTGCCGCCGAGTTGCGCGGTGCCGCCGGTGATCACCAGCGCGATGTCCGCACCTCCCTGGGATCCCACCGCATGTACGGAACCGGAACTGGTTTTGCCGAGAACGAGCGTGCCGGCATCGACGCGGGCGCGGAAATCCGTATTGTCACCCGTGCCCGAGAGGGTGATCACACCGGTGCCGATCTTGCGCAGGCTCGCGGTGGAGGTTCCCGCCATCACACCCGCGAAGTTGCTGCTCACATCATTGTTGCCGGCGATGAGGAGGCCGCCGGTGCCGAGTGCGACGACGCCGGTCCCGCTCAGGCCGTTGATGGTATCAGTGAAGCCATTGAGTTCAAGACGGCCGTCGATGGCGAGATTGCCGGCACCCGCGCCATCGGGGATGACGTTGCTGGCACCGAGCCGCAGGATTTGAGTGCTGCCGTTTCCACCGGAGTCCACCGTGATGCCGCCGGTGAAATCATTGGTGGCATTGCTGAGGATCACGACGCTGCCGCCGTTGGAATTGTCGGCCTTGATGTTCACGATCCGCAAGGTGCCGGCACCGGTGATTTTGCCTGATAGAGTCAGGCTCTTGTCGGCCCACCAGGTGCTGACGGTTCTGTCACCCGTGCCTGATAGAGTCAGCGTGCCGGAGAGCGTGTTGGCGCTGCCTCCGTCCTGAAAGCCACCCACCAGCGCGCCCTTGCGGTTGTTCACCGTGGCGGCGCCGTTGAGGGTGACGTTGTTGGCGATGCTCAGGTTGTTTCCAGCGAGGACGAGCTGGGCGCCGGATCCGACGGACACAGCGCCAGAGCCAAGGGAAGTGGCCGAACCCTCGTTCGCACTGTTGCCCACCAGTTCGCCGACGGACAGCGCGCCCCCGGAGATCGTCGTGCCACCGGCGTAGGTGTTGGACCCGTATAGGCCGAGATCGCCACCGTCGGTCTTTGTCAGCGAGCCGTTGCCGGAAACGACACCCGCCACATTCATTCGACCATTGGTCCCGTAACCAACCATGATCGTACCACCCGAGTTGCCGAGAGTGATCCCTCGGTTGGCGTTGATCGTGAAGCCAGTGGTGCCGTTGTCGAAACCTCCTCCGGCATTGTTGACGATCCCGTCCACCAGGGTTCCTCCGTTGAGGGTAATGCTGTCGGCCACGAACGCCCCAGGAACCGCGCCTAAATGGGCATCACTCCCGATGCCCAATCTCCCCGCGTTCACAATGAATTTTCCCGTGAAGCCGCTGTTGCTGCCGTTGTTGAAGCTGAGCATGCCGCCACCGTTCTTGGTGATGGTATTCGAGCCGGTGAGGAAGGTGGAAACCCTCAGGCCGCCGGTGATGTCGAACGTTTGCGCGCCGGACAGTGTCAGTCCGCCGGCACCGGTGATCTGGTGGTAGTTACCGCCGGTGGTCACTCCGTTCGTGAGCGTTAGAGCGGCGCTCGTGGCCGTGGCGATGGTGTAATTGTTAGCACTGATCGAGATGTTGGCGGCGGAAATATTCGTTCCCAGCGTGACGGAGCCCGCGGCCCCCGCGAATACGGCGTCATTTCCCGATGTCCAGGCCACGTGGGGGGAGACACCCGCGTCCCAATTCTGAATCGTCGCATCCCATGTGCCGGTGCCTCCGGCACTGGCGGAGTCGCCATTGGTGCCGATGTTCACCGCACCGCCGTCCCAAAAGAGGGCCCCGTGGGCAATGGATCCGCAAGCCAAGCAGATGGCCAGGGCTGTCGGGAAAGAGGACACGGCAAATAACGAACCAGGTTTCAATTTCATGGGTTTTTTGGAGAAATCGGTGGGGTTTTGAATTCCGATGCAAAAAACACCTCAGAGGTGCCTCCTTGCGCGGAATTCCATGGGTTTTGTCAATCAGACCGCCTGATAAGGACGATCCACAGTGGATTGCGATTTCTCCGGCCATCCCCCGCCAAAAAACTTCAAAAGAATTCCGGCCCGCCTTCCCTCTCTGGAAATCAACGGTTTTTGGCCGCGTCCGATTTTTCTGGCGGAAATCCCTTCGATTCGTCGCATCCCTGATTGAGCGCCGGAACCGTCCGTTTGATTCCACCGCGCTTCGCGCCCCCCTGCACACGACCGTCACCACTTTGGGTAGCCACACCAAGACCACGGATGGCTCTGACACCTTCACCAGCATTTTTGGCGGCGGCATTCAGATGTTCAACTATACCTCCGGTGATGTTTACGTGGTGATCCAAACCACCTTCACAACCCCATCAAACCCGGGCACGCTCGATACCTCGGAGAGCTATGACGGATACTCGCACTCCAACGGCGATGTGTTCGGCCAGCTCTGGCGGGCAGACGCCATCGGAGTCGCTTGCTATGACGAGCGCACCACCGGCGTGACGATCCCGGTCGGCTCCCCGATCACGCGGGTGATCAAATATGATCCCAATGGCGCCGGTGTGAATGAGGATACCGTCAAGTTCTGGGTGAATCAAACCCTTGGAACCGGAAATGAGGGAACTCCTAACGACGCCGATCCAGGGAGGATCTGGGGCCCGGCCTCGATCTCCAGCGATGACATGCGCTTCCGCATGGAGAACCCATCCGACAGCCAGATCGCGTTCGACAATGTGACGATTTACGATGGCGGAAGCAGTCCGTTCGACGCGATGCCGGAGCTTTCCGCCGCGTTGCTCGGTGGCGTCGGCCTTCTGGGCCTGATGCGCCGCCGGCGGTCCTAACTGTTTCAGTCCCGCATTCCTGAAGTATGAGGTCGAAAGGCATCTGCGACTGTCATCCCGACCGTTGCGGATGCCGTTTTTTGAATCGTCGTGAACGGAGATCATGCATCCTTGCGAGGCTCCATGGGAAAAATGGCCCGACCGACCGATCAAAAACCTCCTGGGAAAATCCACTAACCAAGGACGAATCGGTAACAGCCGGACCAATACAATGATTGCGATCATCACCGCCGTTTTCCGCCAAAAAACTTTGTGGAAGATGCGAATTGGCGGAATCCGGTGCACGTGGATCACCGCACTTTGCATTCGTCACGCGGGAAAAATGCCGTAACGTGGGGTCAGGTCCCGTGAATTCAACATCGCCGCATTGTCCCCCAGGAAAAGATTTGACGCATCATTCAGACTGAGGAAAAGCCGTCCGACCCTAACCACACATGAAAAGCCCGGATTCTTCAAGGGAGGTTGAATGCGCGATCCTGGAAGTCGCCTTGTCGCTTGACGAGGAAGCACGCGAAAAATTTCTCGAGCGGACTTTCCACGGGGATGTCGATGGTCGTTCCGAAATGCGGAAATTGGTGGATGCCACCCGCGGGGCCACCTCCTTTTTCCTCGACGCTCGCGAGAGAAGGTCCCAAGTGGCCTCGGATCTGATTTCCGAAATGACTCCTCACGAGTTCCCGGAAACCTCCCCGCCCGATGCGATGATCGAAGGCCCCGGGACGAGGCTCGGACGCTACCGCTTGATCAAACGGATCGGCGAAGGCGGTGGCGGTGTCGTTTACGAGGCCGAACAGGAGGAACCGATGCGCCGGCGCGTCGCGATCAAGATTGTCAGGCTCGGCATGAACACCGAGAGCGTGATCGCGCGCTTCGAAATCGAACGCCAGGCGCTCGCCCTGATGGACCACCCTAACATCGCCAAAGTACTCGACGCTGGCGCGGCATCCTCCGGGCGTCCTTATTTCGTGATGGAACTCGTCGCCGGAGAGAAGATCACCGACTACTGCGACAGCAAGAAACTGGGCAACGTGCAGCGCCTCAATCTCTTCATCAAGGTCTGCCAGGCAATCCAGCACGCGCATCAGAAAGGCATCATCCATCGGGACATCAAACCATCCAACATCCTTGTCTCCGATCATGACGGCGTGGTGGTGCCCAAGGTGATTGATTTCGGCATCGCGAAGGCGATCGAGTCACAGACTTTCGGAGAAACGGTGTTTACCTCACACGACCAGTTTTTCGGAACGCCCGCTTACATGAGTCCGGAACAAATCGATCTGGCGGGTCTGGACGTAGATACCCGCAGCGACATCTATAGCCTCGGTGTGGTGCTCTACGAACTGCTCACGTCGCGCACGCCTCTGGACGGCGAGGCGCTCGCCTCCCAGGGTATTTCGAAGATCCGGGACACGTTGCTGAACACCGAGGTGCGGCGGCCTTCGCTGATGCTCGGTGAGGTGGACCGGGCGGCATTGCAAACGGTGGCCAAGGACCGGAAGGCCGAGCCCGCGCAGTTGATCAGCTTCATCCGCGGGGACCTCGACTGGATCGTGCTCAAGGCCATGGACAAGAACCGCTCCCGCCGCTATCAGACGGTCAACAGCCTCGCCCTCGACGTCCAGCGGTTCCTGGAACACCAGCCCGTGTCGGCGCGGCCTCCGGGCAAACTCTATCTGATGGGGAAATTCATCCGCCGCAACCGCCTCGCCGTGGGGGCCGGCATTTCCCTCGCGCTCTCGCTGCTCGCGGGCCTGATCATTTCCATGGGGCTCTACAAACGCGAACGCCGGGCTTTGGGCGAGCAACTGCGGCTGAAGGAGGAGGCCCAGGTCGCCAGGAGTGTGGAAAACCGCTTGCGCCGCCAGGCGGACGCGAGGTCGAAAGTGGCCCAGGTGGCCTTTTTTCTCAATCAGGGACGGATCGACGAAGCCGACGCCCTCCGCCAGGAGTATCCGATTTCATCCATCGAACCTTCGCTGGAAGCGGCTGCGGTTTTCCGGGCGCTCGGTGATTGGAATGCGACCCACGGGCGATGGGACCAGGCAACCCAATGTTTCAAATTACTGATGCAGGCAAACCTGCTGGATGCCCCCGCCAACGTGCTCCAGCGCTCGGATTTGTTAGCGATCAGCGCGGCGCTCCTTTACCATCAGAAACAGGAGTATCTGGCATTCCGTAACGAGATCAAGGAACGCTACCTAACACCCACCAACAGCTTGCAAGCCGAGCATTTGTTGAAAATCTGCCTGATCAGTCCGGCCGATGAGGATTTGCTAAAGCGCCTGCAGCCCGCCGTCGAAGTGATGGGGGAGCCGACCCAGGCGTCGCTCGCCTCATGGGCAGGGCTTTCCCTCGGACTCTATCATTATCGCAACGGTGATGACGAGGCCGCCTTGAGAGCTTGCGAGAAGGGGCTAACCGATCGCGGACTCAAGAATTCCTGCCGGGCTTCATTCCGTGCCCTCACCGCGATGATTCATTCGCGACGCGGCAAACATTCCGAAGCAAGCCAGGCACTGGATGAGGCGAAAAAGCTGATCGCCGACTCCGCCGGGAGCGATGCCGTGGGCGGAAGCGCGATCCCGCCCTACTGGTTCGATTGGGTCATCGTGGAAATACTCATCCGCGAGGCGGAGCGGGAAATGGGCGGGAAACCATAACGGAGGGTGGGACTTCGGCCCACCTGGCCTGGTGGGGGAGAAAGAGAAGAGCTTCACGCGGGATTTCACATCGCATGGGCAAACGCGGACTGAAATATCCGCGTCCCTTATGGAGGGTGGGACTTCGGCCCACCTGGCCGATGGAGAGCGAAAGAGAAGAGCTTCGCGCCGCACTTTCGCATCGCATCGGCTTCGTGGGCCACAGTCCCATGCTCCTTATTGCTTCGCGGGCCACAGTCCCGGGCTCCTTACTTCTGGTGGATGTATTGCCAGATGGCTTCGAATTGTTTTTTCGCGTCGCCTTCGAGGACATCGGTGCGCTGGGATTTCCCGTCCGTCGAGTAAAGCGGCATCTTGGTGGCGGGCGTGACGGATTTCGGGTCGTCCATCCAGCGGTGGTAGTAGTCGGCCCGGAGGCGGTCAGGAACGAATTTGAAATTGATTCCTTCCACCTCGAACGCGGCGGTCGGTTTGATGTCGCCGATGCCGTGGCAGGTGGTGCAGCCGAAGCCGGTGGCTCCGGCAAGGGTCTTGCCGATCTCCGCGGTCGCGGGATCGACTTTCACTTCGGCGGGCTTGTTAGGCTCGACGCCGTGGAGTTTGGAAAATCCTTTGGCCAGCGGCGCGGCCTGGGTCTTGAAGGAAGGCATCCGCATGGCGAGCCAGGGACGTGGCCGTGGCTCGGCGGTGCCGGCGATCATCGACTCGATGGCGGTGGTGTAGAGCATTTCCCCGGTGAAGCTGAGTGCCGGGCGGCTCTGGTCCACGCGTTCGTGCAGGGATTTGACATGGGCGGCGAGGGCTTCGGATTCGGAATGATAGCCTGATAGAAGCGGTGCCTGTCCATCGAGGCCGTGGCACGAGGTGCAGCGTAGCGCGGTGGTCTGGCGCATGGCATACTCGGCCGGAGTGTCGCGGCTGAGGGAGTCGCTGCCCACTTTGGAGAATGCGACGAGGGCGGCGCGGTCGTTGTCGTCGAGATTGAGATGCGGTGCCTTGCCGCGCTTGTCGGCGGGGGCGACGCAGCCGTTAGACGACCAGTCTTTCTTGAAAATGACGTCCATCGCGGCGGGCGCGGTGTCCGGCGCCATCGGCATGCCGGGATGGCAGACGCCGCACTGGAGCGAGGCCGCGACGGTCGCGCCGCGGGTCGCATCGCCCGCCGGAATCTCACTGGCGAGCTTGGTTTCCTGGCCAGAGGAAGCTTTCGATAGATAGGCGGCGATGGAGTTGGCCTCGGCATCGGACAGCCGGAAATTCGGCATCTTGATGAAGGGATGATAGGCGTCGGGTTGTTTCAGGAAGGCGACGAGCGCGCCGGGAAGGTATTTCGAGGCGACGTTGTTGAGCGGGACGCGGGTCGGATCGGTCAGTCCCTTGTCGGGCAGGTTGTGGCAGGCGACGCAGCCGAGTTCGTGGAAATGGAGTCCGCCTTCCTCGGCCAACGCCGGGTCGGTTGCGGGTCCGGCGGGAGCGCCGGTTTTGAGTCCGGCGACGTAGGCGGCAAGGTCACCGGCCTGCTGGCGGCCTTGCTCGGTGGAAACATCGACCAGCGCGGGCATGTGCGTCGTCGGCTTGAGAACCTGCGGGGCGGAGATCCATTTGCGCAGCCAATCCTCGCTGACGCGGTCACCGGCACCGAAAAGGATCGGGCCGATCTCGGCGGTTTCCGGCATGGGCGAGGCACCGAAGCCTGCGGTGGCGCTGTGGCATTTCACGCAGCTCTGGTTAGCGAAAACAAGCCGGCCCCGCCGCTGTAATGCGCCGAGCGTGGTGGCTTCCGTGGCCTCAGCCTTGAACGCCGATGGCGGGATGGTCTGGCGGGTGAACGACGCTTCCTCCCAGTAAATACGGAATGCGGCGGATCCGTCCGGCTTGCTGGAGTAGCTCAGCTCGAACTCGTGCTCGCCGGGATTGAGCCGGGTGGACGGCGATGGCTTTTCCGCGAGGTTGCCTGCTCCTGATAGAACTTCCTTGCCGTCGATTTTCAGCCCGGCGGTCCCCTCCCCTTCGAAGGAAAACACCAGCCGCTCGCGCTTCGAGAGGACGAGCTTGCCTTTCCACACGACCTGAAACGATCCGGGCGTTAGAAATGGCGTCGCCGGTTCGCCCGGCTGGATGGCCAGCGCGGGGAAACGGTCGAGCCGGGAATCCGTGACGCCGTCGCGGGTGAAGGTGGCGACAAGCTCGGCCCGGGCCGGGGTGATGGCGAGAGCGGCCGCCAGGGCGAGCAGCGGGAGTTTCAGAGCGTTTGGGGAGGTTGGCATGGATGTCGGCGAGAATGAGGTCTGGATGGTAAAACGAATGAAGCGGATACCCACCCTTAAATGTGTATCCGCTCCGTCCGGTTGATGCGTTCGTTCAAATCATTTGCCGTAAACCGTGCCGACGAACTCGCCTTTCACGATTGCGGCGTCCTTGTCCTCGAGGTCGTAGGTCACCTTGAGCGTCATCGCGGGCTTCATGCCTTCGAGGAAGAGATCGACGGTCTGGCCGTCGGGCAGCAGCTTGGCGGACTCGATTTTCACCGTGTCATGCACGTGGTGGTCTTTCGATTCCTTCTCAAGCGCCTGTTTCTCGGCCTCTCTATCAGGCTTGTCGACGGAGAACTCGCCGGATCCATATTGCGGGCCGCGGACGTAGTTCCAACGTTCCGCGCCGTAGCTGGAAACGTCCTCCGCGAGCTCCGCATCGAGCTTCGACGGGAACGTCAGGCGGATGCCTTTGGAGGTATATTCCAATTTCGTCGGCACGGGGACGACGACACCTTCATTGTGGCGGATCCGTTGGAACGCGCATTCGGTGGCGGCATTGGTCTGCCAGCCGCGGAAGCCGAGGATGTAAAGCGAACCGTCCTTCTGGAAACGGGCGCGCATCGCGGAGGATTGCAGGGAAATCGGCAGCTTTACAACACCACCCTGGATCGTCTCGCCACGGGGAACCGTTAGAACCTCGAAGATGCTCGACTGGCCGTAGGACATGTGGAGAAGCGTTCCCGGAGCAATGCCGAATTTTGCCCCTTCCGGCACCCACACCTGCGAGCCGCCGGAGTTGTCCACATTCATCGGCAGATAGCAAAGCGGCTCGGTGTAGGAGGCTCCGGTTAGAAACTGGCGGGACGCTTCGGTACCGAAGAACGTCTGCGTGCCGGCTTTCATGAAGTTGATCTTGCAGCACGGTTGGTTGGTGCCTTCGTTCTCACCGGTGGTGAGCTCGCCGTTAGGGCCGACGGCCAGACCGCCCGGAGCGCGCAGTCCGGTGGCGACGACCTCCATCTTCTTCCCATCGGCTGAGACCTTCATGATCGTGCCGTGGTTCGGCAGGATGCGGTCGAATCCACGACCGCCGCCACGCACCGGCGCTGCCTTGGCGAAGTAGAAATTCCCGGCCTTGTCGGTCTGGAGGTCGAAGGCGAATTCGTGGAAATTCTCCGAAACATAGACGTCGCGGTTGAAGACCTTGAAGTGATCGGTCTCGCCGTCGCCATTGAGATCGATGAGCTGCGTGATCTGGTCGCGTCCATTGACGTGGATGATGCCTTTCACGACCTTCAAGCCGAGCGTTTCGAACAACCCCGACGCGATGCGCTGCCACTTGAGCGCGCTCCAGTCGCCCTTCAATCCGCGGACGACCCACACGTCGCCGTTCCACGAACTCAGCGCGGCGGAATCCTCGTCGATGAAATCAAAGCCGCCGAAACGCAGGTTCGATTTCCACGGATTGTCCGTCGGCAGGGTGACAATGTCGGTCACGTAAGGCGCATCCTTGTCGGTGGAAACCTTTCCCTTCGTCTCGATGATTTCCGGATAGAGAGGCTTGCCGCCGGAGAGAAGAGCCTTGAAATCCGGTGCCGCAGCGGCCTTCGGTTCGACATCGCGGGCAAGAGCGATCTGGAACACCGCAGGGCTGCCGCCCTTGGGGAACTTCGCGATCAAACGGCCGGGCTCCTTCAAATCGGCTGCCAGCTTCACGCCACCAGTCGTGGTCACGCCAAGACCATCGGCGGATTTGGCTTTGTCCGATGCCACCGTGAAGGCTCCCTTTTCATCCGCAACACCCAACTCGAGATCGCTGGCTCTGGCAGACACCTTGAACGAGCGGGTGATCGTCGATCCCTCGCGGCTGATCGTTTCCAACACCTCGGAACCATTCACCGCGTAGTTCAGCGTGATCTTGTCGCCATCGCGATAATAGCCCTTGAAGGTGGCGTGTTTGAAATTCCCGTAGCCTTGGATTTCTCGGCTGTCCTTGAAACTGCCGGACGTATCCGCCCAACCCGCGAGATCCGCCGTGTTGAACACCGCCTTGTCGTCAGCGAGGGTGACCAATTGGCCATGCTGGCCGGTCCACGGCGTGCCGCCCCATTTCCACTTCCCGTCATAGGCGGTGACCAAGCGCAGTGTCTCCGTGTCGAAAAGCGCGTGATAACCTTCCCCGAGATCAATGAGAATCCCCTTCTTCGCAGCGACCCGTTCTTTTCCTTGGAAGGTGTCCTTGAACGTGTTCGACCACGCGGGTCCGATCTTCATTTCTTCGTACCATTCAGCGGAATGCACGACGGCGGTGGTGGCGGCGAGGCAGGCGATGTAGCGTAACATTGGGCCGACGATACGAGGTCGATCTGGATCGTCTAGCACAGAAATACCCCATTTAAGGTAGGATTGCGAAAATCCTGCTTTCACCAAAATCCTGCCCTGTTTTACTCCCCGCATGATCGACATGCTTGTGCGGCTCTATGACTTGCCCGACTCCGCCGGAGTCTATGAAAAAGTCACTACCAGCGGTGTCACCCTCCGCCGGGCCCGGGCCTTCGAGAAGCACACCGTCGCCGCTTTCGCCAAGGCGAATTTCTCCGAAAAATGGGTCAGCGAGGTCGAGGTGGCCATGACCCGCCAGCCGATCGCCTGTTTTATCGCCACCCGCGACAAGGAGATTCTCGGCTTCGCCTGCTATGATACGACCCAGCGCGGATTCTTCGGCCCGACCGGGGTTTCGGAAACCGCCCGCGGCTTGGGATTGGGAAAAGCGCTGCTCTTCAAGGCACTCGAAGGGCTGCGCGACATCGGCTACGCTTACGCCATCATCGGCGGCGTCGGTCCGAAGGAATTTTACGCAAAAAACTGCGGAGCCATCGAGATCCCCGGCAGCGATCCCGGGACTTACACGGACCTGCTACCGTAAATCACTCCACCGCGTGAATCCCGATCTGGTGTTTCGCGCAAAGCTCCACCACCCGCTCCTTTTCCAGAAGAAGCGTCTTCCCCGCCTCGATGGCGATGCTCCCCACTCCGGCGGCGGCGCAGGTTTCGATGGTTTGCGGGCCGATGACCGGCACGTCGAAACGGAAATCCTGGTTCGGCTTCGAAACCTTCACCAACATCACGTCCTTGCCGCGACCGAGTTCACCCCCGCGCTTGATACAAGCGTTGGTTCCTTCAAAAGCCTCGGCAGCCAGCACCGTGCCGTGACGGACCACCACGCTCTGGCCGATGTCGAGCTTGCTGGTTTCCTTCGCGATCCGGAAGCCGAACTCCGCATCCGCGAGCTGGCGCTTTTTGAAAACCGGCCCGCAAACCGGCCCCGGCCCCGGGAGATGATCTTCCAGAAAAGTCGTGGCGGGGAGCAGGGTGATTCCGTCCTTCGCCATCTCGTCGGCGATCGCACCGAAAATCGTTTCCGCATTCCGCGTTTTCAGCCGGGCGAACATCATCAACGCCCGCAGGTCCGTCCGCAGTTCGAAGAGATTCTTTGGTGAAATCTGCCCAATCATTACCACCTCGGCCGCGCCCTCGCGGCGGAAAAACTTGATCGGTTTGCTGAGTTGCCCGACGCGAGCCCACTCGGTGGCGTCAACCAACCCTTCAATTTCCGGCCTCGTCTCGCCCGGAAACCCGCACATCACCAACCGGACTCCCGGCGATTTCCGCCGCGCCTCCCGGATGAACGTCTCCGGATAAACACCGCTGCCGGCGATGATTCCAATGGTCCGGGGACTCGTGACGGGAGATGCCATGCTGCGTGTGTCGGGGAACTACCGGCTGTCGCAGTGAGTGAAAAGTAGCGGCTGTGGGACTCGAACCCACACTCGTTAGAACTCGATTTTGAGTCGAGCGCGTCTACCAATTCCGCCAAGCCGCCTTGGTGCGCGGCAGATTGGCCGGACATTTCACCGAGGGCAAGAGGATTTCTGCCAATGTGCACCCAACCTATTCCGAAAGCCGGTAACGCCAATAATCCGGGTGACGGCTCTGATGGGTGAAAGCGAGAAGCCGGATTTCGCCGGGCAAAAGTCGATAGTAGATGGAATAGGGAAAACGATTCAGAATCAATCGCCTGCCCCCCCCCTTCGATCACACGAAACCGCTCCGGTGCCGACTGAATCAAACGCACCCCTTGATCCGCCGCATCCAGGAACTGACTGCCCAGTGTAGGAACCCTGCCCTCGTAAAAACGAGCTGCATCGATCAGTTCCAGTTCGGCATCCGGATGGTAAATCAGGCGCATCCGATGGCTTTGCGAGCAGCGTCCATGACTTCCTCGTGAGTGCGGCCAATCACCGCACCGGACTCAAGTTCACTGTCTCGGCGTATGGCTTCACGCACCGCCTCCTGCTCGCTTACCTCGGCAAGGTTGGTTTCAATACTCTGCCAAAGCGCCTGCGCGAGTGACACTCTATCTGAAAGCGGCAATGCGATGGCCTCGGCGGCGAGTTCCTTTGTGGACATGGAAGCAACCTAGCGTCTGAAGTAGCTTGGGTCAATATCGGGGTTGGAGTGATCAATTCCCAATCTTCCATACTCTCTCACCACGCCTTCTCCCCTCGCGCGTCACAGGGCAGCCACAGAAGCGCGACGGTCTGCACCTTCACATCGGTCTTCGTCGGTTTGATGGATTCGGTTTCCAGTGGGAGCGATGCGGGATCGAATGAGTCCGTTAGTTTCGTGATTCCTGCTTCAAGCTCGGCCTTGATGGTTTCGATTTCCCCGGCGACGCCTTCGACCTTGGCTTCCGCGTTGGCGACGTCCTGGTGTTGCTTGTAAGCACCGGTGGCCTTGCCGATGGATGAGGTACCACGGCTGATCGAACCGAGTCCTGATTTCCTGCCAAAAACCGCGCCGAGGATGCCGCCTAATACGGAGACACCGGCCTGCATGGCGGCGGAGCTGGACTCGGCCTTTTCCTTGGCAAGCTGGCCTTCCGCCGTGCGGAGGCGGGTTTCGAGGGTAGCGACTTTTTTCGCGGCGGCGTCGCGGAGTTTGTCGATGGCGGCATCGCGCGCTTCACGGGCCTGATGGACGATGCGGGCGCGGAAGTCGGATTCGCTTTCCGCGAGCTGAGAGAACGCCTTGAGCTGCGGGCAGGAGAAAATGTCCGCGCGCTCGTTTCGATAGAGAAATTCCGCGAAATCCTTTTCCACCTGCTTGTAGTTCGCCGCGTTCATCGCGAAGCCGGGCAATTCGGCGAATCCTGCTCCGGGTGCGGGCTCGGTGGCTTTTTCATCGAGCTTCACAGGCGGAGGAAGTTGTTTTTCCCAGTCGATGCCGCTGGCGGTGATCGGGTTCACGAAACGGACCGTGCGGCTGCCGTCGATATCCGCCCTGGATGAGGAAAAATGAACGACGCCGACCCGCAGCAGGTGAGGCTGATAGATAATGTCATCGCCCGACCCGGCGGCGGGCACGAAGATCTCGGTGATCCCCGCGCCGAGGTTCGGTCGCGAGGCTGGCGCTGCGGCGGGTTTCGCGGCCATTCCGGGCATCGCCATCGGGTTCGCTTCGGCGGTTTCCGCGGGTGCTGAGATTTTCATGAAGTCTCCGCGTTTCGGATCCATCAGGAGCTTGATCTGGCTGCGGGTCAGCGGTCCGGTTAGATAGCTCATCACCCAGCGGACGTGGAAGATCACCGGCGCATCCTCGTGGACGTTGTTCATGAGGAAAACGCGGTTGCCGAGGCCGGAGATGAGTTTCTCCATCGAGGCGCGGTCGAATTTCGCGTTCTGCGATCCGGCGGCACCTTCAAGGCCGTCGAGCACGCGGAGCTTGTCGCGCTCGGTTTGCAGGCGGCCGAGAAACCAGGTGCCGATGTTGGAGAGCGCCTTGTAATCGAGGTCCACCGGATTCTGCGTGGCTAACAGGCAACCGAGCCCGAACGCACGGCCTTGTTTCAGGATCGTCATCATCGGCCGCTTCGATGGCGGATTCGCGCTCGGCGGGAGGTAGCCGTAGATTTCATCCATGTAGAGCAGGGCGCGCAACGAGGTCGTGCCGTTTTGCGACCGCATCCAGCCGAGCATCTGGTTCAATAACAGACTGACGAAAAACATCCGCTCCGTGTCACCGAGATGGGCAATGGAGAAAATCGAGATGCGCGGCTTCCCGGTGGGCGTGTGCAGCATTTTCGCGATGTCGAGCGGCGGACCATCGAGCCAAGTGGCGAATCCGGGCGAGGCTAACAGATTGTTGAATTTCAGCGCCAAAGTCTGCCGCGACTTCTCCGGCATGAAGGATTCCAGATCAATCACGCCGACCTTGTCGAACGCCGGCTTCTGAATGTGGCGGATCAACGTTTCCAAAGTCACGTTCTGCTCCGCCGCCCAAGCGTGTTGGAAAATAGCAGCCACCAGCACCGCTTCCGGACTCTGGATCGCATCCGCGCTCACACCCACCAGCGACAACAGCGAGGAAACCGTGCTTTCCACCCGCTCGCCTAGCAGTTCCGCATCGTCCATAATTTCAAACGGCGGCACCTCCAGCGAACTGAGGATGCTGACCGGAATCCCCGCCTTGCTGCCGGGGGTGAAAATGTTGATATCCACCTTGTCGCGCAGCGTTGTGATTCGCTCGGGATTTTGTCCCCAATCGGCGAGACCGGTCTTCCACATTTCCGCGGTCTTCGCGGCGTGTTCATCGGGCGTAATTCCCTTTTTCGCCGCGTCGTCCTCGTTGATCCACGGTCGGAAGCTCTTCGCGTCGAGATCGGGAAACATCAGCAGCAAATTCGAAATGTCGCCCTTGGGGTCGATGATGATCGCCGGGATGTTATCCATCGCCGCTTCCTCCAACAGCGCGAGGCAGAGGCCGGTTTTTCCCGAGCCGGTCATGCCAAGCACCACGCCGTGGGTGACGAGGTCCTTGGAATCGTAGAGAATCAGGTCGTCTTCGATTTTTTTCGCCTCCGGATCGTAGCCGCGCCCGAGGTAGAACTGCCCGAGTTTTTCGTAATCGCCGGAGGAAATGCTCATGATGCGAGAATGCTGGAAGAGCTGTGGAAAAACTCCAGCAGGAAGATTGCTGTCGATGCAGGCCTCAAGCTTGCCAAAGGCTTTTCGATGACTGACAAGGGCCGCACAGCACTTGAACCGTTTCCTCATTTCATCATGACCGCGAACTCCTTGTTTGTCCTCCAGCCATACCGACATCAAAACGCATGGGTGTTCGATGACGCCAAAGTGGGTTTGGTCGCCGAGCCATTTGTATTTGGCATCGACACGATGATAGATCGGATGACGGCCCACATTCCGAATGCTGAGGGAGGCTTCCGTCTGATATTCTCAACTTCCCAATTCCCGGGATCCGCTGCGGAACTGGAATGGAGGCGCGAGGAAGCCGGCGGCAACTGGTATTATTCGCCAACATTTGAACTCGAAGGGTGGCTCTGCCCCGCGCTTTTCAAATATTTCGCCGAGGCTCCTCGGTCTCTCTTCGCAAAGGCTGAGCCCCTGTCTCGCTAGTCAGCGGCGGATACCGGTGGCCGACCAAGGGGGGTATGCGCGTCTCGATCACTTCGTTTGTCGCATTCATGGAAATTTCACACCTTCGTCATTTCCAAGCGCGGCAGTTTCGTTAGCCTCACGGGGAAATCCATGGAAAACGCCACTGAAACGGAAGTCGCCGATGCCGCCAAACACCTCCGCTCGCTTTCCGCGGGACTGAACCAGGTCCTGTTCGGCCAGGAGGAACTCATCGATCTCGTGATCACCGGGGTGCTGGCGCGCGGTCATATTCTTCTGGAAGGCCTGCCGGGGCTCGGGAAAACCGAATTGGTGAAAGGCTTGTCAAAGCTGCTGAAGCTCGGGACCAAGCGCGTCCAGTTTACGCCCGACCTGCTGCCCGGCGACATCACGGGAAATCCGGTGCTGCAGGAAATCGACGGCCGGCGCGAGTTCGTTTTCCAACCGGGCCCCCTTTTCACCAACATCGTGCTGGCCGACGAAATCAACCGCGCCTCGCCGAAAACCCAGTCCGCCCTGCTCGAAGCGATGCAGGAACGCCGCGTCACGGTGTTGGGAAAAACGCATGATCTGCCAAAGCCGTTTTTCGTTCTCGCCACTCAAAACCCGATCGAGCTCGAAGGCACGTATCCCCTGCCCGAGGCGCAGCTCGACCGATTCCTTTTCAAACTGGAAGTCACCCGCAACGACGTGGCCACTTTGCAAAGAATCGTTTCCCACCGCGAGCTCGGCACCGATCCACAAGTCGATCCGGTGATGAGCGCGGAAACGCTCGGCGAACTACTGGAACTCGTTAGACGGATCTATCTACCGGATGTGGTGGCCAACTACATCGCCCGCCTTGTGGATGCGAGCCACCCCGGACAATCCTCCGCGTCGCGCGGCATCCGCTACGGCGCCAGTCCCCGCGCCGCACTCGCACTCGCGTCCGGAGCCAAGGCCCGCGCGCTGATGCAGGAGCGCACGAACACGAGTTTCGAGGATGTGAAGGCCATCGCCCCCGCCGTGCTGCGCCACCGGATCGTACTCGACTACAACGCGCGGGTGGAAGGCCACACGACGAACGACATTGTGCGCGCGCTATTGGAGGAAGTGCCGTATCAAGCCACCGCGACGCCGAAGAATTTGAAATCGGCGTGAATTCTTCTCTTTTCCAAGACCTCACACTGCAAACCAGCAAACTTGTTTCATGCTCCGCCTTTTGTTTTTCCTAACACTCGCCCTGCGGCTTTCCGCGCAGGAAACGATGATCCGCGAAGTTTATGATCCCGGAACCGACACGCATGTCGAAATCCTCGCGCTGTTCACCAAACCCGCACCGGGGGGATTCCTGCCGGTCCGGGTCAAGATCGCCAACAACCTGAAAGTGGATCGAAGCATCCATGTCGGATTTGAAAGCAGTTCCGGTTATGCCGAAACACTCAAAACGGAGTCCACCTTCGACTTCACCGCCGGTGCCGGAAAAACCGTAACCCGCGACATCATGGTGCCTCTCTCACCACAGAGCGCGTCTTATGGCAACATGTCCACCGTCACGGCAAAACTCGGCGGCTCCTTGGGAAACGCCGCCCACTCCATGTCCTCGTCCTTCGCAGCCGACCAGCCCGTGGTCCTTCTCAGCGAATCCCTTTTCACTCCCAACGCCTCGACTCTGGACAGTGAAATCTCCACCAAATTCAGCAGTTCCTCAGGACGAACCGAGTTTTCAGGAAAATTCGATCCCAAACAGCTCCCCGACGACTGGCTCGCGTTTTCGAACTACGACAGTGTGATCATGACCGACAGCGACTGGACGAATGTGCCGCCCGGAGGACGCAACGCGATCCTCTCGTGGGTCAGGCTTGGCGGACAATTGCTGATCTACACGAAGAATCCGGCCACATCAGCCTCGCTGGGGCTGCCGCTGGAAAGCGGCTTCGGTTCCATTTCGATTCGGGACTCCTCCTCCACCGTCCACACCTCGCTGCCGAAGGACATCGTGGATTCCGTCGTGGGAAGCCCTAACAAACCCAAACAGCTTTCCATCCAGAATGACTATTCCAGCAACTGGCCGCTCCAGAAACTGTTCGGCGAGCAGACGTTCCGTTACTCGCTATTCGTCATCGTCCTGATTCTCTTCGCCATTCTCGTCGGTCCGGTGAATCTCTTTGTCTTCGCCAAGGCTGGCCAGCGCCACCGGCTTTTCATCACCACGCCGATCATCTCGCTCGGCGCCAGCCTCGTTCTCATCGCGATGATCATCGTCCAGGACGGCTTCGGCGGCTCCGGTGTCCGGCGGGTGCTGATGGAAGTGCGCCCGGACGCGGGACTGAACGCAGCCTACATCCATCAGGAGCAATTCAGCCGGACCGGCGTGCTGACAGGATCAGGTTTCACACTCGCAGCGCCTGCCGCATTCACCCCCGTGCCAATCGCCCCAAGCCGATGGGCACGCTACACGACGGGATACGGCTCCAAGGGAACA
The DNA here is from genome assembly GCA_040386755.1 of Verrucomicrobiota bacterium. Taxonomy (GTDB): domain Bacteria; phylum Verrucomicrobiota; class Verrucomicrobiia; order Verrucomicrobiales; family Akkermansiaceae; genus Luteolibacter. The sequence continues at coordinate 183,186 of JAZKEY010000025.1, read as the reverse complement.
TTCAACATCCAGCCGGGCGATGGCAAACTGGAGGCAACCGGCGATTGGTTCCAAAGCCGGTCGGAGCAAGGTCAGGCTCTATCAGCCGTGACCTCCACCCGCGGCCGCGTCGAGAAGACCGACACCCCCGGCACTTATCTTTCCACTTTCGAGTTCCCAATCGACACGATCTACCATTTGGACGAATCCGGGAAATGGCAACGCGCGGAGGGAATCCAGGCGGGAAAAAAATTCACCTTGGAGCCTGTTTCGCCCGACGAGATGGCAACTGTCATGACGGATACAGCCCTTGAATTCGGCGCACGCAACCGGGAGCTGTTCAATTCCGTCAAAGACCGCCCCGGTCACTTCGTGGCTCTAACGAAACACGCGCCCGGCATCGATACCAACCCGGCGATCCGTTGGAAGGAAACCCGCACCGTCATCACCGGCCCGGTGGTTTCCCCCTGAAATTTCAAATTTCCACACATGTCCGCCCTTAAAATCCAAAATCTCTACCGCTACTTCGGCCAACTCAAGGCGGTCAATGGCGTGACCTTCGAGATTCCCCATGGCTCGGTCTGCGGCTTTGTCGGCTCGAATGGCGCTGGCAAGACGACCACCATGCGGATCCTCGCCACGCTCGACTATCCGACTCTCGGCACGGCGGAGGTTTGCGGCATCAATGTCGTCCACCACCCGGCGGAGGTGAGAAAACTCATCGGCTGGATGCCCGACCATTTCGGAAACTACGAGCATATGACCGTGCTCGAATATCTGGATTTCTATGCCCGCGCGCTGGGCTACAAGGGCAAGGAGCGCCGCCAGCGCATCCAGGAGGTGATGGATTTCACCGACCTCGTCCCGCTGGCCGATCGTTTTTCCAACAAACTCTCCAAAGGCATGACCCAGCGCCTCGGTCTCGGCCGGGCGCTGCTTCACGACCCGCAGGTCCTTATCATGGACGAGCCCGCCGCCGGTCTCGATCCGAAGGCCCGGGTGGAGCTCAAGCACCTCATCCGTGTGTTGGCGAAGGAGGGGAAAACCATTTTCATCTCCTCGCACATTCTATCCGAACTCGGCGAGATGTGCGACTCGCTGCTGTTCATCAACAACGGCCGCATCGTTCACCACGGCGATTCCGAAACGCTGCGGCGCGGCTCCGACACCATGGGAGGCGTACTCTACGACGTGCAGGTCGATGGCAAGCCCGAGCTCGTTTCCGACTGGTGCGTGCTCCAACCGAACGTGGAATTTCTCGAAGCCCGCAAACTCGGCGGCCGCATCCGCATCGACACCGAAGACCCGACCAAGGCCGCCGACGTGCTCGCCCGCATGGTCAAGGACGGTCTCCGCATCACCGAGTTCCACCGCGAACAACGCAACTTGGAAGACGCCTTCATCGACATCATCGGCCGTTTGGATGCGGGGAAACCGGCGATTCCGCCGCCGCTGCCGGTGGAAGAAGAGATAGTGGATCAGGGATCGGAGATCGCGGATCGCCGGTGAATGAGAACCAGAAATCCAACATCTTCCATCCCCTATCCACTATCTCCAATCCTTTCCATGTCCTCACCCGTCCAATTCCTAACTGACTTCTCCGACAGGCTCTCGCCGATGCTGGTGAAGGAGCTGCGCCAAGGCATGCGGGCCCGCAGTTTCACGATGCTGTTCCTCATCTTCCAAGGCACGCTCGCGCTGATCCTCCTGACCGCTGGTTCCATTTCCGAAATGGACGGGGCCGGAGCCATCGCATCCGGGATCATCTTCACGATGTTTTCCATCGCCGTCCTGTTCATCCAGCCGATGCGCGGGGTGAATGCGCTTTCGTCCGAGATCACCGGCAACACGATCGAAATGATGTCGCTCACCCGGCTGAGCGCCTGGCGCATTGTTTTCGGCAAATGGATCGCCATCGTCAGCCAGTCGGCGCTCATCCTGACGACCATCATTCCCTATCTGATCCTGCGCTATTTCTTCGGCGGCATGATGCTGTTGGGCGAACTGGTGTTTCTTGCGCTCATCTTCCTCACGTCGATGGCGCTGACCGCCGTGATGGTCGGATTCTCAGCGACCACAACGAAGCTCGCACGCGGCCTGCCGATCATCGGAGTCGTCATGCTGGTAAATCTAGTCCCGTCCTACCTGTTCCGTGGCAGATTCGGCTCGGGCATGAGCTTCTTCGCCTTAGCGGATTGGGATTCGAGGATCAGCGTTTTCTGTTACGTTGCGTTCATCACTTACTTCGGATGGTGCGCCCTATCCCATGGCACCTCGGCCATTGCGCCGGTCGCGGAAAACCACTCGACCATCCGCCGGTTGATCGCCTTCGGACTGGCGATGATCACCGCGGCTGCCGGATTTCATGAGGATTTCGACCCCGAGCTGATCGCCGTTTTCCTAGCTGTCATCATGGCGCCTGCGGTCATCACCGCTCTGACGGAACGGGCCATCGTCCTGCCACCGGTTTGCAAACCCTTCCTGAAACGAGGGCTCTCTGGCAGGGTCGCGGCGGCGTTCCTCCTCCCCGGTTGGCCGACGGGAGTGTTCTACACCTGCATGATGGCCGGGATCGGCGTCGCGGGTATCGCCATCGCCTCCTATTCAAAATCGCCTGCCGGCGTCGGCGACGAGTTCACGATCATCTGCCTTTCTTGTTTCGGAAGCGTCCTGCTTCCCGCTCTGTTAGCCGCCGTTTTCAGCAAGCAAGATAACAAGCGGTTCACGAATTTCGTGCTGTTTCTGGTGCTGTCGATCATCGTGACGATCGGCGCGACGATGTTGGTTGAAATGAAGAATCACGAGGATCTGTTGTGGTTCTTCATTTGGAATCCCCCGGTGTTCATCCGGATGCTCGCGGGTTCCCATTTCAACCAGGACACCTTGGTCATGGCGGCGACCGTGGTGGACTTCCTCATTCTCGCGCTGCTATTGGTCACCGCGGCCATGGGCTACCGGGACTATCAGCGGGTTTTCCAGGAAACTGAAGAGGGCTTGGCCCGCGACAACAAACCCGCTGATTCCCCTCCCTCCGGATCATGAAAGCCGCATCGCTGCAACAGTGCCACGCCAACGCCCTGACCGCGGCCGGCAGGCTGCGGCTGCCGTTGCGCTCGCGGGTCTGGAAAGGCCAGTCCGGCGAGTTCACCGGCGGCGGCACCGGCTCGTCGATGGATTTCCAGGACCACCGCGCTTACTCGCCCGGCGACGATCCGCGGCACATCAACTGGCAGGCCTATGCCCGCACCGGCAGCTACACGATGAAGCTTTTCCGCGAGGAAGTCAGGCCCGTCGTGGACCTCATCCTGGATGCGTCGGAATCGATGTTCTTCGATGAAGCGAAAGCCACTCGCACCGCCGAGCTTTTCTATCTGATTGCGGAAAGCTCGCAATCCTCCGGAGCCTCCCTTGCCCTGCACGCCGTCCGCGGCGACGCCACGCTCATGCTCGATCCCGCGACGCTCCGCAGCCACCAATGGCTGGAAGCCGCCCGGGCACTGCCAGCCGGAGATCCGGCGAACGCCCCCGACCTCACCCGCGTCCCGCTGCGGGCGAACGCCATCCGCGTTTTCCTATCAGACCTGTTGTTCGCCGCCGATCCGGAGCCGATCCTCCGCCACCTCGGCCAACGCCACGGGTCGGTGGTGATTTTTTCGCCGTTCCTGGAATCCGAAGCCCGTCCGGCGTGGTCGGGAAATTACGAGTTCATTGATCCCGAGCGGAATTCGCATCATCCCCACCGGATCGAGCCCGCCACCCTGCGCCGCTACCAGGAAGCCTACGTCAACCATTTCACCCTCTGGAAACAACACGCCCGCCGCCACCAGGCCGCCTTCGCCCGCATTCCGGCCGAAGAAGATCTAGCCACCGTGCTCTTCCGTGAGGCTGTGCCCGCAGGAGCGCTGGAACCTAGCAGATGAGAGCGACGATTCCGAATAATGTGTTCCGGCTGTCTCAGCCGGATTTCAAGAAGCCCTTCATACGCGCCCACTCAACCAACGCACCCGACTGAGACAGTCGGGACACATTCATCTTCCTTGCTCACCCTCGCAAATCCCCTCGGCCTTCTCGCGCTGCTCGGCATCCCTGCCGTGCTGGCGATCCATTTCCTCCAGCGGAAATCCATCGAGCTGCCGGTGTCAACGCTCTTTCTGCTAGAGCGGACCCAGCGGGATGCGGCGAGCGGGCGGCGGCTGGAAAGAATCATGCCGTCGATTCCGCTGTGGATGCAGTTGCTCGCGGTGCTGCTTCTCGCATGGTTCCTGGCCGAACCGAGATTCCAGAAATCCGGCAGTGTCCAGCGGATCGCCATCGTACTCGATTCCTCGGCCTCGATGGGTGTTTTCAAACAGCAAGCGATCGACGGGCTCGCTGAGGAACTTCCGCTTTTCCAAGGACCGGCGACCACGGTCGAGCTCACCGTCATCGAATCCACGCCAAGCCGTCCCCGCCTCTACGCGGGATCTTCGATCAATGAACTCAAGGCGGTTTTGGAAAAATGGACACCGCTCGACGGCCTCACCGATCCGACCCAAGCCCTCCGGCTCGCCCGCTCACTGGTATCACGCGAAGGCACCGTCATTTACCTAACGGATACCCCCGCGAAATCGCTGCCATTCGAGGCCCGGCTTATCGCCATCGGAGAACCGATTGAAAACATCGGCTTCACCGGAGTCACCTTCTCCACCGAGGAAGGCGCGCTCGTCTGGCGGGCACTCGTCCGGAACTACAGTAAAAACCCGGTGGATCGAACCTGGTCGATGCAGACCTCCACCGGCAGCACCGAACCGCGCCCGCTCCATCTGGATGCCGGGGCGCTGGTCACCCTACAAGCGGCCTTTCCCGCCGATGCGCAAAACGTCCGCATCGTCCTGTCACCCGACCGTTTCACGCTCGATGACACGCTTCCGCTGGTCGCTCCCAAACCGAAGACCCTCGCCTTGTTCACCGCCACCTCACCTGCCTTCGCCGATCTAACCACAAAACTCCTCCGCGCCCTCGATTCCGCGGTGGCCACCAACGATGCGGCGACCGCCGATCTGGCAATCACCTCCTACGACCCGCTCGACCCCGTGCTGCCACCGGGGAACTCGATCATCTTCGTCGAGGACAGCACCCGCACCGGAGCCTATCTCAAGGGTGGAATCGTCGCCGAGCACCACCCGCTGCTAGACAACCTCAACTGGCAATCCCTGCTCGTCCGCGAAACCATCGAGCTCGACCGCCTGCCAAGCGACTCCGTGATCCTGTGGCAGGACAAGCGCCCGCTGATTTTCCTCCGCGAGAAACCCGCCACCGCCGAACAACCCGCCAGCCGCCAGCTCTGTTTCAACTTCGACCTGCGGCTTTCCAACGCGGCCAACCAACCGGTCTTCATCGTCCTGCTCCACCGTTTCGCCGAGTCCATCCGCGAGGCGAAAATCGCCCCGACTTCGGCGATGCTTGAGACCGGCCAACCGATCAAGATCACCACCGCGCCGGACCTCCCGATCCAGTTCACCGCCACCGATCTGGCGGGGAAATCGATTCCGGTCCCCACCTCCACCAGACAGGCTCCGCTCGTCCCTTCGTTTCTAACGATCCGCCAGAACGACATCGGACTCCTCGATGCCGCCGTGTTCTTCGCCGATACCCGCGAAGCCGATTTCACCACCTGTGGAAAATCCGATACCGCCGCAGCCGCGAACCAAGCCACCATCGAGCGCCATACCCGCCCCGATCCCTACTGGCGCGTCTGGATCCTCGTGCTGATCGCCGCACTTCTCGTTTCCTGGAAATTCAACGCCCGCGAACCCTCCACCGCATGAGCACCTCAAGGTTTGCTGTAGATAATCGGCTTGTCCTTCGAGCGATGACGACGACGGATGGAGAGTTTTTCCTGATGGATATCCTCCGGAAGACTCTCATAATAAACCGCGACCAACTCCTTCAAGCGGGAAGCCGCCCGCGATTTGGGATTCCAAGTGTAAACCAGCGTGCGGCCTTGCCGCTTGCAAATCAACAGACCCGCTCGTTCGAATTTATCCAGTTGTTTCTGAACCGAATCCAACGACACCCCGAAGTCAGCCGCCACCGCCCTTCCATACGATTCTCCATAGTGATACAGGTGCAACAACGCGGCTTCCGCCGAGGCACTACCCAAAATATCAGCAAGCGTGGTCAGTTTCACGACCCGGATAATCGGTCATATGACCTACAATTCAAGTCAATAATCCCCTCTGCATGACACCGCCCGACTGGAAAACCTGCGACGAGGGTGAGCTTTGGCGCTTTGTCGCCTGGCACTTGGAAGGGGCGGGAATTCAGACAGTCCTCGTCGGAGGCGCGGTGGTGGCGATTTATTCTGAGGGACTTTATCGATCAGGCGACCTCGATATGGTTCTGGATCGTCATCGGCGATCCGAGGTGACCGAAGCTTTGAAAGAGATCGGATTCTTTCCAGACAAGTCCCGCTATTTCAAACATCCGGAGTGCAAGCACCTGTATGTGGAATTCCCTCCCGGTCCCGTCGAGCTGGGTGAGGAACATCCGGTTTATCCTGCGGAAATTCCCGTCGAAGGGCGTATTCTACGCCTGCTTTCCCCCACGGACTGCGTGAAAGACCGACTTGCTGCCTACATTCATTGGAAGTTGAGGGATAACTTCCGTCAGGCGGTGCTCGTTGCCAGACGTCAGAAGGATCGTATCGATTTTCAAAATCTTGCCGCGTGGTGTGAACGGGAAGGCGGCGCGGTGGCCTATGCGGAGCTTCTCGATGAGCTATCAAAAACTGAAACTCCATGACATTCTCCTCACCGGAATATTTCCTCCTTGTCCCCGCGCTCGCGCTGGCGGGGTGGTTCTGGCGCGGGCTGAAACTGCATTCGCCGCTGCGGGCGGTGTTGTTGCTGTTAGCGATTGTCGCGCTGGCGGAACCGGTGATCCGGCAGCAGCAGAATTCGCTGGATCTTTATGTGCTGCTGGATCGGTCGGACTCGACGGAGGATCTGATCGACAAAGGATTTCCCGAATGGAAGCGGTTGTTGGAGGAATCCAAGCCGAGCCACCGCGACACGCTGCATTTCATCAACTACGCCAGCGAGGTCGCCGAGGTCGGGGCGGATGGCTCGTCGTTCACCGGCTCGCGCAAGCTCACGAAGACCGGGCTCGCGCTGCAATCCATCGCCGCGCAAACCGATGAAAAGCGTCCGTCGCGGGTGTTGTTATTTACCGACGGTTACTCGACCGAGCCACTCCACGAGGCGGCGGCACAGATGCAGGCGCGGGGTGTTCCGTTGGATTTCCGGCTGATCCGCGAAGAGAAGGAAAACGACTTCCGCCTCGCCCACATCGGTTTTCCGGAGCGGGTGCAGGTGGGTGAGCCGTTCCTCATTTCCCTAACGGTCCGGGGTTCGTCGGACGCGACGTTTCCGCTGATCTTGCGCCGCAATGGCCAAGTCCTGACAGAGTCATCCGTCACACTCGTCAAGGGCACAGCCACCGTCGAGTTCACGGACCGGATTTCACGGTCGGGTGGTTTCGAGTATCAGGCGGAAATCCGGCCGGAGAACGATGCCCATCCGGGAAATAACCAGGCCACGCGTTGGATCGAAATCACCGGCGGTCCGCGCATCGTGCTGGCCACGCGTTACACCGACGATCCGGTGGCCAAGGCTCTATCAGCCCTGGATTTCACGGTGGAAACGGTAACAGATCCCTCGCAGCTCAAGCCCGGCCTCATCGCCGGTGCGCGCGCGGTGATCCTGAACAACGTCCCGGCGCACGAGGTGCCCACGGACTTCATGAAATCGCTGGATTTCTTCGTCCGCGAGCAAGGCGGCGGCCTCCTGATGGCGGGGGGCGAATATTCCTTCGGTTCGGGTGGCTATTTCCAATCCCCCATCGACTCGCTGCTGCCGGTGTCGATGGAATTGAAATCCGAGCACCGCAAGCTGTCGGTCGCACTGGCCATCGTGATGGACCGGTCGGGGTCGATGGCGGTCGAGGTCGGCGGCGGAATGACCAAGATGGATCTGGCGAACTCCGGCGCGGCGAACGCTATTGATTTGTTAGGACCGATGGACCAGGTCACTGTGTTTGCGGTGGACAGCGAGCCGACGAAGACGATTCCGCTGACGCGGATCGAGAACAAGAAGGCAAAGCTAGGCGCGCGCGCGCGCAGCATCAAGTCCGCGGGTGGCGGCATCTATGTTTACACAGGCCTGAAGGCGGCTTGGGACGAGTTGAAGAAATCCCCGGCCGGGACGCGGCATGTGATCCTGTTCTCCGATGCGGCGGATTCCGAGGAGCCCGGCCATTACACAAACCTTATCAAGGAAATGACCGACAACGGTGCGACGATTTCCGTCATCGGGTTGGGCACGGACAAGGATTCGGATTCCGCCTTTCTGGAAGACGTCGCGAAGCTGGGGAAGGGCCGGATGTTCTTCTCGAACCAGCCGATGGACATCCCGAAGATCTTCGCGCAGGAGACAGTGACCATCGCGCGCTCCGCGTTCATCAAGGATCCGGTGGGCGTCCAGCCGACCGGCCGCTGGGCGGAAATTTCGCCGAAGCCGGTGGAATGGTTCAAACAGGTGGATGGCTACAATCTGTCCTACGCCCGCGAGGATGCAACGGTCTCGCTGGTGTCCACTGATGAATATCTCGCTCCGCTCGTCGCCCATGCCCGGCGGGGGCTGGGACGCAGTGCGGCGGTGTCATTTCCGTTGGGCGGCGAGTTTTCGGAAACGGCCAGAACTTGGCCGGGCTACGGCGATTTCCTCCAAACCCTCGGCAGGTTCCTGATGGGTGAGGACACGCCACCCGGCATCGCGTTGCGCCACCGGCTCGATGGCACCCGGCTGACGCTGGCCCTGTTATACGATGCAGCCCTGTGGGGACAGAAGCTGTCCGCCATGCCGCCCAAGGTCCGGCTCCAGGACGACGCCGGCGGTGCGACGATGGATCTTCCGTGGCGGCGGATCGCGCCCGGACATTTTTCCCTAACACGCGATCTCGATGAAGGCAGCATCGTGCGCGGCGCGGTGCAGGTTGGCGGGAACGCGCTGCCGTTCGGCCCGTTGAGCGTGGGATCCTCGGTGGAGTGGGCATTCGAACCGGAGCGGCTGACGGAACTGCGCGCCGTAGCCAACCAAACGGCCGGACGGGAGCTTCTCGACATTTCGAAAGCTTGGCTGAGGCCACCGTTCGTAGCCGAAACCTCGTTGCGCCTGCCGCTGGGAATCGCGTTGGTGTTGTTGGTGCTGGTGGAAGCGCTGCTCACCCGGACCGAGTGGAAACTGCCGCAACTCGCCTTGCCTAACCGGGTACAGAGAGCACCACGGGTGAAAGCGGTGAAAGCCAAGCGGGCGGAGAAGCAGGAGACGCTGCCGGTGGTGGTTGAGGAAGAAAAACCCGCACCCTTGCCGGAGGCGGATGAGACGGTTAGAAGCTCGAGATTCCAACGGGCGAAGGACCGGAAATGAGGAGCCTTGGACTTCGGCCCGCCCGGCAGCGAAAACCGCACCTGGCATTCAAACAGGTTGGCCGAAGTCCAACCCTCCTCAGGTCAGGAAACGGTCACCGTAAAGGTCTGGGTCACGGCGTTTCCATCGAGGTCAGTGGCTTTCACCTGAATGGTGGCAGTCCCCTTGGCGACTCCGGTGACTGTGATATCCGTTCCTGATAGAGTCGCAGTGGCGATGGTTGGCTGCTGGCTGACCACTTCATAAGTCAGGATCGGAGCGGGGCCGGCGGAGAGGACTTTCACCAGCTTCGTCGGATCGAGGGTGACCGGCGCGGTGGCGGCATCGACAGGGACATCCTCGAGAGTCAGAACATCCTCTCCGAGGGTGATTTCGTAGTCACGGATCGGCAGGTTCTTGATTTTATCCACCACGATCATGCCTTTGGCCGGAACCCTTCCGAAGACGGTGAAACCGCCGTTCTGGGTATCCAGAGCCGGCGGCGGGCCGGAGTTGTCCTTCACGTTGACAAACCACTCGCAGGTGGCGCTGTTCGGCTGCCCGCCGACTTTTGCCATCGCGACAGTTCCTCTCAGGTTGGAAATTCCCGGTTCGTTCAGAACCGGATCAAAAGTAGCGACTTCGGTAAAACCGTTTTCGGGGGTGTATTTGTAGCCTCCGCCTTGGACGACGAAGTTGGTGGGAGCGCGATGGAAGAACATGTCGTCATACTCGCCGGCATCCATGTAGTCGATGAAGTTGTCCACGGTCAGCGGAGCGGCAGCAGGGAAGAAAATGATGTCGAACTGCCCGCTGGTGGTCTCGAATCTAGCCGCGCTGGTGGTATCGGGATCGCTGAATTTTCCGGCGACGGAAACGACCGACGTGCCGGTGACCGTTAGATTCTCCGCACCGAATGTCGCGGCGATCACCGGTCCGGCGGTGGTCTTCACGGTCACCGTGCGGGTCGAGGTGGTTTCGTCGCTGAACGTCGCCGTGACCGTCAGGGTGAAGGTGCCCTCATGATTGATCTTTCCCGTGATCATGCGGGTTTCCGCGTCGAAGGTCAGGCCAGCAGGCAAACCGGTGACGGTCACGCCGGTCAGAAGGGCGGTGTTGGTGATATGGACTTGATAGGAAAACGAAGTGCCGATGGAGAGCAGCGGACTGAGATCTCCTCCGACGCCGTCCTTGGTCCGGGCCCGGACCGCAGCGGCGTACGGTGAATAGCTGGCGGAGAAGAAATCCGCCGCCACTGCGCGGACCTTGATGTCATAGTCCTGACCTGCGTCGAGACCGATGATCGTATAATTTTTGATGCCCGCTCCGGTGTATTTCGAGCTGAACGCCGAGGTGCCGGTCTTGCGGTAGTCGATCTGATAGTTGGTCTCCCGCTCGGAATTATCCTTCCATTTCACCTTCAACGAACTGTCGGTGCGCTCCCCCACCGAGACCAGCGTGGGCTTCGCCAATGGCGTGGATTGAACGGTGACGATATCGGAAAATCCTGAATAGGAGTATTCCTTGAGATCCTCACCGACCATGCGATACGAACGGATGCGGAATTGGAGCTCCTGATCGAGGGGGAAATCCTCCAGCAATTCCGTCGCATTCGCATTCTCTCCGAATCTCCAAACCCAGGAGAATTCGCCATCTCCGACTTTCTGTTGGATTTCAAAGCCGTTTTCGGCACTCGAACGGTCCTTCCATTTGAACTTGAACGAGCCTTCAGCATCGGCGGTCGCTTCCAATTTCTCGGGAGCGCGCAAGGTCTTGGTCCTGGCCTCCGCAACGTTCGACAAGCCGCTGAACTTGGTGCCCTTGAACGCCCTCACCCGGAACAGGTATTCCTTCGCCGGCAACATTCCGGACGCGATGACGTCGAATTTCACGTCCGGCTGGGTGGTTCCGAGGGATTTCCAGTTCTTGGCGGTCTTGGTTTTGAATTGAATAAGATAACCGTTTTCCGAATTCGCGTTGTCGGTCCAGTTGAGGCGGATCCTGCCGTCGTCGATGGTCTTGGCGGTCAATCCGGTCGGAGCATCGAACGTGGCCGGAGACAGAGCCTTGACGGCGACGACCGGCGTCGAGGCCGAGATTTTTTCCGTACCAGCAGCTCCGTTGTAAGCCGCCAATTGGAATACCAGCCCGAAGCCCGGCAGATCGTTGGTGACGACCGTGTAGGAGGTGATGTCCTTCGTGGGAATGAATAGGAAATGCTTGGGAGCGCCTCCGGCAAGCGAGACCTTCACTTCCCAGCCCACCTCGTTGTTGGAGTTGTCTTTCCATTTGAGCTTGAAGGCATTCACGCCAACAGCCGTGACCTTCAGGTCGGAAGGAGCAGCCGGGGCGGTGGCATCCTCTGCATGGGCCATGCCGGTTGCACTGAGAACTGAGAGGAAAATCGATGCGAAAAGGTAGCGGAGTGGCATGGCAAAGTTGACCGAAGTTTTACACAAATCCGAATCGTGGCAAAGTGTTTCGCGATTCCGCTCGGGAAACGGCGGAGCATAACGACCCATTCGTTCATATTTGATCCGACATGAGGAGGGATTTCGGATCAATCAGCCTTGGGAAAAGCTGTTGAAAAATTTCCAGCCCTGCAAATTATTTCAGGTTTATAAAATACCGCCAAATACTATATTTGGTATCTAAATTGAATTCAAAACACCATATGGAGTGGGATCAGTGATTCTTGGATTGCCCGAGCCAACTCCCGGGTTACTCTGACCTCAGCCCACTTCCCTCTCGGGCTTCACCTCTAACCCCACTGTCTGGAATGTATCTTAAAACTCTCGAAATCCACGGCTTCAAGTCGTTCGCGGATAAAACCGTGTTCGAATTCGCCAAAGGCGTGACCGGCATCGTCGGTCCGAATGGCTGCGGCAAGTCCAACGTGGTCGATGCGATCCGTTGGGTGCTCGGCGAAACCTCCGCCAAAGCCCTGCGTGGCGGCGAAATGGCGGACGTCATTTTCAACGGCACGGAAAAACGCAAGCCGCTCGGCATGGCCGAGGTCACCCTGACGATGGGCGATTGCGAGGAAGCGCTCAAAGTGGACTACAACGAGGTTTCCCTCACCCGCCGGGTTTTCCGGGACGGGCGTTCGGAATACCGGATCAACGGCACGCTTTGCCGCCTGAAGGACATCCACGACCTCCTGATGGACACCGGCATCGGCCGCACCGCCTACTCGATCATGGCTCAGGGCCAGATCGACCAGATCCTTTCCTCCAAGCCCGAAGAGCGACGTGCGGTGTTCGAGGAAGCCGCCGGGATCACGAAATTCAAGCGCGAGAAAAAGGAAGCGCTGCGCAAACTGGAATTCACCGAAGCCAACTTGCTCCGCGTCTCCGATGTGTTAGCGGAACAAGAGCGCCGGATGAACTCCCTCCGCCGCCAGGTCGCCAAGGCCCGCCGCTATCAGGCGCTGGCCGCCGACACCCGCGTGTTAGACAGCCATCTCGGGCACCGGAAATTCGTCCAGCTCACCGCCGAGCGTGATGAACTCGTCGTTTCGATTCGTGGCCTCGAAGTCCGCGACACGGAGTTGGAAATGCAGCTCCCCGCCAAAGAAGAGGCGGTCGCCGAAGCCCGTGCCGCCGCCCGCGTGTTCGAAGGCGAACTCGCCGAACTCCGCCACCGCCTCAATGAGCATCGCAACGCGCTGACCTCGGCTTCCGGCCGCATGGCCTTCAACGACGAGCGGAAATCCGAGCTGGAATCCCGCATTCGCCAGAACCACGAGGACATCGCCGAGACCCGCGATAAGCTCGCGAAGCAGGAGTTTGATTTCATCGCCGCCAATGAATCGTTAGACCAGCTCAGCCGCATCATCGCTGAGAAGGAAATCCAGCTCGCCGAACAGGAAAGCCGCACCCAAGGCACCCGCGACGAGCGCAACCGCATCGAAGCCGCGCTCCGCGAAACCCGCGGCGAAGCGAACCGCGCCCAGACGATCATCGCCTCGACCCAGGCACGGATCGAAAGCTCGCTCGCCCAGCTCGAAGGCAACCGCGAACGCTCGCGCCAGCTCACGGACGAGGAACAGCGCCTCACGCTGGAGATGGAGGAATCCCGCGCCGAGCAGAACCGCATCGCCGGCGAGGTGGAAGCCACCGGTTCGATGTTAGGCCAGTTGGAGGAAACCTTCCAGATCGCCGAGCGCACCTATCAGCACACCCGCGGCGACCTCGATGCCGCCCGCACCGTCGCCGTGGAATCGAACAAGGTTCTCGCGCAGCGCTCGGCCCGGTTCGATGCCGTCCGCCAGCTTGTCGAAAGCGGCGAGGGATTCGAAAAGGGCACGCAGAATGTGCTCAAGGGCCTCGGCCAACCCGACACTTTCAAGCCCGGCATCCATGGCGTGCTCGCGTCGTTCATCGAAGCGGAGAACAGCTGCGCTCGCGCCATTGAAGCCGCGCTTGGAAACCATTTGCAAGCCGTCCTCGTCCAGGACCAGGCGATGGCGGAATCCGTCATCGCACGACTAACGGAGAAGCAACTCGGCATCGCCGCCGTGCTTCCCGAAACCTTCGTCGGCCATTCCAACGGCACCCAGATGGAAGCCCTTCCCGAAGGCGCGACCGCTTGGGCGCTCGACCGGGTGAAGTCCGACAAGCGGATTTCCAATGTCATTGAGCGCCTGCTGGACAAGGTCCTCATCGTCCCTAACCAAGCGACCGCACTCCGTCTCCGCGCTGCCCATCCGGGCGTCACCTTCGTCACCTTGGCCGGCGTCATGCTCACCGGCGAAGGCATGTTGCGTGGCGGAGCCGGTGCGGAAGGCAGCACCTCGGTGCTCGAACTCCAGAACGAGGTCCGCACGCTCGCCGCCGAAGTCGAGGCCCTAACCGCCGCCGACGAAGCCGCCCGCACCCGCGTCACCGATCTCGAATCCCGCCTCGAACAACTCCGCGAGGAAGTCGAGGTTTCCCGCGAACGCCTGCAACGCCAGAAGGTCGATCTATCCACTCTGCAAGGCCAGCTCAGCCTCGCCACCCGCGAGGTGGAGAATTTCGAAACCAAACTCGAAAACGTCAAGTGGGAGCGCGGCGAACTCGAAAACCGCGAGCGCGCCGCCGCCGAAGGACGCGAACATCTGGAAAGCGAACTCGCCACCGCCCGCGAGCGGTTGGAAGCGCTCGAGGATGATTCCCGCCGCTTGCAATCCGAGTCGGAAGCCGTGGTCCGCCGCGAGCAGGACATCGTCGAGGCCCTCAACGAACTCCGCACCGAGCTCGCCGTCGAGCGCCGGGCGAAGCAATCCGCCGAAGAGCAGCAGAAGCCGATGGAAGCACGTCTATCCGAATTGCGCGAACTCGCCATCCGCCGCGAAACGGAGATTTCCTCATTCGACCAGCGGATCGAAGCCGCCCACGCCGAGAACGCCCGCCTCTCCGAGGAATGCGAGACCCACCGCTGCGAAGTGGAAGACCTCCAGGTGGAAATCAATTCCCGCTCCGAAGGCCGCACCGCTCTGCTAGAAGCCATCGAAACCGCCGAGACCGCGCTCGCCGCCGTCCGCCGCGACCACTCGAAGGTCAACGAACAAAAAGGCCGGGAGGAAGTCGCCTGCACCAAGCTCGATCTCCGCATCGAAAGCCTTGCGACCACCATCCAGGAGCGCCACCAGATCGATCTATCCACTTTCGAGCCGGACGCCCATGCGTTGCTTTCCAGCATCGCCTCGCAGAAAGCCCTGCAAGGCCGTGGCGGACGCCAATCCATCGTCACCGGTGACGAGTCGGATGAAAATGCCGAGGATGAAATGCCGACCGTCGTGGTTGATGGCACCAGCGACGATGCCGAGCTTCCCGGTGAAATGACCGGCGAGCCGGATTGGGATTTCGTCGAGTCCATCGTCGCCGACATCAAGCGCCGCCTCGATGCCATGGGCCCCGTCAACCTCGACGCCATCGAGGAGTTCGACGAACTTGAGGAACGCTACAATTTCCTCAAGAACCAGCACGACGACCTCGTCAACTCGAAGACCGAGCTGCTCGAAGTCATCGAGCGCATCAACACGGAAACCCAGCGCCTCTTCTCCGAAACCTTCGCGCAGGTCAAAATCAACTTCCGCGAGATGTTCAAGGAACTCTTCGGTGAAAAAGGCGAAGCCGATCTCACGCTGTTGGACGAGAGCGATCCGCTCGAATCCGGCATCGAAGTGACCGCAAAGCCACCGGGTAAGAAGCTTCAGTCCATCACGCTTCTATCCGGTGGCGAGCGCTCGATGACCGCCGTCGCGCTGCTGTTCTCGATCTACATGATCAAGCCCAGCCCGTTCTGCGTGCTCGACGAACTCGACGCGCCGCTCGACGAGTCGAACATCAACCGCTTCGTCAAAGTGCTCGATCGCTTCATCGACAACTCGCAGTTCATCATCGTCACCCACTCGAAGCGCACGATGGCCCGCGCCGACGTGATGTATGGCGTGACCATGGAAGAGTTCGGTGTCTCGAAACCCGTCGGCATGCGCCTCACCGCGGACGACGGCGCAAGCAACACGAAGACCGAAGCGAAAAGCGCCGCGCAGAAAGCCGCCCTCAGGCTCGACGCGTGACATAACAGATCTCCAGACAAGGAGAGGGAAAACGGGGGTGGTGCGGACGGTCCGAGTGGATCCCGAGCCACCCCCAATTTGCACCGGCAATCTAACATATTTCAACATTGACGCCCGAATCTCCCTACGAAACGCCAAAATCCGCTCCTCCCGAAGAGATTCCGCTGGGTAGAAACCGGAGTCTTGGATGCTGTCTGGGAACATCAGCGGGCGGATGCCTGATTCCGATATTATTCTTCGCCATTTTATACGTTGGCGCCACGAACATCAACGATATGGGAGGTCCGCTCTTTTGGGTAATCATTATGATCCCTCTTGGAATCATCGGCGGAATCATTGGTGCGATCGTCGCGCCCCGGAGGCGGAGCGAGGAAGCCCGGAGGATTGGCAAAACACTCCCGAAGGACCCATAAAGAATCGCGAAGCTCACGAGTCATGTTTTCGGCAGGGGTTTGGATTGACTCCGACGGTGATGGAACGACGCTACGGGCTCATCCTCCAAGGCTTTGAAATTCGATCATTCCCATCTTTCGTATTGCACGAACATCCATCCGGCGGAGACGTGGATGGAGACGTTTCACATGTTGCGGACGCACGTGCTGGCGGTGCGCGACCGACTGCGGGCCAGCAGTTCGTTAGATGCGGACGAGGCGTTTGCGATCGGGCTGCGGTTGTCGGCGATGGCGGCGCAGGAGTTGCTCGAAGGGAATCACGTTGCGGAGTTCCGCGAGTGGCTGGAGGAAACGAACACCTATGTTTTCACGATCAATGGATTTCCCTACGGCAGCTTCCACGGGACGCGGGTGAAGGAGCAGGTGTTCAAGCCGGATTGGACGGAGCAGGCGCGGGTGGGCTACACGAAGGATCTGTTCAGGATTCTAGCAGCCATCGCGCGGCCGGGGACGGGAGCTTCGGTTTCGACGTTGCCGGGATCTCACAAGACGTTTCATGCGGACGAGGGGCCGATCCGGAAAAATCTCATCGAGCTGGCGGGCTGGCTGGAGGAGCTGGCGGCGGAAACGGGTCACGATTTCCATCTGGGGCTGGAGCCGGAGCCGTTAGGGCATTTCGAGAACACGGTGGAGACGCTGGCGTTTTTCGAGCGGCTGCATGCGGAGGCTCCGGATGCGGAAATCCTCCGCCGCAGGATCGGCGTGAATTTCGATACCTGTCATTTCGCGCTGGAATATGACGACGTCCGGGCATCGCTTGATGTGATGGTGAACTCGGGAATCCGCATTTCCAAGATCCACCTGTCGAGCGCGCTGGTGCTGGATCCGCGCGATCCGGCCGCCATCGCGGCGATCCGTGCTTTCGATGAGCCGACGTATTTCCATCAGGTGCTGGTGCTGGGAGACGGGGCGAGGATCACCCGTTTCGTAGATCTGCCGGATTTCCTGAACGCCGGGGAAATCGCCGGGGCGGTGGAGGCGCGGGTGCATTTCCACATCCCTCTGGACGCGGAGCCTTCCCCTCCCCTGCATTCGACGCGGCGCGAGGTGGCGAGGGTGCTTGCCTGGCGGCGTGAAAATCCATCCGCCTGCGGGCATTACGAAATCGAAACCTACACCTGGGGAGTCCTGCCGGGCGGACTGCAACGTCCGGTGGAAGTTCAGATCGCCGGCGAATACGCGTGGGTTCTGTCTCACGCTCAGTAAGATGGGATGACGGAGGGCACACGATCCGCGGGAAATCTGCTAGACCATCCGGACAAGGATGAATTCCACCCGAACTTCGGCATCGCCGGGCAGGGGAAATTTCATGACAGGCAGGAAAAGACCCCTTGATTAAGGCACTGGGAATGCTTATGGCTCTCTAGTCCATTTGCAGAGTAGTATTTTCCCTTCCCCCTATCCTCCCCCGAAAGATCTGATGAGCACGTCTCCCCCCTGATCCCCTGGATCATCACGTCTAGCCTGAATCTCCATGTCAGGCTGAATCTTTCACCCGGCCAGCGCGTCTCGCGGCCGGTCATCGCGACTTGGGCGGGGCCAGCTTCCCCCTAGCCGAACCACCGCCCGGTTCCTCTCGTTTCCCCCACCCTTTCTGCCGGGCCGTGTTGGAGATCCAACCGTCTGTAGATCCCTCCCCTCCCTGACCATGAAATTCCTTTTCCTTCCCTATCGACTGATCGCCGCCTTTTTCCTAACAATAACTCAGTTGTCCGCCTGGGAACCTCTCAAACCGCATCCGGAGAATCCCGGCATTCTGGAGTTCCGCGGCAAGCCGGAGGTGCTGTTCACCTTCGCGGAGCATTACGGCTCGGTGGTCAACACGGACTTCGACTTCATCCCCTATCTGGATATCATGCAACGCGACGGCATGAATCTAACGAGGATCTTCCTGGCGGGATTCCGGCATGACAACCGGGTTCCCTCCAACGACCCGCTGGCACCCATGCCGGCGGCATTCCTGCAGCCGTGGAAAAGGGATACGACCGGAAACACCTCGCTGGACGGGCTGGGCAAATGGGATTTCACGCAGTGAAATGAAGCGTATTTCACCCGGCTAACGGATTTCCTGCAGGCTTGCAGTGACCGGGGGATCGTCGTCGAGCTGACATTTTTCTCGACCTATTACACACCGCAGGAATGGAAGAACAGCCCGTTCAACCCGTCCAACAACGTCCAGGGATACGGACCGCCGGATCCCAATGACTGCCATCGTCCGGTGGATGCCAACACGATGGCGGCGAAGGAAAACCTGGTCCGCAGAATCGTCCGGGAGGTGAACCGGTTCGACAATTTCTACTTTGAGATCCACAACGAGCCCTTCTGGAATCAACCGGGAGTCCGGGATGCCGAGGAGGTGGAGTTTCATGACCGGATGCTGGCAGTCATCCGCGAAGAAGAGGCGGCCTTGGAAAACCAACATCTGGTGGCCCACAATTTCCCTCAACATGCGGATGAGTTGTCAGGCGACTTCGGGATCATCAACGAGCATTACCCCGGAATGGTGCCGGGCTCGACGATCGCGGGAGCGGAAGCCCTGCTGCGCGATCATTATTTCCGCGGCAAAATCCTCGCCATGGGAGAAGCCGACACCCGGACCGAGCCCCAGGCACGACTTGAAGCATGGATGTTCCTGTTGGGCGGCGGGGCGATCTATCAAGGGCTGGCATTCACCAATGTACTCTACACCTCGGACGACGAAGCGGGCGACAACGCACTGGGAAACGCGGTGCGCGGGTCCATCCGGAACGCGGGCCGCTACATCGACGGCCTGCACCTGGTATCCCTGCGCAGGGATCTAACATGGATTCAAAGCGCCATCCCGGCGGGCGCCACCGTGCAGGCGATGGCGAACCCGGGGCAACAATATGTGGCCTACTTCCACCACGGACAGAGCGGTTTGGTGAATTTCCAAACAGTTTACAATCCGATCGACACCGCCGATCACACCGCGGCTCCGGTCGTGCAACTGGAGGCGGGCTCTTGGCGGGCGGTCTGGACCCGCCCTTCCGACATGGCGGTCCTCGGCACCGAGGAGTTCAACCACAATGGCGGGGTCTACACGCTGGCACCGATGATCTATCAGGCGGATGTCGCCCTGCGGATCGACCGGACCGGCGACGGGGACGCCACTCCCCCGCCGTCGCCCGGCGGACTGGCGGCGGTGCCCGAAGCGAATGGCACGGTCCACCTGTCGTGGAACGCTCCGGCAGCGGCCGACCTCGCGTTTTACAGGATCTATCGGGCGGAGAGTGCGGGGGTGCCGGTCGCCGCCGAAGGCATGATTGGCGAGTTACCCGCAACGGTAATGGAACTCACCGACTCGTCCGCGGCCTTGGGAACCCCTTATTTTTACACGGTGACCGCAGTGGACATGAACGGCAATGAATCCACCCCGTCTGATGAGGCGGGCGCGACACCCGCTTTGCGTAACGCACCTTTCGGCGGAACTACGCGCGGCATTCCGGGAGTCATTCAGGCGGAGGATTTCGATCTCGGGGGCCAGGACATCGCATATCACGACCTGACACCGGAAAACGAATGGGGCCAGTACCGCGAGTTGGAAGGTGTCGATATCGAAACCCGTGACAATGAGAATGGCGTTGTTCACGTCGTATCCACCGTGGCGGGAGAATGGCTCGAATACAGCGTCCGGGTGGCGGCCGCGGGTGTCTATCGGCTGGACCTGCGGACCAGCGGATCCACGGTGGGAGGTGAGGTGCTTCTCGAAATCGACGGAGTCAACATCAGCGGACCCATCACGATTCCGGAAGCCGTAACCGAAGGGGAATGGCATATAGTCACCGTTCCGGAAATCGTTCTGCCTGCCGGAGAGCGGATTCTCCGCCTGGTGATTTCTGGAAACTCCGGGGCGATCGACTGGTTCGAATTCACGCCCGTCATCAAAACAGGACCCGCGGCGAATGCCGGTGCGGATCAGGAAATCGCCGATATCGACTCCGACGGCTTCGGTCTCGTCCGGTTCGACGCCGGGGGCAGCACCGCGGGCGACGCGCCGATTTCCACCCACACATGGAAGCTCGGTTCCACCCAACTCGCCACAGGGATCACTCCGGAGATCCAGCTTCCGTTAGGCGAACATATCATTGTGCTGACGGTGACCGACACGAACGGCCTGTCCTCAACCGACGAGGTGGCGGTCCGGGTGATCCCGGCGGAATTCGTGAACGGCAGTTTCGAGGCTGGTCTGAGCGGCTGGACCACCACCGGCAACATGGCGATCCCGACCGGCGGATCCTATGCACCCACCCATGGAAGCAAATTGCTGGCTTTCAACTACGGTCAAGCCGCGCCTAACGGAATCCTCTCGCAGACCTTCGCCACTACGCCCGGCCTGACCTATCAACTCGCCTTCGACATGGGCGTTCTCGCGTTCAACGATTCCCCGCAGACGCTCCAGGTCCAGGTGACCGGCGGTTCCACCCTCGTTTCGCAATCCTATGTGACCCGCCGTATCAACGGCGTGAAGGTCCGCTGGGACAGCAAGTCGCTGCTCTTCACGGCGGACAGCAACAGCAGCACCCTGGTCTTCCGTGATCTTTCCTCCGTCACCGACTCGCTCGACCTGACGCTCGACAACATCCGCATCATCCCGCAGATCAGCCGTGCGCTGGTCGTCGAGTCGTCGCCCGCCACAGGAGCCGCCATCACCATCAGTCCCGCCGATAACAGCGGCCTCGGCAACGGAACCACCGGTTTCACCCGTCGCTATGCGCATGCGGTGGCCGTGAACCTATCCGCACCCTCCGTCCACAACGGATACAGTTTCTCCAAATGGCGGAAAAACGGGCATGATCTAACTAACTCCACCAACGCCAGTGTCGTGATGGATGCCGACCACACCCTTACCGCCGTGTATATCGAGGGATTGCCGGTCATCACCGCCCAGCCGGGCAACCTCGCCGTCGCGGCCGGAGGCAGCGCCACCTTCCGGGTGACCGCTACCGCCTTCGGCACCCTGGCCTATCAATGGCGCTTCAACGGCGCCGACCTCACGGGGGAACATACGGACACCCTCGTCATTTCCGATGTCCAGACCGCCAAGGCGGGAAGCTATGACGTGATCGTTTCGAATGTCGTCGGCTCCGTCACCAGCAGTTCCGCAGTGCTGACGGTGCTTGCGCCCCCGGATACAGCCTTTCTTGTCAACGGCAGCTTCGAGGCGGGCTTCGACGGCTGGACAGCCACCGGCAACATGGTGATCCAATCCGGCGGCTCTTACGTCGCTACGGACGGCACCCGGCTGGTGGCTTTCAACGGCGGTCAAACCACGCCTAACGGAATTCTCTCGCAGGCCTTCGCCACCATCCCGGGCCAGATCTATCAACTCGCCTTCGACATGGGCGTATATGCCCTCAACGATTCCCAACAGCGCCTCCAGGTCCAGCTCACCGGCAGCTCCAGCCTGATTTCGCAAACCTACGTAACCAACCGCCTGAACGGCATCAAGGTCCGCTGGGAAAGCAAGTCGCTGCAATTCACGGCCAACAGCAGCATCACCACCCTGGTCTTCCGTGATGTCTCCACCGTCACCAACTCGCTGGACCTCACTCTCGACAGGGTCCGCATCGTCCCGCAGATCTCCCGCAGGCTGATAGTGCGTTCGACACCCGTCACCGGCGCCGCCGTCAGCGTGAGTCCGGCCGACGGCAGCGGCCTGGGCAACGGGACCGCCGATTTCACCCGCCTCTATCCGAACGCGGCGACCGTCAACCTGACCGCGGCCGCCACCAACGGAGCCTTGCGATTCCAGAAATGGCAGAAAAACGGGGTGGACCACGCCGCCACCCAAGCAACCAGCGTCGTCATGGATGGCGACCACACGTTCACCGCCGTGTATGTCGAGGGGCCACCAGTCATCCTCACCCAACCGGCAAATGTCGCCATCGCCGCCGGAGGCAGCGCCACTTTCCGGGTGACGGCCACCAGCAGCGCCCCTGTTTCCTACCAATGGCGTTTCAATGGAAGCCCACTTCCAGGCACCAACTCCGACACCCTCTCCATCACCAACGCCCAGCCTGCGAATACCGGAAGTTATGACGTGATCGTCTCGAACACCGCAGGCCCGGTCATCAGCAATCCTGCGAACCTCGTCATTCCGAGCGCCATCTCGCTGGCCAACGGCAGTTTCGAGGCGGGATTCGACGGCTGGACAGTCACAGGAAACGTGCAGATCCGGAACAGCGTCGCTCCCTACTCGGCAACGAACGGCACCCGGATCGCGGCCTTCAACACTTCCAATGGCCAGCCTAACGGTGTCGTCTCGCGATCGATTGCCACGACGCCTGGCGCATCCTACGTGCTTGCCTTCGATGTCGGCGTGCTTGCTTACAACACTTTGCCGCAACAGCTCCAAATGACATGCACCGGGCAAGCGGTCCTGCTGTCGAGGAACGTCGTCGTCACCGGTCCGGGAAATGGGACGACCCGGTGGTTTCCGCAGAGCTTCACCTTCGTGGCGGACAGCGCGACGACCGTGATGGCGTTCCGCGACATTTCCGCGACCACGAACGCCATCGACCTGCTTCTCGACCACGTGCGCCTGAACGGCACAAGCTCCATTGCCGCGGCAATCCCCCCGGCTGAAATCCGAGCGGTCTCACGACAGCTGTTGGGACCGGCATTTCTGATCGGCACATACGGAAACCACAAAGTCGGCCTGCTCGCCCCGAGCACGGGTACCTACGTTCTCGAAAAATCCGAAAATCTCCTTAACTGGGAACGCATCGACACCCTCCAAGCCGCGGGTCCCGGCATGATCGAATTCACGAAAATTTCCCCGACGGACGCCCTCATAGGCCACCCCGTGAAAAGCGTTTTCTACCGGGTAGTCCGCCTGCCGGACATCGCTTCGGAGTGATCACTTGGTTCCAATCCGCCGGGACGCCCATATCTTGCTTTTTACCATGCATCATTTGTCCCATCACGACTGATGGTTTGTTTTCAGGATCACCCCGATGAAGTTGCCATTGGTTTGATCCGGAATTCTTCCGGGCGGAAAACCAACTACCCCCAACCATTGATGTGATCATGAAAACTTTCATTCACCGATCGGTCACGATCGCCACATGGGCGACCATCCTGACTGCGCGACTTGCCGCCGACCCATTCGTCAACGGAGGATTCGAATCCGACCTCGCTGGCTGGGAGGTGATCGGCAACGTCTCCACAAAATCCGTGCCCCCCTACGGCCCTACCGAAGGGACCAAGCTGGCTGCCTTCAACTCGTCCAATTCGACACCCAATGGCTTGCTCCGGCAATTCGTGGCGACCATTCCCGGCCACCGTTACAAGCTGGAGTTCGATGTGGGAAACTTGTCCTACAACGCACAGCACCAGCGGTTGCAGGTGAACGTGGGGGAAGTCATCGGTGTGACGACCACCTCGCACGTTTCCGACGTCATCGACATCGCCGGCCCTGGCGAAGGCGCAACGGCATGGATCGCGGCAGTCTATGAATTCCCATCGATAGGAAATTCCGTGGGATTTGTTTTCAGCGATGTCTCACAGGCCACCAACTCGCTGGACCTCGTGCTGGATCATGTCAGACTGACCGAGTTGCCCGCAACCGCTCCACTCGGCAACGGAGGATTCGAAAGCGGCCTGACCGGCTGGCACCCCGCCGGCAATGTCTCCGCGCAATCCACGCCCCCCTACCTGCCCACCGAAGGCAACAGCCTGGCGGCCTTCAATGCCACCAATTCAACTCCTAACGGATCACTGAAGCGGGAGTTGATGTTAGTCCCCGATCAACGCTACAGGCTTGAGTTCGATGTGGGGAATCTGTCCTACAATTCCCAACACCAGCGGCTGCAAGTGATTGTCTGGACGATTTGGGGCTACAAACAGCTCAACAGGGTGTTCGACACGATTGACATCCCGGGCTCCGGCGGAGGCACGACGGCTTGGGTGGCTGCTTCCTATGAGTTCATCTCCACAGGCTCATTCGGATCAATCTCATTCACCGATGTCTCGTCCGCCACCAACTCGCTGGATCTGGTTCTGGACAACGTGAGACTCACCCCGCTGCCTCCGGGCGGTCAGTTCGTCAACGGAAGTTTCGAATCCGGACTCGAAGGATGGACCGCCTCCACAGATCCCGGCGGAGCGTCGGCAAAATCCACACCGCCCTATGTGCCGACCGATGGCGCGATGGTGGCGGCCTTCAATTCCGCAAACTTGCCTAACTTCGGGTCGCTGATCCAAACGATCGACACCATTCCCGGAAAGACCTATCAACTCCTGTTCGATGTGGGAAACCTCGCCTATAATCCCCAGTCACAGAGCCTGCGCACATTGATTGATTTCGGAAACCAAAGGGTCATCAACCGCGTGACCAATGTTCCCAGCACCTCCTTTTCAGGCGGGACCAACTGGCTCAGGGGACAGCATTACGAATTCACCGCCATCGGCACCAGGGCGACGATCACATTCATCGACGCGTCGAATACCACCAACGGAGTGGATCTCGTGCTGGATCACGTGAGGATGGCACCATAGCAATCTCCCCGGAACGACCTTCGGCGGGCGGAACAGTAGGAGTTGCCAGCGGGCGGAAACCGGTATTTCCTGCCCTCCATGTCCGACATCAAAATCACACTCCACACCACCGCCGGCGACATCAATGCCAGGATCTTCGCTTCCCAGGTCCCCGTCACCTCCGCCAATTTCCTCAACCTCGCCAAGCGCGGCTACTACAACGGTGTCGCTTTCCACCGTGTCATCGCCAATTTCATGATCCAAGGCGGCGACCCGACCGGCTCCGGCTCCGGCGGCCCCGGCTACAAGTTCGCCGACGAGATCGACCGCTCGCTGAAACACACCAAGCCCGGCATCTTCTCCATGGCCAACGCCGGACCTAACACCAACGGCAGCCAGTTCTTCATCACCCACCTTGCGACCCCGCACCTCGACGGCAAACACGCCGTCTTCGGCGAGGTCATCACGGGACAAGACGTGGTGAACAAGATCGCCAAGGGCGACAAGATCACCTCCATCGACATCCACGAGGACACCACCGCGCTGTTCGAATCGCAGAAGGACAATTTGGAGCATTGGAACTCCATTTTGGACCGTTGAAAAACCTTCAATAACAGGTTAGTTAATAAAAGCTAACTAATTCAAAATCCCCGCGCCTCCCTGACAAGAGGTCGCGGGGATTTTCATTTTAATCCACAAATAGCTATTTATCAGTGATTTAAGAAATAAGATTTCATTCCCGAACCGGTCCATTTCGCCCCACGTGATCGCGTAGAATACACCGGACATCTTGATTTTCGGAGATTTTGGGTTTTTAATGACGGCGTCGGTTCGCAAGAGCCGATGCTGTTTAATTCCCCCCAAAAACATGAAATCGCACCACTCCCCCCGTGGTGGACGCCTGATGACCGGATTGCTTGCATTCCTGTTTCCGATCATCGCCGCCTCCGCCGCCGACATCCCCACCGGCAAACTCAACGTTGATCGCACTCTGGTTCGTGCCGGCGTCCGCTCCCAACTCGACTGGCAGATCCAGTATCCCGCCACCCGTCTCGTCGACGTGGATCTGAAGCCCACCAGCAAAGTGAAAATGCGGGTCCGCACGCTCGGTGTCGCCTTCCAATCCGGCTCCACTCTCCTTCCTTTCGAAGGCAGTTGGAAAATCAACGGCACCTCATGGACCACGTTCTTCAAGGGAAATGCCCTTTCCGTCCTTCCCACCAAGGTTCTCGTCGAACAGATCGTCGAAAAGAACGACACCATCAAATTCCGCGGCCGCGGCGCGTCCAGCATCACCGGCACTTCCTGGTATAGCTACCATGAAACCAACAACAGCGACCAATATGCCGTCGTCCTGAGAAACGGTGACAAGCCCCCCAGCTACGCACCGGCCTACGATCAGGGAAACATCAAAAGCTTCCTCTCCGCCTACCTCGACTCCACCGGCAGGATCAAGATCGGCCCACAGGATCTCATCATCCTCTGGGAAGGCTCCACCGCCGCTCCCGGCACCACTTACTTCGACATGCAGGACCTCGTCGTCCTCGTCAGTTTCGAAACCATCACGACTCCCTAACGCCCCCGATTTTCATCCCCCCATGAAAACATCACTCCTCATCCTCGCGCTCGCCTCGGGCGCCTTCGCCGGGCCACCCGTCCTGGCCCGGATCACTCCCGCCGCCCTGGCGAAAATCCAACAGGGCAACCCTATCACGGACCTTCCACAGACTCCGGAAAGCGCGCCCCAAGTGGCCCGGCCGGCCGAACAATCCATCATCAAACAGTCGATGATCCTACACGACGGCAAAAACTGGACGCTCGTTCCCAAAGGCGCGGTCATCTTCCTGCCCGAAGCGATGAAAAGCCGGGTCGACGCCAAGCCGGTGGGAACACTGCTTTCATGGGCGGATTTCCTAACGAAAAACGTTTCCTGGATCACCACCAACGAAGTCTCCTTCGAGCAAGCCGCCGGCAATCAAGCACTTCCCGCCGACCGCGTCACGTTCTGGGCCAAGCAGGACAAAATCGTCGTCGCTGTCCATCAGAACGGCCCGATCTCCGTCAACATCGCCAAAGAATCCCTAACCATCACCCAACGATGAAATCCATCAGCCTATTCCTCGCCCTCGCCTCCATCAACGCGTTTGCCGACACCTACGTCAATTTCGTGCGCCAGAACCAGCAGGGAACAGGCGTCGTCTGGGACATGCCGGTGGCCGCCACGGGCACCGCGCCATCCGCACTGTCCATCGACACGGGCGGATCGCTTTTCCAGCTTTGGACCATCAACCAAACCACGCCCAAGGACTATCTGCTCGATCAGAAACTCGTCGGAGCCTACCTGCCCAAGGCTGACATCAAGATCACCACGCTCGATCCCTACGCGCCCTATCCGCGCACCCGGGTGGACCAGCCGTTCACCGTGCAGGTCAATGTGGCCGGGTTGCTGACAGGCTCCGGCCTGCCGGATGCCTCCACCAAGGTTCTGTTGGAACAACACATCCAATCCTATCCTGCGGGGGTAAATTCGCTGGCACCCACCGCCGTCCAGTCCAATACCCCGCTCACCACCGGATTCCTGACGAACAATGGCCCGACCGTACTGAAATTCCCGGCATCCTCGCTGAAAGCCGGCGATTCCACCAAGGCCACCGGCGAGGAACATTTCGTCGTGCACGCCCTGTCCGACGGCACCATCACCCAGACCCAGATCGCCTCTGCCTATGTGCAGGTCCTTCCCATCGCTTCCGGACAAATTCTCGGCATCAAGCCGGGTGAGGAACTCCGCTATCAGATCCCCACCGTCCAGCTCAACCTCAACGACCTCTACCCACGCAGCGACACTTATCTGATTCTCTATGAAGGCACCGGCGCCAATGGCACACCGGGCACCGTCGCCGCCTCTTTCCCGATGGATCGCGACCGCACCGACAGCCAGATCCTGATGGTCACCGACCTCGCCACCAAGTTCACCAAGGACGGCACCTACACCCTGGCGCTCATGAGCTCGACGGTCTATGGCACGGAACTTCTCTGCGACACCGTCACGTTCTCCGTGAAACGCTCCATCTCCGTCAACGCCATGCAGGTCAACTACTCCGACGGCAACAGCAACTGATTTTCCAAACACTCCCCCCAACAACGGCCGGTCGGCGTGATCGGAGAATGCGGCTCCCCAAGCATTCTCAGTCACCCGGCCGGCTCTTTGCTGTCCGGCGCTTGTCACTCAAAAAGGTGATACCATCCCGCTCGACATGCCCCGTGATCCCGGCATCATTTCCGCCCGTTCACCAAATCCAACTCATGTCAGATTTTCTCGTCATTCCGCGCCAGGACCACGATTCCCTCGTCTCGAAAGCCTACCAATCCCACGGCTACACCGCCGACGAATCCGCCGAAGGAGCGAAGCTCGCCGCCGAGGCTGCCCGTCACGGCATCCGCACCCACCACGCGCTCAAGGCGCTGCACCTCGACCATCTTTTCGGTTCGAAAGCCGGCGGCTGCGTCCCCGGTGCGGAGATCGAAGTGCTGCCATCGCGTTTCCCGGCCTCCGAGCGCTGGAACGCCAACAAAAAGTTAGGCCAATCCGTCGCCTACCGCGCCATCGACCGCGCCATCGAGCTCGCCGACCAATACGGCATCGCCCAGATCGCAGTGGACAACGCCTTCCACTACCTATGGGGCGGCGGCTACGTCATGGAAGCCGCCGAGCGCGGCTACTACGCCTACACCAACTGCACCTCGACCCTCGCCGAAGTCGTTCCCTTCGGTGGTAAATTCCCCACCCTCGGCACCAACCCGCATTCATGGGGCATCCCAGCTTTCGAAAAAGGCGGCGTCCCCATCGTCATGGACTGGGCCACCGCCACCGTCGCCATGGGCCGCGTCCAGGCCTTGAAACGCGAAGGAAAAACGCTGCCTCCAGGTGCTGCCGTCGATAAGGATGGCAAGCCCACCATCGAGCCTAACGAAGTTTCCGCCCTCCTCCCGTTCGGCGGCCACAAGGGCTACGGCATGTGCCTGCTCAACGAAATTTTCGGCGGTCTCATCGGCGGCTCCATCCCCACCCTGCGCGGACGGAAACTGGAAGCGCCCGGCGAGAAAAACACCGCCGTCTTCTATTTCCAAATCGTCCACCCGGATGCCCTATCAGGCGGAAACTTCGCCCATGGCCGCAGCCAGATGGAAAACCTCAAGGCCGTCATCGACGACGTGTTAGGCCACGGCAATGACGGAGCCATGCTCCCCGGCCAGATCGAAGCCGGCTTCCGCAAGCGCTCCGACGCCGCCGGCGGCATCCTTTTCACCGAGGCCGAGGTCGCCGAATTCAACGAGATCAACACGGAACTCGGACAACCGCTCTGGGACATCACCAAGCTGGCCAGAGCATAAGGGGTCGGGACATTCCTGTCCCGACATCATAGGGGGCCGAGACGTCTCGTCCCGGTTCATCAACGCCGAACGACATCCCGCCTCCCATGATTCATATCTCAAAAAAACCTAAGGGGCCGGGACGTCTCGTCCCGGCTTTCACATGGACGAGACGTCCATGCCCCCTATTTCTTGGCATTGTCCTTGGCTCCCGTCTTCTGGCAGCCCCCGCCGACGTTTCCGCGGATCTGGCGAATTACACCCAGGACGGGAAAATCCCA
This sequence comes from Verrucomicrobiota bacterium, assembly GCA_040386755.1. Lineage (GTDB taxonomy): Bacteria > Verrucomicrobiota > Verrucomicrobiia > Verrucomicrobiales > Akkermansiaceae > Luteolibacter. Next base: position 153,593 of record JAZKEY010000025.1, on the reverse strand, counting down.
GCCCTCGCCGCTGCTTGCGTGCTCGATGGCAAAATCATCGCCGCCGGAGCCACGGGAGTTAGAAAATACGGCGATCCGACTCCAGTCACCGTCAACGACAAGTTCCACATCGGCTCCTGCACGAAATCGATGACCGGCACCCTCGCCGCGATGCTCGTGGCTGATGGGAAAATCAAGTGGTCCACCACCGTCACGGAAATTTTTCCTGAAATCAAAATCCACCCGGACTATCAGAAAGCCACGCTGCTGCAAATGGCGTCCAACACCGGTGGTGTCCCCCACGACATCCCGCCGGACATGTGGGCCGCAGCGAATGCCGATCGTGACAAGCCGGAGGGAGCGCAACGGCAAAAGCTGATCCGCTCCCTGCTGACAAACCCAGCCGCCTATCCGCCGGGAACCCAAAATGTCTATTCCAACGGCGGCTTCACCATCGCCGGAGCGATGCTGGAAAAAGCCAGCGGCAAGTCCTATCAGCAGCTCATTGGCGAGCGTCTCTTCAAACCGCTTCACATGGGCTCCGCCGGTTTCGGCATGGCCGCCAGTCCGAAAAAAGTGGATCAACCCTACGGCCATATCCTCCGCGACGGCATTCCATTTCCCATCCTGCCCGGTCCCGATGACGACAACCCGCCCGCCATCACTCCGGCGGGCCGCGTCCATCTCTCCATTCTCGATCTCGCGAAATACGCCAGTCTCCACGTTGGCACGATGGAGAAATCACCACTCAGCCCCGAGTCGCTAACATTTCTTCATACGCCCGTTCTGCCGGCAAAAGACTACGGCGTCGGCTGGGTCATCCTGCAACGCCCGTGGGCTGGCGGCACCGCGCTGATGCACAACGGCACCAACACCATGAACCACACCGTCATGTGGCTCGCGCCGGACAGGAAATTCGCCGCCGTCGCCACCTGCAATATCGACAGCGGCGTCGGAGCCAAAGCCTGCGATGACGCGGTGAGCTTCCTGATTGAGAAGTTTCTGAAATAAGGGAGGCGGCTTTGCCTTCCACCCGGATTCCAATAGACTCCTTTTGAACCCGTCATGGAAACAGAACAAAAGGCCGCCAGATCCATTGTCCGTCGTTTGGCCATCCGCATTCTGTGGCTGGTGGTCATCCTCGCGCTATTCCCCCTGCTGATTCTGGTGGGTTGCCAATCGAAACTGATTTATTTCCCCCGTCCCTACGGCCCCGGAACGATGGCGGATTGGCAGCAGGCCACCGGTGGGAAATTCATCGATTTCAAAACTTCGCAAGGCAAGCAGCGAGCGTTTCTCCAGGGCAATCTCCGATCTGCGCTTAACCTGTGGATTGTCTGCGGCGGCAACGGAACTGTCGCGCTGGATTGGGCGGATTGGATCGGAGAGCACGCCCCGAAGGAGGACGCGTGGCTGCTGGTGGATTTCCCCGGCTATGGAAATTGCGATGGATCTCCCTCGCCGGAACGGATTCGGGAAAATCTATCAACAGCCGTGCCGGTCGCGTTCCGTGAACTCGGATGGCCGGATCATCCGGACTCCGCGCGGTTGCGGTTCTTCGGCCACAGTTTGGGAGCGGCGGCGTGTTTGATCGCGGCCACTGATTTTAAGATCCAGCGCGGGGTCCTCATCGCGCCGTTCACCAGCACGATGGACATGAGCCAAGCAATGACGGGACTGCCGTTGGGATTTCTAGTCTGGCATCGCTTTGACAATGTGGAACGCCTCACGGAACTCGCCGATCACGGTCCGGGTGAAGTCATTATTCTCCATGGCACCGATGACGAGGCGATCCCGGTCACGATGAGCCGGACACTTGCCTCGCAGAGAAAGGACATCGTTCGGCTGATAGAGATCCCGGGCGGGCGGCACAACACGATTCAGGAAACGAGCACGCGAGAGGTCGCTGACGCTTTACGTGGGATCGGGAGGTAGCTCTCCCAAGGAATGGCGGACTCCGATCCGCTAGAGCCCATGAAGGGACGATGGGGCGAGGCAAACCGCTTTTCATCGGCTCCCCACGGGCCTTGGCGATTCGGAGATCGCCGTTCCTTGTTTGCCCAAAGAAAAAGCGTGGAGACTTCCCTATCAGGAAATTTCCACGCTTTGAGTGTGATCAGCGACGGTCACAGACCAACGCTACAGATTTGTTAGCGGGATGCCGGACGACGGCGGTTGTTGCCGCGTGTCGCGTTGCTGTAGTCGATGCCACCACTGCGATTTCCACCGCCACCGCCACGGTTTCCTCCGCCGCCCTGACGACCGCCACCTTGGCGACCGCGGTTTCCGCCGCCTTGGACCATGCCGCCGCCGGTGCGCATGCGGAGATGGCGATCGGCGAGGGACTCGTCGTGCCATTGGTGGTCATCCCAACGGGGAACGGGCATCTTGATGACTTTTTCGATTTCCCGCAGGAACTCGCGCTCGTCTTCCGCGCAGAACGAAACAGCACGGCCCTCGGCACCGGCACGACCGGTGCGGCCGATGCGATGGACGTAGGCTTCCGGTTCGTTAGGCAGGTCGAAATTGACGACGAGGCCCACGTCTTTCACATCGACACCACGAGCGGCGACGTCGGTGGCGACGAGGACGGGCGTGAGGCCTTTCTTGAATTTTTCGAGCGCCTTCTCGCGTTGGGCCTGCGACTTGTTGCCGTGGATGGCATCGGCCGGGAAACCGGCTTCGCAAAGGCTCTTCGCCAGCTTGTTCGCACCGTGCTTGGTGCGGCTGAAGACGATGGTGAGCTTGCCGGTGGTCGCGGCGGCCTGACCACGGAGCAGTTGCTCCAGCAGCGGGCGCTTGTTTTCACGATCCACGAAGCAGACCTGGTGTTCGATGCGCTCGGCGGTGGTGGTGCCGGGATCGATGCTGACGCGGGCCGGGTTGCGAAGGATGGTTTGCGCGAGCTCGACAATGCTCGGCGCGAGGGTCGCGGAGAAAAACAGTGATTGGCGGTTAGAAGGCAGCAGCGCGACGATTTTCTTCACATCGCGGGCGAAGCCCATGTCGAGCATCCGGTCCACTTCGTCGAGCACGAAGAACTCGACGCCTGATAGATCGACGGCGCGTTGTTCGATGAGATCCAGCAGACGGCCGGGAGTCGCGACGAGAACATCGACGCCGCCGCGCATCGCGGATACCTGCGGGTTCTGGCCGACGCCGCCGTAGATGAGCGTTTGCTTGAAGCGGATGTGGGCACCGTAAGTGCTGAAGCTTTTCCCGACCTGGCCGGCAAGCTCACGGGTCGGAGCCAGCACTAGCGTGCGGCATTGGCGTGGCTTGATTTGCTTCGGACGCTCGCTGATCGCGTGAAGGATCGGAAGGGCGAAACTCGCGGTTTTTCCAGTGCCGGTCTGGGCGCAACCGAGAAGGTCGCGGCCTTCAAGCAGCAGTGGGATGGCCTGTGCCTGGACAGGCGATGGAGTGGTGTAGTTCAGCTCGCGCAGAACACGTTGGAGGGGCGCAGCCAATGGCAACGCCTCGAATTCATTCGGGGTCATGTGTATTTGATGCCTGCCTCATCCCGGATGGGCGGCAGGCGGTGTCGATGAGCGGTTGGAGTAACCTCAAACAATCTCTCATCGATGAAGACCGGAAAAGGGTGGGCCAAACAATGACCCCCACCGGCAAGAAGCACGGTGTGCCGCTGCTATAACCCGGATCCGGGCGATGGCAAGACATTTCCCGCTCACAGGACCCAACGCCGGATTTGCGTCGAATTTCATCCTGCAGTGATCGAGTCAGATCGAGGCAAGGCTGGCGAGATTTGACCGATGAATCCCCCCACCATTCCGGCTTGATACTTTCCGGGTTAAATTAAACCCTGCGCCTCCATGTCCGCCGCCGTCCAACACACCCTCGCTGGTTCCGCCACTCTTGAAGGCACTTCGCTCCACACGGGAGAAAAGGTCACGCTCACGCTGAAGCCCGCTCCGGAAGACCACGGATTCAAGTTCCGCCGCATCGATTTGCCGGACCAGCCGTTCATCAATGCCGACGTGGACAAGGTCCAGACGGTCGAACGCGCGACGACGCTGGCGGAGGGATCGGTGAAGGTTCACACGGTCGAGCACGTCATTTCCGCCTTGGCGGGGATGGGCGTGGACAATTGCCTGATCGAGATGGACGCCAACGAGCCACCGATCGGCGATGGTTCTTCGCAGCCGTTCGTGGAAATGATCAAGAAGGTCGGGACGCTGGCGCAGAAAAGCCCGCGCAAGGTTTGGGAAATCCGCGAGCCGGTCCATCTGGAAACGGGCGATGGCACAATCATCACGATCGTTCCTAGCAAGACGTTCAAGATTTCCGTGACCAACGTCGGGCCGGAAGGACGATTTACGCAGTATTTCTCCAGCGAGGTGACGCCGGAGCTTTACGAGAAGGAAATCTGCGCCGCACGGACCTTCGTTTACTACGAGGACGTGAAGCCGCTGTTGGAAAAAGGCCTGATCAAGGGCGGCTCGCTCGAAAGCGCGGTGGTCATCCGCGGGAATGAAATCATGTCGAAGGAGTCGATGCGGTTCCACAACGAGTTCGCCCGTCACAAGGCGCTCGACCTCATCGGCGACCTGATGCTGGCCGGGATCAAAATCCTCGGCCACGTCATCGCGGTGAAGCCCGGCCACGGGCCGAACACCAAGATGGCCGCCATGCTGAAAACGCAATATGCGAAGATGCGTTTGATGGTGCCCGCCGCCGTTTCGATCCCCGATGGCGAGAGCGTGCTCGACATCAACGAGGTGCTTAAGATTTTACCACACCGCTATCCGTTTTTGATGGTGGACCGCATCGTCGATTGCCTCGGCGAGAACACCTGCATCGCGATCAAGAACATCACGATCAACGAGCCTTACTTCGCCGGCCATTTCCCGGGTCATCCGATCATGCCCGGCGTGTTGCAGCTTGAGGCGATGGCCCAGGTTTCCTCGGTGCTGATGCTGCGCAAGCCGGAGAACGTCGGGAAAATCGGCTACTTCATGAGCGCGGACAGCGTGAAATGGCGGCGTCCGGTTTTCCCAGGCGACACGCTTTTCATCGAGAGCGAAATCATCAAGATCCGCGGCTCCATCGGCCAGACCCGCTGCCGCTGCCTCGTCAACGGCGAGGTCGTCTCCGAAGCGGAACTCAAGTTCGCGCTGATGGATCGGTGAAGAGGTTGAGAGTGGATGGTTGAGAGTTGAGAGAAAGATGCACTGCTCTACTTTCTCTTTCCTTCTACCTTCTTCCATTCCTCCTCTTCTCTAACTCTCAACACTCAACTCCAAACTCTCAACTTTCTTCCCATGTCCAACGAACGCAAGACTCTCGACGAACGCGCCCAAATGACCGACCTGGAACGGGTCCGCCACTCTTCCGCCCACGTGATGGCAACCGCCATCCTGCGGCTGTGGCCGGACGCGCAGTTCGCTTACGGGCCGCCGATTGAAAACGGTTTCTACTATGATTTCGAGATGAAGCACCGTGTCACGCCGGATGACTTCGAGAAGATCGAGGCGGAGATGAAGAAGATCGCGAAGGAGAACCAGAAGTTCGAATACAAGGCGATTTCCCGCGAGGATGCGAAGGCGATGGCGGAAAGCGGTCGTCTCGGCGGACTCACGGAGCGGCCGGGGAATCCTTCGCGCTTCAAGCTGGACCTGATCGACAAGATTCCGGAAGGCGAGCAGATCTCCTGTTTCCAGAATGGCGACTTCATCGACCTCTGCGCGGGACCTCACGTCGGCTACACGTCGAAGTGCAAGAACGTGAAGCTCATGTCGGTTTCCGCGTCGTTCTATTTGGGCGATGAATCGAAGGGCAGTCTCCAGCGGCTTTACGGCACGGCGTTTGAAAACAAGGAAGAGCTCGAATCGCACCTCAACCGTTTGGAGGAAGCGAAGAAGCGCGACCATCGGAAGCTTGGCCGCGAGCTCGGACTTTTCCATATCGATGAAATGGTTGGGCAGGGTCTTGTGCTTTGGAAACCGAAAGGTGCGCTGGTCCGCCGTTCGCTGCAGGAATTCATCACCGCGGAGCTCGACAAACAGGGCTACTCGCAGGTTTTCACACCTCACATCGGCAAGCTCGATCTCTATCGGACGTCCGGACATTTCCCCTACTATCAGGAGAGCCAGTATCCGGCCATCGCCGAGCGCGATGTGCTGGAAAAACTCGCCGACGAGGACGCGACCTGCGCCACGCTGATCAACGGACTATCAGACGGCACCTACGAGGGCTATCTGCTCAAGCCGATGAACTGCCCGCACCATATCAAGATTTACGCGAGCGACCATCACTCCTACCGCGACCTCCCGGTTAGACTGGCGGAGTTCGGCACGGTTTATCGTTGGGAGCAATCCGGTGAACTCGGCGGCATGACGCGCGTCCGCGGTTTCACGCAGGATGATGCCCACCTTTTCTGCACGCCGGATCAAGTGGCGGAGGAAGTGACCGGCTGCCTTGAGCTGGTGAAAAAAGTGCTGAGAACGCTCGGCATGAATGATTACCGCGTGCGGCTTTCGCTGCGTGATCCCGAGTCCGACAAATACGTCGGAGCGCCGGAAAACTGGGACAAGGCGGAAGCTGCACTTCGTCAGGCCGTGCAAACGCTCGGTGTGGATTATACCGAAGAGCTTGGCGAAGCCGCTTTCTACGGACCGAAGATCGATTTCGTGGTGAAGGACGTGATCGGACGCGATTGGCAGTTAGGGACGGTGCAGGTGGACTACAACCTGCCCGTTCGTTTCGGACTGACCTATGTCGGTGCGGACAATGCACAGCACGTTCCCGTGATGATCCACCGCGCGCCGTTCGGTTCGCTGGAGCGCTTCACCGGTCTGCTGATTGAGCACTTCGAAGGGAAATTCCCGACGTGGCTGGCTCCCGAGCAAGTCCGCGTCATGCCGATCTCCGAAAAGACCCTTGAAGCCGCCGAAGCCGCGACCGCGAAACTCGCAGATGCCGGAATCCGCGTCACCATCGACCGCACGCCGGACAAAGTCGGCGCGAAGATCCGTCTCGCCCGCCTCGATCGCGTGCCCTACATGATCGTGCTCGGCCAGAAGGAAGTCGATGAAGGCACCGTTTCCATCCGCCGCCGCGACACGGAAGAACTCACGACGATGCCGTTGGAGGATTTCGTCGCCAAGGTGAAATCCGAGATCGCCGAGCGGAGTCTCTGATTTCAAAAACATTTCGGGCCGCCTCGCCAACGCGAGGCGGCCTTTTGTGTTCGTGAGAGCAGCGGATTTTACCCGAATTGGTAGAATCTCCGTCGGTTGCATGATTTCGCAGGATCATTCCGTTATCCCTTGTTCTGAACCGCACCACCATGAAACCCAGATCACTCTTCCCCGCACTCGCCGCATTTTCTCTAACCGCAATCTCCTTGATCCATGCGGCCCCCCTGCCGCGAAGCACGCCGGAAGCGCAGGGCATTTCCTCACAGGCAATCCTCGATTTCGTCAAAGCCGCGGACAAGAGCGTCAATACCTTCCACAGCTTCATGATCCTGCGTCACGGCCACGTCATTTCCGAGGGCTGGTGGAAGCCCGAGTCCGCCGACAAGCCGCACGTCATGAACTCCGTGAGCAAGAGTTTCAACTCCACCGCCGTCGGACTGGCGATTCAGGAAGGGAAATTGAAACTCGATGATCCGGTGCTGAAATTTTTCCCCGAGGAAGCACCCGAGAATCCATCGGAGAATCTCAAGGCGATGACGGTGAAAGACCTCCTCACCATGACCTGTGGCCACGATTCCGAACCGAAGCGGGACGGCGGACCATCGGTGAAACAATTCCTGGCGCAGCCGGTTCCCCACAAGCCGGGCACCCATTTCCTCTATAACACCATGGGCAGCTACACGCTCTCCGCCATCATCACCAAGGTGACCGGGCAGACTTCGCTGGAATACCTTAAGCCGAGACTGTTCGAGCCTCTCGGCATCGAAAATCCCCGCTGGGACAAAAGCCCGGAGGGCAACTCGCTTGGCGGCTACGGCCTGTACATCCGCACGGAAGACATCGCGAAATTCGGCCAACTCTATCTGCAAAAGGGCAAGTGGGAGGGCAAACAGTTGATCGCCGAGGAGTGGGTCAAGCAGGCGACGACCAAGCAAGTCCCTAACGAAAAGGAAAGCCATGCGGACATCGGCTCGGATTGGCAGCAAGGTTACGGTTTCCAATTCTGGCAATGCCGCCACAACGCCTATCGCGGCGACGGTGCCGGCGGGCAATTCTGCGTGGTGATGCCCGATCAGGATATGGTCATCGCCATCACCGCGGACACCGGCAACATGCAGGGCGAACTGAATGTCATCTGGGACCACCTGCTGCCCGCCGTTCAAAACTCAGCTCTCCCCACCGATAACGCCGCTCGGGAAAACCTGAAGCAGGCGATCTCCGAACTGGTCGCCCATCCGCAGAAGAAGGAAAATTGACCGAGCGATTTTCGAAAAATGAGGACCGGCAAGCCGTCCGCACTTTTCAGGATCGGGAATCGCAATCCGAGCTTGCGGAAAAATCAGGCTTGCCGAAATCGCGACACTTCCGTATTTAATTGCCTTAGACGTTCAGATGCTGCCTGCAAACCTCAGGGACAGACAGTTTGAACGCTCCCGATTCCGGCATCCGCCGCCCAATGATTTTCTTGGAACGATACATAATGACTCTCAAAACCGATCTCTCCCCTGATCGGTTCGGCCCCGCTGTCTCCGATCTATGATCCGGCGTTTGGTCCATCGTTCCGCACCCCTCTTCGCACCGATTTCGTGCGGCGGCCTTGTCCGTCCGTGCACCGGCGCGTCGCATCTACCCACTGGAGGACAAAGCCATCGCTAAGCCACAAAGAGACCAAAACAGGGGTCGTTTCCGCGATATGACGCGGATCAACGACCGCATCCGTGCCCCGAAAGTTCGTGTCGTCCTCGCCAATGGCGAGCAACTCGGCGTCATGAGTTCCCGCGAGGCGCTTGCAAAAGCCCAATCGCTCGGACTCGACCTCGTCGAGATCGCCGGCCAAGTGGACCCGCCGGTCTGCAAGATCGTCGATTACGGGAAATACAAATACGAGCAGGCGAAGCTGAAGAAGCAGAAGTCGAAGAGCGCCACCCGCATGAAGGAAGTGAAATTCCGCGTCGGCACCGGCCAGCACGACTACAACATCAAACTCGGTCGTGCTGAAGGTTTCCTCGAAGGGAATCACAAGTGCCGCTTCGTCCTGCAGTTCCGCGGTCGTGAAAACGCCCACAAGGATCTCGGATTTGTGGTGCTGAACCGCATCATTGAGGATCTCAAAACCATGGCCCAGGTGGACCAGGCACCGCGACTGAACGGTCGTGCCGTGGCCATGATCCTCTCTCCCCTTCCCGCCCACCAGCGGAAGCGCAAGTTCCACCTGTTCCATGGTGAACTGATGGAGGAAGACGACTTCGAGGAAGACGAGGTCATCGACGAGGACATCCCGGATGAAGTGCCGGATGAGGCTCCCGAAGAGTCCGCCGAGGAACCGTCCGAAGCGCCCAAAGCTTGATTTCAACAACCCGTGGCGGTGGATTCATTTCCACCGCCACGTTTTTTCATGCTCTATCTCTTCGACATCGACGGCACGCTGGTGGACACCGGCGGAGCTGGAATCACCGCCTTGAACGAGGCGACGCGCGAGGTCTTTGGCCATGAAGGCCCGGAACTCGATCTGGCAGGCAGCACCGATCTCGGGATCATCGCCAACATTCACGCGCATTTCGAAATCGAGCCGACGCAGGAACGGATCGACGCCTATTTTGAAATCTATCACGCCCGCCTCGAATGGAACCTGGCGCACGGCGGTTTCCCCGGCCGCGTGTTCGACGGGGTGGCGGAAATTCTATCCGAACTCGCAAGCCGCTCCGGAGCCACCGTCGGATTGCTAACCGGCAACACCGCCGGCGGAGCCGCCCGGAAAATGCGCCACTACGGGCTTGCCGGGCATTTCCCCTTCGGCGCCTATGGCTGTGACCACGCCGACCGAAATTTGTTAGGACCGGTCGCGCTCGAACGCGCCGCCGCCCATGCGGGCAGGAAATTCACGGCGGCGGAGACGCTCGTCATCGGCGACACGCCGAAGGACATCGCCTGCGCCCACGCCATTGGTGCGCGATGCCTGGCGGTGTCCACCGGCAGGTTTTCCGCGAAGGAGTTGGAACTGCACGGCGCGGATCAGGTCGTGGAATCGTTAGATCAGGCGCTCGGGTGGATTTGAGGCGGGTTGCCCTTCGGTCAACCCGGGTGGGCCGAAGTCCCACCCTCCCTATTTCGGCTTCACCGTCATCACGCCCTGCATCTCGGCAAAATGGCCGGGCGTGGAGCAGATGAACGGATATTTACCAGGCTCCTTGGGGATGAAATAAATCGTGTCCTTTTCGCCGCCGCCGAGGCGCTTGGTGTGTTTGAAAATCAGTTTCAGCGTTTCCGGATCGCCCGGCAGATAGCCTGTTTTCTCATCCGCACATTTGGAGGCGAACTTGGGAATCTGGGTGTCCGGCATCAGAATCACGAGATTGTGCGCCATCGTCTTGAGCGGGATTTTGCCGACATTCTTCAACGTCAGCGCGACCTTGTCGCCTACGGTCACTTCGAAGGCTTTCGTATTGAAAGTCATCTGGTCGTTGCAGGTGATTTCGATTTTCACCGGTGCCTGGGCCATCGCGACGGATGCGGCTGATAGAAACGCAAGGACAAGGAGGATCGGCTTTTTCATGATCCGGACTTGCCACCGGCGGTTGGCTGAATCGATGCGTGGAGAGGAAACTTCTGCGATCATTAGGAAATCCAGCGACGGAAACCGCCCCCCGCGCAAGAAAAATCACCATCCGCCCATCCGGGATTCCGCCTTGCCGGTCGTTAGCCCTGTGCTAGGGATTTCCCCGATGAAACGATTCTTGGAAAATCTTTGGAAGAAGCGGACAGCTGCCGCGGTCGCTCTGGCCGCCATCGGTTGTTTTTGCGGCATGACGCCCATCCTTGCCGCAGAAACCGTCACCATCAGCGACTACATGGCGCCAAACGGGGAAGGCTCCACTTGGATTTATTCGAGATCCGAAAAGGGCGGCGGTCAGGGGGTGGCCACGCGGATCACCGTCATCGAAGATCATTACAAATTCGGTCTGCCGAGCGGCGTTGTCCTGGCTTCGCAAAAACTCGAGGAGCGCGGGGCATGGAAAAACGGCCGCTTTACCAAATTCAAGGACGAGAAGCGTCATGAGATCCATACCTACACCGGCACCGGCGACCGCTATCGCCTCTACGGCACGGACGTCCCGGTCCCCGGCTCACCGGACCGGACGAAAAACCGGCTTCGCTTCTCTGGCGGATTCGGCGCCGGTTCCACCATGCAGATCGGGGAAAAGCACCGGAAACGCTCGCAGGTCTATCGTGCCGACAATCTGTTGGGATACACCTTCTTCACTATGGAGCTTCTTGAAAAAGGCACGGTCAAGGTTCCGGCCGGCACGTTCCGGGACTGCATCCGACTCCGCTTCACCATCGGCGTCGATGCCGCCGGCGCGGAAGTGGGTGAGGAGTGGTGGGCCAAAGGCGTCGGGCTGGTGAAATGGAAGGGAATCTCCGGCGGATCGGCTGGAGTCTCCGAGGCACTCGTCTCCGTCGATCTCAAGGAAGTCATCCCCTATAGCCCTCCTGGTTTGGAAATCACCGGCGAGCATTTGTACGAGGTCGCCAGCAGTTGGGGATATCTCCTGCGATTCCCGACGATCTTCATCCCCGGAACGCTGTTGGAGGAAACCGTTGTACTGAGAAATACCGGATCCGAACCCCTCAAAGGAGTCGCCGTGAAACTCATCAACAATCCCCATTTCAAGATGGACGCGTTCGAAAAGCGCAATCTCGATGGAGGCGAAAGCGTGGAGATCACGGTCCGCATGATCGTTCCCGCAGGCTCTTTCGACGCGATTTCCCGGCTGGAAATCAAGTGTGACGATCCGACGGTGGATCCGATCACCGTCCCGATGAGTCTTTTCCACATTCCCTAGCGAGGGGAACGGAAAGTCCATCTACGGGATCTTCCGTCCGCCGATCATTGCGGGACCGTTTGGGAAGTTGGAGGAAAAACAGAACTCTATCAAAGTCTCTTCAATTTCCCCCTTCCCTTCCGCTCCAATCCTGTTAGCCTGGCGGCAATCGGCTGAAATAATCGGAACCCTGCATCACCCATGAAAGCGCTCACTCTCCTTCCGTTACTCCTGGCCTGCGCCCTGTCGCCGGCATCCGCCGCCGTTTACCTCAATGATGCGGTCATCGACAAGCCGGAGAACACTTTTCTTGGCGGGGATCCTCCATGGAACTCCTACGCAAGCGTGTTCCTGCTCACCCAGTCGCCCAACGGCTTTGTGGTGTTGGATGTCCTGAGGGTCGGAACGACGACGGCACCCTATCAATTCCAGTTCAGCGGTCTCTCCATTGCCGGATATTACGGGCTGTTCTCCGTCTCCGCTGGCGAGGAACTCACCTTCCTCAATGCCGCGTCCAAACCCGCTGGCTATTCACTCGCGCTCTCCGTCGGCCAAAGTGCCTACATCGGTTACTGGAGCCAGCGAACTGGAAAACCAGCTTCTCCAACGATGGAGGCCAATGACATTTTCGGATGGGCCAAGATCACGGTCGTCCCCCCCTCCGGCCCGAATCCCGCACGACTCACCGTGCAGGAAAGCGCGTCCGCCGACGGAGGAATCATTGTCGGCACCGCCCAACAGATTCCGGAAGCAAACACTGTTCTCTTGGCTTTTGTGGGAACCCTGGCCCTATTCCGCCGGCGACGAAACCGGCTCGACGCCAGCCGCAGCGCCCTCCTCCAGAACACCGCCACCCTCATTTCCCGCGCCAAGGCCGACAGCCTCCCCGGCTTCAAGACCGCGCCTAAAATCACCGCTGTCGAAACCCTCCTCACCGACTACACTGGAGAAAAGGGCCATCAGGCCGAGACCATCCGCGACAAGAAATTCTCCCGCCGCGCCGCCGTCCAACACGCCGCCGACGCCCTCTGGCCCGCATCCGAAGAAGCCACCCGCCGGATCCGGAAGACGTTGGGGATTCCGCTTACTCGGGCGATGGGAGTCTGATTACTGCTAGGGTTCGGCGGTTCGCCGCGCTCGCTCCTCCCAACCGAAGGCGAAGCTTGTAAAATCGACAATGTTCACCAATCCTCCCGATCCGATGAGCCTTCCCATCCATCCCGGTAAAACCCTGCCGGGGAAATCTTTTCAATTGATGGCCATTTTGGCCCGCGCCACTGACGAGCCGCCTCGTGCGGTCAATCCGATCGCCTTACGTAAGTGTTCTGTCTTGGATCATCCGATCACCGCACCGGGTACTACTTTTTCGTCGCATGTGCATGCTCGCAGACCTGCCTCACTTGAAAAATCTTCCCCCATTTGCTTTCGGTCGCTGTTCTGGCTCCTGTTGCCAATCCTTCTATGCGCCTCCGGCCATGCGCAAGTGATCCGCTATGTCGATGGAGCGGCATCGGGAACTGACGTCGGAACATCATGGCCCAATGCCTATCGTAATCTTCAATCCGCTTTGGTGGCTGCCAGTTCCGGAGATCAGATTTGGGTCTCCGCCGGAGTCTATCGTCCGGATGTGGGAGGCGGCCAAGTAGCGGGGAACCGCCTTGCCACCTTCCAGTTGAAAACCGGGGTCGAAGTTTATGGGGGCTTCCCCCCGGGCGGCGGCGATGGAACTTTAGCCGCGCGCAATCAGGATCCCCCGTCGAAATCCACCATCCTTTCCGGAGATTTGCTCGGCAACGACGGTCCGGGGTTTTCAGAGAATTCGGAGAATTCCTATCATGTGGTCACCGGAAGCGGAGCCGGTTCCTCGGCCGTTCTCGATGGTTTTAGAATTACCGGAGCGAACGCGAACGGTTCCAGCGCGCAAAACCATCACCGGGGTGGAGGGCTAACTTGCTTCAATTCCGGAGCAACTACCGTCAACTACCCGACCGTGAACAACTGCGTTTTCGTGGCAAATTCCGCGAATCAGGGTGGTGCCATCTACATCCGGAAAGGTTCCATCGCTATCACCCAATGCCAGTTCACGAATAACATCGGAAGCTCCGGCGGAGCGGTACACGGAACCAGTGGCTCAACCTGCGTGCTCGACAGGTGCGATTTCTCCGGAAATTCCGTGACAGGCATCGGGTCGGGCGGTGGAGCGATTTTCAATTATCAGTCATCCCTAACCGTTTCCCACTGCACGTTCCTGAATAACAGGTCGGGTTGGGATGGGGGCGCTGTTGATAACGCCGCCGACTCCACGGCGTCTTTCAGCGAATGCAGCTTTGAGGGAAATACGGCCATCTATAGCGGAGGGGCCGTCGACAATTCGTCCAATGTCGCGGACTTCGATGATTGTATTTTTGAGAAAAATTCCGCATCGGACTACGGCGGCGCGGTGTTCGGCCACTCGTCTTCGCTCACATTCCGCAACTGTTCGCTCGTTTCAAGTTCCGCCCCTTCGGGTGGGGCGGTCGCTGCTTTTGGCGCCAGCCAACTGACCATGGAGAACACCCGTCTTCGTGGCAACCAAGCGACTCAAGACAGTGGCGGAGCTCTTTATTCCTCGACCTCGTCCGTGAATCTCACCAATTGCGAGTTGGCGGGCAATCTGGCGAAAGACGGTGCGGCGCTCTTGGCCTACAAGACCAGCGGGAGTGTGACAAACTGCTCCATCCAAGGGAACCGGACCCTTACCGCCGAAGGAGCAATCTATCTCCTCGTCTCCGAAACACTCGCTTTTTCCAACAGCATCGTCTGGAACAACTCCGCCATGGACTCGACGGTTACCCAGAGCGCTTCAATGTTAGCTTACGATTCCACTCCCACATTTTCACATTGTCTCTTCGAGAATTGCACGGATTCGTATCTAAACGCCATGGGAACAGCGAATCTCGACGGAACGAATTCGAATAACTCCCCCGCTTTCATCAATCCCCTGGATCCATCCCTCGCACCGGCGGACGGAGGCGATCTTCGCTTGCATGTCAGTTCGCCGGTTCTCGACCGGGGAGACAACGGAGCCAATTTGAAAACCACGGACTTGTCGGGTGCCCAGCGCGTTCAAAACGGCCTCATCGACTTGGGTGCTTACGAGGGCGGATATGAGATATCCTTTGCCGTCCTCTTTCCGGGTTTGGATCCAGACACGGATGCCAACGCAAACGGAACAAGCAATTTTGGTGATTATGCCGCCGGCAAAGATCCGTTCGTCAAAGACGACACCCACAGCGCGGCAATCCATGGATCTCAACTCAAATTCCACCATCGTTGGAATGCCACCGACCTGGACGTTGCCTACGAAATGTCATCAAACCTCCAAACATGGGATCCAATGGTCGAGGGCACGGACTATGTGATATCGTCCACGACAAACTCCGGCTCACGAACGTGTGTCATATTGAACATCCCGCAAGCCCCAGTTCCCGGTTCCGGGATGTTTTACCGCGAGCGACTTGCTATAAAGATTCCCGCTAACTGACACCCGGCGGACTTTTCGGATCGAAACCCAAGCCTCGGAACCACAAACGATCAAAACGGCTCGTCGTCGGCCCAAGGGTCGCTGGTTCCGACATTCCACTCCTCGACCAAGGCTGCTGGAAAAGCCTCAAGGAACTGTGACGGCCGGCAGATGATGTCGCCGCTGTAGGACTTGGGGTTCATCATCGGATAGGTGAGGTAGAGTTCGTCCTTGGCCCGGGTGAGCGCGACGTAGAAGAGGCGGCGTTCCTCTTCGAGCAGGTCGGCGTCGTCGGCTTCGAGGATGCGGCCGTTGGGGAACTGGCCGTTCACGAGCCATATGAGGAAGACGACTTTCATTCTGAGCTCCGAAAAGGATCGCCAGATAGAATTCACACGCCTATCCGATGAATTAGCCCCAAGGGTTAAATCCATCATGAAACTTCCACTCGTCCACTTGCTGCCGCTGCTCCTTCTCGCAGGATGTGCCATGTTCTCACCTCTCCATGACAAGGGAGGCAAGACCTCGGAGACGGCGGCCGATGGTTCGTCAACGTCGATCACGCATGCGCAGGCGTTGACAATCGCCAAAGCGGAGATCGTCAAGCGGGAGGGCTGGCCTCAACACCAGCGCAGTAAGGAAGGCAGCATTCACGGGGTGCTTTACACCGTGCGGCGTATCAACCACGGCGGCTATCGGGTGGAAGCGCAGCGATCAACCATTTATCCCAACCATCCCTGCGAGATTTTCGATCCGATTCCGCCGGCGGTGATGATCATCGACCGGCAGGGCCAAGTGACCCACTACGTCCGGAAAGAGAAATTGGATTAGAACCCGCTCACGATTCGCGACTCTTTCTCGCGGACCGCCCGGAGGATCGATCCCTGCCTTTTTTGCTTTGCTTTTGCGGCTCTTTCCATCGGCGTTTCATTCTCCGTTGGTATTTTTCCTGCCACTGTGAGACTTTTCCGTCATGAGTATCAAACATGCCGCCATGGGTCTCGCTCTGCTCGCCCCTGTGTCCCTCGCTGCCGCGGACCTGTTCTACAAGAAAACCCTGACGCTTCATGTGATCCACGATGTGGAACAGGAAAATTCCGAGAGCAGGAGGCTCGATACCGCTGTGGGCAAATACACAGCCGATGCCGGCGCAGTGCTCTATTTGAAGGGCCAGAGTCTCTATCTGATCCGCAACACCCGTGAACCGAAGGCAGAACTCCTCGATCAAGCAGTCACAGACTTCGACTTTAGGGATGGCCTGATCGCGTATATCCAAGGTTCCTACCTTCACGTGCGGCGGCTCGCCGAGGACTCCGGTTCCCCTGCGCGCCGCATGGCGGATTCCCAAGGTGTTACCAGTGTTGACATTGATGGCGGGATTGTCGTGTTTCTCAAGAACGGCTCAGCGCTGTACCGGGTGATCGACCTCGATCAGGGCAAGACCGCTCGAGTCGCGAATCCAGTGACCGAGATCCAGGTCTCCAAGTCGAAGTGACGGGACTCGCAGGAGAAACGAGGCAGCAAGAAACAAGGAGTCACCACACACCTGCGGTGACGCGGCCTGAGATATGGAAGGTAAAGAGAATAGCTATGCTTTGACCTCGCAGCCGCTTTCGCGACAGGAGTGTCGCGACTCCTTATTTCAGAACGGTTCATCGTCGCTCCAGGCGTCTTCGCTGCCGACGTTCCATTCTTCGACTAGCTGCGCAGGGAAGTCTTCCAGAAACTGTGACGGCCGGCAAATGATGTCGCCGCTGTAGGACTTGGGGTTCATCATCGGATAGGTGAGGTAGAGTTCGTCCTTGGCCCGGGTGAGCGCGACGTAGAAGAGGCGGCGTTCCTCTTCGAGCAGGTCGGCGTCGTCGGCTTCGAGGATGCGGCCGTTGGGGAACTGGCCGTTCACGAGCCAGATGAGGAAGACGACTTTCCATTCGAGGCCCTTGGCCTGGTGGATGGAGGAGAGGGTGACTTTTTCGTCGTCGGCGGCGGATTGGTCGCCGGTGGGTTGGCCGTCGGTGGAGCTCATCAGCGAGAGCTGGGCGAGGAACTCGAGGATGTCGTCGAAGTTGCCGCCGTATTGGGAGAGCTGCTCGATGTCGGCGCGGCGGCTTTCGGCGTTGTCGAAGGAGGCGCTGAGGTAGTCGCTGTAAACGCCTTCGAGGATGCTGAAGATCATCTGCGAGGGGCGGGCGAATTCGCCATCGGGCGTGAGTTCGTCGAGGGTGTAGCAGAGTTGCTCCCAGTGTTTCGCGGATTTTTTCGGGATCTTGAACTTGAGGAAAAGGTCGGACCATTTCGGCGGCAGCTCCTCTTTTTCGGCCCAGCCGGATTTCAACCATTCGTTCCAGAGTTTGTCCGCGGAGCCGGGGCCGATGCCGGGGAGCAGCGCGACCATGCGGAGAAAACTGACTTCATCGCGGCGGTTCACGACGAAGCGCATGAAGGCGGCGACGTCCTTGATGTGCGCCTGCTCGAAGAAGCGCAGGCCGCTCGTGATGGCGAAGGGAATGCCGCGGACGGTGAGCTCCATCTGGATTTCCAGACTCTGGAAATGCGCCCGATAGAGCACGGCCATTTCCTCCAGCGGAATCCCCTCGTCCCGCAGTTCCAGCATGCGCTGGGCGACAAAGGCGGCCTGGCTGGAAGGATCCTGCAGGGCGACGAGCGCGGGCAGCGTGCCTAACGGCTCGCGCGAGGAGCGAAGGTCCTTTTCAAACCGCCCGGTGTTCGCGCTGATGGCGGCGTTGGATAGATCGAGGATCTCGGGGACGCTGCGGTAGTTCGTCTCGATGATGTGGACCTTGGACCCCGGATAGCGCACGGGAAAACCGAGGATGAGCGACATGTCCGCACCGCGCCAGGAATAGATGGATTGCGCGTCGTCGCCGACGGCCATGAGGCTGTTGGTTTCCCCGGCGAGCAGGTCGATCATGCGGCCCTGGACGCAGTTGGTGTCCTGATACTCGTCGACGAGGACGTGCTTGAAGCGTTTTTGATAGAGTTCGAGCACGTCGGGATGCTCTTCAAACAGGCGGACGGTGAGGACGAGCAGGTCGTCGAAGTCCATCGAGTTGGTCGCCTGCTTTTTCTTGATGTAGCCTTGGCGGACTTCCTCGATTTTTTCCATCCAGTCGTAGAACTGGTCGTAACGCGCGGCGATGACCTCCTCGAGCGTGGTGTCGGTGTTTTCGATGAGCGAGAAGATCGAGGCGAGCACGTCGGCCTTCGGGAAACGGCGTTGTTTCGTATCGATATCGAGCGAACCGACGACGGCGTTGAGGATGGATTTCTGGTCGTCGCGATCGAGGATGGAGAAGGATTTCGTGAAACCGAGATCCTCGGCATGGCGGCGCAGGATGCGCGAGCCGATGGAGTGGAACGTGCCCGCCCACAGCGCGGAGGTGTCGTGCGGCACCAGCTCGCGGACGCGCTCGACCATTTCGCGGGACGCCTTGTTGGTGAACGTGAGCAGCAGGACTTCGCGGGCATCGATGCCGTGGTCCAACAACCATGCGACGCGGTAAGTGAGCGTGCGGGTTTTCCCCGATCCCGCCCCGGCGATGACCAGCGCGCGGCCGGGCGGCGAGGAAACGGCGGCGTATTGCTCCTCATTGAGCGCCGCCTTGTAGTCGATGCCGGAAGCGTGCGCCGGAGCGGGACGATGAAGGGTGTATTGACGGGCCATGCGCGGGGCGATCCTGACACCGGATTCGCCGGGGGGCAACCCGTGGGACGCACGGGCGAGTGGAAAATGCGGGGGTGTTTCCAATAGGCATTCCAAAGGGGCCGGAACCATGGTGCGGGATGCTTTGGCCCTGGATTATTTTCATTGGATTCGTCTTCGCGATGCTCGCACTCGACCTCGGGGTCTTTCACCGGAAATCCCACGTCGTCGGGTTCAAGGAGTCCCTGGGCTGGTCGGCCATTTGGATCACCCTGGGGCTCTCGTTTTCGGTGCTCGTTTACTTCGCCTACGACGCCCAATGGTACGGGCTAGGCGTGACTCGCGACAGCGTGGATGGCCTGATCAACAACGGCAAACTCGCCGCCACCAAATATCTAACCGGCTATGTGGTGGAGAAATCGCTGAGCGTGGACAACATCTTCGTCATCGCGATGGTCTTCGGCTCGCTCGCGGTTCCCGCCCGCTATCAGCACCGGGTGTTGTTCTGGGGAATTCTCGGGGCGCTGGTCATGCGCGGGGCTATGATCGGTGTGGGCTCGGCGCTGGTGACTCATTTCCACTGGGTGCTCTACGTGTTCGGGGTCTTCCTCATCCTCACCGCCCTCAAGATGCTCTTCATGAAGGAAAAGGAGGAGCATCCGGAAAACAACGCGCTGGTGCGCTGGCTGACGAAACGCTTCCCGGTGACGCGGAATTTCCATGGCCAGCATTTCCTGGTGAAGGCCGGCAGCACGCAATCGCATGAAGCGGCCGAACCCGGCGAAGTCGTCGTCGCGGACCCCGTCGTGGAAGCCGCTCCTGCGGGAAAATGGATGCTCACGCCGCTGGCGGTCGCGCTGGTGCTGGTGGAGGTGACGGATCTGATTTTCGCGGTCGATTCCATTCCCGCGATTTTCTCCATCACCGCCGATCCATTCCTCGTTTTCACCAGCAATGTCTTCGCCATCCTCGGCCTGCGTTCGCTGTATTTCGCGCTCGCCGGAATGATCAACCAGTTCCGCTATCTCAAGCCGGCGCTGTCACTGATCCTGCTGGTGGTCGGCGCGAAAATGCTGGCGGCCAAATGGCTGAAGGAGTGGCTGGGTGACTCGTTCAACCTCGTGATTTTGGGAGTGATCCTCGGCATACTCGTCACTGGCGTGGTCACCTCGCTGTTGGTTGGCAAGAAACAGGATGAAAATTGATTGGATGAAGTTTGTTGGGTTTCAGTGTTCAGTTTTCAGCGGGAAATTTTCTGGTTGATGCGTGGATTGCATGGCTTTCGAATTTCCTCTGGTCTCTGAACATTGAAACCCGGCAAGCTTCTTGCCGGGGCTGGAGATTCCCGCTTGATTCTCCGCATGTTGCGCCGTTTGGCCGTTCCCCTCATCCTCGTCGTCGCGATCCTCGCGGCGTCGTCGGGCTTGCTGCGGCTGCGGTTCGATACGGACATCCTTTCGATGCTGCCAAGCGAGCTGCCGGAGGTGAAGGGGCTCAAGGCGTTTCACGAAGCATTCTCACGCAATGACGAACTGATCCTCGTCATCGATGGCGGCGAAGACGACGTCGGGAGCCTTTCGGTGGCGGCTGAATCTCTGGGAAAAAAACTCGAAGCCGACGGCGTGGTGAAGCACGCCCGCTGGAAACCGCGCTGGAACGACGAGCCGGAGGGCATCGCGGAACTGCTCGCCTACCTCTGGCTCAATGGCGATCCGGCGGTGACCCGCGCGCAGGCTAACAGGCTCTCGCCGGAAAACTCGCAGTCCACGGTGAAGGACTCGCTCGCCAAGGTGGCAACCTCGATGGAAGGCATCGACATGGTGATGCTGGCCCACGATCCGTTCGGTTTCCTCAATCAACCGGCGGTCAGAACACTGATGGATTCCTCCGGCCAGGGCGGCGAGGCATTCGAAAGCGAGGACGGCAGGACGCATCTGCTATTTGTGGACTCCCCCGCCCCGATCCCCGGCTACCGAGAGGCGGATGCTTGGTTGAAAAAACTTCGGAAGTCGGTGAACGAGTGGCAAAAGGGCGATGGCTCCGGGCTGAACGTCCGGCTCACCGGGGAGCCTGCATTTTCCTCGGAAATCGGCGTGGCGATGGAGAATGATTTGAGCGGCTCGATCAGCATCACGCTGGGGCTGATAGGGATTCTGTTCTGGTGGATGCAGCGGCGCTTCAGCCTGTTGCTCGGACTGACAGGGATACTGGTGATCGTTTTCGCGGTCGCCCTCGGCATCGCGGGCTGGCTTTACGGCGAGCTGAGCATCATGGCGCTGAGTTCGATTGAAATCCTGATAGGCCTTGCGGTGGATTACGGACTCGTGATCTGTCAGGAAGCGAAGGTTGCCGGACACGACCGCAAGGCATTGCTCTCCGCCAGCGGCAAACCCGTGATGTTCGGAGCACTGACAACGACTGTGGTTTTCCTCGCACTGAATCTCGGCGGACTGCCGGGCATGGCGCAGCTTGGCAGCATCGTCGCCTTCGGGCTGATGGCGGCGGCGGTCCTGATGCTGGTGGTCTATCTGCCCTTCGTCGCGAAATTCGGCGTGAACCGCGAACCGGCGCGTGGCAGCGGAAAAATCCTGCCAAGGAGCAAGCTGTCGTGGACGATCACCGGCGGGCTCGTGCTCGCAAGCCTCTCGATTCTCGCGGTCCACGGACTTCCCGGCACCGAGTTCAGCTCGAAAATCATGCGCCCGCGGAACAGCGAGGCGATGGAAACCTTCGAGCACATCCAGAAGGCTTTTCCCGCCTACAGTGGAGAATCGCTGGGAGTGGTCGTCGAGGCGGATTCGGATGCAGTGATGTTAAGACGACTCGCTGAAGCCCGCGAACGGATCACCGCTGCGCAGAAAAGAGGTCATGTTAGGGAAGGAATTCTCCCTACCGGCTGGTGGCCGGATGCAGCTTGGCAGGAAGAGAACCGCCCGGTGCTTGCGGAACTGGCCACCGACCGCGAGCGCCTGCTGCGCGAGGCGGATGCCGCCGGTTTTACCGAGGAAGGCCTGGCACTCGGACGGGCCGTTTTGGAAGCCATTGCGAACCAAGCATCGGGACGTGATCTGGTTTTCCCCCAGTCCGAATCCGCACGTGAGGTCATGCGGCTTTTCCTGTCGCGCAAGGACGATGGCGGCGGCTATCTGCTAGGTTCGCTGCGCCCGGCGGCAGGTGTCGATCCTGCCGGCGCGGATTACGAAAAATTCCGAGCGATGACCGGCGGTGGGATCTGGCTGAGCGGGTGGGAACTGTTCAAACCGGCGATCGCGAAACTCGTCAGCGAGGACATGACCCGGATGCTGGTTCCGATGTTCGTCCTGCTGGTCGGCATGATGTTCGCGATTTTCCGCCGCGCGGGAGATGTGGCGCTGGCCCTGTTCGCGATGACCATCAGCACCCTGGTCATGCTGGCAGTGATGAGTGTAACCGGATTGAAATGGAATTTCGTCAATCTGATGGCCACGCCACTTCTGCTAGGAACCGGCATCGACTACGCCATCCACGTGACCCTCAGCCTCCGTCGCACCGGTGGCAATTTCAAGGAACTCTGGCAAGGCACCGGCAAGGCACTGCTGTTCTGCGGGGCGTCCAACGTGATCGGCTTCGGATCGCTGGTTTTCTCATCCAGCGACGCCCTCGTCAGCCTCGGAACCGTGGCCGTGATCGGCATCATCCTGAGCATGGCGACCTCGATTTTCCTCCTGCCGGGATGGCGGCAGCGGGAAATCTAACAAAATTACGGCATCCGCTCATTCCTCCGCCCTCGTGGATGACTCCGCATCCGGCCCCCAACTGCTGACGATGTGCACCATGCCAAGAATTCCATCGCCGTCGCCTTCCAGGCCGAGTTCATTGATGCACAGGAGCCAGAACGCGGAGACCTCGATGTCGATGGGCTGAAAAACGATGCCATCCGGAAGCTTCATCCCCTTGCACGCCGTGTGGAAATGCAGCGGGGCTTCGTCATCGTCGGTGAGCCCGAATTTCTCGCCAAGATCCTTGAGCAAGAGGGCTTTCTGCGCGCCCTCGGTCCGCCAGACAAGTTGATATCCGACTCCGGAGGTGAAGCTGTAGGCATTCAACCAGGCCGCGACGACCATGTGGTAGGCAACACGTTCGAAGATGACTCTCACTTGGTCCGGACTCATGCCAAGCGGTGACTATCAGGATCATCCCCGAAATCAAGAACCAAGCGGTTCATTTCCAAATAGGGCTATTTCCTGATCGGTCACCCGCCGAGGTAGCATTCCTGCACCTTGGGATCCGCCTTGAGTTGGGCGGACGGACCTTCAAGCAGGATCTTCCCGGTTTCGAGGACGTAGGCATAACTGGAGACATCGAGCGCGAGATTCGCGTTCTGCTCGACGAGGAGGATGGTGAGTCCTTGCTCGCGATTGATCTCAACAATGCGTTCGAAGATGGTTTTCACCAGCAGCGGCGCGATGCCCAGCGACGGCTCGTCGAGCATGAGGAACTTCGGCTTGCCCAGCAGCGCGCGGCCGATCGCGAGCATCTGCTGTTCCCCGCCGGAAAGCGTTCCCGCCGCCTGGCTTTCCCGCTCCTTGAGACGCGGGAAAAGGGTGAAAACGTAGTCGGTCTGCGAGGCGATCCATTTCTTGTCGCGCTGGAGGTAAGCGCCCATCTTCAGATTCTCAGCGACTGTTAGGTTCGAAAAAATCATCCGTCCCTCCGGCACATGACAAAGCCCGCGACCGACGATCTTGTGCGCCGGGAGTTTGGAAATTTCCTGACCGTCGTATTTGATGTAACCCGAGGCGGACTTCACCAAGCCGGATAGCCCGCGCAACGTGGTGGACTTGCCTGCACCGTTAGCGCCGATGAGCGTGACGATGCTGCCTTTCTCGACCTTCAGGCTCACTCCGTGGAGGGCTTTGATCGCGCCGTAGGAGACGTGGAGATTTTCGACTTGGAGCATTTTTGAAGAGGGTGGGCACCACGAATCTTACGAATCTAGCGAATCTTTTGAAGAGGGTTCGGAGTTTCCATTTTTTATTCTTAAAGATTCGTTCGATTCGTAAGATTCGTGGTTTCTCTATTCTTAAACCGCCGCCGCCCCGAGATAGGCTTCAATCACTTTCGGATGGCACTGGATTTCCTTGGGCGTTCCCTCGGCGATCTTGCGGCCGTATTCGAGGACGGCGATGCGTTCGCAAATGCCCATGACGACTTTCATGTCGTGCTCGACGAGCAGGATGGCCATGCCGAAGCGCTTGCGGATGAACTCGATGAGATGCATCAGGTCTTCCTTTTCCGAGGGATTCATTCCGGCGGCGGGTTCGTCGAGTAACAGCAGCTTCGGCTGGGTGGCCATGGCACGGACGATTTCCAAGCGCCGCTGGCCACCGTAGGGCAGGCTTTTCGCTTGTTCGTCGCGGTAATCCTGCAACGAAAACACTTCCAGCAGTTCAAGCACCCGGGCCTCGACCTCCTTCTCGCCCGCCTGATGGGAACGGCCGCGCCAGAGTGCTTGGCGGATGCCGTGCGCGCGATGAAGCTGGGTGGCGGCGCGCACGTTATCGAAGACACTCATCGAATCGAACAGGCGGATGTTCTGGAACGTCCGGGCCATGCCGCTTTTCGTGAGAACGTGCGGTTTCTGCCCGGCAGTCGGTTTTCCGGCGAAAGTGATCTTGCCACCGGTCGGCTGATAGACGCCGGTGATCATGTTGAAAACCGTGGTCTTGCCCGCGCCGTTCGGACCGATGAGTCCGATCAGCTCGCCCTCGCCGACACGCAGGTTCACCTCGCTAACGGCCACCAACCCACCGAAGCGGATCGTGACATTCTCAAGTTCCAGCAAGGGCGCGCTCATGAATTCAAAGGCTTCTTTTTGCGTTCGAAATTGAAGAGCCCCTGCGGCCGGGCGATCATCAGGAAAATGATCAGCAGAGCGTAAATGATCATCCGATATTCCGCGACGGAGCGGAGGAACTCCGGTGCAAGCGTGAGCAGGATCGCCGCGAGGATCACTCCGGCGGTGCGGCCCATGCCTCCGAGGATGACCATGACCACGACTTCAAAGCTCTTCATGAAATCGAAAACCTGCGGGGTGATCGACGTCTTGTGATGGGCGAACAATCCACCGGCGATGCCCGCGAAGAACGCGCCGATGACGAACGCGGTGACCTTGTAGCGGGTCGGATTCAAACCCATCGAACTCGCGGCGACCTCGTCGTCATGCACGGCGATGAAGCCACGGCCATAAGTGGAATTCACCAGACAACCGACGACATACACGGTGACTGCGGCCAGCGTGAAGGTCCATGTAAGGCCGGTGAGTTTCGGGATCCCGCTCAGTCCGCTCGCGCCACCGGCGGCTTCGACGTTTTGGAAAATCACGCGGATGATTTCACCGAATCCCAGCGTGACGATCGCCAGATAGTCACCTTTCAAGCGCAACGACGGCACGCCGACTAACAACCCGGCGATCGCGGCGACCACTCCGCCCGCGACCAGCGCAGGGAGGAACGCCCATGGCAACGCGTCGGCCCCCATGCTCTTCTGCAATTCGAGCGTGATCATCGCGGAAACGTAGGCTCCGACGGACATGAAACCCGCATGGCCGAGGCTGAACTGGCCGGTGTGGCCGTTGATGAGATTCAGGCTAACCGCGAGAATGATCGCGATGCCGATGTCGGTGACGACGCCGCTGTAATAGAGATTCATTTGACCCGCCCCCAGTCCGGCAACCACCGCCAGGACGATGGCGGCGAGCAGGAGGACGCGGGGATCTTTTAAAATGCCGGGCATGATTTCAGACTTTCTCGATCTGTTTGGAACCGAGCAGGCCGGTCGGTTTGAAAATCAGGATGATGATGAGGATGGCGAAGGCGATGCCGTCGCGGTAGGTCGAGATGCCCGACATGCCACCGGCGTAGGTTTCCACGACGCCGAGGACGAGTCCGCCCAGCGCCGCGCCGGGGAGATTGCCGATTCCACCTAACACGGCGGCGACGAAGGCTTTCAATCCGACATTCACTCCCATCAGCGGCTCGATGCCGGTGTAGGTCATGCCGTAGAGGATACCGCCCGCGCCGGCCAACGCGGAGCCGAGGCCGAAGGTGAAGGAGATGATGAAGGTGTTGCTGATGCCCATCAGCGAGGCGGCGGCGGAGTTGTGGGAAACGGCGCGCATCGCCATGCCGATCCGCGTTTTTTTCACGATGAAGGTCAGCGCGGCTAACAAAACGAGTGTCACGCCTAGCACCACGAACTGCGTCGTGTTGAACGACAGGCCGCCCATGGTGAAATTGCCCGCAGGAAGCAGTTTCGGAAACGCCTTCTGCGAAGCACCGAAGAACGCCTTGTGCTGGCAGGTGTATTCGATGAGCAGTGAAACCCCGATGGCCGTGATCAGCACCGTAAGCCGCGGACGGTTCCGCAGCGGACGATAGGCTAACAACTCGATCACAATCCCGATGATCGCGCAAGTGATCATCGTCAGGATCATCACCGTCGTCCATGCCCCCCACCCCGGCAGCGGGAACCATTTCGCGACCTGGGGCGCGAGGTAATACCCGGTGAACGAACCGAGCATGAAGACATCGCCGTGAGCGAAATTGATGAAACGGAGAACGCCGTAAACCATCGTGTAGCCGATGGCGATCAGGGCATAGACGGCACCGAGGGCCAGACCGTTGACGAGCTGTTGGGAAATCTCGTTCACTGGCGGTCGGCGGAGGTCGTTCGTGGAAACATCGGCAGTTAACGCGGGCTAACGGATCAAGGGGCGATGGTTTCGAGGAACTTGAACTTGCCGTCCTTGATCTGGAGAATGGCGGCGGATTTGACCGCGTCGCGCTTGGCATCGAGCGAGAACTTGCCGGTCACGCCTTCGAAATCCTTGGTGGCGGCGATGGCGTCGCGTAGCTTCGGTCCTTCGGTGGTGCCCGCGCGCTTGATGGCATCGGCGAGGACGTAGGCGGAATCATAGCCGAGGGCGGCCATCGCATCGGGAGTTTTGTTATACTTCTTTTTGTAGTTGGCCACGAAGGAGGTCATCTTCGGCGAGGTGTCCTCAGGCGAGCAGTGGGTGGAGAAATAATGGCCTTCGACGGCGTCCTTGCCGACTTGCAGGAGGTTTTCCGATTCCCAACCGTCGCCGCCGAATAGCGGGATGGTTAGACCGAGTTCCTTGGCCTGGATGGCAATCAGCGCCACGTCGTTATAGTAACCGGGAACGAACACCGCATCGGGAGCCGCGCCCTTAATCGTTGTTAGCTGGGCTTTAAAATCCTTGTCGCCGCCGTTGTAGTCGAGCTCGGAGGCGAGCGTGCCGCCGTTTTTCACGAACTGCTCTTTGAAATATTTCGCGAGGCCCTTCGAGTAGTCGCTCTTGGCATCGGTGAGGACGGCGACCTTTTTCGCCTTCAGGGTCTTGGTGGCGAAGTTGGCCATCACCGTGCCTTGGAAGGGATCGATGAAGCAGACGCGGAAAATGTAGTCGCCCACTTCGGTGACCTTCGGGTTGGTGGACGCCGGGGAAATCAGCGGGATTTTCGCCGCTTGGGCAATCGGCGCGGCTTCAAGCGACCGGCTGGAAGCGACTTCGCCAAGTACGGCCACCACGCCGTCGCGGGAAATCAGTTTATTGACGATGTTGGCAGGCTCGCCGGCCTTCGATTGGTTGTCCTCGGTGAGGAGTTCGATCTTTTTGCCGAGCACGCCGCCGGCCGCGTTGATTTCCTCGAAGGCCAGTTCGGTGCCCTCATGCGAGGACGTGCCGAAGGTCGCTTCCTTACCGGTCAGCGAGGCGAATTCCCCCACCTTGATGGTGTTCCCGCCCCCGGATTTGCAGCCGATGAAGGCGGTGGCGATTGCGGCGACGACGGGAAGCAGGAGGAATTTGGATTTCATACGTCAGGTAGGAGGAAAGTGGCCCGCAAGCTAGGAAACCCGCTCCACGAGCGCAACAGCATTTTACATGCCTTAACGACCGGCAAGAAGTGCGGCGTTTGCATCATGAAGGACGCCCGGCGGGCGGGAGATTTGGCGAACTTCAAGCTTCCCCCTCCGATTTCCCCCCATTTTACTCGCTCCATGTCCGCGCAAATCGCTCTCAAACCCAAGGTCCAGCTCGGCGTCGTCACGACGCATTTCAAATTCGTCGGCGGCATCGTGCCCGATGAAAACGGCAGGTTTCCCCGCGATGCGGATGGCCAGTTGCGCGTGCTCAAGGAGATGAAAACGCTGTGCGACGTCTCGCCGGTGAAAATGAGCATCGTCCAGATCCCGTTCTTCGCCTCGGCGGATGCGGGCGAGGTCACCGAGATGATCGACGGACTCAAGGCGATGGGCCTGGAAGTGCATTTCATCATCATGGTCGGCGGCGCGAATCCGATGAATCCGGCGGACGAGGATGCCGTCGTCTCACAGCTCGTTTCGAGTCTGAAGGCGGCGATCAAGCATGGTATCCGCCACGTCTCCTCGACCTCCATCGAGGAATGGATGAGCGCCGATGTCGCCCGCGAAGGCTCGGCGTTCAATGCGGCCATCGAGCAGAACGTGAAGGTCCACATGCGCGTCTATCAGGAAGCGGGTGTCGAGGGATCGTGCATCGAGAACTGGCACATCGAGTTCCTGCGTCCCGGCGAGTTCAAGACGTTCACCAATGTGGATCGCGGCTGGTCGTTCGTGAAGGCGGCGAACAAGGCGCTCGGGAAAAAGTTCTTCAAGCTGCTGGTGGATGCCGCGCATTGCGGCGACTCCGGCCTGAGCATCGCGGAGAACCAGGAGCTCATCACGAAAATCGCGGAAGCCGGTGAGTTCGGTGTTTTCCATGCCTCGGCGAAAACCACGCGTGGATGCCTCTCGACGGACGACGGCTGGATCAGTGCGTTGATGACCGCCGCGGCGAAGACCGGCGAGCTGAAGCACATCTTCGTGGAAGTCTTTGATCACACGGACCCGGCGCTGGAGTTGGTTAGAAAACTGGATTCCGGCCACGGCATCGATACCCGCGACGGGCGCAGCTACACGGAAGTCACCGCGGACGGCCTCGGCGACATCGCCCGCCGCCTCAACAATCTGGCGGCCCGCGGATTCCTCAAAGCCTGATCCGCCATGGAAACGATTCACGGCGAGCCTTCCTTCCATCTCGGCACGCCCGAGATGGACCTCCACATCACCGCGCGCGGCGGCCAGATGGCGCCGGTGGTTTTCCATCTATCCGGTCGCGACGTTTCGCCCTACTCGCTCTCGCCTTGGGAACCTGCGGAGTATCCTGAAATCATTCCGCTGCTCTCCGTCCTGCGCGGCGATTTCCTGTGCTTCCCCTTCGGCGGCCAGACCCATGGCCCGCCGCATGGCGAGACGGCGAACTGCGAGTGGGTGAAGATGGATTCCGATAGAAATTCGCTTCGTTTCAAGATGGAGACGACGGACACGGAAGCGACGGTGGTGAAAACCATCACGACACGCGATGGCCACCATGCCATTTACTTCGAATATGAAATTTCCGGAGCGGAGGGAAATTTCAGTTATGGAAATCATCCGATCCTCGATTTCTCCAACCTGGCGGAAGGTGCCGGACGCGTGACGACGAGCCCGTTCCACTTTGCTTCGGTCTATCCCGGAACCTTCTCGAATCCGGCGGATGGGGAAACCCAGGCACTGGAGGAAGGTGCGGTCTTCACGGATCTCCGCGAAGTCAGGTTGGCAGCCGGCGGCACCACGGATCTCACGCACTATCCGAGCCGTGCCGGAAACGAGGATCTCGTCATGATGGCCCACCTTCCATCCTCGGACGAGCAGCCGTTCGCATGGTCGGCGGCGGTGCTCGATGGTTATGTGTGGTTTTCCCTCAAGAATCCGGCGGATTTCCCGTGCACGATCCTGTGGATTTCCAATGCGGGCCGCACCGCTCCGCCATGGAACGGCCGCCACATCGGACGGATGGGCATCGAGGATGTGTGCTCGCATTTCGCCGAGGGCGTGGACCGGTCGCGTCTCGATTTACTAGAGAAACAGGGAGTAGCGACGACCCGGAGTTTTCGGAAGGATAAGCCCGTCACGCTGAGAACCCTCCACGCGGTGGCCATCGTTCCCGAGGATTTCGGGGCGGTTTGCAGCATCGTTCCCGGTGGTGAAAACGCGGTGGCCATCACGGGCGAATCCGGTGTGGAGATCGTCGTTCCGCTGGATTGGCGGTTTGTCGTTTAACCTGATTTGACTGCAATTTTTCACCATCCTTCCCGTATCACTCGACCCGATTCCCCATGAGCTTCCCTCTAACCACTGCCGACCTGTCCACCACTTCGAAGGATTTCAAAGCCCTCATCAACGGGCATCTGGAGGACACCGGCGGTCTGCTCCGGCTATCTGGCAAGTGGCCGGCTTACTCGAACTTCGGTCCTGAGGTGAATCCGGACGCTCCTGCCATAGGTGCTTACAAGAATTCGTAATCTCCGCTCTCAACCCTCAACCACAAACCCTCAACTACTTCATGAAACTTCACAACGCCATGTGGCCCGGTCTCGTCGGCAAGGAACCCGGCACCGACCACCCTCCCATCTCGCTCGAACACATGCTCGAACTCACCGTCGCCGCCGAGGTGAACGGGCGCAAGTTCGATGGGATCGACTCCTTCCTGTTCCACCCGCACACCGATCCCGACGCCTCGGAATCGGATCTCCGGAAAATCGCCGATCTCATCGCCGGTCACGGTCTCAAGGTCGGCTCGCTCGTCGCGCCGGTCTGGCCTGGCACCGTAGGAGACGCCGCCATGGGTGATGCCGAGGCCCGCGCGAAATTCGTGCTCGCTGTCGAGAAGGCCTGCCGCATCGCGAAGATTTTCAACGAACACGGCGTGCGCGAATACGGCGTCATCCGCATCGACTCCGCCAGCTCTGTTAGCGACTGGGCCAAGGACCCTGCCGGAAATACCAAACTCATCGCCGAAACCTTCCGCGAAGCCGGAAAAGTCGCCGAGCAATACGGCGAACGCCTCGCCGCCGAAGGTGAAATCTGCTGGGGTGGGATGCATTCGTGGAAGGCCATGCTCGATACGCTGGAAGCCACCGGCATGAAAGGCACCGTCGGTTTCCAAGCCGACCTCGCCCACACCTATCTCTATCTGATGGGCTACAACGCGCCCGAAGCCGCATTGCTCAAGGAAGGTTACAGCGAAGACGAATTCTGGGCTGCCTACAAAACGATGACCGATGCCCTTCGCCCTTGGACCATCGATTTCCACGTCGCCCAAAACGACGGCTCCGTGCACGGCACCGGCTCGCACGACAAGACCGGCCGCCACTGCCTCGCCGACGACCCTAACGGCAAACTCGACATCGCCAAGTGCTCCACCTTCTGGCTCAAGGACGCCGCCGAACGCGGCATCAAGCACATCTGCTGGGATGGTTGCATGTTCCCCAACGAAGTGCTCGAAAAAGCCGAAACCTGGGAACACATCCTCAAGGCCATGGTCGAAGTCGAGGAAGCGCTGTGAGGCTACCCCAACCTTTTGCAACCCGCCGCCCCGCCTCATGGGTTGGCGGGTTGCATCTATCAGTTACTTGACTTGACGAGTCCCCGCGAGTCGGGACCATTCACTTTTTCCACTCCAATACCTAAACTTCAGGATTTAATTGCCATGGCTGCTTCCCCTTCAATTCTCGCGGATAAACTGCACGAGTATCCACAACACGATGTCATCGATGGAGGATCGGCTTCGATTCTCGATGACTGCCTCAATCAGAACGACGGTGTGCTGCAACTTCTGCACCGCTATGCCGGCCGCACGTTTTGCACGCCTGGAAAGCGCCTTCGCCTGGATGAGAAATCTTACTACCCCGACTACATGGGAGGCACCGGTCTCGATGAAGTCTGGATGTGCTGCACCGTGCCCATCGTGACAGGCGTCATCGATACCCGCACCGGAAAGGCCCCCTTTCGTGAAGGAGAAGCACATGTCCTAACGCCCGGCGGGCAAGTCATCTCACTTCAGGATCTGATCGAGACCGATCCTGAAGCCATCATGGGAGAGAAGGTCACCGCCTTTGCGAAATCCTTGTTCGGCAAGGCCACGTGGCCGATCGTGTCCAAGAAGTTCGACAATCTGAACCCCATTCCCCACCACCTTCACTGGGCGAAGTGGGAAGTTTACGACATCAATTCCTTCGACAATCCCGGAGTCAGTCCGTCGCATTATCACACCACGGCCATGGGCCTCTATCCGTTCGTGACGAAGGAAAAGTTCCTCGCCTGCATGAAGCGTTGGGGGCAAGGCGACTACAACGGCGTGCGGCACTTGTCCCCGCACACGATGATGCAACTGGATAACGGCTTCGTGATGCCGAATGGCGTGCTGCACTCGCCGACCGACCTTTGCACGCACGAGTTGCATGTGACGATGGACGAACATTTCCTCGCCGAGGACCTGACCTTGGATGGACGGATCGGAGCCGCCGATGCGTTCTACGCCTGCCGGGAAGAGGACTATCCGAAGGACAAGCACGAAGACTGGGAATACCTGGTGGAAACCTTCGACTTCAAAGCCAATCAGGATCCGGACTTCGTGGCGAAGAACTCGCGCCCGGCCATCACCGCCGAAGAATTTTCCAGCGACGGAGTGGACGCAAAGTGGATTATCTACGGTGATTTCCTCGGCGATCAGAAGGCCTCCATTCTCCGTCTCACCCTTGCACCCGGTGCCAAGACCAATTTCCACCCGGAGAGCCCCACGTTGTTCCACACCAACTGCGGCCGTGGCCGGGTTGGAAAGCTCGAAGTGCAATATCACCAGGACATGAAACTTGGCGGAATCTATCCTGAGATTGGATTCATTACCCAGGCCGCCCTGAACCGCGGCGGCGTGGAAATCGAAAACACCGGCACCGAACCGCTCGTCCTGACCTTCGACTTCCCCCAACACGCGCACTCTCAAACACCCGGCCTTCCATCATAACTCATCGAATATCATGAAAAAACCAATCCGCATCGGCCTCATCGGCTATGGCTTCATGGGCCGCACCCATTCGAACGCCTACTCGCAGCTCTCCCATTTCTTCGACACCGAACACGTCCCCGTCCGCCAGGCCGTCTGCGGTCGCGATGAGGAAAAAGTAAAGGCCTTCGCCGAAAAATGGGGCTATGCCTCCTACGAAACCGACTGGCGCGAGCTAGTGAAGCGCGAGGACATCGACGCCGTCGACATCTGCACACCTAACGATTCGCACGCCGAGATCGCCCTCGCCTGTATCGCCAACGGCAAGATGATCCTTTGCGAAAAACCGCTCGCGCTCGACGGCCCGCAGGGTGAGAAAATGGTCGAGGCCGTGGAGAAATCCGGACTGCCCAATCTCGTTTGGTATAACTACCGCTTCCTCCCCGCCGTCACGCTGGCAAAGAACATCGTCGATGCCGGCGAGCTCGGCCGGATCTTCCACTACCGTGCGAATTTCCTCCAGGACTGGACGATTTCCGAAGAACTTCCGCAAGGCGGCGCCGGACTGTGGCGTCTCGATGCGGCGGCGGCAGGCTCCGGCGTCACCGGTGATTTGTTAGCCCACTGCATCGACACCGCACGCTGGATCAACGGCGACATCGTTTCGGTGAGCGCGATGACCGAGACCTTCATCAAGGAGCGCGTCCACACCGCCACCGGTGAGAAGCACCCCGTTACCATCGACGACGCCTGCGCCTTCCTCGCTCGTTTTGAGAACGGCTCGCTCGCCATTTTCGAATCCACCCGCTACGCCCGTGGCCACAAGGCGCTTTATACCTTCGAAATCAACGGCGAGAAGAAATCCCTTTCGTGGGATCTCCACGACCTGAACTATCTATCCTATTTCGATCACGGAGTTCCCGGCGACCGTCGCGGCTGGACCAACATCCACGCCACCGATGGCGATCATCCCTATTCCGGAAACTGGTGGGTGCCTGGCCTCTGCCTCGGCTACGAACACTCCTTCACCCACGAACTCGCGGAGTTTTTCAAATCGCTCGATGATCCGAGTGCCGAGAAGCGCTACCCGGATTTCCGCCACGCGCTGGGCACCCAGTATGTCTGCGATGCGGTGCTGGAGTCCGCCCGGACCAAACAATGGGTGGATGTGAAACAATCGTGACGTCTAACTGGAGCGCGGAATCCAGAGCCTGCGTTAGCAGGCTTGATGTAAATGGCGAAGCCCTGAACGGCTGGCCCCAAGGCAATTCATTCCGCGCGTCCTTCAGCGCAAGGTCCGGTCGATCGCGTTCAACAGTGACTTCGGGCCTTTCGCGTCGTTGTCCAGTGACCAGATCATCACGCCTGCGAGATTGCGGTCGATGACATAGCGGGTCTTCGCCTCGATGGTGGGAATTCCGTTGTACCAAATGGTGTTCCCCACCTGATCGAGATTTTCAGCCCCGGGATAGGTCGCGACGATTTTCTGATAGGAGTAGCCCTCGTTCGCGTAAGCCTCGCCGAAACCGTAGCCGTAGAAGGGCACGCCGAGCACGGCCTTGGATTTCGGCAGCCCCCTGTTGAGCCAGTAAGTGACGTTCGATTTCGCGAATGCCAGCGATGAGTGCTGGCCGGGATTGTCCGGATCCCAGTTGCCCGTGGCATCATAGGCCATGATGTTGAGGAAATCGAAATGTTTGAAAACGGACTCCGGCACCTTGTTGCCGCCGTAGCCTTGGGACAGCGCCGCGCTTAGAAGTTTGCCTTCCGGCTTCAGCGCCTTCGAGAGTTCCCTGATGAATTTACCGTAGTTTTCGTTGATCGCCGGGCCTTCGAGGTCCACGTCCACACCGTCGAACTTGTGAAGAGTGATGTAGGCGGCGATCTTGTTGACGAATGCGGCGCGCTTCCCGTCTTCCAACAGATTGAAGTAGCGGGTTCTCATCTCCTCGTCGGAAGAGGCCGAGCCGCCGCCGATGGAGACGAGGATCTTGACGTTTTTCGCACGGGCGCGGGTGATGAGCGCGGTGTTTTGTGGGTTGAACGAGAGCTTGCCACCGGCGTCTTCCGGATTCTCGAACGCGATGTTGATATGGGTGAGCTTGGAATAACCGATCGTTTTCGAGAACTGTTCCAGATCGATCCAGTTGGGAACGTAGGCGACGACCAGTTTCTCCGCATTTGCGGCGGTGGCCAGCAGGAGGAAGGCAAGGAGGCGGCAGATGACGTTCATAAGATGGATTTGCTAAAGCGAAACGGGTCGCCCCAACCTGCTGGAAAGCTCGCAGGCATCCAGCAATATCTGGGTTTTCAATGCAATCTCCGCCCAAAACCGGTCCGGCGTTTCCGCGCGTACCGCAGTGGCGAAGCGGGCGAACATGCGGGCTTCGTTGGTCATTCCCCGCTCCGGTGACCGTCGTACGCGGTCGTAGTTGATCTCCCAGTCCGTGTCGTTTCCAGCAACCGGACTGACGAAATCCGGGATGCGGAGGTTCCCCTTGGTGCCGCTGATCGACAGCCATTTCTGGTCGGGTGATAGGAACGAGCAATAGAACGATGCGGTGGCTCCATCGGGAAAATCCAGTTCACCGGAGAATCCCATGATCGCGGAAGCACCGTCGGGATTCGATACGGAATCCAACACGCGCCCCGAGACGCGGACTGGCATCCGCCAGTTCATCGCCCACAGCGAGGCGCGAAGGCAATACCACCCGAGGTCGCCAAGGCAGCCGGTGGGTTCCAATCCCGAAGTCCCGCGGATGTCAGTTAGAGCAAAATCCTCCCCGGCGCGGAAACTGAACGACGAGGTGATGCGTTTCACAGGACCGACCGTTTCACCGTCATCGAGAAGCGCGCGCAAACTGGCAAACCGCGGGTCATGCACGAACATCACGCCGTCCATGAACAGGACCCCGTGTTTCTTACAGCAGTCGATCATTTCCTTCAGGTCACCGGCATTCACCGCGCAGGGCTTTTCACAGAGCACATGCTTGCCGGCAGCGGCGGCCCTCATCACCCATTCCTTGCGGACGCCGGTTGGCAACGGAATGTAAACCGCATCGATCTCCGGACTTTCCAACAGGGATTCATAAGAGCCATGCGCTGTCGGCCTAACTGGCCAAGGGGCGGATGTCTGCATCTCATCGATGAATGCCTCCGCCTTCGCCATGTCCCTGCTGGCCAGCGCAACCAGGGTGGCCGCGCCGCTGTCCCGCATCCCGGGCCAGTTCCGGCGGACGATCCGGGCAGTGCTGAGAATCCCCCAGCGAAGCGGTGCAATCGGGAGTGAGGATGGCACGGCGGTCAATTTGGGTTAGTGATTCCGGACTGCATGCTTTCCAGCAGATTGTTCATGGGACCTTTGTTGACCCTGATGACCCCCATATGCGGGCGGTCGATGTCCGCGATGAGCGTGATGACCACGCCGATCAGGATAGGGAAGATGAGCTGGCTGAAGGTGGAACGCATTCCGGCGAGGCCGCAGCCGTAGCCGCTCACCCACGAACCGCTGGAGGCGACGACCAGCAGCAAGAGCCAGACCGCACCGGGCACGCGGTTTCGCATCGCCGTCAGATTGCTGGAATCCAGATCAATGGTCTCGTTGAGCGTCGTAATGAAGCTAACCGTGACTGGCGTGGGAACGGCTGCCGCCGCCTTGCTGCCGGCGGTCCATAGCTCGGACTGGATCCTGCCGATCTCCGCCCTCATTTCCGCCATCTGCGGGGTCCGGTCCCGGACGGACGGAGCCTCCACCTTCAGTTCCGCGTAGCGACGGAGCAGGGTCTTGACCTCATCCTGCTGGGGACTCGGGAGGAAATCCGAACGCAGCCACGTCGTACCGATCGAATTCGCCTCATCGACATTGAGCGTGTGTCGGGTGTCATAGCGTCCGACGGCCATCGCGAAAGTAAATCCTAACAAAAGCCCGAGCAGACCGAGCACCGCCCCCTGGACTCCGCCGTCACTGGCCGAGGCATCGGGGTTGCGCTTCCGGTAAACCCGTCCGAGCCGGTAAGCGAGTTCCGCGATGAGGAAAAACAACAGGGTGGTGATCATCAACACCATCCACTGGTTGTGGAAGATACGGGCGAGTGCGTGGTCGATCATGGGATTTATGAATGGTTTGAAAGGATCAGGGCGAAGGCTTGTCTCCGGCAAACGACGGGACCGCGGCGCGGATCAAAAGGGAAAACTCCGGTGAAGCATCGGCAGCCTTCGCGGCCTCGTTGATCAGGGAACGCTTCTTCAGTTCGGCGAAGGGCATGTCTCCGGTGTGGAAAGCTCCATTCTGATAGAGCATTTCATCCGCGAAGCCGTTGACGAGGATGCGCCAGTCCCAGGGTCTGCGTTCTCCCGGTGCGTGCTGGGTCCGGATGCTGGTGGTGCAGTTCGTGGTCAACGCATTGTACCAGCGGGCGTTTTCATGAAGCTGGTTGAGAGCGGTGATGTAGTCCATGAACCGGCCACGCGCGTTTTCCGGGCTGATGTCGAGCCGATAGAGATAGATGTCCTCGCCTTTGCGGTAGTTCGTGCGGACGCGGATGACGTCCCTCTCGTCGGCGACGATGTAGATCAGCTCGTATTGACGATAGATCCCGCCGACGGCCGAGTAGCGCTCCCCTTTTTCCTTGCGGGTTTCGATGGAGAAACAAAGCGGTGGGGCGTCGGAGAACAGGAAGCTCACGATGGGATGGGCCATGTAGGGCGAGCCCCAGTAGTTGATGGCCATGTCGATGCCGGTGAGTTTCGATAGATCCACCGTGCGGGTTTCCCAACGCGGTGTGTAGTCGGTTTCCGTGCGGTAGTCGAAGTTGCGGACGTTGTGGAACGTCACCTTGTCGCCATTGACTTCAGCTCGTGCGGTCTGCGCGACATCGGTCATCCAGTCGCGGTCAGTGGAGGGTTTCAAGGTGAGCCACCAGCCAGCGACCAGAACGATCAAAGCCGGAGCGATCCACCGCATCCTGCGTTTCCCGAAAACTCCAAAGAAGGCAGCGGTGGCACAGAATAACACGGCGATGACTTTCGCCAAGAGTGGACTCACGGGCAGATCAAACAGAATCGCCCCCGCACCCCACAGGATGGTGGCCAGACCTGCGAGACCGAGGAGACATTTAACGGCGGTGATGATGAAATGACGAAACATGGGTGGAAAATCCCGTGGGATGAGGAGCAGGTCGGTTGCCCTAACTGTGAATGGCGGGCGCGAAAAGGCCGGAGCGAAATCACTCGCTCCGGCCTTCGAGGATGGGATCAGCTCTTCTTGAAGTCCAGTCCGGGATCACCCGTCGGACTGCCGACGAGGACGAATTTCATCTCGCTGTCCTGCGCGAGAGTGACGCTGGAAATCATCTGGGAGTCATCCGTGGTGAGGACCAGCAGGCCCTTGTCATCCAGGCCGTAGGTTCCCTTGAGCTCGCTGGATTTTTCGCCGTTGGCGTAGGTCCAGACGAAGTCGCCGTTCTCGTCCATTTTAAAGGTGATCCTGCCACCTCCAGCCTGGTCGCTGACCCAGGTGCCGACGAGTTTCTCCGACGGGATCGGTGGCGGCGGCAAGGGGGCTTCCGCATCCGAGGCCCCGTCATCCGGCAGCGAATCCTTCATCAGGTCGCGGAGCTGGCGGGCGATCGAGTCGGCGGGTTGCAATTCCACCGTCCGCTTGAACTGTTCGTAAGCCTTGTCAGTGTAACCACAGACGAGGTATTGATAGCCTAGCAGGAAATGGCCATCGGCGGCGGCGGGAGTTCCCTTGACGTAGGCTTCGAGCTTGCGAAGCTGGCCGTCATAAACGGTCGAGGACGGATAGAAATCCACCATCGTGTCCCAACCCCAGCCGGGACCGGAGGCGAGCACGGCGTTGAGCACACCGGCGGCATCACCGTATTTGCCGAGGGCAAACAGGCAGAGGGCGCGATATTCGTGAAGCGTGTTGTCTCCCGGTGTGTAGCCGATCGCCTCTTCGTCCGCTTTCAGAGCGGTCACGTAGTCGCCTTGCTTGAAAGCGGCGCGCGAGCGTTCCAGAGCCTCGTCGGACTTGGTCTCGGCGAGTTTTGCCACCTCCTCGTCGCCCGGAGGCGTGGCGGCGGCGGTCACGGAAACCGGTTGGGTATAGACGATGGTCGTCTTTGAGTCACTCGACTGGACCGGAGGCGCCGGATAGGGATTCCGGTAGGACTGGTAGCCCATGTCGTAGATCAGGTTGCCGAGGCTCCAGACGCCGATGCCCCACATGAAGCCTTTGGCGAAGTCATTGTCATTGTAATAATAGTGACTGCCATACCAGCGGCTGTTATAGCCGTAGTTCCAGCATCCGTGGTGCCAGCCATGATAGCTGCTGGCTCCCCACCAAGGACGGGACCCCCAATAGTTGGGACGGTAGGCGTAGTTGTAGTTGTTCCGGAAGTTGTTGTTGATCCTTACATTGTTGTTGATGTTGATGTTGTTGTTATTCCCCCAGATGCCGTTGTTGCCGCCCCACCGGTTGTTATCCCAGTTGTGCTTGTTGTTCGGGAAATTGCCCGGACGGTTGAGGCCGTTGTTCCTGCGGTTGACGTTGACCTTGTCGATGTGGACGTTGTTATAACGGTTGCCGTTGTTGTTGAAACGGTTGCCGTTGTTATTGTTGTTCCCGCCGATGATGTTGTTGTTGCGGTCCGGGCGGTTGTTGTTGGCACGGTCCGGATAGGTGACCATGCCGGGGAGCTTGCCGGGACGGTTGTTGTTGTCCGGGCGGTTGAAATTCGGCTTGCCGTCGGGACGGTTGTTGTTGCCGGGGCGGTTATCGGCGTTGCCAGGGCGGTTGTTGTTATCGCCGGGGCGGTTGTTGCCAGCACCGGGGCGGTTGCTGTTATCGCCGGGCCGGTTGTTGCCGGCACCTGGAAGATTGTTGCCATCACCGGGGCGGTTGTTGCCGGCACCTGGACGGTTGTTGCCGTCACCCGGGCGGTTGTTGCCGTCACCCGGGCGGTTGTCGCCGGCACCGGGGCGGTTGTTCCCATCACCCGGACGGTTGTTTCCGTTGCCGGGACGATTGTCGCCGCCGCCGGGGCGGTTCGCGTCAGGACGTGTCGAAGGACGGGTGGTCGGGCGTTCGACGGAAGGACGTTGCGCCGGCTTGGTGTCCGGCCGTGCGGCGGGTCGGGTCGCGGCGGGTTTGTTGTCCGGTCTCGTCGCCGGCTTGGCCGCCGGGCGGGTGGATTGGGCCGGCCGTGAGGCCGGACGGGATGCCGGCTTCGGCGCGGGTCGGGGAGCCGGGCGCTGGACTTTGGATCCGGTGCTGGGGCTGCGCTTGACCGTGCCACCGCCACTGGATCTGCCACCGCTGGATCGGCCGCCGCCGCTACGGTTGCCACCACCCTCGCGGGCTTCGGCGATCGGTGTGATGGCCACCATCAGGGCCAGAAGGAATGTTGTGAAAGGTTTCATGATTGGATGAGGTTGGAGGTTTTACTCGGCGTCGCTATCGGCATCCACTTCCGGAGCCGGTGCCTGGCGGACAATGCGGAGTTTGCTATCAGGTAGTTTTTTGCCATCGACCAGGCGGTCCTTGCCGGCCCAGATGAAGGTGTCTTTGTTCTCGAAGGTGAGCTGCTGGTTGGAACTCATGAATTCGCCTTCGGCGGTGGTGCCTTCGGTGCGGACGAGCCAGCCGTCTTCCACAGGCGTCCAATCGGCTTTGGCGAATCCCCCCTCGTCGTCGAAGGTCCAGCAGGAAATCGTCTTACGCGCGGCATCCCAGCCGATACGGATGGTGGTGGTGAGCGGCTTGGCATCCGCGCGGGTCGCGAGCATTTCGCCGGTGAGGAAGTTCCCGCTGTCGTCCCAACCGAAGGCGATGTCCAGACGGAGATCGCCGCTTTGGCAGGTCCAGTCCCCTTTCAAGCTGTCGGCAAGTCCGGCGAGATTACCTGCGGAGTCCGTGGCATCGCCGAGGTTGCGGGTGGTGGCGATGAGCCACTCGCCGTTAGGCGCCTTCTGGAGCACTGCGGTGTAGTTTCTCGACTTTGTAGCCGCGTCATCGCCGGGCGGGGTGAAATGGAAGGTGCCATCCTCGACGGCCAGCCCCGGTCCGATCATGCGGACCGTATCGACCTCGATGGCGACCTGCGGCGCGTCCTCGCCTGATAGCATGTCCTCGTAGTGCGCCTTGATGTCGTCGCGTCCGGCAATAACCTCTTTGCCAGTTAGGTCGGAGATTTCACCCTCTTCGGAAAAGAGCGCGGCGACGGCGGCGGCGTCCTTCTCGTTGAAGGCGACGATGAAATCCTCGGCGACCTGGCGGAGGCCGGGGATTTCGTCCGCCGGTTCTGCGGCCCGGGCGGCGGGATGGGACAGGATCGCCATGGCGACCCCGAGGGTGAGGAGATGCGGAGGTTTCATCGGTGGATCAAATGGTTGGTTTCAGGAGAGGGTTTGCGGGGCGGAGGGATCGCGGAATGGTCGGATCCCGGTTAAAAACAGGAGTTCAAATTAGGAGGATTCAAAAAGGGTTGGCAACATCCAATCCCGGGGGATCTCCACCCTGCCTGATATGGTTGTGGCTGCGCGATTCGGGATGAAATGTCAGGAGTTTCTACTTCTCCGGCGGATAAATGGTTTTCCAATCGCTCTTCATGTCCATAACGACCCATCCCCTGCCCTTCGCCGCATCGAGGGCGGTGTCGAGCTTGCCGATGTGGGACTCGCGATCATAGGCGAACTCGCGCTCGGCATCGGTGTGGTGGACGATGAGCCCGAAGCGCGCGCCCTTGCCACTGGTGGTCCATTCGAGCATCTGGAAATCGCCATCCGAGTTGCCGAAGGCCATGATGGGCCGTCGCCCGATGTGGCGTTGGATGCCGACGGGTTTGCCATCCTTGTCGTCGTTGAGAACGAGTTGGGGCAGTTTCATGATGACCGGGGTGCCGTCGATGATTTCATAACGGAGCCCGCCGCTGGAGCCGACAACCTGTTCGGGCGGGATGCCATAAACCTTCTCGGTCCACGGCCGCATGAACTCGATGCCGCCACCGGAAACGATGAAGGTCTTGAAGTGGTTAGCCCGCAGGTAGACGAGCAGCTCGATCATCGGCTGATAGACCATGCTCGTGAACGGCTTGCCGGTCTTGGGATGCTTGGCGGTGGCGATCCAGTCGGTGACGGACTTTTCGAATTCCGCAGTGGTCATCCCGGAGTGGGTGGCCATCACCAGGGCGACCAGCGATTTCTCACCACCGGCGAGTGCGGTTTTCATGTCGCCCTTGAGGATCGAGGCGAAGGGCTCGGTCACCGTCCACTCGGGATGCTGCGGAGCCATTTCCTTGATCTTGGCGAAGACGTAGAAGGCCTGGAAATACATCGGCTGCTCGGACCAGAGTGTGCCGTCGTTGTCGAAGGTGGCGATGCGCTCCGGCACCGGGACGAAATCCGGCGAGCCTTCCCGGGTCACTTTCGCAACGAAGCCGGTGATGGATTTTTTCGTCGCGGTGTCATTCCACGAAGGAAGCGGATCCGTCTGGGCCGCCGCCGGGAAGCCCGTTACAATAGTGAAACTCACGGCAATCACACGCAGGAGAAGGTTTTTCATGATGGGAAATCGCTAAGGTTTTTCGTTTGGCCGGGGTGAAACATCCCGATGATCTATCCATTCGCAGGCCCTGCCGCAAGCAAGGAGTCGCGACATGCCGCCCCCTGTAGCGTCGCGTGGATGACCGTCGCCAGATCCCTCTCCCGTTGGAGGCTCGTCTTCGTCCTCTTCACCAAGAGGTTAACCGCGAAGGCACAAAGGCCGCAGAGGGACGCAGAGAACACCATGGGTTTCAAATCATCCCTCTTTGCGCTCCTCTGCGATCTTTGCGGTTCATCCAAGGTTGAAAAGCGTGGCTGGGACTTCCAGTCCCAACCCCTCGCCGGGCATCCCAACCCAATGCCTGGAAGAAGATGGTTATCCGCAAAGGAACGCAGAGAGCACAGAGATCCCCATCTCAAAATCTCTTCCCTTTGGTGATTTGCAATTCCGGCGTCCGGTTCTCGTAGAACAGCGGCACCGTCGCCCCGTCCTCCACGGACTCCCTGAAATTATAGACACTCACGTAATCGCCGAACACCTCGCGCGTCCGTTCCTCTCTGGAGATCAGGGGCGTGCCGGTGGAGGCCACGAACTTCGCGTTCGGCAGCGCCGTACGCATGTTCATCGCCAGCGTGCCGTATTGGCTGCGGTGATCAAACTTCGTTACAGCAATCTGGTTGCTTTTACTATCTCCAAGTCATCATCCTTGGTTGATATCATAACTCGAATGCATTCACACATAATATCTTAACGTCTCACCAAGACCTTCGGAGTAATCTTGATTGTATTCCCTTGAAGGTGTGTAAACCAGTCCAATTCCTTCATGCACTTCATTCAACTTCATGAGTCCAAGTGCTGATGGCTTTGGACCAAGAGAAGTCGCCACCACATTATGTGTTAGCACAACCTTAGCAACTGCCGCTTCAAGCGCACCAAAACCACAATCATCTTGATATGAATCAATTTCAAAAACATCGGCCTCTGGAATCTCTTGGAGCAATTCTTTAGTCACCTTCTGATTTCGATCCTCGTTCTGAAACTGTTTGCCATTCTGTATTCCCACCAGAACCTCTGTCGGTTCAAATACAGAAATCAAATGAGATATTCGCTCAGTATCAAATCCAGACACCACAAGCAAGGCGGTAGGAGCGCCCAATTTAGTTAATCCTGCAAACCTTGGAACTAGGAAAGGCTCCATAGGATCTCGACTAACCCAGTTGCCGCAGTAACTTCCGGGCTTATGGTAAATGACTTCAGATTTTACGACATCCCGTTGCAATTTCACGAGACTTAAAATTGTCCAAATCAAAAATCGAGGCATTGTCGAAATATCAATCACTACTTCCGCTCCATCCATTTCGTTAACCAAAGTGAGGGAGACGCGTCTCCAAGCTTCCATTGAATCAAAGAGAGGATAGCCGAATTCCAAAAATTTAACCGATGAATCGCTGCAAACAGATCTCACCTGGAATCTCTCTTCATGTGTGCGGTCATCAAATTCCGTACAAAACAACGAAACAACTTTCGAAAATTCTCCTTCCTTTACTAAACGCTCAACACCTAGAGAGTATCTCGGCTCCCAGCTCGCATTTGTAACTAAAATCTTTTTCATAGCAATTCTGGTTGATTGTTCTCCTCCTCGTCCAAATCCCCTCCCGGCAGAGAACGGACACGATCCGCCGCATTCCACAAATCGACAGCCCTCAAAGAAACCCTGGCGTGCTGCCCCACTGGATCTAGACCTCGTTCCGGAAGAAGCAATCTATTGGGAACATAATAGTCCTCCCTGGCTCCCATGCTTTTCCCAGAAGACCGATACACGTAAATGAGTCTCGCTTTTCTCGCAATTGAGATAATTCTGAGCAACTCGTCCATTACTGGGCTAGTAGTATCTGATATAGTAAACATTACAGCACGGGGCTCAGATCGTTCCGAAGACAAACGTTTGCGGAAAAGTTCGCAAAGCTTATCCAAC
Organism: Verrucomicrobiota bacterium; assembly: GCA_040386755.1. Taxonomy (GTDB): domain Bacteria; phylum Verrucomicrobiota; class Verrucomicrobiia; order Verrucomicrobiales; family Akkermansiaceae; genus Luteolibacter. Next base: position 109,037 of record JAZKEY010000025.1, on the reverse strand, counting down.
AAATTGTAGATTCTCTCCGCGTCGCGCCGGCTACATCCAACAATAGTTTTGACCAAATCATCTTTAATTGACTCCCACTTCTTCCTGCTTCTCCCTAAAATCACAGAGTCTTGAACCGTCGGGGACACTTCGTGAACCGCTCCGTCTTGATGCGGTTCCGAGATCACCCGGTCGTACATCCAAAAGCAAGGCTCAAGAAGGTTCCTTACAACGCCCGTTGACAAACTCACAATGGTTTCCACACCCGAGTATATTGGAAGATTGGCCGTTGGCTTCCTTCGATTAAAGTATCTTGCTCGATATCTTTTGTAAGTATAGTCGTTCAGTTGTTTCTGATCATACTCAGGATACATTTCGCGAGCCTCGGCCATGACTTCATCACGCGCAATATCGAGGGCCTCCTTAAGTTTTGGATGCTCGGGAAAGAATTCATCGACAGACACCCCAGGGGCTATCACAGCAATACGTTTTTCGAGGATCTGGCGCGCCAGGTCTCCAAAATCCTTGTTCATATTCTGATAAGGCAGTTCCATATCTAAAGATAAGTAGTCATGCCCCTCGAGAATATTCCCTCCTGAATTTGTCATTTTGTTCGGCCTTTCGACCTTCGTGGATGCAACCTTAAAGCTAAATATTGAATTATCTCTGTATGCAATCCAAGAATTCAACGACTGAATCTGGTGCCTGTTCAGCTCTTGCGCATCATCAATCAAAAATGCGAAATGAGAATCTCTCAGCTTAGCGGCTTTCCTGAGTGCGGAACATAACGGCAGGACTCCGGATGAAAATGAACGTGAAAATCCTTCCAACTGCTCAAACTCTCCCTTGTTAATGGCCCTTTCGGCATCGGTAACCTCTTTCTGAAAAACTAGCATCAAAGAATCAAAAAGAGAGAAACTTGGCAAATCCACGTCAAGTGAGTAACTAAGCTCGCTCTTTATCCCTTCCTCTTCGTCTTCAGTAAGCAAATTTTCGATATGAGACAGATTTTCAGCAATGTGATACATTATATTGCAAACCAGAAAATGCTCACTTATTATCAGCGAAGGAAAATTCTCCAATAATTCATACTCTTGCCTGTGAGTCAGAGGAGTATTGCAAGGAATATAAATACACAATATACCAGAAAGCAGAATATCTTCTCCACCGTTCTCCCTATGACATTTTACTGGGACCGAATTGTAACGAAGAGCTATGCTTTTTCCGGAACCTCGTTCACCTTCCAAAAATATATTTCTTCGTGAAGAAAGAAATCTCGAGTAGGTGAAATTTGGAATATATAATTGAAGTATTTGCTCCGGAGACAATTTGGCCGCCGCATCAAACTCAAACGGATTATATTGATTCATAGCGTTGTTTTTTCCGTGATTTCACTTTTTAGCGCATTTACAATTCTGTCTACATCGTAGGCGCTATTGATTTCTGCGATTCGTGGACGCATGGCACCTGGAATCTTGAGGTCCGTGATGACTAATTCCGAAAGCCCAATGCTGGTCATGCTTCCATTCACTGAAAAGTTCATTGCTATCGAAGTCTCTTTAAAAGAGTCAAGAAATCCGGTATAATGCCGAGTATACTGACGTTCCTCATCTAGCTTTTGTATTCGGTGAAATATAAATTCTATTAGCTTTCTGAGTTTTGGTTCATCAGAAATCTCACCATCCTCTCCTCTCTCTACATTTATATAGTAGGTGAGAGCTATTCGCCTGCTTGATTTATCAATTGTAACATGGGTTGCTTTTGCATATTCATGATAAACGATGCTTTCCGCGCTATAGCCGCCACTTTCGAGGCGGTACAAAGACGTCCGTTGCTCTCCTTCGGCCAACTCGTCTGCAAGGCGAATGATTGCCGACAGTTCCTGCGCTCGAATTGGCTTCCCTCGAAAAGGAACCTTATTGCTTACTTCTTTGAGAGTATCGCTGGACCCATCCAGAGCCGTTCCGCAGTGCGCCCTGGTAATTAGGCGTATAAGATCCCTATGTTGCATCCGATTCTTTGCTTTTTGACCCCAGACCTTATTGTAAATTTCTTCGACCTTATGTTGATGATCCTTCCGGTCGATGACATTTCCCACATCGTGGTACAGTATGCTAGAAATCAGACACAACCAATGAAGGGAGCATAGCTCATCCGTAGATTTATCATTCCCCCGTTGAAGGGATTCAACATCCAGAAGTCGGTCCGCATTATTGAGCACGTTCACGATATGCCGCGGCCCGTGATCTGTTCCGTCTGGAAATGAATTCTTAATTTCCTCCAAAAGATTATCAAAAAGATAGGCTCTCTCGTGAAGATATTCACCGAACAAGGTTTCTCCCTCCGAGTTCAATTGATCCCTCAATAACTTTTGAGTAAATTTTTCAATGTTTGTCAGTTCCATGTCACCGTATGCTGTTTATTGATTCAAATACTGCTTTTGCTAAAAGTGGGGGAACTGCATTACCAACCTGCTGTTGCTGAAATCCAATGGTGCCCAGGAATTTGTAGTAATCCGGAAATGACTGGATTCGGGCCGCCTCACGAACCGACAGTCCACGATCTTGGATGGGATGGATAAGCATGTTTTTTCTGTAATTGCCAATAACTATAGATGGCTTGTCAGGATCGAGGCGGTGATATATGCCAGTGTGGCATTCATAATTCTCTCGATAGTTTTTCATTAAGGCACTAGGTATATCTTCCCAATTCCCCCCCTGCTTGACATGCTTATAACGGTTGATCACAAAATCAGCATTCTTGGTAACGAGATTACCCACTACTAACTCTTCTCCATTCCGCAGCAACCGGACATAATTGGTCCTTGCGGCATATTTATAAGGAAGCTGGTCAAGGTTCGCTCCATTCGGCAAATCTGGAAGATCCGCTAAAGCGTATCTCACTGGAATTGGCTTTGATGTGCTTGGTTTCGGCATTGGGACGCTTATTCCGTGTAATGATCCGATCACGAATAGGCGCTCACGTTTCTGGGGAACGCCATATTTAGCGGCATTCAGTATTCCTTTTGACAGAGTGTAGCCAATCCGCTCAAAACTTTTCAATATTAACTCGAGAAACGCTCCATTTTCAGTCTCGGCAACACCTTTGACATTTTCAAATACTATCCAATCTGGGTGCCATGATTTCGCAATACGAACAAACTCTTTAAACATCCAGTTATTGCGGTTATCTCTGTTCCTGGTACGTTGGTTTGATGTTGAAAATCCCTGGCACGGAGGACCTCCAAATAAAATCGTTTGGTTCCCTCGTGAAAAATCTGGAATCTTTCGTAACTTTCTAATATCTTTTGCGTAAAGATCCACCTCTGGATGATTTGCCCTATATGTCTTGGCTGCGTGGTGATCGGCCTCAACAGCAAACGCCACGTCTATTCCAGCCATCTTGGCTCCCTGTGTCATGCCTCCGGCTCCAGCGAATAGGTCGACGCCAACAATTTTCCCCTTTGTGATTTTCATTTTAATGTTTCCTGAAAATCAGGCAGCGGTGCATCCAAATGTGAGAGGATCGATGATCAATGGTTTGAGGATTTTATTGAGAAGCGGAATGGCCATGGCAATTTGAAACGATTCTCATCGGAAATGCGAGCGAATCGTTTTTTGCCCCTCCGAAGAACCTGAAGACACAATTAAGGGCCAGAATTGGCAAGAGAAGGCCTTCGGGCCGAGGGCGGCCATGACGAATCCGGCGCGGCCCTTTTTGTTGAGCGCGGAGTGGAAATGCTGGATCCAGAGGTAGTTGCCATTGTCGGTGCGCGGGGTGCCGCCCGGCTTCGTTTCACTATGCCGGGGCAAGTTCCGGATCGGGACCACGGAAGGGATGGCTCGCATAGCCTCGTTGATGGCCTGGCCGACATTCGCGCCCTCCGGTAGGGTGAACAGGTGGGAGGAGGTGGAATGGAGCGTCGGTCTGCGGCCGTCGCTGGATTTCCGGAAGTGTTTGCGTGGTGATCTGAGAGGGTGCCGGGTAAAGCAGGGATTCGTGCGACGGTCACAGACCGACGCTACAGGTTTAACGGTGGGAGAGTATTCGGAAGGCTTGAGCGCGGCGTTGGACCAGAGCTGGTTGGCGGCACCCCAGAGGGTTTTCTCGAGAGCGGCGTGGGAGTCGTCGGCGGTGGCGGGTTCGGTCCAATGCATGAGGTATGCGGAGGCTAACGGGTTTGAGGAAGGCGGGAAGGAGAAAAGCGGGCGAAAGGCAACGGGAGCGGATGCGGAATAACAGACATCCGGCGGGCAACTTATCCCCCGCCCCAATCGGACTCGGGATCCGGAGTCGTGAGGGATGCCGGCGGGTCCGGAGCGACCGGGCGGAGCGTGACGGGCGGCAGGCCGGGGCGGCGGGACGCTGACAACGGCGTCATCCTGACGCGCGGCGGCTCCTGAGGCGCGGGGAAATCCGCCTGAGCCCGGCTGATGCGGGTGATGAGGACGATCAAACAGCCCCACGACACCACGAGGCAAAGCGTCCAGATGCCCAACAGGACCGGATCCCGGCCGACCCGCAGCACGGTGATCAGGTTGCAGGCCATGAAGCTGATCCACCAGACGATGGTGATGGCCGGAAGCGCGCCGGGCGGCCGATGGACAAAAGTGAGCCGGATGAGGTTCCGCAGGGTGACCGCGGGGGCCACCCAGTTCACCACCGGGATGAAATAGCAGCCGACGACCCATCCCGGTTTCACATCCGCATGGCGGTGGATGCGTTCCACATTCGCAGCCACCCGATAGATCCAGACAAGGTAAAGGATCCCCGACGCCAGGAAAACCACCAGATGGGCGATGGTCAGCGCGGAGACCCAGTCCCGCGTCAGGACTCCGAAAGTGACGACGAGTTTGACGATTATCTGGAGGGATACCGCGACCAGCGCGGCCGTGCCGATGAACCGCGGATCCTTCAGGAATCCGCCCACCCGGAGTGCCGGAGCGACGGGATCGGCACAGGCCGGCGGCTGATAGGGGTCGATGTCGGGGGATGGCTGCATCGAATATCCGGAATTAACCGATGCCGGAGCCGTTTGCACGATCCCATCGGCGTCCGGTCAAAATCGAACGGATTCCGGCCGCTCCGGGGCAAACGCTCCTTGTTTCGAGGCAAACGCTCGCTGTTTCAGGACAAACGCTCCTTGTTTCGAGGCAAACGCTCGTTGTTTCAGGACAAACGCTCGCTGTTTCAAGGCAAACGCTCGCTGTTTCAAGGCAAACGCTCGTTGTTTCAGGGCAAACGCTCATTGTTTCAGGGCAAACGCTCGTTGTTTTAAGGCAAACGCTCGTTGTTTCAGGGCAAACGCTCGTTGTTTCAGGACGAACGCTCGTTGTTTCAAGGCAAACGCTCGTTGTTTCAGAACGAACGCTCGTTGTTTTAAGGCGAGCGCTCGTTGTTTCAGGACGAACGCTCGTTGTTTCAGGACGATCGTTCGTTGTTTTAGGGCGAACGCTCGTTGTTTTAGGGCGAACGCTCGTTGCTATAAGGCAAACGCTCGTTGTTTTGAGGGCATGGAAGGTGGTGGGGAGGGCGCAGAGGCGTCACTGTGATGGATGCTTTTCGCAGTTGCCGGCCGGATGATGATCCGGGCCACCGGCTGATCCAAAGCGGCGTGGCGCTTCGCTTCCCGCCGCAGTCCATGTGCGATGGTCGCAGATTGAAGGCGGATTTCAGCGTGTCAGGCCCTCCATCTCCGCTTCGCTCCGATTGCCGCTACAGCAGGCTTGACCAAATCGGCAATGTTAGAGGCGAAAAACGAACCCTCCTAACCACCCTACGCGATCGCGTGGCCCGTCCCAAAACCGGCCATAAGGCACGGATCCCGCTTCCGCCGGATGATGGCGGCTAACACCCATCCCTACCCGTTAGTGGATCCGCCGCCATGCGAACGTGTCAAGGCCAATCTGGTTATGACCTCATAACCGAAATGGCCTTGCACAAAACCACTTCCAGGCATCCGCAACCTCTGCTAGTCCGTTAGCCATGTCCGGAAACCCGAGACGGGATTGTCCGAACCGATTGCTAGATAAACAATGAAACTGAAATTACACATTATGAACACCAAACTACCGAAGGTCCTGATGTCCTTCAAACGAAATGAAACCAACCTGGAGTCCATCTCCGGAACCGTGAGCGCCAACCTCTATCCACTGACGATCTATCCGACCCCGCCGGTGATGAAGGCGGTGCTGGATGCGAAGCGGACGGACTGGCTCGAAGCGAAGCTGGAACAGAAACAGGGTGGCACGCTGGCGACCGCGCTGAAGCGCGACCTGCAGGCGGAGCTGGAGGAGATGCTCTATCTACTCTCCCTGTACGTGCAGATGAACTGCGGCGGACTGGTGGCCAACGTGCTCGCCGCCGGCTTCGAGGTGGTAAGCGAGCGCACCTCGCCCTACCCGCTGCCGCGTCCCGAATCGTTCATCGTGGACAACACGATGGTGGGAAAAATCGTGCTGAAAACCTCCGCCATCAAGGGCGCGCGCTGCTACAAGGCGGAATACGCGCTGGTGGATGCGGATGGCACGGTGGGTGCGTGGAACGACGGCGGCCTGCACATCAAAGCCCGTGACATCGCGGTGGACGGTCTGGTGTCCGGCGCGCTCTACGCGCTGCGCATCCAGGCGGTGGGCGGCTCGACCGGCGAGTCCGAGTGGAGCAACGTGGTGAGCGGCCGCTGCATGTGAGCGGCGGACCTAACAAAGCGCGGCGGATTCCCCCCGCCGCGCATTTGTGATCCTCTTTCACTCAAAAATCCAAAATCAACCATTGGAGTTCATCAATCAAACCGGGCGAGGGGGAAGAAGAATTGACGAGTGATAATCGTTGAATGTTGATTTTTGAATGAAGAGTGGGCCGAGCGCGGGCTTCCCCATCAGGAGGCACCACACTCTTGTGGTGCTGGAGAATGTGAGGTCCTTGAAAAGTGCGGTGCTCTTCTCAAGGACTTTTCATTCTCATCCACGACAGGAGTGTCATGGCTCCTTAGTGAGAATATCGGCGCCGGGATGGCGGGCTGGGACTGGAAGTTCCAGCCACTTTGGCGGGATCAGGATTTCTTGCCGCCGGCCATCATCGGATAGACGATGCCAGCCAGAGCCGCGCCGATGATGGGAGCGATCCAGAAGAGCCAGAGTTGCGCGATGGCCCAGCCACCGACGAAGAGCGCGGGACCGGTGCTGCGGGCGGGATTCACCGAGAGATTGGTGACCGGGATGCCGATGAGGTGGATGAGCGTCAGCCCGAGGCCGATGGCGACGGGCGCAAAGCCTTTCGGCGCGCGGGAATCCGTGGCTCCGAGGATGATCAGGAGGAAGAAAAAGGTGAGCACGACTTCCGCGGTAAAGGCAGCGACCATGTTGTATTTGCCGGGAGAGTGCGCTTCATAACCGTTGGAGGCGAAATCTCCAATGCTGGTGAATCCCGCCTTGTTGGTGGCAATCAGATAGAGCACCGCGGCACCCGCGATGCCACCGATGACCTGGGCAACGATGTAGGGAACGAGTTCCGATTTCGGATGCCGGCCGCCGACGACGAGTCCGACGGTGACGGCCGGATTGAGATGGCAGCCGGAGATGTGGCCGATGGCGTAGGCCATGGTCATCACCGTGAGGCCGAAGGCCAGCGAGACGCCGACGAAGCCGATGCCGAGGTTGACGGGCGTGGGATCAGTGGTGAGGAAATGCGCCGCGAGGACCGCGCTGCCGCAGCCGCCGAAGACGAGCCAGAAGGTGCCGAAGAACTCGGCGATCAATTTGTTTTTCAGGTTCATGGTATATGTGTGTTAGGGGAGAGATTGGGTTGCTGGATTGCTTGAATCGCTTCATTTGCGCGGCTTCATCAGGAATATCCGCAGTGTGCTTGGCCTTGGAAATCTTCGCGCGGTGACACCTCCCTACTTCTGCTCCACCGTCACCTTCACGATCTTGCCGGTGAATGTGCTGGGCAGGCCCGGCTTGTAGTCGGGCGAGACGTTGGTCTCCGCATCGATGCCCACGTCGGCCCCTTCATCGGCGGAGAAGGCGAAGGGCTGGGTCTTGGGAATCTGTGCTTCAGCGATTTTCTTGCCATCGACACTCAGGATGGATTTGCCTCCGGTGCCGGGCTTCTTCTCATCCGGGATGAACTCGTAACCGATGGTGTGTTTCCCCGGCGTGAGCGGGGCGTCGCCGCCGATGTTCGTGCGCTCGATGGCAAACCAGTTGTATTCGTGGCGCGGCTTGCCGTCCTTCAGATAGATTGTCCAGCCGCCGAAATAACCGGCCTGCGCGATGATGACGCCATTGGCATTTCCCTGGGGGATTTCCACCTCGGCTTCGACCGTGTGATGGACGCCTTTCACGTTGATGAAGGCGTTCTCCATCATGCCGATCATGCCCGGATAGACGGTGAGGGTCTTGCGGCCGTTGAGCAAATCCGGCCGCCCGGCGATGGCGGGATTGAAACGCTCGGAGCGGCGGTCATCGATGGGCAGCACGCGGTTGCGGATGGCTTCCTTGAGGAAAACGGCCTGGAGTTCCTTGAGCTTCTCCGGGTTCTTCGCAGCGAGGTTGTCCGCCTGGCTGAAATCGTCATCCACCTTGTAAAGCTCCCACACGTCATCCTTCAACGGAGGCAGTGGCACCATGAGCCACGGGATCGAGTGTCGGGTGCAGGCGACCCAGCCCTCATGATAGATGCCGCGGTTGCCGAACATTTCGAAATACTGCGTCGTGCGCTGGTCCGCGGCTTTCGGCGCGTCGGTGGAGTAAAGCATCGAGACGCCGTCCATCGGGCGCTGCTTCACGCCGTTCACCATCTTGGGCTGCGGGATCTTCGCGGCTTCGAGCGCGGTCGGTGCCACATCGATGACGTGGTGGAACTGGTTGCGGATTTCGCCCTTCGCCTTGATGCCTTTGGGCCAGTGCATGACCATGCCGTTGCGGGTGCCGCCGAAGTGCGAGGCGACCTGCTTGGTCCATTGGAACGGCGTGTTGCCCGCCCACGCCCAGCCGATGGCGAAATGCGGGAACGTGTTAGGACCGCCCCACTCGTCGATGTGATCCATCATCTGGTCGGCTTTGCCGACGATGCCGTTAAGGGCCATCATCTCGTTGTAGGTGCCCTCCGGTCCGCCCTCGGCGCTCGATCCGTTATCGCCGACGATGTAGAAGAAAATCGTGTTCTCCAGCGCACCGATTTTCTCCAGCTGCGTGACGAGCCGCCCCACCTGGTCGTCCGTGTGCTCGGCGAATCCGGCGAAGGTTTCCATCTGGCGTTCGAAGAGTTTCTTCTGCTCCGCGTTCATGCCGTCCCATGCGGGGATTTCCTTTGGCCGTTCGGTGAGCTTGGTGTTCGCCGGAATGACGCCCATTTGCTTCTGCCGCGCGAAGGTTTCCTCACGCAGCTTGTCCCAACCGCCGGCAAACTGGCCTTTGTATTTCTCGATCCATTCCTTCGGCGCGTGGTGTGGCGCGTGCGTGGCGCCGGTGGCGAAATACATGTAAAACGGCTTGTCCGGCGTGAGCGTCTTCTGCGCGCTGACCCACTGGATCGCCTTGTCGGTCATATCGACGGTGAAGTGATAGGTCGGGCTCAGCACCGGTTCCGCGCGCGTCACGCCGTCGAAAATCGCGGGGGCCCATTGGTTGGTCTCGCCGCCGATGAAGCCGTAGAATTTATCGAAACCCGAGCCCGTCGGCCAACGCTCGAACGGCCCGGAAACGGAAACCTCCCACGGCGGTGTCTCGTGGTATTTGCCGAACGCGCCGGTGCTGTAGCCGTTCTGTTTGAGGATCTCCGCGAGCGTGGTAATTTCCTTGGGCCGCACGCCGGTGTTGCCGGGAAATCCGGTCGCCAGCTCCATGATCGCCCCCGCGTTGTTCGGATGATGGTTATGGCCCGTTAGAAGTGCCGTCCGCGAAGGGCTGCACAGCGCGGTGGTGTGAAAGCGGTTGTAGCGCAGTCCGCCGGTCGCGAGTTTTTCCAGCGTCGGCATCTTGATCGGTCCGCCGAATGCCGAACTGTGGCCGAAGCCGATGTCGTCGATGAGCACGATGACGACATTCGGAGCGCCCGCCGGGGCCTTGATCTCGAAACGCGGCGGGGCCTTCGCGTTGCGCGCGTCGAGGGTGGTGATGCTCGCCGGCTCCGGTTCGTGGATCGGCAACACGGTGCGGTCGAGGGTGTCCTGCGCGCCGGACGGCACGATGAAGGCCACGGCTAGGGCGAGGCTGATGGCGGCGAGAACGGGATGCGGTTTGGTTTTCATAATCTAGCAACGGGATGAATGGCACAAGGTGACACGCCCGGTGTCCAGCATGGAAGCGCTAAATGAGTGTCGCCGAGTCGCGACATTCCGGTAGCGGGTAAGAAGGCACCCCACTCCTGATTCCAAGCAGTCCACGGCAGCGGCGGTCTGTGACCGTGGGACTTCGGGAAAATCGTTAATCGGTGAGAGGGGTAAAATTCAGGAACCGGCTCCACGTCTTGTGGTGCTGGCTATTCATGCGGTGCAGGAGTCAGGGGAGGCATTGTCTCAATTCTGTCTCCTTCGCGGATCAACGCTCCGTCCAAGGTGTCAATGGTGAGAATGGCTTGATTGCCTTCTACCGATTCCACCTTCATCACTCCGTGGTCCGGTCCCAAACGTGCGAGATAAGCAACGTCACCTGGCTGGGGAGAACCAACGATGTCTTCCACCGTGATCAATCCCCAAGACCTGTGGGCCGCCGGGGCTGGAACCTTCCCTATCGCAGCCCTGGGAACGAGAATTCCCCGAGCCCTTCGATTGTCCGGAAGCGAGAGATTCACCTCACGTGTCGAAGCCGGATCCGGGATCTGTCGGAAATCGGCATCGCCGGTCGGACCAGCATCTTTCTCTTCGACCTTGAGGTCGGTTGCCACGAAAGCGATCAGCACCAGAGCGACTGCGATGAAGGCACCACGTCTTGATCGATTCGCGTCATCTGTGGTTTCTTTGCTCATCGTTTCCTCCGGGCGTCGGGGTGTGGCACCCGCTACCGGGAGTGCCACTCCGCAACAGGGTTGAGGATTGTAGTCAAGAGGATCATTTCGACTCAGGGCGGGTAGCCGGTTGTCCGCCACCGTCTTGTTCGTTTCGTATTCTTCTTACGGCTTCTTCGATATCAATGGCAAGAAGTTCGTAGTCACCTTTGGCGTTCTTCTCAATCCATGCAACCTTTCCGGCAGGACTGATAGGACGCATCGCATATTTCTCACTGTAGCGGTAATGTCCCTGCTCTGGATTGAGAAATGCCAGATATCGCTTGCTCTCGATGGGTTCCCAGACGGCTGAACTCATGGGAATAGTCGAGCCAACGATTGCAATCTTTCGCTTCTCCGGCGTCGGATTATGGTCGGACTTGAGTGTCTGCAAGACCTCGGCTTCTGCAACATAGACGTCTGAAGATTGACCGTCGCCAGTGGAGACCTCGACCTTTGTCACTTTCTTCACATCCACAATCACCACGAGTGCCGCCCTATCGTAAAAGTCCTTGGTTGGGGCAAACCATGCAGATCCCGCGAATGCTGAACCAAGTCCGGCAAGGAATAGGGAGGCAAATACCAAGGCGGTGTGTTTGAGTATCTTCATCATGAGTAGGACACGGGGTCTTCTGGTTTCTTAGAAAATTCCCAGGCGAACGGTTGAAGTGTGGTACGGCCGTTGTCCGCCGTTGCCACCACTGTCTTTCTAGGCTTCTTCATATTGGGTAGGCTGCCTAAGGCATCGTGATCCGTCTCGTTCTTTCCCTCTGCTGTGTTTCACGGACAGCCTGTTTCTCTTCAGCCGTTTGTTCAGGAAATCTCTTTCCAGGGAGACTGGGTGGATCCAGCGCTAGCAAAATGGGTAATTGAATGGGCGCGGTCACTACGTCAACTGCGGCAGCTGCAACTCGTTCGTGGGCTTCAACCTTGTCTCCAGATGTCGCAGCACCAATGTTCAGCATTGCCGAAGCGCATCCAGCCTGCAGGAGGCATGTGCCGAGGATTACGAAGTAAAGCAGGATCGTCTTCATTTCTTTGGCTACTCACCTGAATTTCGATAGGCCGAACATGGATGCCAAACGGAAAATTCGTGGATGACAATCCCTCAAAATCTCCTCAAATTTCATTTCAAAGGCATCTCCTCGGCGGCGCTGTCATCACTGGTGACGTTCTGCCAGAAAAACACCATGAAACGATTGCTCGCCATCATCCTTTTCCTTGGATTTGTTCCGTCTCTCCAGGCGGATTGGGATTACAATGATCTCACTCTCGATGAACTCATGGCACAGAGTTCGCTGATTGTTGTTGCGGAAATAAAAACGATCAGCGAGGCGACCGAGGAAGGCCGCGTGACTCAAGAGATCATTTTCACCCCGATCACCATCCTCAGAGGCCAACCAGACCCGAAAGGCATTCCATACCGCGCATCGTATGTTCCGAAGCTGTGCGCACCGCCTGAGTCTCACTACATCAATTCCCCGCCAGGAACCAAGTATCTCCTGTTTCTAACCAAGAATAAGGATTCCTATGTCAGTGTCCTCGGTCCGTGTGGAGCCCTGGCGGTGAACGACTACCTTGGCGAGCGGGTATTTTGGTACACTGATGACTCCAAAGCCCAGAGATTCTCCGAACAATGGAAGGAGAAGCCCCTGGCGGAAGTCATCACACGCATCACCGAAAAGGCAGGACAAGGCGGTGCCGTCCAACCCGCTACAGCCCCGGAGTCAACGCCGGAAGGTGGAACGAAATCCCAACCCAAGTCGGAGCCAGCCCCACGGTAGCGGTCGGAAGACCAAGACGTTCTCCAGAAAATGAAGACCCTCATTCCAGTTGCACTCCTGCTAGCCCTGCAGATCCCGGCGCTTTGTGGCGAGAGTCCGGTGACGACCACGCCGGTCACCGAGGCATCGCTCACGATTTCCCCGAAGGAAAGCGCCTATCCCGGCAAGCAATGGATAACCCGTCAATTCAGGATCGAGAACACTTCGGGTCGGAAGTTCTACGTATCCGGCTATTCCCCCGATCACGTATTCGTCCAGATACACACCAAGGATCCAGAATCGGGGAAGTGGGTGAGACGTATCGCGGGCTTTTGCGCGACTGGAGCATCCAAGATACTCATCCCTCAGGATTCAGCGTTCACGGTCACGGTAAACCTTCCTGTCGAAATCTCTGATCGCGAGTTCACAATTGAATTCACTCGGACTTTCGGTTTTGGATCGCAGGCGGCCGGAGAGACGACGACGTCCGAACCTCTGAGCATGAAATCGAAACCCTGAGCCAAGTCATGGCACACCTACCGGCGATGAGCGTTTCAGTTTCATTTCAACTTCCTTTCAACCGGCGCCGGTGGCCGCACCTCTAACGATCGCTTGAAAATGAACCGCTTGCTCCGCTTTCCAGCGCCTATTGCCAGTGCCTGCTTGTTTGCCAGTTGCTCCTTGAATCCGTTGGCGGGCATCTATCGAGGGCCGCTATCCGAAGCCGTCAAGATTGAGCATGACGGCAAGGTCTTGTGGCAGCCGCCAAAGAAGATTTCATCCAATCCGGATCATTTCCGATTTTTGGGCATGCTCACTCAACCCGGCCCTAATGGCGCACCGCAACTGATTCTACCGTCGTCTTCGCCATACATGGGGACGGCAATCTCAGTCACCGAAGAACGGAAGACCATCGTCGTCGATTGGGTGACGACGAGAGAGGCTGGATCCTCTGATACCCATTCGGTCCGCTACACCAAAGAATGAAGCTGACCAGAATGCGACCGCCTGTAGCGTTCAGCATGAACTCGCTCCTTTTCGATTTTCCAGACAGCCCCCAGCCGCCCCCCTCTCTCCAACCGTTGGTTTTTCCGCATTTCACGGGCATCGACATGACGGGGTTCAGTGGCGTTTGATCACCAGGCACCGTAGCGGACGCCCGGCGGGCCGTAGAAGCCGGTGCCGTAAGCGCCATACCAGCCGTAGGCGGCATCCCGCCGCATCACGGCGGCTTGGTATTCCTGGGCGGCAATCTGCTGCTGGACGGCCAGCTTTTCGTACTGCTGATAGTTCGATTCGTTGCCGATCAAGGCTGTGCCGTTTTTCTCGTCCTTGTAGGCATAGAGGTTCTTGCCTTCGGCGGTGATGCGCAGGAGTTTGTAGGACTCGGCGGCGGCGTAGAGTTCCTTTTGTTTGGCGGTTTCCGGAGTTTTCTCGCGGAAGCCGGCGGCGACCAGAAGGCTCTTGGTGTTGGAGGACCCCACGGATGCGCAGCCTGCCAAACCGATGGCGGCGATCATGGCGGAGAGTAGCATGATGATTTTGGTTTTCATGAGACTTCGTGAAATAACCGGTTTGGCCGGGCGGCTCAATGTTTTTCGGAGTCGCGACATTGCTGTCGCGAGGGATCTGGCGGAACCATTGCGACAGCAATGTCGCCACTCCTCATGGCTCGATGACCACGGCTTTTTCGATCATCGCCTCGGCCATGTCGAAGTCCACGGCGGTGCGGGCGTGGATGCGGCAGACGGCTTGGCCGGCGTGGATGGCCTCGCCGCATTTGACGAGTTGGTCGAAGCCGACGGCAAAGTCCACGCCATCGCTGGCCTTGGATCGGCCGGCTCCGAGCTGGAGCGCGGCTTGGCCGACAAGGCCGGCATCGACCTTGGAAACGGTGCCACCGGCAGTGGCGATGACGTCCCGGATGAGGGGGGCCTTGTGGATTTCCGCGAGGCGCGGGAGGTCGGCGGGATTGCCGCCGTGGGCGGCGACGAGTTGGTCGAACTTGCGGCGAGCGGTGCCGTTATCGAGAAATGCGATCAATTCATCTCGTGTAACTCCGGCGATTTTTTCCGATAAATCGAGAACCAGCTCGCGGAGGTCGGATGGCCCACCTCCATCAAGCGTTTGAATCGACTCGATGACCTCCAGTGAGTTGCCGACGGCGCGGCCGAGCGGCTCGTGCATCGGGTTGAGGACAGCGTGGACTTCAACGCCCATTTCGAGTCCGACGGCGATCATGCTGGCGGCGAGAGCCTCGGCATCCTCGCGGGTTTGCATGAAAGCGCCGCTGCCGAATTTCACATCGAGCACGAGGCGGTCGAGGGTTTCCGCCAGTTTTTTGGACATGATCGAGGCGGTGATCAGGGCGATGGACGGGACGGTGCCGGTCACGTCACGGAGGGAATAGAGCTTCTTGTCGGCGGGACAGAAGCGGTCGGTCTGGCCCATCATGACGACGCCGATTTCGCGGAGCTGGGCGACGGCTTGATCGAGGCCGACGTGGACGTTGAAGCCGGGGATGGATTCCAGTTTGTCGAGCGTACCGCCCGTGATGCCGAGTCCCCTGCCCGACACCATGGGCACCCAGCAACCGGTGCAGGCGACGAGCGGGGCGAGGATCAGCGACACCTTGTCGCCGATGCCGCCGGTGGAGTGCTTGTCGACGATGGGCGGGTGGCCGTCCGGGTAGGCAAAGCAATCGCCGCTTTCCATCATGGCACGGGTGAGCGCGGCGATCTCGGCGGGCGTCATGCCTTTGAAGAAGACGGCCATGGCGAAGGCGGACATCTGATAGTCCGGGACCTCGCCCTGGGTGTAGCCTTGGATCAGACCTTCGATTTCGCGGGCGGAAAGCTGCTCGCCTTCGCGCTTGCGGGCGATCAAGGTGGGGATGTGCATCCCGATGGGATTAGCGATGACGGCGGGTTTGGGCGAGTCTCGTTTTCGGGAAAAGTCGCCGGGTTTGAGGCTTGGAGTGCGGAAGCTTGCTGCCGCTTTGGGTTCCGTAGCTTGCTGCGGAAAGATCGTTTCGCAGCCAGCAAGCTAGCTGGGGAAAGCGGCAGCGAGCTGCGCGCAGTCCAAGAAAGAAAGACTAACCGAGAAACCCGGTGAGCGGACTGGTGGCGTGGGCGTGGTCACTGGTTTCCGGCAGGCCGAGCTCGTAGGCTTCGCGACCGGCTTCGACGGCTTTCTTGAAGGCGATGGCCATTCTCACGGGATCGCTGGCGATGGCGATGGCGGTGTTGACGAGCACGGCATCGGCTCCGAGTTCCATGGCTTCGGCGGCGTGGCTGGGGACGCCGAGACCGGCATCGACGATGACGGGGACGATGGCCTGCTCGATGATGATGCGGATCTGGTCGCGGGTGACGACGCCGCGGTTCGAGCCGATGGGCGCGCCTAACGGCATGACGGTGGCGGTGCCGACTTCCTGCAGGCGCTTGGCGAGGACGGGATCGGCATTGATGTAAGGGAGGACGGTGAAACCTTCTTTCACAAGGATCTCGGCGGCCTTGAGGGTTTCGATGGGATCGGGAAGCAGGTAGGTAGGATCGGGATGGATTTCGAGTTTCACCCACTTCGGCAGTCCGGCGGCGGCGGCGAGGCGGGCGAGGCGGACGGCTTCCTCGGCGTTCATGGCGCCGCTGGTGTTAGGGAGCAGCAAATATTTTTCGGAATCGATGAAGTCGAGGATGTTGGCGTAGGGATCGCCCTTGCCGGTTAGATCGGCGCGGCGGAGGGCGACGGTGACGATCTGCGTGCCGCTGGCGGCGAGGGCGTCGCGCATGGATTCATTGGACGGAAACTTGCCGGTGCCGAGGAAAAGGCGCGAGCTGAACTCGCGGCCGGCGATGGTGAGCTGGGACATGAAGGAAAGTTAGAAGTTATTGGTTAAGAGTTATTGGGGAAGATGCCGCCAGTTCGCTCGCAAGCCAGGATTCGAAGGCGGCGTGGTTCTTGAGATCGTATTGCCAGGTGCGGAAGCCGAGGTCGCGGCCGGTGGCGCAGTTCGCCGGGAGGTCGTCGATGTAGAGGGTTTCCGCGGGGACGAGCGAGTGCTGGCCGATGGCGTGGTGATAGATGCCGGGCTGGGGCTTGATGTAGCCGGTCTTGAAGGAGAGCACGGCGTCGTGAAAAACGGAAAACTCCGGGAATTCCTCGGTGATCCATGGCCAGTGGATGCCGTTGATGTTGGAGAAGAGGATGAGGCGGTGGCCGTCGGCGGCGAGCTGGCGAACGCAGCGCCACATCGGTTCGTTAGGTGTGAAGATCTGCTGCCAGGCGTGGCGGAATTCTTCTGGCGTGGCTTGGCTGCCAAGGGTTTCGAGCGCCCAGTCGATGTAGGAGTCAATTTCGATTTTTCCAGTCTCGAACTCATCTTTGCGCTCCAATAACAGATTCATCCGGCCAGCGGGGTCGGTGATGTCCGGCGGATAGAGGCGGGCCATGGAGGGCTCGAAATCGAAGTCGAGAAGGACGCGGCCGATGTCGTAGAGGAAGGTCATGGAAGAGGATGGGAGATTGGGGATCGGAGATTGGAGATTAGGGATAAGAGGAAGAAATGATTTATTCCATCATCCCCGATCTCCTATCCCCTATCTCTTTGAGTATGAATCCGGCAGCGGAGATGGCTCCGGCGTTGCGGCCGTGGCGGATGAGGGCGTTTTTCATCGAGCGCCAGCCGGCGGCATGGTCGGCGAGGAGGTCGATGACGTTGCGGGAGAGGGCTTCGGGCGTTTCGGCGAGATGGCCGCCGCCGATGATTTCCAACAGCTTGAGATTCCCCTCTTCCTGACCGGGGACGAGGTGATGGATGAGCATCGGGCAACGGGCGGCGATGGCTTCGTGGACGGTAGCGCCACCGGCCTTGCCAACGACGAGGTGGTGGCTATTGAGTAGCTTGGGCACCTTGCGGGTCCAACCGATGAGTTTCACGCGGCCGGGATAGGCCTTCTGGATTTCGCGGGCGCGGGAGTAAAGCGATCTAACATTCCGGCCGAGAACGATGGTGAGACGGGCTTTGGGCGAGGCGTCGAGGAGGGCGCGGCCATGGCGGCGGACGAGGGGTAGCTTCGCGGTGGGGAAATAGAGGATGCGGAAGGCGTCGCAGGAGTCGCAGTTTTCGACGGGGACGAGCTTCGCGAAATCCGGATGCACGGGGAAGCCGGTATCGACGAGTTTTTCCGCAGGAATCCCCCAGCGCATCATGGCATCTTTGGTCCATGGATCGGTGACGAGCCAGCGGTCGCATTTGGCGCGGAGCCAGGCGGCGTTGATCTCGATGGAATCGGTGACGACGACAAAGACAGGCAGTTTTTTCCCGGAGTTTTCCGCAATCCGCGCGGTGAAATACGGATAGAGTGGATAGGTGCTGACGACGGCGGTGGGTTGGAAATCGTTGATCAATTTCGCCAATGCCCGTTCGACTTTTCGCAGGACGGGAGAGCGCTGGCGGGAGAAGTCGCAGTTGTCGGTGGAGCGGTAGATTCTCGCCCACAGGCTGGGGAAATTCGTGGTGACGTAGCGATAGCCGCGGTTGACGACGGTGGTCAGCCGGGGGACGCCGAGCATGCAGGGATCGCTGACCTGGGTCACGGCCCCGGCGGACTCCAGCGCGATCGCCAGATTGCGGGCGGCGCTGTTGTGCCCCTCACCGAAGGCAGCGGTGACGATGAGGATGCGGGGTGGGACGGGCATGGTGGTTTCCTCGCGAGATTTAGAGTGAGAGTAGCGTTGCGTCGATGGACTTTTACAGCTTTTCTTGCCGAGGAGATGGCACGTGAGGAAAAACGGATTGAACTCAAGCCGGTGGATGATTCCCCCGTGCTGAGAGCGCCCGTGGTCCGGCTGGAGAGCGCGGAAACCAAGCACCGGCCCGTCCGTCTGCCGGTGCACGCCGACGAGCACAAGGTGAGCCAGCGGCTGGATCTGCCGAACCGGGATGAGGTGGAAATCCGCACCCACCAGCCGGGGATCGAGGTGTTGATCGAGTCGAACGTGCCGAATCCGGATGTTTTTGAGGAGGATTGGGGAAGCGCTTCAAGCCGCCACAAGCAAATCCCGTGGGGGTGGTTCGTACTGATTGGCCTGATGCTGTCAGGGGCGGTCATCTGGTCATTGACGCGGGTGACGGAGTCCGACTCGCAGGCGCTGCAAGTCCGGGAGCAAACCGCCAGCGTGTTGGAAACCGATGCAAAGGAAGAACTGGAAGCGGGTCAGATGGTGGACAGGATCGAGTCGAGCACCCAGCGGTTTTTCCGGGCGAAGAGCATTGAGGAAATGCTGCCGCTGGTCCGCCAGGCCGAGCGGGTCAAGCCTCTGATGGAAGCCTACTACGGTAATACCTCCATCGTGCCCCGCAGGATTCTCCAAACGCGGCGTCTTGAGCCGCTGACGCTCGACCATCACACGAATTTCTGGCTGACCGCCGTGGAACTGGACGATCACAAGACCCGCAATCTGGTGGTCGATGTGCCGGACTCCGGCGACCCGTTGATCGACTGGGAAACGCTGGTTTGCTACCAACCGATGAACTGGGACCGCTTTGCCACGGAGCGGCCGACGCGGACGTCGTTGGATTTCCGCGTCTACCTTGAGCCGGACAATTTCCACAGCCACGAATTCGCCGATCCCACGAAATGGACCAGCTTCAGGCTGACCGCGCTGGGTGCGGAAGAAACGGTCTTCGGCTATGCGAAAACGGACGAGGCGATCACCCGCGATCTTCTCGAATTGGTGAGGCGAAACCAAGGCCGCCCGTGCTCGGTGATCCTGAGGCTCGGCATCCCGGAAGGTCTCCAATCCCGCAGCGGGGTCGTCATCGAGAAGCTCGTGAGTCCGCGCTGGCTTTATATCGCCGCGCCCGATTCCAGCTCTTGATCTTCGTCCAGGTTCCGGCAAGTCTCCCGGCCCTTTGACACCACCTACCGACACCCCGCCGCAGACCCGGCCCGCAGGATTTCTTCCGGTCCTCACCGGAGTCTCGATTTTCCTGGTCTATCAATACGGGATGGCCTTGTGGACGCTGGCGAGTTCATCGGGACAAATGGCGAACAAGTTCAGCACGCTGGCCCGCGACAAGTATCTGGGATTTCTCGTCGTCCAGAACCTGCAGATGATGATCGCTTACGTGGTGCTGGCCATCGCCGGGGCGTTTCTGATCCAGCCATTCGTTTCACACATGCGGATGGGTTCGAGGCGGGCGGTGATTTTATGGAGCCTCGGGCTTGCCGCCTTGGTGCATGGGTTTTTCACGCTGCGGCTGGTGGTGACGCGTCCGTATTTCCTCTCGGAGCGCGAGTTCGGACAATGGTATTACCGGATTCTGGAAATCATTCCGGAGTCGATCAAGCCGGCCAGCCTGATGGTGATCTTTACCGTTCTCCCACTGGCGGTTCTCAGCTTCGTGCTGTTCTGGCAGATCCGCCGGCGCGGGCGCAAGGGGTGGATCGCGGCGGCGGTGCTGTTCGCGATCATCGGCCTGACTTCCGCGGTTGTTCATTTCGGCCATCCGCCGCAGGTCAAAACGACGGTGGCCGGAAAGCCGATAAACGTCATCATCATCGCGTCCGATTCGCTGCGCGGAGACATGTTAGGATGTGCGGGCTACAAGCCGCAGCGGTCCGATGGCCTCGCCAAGGACGGTGTGTCGCCCGTCATCGACGCGCTGGCGGCGAAATCCACGCGGTTTGAAAATTGTTATACCTCCATCGCCTCGACCATGGAGTCCGGAGTGCAACTGATGGCGTCGATGTATCCGCAGAGCCACGGCCTGCGCCAGATGTATCCTGATAGAGCCACGGTCGACGCGATGAAAAAACGCGTGGTTCCCCTGCCCGCCCTGCTGCGCGAGCGCGGCTACGACACCGCCGCCATCGGCGACTGGTGCGCGGGATACTACGAGGTCGTGGGCCTGGGGATGGAACATCTGTCGGTTTCCACCTTCGACAATTTCAAGATCTACATGAGCCAGGCGGTGGTGATGGCGCACTTCGTCGTGCCGCTGTATTTCGACAATCCGTTAGGTGATCGGATGTTCCCGCAGATGGAGTCCTTCGCGAATTTCGTCAAACCCGACGTCGTCACCCGCCGGGTGGAGAAACGCCTCGCCGACGCCGCCAGCGATCACAAGCCGTTTTTCTGGCATGTCTTCTACTCCTGCAACCACCTGCCCTACAGCAGTCCGGAGCCCTACCGCAGCATGTTCTCCGATCCCGACTATCAGGGACCTAACCGCGAAAAGGTCGCCTTCGACATCGACACCTTCATCGGCGGCACCGACCTCGAGTCGAAGTGGAAAGCCCTGCCACCCCACGAGGTGAGGCAAATCCGCGCGCTCTATGACGGCTGCACCCGCCAGTTCGACGATTGCGTCGCGAAGATCCTCGCCTCGATCAAAGCCAACGGTCTCGACGACAACACCATCGTCATCGTCACTTCCGACCACGGCGATGATCAATACGAGCCCGGCGTCACCCTCGGACACGGACTCACTTTCAACGGTGGGCTCCAGGCCAATCACGTCCCGATGATCGTCCATGTGCCCGGTGCGGAGCCACAGGTGATCCCGGAAACGGTGCGCATGATCGATGTCATCCCCACTCTAGCGGATTTTCTGGGGCAGGAGAAATCCCCGGTCTGGCAGGGCCGGAGTTTCGCTGGATGGATCCGGAAAACCGAGACGCCGGTTTACCGTCCGGTTTATGGCGAAACCGGATTTCCCTTCATCCAGTTCAGCGTGAAAGGCGTCGAGCGGCCGAAACTTCCGCCGATGGACGAGCTCACGTTTATCGATCCGAGCTACAACTATCAGTTCGTCCTCAAGCCGCAATACCTCGACCGGCTCATCGAGGCGAAACAGCGCTGCCTGAAGACCCGCGATTGGAAAATCGTGTGCACGCCGACCGCCCAAGGGATCCGTCATTTCGCCCTTTTTCACATGGCAGTGGATCGTCATGGTGAAACCGACGTCGCCGCCTCGCGCCCGGAAGTGCTCGCCCCCATGCAGGCCGCGCTCGAACGCTGGATGGACGAGAAGGTCGAATCCTCCATCGCCGAGATTTTCCCTGCTGGCGAACCCGGTTGAAACCACTCCCGCTAAGAGTTTCACCTAGTGAAATTTCCTTGCTGGATAATGGTTCGGGACCAACGATCATGTGATTCCATGGACGATTCTTCTTCAACCCTTCACGAACAGGACGTCCGCAAAATGGTCCGGCTGCTGGGTGAGGTCATCGCCGCTCCGGGAGACCTCCATGAGAAGCGATTTCTCCTCATGGACGGATTGTGCAAGCTCATCGGCGCGACTGCCTGGGTCTGGTCGATGTCGGAATTCCATCCGGACAAACCTCCGACCTCCGTCGGCCTGATTCATGGTGGATTCAACGAGGAACGGTTCGCCTGCTTTCTGGAGGCCATCAATCACCCGGCGATGGAGGCGGTATCCAAGCCCTCGTCGCAGGAGCTGATTCAAAAAGGCATCCACCTCACCCGGACGCGGCAACAGATGGATCCCCAGGGATTGCTGGAACGTTCGGAAGCCCACCCGTTTTGGGAAAAGGCGGACATCGGCCCGCTGATCATGTCCCTGCGGCCGATGGATGGCGGCGGCGTCAACGCGATCCGGGTTTACCGCACGCTCGATCAACCCCATTTCAGCGAGCGGGAGTCGAAAATCGCCCACATCGTCCTGAGTGAAATCCCATGGCTGCATTTCCAATCCTACCCCGATAAGGAAAGCCAGGAGATCACCAAGCTTTACCCGCGCCACCGCACGGTGCTGAACTGCTTGTGCGAAGGATGGAGCCGGAAGAAAATCGCCGACCATCTCGGACTGAGCGTCAACACCGTCCACGGCTATTCGAAGTTTGTTTTCAAGCACTTCGGCGTCCATTCGCAATCCGAGTTGATCGCCCGCTTCGCCAAAGGCGATGGCGGCGACAAATAAAGAAGACCGGCCGCCGGGACACCCCGGATTTGGGTACTTGTGGGAAACCGGGATTCCGACCAGCGTCATGGTCCGTGACGCGGGTCTGACAGTCATGAGAAGCACCGGAGTTCCCTCCCCCCGTGGTAACGTGTGTTGTGTGTGTGATTGCAAATACGCTTTGAGGCTGCCAGACCCGCTCACGATCCCTCCCACCGTGGGAAGAGAGTTGCGGACCAAGGCGGTTCCAGACGCGGAATGATTCCCACCGGATTGCCGCTTGAGTTTTCCGAACGTGGCAGACAGCCTTCCGCCGCATCCATGAACTTCCACGCTCCTTTCGTTGTCCTTTCCCTTGTCGCAAGCTTGTCCGCCGCCGAGGTGCCCAAGATTTTCGCCGGCTTGTTCCAACAGGACATCCCGGTGAAAGGACAGATCGGCGTGGTGCTCCCGCCACCGGAAATCGACAAATTCGTGGCGAAGGTGGAAACCGCCGCCCGCAAGGATGCGAAGTGGTTTCGGGAGTTTTCCGGCTCCGCGAAACCGGGTGCGCCGCTTCCCTTCGATGAACGCCTCGGCCTAACCAAAGCGGAGTATGACGAGTACCTCGCGCTGTGGAACAAGCGCGAGTTCAAGCCGCTCACCGAAGTGATGCTGCTGCTGCGCCAGGGACCGGGCGAGACGTGGTCCATCAATTCGACCGGCGAGGCGAGCACGTTCTCCACGCTCCGCTACAACGGCAAGGATGACATTTTCCGCTCTCCTAACGGCGACATGAAGCGCATCGAGGATATCAAGGCGGACTCGTCCAGCATCCTTGGCGAGTGGACCGGCATGGAATGGAAATTCGAAGAGGAAACCGGCCTCGGCAAAACCAAGGAGAATTTCGCGCTCGGCAGGCTGGCCGGTGACAAATACGGACTGATCGTCTATCGAGCGCAGGAACTCTCGTCGGAGGGAACCCGGCTGCTGGACAAGAGCCTGGTCGTACGCTTTCCACTGGGCAAAGCACCGGTGGTGCCGAAGGAAACCAAGCCCGCCGCCAAGGAGACCAAGCCTGCGACGAAACCCAAGGCGGCCGCCAAGCCCGCAGCGAAGAATTGAATCCGGCCGAGCATCGACCGCCGCCTACGGTGTTAGAGCCGCGTCCTGTCACGTCATGAGAATCATCGCAGGAAAAGCCGGGCGGATCGCCATCAAGGTTCCGTCGGCGGTGGCGCGTCCGACGACCGATTTCGTCAGGCAGGCGGTGTTTTCCATCCTCGGCGAGCGCGTGGGGAACGCGCGGGTGCTGGACTTGTTCGCCGGATCGGGCGCTCTGGGGCTCGAGGCTTTGAGCCGCGGTGCCGGCTTCTGCACCTTTGTGGATGAGCACCGTCAGGCGACCTTGGTCATCGCGGAAAATCTCAAGAAGGCGCGGCTCGATGGCGGCCAGGCAGTGAAGTCGGATGTGGCTACGTTTCTCAAACGGGATTCCGCCACGTATGATTTGATCTTTGTCGATCCTCCCTACTGGAAACACTACGGCGACAAGGACCATGTGGCGGATCTGCTGAAAAGCGGGCTGGTCCCACCGCGGCTCGCTGCCGATGGCTGGCTCATCGTGGAAATTTCATCGCATCAGGCATCGCATGTTTCGGATGATTTCACCTTGGTCACCCGCCGCGAATACGGGAGCAGCGCGATTTTGATTTACGCGAAAGCGGCTTAGGCATCCTGCTTTACCTGTTCCGTGTGAAACCCTAGTTTCCGCCGTAATGCGATTGTTCACCGCCCTAGCGATCTATCGGCTGCTGCTGCCGCTGCTGTTCGTCGCGGCGTTTCCCGGATGGATCGTGAAGATGCTGCGGCGTGGCGGGTTCAAAACCGGACTCGGCGAGCGGGTGGCGATTTACAGTGGTGAGATCGAATATGAACCCTGTGGCGAAGTCCATTTCCATGCCGTCAGTGTCGGTGAGTCGTTGCTGGCGCTCAAGCTCGCGAGGGAATGGTTAGAGCTGGAACCACAGCGCCGTTTCGTGCTGGCGACCGGCACTGCGACCGGCCATGCCGTGGCAACCGCCTCCGGCATCGAGGGGCTGCGCGTCACCTATTCGCCATTGGACTTTCCGTCGATGGTGCGGCGCTATCTCGATCGTTTCGAGCCCTCGCAAATCGTCCTCGTCGAGGGAGAGGTATGGCCACATCTTCTGCTGGAGTGCCGGAAAAGGAACATCCCCGTGCGTCTCGTCAACGCGCGGATGTCGCCGCGATCCGCCAGGCGTTTCAGGAAATTCGCGAACTGGCTGCGCCCGGTCTATCAGTTGCTCGATGGGGTGGCGATCCAGGAACCCGAGGATGCGGAAATCTGGGAGACGCTGGGAATCGACCGCGCGAGGATCCACGACACCGGCAGTTTGAAATTCGATCCCGGCAGCGGTGCCCGTCCACAACGTCATCCTGAGTTCCAACAAATGCTCGATGCGTTTGGGAAAGGCAGGAAAGTCGTTCTCGCCGCCAGCACCCATGCCGGTGAGGACGCGTGGATCGCGGATGCGATCCGCGATGCGGATTCCGAGGCGCTGCCTGTCATGGTCCCGCGTCATGCGGAGCGACGGTTAGAAGTCAGGGCGGATCTGGAGCGGGCCGGGTTTGCAGTGAGGTTGCGATCCTCTTTTTCCGGACCCGTAGCGACCGATGATCGCCGCCCCATTTTCGTCATCGACTCAACCGGCGAACTCCGGGATTGGACGGCGCACGCGGACATCGTCATCATCGGCAAAAGCTTCCTCTCCACAGGCGGGCAGAATCCCTGCGAGGCGATTCTCGCGGAGAAGCCTGTCATCTTCGGCCCCCACATGGAGAACTTCCAACCGCTGGCCCGGCGGTTGATCTCCTGCGGCGGATGCGTTTCCGCCAACAATCAGATTGAACTCGCGGCGGCGGTTCTAGCAACTCTCGATCCCTCCAAAGCAGCTGCGATGACCCGCAATGCATCCGCCGCATTGGCCCGGCATGATGGCGCGACGCGGCGGATTTTGATGCTTCTAATGGCTGAAAAAGCTCCGATAATTTGATGCAAGCGGAGTTTGTCATTTCGAAAAACACTCTTTAGACTGCGCTTCGTGAGTGATTCCGAACCCGATCCATTGAGCAGCCTGTTGTCCAGCTTCGCACTCGGACCCGCTTGGGCACGTGCCGCCGGCGACAAGCCCGAGCACAAACCCAAGGCTTTTTCCGGCGGCGATGATCGTCCGCCGAGGCGTGATGACCGCGACCGCGGAGCGCGACAAGGCGGACCAAGGGATCGCGATGGCGGCGAGCGTCGCCCGTTCCAAGGCCGCGGTGGAAATCAGGATGACCGCCGCAACGGACCCCCGCGATTTGAAGAAGCGCCACCGGCGGATGGGGTGCGGGCCACGATCGCGCCGGATTCCCACGCGGTGCATCTCATCGGCAAGGAAGTCCATCAGGTCGCCCGCGTTTATCCGTTGTTTGATGTGGCGAAAATCCTGTTGGCGGAAAAAGCCCGCTGTCGGGCGATTTTCGAAGCGCCCGAACCTCATGCTCCACTCATCCGCGGCAAGCTGGAGGAATCCGTTTTCATCACCCGCGACGAAGCGATCCGGCATTTGTGGAATTCGGATCTGCGGAACGAACTGATCGAGGAGGAAACCATCGAGGTGGATCCACCGACTGGAAATTTCCAGGCGATCGCCCGTTGCGGCGTTTCCGGCGAGTGGCTGGGACCGGTCAACTTCCATTCCTATCAGACCAATCTCCGCCGCCTGCATCGGGAGCGTTTCGCCAAGATGCCGTTCGAGGTTTACTCGTCGAAGGTCCGCACCGAACGCGGTGAGGAAGCGGTCAACGCGTGGTTGGAAACGATGAAAAAGAAGACCCGCTGGCGGATCAAGGGCGAAGGCGATGAGGCTTGGATCGATGACCGCGCCGCCGCCGAGCGTGCCGTTGCCGAGCGTTGTTTCGACAAGGCATTCGAAGAAACGCGCGTCGCGGATGTCTCCGGTGCGATCCCCGCAAAAAATCTATCACCTTCGTTGCTTACCTCTCTGAAGATCGCCGGCAGCCATGCCCGCAAGCATCCTGCGATTCTCATTCCGGCCGTTTGTCGTGCGGTCGAAGCCGAGCATCTCCCGGTATTCAAACGCCAGGGCAAGCTGCACACCGGTCCCGCCCGTCCGCATCCGCTCCCGGCCAATGCCGTTCTGGCAGAACGCCCGGGACAGATGGTCGCATGGATTCGCGAGAACGCTCCGGCGAAATTGGAAGGCCTTTGGAAATCCGTGTTGCCGGAAGGCAGCACCGCCCCGCCTGCGGACTACGCGGCCGATCTTTTCTGGTTGCTCCACCAAGGTCACATCCTGCTTTACACCGACGACACGCTCGTCGTTCAGGAAGCCCGTGAAGCCTCCGCCACCGAAGCCGGTGGCGAGGTGAAAAAGGCCAAAAAGAAGAAGAAAAACAAGAAGCCCAAACCCGCCGGTGAAGCCAAGGAAGGCGAGCCAGCCAGCGGAGAAGAGAAACCGGTTGAAGCTTCTGAAACCGAGGCCGAAGCACCTGCGGAGATTGCCGCCGACACTCCCGGAACCGTTGTCACGGAAGCGGTTGTCGCCGAGCCCGTTGCCCCCATCGAACCGGAACCGGTCGCTGAATCCCCTGCCCCGGCCATGGTCGATGAACCGGTCAAAGCCGAGCCGGAAGAGAAGGAACAGCCCCCGGCCACGGACTGAATCCAACAAATTTCACTTTCGTGGAGGTTTCCATCTGCCAAGGGTTGACGTGCCCCTTCCGCTATGGTTCAAACCTCCCGACCCGCAACCCGGAACGGTGGCTGAGTGGTCGAAAGCACTCCCTTGCTAAGGGAACGTACGGGTAACCGTACCGAGGGTTCGAATCCCTCCCGTTCCGCCAGTTTTCCGCGAGATAAACGATTCGGTTCATTTTCCCGAATGTACGGGAGTTCCGGCCCATTTCAGACTCTCTCAGATGGGGACCTGTCCAAATTGCTTTTATCGGCACGAGCAGCAGTGTTGCGAGTCTGTTCACGGGTGACGCATCAGCGCGATGTCTCCCTGGCGAATGGTTGGCATCGAAGCACTTGCCCGCATCTGTGAATCACGGACAGGGTCCGCCTGTCCCGCGAATGTTTTTCCCTAACCACTACCCTCGATCAATCTCCACTCTCCGCTGCAACAAAGATCCGTGTCCGGAATTTTTCCGAAATTCTGGCAGATTCTCTACCAAAAATCAGACGGACACGGATCAGCAGAAGAGCTATCAGCCAGGATTCACGACTACGGCGCGGATGAATTCGAGCGGGTCACCCGCGACGTTGCCTGGCGAGCGGAACGTGCGATAGGTCCAGCCGCTGTCCAGTGCGGGAAGCCCGGTTTCAATGGTGCTCTTGTCCGTCCCTGTCACCTCCGTGACGACGAGGATATTCCACACCGCCAAGTCATCGCTAGCTTGCATGCTGTATTGAATCCCGTCGACGGAAGCGTTCTTCTGCGTCGTGCCCGAGAAGCTCGCGCCATTGCGAACCGGCAAGGTCAAAACCAACGTAGGGATGCCATCCACAAGTGCGTTCCTGCCAACGACTTTGCCGGAATTGGTGCCGGAGACGGGATCGCCATCGAGCCCGAACTCGCCGATGTTCAGGATGCCATCGCCATCAGGATCGTCACCGGGATCGCGATCCGCCGGATTGGAAATTTTGGCGGAGGCCCACAGACTATACGGTGTGGCAACCTGGACCAGGGCGATCTGGTTCATCGCCAGATAGTTGTAATCGATCGCATAGCCGCTCGGCGCGGAACCGGAAAACGTGCCGGTTTTCAAGGTGTAGTTGGCGATGATATAAAGCGGCTGCGTCAGCGTGCCGGAGATCACCAGTGCCGCGCCGTTCAGGTTGAGCGACCCGACCAGCAATTGGTCGGTTGAGGCACCATCGGAGGTGAGGGTCAGTGTGGAAGTCGGGGAGAAATTGATCGTTCCCGCCGCCAGCGTGCCCGTCACCGCGCCGCTCGGTCCCGGAGCGAGGTCGGCGCCCGCGCCCACGGAGACGATTCCAGTGATTGCCCCGGTTCCACCCAGCGTCCCGTTAGATACCGTCGTGGTGGTTCCGACGTTGGTGGAGGCACCATTCAGATAGAGAGCTCCAGCTCCCGTTTTGGTGAAGGTGCCGCCACCACCGTTGTTGCTGATGTTCTGATTGAATGAAATGGACGCGCCGTTGGTATCGACGATGGCCCCACCCGCTTTCACGACGGCATGGTCGACATTGGTGAAGAAGTCGGGATTCGCATTCGCGCCGGCCTTCAGCGTGCCACCGTTGAAATTGAATGTGCTCGCACCACCGGCCGCCGGTTGCTGGACACGACGCACGGTGAGCGTTCCCCCGTCGAGATTGACCGTGCCCGTGCCATCCGCCTGATGACCGATGGACAACGCATCACCGAACGAATTGACCGCGCCACCGCCGGTGATGTTGAGCGTGCCGGTGCATTGCTCGCCCACGATCAGGAAGCGGGCGGTGGAAAGCTGGTTCCAAACGCCCGTGCCCCAGACGTTCAAGGTTCCGCTCGCCGCAGCAACCAGTTGCCGGCCCATCACACACACGCCGCGTGCGTTCACGGTACCCGCGCTGAGGTTCCATATACCCGTGCCACGGTTGCCCATCATGACCTCGCCGCCATCGTTGCCGATGGTGACGTTGCCGCCTGTTTGATGGATGGTGCCGCTCGAAGTCGCTTCACTTGCGACATAGGCGTTGCCCAGCGCGCTGTAGGTGCCGGCGGAAATGTTGACCGTCGCGGAACTGCCGGAACTTTTTCCGAAAAACGTGGCGCTGCTGCCAACGTTCACCACACCATTATCCTGCAGAGTCAAGGTGCCCTGGCTGTTGGCTTGGTCGCTGATGTTGAAATTTCCCGCGATTGCGGAGAGGAATTGGCCGGAGTCGCGGACGGTTAGAGTGCCGATCCCCGCCTCCCCGACCGAGATGATGCCGCTGGTCCGGTTGATTACCGCGGTATCTCTAACCACAATGTTGCCGGTGGCCCCGGCGACATGGCCTGCAAGGATCCGCGCGCCTGAGTTAAGCACGGAAGTGCCATTGACGGTGAGCGTTGAAGCGCTGCCCGACGTTTCGCCGACGTCCACGCCACTCACGGCGGAATAGGTGCCGTTTGCCACCGTCACGCTGCCGTCCACGATGCTGAAGATCGCGCCACCCAGAGCATTCGAACCCGGATTGTTCAGGATCAGCAGTCCGGTTCCCCCTTTGTTCAAGGTGCCGGGTGAGGAACTCACCAGCGAACCGGAGAGCGTGAGATCGTTCGTGGTGGAAATGGCGCTGATGACCGCGGCATCCACGCCAGTCACCGTGAGCGAGCGATCCGTGGTGATGGCGGCTCCCGTGTAAGCCAGCGTTCCACCCGTTAGAACCAGGTTCGCGGCGGCGGAGGTGGATGCGCCGATGGAACTGGCGGCCCCGCCATTCGCTAGCAGGGTCGCCTCCAGCGTTCCGCCGGAAATGGTGGTGACGCCCGTGTAATCATTGGCAGTGGAAATGGTCGCCGTTCCGGAGTTCGATTTTTGCAAGGCGCCCGGACCACTGATCTTGCCGCTGCCGGTGAAGGTGTAGATCCCTGCGAGTGAGTTCTCGATACTGATGTTGCTGGGCATGAGGGTTCCACTCAGGACAATGTTGTCTTCGCCCGGAGCAAAGAACGTGTCGTCATTGAAGCGGACCGAAGCGTCCTGGAGGAACTTTGCCCCGCCGGTAAAAGTGACCAGGCTAAACCAGTTAGAAGTATTGTTGACGTCCCATACACCATCCACAAGTCCTTCCCAGAGCAGCAGCGACACGCTCTCCACATCCAGATAAACCAACCCGTTGTCCGTGTCGTCCACCAAGGTAGCGGTTACTCCGGGAGGCAGCGTTCCGAGCGAGAATGTCCCGGTTCCCACGCGGTTGGCAGGAACGTAACTGATGAGTGGCACCGTGCCGATGGCCATGTTGGCATCCGCGACGTTGATCACCACCGGACCGTTCACAGTGAAATTGCCCGTAACATTGAGAGCGGCATTGGCCGAATTGTCGTTCAAGTTGCCGAGGTCGAAGTCGACCTTGGTTCCGCTCGCCCCGAGGATCACACTGCTGGCGGTAAGCTGCTGATCATAAGTTACGGTGGTCACGCCCAAGGTCGCACTGCTGGCAATATCGAAAACACCGCGGGCGGTGTCGGACGAGGTATTCACCATCTTGCCGGCACTGACCGAGGTCGTTCCGCCGTAGGTCTGGGTGCCGGTGAGAGTGAAGGTTCCCAAACCGCTCTTGGTGATGCCACCCACGCCGCTGAACGATTGGCCGGAAGTGACGTTTTTTCCATTCGTGTCTAACTGCAATCCGCCCGCAGCCAGGTTGGCGGTGGTGAGGCTGGTGATGAATGCAAGGTTGTCTGCGGTTGGCTTCAGCAAACCGCCGTCGAAGTTGACCGTGGAAGTTCCCGGTGTTCCGCCCGGAAACGCGCCGGTGATCTGGCCCGTAGTAAGCGTGCCGCCATTAAGGTTCATCGTTCCTTGCGTTAGGTTGTTCTTCTCGGCGAGTGAAACGACCGGTGTCGTCATCTGCGCCGTACTGGACAAGGTGAGGGTGCCGATCGCATTGGCCTGCTCGGCGATGATGGTGCGTCCCAGGGAATTGGTGAACGTGCCCGCGCTTTGAGTCAGCGAGCCGGTGACTCCCGTGTTGGTCGCACCGATGACCACGTTATCAGGAGAACTTTTGGTCACCGTGCCGCCCGTCATGACCATGCTGCCGGAGCCTCCCTGCCGGCCGATCACGAAGGGAAGATTTCCGATACTGGTGAGATTGATCGCTCCGGTGCCGGACAGGTTGAACGTTCCCGACGAACCCACGCCGGAGCCGAGGCCAAAGCGCGCCCCGGCGGAAAGAGTCACCGTGCCGCCGGATAGATTTATCACGCCGGTATTGCCGATGGTGGCGTTGCCATCCGCACCCACGAGGAAATCGCCGCTGCTGGTGAAGTTCAACTGGCCACCCGAAACATTCAAGGTGCCGTTCGATCCACCACCCGCGCCCGTTCCCGTTCCCACATAGAAGGCTCCGGTGCCACCGTGGTTGAAAATGCCGGAGGCCGAAATCGTGAGGGTGCCCGTCGCATTGGACTGCCTTCCCACGGAAGTCGGATTCGCCCCCGTCTTGTTCACGGTGCCGCCGCTGAGGTTGATGGTCCCGTTTGTGACGAGAGCACTGCCGGCGTCATTCCGTCCCGCAGTGAAGAAGTTGGTCACGCTGGCCGTGCCGCTCGTGATGTTGATGGTTCCCACGCCCGTCTGTCCCGCCGGTGCCCCGCCCAACCGGCCGGTGATCAGCTCGGAGACCGTTAGATTCGCGGTCACCGCGACGGTTCCGCCATTGCCGACAACCACTTGGTCGGCCGCGACCGGAGTTTGGAGCACGTTGCCGCCCGTGACCCAGCTGTTGTCCGTGAAATTTCCGCTGGCGCCCGACCACCACAGGGCGGCTGCGAAGCTTTGAGGCACCATCGCGAAAGATAACACGAGCAGGGTTGGCACGGGCGCAAGCGCGCGCCGCATGGAAAATGGAATAGCGGAGGGTTTCATGGGTTATGCAGTCAGCCCTACGAAACGACGGAAGCGAGGTCAAGAAGTTCATCGTTATACAAACCGTATCGCGCTTCACCTTCCACATCCACTTATTCCATATCCACATCGATAAAATCAAAAAGACGGCGCGCCTTTGCAAAGTTGCAGAATGCAATCAATACGCCGCTAAAAAATCCTTGCGGAATGGCGGTGTGATTTGCGAGAAGGCTGAGAACGGCATCGTAAAACCCATTGAGATGTTGATCGACATGATTTGAATCTGTTAGTATTCACAGCGCGTTTTCCAAGAACCCAATCCATGAATCCATCCCCGAACTATCTATACGCGAGTTTGATTGCCGGCTTCGCATTGGCCGCGTCTACTGCGAATGCCGCTTTCAGCTTGTATCAGGATTTTCAAAGCCTTACCGTCGGATACGACATTTCCGGCAGCGATCCGAATGAGAATTTCACGGTCAGCAACACCAACGCGGGAACGGCGAGCGGCGGTTTCACGGTTGCTGCCGACCCTACGACGCCCGGCAACAACGTGCTGCGAAGCGATGCGGTCAGCAGGGCATTTGCGGGTGCCTTGACCACGTTGACGATTCCCAATAACTCGACCGCGACGCTGTTCTATCGGATTTACCGACTCGGAAGCAACGCTCCCGATGTGAACTTCGGCGTTTCCGATCAAACCGCCAACCTGATTCCGACGGCGAATGCCGGTCTTGATTACCAGTCACAGTTGAACGTCTCCGGTGGCGTCGGAAACGCCCAGAATTCCGAATTCAGCCCGCGCAACGGCGGCGGCACATCCAATACGGATGTGATCTGGACCGCCAACACGTATTTCGGAATCTATCAGGTTGTCAACACTTCCACCAACACGACGCAGTTCTACTATCAGCGCGTGACCGATCCTGCGCCGATCCTGCTGACTTCGGTTCCCGGCGCGGTCTCCAACCAAGCATTCCGGAATGCGGGAACCCGTCCCGGCACCGCGATGAGTCATTTCCTGATGGTCGCCGGGGTGCCGGCAGGTGGTGGCACACAGGACGTGTTTTATTTGGATGACATCTACATCGATCTCGCCGGCGCAAACCTCACCGCTCCGGTGTTGATTCCAGAACCGGCGACCGGCTGCCTGATGATGGCCGGTGCATGCTGTCTGCTCCTCCGCCGACGCCCGGGCCGGTCCTGAGCGACGGACGGAAATTCCAACCGGTGGGCTCAAGATCCGTGGACATTGGCCCCAGCAGGGGCCATCGTTGAAACTCTGTCTCGCGGACCTAACTCGAAAACACACCATGCACCTTCCCAAGCTTTCCGTTCCGATCGGGATTCTCTGCTGCCTGCCGCTCATGCCGCAAACCGCCGCAGCCCAAGCCGCGGTGGACCTCACGGAGTACAATGCGTCCAGAGCGGTTGCAATCAGCCAGCCGGACGCCAACACATTGACCGCGGAGTGGACGGATCAGACCGGCGCGCCGTTCCGTCTCCGCTTCAACCTGACCGCCGGCCAGCCCCTGCTGCGGGAGATCGAGGCCTCGTCAAGCGCGGGAGGTTCCTTGGCGAAAGTGGCGGATGCGGTGGATCCCCGCTATCGGGTGACGCTGGGCAGCAGGGTTCCCAAAACCAGTTGGCCGCATATCTTCTTCGAGCGGATCGATACCAACACTCCCGCGCCGGCGTCGTTCCTATCAGAACTGGACATGTCTTCGGTGCGGGTGGTCAGTGAGAGTCCCAACCGCGTCAAGCTGGTCTTCTCGACACTCCGGATCAACACCTACTCCGGAGACCTCACTTGTTATATCTACAGCGGCAGCCCGATGGTGCAGTTCCAGGCGTCCATGAATGTCACCCAGCCGTGGGTGTCCTATATCTTCGACTCGCTGTTTTACGCCGATGTCAATTCCATCACTTATAAGGATACCAACGGAGCCATCCAAACCCGCTCGAACGCGGCGATTACGGCCACCGTGCCGGGGACGGCAGCCAGCGTGAATGCCAAACACCGGACCATCATGGCCGCGATCCAGGGAGGAAGCGGAACGCTGGCCGCCATGGGCCCGCCACACACCTCGGTTTACCCCACCGATTTCAGCAACAACTTTGGATTTCTCCA
Source organism: Verrucomicrobiota bacterium (assembly GCA_040386755.1). Taxonomy (GTDB): domain Bacteria; phylum Verrucomicrobiota; class Verrucomicrobiia; order Verrucomicrobiales; family Akkermansiaceae; genus Luteolibacter. The sequence continues at coordinate 74,620 of JAZKEY010000025.1, read as the reverse complement.
GGCCGGAAAGACCTTTTTTGGAACCCGCATGTCGCCGAACGCCGACAATCGCTACCGACCATGGATCAACGCGCCGGAAGGAGCCACCCAGAAAATGGATGTCTTCCTGCTGATCGGTGCCGGAGCCGCGGCCCCCACGCTGGATCGTGTCCTCACCTACACCAACGGCGATTTCTTTAAATCCATTCCGGGTTATTATAAAATGGTGGTCCATTTTCATCCCGAGATCGTGATGTCGAACCGGGACGACGGACGGGATACCATCACTCCGTTCAAGCAGGCGATGCAAGCCGTGGGCATCCAGATCGCGCAGCCGCAGGAGTTTCATGGACCGGGTCATCCCTTCGGCAACATGACCGACCGTCTCGCCGAGTTGCGGGAAATGTTCCAGACCTTCGAGGCGAATTCGGATTCGTCATTCCTGTTCATTCCCGGCGAGGAATATAACAACTTCTTCGGAGGCCATTGGTCTTATATGTTTCCCAAACCGGTCTATTTCACCGGTTGGTCCGGCCAGGGAACCCGTGAATACAAACAGACCAACGTCGTCTCGGGAGGGATCACCTATCCTACGGTCTATCAGATTGGTGACAGCGCGCGCATGCTCCAGTTGTTGCGCGACGAAGGGGGCCTCGCGTGGGCGGCTCATCCCCGCGTCAAGGGTTCGCGGACGCAACCGGACAGCTACGTCAATTCCAACTTCTACCGTGACCCGCTGTTCCAAACGGGCGGTTGGAAGGCGATGCCCGCGGACTTTTCAAAGGATCGACTGGGCTACAGGTCGTTTGACCTGATGGATGATACCGCGCAATGGGGCTACCGGAAATATCAGCTCGGGGAAACGGATACCTTCGAACTGACTCCCGGCCATGAGATCTATTCGCATCTGAATGTGAATTACATGCAGCTTCCGGGATTTCCTTCGAAAACCGATTGGACGACGGTGGTGAACAGCATCCGCAACGGACAGTTCTTCAATACTACGGGCGAGGTCCTGATCCATTCGTGCGAAGCGACCGCCACCGGAGTGACGGCAGATGTCGAATGGTATTTCCCTCCGGCCTTCGCGGAGATCACCTGGGGAACTCCCGCAGGCATTCAGAAGCTCAAGCAACCGCTGGCCGAGCTCACCGAATTCGGCCGCCAACAAATCACGATCGCCGCAGACCTAACGGGTGCGGATTGGGTGCGTTTTGAATTCTGGGATGTGGCGCGCAACGGCGCTTTCACCCAGCCACATTGGCTTCATGCCGCTCCCGAGCCGACAGTCGTCGCCGGGCGCACCACGGGTTTCACTTTGATGAATACCGACACGGATTCCCCGGTGCCCGGATACGACCCGATTCCCCCCGGCACCGTATTGAATCGCGCGCTCCTGCCAGCCAATCTAACGATCCGTGCCAATGTGAGTCCCTGGATCATGGATTCGGTGAACGTGGTTCTCGACGGTGTCACCGTCAGCCGGACGCAATGGCCTTACTGTTTGAGTTCCGTCACGACGGGAACCGGCGTGGGTGACAGCCCGGCCTATGATTTCGCCGCAGCGACGCTGGGCACCGGTGCTCATTCCATCAGCGCAACTCCTTTTCGCGGGGCGGTCGCCGGAACTCCGCTCTCGCTGGCTTTTTCGGTAACAGGCACTCCCCCGCCGGTGGTACCAGCGGGACTTGCGGCAGCGCCGGGAAACCGGCAGGTGACGCTCACATGGACTCCGGTAGCCGGAGCTACGAGTTATAACATCAAACGTTCCGCAAACGCGGCAGGTCCGTATGCGACCCTTGCAAATCCGGTTTCGCCCAACCATGTCGATACCAACCTGACGAATGGGATCCCGGTTTATTATAGGGTCTCGTCAGTTGCCGCCTCCGAAAGCGCGAATTCCGCCCCGGTCACAGCGACGCCTGGCAACGTCGTTTCCTTGATCGAACATTTCACCCAGGGAGATGCGGCCAATGCAGATGTTCCCATCAACGCCGCGCCGGGCTGGCATGCGCTTGGCAAATCTTCGGGTGGCGTGGTGACCGACTATTCGAACAGCATTCCCCAAGCGAAGAATTCACCCAACATCGCCGACAACACCGCTGGGGCGGCGGGAACGACGGGATATCTCGTCGTGGGTCTGAATACGGTGGTCAATCCCGTTCTGGCATGGGTGGACACGGCCGGGCTGTTCCAGAGCTCGGTGCTCTCCAGCGTGGGTTTTTACACGAAAAACGGGTCCGCGGCCAATACGGAACGAGTCGCTGTTAGAATCGGCGGCAGTTGGTATGTTTCCGCCCAAACCTACAGCGATATGGGGACTAACAGCGTATGGACGGAGCAGAACTTCACATTTTCCAACAGCGCCTCGGCCTGGCTGCCTTTGAACATCACCACGCTGGTATTGGGTGCGCCACTTGCCACTCCCCTGCCAGCGGGCGAGATCACCGGGGTCGGACTTTACTGTGACATCATCGGCGAAAAGATCCGCATGGATGAATTCAAAATCACCACCGGCATCCGGTCACCTTTCCAACTTTGGCAAATCGGGAATTATGGCGGCATCGACGCTCCGGGCGCCGGACCTAACATCATTCCCGGAGGTGATGGAATCTACAACCTGATGAGGTATGCCTTGAATCTGAACAGCACGGAATCCACCGCGGGGCACCTGCCGGTCGTCGGGAAAGTCAATGTCGGAGGGGTGAATTATCTATCAATCTCCTACACCGCGCTCAAAGGCGCGTCAGGCATCGATTACGTGGTGGAGGTGTGCAACGATCTCGCAACATGGCAATCCGGCCCCGCAGTCACGACTCCGGTGAGCACGGTTTCCGAAGGACCGGATACGAATCTGGTTACGGTTCGCGACAATGTCCCGATCCCTGCCGACAACCACCGGTTCATTCGTGTGCGCGCGATCCTGCCCGCTGGTTGAGCGAGGAAGTGATCAATCGCTTATCGGAAACCATCACCGAAATTGGCGTCCACCTGGACCCGAGCGGCAGCGAGCTCTTTCATCGTCCCGTTATTTCACCGCCTTGAGCCGGCCGAAGAGTTTCGTATTGCCGGACTTCGCCACGCTGACTTTCAGGTGATGGGTGCCGCCGCCGTTGTTCGTGATGGTCACCGGCGGACCGGTGATGAGATTATTGTTAGACTGGATCGCCACGGAGGACGGCCAGACCGCCAGCGCCGTACCGTATTCCAGCGCGAGCGTCACTTCGGCCACCGAATCGTCCCTGCGGTCGAAATCGAAGTAGAAGTTGGTGGCATCCTGACTTGGCTTCGGCAACTTGCCAGTGTCTGAGGCAAGCGGGTTGCCATCGAGAACGAATTCGAGGATATTGGGAATGCCATCGAAATCGGGGTCTTGTGTCGATCCATTGTTAGCACCTGTCAGGCTCTTCGAGGAAGCCCAGGTACCATAAGCGGAGTTGGAAACGGTGAGGATCAGGCTGTTGCCCGAAATGGATACCACGCCTCCGGTGAATCCGGTGATGGATGAGGGAAGGGCGGAAATGCCGCCGGTCCCGGTCAACAGCGTATAGACGCCTGCTGCCGGCACAGAGGATGCGGTTAGATTCAGGATGTTTCCGGACAGGTTCGTCAGCGAGCCTGTGATGGTCCGGGTCACCTGCGTGCCGGGCGTGGTGGCCACGGCGAGTGAATGGATGCCGTTGGCGGAGATGGTGACGTTGCCGCCGAGGTTGCCATTGCCGCCAAGGGTGGCGTTGGCGGCGACGGTCACGGCACCGGTCGCGCCCGCATGGTTGCCGTTGACCACGAGTGTTCCCGCATTCACGGAGGTTGCGCCGGAGTAAGTGTTTGTGGCACTGAGCACCATGGTGCCGGGCCCGGTCTTGGTCAGCGCGCCAGAGCCGCCATGGGTGCCGTCCTGGTTGATCAGGGTCGCGGAAACCGTCAGGTCGGTGCCGGCGGTTGCATCCGCGACGTTGAAGGTCGTCGGTGCGGCGAGGTGGTAGCCGGAGTTCGTGCCGCTGCCGGAAATCGTGGAGGCCGCAGCACCGCCGACAGTCACCGTGCCGCGAAGGTTATACATCTGATAGGCGGTGACCGCGCCGCCGGTGCCGGTGAGAGTTCCGCCGTTGAGTTGAACAGGTCCCAGGGTATTGAAGTTGTCCCCGTTGTTGGTGACGGTGCCGCCGGCGTTGACGACCAGCGTGGCGTCAACGTCGGTATTGGCACTGCCGAAGGTGTCAGCGCCGGTGAACTTCAGCGTACCGGCATTGTTGACGTTGATGTTGCGGGCGACCTGCGGATTGCCCAGCGCGCTGCCCGTGGGTTCGACGGTATTGTTAGTGACGTTTGCGACCACGGTGGAGGCGCTGACGTTCACGTCGCCGATAAAGGTATTGAAGCCGCCCAGCGTGAGCGTGCCACCAGTGCCTGTCCCGGAGTTGACCGTCAATCCTCCGGTGCCGGAGACCACTCCCGAAATGGTGCCGCTGATTGGATTTGCATAGTTATACCAATTGCGAAGGCCGACGGTCAGGTTGGCGTTCAGGGTGATCGGACCGGACGAGGTGCCGGGGGCGTTGTTGAAAGCGAGGACGCTGTTCGTGCCGCCATTGACAATCACCGTGTTGGAAGAGTTCGTGGCATTGGCGACGGTGAACTCGGCTTCGTTACCGAGAGTCACGGTGGCAATGCCCAAAGAGTTGGCCGCCGCAAACTCGATCAAGCCGCCGCCTTGGAGGGTGACGGTGCCGCTGTAGCTGTTGGACGCGCCGAGGACGAGAGCCCCCGCACCGGCAGTCGTCGTGTTAGGCGCGGCTCCGGCCAAGGTTCCGCCGCCGGTGACGGTCAAGGGACCGCTGCCCAGCAGCGTGTTGGTGTTGCCGAAAAACACGCGGTCGCCCTGGCCGGTCGTTGCGGCACCATTTCCTGCGATGGTCAGCGTCCCACCCGTGCCGCCGATGGTAAACGCGTGGGTGTTCCCGAGGGCGGTGGTATTCGTCGTCCGCAGCGTGCCGCCGTTGAGCGTGAGCGGAGCGGCGTTGGCTCCGAGATGGTTGTTCGCGCTGATGGAAACCATCCCCTCGTTGATCGTCGTCGCGCCGGTGTAGGAGTTCGTGCCTGAGAGCGTCAGCGTGCCCGGGCCCTGTTTGACGACTGCGGAAACTCCGTCATTGCTGTTGGTGATGGTGCCGGTGAAAGCGAGTTTCTTTCCGGATGCGACCTCGATGGTGGCGCCATTGTGAAATCCGACTTCGGTTGCGGAAACGGTGGCGTTTTCGGTCACCACCAGTTTTTTGTCGGTGGCGCGTCCGAAGTTCCAGGAACCCCAGCCATTCGCATTGCCATTGCCGGTTAGAGCACCGCCATTGAGCGTGATGATACTCACGTTGACATCGCCACCGGTGTCGGAGATCAACGTCCCTCCATTGACGGTGACCGGCTTGGCTTGGGTGCCATCCCATCCGAACAAACTGTTGGTGCCCGATCTCAGGGTGGCACCGTTGTTCACCGTGATGCCGTTGACGTAGCTGAACACCCGGTTGGTGGCGGCATTGGCGGCGTTGGCATGGAGAGTGCCACCGTGGACGATGACGTTTCCGGTGAAGGTGTTCGAGGTGGAGAGGGTGAGCATGCCCGATCCGTTCTTGGTCAGCGCTCCTACACCGCCGATGCCGAACGCACCGCTGCTGGTGACGGTGTAGTTCTTCGACGAGTTGGTGAAGGTCATCGCAGCCGGAGAGACGTGGGAGGAGTTGATGGCGATGGCCGTGGAGCCGGCGGCGGTGTCGTCGAACAAGACGTTGTCGCCTTCGAGGTAATCGGTTGCCGTGGCAGCGGTCTGCAGTTTCCAGTTTTTGTTAGATCCGGTGGCGGCGGTTTGCCAGTTGCCGTTATCGAGTCCGGTCCATAACGGCCGGTCACCGCCCGTAACGTTCAGGTAGAGTCCGTCGGGTCCATTGACCAGCGTGCCGGACCCCCGTGGACCGAGAGCGAACGGCCCGCCGGGGAAGGTGCCTCCGCCTGCGAACGAGGTGTAGCCGATCAGTTTGTGCATGCCGGTCGTCAGCAAGGCGCCGTTCTGGAAGGTCAGGTTGACGGTTCCGTTCGCCGTGAATACACCGGTGGAAATCATCGGCACCGTCGAATCCTGGCTGTTGAAATCGAACGTCAGCGAGGTCGGTCCGCTGGTGCCCAAGGTCAGGCCGGTCGTCGTGAGTGTGGTCGAGGCGACCCCGGCCGATTGGACGCGCAGCACCGCGCTGTCCGCCACGGTGACGCTGCCGATGGTCGATGGCGAAGTGGTGAAAGCGAGCGTCCCGGCATTTACGTTAGTCGCGCCGGTGTAGGTGTTGGCTCCTGCGAGCACCATCGTGCCGGCCCCGGTTTTGGTGAGCGCGCCGATGGCGGCCGGATTGCTGGTGGAGTTGGCGGAGTTCCTGAGTTTGGCCGATACCGTTAGATCAACAGCGGCATCACCCGTGGCATTGCCGACGTTGAAGGTGATCGTGTCCGTGCCGTTCGCCGAGTCGCCGAGCATGATGCCGTTGGCGGCGGTGTTGGAGGCATTGGAGTTGATCGTTGAGGCGCTGGTTCCGCCAACGGTCACATTTTTGAGGAACGTCGCCGCCTGAAAATCCACGTTGTAACCATTGCCGGTGGTGAAAGTGCCGCCATTGAGGGCGATCGGCCCAAAGATGTTCGCATCGCCGCCGCCCGTGTTGCCTCCCGCAGCCGGGGCTGCGGTCCGCAGCACGCCGCCTGGGTTGACGACGAATTCCATGACGGGTGCCTGGGCGATGGTGGACCCGCCGCTGCCGAGCACGTTGCCAGCGGTGAACGAAACCGTTCCGCCGCTGTTGATCGTGACCGTTTTTCCAATCGTCTGTTCATTTCCGAACGAACCGAAAGCGCGCCCGTTGGTGGTGAAATCATTTGCGCCAAAGGCGGCGGCGACGCTGGAGCTGATCGTTAGATTTCCGGTGAACGTGTTCGCCCCGCTGAGGGTGGTCGTGTAGCCTCCGGTGATGTTGAGCGCCCCCGCGCCACTGATCGGCGCGAGGATTCTGATGTTGCCGTTAGCAGCGTTGACTGTGCCACCCGCTGCGGCGAGCGTCATGCTCCCACCGAGTTGGAAGAGATCTTGCGGAAACTGGTCGTGTTTGAGTGTGCCGCCTGCGATCGTGAGATTGTGAATGGTGACCACACCCTCGGTGCCCCAGCCGTTATAGAGCAGTTGCCCACCGATGTTTACTGTTAGCGAATCGCCGCCGAAGGTCCAACCGGGGTAGCCTTGAGGCGTGCGGATGGAAAAGGCACCGGTTGAATACGCAGCCCCGGAATGGGGGAAATGCAGATCGCTCCACCCCTGGTAACCGGCATTGCTCCACCCGCCGCCGAACCAGTTGAATGCGGAAAAGCCGGCCGGATCGGACGCAGCCAGGGTGACGTTGGTCGCCGTCCACGGATTGGGGTCGCCCCCCATGTCCTGGCGCATGGCATACATGATCGCCACGCCGCGCATGAAGACCGCATCGCTGTTGACCTCGTTGTCGTAGTTCAGCCCGTACGGATAGAAATGGGAGCCGGCCCTGTACATGCGCGCGCCATCGCCGTCGAACTGCTGGATGATTTTGCTGACCTTCGCTCCGGTCCAGCCGCCGTATTGATCGAACATTCCCGCCCAGGCCCAGTAGGTGCCGGAACCCAGCCAGTGGTCGAGTTCATGCTGGGTGACCCGCGCGTTGGGATAGGTCCCGCCATACCGGATGGTCCCGCCAAAATTGGCGTCCGCCGTCTGCACGCCGGCGTTGTAAATGGCTTCGACGTTGCCGTCGTTGCCGATGTTGAAATTGCCGTAAATGTTGTGCCGGTCGATCACGAACGTCAGCGCGTTGACGGCCGCGTTGCGCCGGGCTTCGTCCGGCCACTCGTTGACCGGGCTGACCCAGAAGGTGAGCGCCTGGGCGGTGGATGTTAAAATCCGGGTGCCAGCCACTGCGGCGGTAATCCGCAAGGGAGCGTTCAATTTACGACGGATGGTCATTTTCTCGGGAACTCGCGACACGTTCAGGGAGTATTGGGTTTGACGATGCGGAAGGTCCGATCAGGCAATCGGTGGATTCGGGAATGGGTCTTCCATTGGAGAGAAGCGCAGAAATCCGGGAGTTTCCGCCAAGAGATCGAAATTTTCCCGAAGGAGTTTCCGCCCTGTGCGACGGAAACGGGCGGGAGGCTTCCGCCAACCCGCCCTTCCGAAATCGGAACTTGGCCAGCCACCTGTTGAGGGAGGCCGGGCCGTGTGAGGGTCAGTGATTCCGACGCCGGCGGAGCAGAGCCAGCAGGCCGAGACCACCGAGGAGCATCGCCTGCGGCTCGGGAACGGCAGTGATGGTTACGAAACCGGAACCAAGGCCACCCAAGATCGTGCCACCGTTGAGACCGGCGGTGCTGTCATTGTAGTCGATCTGCCACTGACCACCCGCATCGGTGAAGATGTCGCCGTCAGCCAGCCCCGAAAAAGTTCCCGTTAGAGACTCGTAGGCAAACAGGGTGAACTCATCGCCTTGTGTGTAGATTCCGGCTCCATATTGCGAGAGATCGAGAACCGAGCCAGTGAGAGTCAGGGTGCCGTCGACATCGCCGAGGTCCGCGGCATTCGTGCCTCCGACGAGTTCGTAGGCATACGTCGCGCCGGGTCCGACCGTCAGGTTGTCGAAGGTGGAAGTGCCGGGCGAGTTGCCGATGGCGAGTTGGCTGGTGATCGTCAGGGTTCCGATGACGTCGCCAGATCCTGATAGATTGGCGACCGAGTAGCCGCCAGTCGCCGACACATCGAAGGTGCCGCCGGTGCCGAGGGAGACGCCGCTGGTCGAATTGATGGAACCGGTGGCACCGAGCGCCAGCGTGCCGCCGGTGATGGTGGTGGCGCCGGTGTAGGTATTGACCCCGGAAAGCGTTAGAGTGCCACCTCCCTGTTTGGTGAGGCCACCACCGCCACCGCCATTGAGAAGCGCCTGGCCGATGGTGACGTTGAAACCGTTGGAATCGATGACCGCCCCGCCGGACTGCACGTTGGCGGAAGTCAACCCCTGCATAAAGGTCGCGGAGTTGCCCGCCGCTTTCAGGGTGCCGCCGTTGAAGTTGAAGTTGCCGGTCCCGCCGCCTTTGGTCACGAGCGAGGCTTGGATCGTGCCGCCATTGAGATTCACCGTGCCATTGCCACCGCTGTTAGCGCCTAGGCGAAGGCCTTCGGTGGCATGGTTCACGGTCACAAGACCGGTCCCGGAAACATTCAAGGTGCCGGTGCCGCCTTCGCCGACCAGGATCTGGCTGTTGTTAGCGGCGTTGAAGATGCCGGTGCCGCTCACGTTGAGCGCTCCGGTGGAGCCGCCGAACGATCCCACTGTTGCAAACCCCAAGCCGGTCGCGGCGTTGACCGTGCCGCCGGAGAGGTTGTAGGTGCCGTTGCTGCCGCTATCGCGTCCGATCGCCACCCATGCGCTTGAGTTCAGGATTCCAGCCGTGTGGGTGACAATGGCTGTCCCGGTTCGTCCCACTTGGAATTCACCCGTATTGTTGAAGTTGCCGCCGGACATGTTGAAGTTGGCGGTGCCACCTCCTGGCGTGTTGTAGGCAAGGACCGTTCCGAACGAGGTGTTCACCGTTCCGGACTGCAGTTCAAAAGTGCCGTTTTTGGCTCCGCCGCCGCCTTCGCCCACCAGCAGGGAAGCATCAAGGAAACCGGCGCGACCACCACCGGCGGTCAGGTTGATGGTTCCACTGGTGTTCACGTTGACGGTTCCGGTGCTGGTGCCGCCGGTCCATGCCGCAATGTTGATCGCGCCCGCGTTCAGGTTGGCCGAGCTGGTGACGTTGACGGTGCCTGTTCCTCCGGAGGTGCCGACAAACATCCAGTTGCCGTTTCCGATCGCCAGGGTGCCGGCCGCTGCATCCAAGCGTCCGCTATTGCCGGCATCTCCAACGAAAACATCCCAATCCGTCTGAGTCGTGCCCGAAGAGTAAACGGGGAAACTGCCGGTCGCGATGTTGATGAAAGCCGACCCGTTGTTGCTGGCGTCGAGCGGGACGCCGTTGGTCCAGTTGCCGGCGTTGCTCCAGTCCTGGCCATTGGTACCGGTCCAGGTGGTGTCGGCATGGGCCATCTGGATCGGCAGCGCGCCGGCGGACAGACTGGTAGTAATGCGGATGTATTTCGCGAGTGAACGGAATCTGGGGGTCATGGATGTGTGTGGTTTTTTTGATGGTTATTTTCCGAAGTCCCGGGGGGACGGATGAGATTTTCCGAAGGCGGGAATGGGTTCGTGATTTCATCGCACGCGCCTGATAGAACGAATCCCCTCAACAAGAGCAGCGGGTTCTCCCACCGGAGTCCGCCAACTATTTTCCGGGATTCTCCAATCGTGCCGCGTCACAGGGAACCGCCCTAACCCATCAGGACGGTTCCCCGCTTGTCGCCGGAATGGCATCCCTCAGAAACCTCAAGGAGAGATGCCATTGGAGATCAGTTAGGAGTCACGTCGAGACGGATGAACAGCTTGCCTTGGCCGGCCGGCACCGGGTATTCGACGGTGTTGCCCACGACGGTGGAGGAGACATCGGTCCAGTCGACGAGGTCGGGCGAGGTCTGGACCATGTAGGTTCCGCTGAACGCGGGATCCTTCGGCCAGACGACCTTGTCATTCACGATGCCGGGATTGGCGGTGAACGAGGAACCGATGGCTCCCATGAAGTATTCGATGCCGTTTTTCATACCGTCCAGGTCGTAGTCCTTCTCAGCGGTTTGACCGCCCGCATTGGCGGTCGCCCAGGCGGAATAGCCCGCCGCTCCGACCCGGATTTTCCCGGATCCGGTGATATAGGGAGCGCTGTTAGCCGAGTCGTAGACGCCATGCGGTTTAACGACACCGTTGATCGTGAGAGAACCCACCTGGTCGGTGGTGTTGTGAGTGAGGTTCAAAACCCCTGCCGCCTCGATGACGAGCTGCGCGCCGTCGGCCAGCACCGCTTGGGAAATGCCCAGTAGCCCTGCGGAAACCGTTGTCGTGCCGGTATAGGTGCTGGTGCCGGCCAGCGTCCAGGTGCCGGTGCCGGCCTTGGTCACGGAGACAGCGCCCGTAGGCGGGTTGATGATTGCTCCGGCGATTCCGCCATCGCCGGTCCCGGTCAAGGTCAGCGTCTTGTCCCCCGCACCCGTGGCGGTGACACCGCTGGAGAAGGTGAGCAAGCCGGTGCCGTTTTGCTCGATGGCCGCCCCGGTCGTGGTGCCTAGCAGATTGATCACGCGGTCGGTGGTTTCACCCGTGCCGGTGTAGCGCAGCGTGCCCGTGCTGATATTGGTGACGCCGAAATGAATGGTTCCATGGGTGCCCAGATTTCCCGGGTTGCCGGTGTTGCCGATGTTGGAGATACTGATCACCCCGGATTGGATGGAGGTTGCTCCGGTGTAGGTGTTCATGCCACCGAGGACCACGACGCCCGTTCCATTGGCGACATTCCAGAAGTCCACCGTGTTGGCCGTTCCGTTGGCGATCACGGAGTTGATGGCGAGGGTGTTGCCGTTGGCGACACCGATGTCCCCTGCGGCCAGGTTGAGCAGGAGGCGGCCGCCTCCGGTCGCAAGGATCGCACCGCCGGTGCCATTGATGAGGGCGCCACTGCCCAGTCCCAGATCACTGTTCAGATCCAAAGTGCCGCCGTTCATCCCGAGTGGAGCGGTTAGAGCGTTGCCTCCACCCGATAGGGCGAGCGTGCCGCCATTCACCGCCAGCGTGCCGCCGATGGCGTTGCCGGCGCTGGACAGAGCGAGCGTACCGACGCCGGACTTGGTTAGTATGCCCGTGCTGATGACCGTGTTCGCGTAGGTGTGATTTCCCAGCAGATTGAAGAGCAGCGCGCCATTGTTGGCAATGCCACTGCTGCTGGCGATCGAACCGTCGGTGGTGCCATCGCCAACCTGCAAGGTGCCGGCGCTGATGGTGGTGGCTCCCGTGTAATCATTGGTTCCGGTGAGCGTGTACTTGTTCGCGGTGACCTTGTTCAGGGCTCCGGCACCGGTAATCTGACCGGCGAGAACAACCGTGTCGGCAGTGAAGGCGCCGCCGACAGTCGTGGTTCCGCTGGCAAGCGTGACGGTGCCCGTCAGCGCCGCCGGAGCGGGGACTCCTCCCTCATAGTAGAGGGCCGAGCCATTGATGCCGGTGCCGCCGTTGAAGGTGAGATTGTTGGTGATCGGGTTGGCGTTGTCCCCCGCGAAATACAGGGATGCGCCACTGGCGACGGTGACCGGCGCGGCACCTCGGTTGTTGGCCGAGTTGAGGTCGAATCCCATCGCTCCTGACAGCACGTTGATCTGGCTGACGCCGGTGAGGGTGCCGTTCAGATAGAGGCGGGCAAGGCCGGTGTTGGCGACATCGAGCGCATGGTCGTTGCCAGTGAGCGTGCCGGTGTAGTTGATCTGCCCCTGGAGATTGGCGGCGGAACCCGCGGCGGCATTGCCGATGGTGGAGGAAGCCGCTAGATTGATTGCAGGTGCGTAGTTGAAGTCCATGGCTGCCCCCAGATCCACCTGGAATTTGCCACCATTCAGGTTGATCGTGCCGGTAGCTGCAGCGCCGGCGGTGGTCGTGATCCGCAGCGTACCGGTGTGGATGGTGGTGCCGCCGCTGTAATTGTTAGCAGCGGTGAGTATCTGGGTTCCGTCGCCGGTTTTCACCAGCGATCCCGTGCCACCGATCAAGCTGGAGTCGGTGAACGTGCTGCCGGTCGAGCGGTTGTAAACGAGCGTCCCGTCATTGGTGATGCTGATATTGTTAGCAAACGAGCCATCGGTTGTCCCATCACCGAGCTGGAGGGTGCCGGCACTGATGTTGATCGCGCCCGTCGTCGTATTCTGGGTGGTGAAAGTCACGCTGCCGGTGCCGTTCTTGACGATGAGACCTGTTCCCGCGATGCCATAGCCGCCGCTGCTGGAGAACGTGTAATCCTTGTCGGTATTGTCGAAGGTGATGGAACCCGGGCTCACGTTCGCCGCCGAGATGTCCACCGCCGTGGTGCCGGTCGTCACGGTGTCGTCGAACAGAACGAGATCGCCATCGATGTAGTCGGTCGCGGTGAGCGCGGTCTGCAATTTCCAATTTTTGTTAGCACCGGTGCCGCCGGCTACCCACTGGCCGCCGGAGTCCAAGCCGGTCCACTTTGGAGTATCGCCATTCAGGGTGAGGGTGATGACGCCGCCGAAGTCCTCGAACGTGCCGGTGATGCGCGCCGTATTTCCGCTATAGACGAAATCCTGCACGTCACCGGCGAAGGTGCCGCCGTAGCTCAGGAGTTCGTAGCTTGACCCGATCTCCAACAGACTGGTTGACGTCACGTTGACGAGCACCGAACCTTCGCCGGAAGTGGTGAGTCCGTTAGTGACATGGATCGCGGGAATATTCGTGATGAAGCCTCCCGCGATGCCCAGGTTCATCGTGCCGCCACCACCGAATGCCAGCGAATCCGCGGTCAACTGGCCGCTGTTGCCATTGCCATTGGCAACGATGCCGCCGGTGCCGGCTCCTACCGTCACCGCCCCTACCGCGCCGGTGCCATCAAGGGTCCCTTGGGTCAAGGTGATCGCGGGCGTGGAGGCGAGACCGCTGGCTTGAATGAATTTCGCCCCGCTGCCATTGATGACGATGCCGCTGGAAGCGTTGATGTCGCCGGTGCCACCCAGAGCCAGCGTACCCGCATTGACGTGGGTCGCACCGGTGTAGGTGCTGTTCCCGGAAAGGGTCAGCACGCCGGTGGAGGACTTGGCAAGACCGCCGTTTCCGCCGCCGTCCAGCAGTGGCTGGCCGATGGCGATGTTGAAGCCGTTGGTATCGACGAGGAAACCGCCCGCCTCGACGTTGGCCGCTGTCAGACCGGTTAGAAAATTGGTCGTGTTGGTGGCACCGGCCTTGAGGATGCCGCTGTTGAAGTTGATCGTGCCCGCGCCCGCGCCTTTGTGGATCCGGTTGGCCTGAAGCGTGCCGCCGTCGAGGTTGATGGTGCCGGCCGCGGCGCTGTCCACGCCCATCAGGATGCCGGTGCCGCCGACCGTCACCAAGCCGCCGCCGGACAGGTTCAGCGTGCCGTTAGCCGTGCCGGTCTGTTGCCAGCCTTCGCCAAGCACCATGCCCGCGTTGGAGGTGAGCCCTCCGCTGCCGCCGACCGACAGGGTGCCGGTCGTGCCCCGGCTGGATCCGACGACGGTGAGGCCGGCGGCGGTCGCGGCGTTCACCGTGCCGCCGTTGAGCGTGTAGCTGCTGGTGCTGCCCTGCTCGCGGGCGATGACGAAATAACTGGTAGAGGAAACCAGGCCACCGGTCTGCGTCGCGGTGCCGGTGCCGGACCGTCCCATATGGATCTCGCCAGTGACATTCAAGGAGCCGCCCGACACGTTCAGAGTTCCGGTGGATGCTCCCTGGCCGAAAGTGGCGCCGAAGCTTGCGTTCACCGTGCCGTTGTCCAGTTTGAAGGTGCCGTTGCTACCGTTCTCGCCCACCAGGACAGACGCGTCGCCGAAGCCGAACGGACGGGCGTTGCCGGCGGTCGCGTTGATCGTGCCGGAGGTGTTCACATTCATCGTGCCGGTCGCACCGCCGCTGCCCCAGGCGCCGACGTTCACCGCGCCGGCGTTGAGGCTCGCACTGCCCGTTAGATTGTAGGTGCCGGTGCCGCCATTGGCGCCGACGAACAGCCAATTGCCGGCGCCCGTCGCCGCCGTTCCCGCGCTTTGATCCAGCCGGCCAGCCCCCCCCGTGCCGACGATGATGTCAACCGGGGTGAATGACGGATTGGCGCCGATGATCGGGAAATTGCCCGTTGCCAGGTTGATGGTGGCACTGCCTGTCGGGAAAGCGCCACCCCAGTTCGCGGCGGCGTTCCAATCTTGGCTGGTGGTGCCCGTCCAGGTGTCGCCGGCTTGGGAAACCTGGGCTAACAGGCTGCCGACGAAGATACGGGTGGTCATGCCGAAGCATTTGGAAAAAAGGAGTCTCTTGCTTTTCATCAGTTGGGTTTTTCGGATTCGATGGTTGCGGGAAGGGTGTCAGCGGGAACTCCCCCTCCATCGAAAGCAGCGGGTTCTTCCGCCCGATTCCGCCAACTATTTTCCGGAATTTTCCAAACTCCTCGTAAACCGGCTCTGCATGGACCGATGGCCGTGCCAGGCCGGACTCAGGGAATCCCGGGAAAGCGGATTCCAAGTCGATAGATTCCCCCGCCCTGTAACGGATAGGGATCGGCTAGCTCGATGGTTCCGTCCGCCAGCACGGATGGAACCGCCGCGACCTGCTCCCATTGCGTGTAACCGGGGGCGATCATCCGCTCAAGCGTGTAAGACCGGTCGCTGCGGCCTTCGAATTCGAAAAGTGCTGGCGATACCGACTTGATGCGCAGCCTCGTGACGTCCGACGAATCTGTAGGACTCGTCCCTGCCGCGAATTCGTTGCGATTCGACTGGCCATCGCCATCGGGATCGCTTTCCGGTCCGAACTGGTTGGGCGGATAGTAAATCGATTCCCACGCGTCAGCCAGGCCGTCGCCATCGAGGTCCTGCTGCAGATTCAACGGTGCCGGAGCGGGGCCGATGGTGACATTGTCCATGACCGAGGTATTCAACGTCGAAGTGCTGCCGCTGGCCACGGCGAGACCGACGTAATAGTTGGTGGCCATGGTCACGGTGACGCTGCTGATGGTCGTCCACACGGTGCCATTGGTGCTGCGGGCGGCTGTCACCGTGTTTCCACTCCGGCTCAGGCGCACCCACAGGTTCGGGGCGGTGCCGCTGCTGCTGTTGGTGGTGCTAACGGATCCGCCGGTGGTGGTGCGGCGTTGCCAGCGCCAGGCTCCCGAGCCGCTCACGGTCAGTGCGGCCATGCGGGAATTCGAGGCAAGGGTGTCGCGCATCATGACGCCCACCCGGGAGCTGGTGCCGGTGTTTTGTAGCGTGCTCACGCGGGCGACGATCGAACCGTCGGCGCTCAAAGTCTGATAGACATAGCGGAAGCCGTCGGTCGTCCCGCCGGGAGAGCCCGCTCCCTTGACGGTGTGGGCTCCGCCGAAATATTCGGCACTGCCTTGCAAACCGGTGGTGCCCACATCGGCGGACAACCAGGGCGCGAGGTAGGGCGTCACGGATACGTTGTCGAAAGTGGCCGTGCTGAGCACCGCGTTGTTGCGGCTCGTCACGGCCAGACCGACGGACACGCTGTTGGTCATGCTGACCAGGCCCGAACCGCGTGCGGTCCAGGTCACTCCGTCCGACGAGCTGTAGCCGCTCAGGAGATTTCCACTACGCGTCAGCCGGACCCAGTTGTTAGGAATGGGATTGATCGCCGGTCCTTGGGTGAGATTTGAATTACCCGAAGCGGTGGCTCTCGCCTGAAATATAAAACCGTTGGCCGGAGTCACGGCCATGAAGGCGTTGGTCGCCCCCGCCCCACTGCCATCCCGGATCATCACACCGGCCTTCGCCCATGCGTCGGAGTTGGTCTGCGAGGTGACACGGGCACGGATCTCGCCATCTCCAGCGAGAGTCTGCCACACGGATTGGAAACCATCGGCAGTGCCTCCGATGTCGGCACCGGAGCCCCTAACGGTATAGACTCCGGAGCTTTGGGACGCGCTTCCCGCGAGACCCACCGAGCCGATGTCCGCCGCAGTCCATCCTCCCGGCAGCGTGTTCAGCACCGTGATGTTGAGTGTGGCATCAGAGAAAAGCCCGCCCGCATCGGCGACCCGCACGGTGAACGCATTCACCCCGGCGGTGCCGCTGGCGGGCGTGCCACTGAGGGATCCGTTGGACGCGACCGCCAGCCATCCGGGGCCGGCAATCTTGCTGAAGGTCCGCGTGTCGCCGGGGTCGATGTCGCTGGCATCCGCGGCGATGCTGTTCGAGTAGGCGGTTCCGATCGTGGCTGCCGGTTTGCCGAGCGGATTGGAGGCAAAGACCGGAGCATGATTTTCCGAAGTCAGGATATCGGGACCGGCCTGATAATTCCCGAGGATCTGTTGTGTCGTTAGAGCATAATCGTAAATACGGAACTCCTCATAGGTCGCATCCGTGTTGCTGTCGCCAGCCCAGTTCGAGCGGCCCAGCCACACGTTCAGATCATCCAGCGTGCTGGGTCCGAGCAAGGTGGGGACCGTTGCGATCAACACCCCGTTCTTGTGGAGCTTCCACGCCGAAGAAGCGGTGTCGTAGGTGGCCACGAGCTGCATGCGGGTGCCGATCGTCGTCGCCCCGGCGATGTCCTGCTGGCCGCCGCCGGTGAGGAACTGGCCGCCGCGTTCGAAGCGGATGTTGTTGGCCGTTCCAATGTTGGCGCTGACAATCAGATAGTCCGCTCCATTGAAAGTGCCACCCGGCGCTGTAACTTCATCGATCGAGTTGTTTCCGAAATCCAGGATGCGTGACCAGTTTTGCACGCTGTGGACCGTGACCCACACCTCGTAGCTCGCTTCAGCCAGCCCGGGAAAGATCTCGGCAGAACCCGAGACCGAGGCATTCGGCAGGTCAACGTAGGGCGCGCTGGCGGACGAGCCGCCGGTGAGACGGAGCCCCGCACCGTTGGCCGACGCACCGGTGCCGCGGATGAAGCCGTGGGACGTGCCGATCGAGTCCGTGATCTGGGTGCCGGCGGCCATCGCGCCGCTCGCGTTGTCGAAGCGATAGCGGTGCTTCGGTCCGATGGTCAGCGCCTGTTGGGCGTGAGTCACCGGAAACAGCAGTCCGGTTAGAACAACAGATAGGAAAAGGGTTTTCATGGGTTTCAGAGATCGGAGTCGATAAAGCGCCATTGCTGGTTGTTGCCGCCGAGGTAGGTCCATTGCTGGATGTCCACGCCCGCGCCATTGCCGCTGGCATTCACATCGAGACACATGGCCGGCGCATGCACGGGCGTCAGCCGCACGAAGCCCATTCCGGTCGAGGTGAAGGTGAACTTCTGCGAGTTCGCGCCGGTGTAGGTTTCAAGCACCGCCTTCGCTCCGTCCGCCGTGCTGCCGCCCTGGATGCCGAGCGTCACGCCCGGCTGGTTTTTCGGATGGATGCGGAACTGGCCATTTCCCAGATTCTGCATGGTCCACTGCTGCCAATCCCCTCCGGCCCAGTACTGTTGCTCGACCTGCGTTCCCGCCGATCCGCTGCGGCCGCGCAATGCCATCGTCCGTGTCTGCGCGTGGCGCGGCACCATCCGATAGACGCCATCATTAATCCCGATGAGATACGGTTCCCACTTCTGCTCGTCGCCGGAGAAATCGTCATACTGGATGACGTCGCCGTAGTTCCCGCCGGCCGTGTCCGCGCTCAGCAGCTGGTTGGTGTTGCGGTGGCGGAACTTCAGATAGCCGTCCCATGAATTGACCACGTCCCAGCGCTGGGCATCGCTGCCGTTCCAGGTCCACTGGACAATCTCGTTGTAGTTGCCTCCTCCATTGTTAGATACATCGAGGAACTTGTCGGTGCCGTTGTGCTTGAGGCTGTAGTTGCCTTCGGGATTGCGCTGGGCGACCCACTGCTGCCCGGCATTGCCGTTGTAGGCGGCGACGGTTGGCTCGACACCGCCCGCCGAGCTGTTGCCGGGCACGGTGAGGAACTGGTTGAAGCTCTTGTTGCGCAGGGCATAGATGCCGCCGTTCACCAGCGCCCGATAGCCGTGGGTGTAGCCCGCCGGAAAATCGACCTTCACATACATGTGGTGCGGCCAGTCGGTCATCATCCGGCCGGCGGTGGTGATGGAAATGCCCGACGCGGAATCGGTCCACGTTTGCCCTTGGGCGAGCGGCGCATTGCCGGAATCGCCGGTGGGATTGTTGAAATCGAGAACGTGGGAATCGCCGAAGCGCTCGCCATTCACCCCCACCACGTAGGCACCCGTGTTGTAGTCCCCCTGCGGCACGCCATCGCCGCGGAACATCACCCACAGGTCGAGGCCGTTGTCGCGGGTGATCTTCAGCGCCACCGGTTTGGTCCAATCGCCCCAGCCATCGAACTGGTTGATGCGGTAGGTGCCCGAGTGGCTGACGGGAACGATCGAACTATCAGGTAGCCAGCCGAGGAGGCTCTTGTAATAGGCGTTGAAATCATTCGACGAGTTGGTTCCCCAAGCATTGCCCATCGGGTCGCTGGCATCGCCGTATTCGACGTGCGCGCGGCTGTCGGATAGAGGGTTGCCGTCGGTGGCGGTCCAGGAGTTCGCATGCGGCAGCCAGAAGACGTGGCCATATTCGTGGATAAGCAGGCGATTGCTGGCATTGCCATTGCACCAGATCGCACCTCCACCGCCCCAGCCCGCGGCACCGCCGCTGACGAAACCGTCGTGGACGATGACGCGGCAGGAAAAGGTGTCGGCATTGTAGCCGAGCGCCGCGGCCGCGGCCTTGGCGTCGTTGAGGATGTCGCCCCAGTAGTTGCCGTTGTCGTAGGTCCCCCGGTTGCGCGGCATCCGCAGCACCGGCGTGATCGTCGGATCAGCGACCTGAGAGACGCCACGGGAAAAGCGGTCCACCATGAAGTCCACCCCGCCCCAGGCATTCACCTGGTCGCGCAGGTATTGCTCGGTGAAGCCATTGTTAGGGTAATCGGGAAAATCCACCCGCATGAAGATCATCGTGTTGGTCCCGTGGGTCAGCCATTCGGGTGGCTTGCCGGGATAGTCGGCGCTGCCATTGACCCCGCTGGATGAAAGCGACCGCGGCTGGTCGGCATCCGCGGCGATGGCATCGACGGCGCTCAAGGCCGACATCATCTGACGTTCGAGGCGTTCCATCCGGGTTTCAAAATCCTCGGAGCAGAACGGACAGCACATCTGATAGGCGTGATTGCCAACGAGCATCGTGGTGATTTCCGCCGGTGGGATCTCCTTCGTCACCGGATCTTCCGGAGCCACCACCACACCGCCGGTGACGACGCATTCCTCGGTCGTTTCCGCAGCGGTTTCGCCATCCTCCATCTTACGCACCGGGCTGTCGAGAATCGCGAGGTGGCCGTCGAGCGTGATGCCGTGGAGCGACACGTTCTTCAGGTGCGGCGTCAGCGCGCGGTCGCCGTAGCGGTAGGCTTGAAAAACGCGCTTGCCGATTTGCGCCTGCTCGATGGTCGGGATCACCGTCTTGTCACCGGGACCGGCGATGCCCATGATCCGATAGACGTCGCCGCGGTCGGAGACGCGTTCCTCCAGCAAGTCCTGGACGGCCCACGGCAACCGCTGCCGCACAAGAACGGGCACCGTGTTGGCGAGTGCCTCGCGCGGGTCGGTTAGAATCAATTGCGCCATCACCGTGCGGCGGGTTTCCGCCAGGGAAATCCCCTCCCCGAGCAGTGACTCACGTGCGTCGGGTGCGGCGTCCAGATAGCGGACGGTCCACTCGGCAAAGGCGGCGAGCTCCTTGCGCGGCGAAGTCCGCCAGCCACTGCCGAAGAGTTCCCGATCCGGTAGATGCTTCGCGGGCGCGTTTTGGGAAAACACGGGGCCGTCTGGCCGAGCGGTGGAGGGCGACTCCACCGCTTGCCCGCGGGTTTCACTGTCGGCTTCGCTCTGGGGTCCCGGCGCACGGAGGGTCCAAAGGCAAAGAGTCGCCACCAGCACGCCGAGGGCGAGGATGACGAGGAGGATTGGAATGGGTCGCTTCATGGGTTTTGAAATCAATTCGCTCCCCGTGGGTCAGACGGGGGCACGCCCCGGGACCTCGTAGGGTCATGGGACTCGGGTTTTGGGTTTTGGGACTTGTCACACCTATCCCGTCAGATCAGAGGGCTCAACGCCCCACTCGGGGCGGACGCCCCTTTCGGCACGACCCGCTCCATGCCTATCAGCGCATTCTCCCGTCACACGCCGCCAACTATTTTCCCGATTCCTTTCCTCCGAACCCGAATCAGTGCCCGAGCACTCGATCCGCTTCCTTGAGCAAGGTGCGGGCGATCACCCAATCGAACCAGAAACCATCTCCCGACGTGCCGATCTCGAACGGTTTTTCGAAATGCGCGGTCACTGCGGTGCGTGCCGCTTCCTGCACGTCCCGCGCCTCCTGCCCGCGGCCGGTGTGATGAATGGCCATCGCCAGGATCGTGAGCGCGGTGGCTTCCCGCGCCGCGTTCCGGTTCGCATGACGCAGACAGCGGCGTGCCCATTTGTCAGCGAGTGAAAAATCCCCCCTGCGATATTCGGCCAATGCCACACTGAGCGTTTGCCATCCTTCCATCAGCTCCCAGTCGGCGTCGTTCCTTTCCCAGGGAAGATTGTTCTTCAGCACGTTGAGCAATGGATCCAGCTTTTCCAGCAGCGCGGCATCCGCAGGCATGATCAGGCAGGACTTCACGACCTCGTCCGCGACGAATGGATCGGTGGTGGATAAAAACCGGTCCGCCGCCATCTCACGGAGATGTTCATAGAGGTCCTCATCTCCGGTATCGGCAACGGCGGCGGCGGCGGCGACGAATTGGATGGAAATCGAATCCGAGTCGGATTTGTCGACCTGTGAAATGGCTTGAGCCATCGCGACCAGCCGTTGGGATGCCTCTTCCCAGCGGCCGTCGTGGAGAAGCCAGTCGCTCACCGCGCTGAAACTCCTGGTGGATTCGAGGGATGCCGGCACGTTTTCCAGCTCAATCGTGCCTAGCAGCTCGTTCGCCTGAGCGATGTTGCCATGGCTGATCAACACCGCGGCGTGGGCCACCGTCTCTCCAGCCTGGGCCTTTTCCCGGAGCTTGACTTCGTTGGCGCGCGCGACTTCGGCGATGTTTCTCAAACGCGCCTGCTCTTCGAGAGCGCGGTGTTCCCGGATCAACAACCAGGTGGAGGTGCCGAATCCTCCAGCCAAGGCGAGTGCCACGATGGCGCCCGCCGCGAAGGCGATCTTGTTGCGCCTGACCAGTTTGTATAACCGGTATCTCCTTCCCGCGTCGCGGGCGCTGACCGGCTCGTGATCGAGATAGCGGGAGAGATCCGCCGCCAGGCCATTGGCGGTGGCATACCGCTGCTGGCGGTCGTGTTCCATCGCCTTCATGACGACCCCGTCAAGATCACCGCCTAACACCCGCGTGAAACGGCCGGGTTCCAATTGCCGGCTGCGGGCCAGACCTATCAGTTTGTCCGGCGGACAGGAGCGCAAACGGTCCGACGGCGGCAGGACCGGAGCTGCCAGCAGCCGCCGTATTTCCTCCGGCCCCGCCTGTTTGAATGACCCGGAGTCGCGTGGCGGCAGACCCGCCAGCAGTTCGTATAACAGAACGCCGAGACTGTAGATGTCGCTGCGGGTATCCACATCCAGCCCGTCGCCATCGACCTGCTCCGGACTCATGTAGGCGGGCGTGCCGATAAACGGCACCGGACCGGCCGGGGAGAAATCCGGATGGCCGCCCTCGGTCGCCTTGGCGATGCCGAAATCGATGACCTTGGGGACCGCCACCCCGTCGTGCAGGCTGACCAGCACGTTGGATGGCTTGATATCGCAATGGATGATCCCTTTCTGATGGGCGTGCTGGATGGCCATGCACACGGAGATGAAAAGCCTCAGCCGGGCGGGAAGATCGAGCTGGTTTTCGTCGCAGAAATCCGTGATCCGCCTGCCGGTCACCATCTGCATCACGAAGAACGGCCGGCCGTCGGCGGTGGCACCGGCATCGAGCACCCGCGCGATGTTAGGATGATCCATCAGGGCCAGCGCCTGACGTTCCATTTCGAAACGCGCGATGATCCCCTGCGTGCTCATCCCCACGCGGATGATTTTGAGCGCGACGCGGCGGCGGACGGGTTCCAGTTGTTCCGCCTGATAGACCACGCCATGCCCGCCCTCGCCGAGGCGTTCCAACAGCCGGTAGCGTCCGATCCGCGTGCCCAGGCCTTCGGTGAAATCCCCGTCCGGACCGGTCACGGAATCGTCCCCGAGCCCGGACGTGGGAACACCGGGCTCCGGAACCACGACGAAGAATTTCTCCGCCTCGTCGTGCAAGGCGACCAGTTTCTCCAGCCGGCCGCGCAGGGCGGGATTGCCATGGCACGTTTGATCCAGAAAATCCTTCCGTTCCGTTGGATCTTCAAGGCTCGTCAGTCCCTCGAAAAGGATCTCCTCGATCTGTCCGGAGCTTCCCGCCACGCCATCAGTTTGTGCATTCATTTGCAGCATTCAGGGTGATCAGCGGGATTTCACGTCGAATGCCGCCAGAAAATGTCAGATTTCGTCACGGAGCATTCGGAACAAGGTGGCCTTCGCAAAGCTCCAGCGGCGCTCGACGGTGCGCTCCGGGATTCCCAATGCCTCCACAATCTCACGGTTGGTCAGGCCGCCGAAAAATTTCATGGTGATGATCTGCGCAGCCTGTGGATTCTCCTTTTCCAGCCGCTCCAGCACTTCGTTGATGAGCAGCACGCGGTCATCCTGCGTGGCCTGGGCCAGATCGATCTCACTGATGTCGATCCGCGCGCCGCCGTCGCGTTTCAAGCTGGATTTCCCCCGCGCGCGGTCCACCAGGATGCGCCGCATGACCTGGGCGGCGGTGCGGAAAAAGTGGGCCCGGTCGTTCCAGCGGCGCTCATCCGTGCCTGCGAGGCGCAGCCAAGCTTCATGCACCAGCGCCGTCGGCTGGAGCGTTTGGCCGGCCGCCTCCCCCCGCATGTCGGCGGATGCCAGGCGGCGCAGCTCGTCATAGACCAGCGGCAGCAGATCCTCGGACGGCATTCCGCCCGCTGTGGTCGCCGACTGGAGCATTCGGGTGATGTCGCTGGTCACTAGTGTATGGAAGCGGTTAACACGCAGTGGTCAACAGGACAATTTCGATTTACCGCTTTCCCGCGTATTTACGAGCCGGTCGGGAATCTAATTCGCCGTTGCGAGTTCCACCCACAGGACCGCTTCCCGCATCAGAGAGGCGCTGTCTGGAAGGGACAGTTTCGACCTCATGTTGGTGCGGTGCGCGTCCACGGTTTTCGGGCTGATGTGAAGTTGGACGGCGATCTGGGCATTGGTTTTGCCGCGGCCGATGAGTTCGAAAATCTCCAGTTCCCGGTCGGTGAGGCATTTGGGGCCCGCTTTTCCGATAGAGCGGTTTTTCGACATGCTGTTGAGCACGTGGTCGCAAACGCGACGGCTCAGATAGAGTCCTCCGGACAACACACAGTCAATGGCCTCGACGAGCTTGTCGGTGGATTCTCCTTTCATGAGGTAGCCTTTGGCCCCCGCGCGCATGACGCGTTCGGCGTAGAGCATTTCATCGTGCATGGAGAACACGAGGATCCGCAGGTCAGGGAAACGCGCCTGCAGGTCCTTGATCAGTTCAAGGCCGCTTTTGTCAGGCAGCGAGATGTCCATCAAAACGATGTCCGGATTCGCCAGCGGGATGGCATCAAGGGCTTCGGCGGCGGTCTCGGATTCGCCGCAGATCGTGCAGCCGGCTTTCTTCTCGATCAAGCGGCACAGCCCCTCGCGGAGCATCGGATGATCATCTACCAGAAATATTCGGTTCATGTCTCTCACCGTTCCTTTCACTTTGTTAGGGGTTGCTGAAAATGGAAAGTTCCTGCTTTTTCATGGGGGCGATGATCACGGCTTCGACACCTTCGTTCGGCCTGCTGTGGATCTCGAGTTTTCCACCGAGCATTTCGAGCCGCTCATACAACCCGATGAGACCGAAGCCGGTGACCGAGATGTTCTTCCCGTCCACTTTCTCCATGTCGAATCCCATGCCGCAGTCGCGGATGGTGACACAGAGATGTCCGGGATCATGAATCGCGAGGTCGACGGTGGCTTCGGAGACTTTCGAGTGTTTGACGACATTGAACAAAAGCTCTTTCACCGCGAGATACAACAGGATTCTCAGATCGACCTGCGGAGTGTCGATGGAATCGTCGATGTTGCAGGTGACGATCAGATCGTATTTGTCCCTCATCCAGATTGAGCAAAGCCAGTTCAGCGCCTTGCCGAGCCCTTCGCCAAGGATTGGTGGCGACAGATCCACGGCGAGCGAACGGGAATTGGCCAGTGCCTCGTCCATCAAGGCAACCAACTTCGCGACATCCTTCTCTCGCTTCGCCATGTCGCCATCATCGAGTGATTCGATGCGCAGTTTGGCGGCCACCAGAATCTGCTGCAATTGGTCGTGCAGGACGTGGGCCATGCGTTTGCGTTCGCGCTGCTCGGCAAGCGTGAGTTCCGAGGTCATGATCGCGAGTTGGGCGATGCGCTTGCGGAGCTCGGCGGTCCGTTCCTGAACCCGCGATTCCAGCTCCTGGCGGGCGTGTTTGAGATCTTCCACCGCCCTGGTCCGGAGGGTGATGTCTTGGGCGATCGAAGTTGCGCCGACAATTCCGCCGGTTTCATTCCTCATCACTGAAATCGAGAGCGAAACATCGATCAACTGACCGTCCTTGCGAAGGCGGATCGTGTCGAATTGATCGATCGCCTCTCCGCGGCGGAGTTTTTCCAGGATCTCACGCTTTTCCTGATACTTTTCCGGGGGAGCGAGCAACGCCTGCGACTGGCCGATGATTTCCTCCGGCGTGTAACCGAAAATCCGCTGCGCGCCCTGATTCCAGCTGACGATGTTACCATCCATCGTGAAACTGATGATGGCGTCGCTGGAGGACTCGACGATGGCCGAGAGCCAGCGCCGGGTTTCGTCCGCGGCCTTGCGTTCGGTGATTTCCACGCAAGTGATGACCACGCCGCTGATCTGATCCTCGGTAGAGCGGTAAGGGCACATGCGGGCGAGGAACCACTGGCCCTCCAGAGTACGGACTTCACGCTCCACCAGGGCCAGATCCTCCAGCACGCGTGCGGCATCCGTGATGATGACCGGGTATTCGAAGCGGTGGGTGATGTCGGACAAGGGGCGTCCGATGTCGGTCGGGATGAGGTTGAAAAGGTCGGTGGCGGACGGAGTGAAGCGTTTGATCCGCAAATCGCGGTCGAGGAAAATCGTCGGGATCTTGGTGGACGCCATCAGGTTCTGGAGGTCGCTGTTCGTGCGGCTGACTTCTTCGACCTTGCTCTTCAACTCCTGATTGATGGTGATGATTTCCTCATTGATGGATTGCAGCTCCTCACGCCCGGTTTCGAGTTCCTCGGTGGCCGAACGGAGCTCCTCGTTCATCGCCTGAAGCTCCTCGTTGGAGGCCTTGAGCTCCTCGACCGAGGCTTCGTATTGCTCGACGGTTTCCCGCAAGCCCAGGCGCATCTGGTCGAGTTCCTCTTCCAGATGCCGGATCACCGCCCGATCCTCCGGCAGCAGGCTGGCGGGCGAGGAGCCACTATCGGATAGATCCGGATGAAGAACGTCCCGTTCGCGGAAAAGCACGAGGAGGAAATCGGGAGCCAGATCGTCCACCGGCTCGACTGAGATATCCACCAGACGCGGAACACTGTCGAGTTCCACGGGAATGCCCGTGATTTGGACAGGAGCCTGTGTTTTCGAAGCCCGGAACAAGGCGGCCCGCAGCTCGGTTCTCAAGGCGGGATGGACAACGCGCAGCAGGTTCATCGTCGGCTCGCCACCGGCGAACTGGAGGAATCTGCCCGCGCTCTTGGACAGGTGCATGATCTGCTGGTCCCTGCCGATGACCAGCGAGGGAGGCGCGATGGTTTCAATGAGCTTGTAATGCAGCTCGCTCCAACTGTTGCGTTCCGTCTGCTCGGCTTTGGCGAGAGGTCCCGCCCCGGCCAATCCCAGAAACGGAACCGGTGGCAGCGGAATCACGGGAGGGAGTTTCTGATCGGCTTGGAACGCGAATGACAAGGTTGGCGCCCCGGCCGGCACCGAGAGTCCCACCCGTTGGATCGAGCGGCGGGCGAAAATGCGGTGTTTCTTGTTGATCGGATAGAATAAGGCGGTCGCGTCCTCGGCCGACTCGGAGGATCCCAAAAACAACCGTCCTTCCGGACGCAGGGCGAAGTGGAAAATGTCGAACACCCTGCCCTGCGCGTCGCGGTTCAGATAGATCAGCAGATTTCGGCACGAGATCAGATCCAGCCGGGAAAAGGGGGAATCCTTGAGCAGGTCGTGCTTGGCAAACAGCACCATCTCGCGCACAGAGCGCCGCACCCGGTAGCTGCCGGCCTCCTTCGAGAAAAACTGGGCGAGGCGCTGCTCCGACACGTCGCCGGTGATGGGTTCCGGATAACGGCCCTCGCGCGCCACATTGATGGCGGCCTGGTCGAGATCCGTGGCGAAAATCTGGATCTGCGGCGGGCTTTCCAAAGTGGCGGCGTGCTCGCACAGCAGAATGGCCATGGAATATGCTTCCTCACCGGTCGCGCAGCCCGGAATCCATACCCTCACCTGATCGGAATCCGTCTTGTTCTTAAAAAGGTCCGGAATCACGCCTTCCAAGGCGCTGAAGGCCTCCCGATCCCTGAAAAAATTGGTGACGCTGATCAAAAGGTCCTGCAACAGGGCACCGGTTTCCCCGGGATGCGTCCGCAGTTGGTTCAGATAGATTTCGAGACTCTCCGCTTCATTAACCTGCATGCGCCGCCCGATCCGACGCAAGACAGTGGCGCGCTTGTAATCCGCGAATTCATGACCGGTCCGCGCCTTTAAAAACGCGAGGATGTCCCGAAAGGCGGATTCCTCTTTTTCCTCCTGCTCGGCGGACAGTGGCTGCGTGCGGTCGTCCGTAATCACTGGCGGCAGTTGGATCTTTTTTCCGCTTTCCTGGAATTTGATGATCTTGCCCGCGATTTCCTCGGCCGGCAGGATCCAATCGACCATCCCGGTGGCGATGGCTGTTAGCGGCATGCTGTCCATTTCCGCTTCCGTGGGGTCCTGGGCGATGGTCAGACCTCCCCGCTCCTTGATCCGTTTCAATCCGATGGCACCGTCACCGTCGCCGCCTGAGAGCACCACCGCGATCGCCTCGGAGCCATGGGTTTCCGCCAGTGTCCGGAAAAACAAATCGATCGTGGTATGCCGGCCGCGTTGCCGGGGCATCTCGACCGTTTGCAGCCTGCCGTCGGACATCGACAATTGCTGGCCCGGAGAAATCACATAAACATGGTCCGGTTGGATCTCGACCGTGTCGTTCACCTGCGCCACCGGCATCGTGGTGCTGCGTTGGAGAATGCTCACCATCATGCTTTCGTGTTCGGGCAACAAGTGGACCACCACGACAAATGCCATTCCGCTATCGGCCGGCAGCTTGAGAAAAAACCGCCGGAGTGCGTCCAGCGATCCGGCCGAACCGCCGAGGCCAACTACCGGTATGACCGCCCCCGCATCGTCTGCTGAAGCGCTCGGGTGAATCACCGCATCGGATTCACCCCCGTTCAAACTGCTGTCCTTTGCGTCTTCCATGCGATTCAACGGATATCATCCCCACGAAAGATGGCCAGCTCTGACAGTTGATCCCGATCCATTGAATGAATTTCCACGATGAGTTGCTTTTCCTTGGGCTGTGACAGGTCATTCAGGCATACGGGCCAGAACCGCTTGGGCGACGCGCTGGAATTCCCCCCGTCCTGCCTTGCGGGGAATGATTCAAAATCTGTTGAAACCACCCGGGTGCGTCAACTTTCTTTGCCTGTCCGGTGGTCATGGTGGCTTCGTGAAAAAGTGGGCCGTCACAAAGAGGGGGGAATTCTCCGTGACGGCCCTGTCATTCCCGACCGATTGGCAATCACCACAGGGTCAACCGGGTCTCCGGGAAAAATCTCCGCCAACGCCATCCTGCGTTCTGATAGAATTTCGCAATGCTTTCGGTGGTTGGCGTAAAGTTCATGACCGGGGTAAGGAAGTTAGACCGCGAGATAGGAGTGATCCGCCTCCAGTAGCCACGAGTTGATCGCCTCGCCGGCCTTGATCCCGTCTGCGGTGGCCAAAACCGGCATTTCGCCGTTGTGCGAGGGATCCCCCGCGACAAACAGCCCCTGAATCCCGGTTTCCCCCTCCGGCAGGCGATTGGAGATTCCGACGATGTGACGCAGGTTGCAGCCGAGACGGGATGCGATCGATGTGGGATACCTGCTGTGGGAGGTGAAAAACAACGCCTCGCAGCGGTGCGGCGAACCGTCCTCGATGAGGACCGATTGAAGATTCCTGCCACGGCCTTCCAGTGACTGGATGACATCCGTCACGACTTCAACCGTGCCTTTTGCCAAGCGGTCCAAAATCGATGGCTTTAGTGCGTCGCCATTCGTGAACAAGGTGACGTGGTGGCTCCAAAGCAACAATTTCAACGCCAGCGCCACCGCCGTCTCATCGGATCCCAGAACACCGAGAGGTTTGCCACGGTGTTCCCAGCCATGAGAGTAGGGACATTGGTGAAGGGAGCTGCCGTAAAATTTCTCCGCGCCCGGAATCTGCGGCAGCCGGGTCTTGATGTCCGAGACGAGCAGAACCGTGCGGGTGGTCAGCGTCGTCCGGTTGCGGCAGTTCGCGATGAAGCCCACACCGCTGCGCTCGATATTGTCGACGGCCGTGTGAAGGCGCTTTACCGTTTCCAAACCGTGAAGTTCATCTCGGTCGATCAGTGAAAAATCCGGTGGATCGTCTTCTTTGGAGCCGTGGAGCCGGTCGATTGACGGACCGGTGTCGGAGGCGGAATCGATCAGCACCACCTTCCGCATGCAGCGCCCTAACAACATCGCCGCGCCCAAGCCCACCGGACCCGCTCCGACAATCACCACGTCCAGAATCTCCCCTCGTTTCATCGACTTGACCTGATTTAAAATGCTGCCCAACCCGCTGATTTCCTCGGGAATCCGGCGCTCGATCAGCGCCAGATCCGGCCCGGGGGAGCCGCCCGTGTCGCGTAACGTGTCACGCGATGGATCCCGAGGAACGTTCATGTACGGATCAGCCTGCCCTTCATCGCGGTCCATGTCTACGGGCGAGAGCCTTAAATCGCAGTGGTCAATCTGCCTAAGGGGAATAGGTGTTTCTCCTATAAGCGTCTTTGGAATCACGCCCGGCGATTCGCGGGAGGAGGGAGAAATTTTCCTGACATCGGGAAAAAGTCGTCCAGAGTTGTCCCGAACGCGCCGTTCCGTTCGTCGTGTTTGTGATTCCTTAAATTTCATGACTTACGACGACACAACTTCGGGTGCCATTTCCGACCGCGAACTCATCCTCACCCGCTTCATCGCCGCTCCGCTTGAGAAACTCTTCAAGGCGTGGACTGATCCGGACCTGATCGTGCAATGGTTCACTCCCCCGCCCTATCTCACGACGCACGCGGAACTCGATGTCCGTCCGGGCGGCAGCAATTTCATCATGATGCGCAGCCCCGAGGGCGTCGATATCCCTAACCACGGCGTCTATCTGGAAGTGGTCGAGAACGAGAAACTCGTGATCACCGATGCCTACACCAAAGCGTGGGAACCTTCGGCGAAGCCGTTCATGACCCTCTGCCTGACATTCGAGGATGAAAATGGCGGGACCCGCTACACTGCCCGCGTCCTGCACTGGACGGTCGCCGACCGCGAGGCCCATGAGAAAATGGGCTTCCACGAAGGCTGGGGAATCGCCACCGACCAACTCGCCGCACTTGTCACGAAGGCCTGAAACCTAACGGATATCCCGATGATCCCCAAAATCCTCATTGCCCTAGCCGTCGTCATTCTCATTTTCGTCATCGTCGTGGCATCGCGTCCCGCCGATTTCAGCTATCAGCGGAGTATCACGATCTCCGCGGCACCCTCCGCCGTATTTCCCCACGTGAACGATCTCCACAAGTGGCAGGTCTGGTCGCCATGGGCGAAAAAGGATCCCGCGGCAAAAAGCGTCTTCGAAGGACCAACCGCCGGAATCGGTGCTGCCATGAGCTGGGCCGGGAACAACGATGTCGGCGAGGGAAAGATGACCGTCGTGGAGAGCAAGCCGGACGAGTTCGTCCAGTTCCGGCTGGATTTCAAGAAACCCTTCGAAGGCACTAACATCGCGGAGTTCACTTTCAAGTCGGAGGGCGATCAAACGCTCGTGACATGGAGCATGTCCGGAAAAAACACCTTCGTCTTCAAAGCGATCAGCCTGTTCATCGATTGCGACAAAATGATCGGTGGTGATTTTGAAAAAGGCCTGGCCGACTTGAAAACGATCGTTGAGTCCGGTAACAAAAATCAAACAGCCATGAGCACGTCCGACACCGCCATCATCAACAGCCGACTCATCAACACTTCCCGCGAACGGTTGTTCGAAGCCTTCAGCAACCCGGTGCAACTCGCGAAATGGTGGGGACCGGAAGGGTTCACCAACACCTTCGAGAAGTTCGAATTCAGGCCGGGGGGCGAGTGGAAGTTCGTCATGCACGGACCTAACGGCGCTGACTATCCGAACGAGTCGGAGTTCCTGGAAATCGTGAAGCCGGAAAAAATCGTCTTCGACCACCTTCGTCCGATGCACCACTATCAGATGGTGATGACCTTCGCGGACGAGGCGGGGAAAACCCGGCTCACTTGGAACATGACCTTTCAGGACCCGGCCGAGTCGGAAAAGCTCCGGGAATTCATCCTCAAGGCGAACGAACAGAACCTCGACCGGCTCGAGGCCAGTCTCGCCGGAACCATCTGAATATTCCACGAACCCCACCTCCATGAAACACATCCCTAACATCGCTGGAGGACTGCTCGGCCTCCTTTTCATCGCATCCGGTATTGTCGTGCTGTTCAAGCTCGTTGAAATGCCACCGCCGCCGGAAGGCAGTGCCGCCGCCCACTTCATGGCGGCATTCGCACCGACCGGGTATTTGACGTTCATCAAGATCCTCGAAGCCGCCGGCGGCATCCTTGTCGCCATCCCGCGCACACGAAATTTCGGACTGCTCATTCTTGGACCGATCATCGTGAACATCCTCGCGTTTCACAGTTTCGTCATTGGCCCGGCAAGTCTCCTCAACGCACAACTGGTGATCATCTGCCTTCTCGCCGCCTATCTTCTCTGGGCCGGACGCAAGGCATTCTGCGGACTCCTGAATCGCTAACAAAAATTCACCATGAGCCGATCCAACGAATACATGATGCTCCTCCGAAATACGGACTGGGATGAGGGGCTTTCCGTCGAGGAAATCACCCGGTTCGTCGGCCACTACACGGAGTGGTTCGACCGCATGCTTGCGGAAGGAAAAGTCACCGGCGGCCGGCCGCTCATAGCGGGCGGCAGGATGGTGGCGCTCAGTAGTGGAGACAAGGTTCTCGACGGACCGTTCATCGAATCCAAGGAAGCCATCGGCGGTTTCATCCTGCTCCACGCTGAGGATCTGGCGGCGGCGGTGGAAATCGCCAGAACCTTCCCACCGGTCCAGCGGGGCGTGCAGGTTGAAGTCCGGGAGCTCACCGACATCTGTCCCATCTCCCAACGCCTTGAGGCCCGATTGGCAACAACAACCAACTAACAAAAATTATGAGCACTTACGTTGATGGATTTGTCATTCCCATACCGAAGGACAAGATCGAGGAATACCGCAAGGTCGCGGAACAAGCCGGAGCCGTCTGGCGGGAACACGGGGCACTCGATTACTACGAGTGCATCGGCGACGACATGGAGACGAACGACATGGTTTCCTTCCCGCAGCTCGCCAACGCCGGGCCTGATGAAACGGTGGCGTTCTCGTGGATCGTTTACAAATCCCGCGAGCATCGCGACGAGGTGAATGCCAAGGTCATGGCCGATCCCCGGTTGAGCGAAATGATGAGCGAACCCAACCAGATTTTCGACTGCAAGCGCATGGCCTACGGCGGCTTCAACGTCCTCGTCCACGCCTGATCCACCAACCCTAACACAACCATGAGCACTCCATCCGCCAAATCACAATATCTCCTCCTGTTCCGCGGCACCAACTGGCACCGAGAGCTTTCCGCGCAGGAAATCCAGGAAATCATGGGCCGCACCAACGCCTGGTTCGACCGCCTTTCCCGCGAGGGGAAATCGAAGGCAGCCCAACCGCTCGAAGGCGAAGGCAAAACCATTTCCTACAAAAATGGTTCCGTCGCCGATGGTCCCTTCGCCGAGTCCAAGGAATCCATCGGCGGCTATCTGCTGTTGGAAGCCGGGAATTTCGACGAAGCCATGGCCATCGCCCGTGAAAATCCGATGATCCCCTACGGCCTCACCGTCGAGGTCCGGCCCGTCGCGGAAGCGTGCCCGGCCAACAAGATCGCCAGCGAAAGGGAAGCCGCCGCCGTTTGTTAGCCACTGCGAGGGACTCGTCGACAAGCGACCATCCAGAGGGACGCCAAACCCGGAGTAAAACCGCATGGGACTTCTAACCTTCAGCCTCAACGTCACCCTGGACGGCTGCGTCGACCACCGGGAGGGAATCGCCGACGACGAGACACACGCGTTCTTCACCCGCCTCATGGACGAGAGCGGGGCGATGCTGTGGGGCCGCGTCACCTACGAGATGATGGAGGGCTACTGGCCGGCGGTGGCTCGCGGCGACGAGGAGGTGCCGCCGGCGATGCGCGAGTGGGCGGTCAAGCTGGAGGCCAAGCCGAAGTACGTGGTGTCGTCGGCTCGAACGGAATTCCCGTGGACCAACAGCCACCCCATCGCAGGCGACTTGCGCGCGAACGTGCAGAAGCTCAAGGACGCTACTCCTGCCGGCGTGCTCCTCGGCAGCGGCAAACTCGCGAGCGAGCTGGACCGGCTGGATCTGATCGACGAGTATCAGTTCCTCGTCCACCCCCGAATCGCCAGTCACGGCCCGACCCTTTACCAGTGCGGGCTACCCAACACGCGACGGCTCGAGCTGATCTCGTCGACGCCGCTCCGCAACGGCGCAGTCGCTATGCACTACCGGCGCGCACACGGCTAACAAGGCGGTGCTCGGACGATAGGGAAGATGCCCCCCTGTCCACCCAGCCGATGAAAAGCGAAAGCCCCGCCCACTCAGACATTTCTTTCTCCTCTCATCGGCCATGCGGACAGAAATGTCCGCACTCCTTATTCTTCTGGCATGAGTCCACTGCTCCTAACACCCACCGCCGCCGAGATCCCCAAGCTCACCGAGCACCTCTTCCGCCACGAGGCGGGGAAACTCGTCTCCGCGCTCACCGGCATCTTCGGCACCGCCCGCCTGCAACTCGCGGAGGATGTCGTCCAGGAAGCCATGGTCCGCGCCTTGCAAACATGGCCCTACCACGGCATCCCCGCGAATCCCGCCGCGTGGCTGATGCAGACGGCGAAGAACCGCGCGCTCGATGTCATCCGCCGGGAAAAATTCTTCCATGACAAGCAGCCGGAAATCATCGCAACGCTCGATCAATGGTCCGGCGATCCCGACGCCGCTCCCACCCATGACGATGAAATCAAGGACGACCGCCTGCGCCTGATTTTCGCCTGCTGCCATCCGCTGGTTCCCGCCGACGACCAGACCGCACTCGCCCTCAAGACGCTTTGCGGATTCAGTCCTGCGGAAATCGCCAAGGCCTATCTCACCACCGAAGTCGCCATCGCCAAGCGCCTGACCCGCGCCCGCCAGAAGATCCGCGACCTCGGAATTCCCTTCGAAATCCCATCCGGCACTGAACTCGCCACCCGGCTCGATGGCGTGCTACAGGTGCTCTATCTGCTTTTCAACGAAGGCTACAAGGCCTCCAGCGGCGACAACCTCGTTAGGGAAGACCTCTGCGCCGAAGCCATCCGCCTCACCAGCCTGTTAGCCAGTCATCCGGCCACCGATCCGCCGCGCACCCACGCCCTGCTCGCGTTGATGTTGCTCAATGCCGCCCGCCTTCCCGGCCGCGTGGATTCCGGCGGAAACATCCTTCGCCTCACCGAGCAGGACCGCTCCACCTGGCACCGGCCGATGATCGCCCAGGGCCTCAAGCACCTCGCCCGCGCCGCCGATGGCGATGCCCTCAGCGAGTATCATCTCCAGGCCATCATCGCCGCCTGCCACGCCACCGCCGCCGATGACGCGTCCACCGATTGGCCGGGCATCCTCGCCCGCTACGACCAATGGCAGGAAATCAACGACTCCCCCGTCATCGCCCTGAATCGCGCCGTTGCCCTCGCCAAAGTTCATGGCCCAGCCGCCGGGATCGAGGCCGTCGAGGCGATCCGCCACCGCAAGCCGCTGGATTCCTACTACCTCGTCCACGCCGTGCTCGGCGAGTTCGAGGCCCAGCTCGGTCATTCCCAAACCGCCGTCCGCCACCTCCAGAAGGCCCTCGACCTCGCCGAGGTCAAATCCGAGCAATCCTTCCTGCTCAAGCAACTCCAGGGCTACGAGGCGCATCCTTCGCCCTGACCACCCGCTAAAATGAGTTGGTCGCGGGGAAATCCGGGTCTATACGGTGTCTCGATGAGCGAAGCTGCCAGCACCACCAAGAAGACCCGCGTCAACGTCCGCCGCCCGGACGTCATGGAACGAGTCGCCGCCGAGGTGGCCGTCCATTTTCATTCGTTGATCGTGGAGAAACTGCGCGACCGCGGCGGCAAGATGACCGTCGGCAACACCACCATCCTCCTCGCCGAGCAATTCGGATTCTGTTATGGCGTCGAGCGCGCCATCGATCTCGCCTACGCCTCACGAAAAGTGTTTCCCGACAACCGCATCTTCCTCATCGGAGAAATCATCCACAATCCCGACGTCAATTTCCAACTCCGCGAGATGGGCATCGTCTCGCTGCCGTGGAAGGAAATGGACGCCACCTATGACGATCTATCCGACGACGATGTCGTCATCGTCCCCGCATTCGGCGCGCCGACTTCATTCATGGACAAGGTCGAGTCGCGCGGCTGTTATATCGTCGATACCACCTGCGGCGACGTGATGAAGGTCTGGCGGCGCGTCCGCGGCTATGCCAAGGACGGCATCACCTCCATCATCCACGGCAAGTCGAACCATGAGGAAACCCGCGCTACCGCCTCCCGCGCGCTTGGCGAAAACGGCGATGGAAATTACCTCGTCGTCCTCACCCTGGCCGATGTCGATTACGTCTGCGACTACATCCGCCACGGCGGCGACAAGACCGCCTTGCTCGCACGCTTCCAGGGCGACCACTCCGAAGGCTTCGATCCCGACCTCCACCTCAAACAGATCGGAGTCGCCAACCAGACGACGATGCTCAAGACCGAGACCGAGGAAATCCAGCGCCGCCTGCGCAAGGCCATCACCGACCGCGATGGCACGGACACCGCCTTCCTCATGTTCGACACCATCTGCGGCGCCACCCAGGAACGCCAGGACGCCCTCTTCGAAATGCTCCGCAAGCCGATGGATCTTTTGTTAGTCGTCGGCGGCTATAACAGCTCGAACACCGCCCATCTCGTCGAGATCGCCGAGCCGGAAGTCCCCACCTTCTTCATCCGCGACTCCTCCCGTATCAAGTCGCTGGAGGAAATCGTCCACTACGACCTCCACCACCGGGAGGAGAAAACCTCCGACTACTCCCGCCTCTTCTCCGACGACCGCCCCGTCACAGTCGGCATCACCGCCGGTGCCTCGTGCCCTAACAACCTCATCGAGGAAACCCTGGTGAAGATCTTCGAGCTGCGCGGGATCCAGCGCGAGGCGCTGGAGTTGCTCTGACCGGACCGTTTGGCACCGTCCCACCTCTCGATTCAGCATGATGATACTCAACAAGAAGTTGTCCATTTGGCTGGCTGTCCCGTTCGTGGCTTTTACTTCCGCGTGCAAGGATTCCTCAGCCACTTCCGGTCTTGCCGAGCAGATCGGAGCGACCGGCTTGGTTCTTAACGACAGCATTTTTCCCGTGTCTTTGATCAAGCTTTCTCCGGGTGAGAGTCGTTCCATGCTCCTCGAACCAGATCCGAACCGCTACATCGGTTTCCATGTGCAGGGAATAGGAGAGGACCTTGTGGCGACCCACAAGGCAACCGGCAAATATCCGGCGACTCTGGTAAACTCCGACAATGAGAGTGAGGCGTTTCAGACCTCTTATGGAGCAGCCACTCACTTCAACACCACAAACAGCGACGGCAAGCTGGCTCTCAGAGTAGAGAGTCGCCACCCGAACCCGATCTTTGTCGTCATCTACACCTCACCCGCCGATTAGAGTCAAGGCGGCTAGACAGGACCATTGGTCTCTTGGTGACGAGGTCGGGGACCCGAAACAGGGCCGCGGGAGCCGTTGTCATGGCGCGAATGTCGTTCAAGGAGGAGGAGGAAGTGGGGGTAACGCCGCCAAATTTCATACACATTTCCGTAACATCAGACAACCTACATGATCAGGTGTATTGAGCCGGGATGATCCGGCGGCTCGCGGGCCGACGGCTGAAAATTTCCCTCCCCGCAGGATACGGCTTGGACCTGCGGCCAAGTTCGTACATCGTCCGCCCGCCATGAGCTTTCCCGGAACCTACACCGCTCTTATCACCCCATTTCGCAACGGAGAAATCGACGTTCCGGCCTTCAAATCCCTGATCGACAGGCAGGTCGCGGCTGGAATCACCGGCATCGTTCCGGTCGGAACCACCGGTGAATCCCCCACCCTCGACACGGATGAACACATCGAAGTGATCCGCCTCGCCGTGGAATTCGCCGCCGGTCGCTGTGAAGTCGTCGCCGGCACCGGTGCGAACGCCACTTCCGAAGCCATCGAGCTGACGGAAGCGGCGGAGAAACTCGGAGCCACCGGCACCCTTCAAGTCTGCCCTTACTACAACAAGCCCTCACAGGAAGGACTTTACCTCCATTTCAAGGCCATCGCCGAGTCCACCAACCTGCCAATCATGCTCTACAGCGTGCCTGGTCGATCCTCCATCGAGATCGCTCCTGAAACTGCGGCGCGCCTTGCCGCCGATTGCCCGACCATCGTCGCCATCAAGGAAGCCGGCGGTTCGGTGGACCGCGTGAACCAGCTTCTCCAAGCGCTCCCAAGCGACTTCGGCATCCTCTGCGGTGATGATCCGCTGCTCCTGCCCTTCGTTTCCTGCGGAGCGACCGGCCTTGTGTCCGTCGCGTCGAACCTGATCCCCGAGATCATGGTGGAACTCGTCAATGCCTGCCTCGCCGGAAAATTCACCGAAGCGCTCGCCCTGCAAAAGCAATACTACCCGCTGATGCGTGGCATCATGTCGCTCGACGTGAACCCGGTGCCGATCAAGACCGCCGTCGCCCTCCAAGGCCACTGCCTTCCCGACCTGCGACTCCCGCTCGCCCCGATGAGCGACGCCGCCACCGCCCAGCTCACCGCTTTGCTGAGGTCCTACAATCTTCTCTGATCACTGATCACTTCCAACTTCATCCACACCATGCCATCACCCAAACTCTTCGCTCCCGGTCCCATCGATGTTTCCAAGGAAACCTTCGCCGCCATGTCGCAGACCATGATCGGTCACCGCGGCAAGGATTTCGAGGAACTCTATGCTTCGACCCAGCCCGGCCTTCAGGAAATCTTCGGCACCGCGCGTCCGGTTTTCCTCTCCACTTCCTCAGCCTGGGGAGTGATGGAAGGAGCTCTCCGCAATCTCGCGAAGAAGAAAGTCCTCTGCCTCTGCTGCGGTGCATTTTCCGACAAATGGTTAGACGTTGCGAAAAAATGCGGCTTTGAAGCCGAGGCCGTGCAGGTCGAGTGGGGCCAAGCCATCGATCCTGAAGCCGTCCGCGCCAAGCTGGCGGAAGGCGGATTCGACACCGTCACCTTCATCCATTCGGAAACCTCCACCGGCGTTCTCAACGACCTCGCCGGTATTTCCAAAGTGGTGAAATCCTTCCCGGACACGATGCTTATTGTGGACACCGTTTCCTCGCTTTCCACCGTGCCGATGGACATGGATGCGAACCAGATCGATGTGATGCTCGCCGGTGTGCAAAAGGCGCTCGCGCTGCCTCCCGGCCTCGCCGTGTTCGCGGTTTCCGAAGCCGGCATGGAACGCGCCAAGGGCAACCCGAACCGCGGTTACTACTTCGACTTCATCGAGTTCGCCAAGAACGCCGCCGTCAACAACACGCCCTCCACTCCTTCCATTTCCATCATCTACGGCCTGCAATACATCCTGGGTGAAATCGCCAAGGAAGGATTCGCCGCCCGCCAGGCACGCCACGCGAAAACCAACGCGATGATCGCCGCCTGGGGAGCGAAACACGGCTTCGAACTCTTCGCACCGGAAGGCCATCGCTCGTTCGCCCTCACCTGCTTCAAGACTCCGGAAGGCTTCGACCTATCAGGCTTCATCAAGAACCTGAAGACCAAGCACAACTTCCTGATCAACGGCGGCTACGGCAAGATCAAGGGCACCACCTTCCGCATCTCCAACATGGGCAACGAAACCGAAGCCACCATGCAGGAACTCATCGACGCGATGGACGACGTTCTCGGCTAGAGCCTGTCTGTAACATCGTGCGTGGGGACAGACGTCGTCTCAGGCCCTCCACTCATTCCGGCGGCCCCTGATCTATCGGATATTTGTATTGCCGTGATGCCGGAAATGGGGCGGAATCCGTTCCATGAACGAACAGCTGAATCCAGAGTCCGGGGAATTGCGGGTTGGAACCGGAGCCGGAGCGTCGGAAAACCTCGTCGTCGGTGGCGTGGCGGGAGCGGTGGCCGCGCTGGTCGGGGCGGGCACTTGGGCGGCGGTCACCTATTTCACCAACTATCAGATCGGCTTCATGGCCATTGGCGTCGGCTATCTGGTAGGCATCGTCATGCTCAAGTTCGGCCACGGACAAAGCCAGGCGTTCGGTATCCTCGCCGCAGTCCTCGCCGTGGCGGGATGCTTGCTTGGAAACCTGCTGTCGGCCTGCGCCTTCGCGGCGGATCAATTGGAAGTGCCGATGATGCGGATTGTCAGCAGCCTCACCCCGGACGTGGCGGTCGAGATTCTGCAGGAGGGATTCTCCGCCATTGACGCTCTGTTCTATTTCCTCGCCGTGAGCGCGGCCTTCCGCGCTTCCAGGGCTGCGGAGTGACCGCAGGAG
Source organism: Verrucomicrobiota bacterium (assembly GCA_040386755.1). Classification (GTDB taxonomy): domain Bacteria; phylum Verrucomicrobiota; class Verrucomicrobiia; order Verrucomicrobiales; family Akkermansiaceae; genus Luteolibacter. Next base: position 34,796 of record JAZKEY010000025.1, on the reverse strand, counting down.
GGAACCTATCACCCACAAAACCGATGTCTCCTTGAAGGACCCGTAACATGGCGGCCTGCCGGGTGCCTCCTGTTTATCCGTATCCGGGATCGGAGGTCCCCCCGGAGATGCCGCCCCCGTCCCATGAGATCTCAAGCCAAACGCCCTCGCGTTCCCTGACCACGCTCATTTCAGTTGCCTTCACCGCAAAAACCATTTTTAAGCAAACATCCAATCTGGAAAAGGACTCAATCCCCAATCAATCGGAATTTCCTCCATGAATGCTTTTCGTGAATTCGTCCGCCGTTACGAGGTCGTGATCGCCCTCAGCCTGATCGTCGTGAACAACGCGCTCTTCGTCGGTGGAATCGCTTCCAAGGTTCTGCCGGGAGGCCTCTATTATTTCGGGCGCTTCCTGCTGCTCGGTTCCACCTTGGGAGTCGTGATCCTCATCGGGAGCGGGTGGAAAGGGATCTTCGACTTGCTTCGCCCGCTGGCACGGTGGCGGATTTCCCCTTGGTGGTATCTGCTGGCTCTCGCATGGCCGACATTGATCTCTCTTTTGGTTTTGACCGGCAAGGGAATGGTCAACGGCACCGGGCTGGCCGAGATCACCACCGATTTCTCAGTCGTTACCCATCCGGCAGTCATGAAGACCATCCTCATTGGCTCGTTCATCGGAGAGATTGTCTGGGTAAGCTATGCAATCCGCCATTTTTCAAACAAATTCACTCCCTTCATCGGCAGCCAGATCGTGGGCGTTGTCTGGACTCTTTGGTGGATGCCCATGGTGCTCTTGAACGTTGGCGTCTTTCCGGGGATTCCTCCACTGGCGCTGTTGTTCAGCATGCTTGGCGTCGCCGCGATGTGCTCTTTCATCTACTGGCACACGAAGAGCGGCCTCACGGTGCTGGCATTGCAAATGATGGTGAATTCCACCGCGCTTGTTTTTCCCATCATTCCCAACACGGGAGGTGTCGCTACGTATTATGCCTTTGCGGGTGTCTACTACGTTTGCGTTTTGATCCTCTATACCCTTTACGGGCCGAAGCCGATCCTGGCGGGCCAAAAGGATGACTCGCAGGTATCTGTCATGGCATCGTAGCAAAGTCAATTTCTCCGGGATCAGTCGCAAATGGCACGGGCCCCCTCATCTCGATGATCGCAGCCTGGGGACTAAAGTTTGGACTACGGCACGATGGCAATGCGGTAGAACTTGCTACCGGGAGATTTCGTCACCGAATAGCTGGTGCTCGCCGCGGGAGATGCCGCGGCAGGGAGCGTGGTGAGAAGGTTCCAGGTTCCCGCCAGCGTCCCGTTGGTTTGAATTTGATAGAGTTTCCCGGGAACGCTGGGCCACGTGAGTTTCAGTTGCGTCGCGTTCAGGGGATCCACTGTGGCGGCAAAGCGGGAGAAACCGCTGGCCGGATTCGTGCCTGCTAGAAACTCGATCGCATTGCCTTGTCCGTCGCCATCCGAGTCGGATTCCCCGGTTGATGCGAGATTCCCGAGATGCTGCATCTCCCATGAATCCGGCAGGCCATCCTCGTCCGAGTCGTCAATGACAAGGTCCAGCCTGCCCGGGATGCTGCTTGAGAGCTTGGCGGTGGTGCCGCCGGGAATGCCGGTGAGGATTGCGGAGCCGGTGATCGCGCCACCGCAGGTCATCAGCGGATAACGTCCGAAAGTGGTGCCCGGCGCCAGATTGACCTGCACGGTCCCACCGAGGGAAAGATCGCCGTCGATCACGACAAGGTCAGACGAAACGCCGCCGCGCAGGCGGGTGAGCGAGGAGGAACCGAGGAAAGCGCTGCCACTCACCGCCAAGGTGCCGGGTATGCCGCTGCCGAATCCGCGGCCATTGAGGGTGCCATTCGCGTTGAGATCGGACGCGAGGACCCCGTAGGCATTCAGAATCGCGCCGCTGTCAATGTTGACCACGTCCGTTGCGAGGGAACCGTTGGTTAGATCGAGCGTGGCGCCGCTGGAAACATTCACGGCGCTTGCGGAGGCCATCGTTCCGGTGATTTTCAAAGTCCCCTGCTCCACGCTGGTGCCGCCGTTCCAAGACCCATTCCCGCCGAGCGTCCAGATTCCCGAGCCGGTTTTGACGTAGGTGGTGGCGGTGCCAGCGTTCTGTTCCTGGATATTTCCCGAGAAGACCGCGTCGGTATTCCTGCCGCCGATGCGGTAGGTCAGCGCCCGGCCACCGGTCGCGCCGCCCTGGAGCACGGCTAGGGCGGGACCTGAGAGTGCTCCGATCTCGATGGTGGTTCCCGCACCTTCCGCGAGGGTGCCGGTGTAGTAGGCCCAAACCTTGTCGGTTAGAGCGACAACGGCTTGTGGAAAACCGGGAAAGGAGTAAGCCGATGCCATCCGGAAATCGCCACCGTTGGAATCCGTCAGGACGTTGATCGTGCCGGTGAACGCGGACCAGTTGGTGAAGAGATCGGTGCGAACATTGGGAACATGGAAATTCAGCGTGCCCGCGCCGATCAGCGATCCGTAAACGTCCACACGGGAATCCGCATTGATGCGGGCGGTAGCTCCAGTCGGGACGTTGAGCGCGGCAGTGAAGGAATTGTAGCTGGCCATGTTGTCAAACATGGAAAGGACACCGCCGTTCAAGGTGAGAAGGCCGGTGCCGATGCCTCCGGCGTTCGCGATATCGTTGCCGAGGGCGATGGTGCCGGCATTGAGCGTCAGGCCACCGCTGAAGGTATTCGGCGAGGTATTGGCAATCGTCAGAGTGCCGGCTCCAGCCTTGGTCAACGAGCCGGGGCCAGAGAGGATTCCCGTGCCTCCGAAGGTGTAGCCGAGCGTGGTGGTCACACTGGCGGTGCGTGGGGCGACGTTGCCTGTCAGGGTCACATTGCGCGTGGTGGCGGTGTCATTCAGCACGACATCGTCATTCGTATAGAAAGTGTTAGGCGTCGCTCCGGTCCAGTTGCCGGCGGAGGTCGTATCCCAGGCTCCATTCGTGGTGCCGGTCCATGTCAGCGTCGCGGGATCGCCGGTGACGGCCAGCCAGACTTTTGAAGGGTTCGAGCCCGCGGCGCTGCGGTTCAGGGTGAAGGTTTGCCGCGAGTCGGAGGGAAGATTGTGGGTGAGGCCCACGCTGCTGGCGGTGCTGTTCGTCGCGCCGGTGATCAGGTCGTAGGTGCCTGCGGTGAGCGGTCCCTGAAGCAGGAGGAACTGGAAATATTGGTTGCCGGTTAGAGCGAGCGTTCCATTCATCGCGATCCGGTCGTTCGCCCCGCCGGGGGTGTTCGACATGTCGAAGTAAAGGGTGTTGCCATTGAGCGCGAGTCCGTTGTTAGCCGTGAGCGTCGCTCCGGTGAAGGGCACTGTGCCCGGAGAAATGAAAGCACCGGCATTCGCGGTGATGAGTCCACCCAAGATTCCGTCTCCACCGAGCAGCGCGCCGCTGGCGACGGTGACGGTCGTGTTTCCAAGGCTGCCGTCGATCAGGAGCCCGCCCGCACTAACGGTCGTCGCGCCGGTGGAGGTGCTTGCACCGGTTAGGGTGAGCGTGCCGGTGCCGAGCTTGGTGAAATGCGCCGGGCCGGTGCGGTTCTGGATGGAGCCGCCGAAGGTCGTGCTGGTGTTGAGCGCACCGACTTTCCAATGCACGCTGCGATCCGGCGCGCCGTTCGCCCCGCCGAGAATCACACCCGCGCCGCTGCCTGAGGTCTTCAGTTCGCCGATCTGGATGGTCTGCGTTTTGTCGCCACTGCTGGGCGGATTCGGCAGGTAGTAGGCATTCATGTTGTTCGGCAGCCAGATTCGCGCCGCCCCATAGTTCGTGATGTTGCCGCTGCCGCCGCTGTTGATCCGGAACTCGCCGCCATCGCCGTCGGAGAGAACGTTCAAGGTTCCGGAGAACAGCGCTGGATTGCCGCCCCAATCGGTGCGGGTGAAGGGGATGAAAAGATTCAGCGTGCCCGCGCCGGATAGCGCTCCGGATAGGCCGCAGCGGGCGGCGGCGTTGAGCGAGACATCGCCATTCACGACCAGTGGATTGGGTGTGTTGCCAGTGTAGCTGCCGCCGGGACCGGTGTTATACTGGTTCAGAGTACCACTGTTCATCGTCACCGGGCCTGTGCCGAGGCCGGACCCGTTAGCTGTTTCGTTGCCGAATGAAATCGTGCCGGCATCGAGCGTCGTGCCGGTGATGGAATTCACCCCGGTGTTGGAAATCGTCAGCGAACCGCTGCCCCGTTTGGTCAGGGGACCCGAGCTCGTCACCGCACCCATGCCGGAGAGCGTGTAATTGCCCGTGGCATCGAAATCGACGCTGCCGGGAGACACGGTCTCGGTCACGTTCAGAGCCGGAGTTTTCGATCCGCCGTCGTCGAAGCGCACGCGGTCGCCAGTGCTGAACGCGGTGACGGAGCCGTTGCGGAGCCAGTTGTTAGCCACGATGTCCCACGCGTTGGCGGACAGGCCGCCCTGCCACTTGAGATCCCGGGGCAGGCCGGAGGCGGTCACCACCAGCGCGCAGGTCTGGGTCCACGAATGACCGGCGCTGTCGGTGACGGTGAAATCGAATCGGCCGCGACCGACGTAATTCAGCGTCGCCGTGAAGGTGGCGATCGAGTTGCCCGTGCCGCTGAGCACGATAGCGCCTCCGGTTAGATTTGCCACGGTGAAGGTCGGCGATGCGGAGAAACCGGAGGTGAACTTCCTCAAATCCACCTGCACGCTTGTGGGAACGTCCACAGTGTTTTTCGCCACGGTACCATGCGGGATGGCGAGGTAATGCAGATATTCCTCAAGTCGTGTGAATTTCTCCAAAGCCCCCGCGCCGACGGGGGTGGCGGGTGGAAGGAAGGTCGTGCCGGTGACGACGCCACCGCTGTTAGCCAGCGCCGTGTTGTGATCCTGTACCGCCGGATTCCAACCGAGCGCGGTCTCGTAAAAATCCGGCATCCCGTCCTGATCCGCATCGAGCGGTGCGGAGGTCGAGTTCAGCGTGCCGATGCCACCGTTGGTCACGCCTGCCAGATCGGACTCACGGGTGATGTGGTTGGCCGTCTGGGTGACGAGATTCTGGATCAACCGGGTGTCCACTTCATCGCGCAGCGGCTTGGCGGGATCGATTTCGAGGCGGAGCGCGCCGGATTTCGAAACCACTTTCTTGAAGGCGACGACCGGATCATCCATGGTCACCGGGATCGCACCGGTGTTGGACGCGGGTGCGGCGAGCGTGGTGTAGTTGCCGCTGGCGATGGCGTAGCCCTTGTCGGTGCCGTTGAGGATGCCGTCGCCGTCGTTGTCGTGGCGGCTATTGTTCAGATAGAGCGAGAAGTTAGGGACTCCGTTGCGGTCGAGGTTGGCCTTTTCGAGCGCCTTGCTGCGGAGGTTTCCCGGAGGGCAGAGGAAATAACTGTTACGGACGTTTGCCTTCCAGGAAGCGGGCGTTTCCGAGTCGCCCATGATGAAGCCGATGTCCCAGTCGAAGGTCACGTTGTTGGTCCACTCCAGCAGTCCGCCGGGCCGCGCCTTCGGGTTGCGGGTGTGGTTGTGCGCCCAGAGCGTGTGGTGGGCGGTCGCGTGGTTCTGGTCCCACAGACCGCCGCACGAATGCGACTCAAGCCCCCATGCGTTGACCGACCACTGCATGGTCACGTTTTCCGGAGGGCTGTTGAAACTGGAGAAATTCTCATCGGTGGAGAACTGCATGGAAACCGAGTCGAGCACGCTGTTGAGCGAGCCGCTGTCGAGGTTGACACAGTCTCCGCCGCTGCCGGACTTGCGGTGGCGGAAACGCATGTGCCGCACCACTACATCGTCGCCGGAAATCCGGAACGTGCCATCGACCAAACCAACGCCGTCGCCCGGTGCGGTCTGGCCGGCGATCGTGACCTTCGATCCGGTTAGACGCAGCCCGTTGATGTGGATGTGGCCGCTGACCGCAAAGACGATGGTCCGTCCGGCGGATGGCACGGTCTCGATGCCGTAGCGGAATGATCCCGGGACCGATGCGCCGCTCAGGTTGGTCACGATGTAAACGTCGCCACCACGTCCGCCTTTCGCATAGCCACCGTAGCCTTCCGCACCGGGGAACGCTGGGATCGCCTGCGCCGCAGCACTGCCGATGGCGAGAAAGCTGGCTAACAAATTTCCAATAACAGGACGGGAGATCATGGGTCGGTGCGGAATGGGGCCGCGGGGAGATTTTCGGAGTTGTACAAATTCGCGCCAACCGGGTTGTCGGCCCATGCGTAGCGGACATGGGCGGGAACAGCGACGGACGGGCTCGAAACCCACACGCTGTCGCCGTCGATCACGGCTTCGGCCCAGACGAACTCAAGGTCGTCTCCGGCGATGGCGAACTGGCGGAGGACTCCGTCTTTCGCGACCAATCCGCCGCCGGCGTGATCGAACTTCACGCGGATCCGGCCTTTTTCGATGGAGCTTTCGCGAAATATCGGACCACTGCCCTCGCCAAGTTTTTCATAGGTTCCGGTCAGCGCGAGGCGGGCGAGACGCTTGCCGACATCCAGCTTGTTGCGGGGATGGACGTCCTTTTCATCGCCGATGTCGAGGGTCACAGCCATGCCGGTGTGGGAAATCGCGAGGGACTTCGCCTGCGCCTCGCGCATCTCGGGAAGCTGGCCACCGCCCGGCTGTTCCGAGGGCTTTTTGTGTGACGCGAGCTGGACGAAATAGAAGGGCAGCTCCGGATTTCCCCACTGCTGCCGCCAGGTTTCTATCAGCGCCCGCTGGAGATCGGGATAGAGCTTGCGGGTGTTCATATTCGACTCGCCCTGATACCAGATCGCGCCACGGATGGCATAGGGCGCGACGGGTGCGATCATGCCGTTGTGGAGGACGAAGGGGTTGTGCTGGTCCTGGAAGGGATCGGGATTTTTCGGACTTTTAGCGCCTTTGGATTTCGCGAGCGCGTTGCCGTAGTCGAGAAACGGCTTCGGGTCGTCGCGGAAGGTCAGGCACTTCTTCCCGAATGAATCCAGCAGCCCTTTGAACTGCGGATGGACCGCGAGCGCTTCCCGCGGGATCCATGACTCGATGGTGCTCGCACCGTAGGCGCAGGTGACCAAACCGATAGGCACCTTGAGTTCCAACTGAAGCTGGCGTCCGAAATAATAGGCGACTGCCGAGAAATCCCCTGCCGTCTCCGGAGTGCACACCGCCCACTTGCCGGGCACATCGCGTTGGGGAAATTCGTTCATCGTCCACTCCGCCGAGAAGGTGCGGAGCGCGGGGTGATTCGCAGCCGCCACTTCCTTTTCCCAATCCGCCGCACCGGAGAACGAGCGCTTCGCGGTTTTCGCTAGCGTGAAATCCATGTTCGATTGGCCGGAGCAAAGCCAGACCTCCCCGACTAACACATCCGTATAAGTCCGTTTCGCCGCGCCGGATGAAACCTCGAGCGACTGGCTGCCGCCCGCTTCCATCGCTGGCAGTTCGGTTTTCCAACTCCCGCTTTCATCCGCTTTCGCCGTCACGGATTTTCCTGCGAAATCGACTTTCACTTCCGCACCGGGAGCCGCCGTTCCCCACACCGGGATCGGCATCTGTCGTTGCAGGACCATGTGATCCGAGAAAACCGAAGGCAGCCACAGATCCGCCGGATAGAGATTCCTGCCCAAGTCGCAATCAGTTAGTTTGCGGATTTCACCGGCCATGACCTTGGCATTGAACGCCGCTCCCGCAGGACCGGTGTGGGTGTGGTCCGTGCCGGCGAAAAGTTCCGCGGTTTTCGCTTCGCCGAGGCTTTCGTAGCGCTCGCCTAACAGTTTGTTGAAATCGATAAATGCCGTGTGTTCCTGCTCCGCCACCTGATTTGCCCATCCACCGTAGTCCTTGTCCGAGCGGCCGATTTTTCCATCCTTCCAGAGGTTGCGCGGGATCAATGAAACCACGATGGGAGTCGCGCCCTTCGCCTTTGCTTCGGTCACGTATTTCCGCAAATACCAGCCGTAGCTTTGCACCGTTTCCGGCTGCTGGTCGGTGATGCGGACGATGTCCTCCTTCTCTTCGCCGATGCCCTTGATCGATGCCCGGCAGCGATCGTCGTTCAATTTCCCGCCGTCGTTGTGGCCGAACTGCATCAGCACGAAATCGCCCGGCTTCAAATGCGCCATCACCGCGTCCCAACGTCCTTCCGTGAGAAAGGTCCGGCTGCTGCGTCCACCGATCGCGCGGTTGATCACCGAGATCTTCGCCGGATCGAACTCATCGACCAGCGGATCCCCCCACCCCATCTGACCGCCCGTGCCGTTGCGCACCGTCGAGTCGCCGATGATGAAGAGGGTCGGCCTCGCCAGACACGAAGCCACCATCGCCCCGACGGCGAGACAGGAAACAGCAAAAGCACGCAACGACATGAGCTCAAAACTCTCACGAAAGCGCCCTCATGTCCCATACCCAAAAGGAGTAAACCCTTTTTGGGGATGCGATGATCTCAGTCACCATAGCCACCGTGCGCCTCGCCATCGGCGAACCCGAAGATCCGGCGCACGCCCGCCATTTCCAGGGTCAAACGGCCGTTCGCCAGCCGGACGGTGAGCGGTTCCTCAACCGTGGTTTCACCGGCGAAATCCTGCGGATGCTGGCAGGCGAAAAGGGTGAACAGTGGCGACAACGTCTCACGGGGAATCACGTCCCGCATCCGCACGACCTTGAGACCCGACGCGGCGATCCCGTCCAGCGCCCGTTGCTTCTGGGGCGAGGGAAAACACACGATAAACCACCCACCCTCCGCGAGATGCAAAACGGCGGCCTTGGCGTAATCCCCCACATCCCCCCTCAACTCGAAACGGGCGTGGGCTTTTTGCGAATCCTGCGGGATCATTCCGGAGCCGGGCGGGAAATACGGTGGACTGCCGGTGATGAGCGGAAATTTCCTCTTTAGCGCCAGAACGCGCAAATCGCCTAACGAACAATCCACCCGGTGACGAATGCCATTGAAATCAAGGTTCGATTGCAGCAGCCGATAGCTGATTTCCTGAGCTTCCACACAAGTCAGCCGCGCCCCGGCTCCCATTCCCCACAACGTAAGCAAACCGACCGTGCCAATGCCAGTGCCGAGATCCAAGTGCTCGGAAACCGGCGGGGATACTTGCAACGCATACCATGCCGTGAGCACGTCGTCCGCCGAGTGGCGGTGGCCTTTCAACCGCTGTGCGATCAGCCAGCCTGCCGGGCCCGAGCCATCATCCACCACCGGCTCACTATCAATCAGTCCATTCGGTCCGGTCAGCGCGTCGAGCGTGATCCGTTCACCGAGTTCCTGTTCCAACCGCCGCCGTTCTTCCTGCCAATGCTCTCTGTTCATGATTCCCGGATGCACCGGGGCGGAGAGCTGAAACCACGACTCTCGGCAACTCAAGCGTTCACTTCAACCGTCCACGCCCGCCTGCGGTGCCTGGCGGGCACCGGCCTCGCGATCCAGCACCAACAAGCTAGCAGGATCATCACCGGCCAACGTCAGGCGGTCGAGCATCTCGCGGACGGTCTTTTCCTCCTCGATCTGCTCGTTGAGGAACCACAGCAACAGGTTCTTGGATGCATGGTCCCTGACGCGCTCGGCGACGTCGTAGAGCTCGTTGATCTGCGAGGTCACCAGTTGCTCCTGTTTCAAGCTCAACGCGAAGACATCGATCGGGCTCTTGAACTCGGCCTGCGGCTTGGCGATCGGCTCCAATTCCACGGGCGCGTCGCGGTCCACAATGAACTGATAGAACTTGAGCGCGTGCATGGTTTCCTCGCGGCTCTGGTTGAACATCCAGCTTGCGAATCCGGTGTAAGGGGTCTGCTCGAACCACGCAGCCATCGCGAGATAGGCGTAACTGGACGACATCTCGTTGTTGATCTGGGCGTTGAGCAATTTCGCAAGTTCGGGATTCAGTGACATGATCGGGTAATGTAGCGATCCGGACGGATGCCGCAAGTTGAGATCCTCCGGAAGTGCGGATTCGGGGAGAATCACTTAGAGGCTGTCTGAAAAATCCCGAAGGCAGGGATCGACCTCCGGGCGGTCCAAGCGAATGATCGACCATGAACGGATTTCCAAGCTCTTCAGGCGCGAAACCATTCTCCTCCCATTCGCCGGACCGTTAGGGAGAACGGTCCCTGCCATTTTTAAGACAGCCTCTTACCCCGTCACCTTCTTCACATACATCGCCTTCAGCGCGATGGAAATGCCGTCCATCTTGCAGTCGATTTCATGATCCCCATCGACGAGGCGGATGGGTTTCGACTTGGTGCCGACCTTGAGAACCTGCGAGGAGCCTTTCAATTTCAGATCCTTGATCATTGCGACAATATCGCCATTCGCGAGAATATTGCCGTAAGCGTCCTTCACGACACGATCCCCGGCGGGGACATCAGGCAGCGTCTCGTGAGGCCACTCGTGACCGCAGGTGGCGCATTCGTGGCGATCCCGGTGGATCAGGACATCCGTCATCTCGCACATCGGGCAGGCAATCTCGGTCATGGATGCGCATCAAAACCCATGGGCCCGGGGAACTCAAGCGCGCACTGGCCGCTGGTGCCCATTCTCCCGCTACCGGGCAATTTTATCTGATGGAAAATTTCAGCCGCCCGGAATTTCCAACAGCTTCGCGAGATTCGATCCACGGCTGACAGCCACCACACCGTCGCCTGCATGGAGCAGGGTATCGCGGCGGGGTCTCAGCTCCGTGCCGCCGCCTTTGAGATGCAGCGCCACGACGATGACACCGCCCGCGTGCTGCTGTTCGAATCCGGCGACGGTTTGTCCGACAAAAGGCGAGAATTTCGACAACACGGCTTCCTCTAACTGGAGACCGAGATCGTTGAGTTCCTCCTGGAGGTGATGGGATTTTTCCGCGTCGTCGATGAGTTCGGCGGCTTCGGGGAAAAGAATCAGATGGGAAATCCGCTCCGCACCGATGTGGGCGGGCAGAACCACGCGGTTGGCCCCGGCCTGGAGCAGCTTCCGCTCGGTCGCCGGGTCTTCGCCGCGGGCGATGATCATCAGGTCCGGATGCAGGTCGCGCGCGCTGAGGGTGATGAAGACATTGCTCGCATCCGAAGGCAGGACGGTGGCCAACACGCTGGCGCGGGTGACACCGGCCTCTAGCAGAACCGATTCCTCGGTGGCCTCGCCTTCCAACGCGAGATACCCTGCCTCGCGGGCGGCCTCCAGCCTGCGCGGGTCCTTGTCCACGACGAGGAACTGGCGTTGGGCGGATTTCAGATCGGCGGCGATCATCCGGCCGATTCTGCCGAAACCGCAGATGATGGCGTGGTCGTTCAGTTTTTTCAGTTCGGCATTCATACGTCTGTCTCCCAAGGCTCGGCGGATTTGTCCCTCCAGAAGAAACTGGACCAACGCACCGCTCACGAAAATCACACTCAAACACCCCAGGACGATCAGGACCATGGTGAATCCCCGCAGCCCCTCCTCCTGGATCGGCCTCACCTCGCCGTAGCCCACGGAAAACATGGAGATGACCACCATGTAAACCGAGTCCGACCAATCCCAGCCCGCAATCAGATAGCCGATGATCCCCACAACCATGATCGCGGCCATGAAACTAAGGCCGTAAATCAAATTGCGGGTGGGATGCGTCATCGGAGGGACGGTGCGGACGTTGCATCTCGCATACCAGCCATGGGGAAAACATCGCAACACCTTGGCACCCGGAATTTTCCGCGAATAGGAACCGAGCGCGGCGCGTCCCAGCGACCATGTCCCGCCACCCGGTTCGCCTGATCCTCTGGTTCGTTTTCATCACCGGCGTTCTTCGGGCGGAACCGCTTCCGGTCATTCCCGCTTCAAGCCGGATCCTGACGACGGAACTGGTGAAAAATTTCTGGATCAACACCTTGTCCCGGAAACCGATTCCCTCGAAACCCAGCGGCCTCCATCCGGAAATGCAGGCGGCTTGGCAGCGGGCACTGGACGACCGGCGCGCCACCATCCAATCGATCGAGAGCGGCTGTCGGGAAACCGAAGCCCGGCTCGCGATGCATTCCCACAATGCCGCGGCCTGGCGGATGCAGGGCAACGAAACCGCCGCGCTGGCCGCCGAGGCCGAGCTCCGCATCCTGCACGAGCACCTCGCGAAACTTCAACTCCTCGAAATGCAACGACACGCCGCGCACGCGCAGATCGATGCGGCGGAACGTCTCAGGGAAATCGAATCCCGGCTTTCCAACCTGAGGACGGAATTCGATAGATATCATCAAAACCGATAGCGGCCCATCCGCCGGCGGCGCACCCGCCTCGCTATCAGAAATAACAACGCACCCGCATACATCGCGATCAGACCGAGCCGAATCCCCGCCGCCACCGGCAGCGACAGGCCGATCCCGCTGGCCAGCGCGATGTAGCCGGCGAAACAGGCCGGGCATTTCGGGATCAGCGCTAACAACACGCCCGGCACGATCCACCCAGCCATTTCCGCGGCGCTCGGTCGGGGGATTTTCACGTGTTGGCAACAAGGTCGGCGCAGCGGGTTCATGGCGGTGTCATTTGCAAGAGTGGCAGCTTTCCCCGGATTCGTATGGGTCGTGATCGCGGAGCCAGCCGGGGTCTTCGGGGATTCCGGTTCCTCAACGCCGTTTCGGGCCATCAGCGATTGCGGTTTTCATGAGGTGGATGAGTTGGGGTTTCAACCAAACCACGAACGGCGCGGGGAATTCAGGACAGCCAGGGGAATTTCTCCGGAAAAAAATCCACGCCCCCACCCCCATTTACGGAATTTTTACGAATCTCCCGTTGCCAAGGCAGGAGGGATTTCTTATCTGCTAGGACATGTCTCCTCGAAAACTCGTCCCGCTGCTCATCCTCGCGCTTGCCGCCCGGTCCCTCGCCCTCACCGAGGAGGTGAAAAAGGCCGGCGACCAACTGGTGACCACCTTGCAGGAGGAAATGAAAGAGGCCATCGGCGGCGACGACGACAACGAGGCCGCCGCCGTGAAGCAATATCTCCGCCAGGTGCAGAACGCTCTCGCCCAGGAGAACAACCGCATGCTCGAACAGTTTCTCGATAATTTCGGAAATTACGAGCCCACGAAAAAAGCCCAGGAAGCCATCGCCGCCCTCCGCAAATCCGTCAAGGATGACCAGCAGAAGAAAACCCAGGAACTCATCGACGAGCTGCAGGGCATTCTCGACTCGGCCCGCGAGAAAATCGTCCGCGCCGTGGAGCCCGAGGAGCTGGACAAGATCCTCGTGACACTTTCCCGCAACCGTTTCAACAACATGGGCGAAGGCCAGGGCTACGACAGCAACGACGCCACCCTCCGCGCGCTTCTATCGGAAATAAGCAATGCCCGCCAGTTCGTCACCTACTGGCAGGACTACCTCCAGGCCAGTGTTTCCGGAAATGCCGCCCAAGCCACCCAATCCCTGCGGAATCTATCCAGTCAGGAAACCACCCTGATCCCCCGCTCCCAGATCATCGCGCGGCTCGAATTCGAGAAGGCCAGCGGCGACGAGATCGCGAAGATCACGGACGAGGTGAAAACCCTCGATGACATGAAGGCCGCCATCCAGAAACTTTCCCGGATACAGGGATCTAACAGGTCATCCGGTTCGGACAACAACGAACTTCGTGAGACCACCCAATCCCTGGTCCGGTTGGAGAAAACCTACCGCGAGTTCCGCGCCGGCCTGCCGGTCAATGTCGAGGTGCTCTCCCAGTCATCCTCTTCGTCCGACTCCGCCGCGAAACTGGAATTCGTCGAGCTGCGCGCGGCTCTCCTGTTACTGGTGCTTCCCCGTTGCCTGGATCTGCCCGACGGCTTCCAGGCGACGCAGGGGGAAACGGTCGATCAATTCCTCGCCCGTGCCACGAAAGACGCCGCCACCCGCGAAGACACCGCCGCCGCCGGCCGCATCAGGGACATCCGCCAGATCCTCGCGAATTCCAGCGGCTTCAGATCCCGCGAAATGGACAACCTGCGCGAGTATGAAGCAGGCAGAAAGCAATTCGCCGCCGGCCAATACATGCTGGCCGTCGTCTCCCTCCAGAACGCGCTCAAGAGCGGCAGCGATTTCATCCCCGCCGCCAAGACCGGCGAGATGCTCGCCCTCATCGAAAAGGACCATCCCAAGGAATTTGAACAGGGCATGATGGAATTCCTAACACCCCGCCCGACGCCGGAATACGACTACTCGCGGATGCCCTATCGGAACTATATACCTAACCACCCGAGATTCATGGACGGTGATCCGCGCGCGCAGGGTGGCACGACTCTGGTGATTCCCGTTCCCTCGAAAGAAGTGGTGCCGGAGAAACCGGTGGCAAAGCCGGTGGAGGCTCCGCACGGTCATTGAAGCCTGCCCTGTAGCGTCGGTCCGCGACCGACGCTAACTGAAATAGGCGGCAGAACCACCGTCGATCCATTCCAGAAACTCAGAAAGCAGAAGCAACCCTCTTCTTGAAACGTGAGTCTTTCCTAAGCCCCCTTCATCCGGCATCCTTTTTCAGTTAGCGACGGTCGCAGACCGACGCTACAGCTGCTTGATCCGGCTTTCCAGATCCCTGCGGTTGATCAGATCCACCACCTGCACGCTATCAGGCAGAAGCCGGAACAGCAGCCGGTGATCGATGCCGATGCGAACGCGAAGTGTATCCGGACACGCCTTCAAACGCACGACTCCCATGAACGCGGTCGGCTCGCCCGCCGCCAGCCTGCCCAGCAATACCATCGCTCCCTTGCCGACCTGCTTTGGAAGCTCCTCCAGCGTCCGGTGGAATTTCTTCGGAAACTCGATGATCCGCAACGGCTGGTTGCCCTCCACCTCACCCGGCAGGATCTGTGAGTCTTCCGGATCGATGGCATCCATCGGCTGCGCGTGCGGTTCGTTCCGCGCCTGTTGGTCGCGGAGCGTATCCAGTTCCGTTAGCGTCTTTTCCAGATCACGGCGTAGATTTGCACGCTCCTCATGACGTTCCTTCAGCGAGTCCTTGAGGAATCTCACCTTCGACCTCAGGTCCTGCAGTGACTGTTCGTCCGCCGCAGTCGGCTTTTTGTCCTTCTCCAGAGGCGAAGCGGCGAGTTTTTCCCGTCGTGCGATCTCGTGCTTCATTTCCTCGATCGACTGCTTCATCTTGCGGACTTCACCCGCCTTGGCTTCCAGCTTCTGATTCGCGATGCGCAGTGCCTCGGCGTTCTTCCTGCTGGCGGCCGCACTTTTCCTAGCGAGAATCATTTCCATGATCTCGCTATAGGGCTCATCGTCTGACAGCTCCAGACGGGCGCGGGTGGCGAGGAGGCCGTCCAATGTGGCCACCGCCGATTTCGTATCCAACACCGGGATTACGCCGCGTGCCACGAGGATTCCCAACGCCGGTAATGTCGAGCGCAAGAGGCTGTCTGCCACCTGGGCAAGCTCGTCGCCGACCTTGCTACGCAGCGCGGCCGTCGCCATCTCTTCCAAGACCTTCAGGGTTTCCGCCGGATCGTCCTTCGCCAGAAGTAGTATCGTGTCGGGAGGAACTTGGATCTCCTGTTCGGGATCTGACTCCCCTCGGAACTTGATCAGCCGTTCCACCACATCCTTGCGGTCCGCTATGGTCGCGAAGCGCATGATAAACTCCCATCCCTCGGCGATCCCGTCGGACCATCCCAGCGATTCCATGGCTTCCGCCGCTTCTCCGAGCATTCCGAGAGCTCCCAGCTTTTTCAGATAGTAATCCACCAGTTCCTCATCGAGTTCCAACGGATCGATGCGGGCCATCTCGGGGGGATGGAGCTTCTCCAAGCGGGCCATGGTGAGAAATTCCGCCGGAGCCGCCCTCATCTCCTGCCGCGTCTTCCCGGCCACATCGCTCGATTGGCTCAGCCGCTGGCGGTCGCTTTCCACGCAGCACCGTTTGTATTTCTTCCCGCTTCCACAAGGACAGGACTCATTGCGGCCGATGCTTTCCACCGACCGCCGCATCGTGAATCCGGCATGATTCAGCACCGGCTCGGCCGGAACCAGATCGAGGATCGGGCCCTTGGCGATCCGCATGAAACCGTCAATCAGGTTCTGTCCCGCAGCCGCCAACGCCTCCGATTCCATTTCCTCCAGCGACTTTCCGAGGCTGGCCAGCATCGGCCCGTCCTTCCGACGCCCGGCGAGCAGTCCTAGAAAGACCTCGAATTTCTGGGGACAGTGCTTCCGCTCGCAGAACTTCCGCATGGATGTCACGAGACCCGCCGGCAGCGCGCCGTCCCTCCGCTCCACACACCACTGCCACAGCGTGAAATAGGCATTCGCCTGGGTCTCGGGGTTGATTCCACCCCGCTCCAGACCTGCCAGCACCCGTTCCGGCAGATCCTCTCCATCCAAATGCCAAAGCAAGCAACTGCAATACCCCGGATGCGGCATCAATTGCATCCCTCCTTCCAGATGCCGGCAATCCACCTTCCTGCCGAGATGGCTCGCGGATGCCAACAGATAGAAGAAGGCTAAAGGATCATGCTCCTCCACTACCTTGCCGATCCATCCGTCCAACTCCCCTTCATCCTCAGGCAGGAGGGCGGCCACTTCTTTAACCGACGCATGGCAGAAGTTCGACGTTTCGATGATTTCACTGACTCTTGGGTGCATGTTCTTGTTGGGTGAGCGGCTGATGGAGATTTCATCGCGAAAGAATCCGGACAACGTTCGACTGCCTTCCAATGTCCCCCGCTTCCATGGTTAGGAACTAGCACATCCATTCCTCCAAAGGCAATAACAGACGCGAGCTTGTGTCGCATCGGTCCATGACAGTCCCCTTCCCTTGTAGCGTCGGTCTGCGACCGTCGCTAACTGAAACCGCCCGCCGGACAGCCTCGCCACCTTCCCCGACGATTGGAAAGCACCAGCACCCATCCTCTCGAAAAGCAGGTCTTCCTTCATCACCACCCCCATCCGGCATCCTGTTCAACCAGCGACGGTCGCAGACCGACGCTACAGGCGATTAGAATCCCGCGTCCGCCAGAATCCGCCCCGCATACGGCCAATCCTCCGCCCGCCCCACCAAGCCCGCGCGCACCGGATTCTCCCTCACGTATTTCCACTTCTCCGCATGAGACTCGTTGTTGCGGATCAGGTGATCGAAAAATCCCTTCTGCCAGTGCGGAGCCTCGATCCCGCTTCCGCGCCAATGCTTCGACAGGCTGTTCTTCAGCGACTTCATCCACGCGGATAGACCCATCTCCCCGGACGGGATGCACACGAAGAGATGCAGGTGATCCGGCATCAGCACGTATCTCCCCACCAACGCCCCTCTCTCCCGCGCACCCTCGCAGAATCCCCGGAACGCCTCATGCGTCCCCTCGTTGTCCAACAGCCGCCGCCGACGCTCCGTGCACGTGGTGATGAAATACACCGGAGCCTCCGTGTAAAGCGATTCCAAGCGGGTCAGCCGGTGCATGACCCACCTTGTAGCGCCAGCCCGTGACCGCCGCAAGCCCACTCTAACCTATGTAGCGTCGGTCTGCGACCGTCGCTAACTGAAAAAGGCATCAGGACCACCGCCGATCCACCCGCAACGCCCGGCCCCTACACAGGCACACTATTCGAGGCCAAGTCTCTGAAAGAAGCTCGCGTTCCTCAGTTTGGAATCGTGCAGCAATTTGCCTAGCGAGATGTATTCCACATACCATTTTCCTTCGTTGGTAACGCTGAATGCGCCATCAAGCGTTGGCGACGGAGTGAATTGTTCGTGAATCCTCAGGCGATTCAGCAGCGGCTCGGTCAACTCACACACTGCGTACATGTAAAACCTTGTGTCACTACGCGCCTTAAATGGCCTCTTTGATTTGAAGTGCTTGGCGGTTCCGTTCGAAATTTGTTCTGCATATCGCATTAATTGCCGATGCGGCAGCTTGTCGGTAGCAATCGTAGTTAGATCGTCCAGTGGCCGTTTGAATTCAACTAGAATAATTGAATCATAGGAGTCCGCTCCGGCAGACGTTCCAAATGCTCCGGGATGATCAAGAGCGATCAGAAGGTCAGGTCTATCACCTTTCTTGGCATCAAGAGGAAGATCCGAGGCTAGATACGAATGTGACTCCAGACGCTCATCAATGATCCACAATTGATGCGGATAGTCGGCACCTGACTCACTCTCACTTCTTTGTGGAAACACTAGGTCGTGAAGATCGCGTTCTCGCGAATGGATGTCGTCTTCTCGTCCTATTATCTGCTCGACTCGCTCCAAGATAATTTTCCTGAGGCTCACATACTCTGCCAAGGCGACCTTCTTCTGAACGTCGATTTTCGAAGCCAGCTCTCGAGCCTTCTCCTCGTAACCCGCAGCGGTGACCTTCATCTTAGCAAGGCGCTGACTCATTTTGGCCATTACCTCTACATCTTTGCGACGGTAGCCGTCCAGAGACTGCAGAATGTCCGAAGTAGATGAATCACGCCTCAATCGTGTAAAGTGGGAGCTATCGAAATAGCCGCTAAGAAGTGACCTGTAGCTCGGCTGACGTTTATTGACCAGATCGGTAATCTCTCCACGGAAACGCCGCCGCTCGTCTTCGAGACGATCTTTCATCCGGAAAGAAAGGAGGTTAGAAAATCGCTCTCTGAAACTCTCTGCGGTCAGCGTCTTAAATTCACTACCCAGCGAGAGAGCTGCTTCATCGCTATCATCGGTTTCAAATGAGACGGCATTTCGTGCATCGTTGACTCTTTCGTCAAAATACGCCGAATGCACGAGAATAACACATCCAGGCTTTTCTGCGACAGTTTCCACATGAGGAAGGTAATGCCTGAGAGGTTGAGTGTTTGAATTTACCACCCTCCCACCCGCAACGAGCCTTACCTTATCGTTGGTTGTTTCGGCAGCGTTCACTGTGTGACATTCGACAGTGAAATCGTAGGTCCCGAGTTTGAACGTGTCTTTCCAAACCTCTTTGCCAATGACGGACTCACAAAGATCGATCATTGTTTCTATTCCGTTGTCCACTACAACCAGCCGAAACGATTTGAGCCAGTCCGGTTTGACGATCAAGAATGGCAGGAAATGTTCACGGATCCAGTCCGAGATCAGTTTCATGCCGACTTGGGTTTGGCGCTGATATTCTTCGCGAAGGCCTGTCAACGTTACGCTGGTTTTAAGTCCCGCCGCGTCTCCGTTGAGGGGTTTGGTTGCCGAGAGTAGATACGGTGGGGTTGCTCGCAACTGAGCCACGCGCTTATGCCATTGACCATCCTCCTCGAAGTCAGAATCAACGCCTAGAGTCTCGAAAACAATAAGACAAGCCAGACGGCCAATTCCTTTTCCTCCTCTTTTCTGCTTGCGTGTTGAGTCGGGCGTTCGAAATGAAGTGAAGGAAAGGGCGTGAAGCCCGTGACCGTTATCCACGACTTCAATTCCTCGAATCGGCCTCTCCTCATCGGGCAGAAGCGCTTTGTCCTCCCGATAGCACCGGATCTCGATCTCACCGTTGTGGCGGTTGCTGTCAGTGAGGGAATCAATCGAGTTCTGGACCAACTCAGCGATAGCCATTTCCCAGCGTTTTAGCTTGTTAAGATTCCGCATCCGCCCCGGCAGTGCCGATTCGAATTCAACCTCCTGAAGCTCGCCAATTTCGATCACAAGCAAAGTCTGACAGACCTGCCGTTTACTTCCAGAAAACTTTCATCGTATCGGACGGCGGCGAGACCGTTTTTCAGGAAATGGAAAAGCGGCGGTTCGGTGAGGAACCGCCGCTTGGGTGGGTGGTGGGGGTTTTTGGGTGGGTCCGGGCCGGGTCCTGCTGCCTTTTTCAGTTAGCGACGGTCGCAGACCGACGCTACAAGGGTTGAGGACGACGGTCGCGGGGCGACGCTACAGGGGTGGGCGGCGGTCGCGGGGGGACGCGGCGGGAGTTAGGGTGTCGGTGGTGCGGGTTCTGTGGGGGCGGCTTGGCCGAGGTCGCGGACGATGCGGGCGGCTTTCCAGGCGGCGGCGAAGCGGGCTCCGGGTTCGGTTTTGCGGAAGCGGAGGACGAGGCGGTCCATTTTCCCCAACAGCGCGGTGACCTAGCGGAAGGAGGGGCGGAGAGCGATGGCAAGGAATCCCCTGCCATGGCTCCCTTGGCACAGCGAGTGCTTCCCGGCGGACTTGCTCCTGCCGCCGACATGTCGAATCCGCCCGAGGAATTTTTCCCGGTGAAGGCACCCGCGTTGATCGCGCTGGCGGCCGGGTTGGTGCTGACCTGGCTGGTGACGGGCGAACTGTGGCAAGCGCGTGAACGCGAGCGGCGCGACGAAATCCAGCGAGTCGCGCAGGACCGGGCGGATATCATCCGAGGACAGATCACGCGTTCTCTGGAAGTCCTGCATGGGATGGCCGCGTTTTTCGAATCGCACCCGGCGGTCAGCCGCGCGGAGTTCCAGGTTTTTGTCAGCGGCTCGCTGGCACGGCAGCCGGAGTTACAGGCGCTGGCATGGGATCCTGTGGTGCCCGCTGCCGACCGCGAACGCTGGGAGCAAAAAGCTCGCGACGAGGGATTTCCCGACTTCCATTTCAAGGAGGAAACAGGGGCCGGAGAAATGATGATCGCGGGTCATCGCGCGGTTTATTATCCGGTCTATTACCTTGAAAGCCTGCAAAAGAACGCCGCCGCGCTGGGGTTCGATGTCGGTTCGGAAGCTCTCCGCCGCACCGCCTTGGAAAAGGCCCGGGACAGCGGCGAGTCCACCGCCACCCCCCCCATCCGGCTGGCGCAGGAATCCGGATCGCAACTCGGCTTCGTCGTTTTCAGGCCGGTTTACTCCCGTCCCGCCGCCACTCCGGAAGAGCGCAGGGCCGCTCTAACCGGATTCGCCACCGCCGTTTTCCGCATCGGCGATCTCATCGAACTCTCGCTGGGCCAGCGTGCCGGCAATCCGGTGGCGCTCACCGTTTTCGACCAGGATGACCACCTGCTGCTCTATCGGCAGGCCGGCCCGCGCCGCACCGGCCTGCCACAGTGGAACGCGCCGCTGAATGTCGCCGGCCGGCATTGGACGCTGCTCTATGAACCGACTCCGGCCTTCCGCGACTCGGGAACCGACCTGCTGCCTTGGCTTTCGAGCGGGTTTGGTATCGTCATCACCGGACTTCTCACCGCCTACCTCTGGAGCAACGACCGCCAGACGATCGCCATGCACCGCGAAGTCGCCGTTAGAAAATCCGCCGAACTCGCCGCCGAATCCGCGAACCTCGCGAAATCCGAGTTCCTCGCCAACATGAGCCACGAGATCCGCACGCCGATGAATGCCATTCTCGGCTATTCCCAGATCCTCGCCCGCGACGAATCCCTGCCACCGTTTCATCGCGACGCCGTGGCCACCATCATCAGCAGCGGCGACCACCTGCTCCATCTCATCGACGAGATCCTCGACCTGTCGAAGATCGACGCGGGCCGGATGGACGTCACGGTCTCGGATTTCGATCCCGCCGCTATTGTTAGAGAAATGGCCGCCATGTTCCAACACCCCTGCGAGGAAAAACACCTCGGCCTGCGCATCGAATTCCCCACCGGAGATGTCCCCGCCCTGGTCCGTGGCGACGAGGGGAAACTGCGCCAGATCCTGATCAATCTGCTAGGCAATGCGGTGAAATTCACCCCGCAGGGACTTGTCGTCCTGCGTGTCGGACGCGCTGGAGGAGACATGTGGGATTTCAGCGTGGAGGACACCGGCATCGGGATCGGCGAACCGCTGTTGGAAAAAATCTTCGAGCCGTTCCAACAGGGGGCCGGTTCCACCCGTGCCGGGGGCACCGGACTCGGCCTCGCCATCGCACGGCGCCAGGCGGAGCTGATGGGCGGCCAACTGGCCGTGCGCTCCGAGCCCGGTGCTGGTTCCACCTTCACGCTCAGCGTGCCGCTCCCCGCTTCCGGCGCATCTCAAACCGCTCCGATCCGGACCGCCCATGGAAAAGTCCGCCGGCTCGCGGAAGGAAGCCGCCTGCGTGCGCTGGTGGTGGACGACATCGCGGAAAACCGCGGCGTTCTATCAGCCATGCTCTCGCAGATCGGCTGCGAGGTCGTCCTCGCCGGAAACGGCAACCAGGCGCTCGAAGTCACCCGCGTTTCCCGGCCGCAGATCGTGTTCATGGACATCCGCCTCCCGGGACTCGACGGCATCGAGGCAACCCGCAAGCTGATCTCTGAATTCGCGCCGGCCGGATTGAAGATCATCGCCACCTCCGCCTCGGCCCTCGCCCAGGATCGCGAGGAATGCCTCAAGGCGGGTTGCGATGACTTCGTCGCCAAGCCTTTCCGCGCCGAGCGCATTTACGAATGCCTCCGCCATGTTCCGGACATCCGGTTCGAATACGACACGCCGGAAGCGGAGCAATTTTCCGACAACACCTTCGATCTCGGACAAATCACTCTCCCCCAGGAACTCGCCACCCGTCTAACCGTCGCCGCCGAGCTCCACAGCGCCACCGTGTTGAAAAACTGCCTCACCGACGTCGAGGAGCTCGGTCCCGCCGGTATCCGTCTGTCCCGCCACCTGCGCGAATTCCTCTCCAGCTACGACATGAAATCCATCCAGCGGCTCATCGCCCAGATCCCCGTCGCATGAACACCGCACGCATCCTCATCGCCGACGACACGCCCGCCAGCCTTTCATTGCTCAGCGATTTGTTAGAGCCATTGGGTCATGAAATCCTCGCCGTGGCCGACGGCCGCTCCGCGATCAATCTCGTCCACCGCGCGAAGCCTGATCTCGTCCTGTTGGATGTCATGATGCCCGGCAACGACGGCTTCTCCGTGTGCCGCGCTCTCAAGGCGGATCCCGAGACGGCGGAAATCCCGGTCATCTTCATCACCAGCCGCCAGGAAACCGGCGACATTGTCCGGGGGTTCCGGTTAGGCGCGGTGGACTACATCCTCAAGCCCTATCACGCGGAGGAAGTGATCACCCGCGTCACCACCCATCTCAAGCTCAGCCGCGTCACCCGCGAGCTGCGTTTGCGCAACACCGAACTGGAGCAGGAAATCTCACGCCGCCAGGAAGCCGAACAAGCGCGTGACAAGGCCGCCGCCCGCCTGACCAAGATCGTATCTGACGAAGCGAAGCGCTGGGGCGTGGCCGGATTCGTCGGCAGCAGCCCGCACCTGAAGCGCATCCTCGCTGACATTGACCGTCTCCAACAGTTCGGAAAAACCAGCGTGCTCATCACCGGCGAGAGCGGCACTGGCAAGGAACTCGTCGCCCGCGCCATCCACCACCACAGCCCTCGCGCCACCGGCCCATTCATCCCGGTGAACTGCGTCGCCATTCCCGGAGAACTCGCCGAATCGCTCTTCTTCGGCCACATGAAAGGCTCGTTCACCGGGGCCACTTCGGACAAGAAGGGCTATCTGGAACTCGCCGATGGCGGCACGCTTTTCCTCGATGAAATCGGTGACATGCCCGCCACCCTTCAAGGGAAGCTGTTACGCGTGCTCGAGGACGGCGAGGTCACCCCGGTCGGTGCTAACAAATCCCGCCGCGTGGATGTGCGTATCGTCTCCGCTACCAACGCCGATCTTCCGGAAAAAATGGCGGCCGGAGATTTCAGGCAGGATCTGTTCTTCCGTCTCGCGCGTTTCACTGTGGATACACCGCCACTGCGCGACCGACGCGAGGATCTCTCCTCGCTGGCCAGCCATTTCCTCTGTATCTTCGCCAGCGAAATGGGCTTGGCTGCGCCACCGGTCCTGCCTGATGCGCTCGAAGTTCTCGGCGGCTATCCGTTTCCGGGAAACATCCGCGAGTTGAAAAACGTCATGGAGCGCGCGCTGATCCTCAGCGGCGGCAAACCCATTTCACGCGCCCATCTCCAGTTGTTCCAATCCCACACGCCGGCGGTTCCGGAGAACGCTAGATCTCAAACCCCAGGTGATCCCCTTCCCCTCAATCTCGACGCTGCGGAGCAGGAACTCATCCAGCGCGCCCTGGAGACCACCGGAGGAAACGTCGCCGAAGCGGCCAGGCTGTTAGGTGTGAACCGCAGCCGCATTTACCGCCGCTTTCCGCAGGAAAAGACCTGAGGCAACTTCCGAATCCTTGTGGAACCGCGAACTCCTAACTCCTCTGGGACAATGCCCGGCTGAGATCATTCGCATGGCGGTAGCCGAGGTGATAGGCCACGGCTTTCACCTGCCATCCTTCCTCGTGGATGAGCCGGCGCGCTTCCTCGGTCTTGATCCGGCGGAAATAAGCACCGGGTGACAAGCCGGTCCGCGCGTTGAAGAACCGGTGCAGCGTGCTCGGCGACATGCGGAGGTAATCGCACAGGGCCGGAACCGGCGCGTGGATCGAGAGGTTTCCGGACATCCACGCGCGGGCGAGTTTCCAACGCATCTCATCCTCGGCGGGAGCGGATTGGTTAGATCGCAGGATTTCCACTTCCAACAACTCGCGGAGGGCTGCGAGGGTGCGGGGAAGCTGGCCGTCGGCGAGGGCAACTTCGTTCCGACAGCGGGTGTGCAAGTCTGTCAGCGCAGGCACCGATCCGGGGCGCAGGTCCAGCGCCAGGAAGCCGCCGGACTCGGGACGCAATTCACCCAGCAACGGTTGGCCCTGCCAGATCCAGACGAGGATTTCGACAGCCGACTGAATTGGCTGGGAGATGCCGAAGGCG
This sequence comes from Verrucomicrobiota bacterium, assembly GCA_040386755.1. GTDB lineage: Bacteria > Verrucomicrobiota > Verrucomicrobiia > Verrucomicrobiales > Akkermansiaceae > Luteolibacter. The sequence goes on along the minus strand of JAZKEY010000025.1, from coordinate 10,257 downwards.
CAGCCGGGATCGAACAGCAGGGCGACCGGACCGCGCACGGCGTGCTCCGAGTTCTCCGTGGTTACAACGATTTCTCCACGAACGAGCAGGTAGTAATTCGTGCCAAGATCGTAGTGGATCGCCAGCGGATCCTTGGCGAAATCACGCTGGCCCCAGCCAAGATAAAGCAGTGGCAATTCCTCCCCGCCATCCCAGCTCGGTCGGCCAGGTGGGGGGCTGAGGGTTCCTTTGGGGATCGTCATCTAAGTGGTAGCAGTTTATGTCATCCCATCGGAATGAGCTAGGTTTTTTCCATGTTCAGCCGGGGACTTCGTCTGTAGGGATTGATCGTTCAAAATCCCATCCGCCATCCAGCGGCTCTCATGAAATCCGCCATCACTATTTCCCAAGTCGCTGAAGCGGCGGCAGGTCCGTTTGTCTTCCGCACGCCGCTGCCCGAGGCCTTCGCCAGCGCGGCCAACCTCGGCTTCGATGCCGTCGAGCTGTTTCTCCCGGGTCCGTATTTCGTGTCGGTCGATCAGGTGGAATCGCTGGCCGCCATCCACGGGCTCAAGATCGCCGCGGTCGGCACCGGGGCCGGCATGCTGCGGCATGGACTTTCCATAACAGATCCATCGGAGGAAGTTCGCGAAAAGGCGCTGCATTTCGTGCTCTCGATGATCGACTTCGGCGCGCACTTCAAGGCTCCCGCCATCCTCGGTTCCATGCAGGGGAAAAGCACGGGGCCGGAATCCATCGACCATCTCATCTCGGGACTCCGCCGCTGCTCCGCCGCGGCGCAAATTCACGGCGTGCCCTTCATCTATGAGCCGCTGAACCGCTATGAAACGAATTTTCTCAACCGTCTCGGCGATGCGGCGCGTTTTCTGGAGGATAACCGATTGGGCAACGTCGTCCTGTTGGCGGACCTCTTTCACATGAATATCGAGGAGACCGATCCGGCGGCCGCCATCCGCAGGGCCGGGCGGCATCTCGGCCACGTCCATTACGCGGACTCTAACCGGCAGGCGATGGGCTTCGGCCACACCAACGCCGCCCCCATTATCGCGGCACTTCGCGAGATCGGATACTCCGGCTATCTTTCTGCGGAAATCCTCCCTCTTCCCGATCCGGAAACCGCCGCGCGCCAGACGATTTCCTCCATCCGTTCGTTGCTAGAATCATGAAAACCCGTCCGCTCGGCACTACCGGCATTGAATTTCCCATCCTGTCCTTCGGCGCTTCGTCGCTCGGCGCGGAGTTCCGCTCGATCACACTGGATGAGGCGATGCTCTCGACCCGGACCGCCATCGATCTCGGCATGAACTTCATCGACACCTCGCCGTTCTATGGCCGCGGGATGTCGGAAATCCTGCTGGGCATGGGATTGAAAAACATTCCTCGCGAAAGCTATCTGCTAGGCACGAAGCTCGGCCGTTACTCGGACGTGCATTTCGATTTCTCCGCAAAACGCGTGGCGGAATCCGTGCACGTATCCTTGCAACGACTCGGCACCGACCACCTCGATGTGCTGCTGTTGCATGATGTGGAATTCGTCCCGCTCGCGCAAATCTGGGAGGAAACCCTGCCTGCGGTGCTCCAGCTGAAAAAGGAAGGCAAAGTGCGGGCGGTCGGCTTTTCCTGCTATCCGATGAAGACGTTCCACACCGTGCTGGATCAGGTGGAGGACCAAATCGACTGCGTGCTTTCCTATAACCAGTATACGCTGCAGAACACGTCGTTTTCCGACGACCTGCTGCCACGGCTCGAAGCGAAGGGCATCGGCGCGATGAATGCCGGCCCATTCTCCGCGCGGCTCCTAACAAATGCCGAACTCCCCGCCTGGCTGAAGGAACCGGACGAGGTGAAAACCGCCGCCCGCGCCGCCGCGAAGCTGTGCGCAAGCCGGGGCGTGGACATCGCGCAGCTCGCGCTCCAGTTTTCCTGTGAACATTCCGGCCTCGCCACCACCATCGCGGGATCCGCGAATCCAGCGAACATCCGCAGGTGGGCGGAGTGGCTGGAGCAGCCGATCGACCGCGCGTTGCTGGCCGAAGTGTTGGTAATTTTCGCTCCTGTCAAAAATCTCGGCCACCTCGAAGGCCTTCCGGAAAACAACTGATGCAAGCCATCCAATTCACCGCGCCGAAGGAAATCCGCCTCGTCGATCTGCCTGAACCAATCACGCCCGGCCCGGGTGAGGCGCTCGTCCGCACCCACCGCATGGGCATCTGCGGCACCGACATCGCCTGCTATCTCGGGAAATTTCCCTTCTTCGCCTATCCTCGGACACCCGGTCACGAGCTGGGCCTGGAAGTCGTGGCGGTGGCGGATGACGTGACTAACGTGAAGCCCGGCGACAAATGCTCGCTGGAGCCTTATGTGAATGATCCCGCCTCGCCCACCTCGCTCAAAGGTTTCGGAAATTGCTGCCCCGGCGTGCAGGTCATCGGCGTCCATAACAACGGCGGCCTGCGGAAAGGCGTCTTCGCGGTGCCTGCTAGAAAACTTCATCCGGGCAATGACCTGTCGTATGACCAGCTCGCTCTCGTCGAAACCCTGGCCATCGGCTACCACGCGGTGCAGCGGGGAAATCCACAGCCCGGCGAAACCGTGCTGGTCATCGGCGCGGGGCCCATCGGTTTGGCTTGTTTGGAGTTTCTCAAGCTGATGGATGTAAAGACCATCGTCATGGACATGGTGCGGAGCCGGCTGGATTTCTGTCAGCAGAACCTGGGTATCCGGTGCACTATCCCCTTCGATCCCAACGGATCCCACCTCGTCGAACTGGACAAACTCACCGGCGGCCGGCTCGCCGATGTGATCATCGACGCCACCGGAAATCCGCAGTCCATGTCTACCTGTTTCGACTACGCCGCCTTCACCGGACGCGTGGTCTATGTGGGCATCACCACTTCCGAACTCGGCTTCCCCCATGCGCCGGTTTTCCACCGTCGGGAGCTCACCCTGTTAGCTTCGCGCAATGCGATGCCGGAGGATTTCGTGCACATCATCCGGCTCATCCGCGAAGGGAAGATCAACACCACGCCGTGGATCACGCATCGCATCGCGTTCGAAGAGGTGCCTGCGGATTTCGCGAAATTCACCGATCCGTCACTGGGCGCGATCAAGGCCATCATCGAGGTCAACTAACCCGAATAGGAATTTTTAACGGCGGATTTCAGGAATGCTGGAAAGGCAGAATCCAGCCGGTAGCAAACCACACCATCAAATTTCAAGAATATGAAAACCTGCCCTAAATACACCTTCGGCGTCGGCGATCGTTTCGCCAATGGCGCGCACGCCCAACTCACTGCCTTCATCGAGGCGAAAAAACTCGGAATCGACATCGTCCCGGTCTGGAACAAGTCGAACCGCGAACACAACATCATCGGCTCCGAGCCGATCCAGACCCGCCAGGCGGCCGACAAGGCGGTCGCGGATCTTGGCTGGACCGGCGAATATCTGTTGGACGCCGATCACATCAACCTCTCCACCGTGGACCGCTTCGTCGAGCCGTGCGATTTCTTCACTCTCGACGTGGCCGACGACATCGGTGAAGCCGCTGATCCGGCGGAGGTGGCGGCATTCATCGCGAAGCATCCGGAGCTGATCGGCACCGTCGCCATCGAGGGAATTGAAAAGCCCTTCGAGATCACCCTTACCGATGTGGAGAAAACGGCGAACCAATTCCTCAAGGCGACCCGGAAGGCCGCCGCAATCTATCAACACATCGTGGCGGCCAAGGGCGGTGTGGACGATTTCGTCACCGAAGTCTCGATGGATGAGACAGACAGCCCGCAGACGCCGCCGGAAATGCTGATCATCCTCGCGGCCATCGCCGACCAGGTCATTCCGATCCAGACGATCGCTCCGAAGTTCACCGGTCGTTTCAACAAGGGCGTCGATTACGTCGGCGATCCCGCGCAGTTTGAAAAGGAATTCAACGACGATCTCGCCGTCATCGCCCACGCCATCAAGACCTACGGATTGCCAGCGGGATTGAAACTTTCAGTCCATTCCGGCTCGGACAAGTTCTCGATCTATCCGATCATCAGAAAAGCCATCCAACGCACCGGCGCCGGCCTCCATATCAAAACGGCGGGCACCAACTGGCTCGAGGAAATCGTCGGCCTCGCGGAAGCCGGTGGCGATGGTCTGGCGCTGGCGAAAACCATCTACGCGAAGGCGCTTGAGAAAAAAGATGCTCTTTGCGAACCCTACGCCACGGTCATCAACATCAACAACGCCAATCTCCCGTCCGCTGGGGAAGTCAATGACTGGACCAGCACGCAATTCACCGACGCGCTCCGCCACGATCAATCCAACCCCGGCTACAACGCGGACCTCCGCCAGCTGCTGCACGTCGGTTTCAAGATCGCCGCGCAACTCGGGGACACCTACATCCAGGCACTGCATGACAACTCCGCTGTCGTCGCGAAGAACGTCACCGGAAATCTGTTGGACCGCCATATGAAGCCGCTGTTTCTGTGAGGAAGGCGGGACTTCAGCCCGCCTGGTCAATGAGGTGAGAAAGAATCGGCCTAACAACGCACTTCATTTTCTCTTTTCATTGGCTGGCGACAGGAATATCGCCACTCCTTATTTCAACCCACCGCCATGATCGATTCCCATCAACACCTCTGGAACTACTCCGCGGAGGAATATGACTGGATTCCTCCCGGCACGCCACTCGCGCGGAACCATCTTGTCGCCGAGCTGGAACAGGCGACAACGGCCGCCGGAGTGGATGCCACGGTGGTGGTCCAGGCCCGGCAGGTGCCGGACGAATCCGATTGGCTGCTTTCACTGGCGGACTCCACGGACCTCATCGCTGGAGTCGTCGGCTGGGTGCCGCTCACGGATCAAGCCGTTAGCGAGTCGCTCGGCCGACTCGCGGCCCACTCCAAATTCAAAGGCGTGAGGCATGTTCTGCAAGGCGAGCCTGACAGTTATTTCCTCCGCGACGATTTCCACCACGGCCTCTCGCTCCTACCGGATCTCGACCTGCGTTACGATCTATTATTCTTCCAGCGCCAGCTTCCGGTCGCCCTCCAACTCGCGGACCGCCAGCCGGACCTCGGCATCATCATCGACCACATCGGCAAACCGGAGATACGGAAAGGCAGAATCGATTCCGCTTGGAAAGCCGGCATGACCGAACTTGCCCGCCGGGACAACATCCTCGGCGTGAAAATTTCCGGAATGATCACCGAGGTGTTGGATGCCGAAATCGACCGGGCCACGCTCCACGCCTATTTCGAGGAAACCCTCGCCCTCTTCGGTCCGGACCGTCTGATGTTCGGCAGCGATTGGCCGGTCTGTTTGTTGAGAATCAATTCTTATGAGGATTGGGCGGAAACCGTGCGAGGATACGTCGGCGGTCTTTCTCCCGATGACGCCGCCGCGATCCTTCACGACAACGCCGTGCGGATCTACGGACTCTAACTTAATCAGGTTCACGAAACTCGACATCCCCGATCGATCATGGATGTTTGGAAAAAGCACAGCCAATCGTTAGAGCGACTGACGGAGGATGGCGGTGGCCGTCACTTCCCCTCACCTCGGCGGGTTCCTTCACCAGCGCGGGACCGGATTGTCGGGAAAAATCCGGTGAAGGCATCGGTGGAAGCTGCAGGACCTTGATGGCGGTCGCGTTGTGGAGGCCGATCGGTTTCATAGGGTTTGTCGGATTGATTCATCCATCTCCTTGCACAACCCGCGCCAACCCTCCAGCCACGGGATTTGGCTGAATCCGGCTCCGTAATCGAAGGCCTGGTGATGCACCCTGCAAGATAGATCCATGCGGAATGCAACGTGAATCATCGTCTCAGAATCCCTCTCCGTTGACCGATATCATTCACATTTGCATAGTTCATCATCTCGTGCCATCAGTCCTCAGATGCCCAAGTTTCCGATGGAAATCCAAGCATCGAGAGACAAGGCGCAGGGCAGGAACCGGGGGGGACTTGCCAGTCGTCACGCGACTCCTCAGCAGCTTCCCAGGCTCAGCCTCGGAGGCTGCTTTGTTTTCCTCATGCCCGCCCGCTGGCAAGCCCGCGTCAGGACGCGAAAGGTGGCTTGGAAACATGATCATCCCGTGTCGAAATCATCGCGGGGGGAACACGGATCTGCTTCCAAACCACCCGTTGGAAGGTAGCACCGACGAGGTTCCACGCAAAAAAAATGTGGCACCCTCCGGAGTAACTCCACCGGATTCCAAATCACCCTGCGAACGGGCGGGAACAGCACGCGATCCCTCCGCCTGCGGTTGCCTAAAGCATCTGCGGGATGAAACTCGCGGGAATCCCCATCACCGCCAGTGCCTGATAGATAAAAGCCTTGCGGCCGTTGTGCAGGACTCCCAGCGACTGTGGATCGTCGTCTTCCTCCTCATCGGCCAGCTCCCTCACCCGCCGGGCAAGTTCCACCAGTTCGGTGCCGTTCATCGAGCGCGAGATCGGAACCGGATGGAACGGAAACGCCGGGATGCAATCGGTATGCCACGAAATGTAGGTCAGCTGGCTAACAGGATATGGCGGCATGAACGGCACCTTGTTCGCGTCATACCGGCAATCACCGAAAACATCGATTTCATTGTAGCTGCAGTAAGGTTCCTTCTGGTCGGGCAGGCCCGGCAGCCACAGGATGACCTGATCGACGGGAAACAAGGGATGAGCGCGCTCGGGGGACTTCAGTGCGGAGAGGCAATGGGCTTTCATTTGATTCTTTCCAAACAGGGGGCTAATTCATCGATCACACGGACTATCCAGATGATCGTTCACACACCATTGCGGTTTCCGGCACATCCGTCTATCGGGCGGATGCCAAGCCTGCGGTAGGACAACCGACTAGATGCCGTCGGACGACGATGTCCCCGGGCCGTTCAGTCATCCAGCACGCCGGTGCGGGGATCGGCGAAGACGATCTGGTTTCCGTCCGGGTCATAGATGATCGCAACCTCGCCGACGAACTCCGAGGGAGTCATGTTGATCACGGTGATTCCTTTCGCCTCAAGATCCTCCAACTGGGATTCCAGACTGACGACGGCGAAAATCACCGTACAGTTGCCCGCCCGTGCGGGGTCTTCGAACACCTCGATCCAGCCGCCTCCTGGGAACTGCCAAGCCGCCACTTTCTCCATCGGCCGGATGTCCGGCGGACGGCCGATCAATCCCTGATACCAGACGACAGCGGCTTCGATGTCGTTGACGGAAAGCCCGGCGAGCGCGTTTTTGAAGTTCATGGCGTTAAGGTAAATGGGTTGGGTGGATTCAGTATCGGTTGATGCCATGCCCATGCAAAGCCGAAAACCCAGGACATTGTCGGGCAACTCCAGCTTTTCCTTCCCGCTTAATCCGATTCCCTAGGGATGGACTGGGAGATCTGCCGATTCACAAAACCGCCCGCTTGTTTCATGATTCCGTCATCCCCCCATTCCAACGCATGCAAACCCGGATGGCGCGGCTCCCTGCCCGCCCACAACACAGCGGCGGCATTCATTACCATGATCCCCCCCGCTGCCCCGCCATCCGGGGATGCATGCCACCTCGACTACCGGCATGACTCCACATCCCGAGCACCGCGCTCCACGAATCCTGCTGGTCACTCCGGAAATCAGTTATCTTCCAGAAGCAATGGGCGACACTGCTCCCTGCGTAGCAGCTAAGGCGGGCGGACTTGCGGATGTCTCCGCAGCATTGATCTCCGCGCTGGTTGCCCGGGGTGCGGATGTGCATGTCGCGCTGCCTAACTACCGCCGTCTTTTCAACGGCACCATCTTCCATCTTCATGAGGATGAGTTGAGGAAATACCATCAGGTCCTGCCGGACGCGCGCATCCACCTCGCCCAGGACCGGATTTTTTACTATCAGGACAGGATCTGCTGCAACCATCACGACGAAGCCATCCGCATCGCGCTCGCCTTCCAGCGCGAGGTGATCAACCACATCGTTCCCGTCGTGCGGCCCGACCTCGTCCACTGCAATGACTGGATGACAGGACTGATCCCGGCGATGGCCCGCCGCCGGGGAATCGGGAGCCTGTTCACCATTCACAACATCCATACCCGCGAGGTGCCACTGGCATGGGTCGAGGAGAGCGGCATCGACGCCGCCGAATTCTGGAAAAACCTGTTCCTCACCGGCATGCCTTCGAACGGCTATGAACAAGCCCGCGCGGATCTATCCGTTGATCTCCTGACTTCCGGGATCTTCGGCGCCCACTTCATCAACACAGTGAGCCCGGGTTTCCTCAACGAGATCGTGGAAGGTCAGCACCCGATCGTTCCCGAGTCGGCCCGTAATGAAATCCGGAACAAGCATGCGGCCGGATGCGCCACCGGTATCCTCAACGCTCCGGATGCTTCCTACGATCCCGCCACCGATCCGGCACTGAGACCGAACTATGGTCCTGGTGATTTTCCCATCGGGAAGATGGAAAACAAAATGGCGCTGCAGCACCGGCTGGGACTAACGGTGAATCCCGCCGCGCCGGTCTTCTTCTGGCCATCCCGGCTGGATCCCGTGCAGAAGGGACCGCAACTCCTTACCGACATCCTCCACCGCATCATCATGGACTATCACGAGCACGAGCTTCAGGTCGTGGTGGTGGCGGATGGCCCCCATCAGATGTGGTTCCACCAGATCATCCGGGACTTCTACTTGGGTGATCGGGTCGCGGCGGTGGATTTCGATGAGAATCTCTCCCGACTGGCCTATGCGGCTTCCGATTTCATGCTGATGCCGTCGTTGTTCGAACCGTGCGGGCTGCCGCAGATGGTCGCCCCCATCTACGGGACATTGGCCGTCGCGCGAGCCACGGGCGGCATCACTAACACGGTGCGTCCGCTCGATGCCCACGCATCCACCGGCAACGGTTTCCTATTCGAACATTACGACCCGGACGGCTTGCGCTGGGCCATCGACCGGGCCATGGAATTTTTCGCGATTCCTTGGAAAATCCGTGAACGCGAGATCCGCCGCATCATGTGGGAAAGCAAACATGAGTTCTGCCACGATCAAGTGGCCCGCCAATACATGGAACTCTACGAAGCGATGCTGGCCCGCCCACTGATGGCGGAAACCCAGGCCCCGGCGAACTGGTTCGAGCCGCAGCCCGCCTGAATCTCGACAACGAAAGCCACGTCCGGTTCACGCTGGTCGCGACACCGGGCGTTTACCATTTCAACAACCCTAACTCCTCGCCGCTGCAGAGATGGCTCCGATCCTTCGCAGCGCATCCGCATCCGGAAGCGCACCGGCATCATCACCGCCGAAGTCGATACCGGGCGGAACACTTTGTTCCACCCTGAGAAGATGAAGGCCCAACTCGCCGCCAAAGCGAAGAAGAAGAAGAAGAAGGCCAACCGAGGAGTCTAACAGCGGGGATCTTTACGATCCCAACCTCAACACGCGTCCAACAGAAGCTTCTCAGCCTTTTTAATCGTCACGCCAGTTAGCTTGCCGTTGATGAGCTTCGAGCCCTCGACAATCGCCTTCACGTCGGCCAGAGCCTTTTCAGCCGCTGCCAGGGATTTCTTTGGTCCACCGAGCTTCTTGTCCGGGAAGTAGCGGGTGAAGGTGCTGCCCTTGCGGGAGATGCACAGACGCCAGCCCTCGAAGGCTGCGGTTTCATAGGTGAAGCGGGTCAGGTTCTTTTTTGATTTCATAGGTTCGTGGTTTCTACCGCTGGCAGATAAACATCAGTGACTGCTAGAAGTCAAGAAAAATTAACAAATCGGATTTCTTGCGCTGTTCGTCCCTTCCCGACTTCGCGTGCGAACGCCGAATCCCTAATAACTATGAAATACGCCCCGGCTAGACCTTAGCGTGTTGGATTCCGTCCTACCGTGCGTGTGATCAGCCGCTTGATCAAATCGACTCCGCGTTCGGGGGGAATCTGAGGAGGCCGGAGTGGTGTGCCCCTCGTATTGCGCGGCGACATGGGATTTAAGGGCGAACTTAGGGAGGCCGCCTAACATTTTGTTAGGAATTAATCCACCACGACCCATTGATCATGAATGGCGCGCTCGACTGGATTCGAACCAGTGACCGTCCGCTTAGAAGGCGGATGCTCTATCCAACTGAGCTACGAGCGCTTTGCGGCGGGCTTTTACCCGCGTCTCCGGGCGAAGTCAAAATCCGCGTGGGAAATCCGTCGATTTGTTTTTCTCCTCCCTCGGAATTTAGGTTTCCGGTCAGGGGATTTCCCTCTTACGGTTTCTCCATGCGCACCGCGGTTTACGCCGGCTCCTTCGATCCCCCGACCAACGGCCAC
>JAZKEY010000024.1:0-265870 GCA_040386755.1 Verrucomicrobiota bacterium | reverse complement strand
GTTCAGGCTGAACCTTCCCTTGTTTGGCCTGAACTTAACTTTGTTCAGGCTGAACTTTCCCTTGAAAAAGCCCGGGAAGAAGCGGTGCGGGTGCCAAAAACGGTTGTGATGCGGGCTGAATGAAGGCGAAAGCGAATGGCAGGGACCGACCTCCGTGGCGGTCCGGAGAATGAGGTGGGAAAGGGGTGGCCATGAGTTGATAGGTAGCGTCTCAGGGGCGGGGCATTCGCTTTTCATGCGCAGGACCGCCCGGAGGTCGGTCCCTGCCGGGTGGCAGTCAGCCAGGCTTTTTTGCGCGGATGGATCCAAAAAAAACCCTTCCTGACCCTCCAAACGCGGAAAATCGCCGGAAAAGTGATCCCAAAAACGGACGCAAGCGACCTACGCGATCCAACAGTTGACAAAAAAGACCGGTTTTGGAGGCCGGAAAACGGGCACGCAACCGGCACCGGAAAACGCCGGGAATCCTTCTGCTATATCAGTTCGTTAGCGTTAGCAATGGATGTGCAAAACACCCGGGAACCACCGCCGAAGCGCTCAAGCATCCTGAAAATAAATCTCTGGCAGAATAACAGGAAGTTATGCTAATCGGTTTTTCACGGTCGAGGTCCCTGCTGTCGGGACGGAAGACCGCCACTGGAAGACAGCAACCCAACAATAGAAATAACAACACACTATGAAACTGAACATCATCCGCGTCTCACTCGCCTTCGCCGGCAGTGCGGACAACACCCTGATCACGTTCGCCCGCAACGTGCTTGCACTGCTCTATCCGCAAGCGACGAAGTTCCCCGACATCCCGGTGCCCTCGCCGGTGATGACGGCGGGAATCGAGGCCTTCGCCAACGCCAAGGCGGCCCAACCCAGCGGCGGCAAGGCGGCTACCGCGGACAAGAAAGCCAAGCGCGAGGAGCTGCTGGTCCTGATGAGAAAAGTGGCGATCTATGTGCAACAGGCCAGCGACAACGATCTGGCGCTGCTGCTGTCCACCGGATTCGAAGCGACAAGCAACAACCGCGCGCAAACCCCGCTGGCCAAGCCGGCGGTGACCCGCATCGTGGCCGGAATGACCGGCCAGGCGCTGGTGACGCTAACGGCCGACTCGAACGCCCGCGGCTATGAAGTCCGCGTGGCGGAAGTGGCGGAAGACGGCACTCCCGGTGCCTTCCGCCTGCCGGTATTCGCCACGGGCTCGCGCAACATCAGCGTGCCGGACCTGACACCGGGCAAGCTATACGCCTATCAGGGCCGAGCGCTGGGCGGCAGCACGACCTATAGCGACTGGAGCGACCAGCTCGTGCAGCGCGCCGCGTAATCCGCAGGCCTAACAAAGCGCGGCGGAATCCCCCCGCCGCGCATTTGTTGTTTTCGTTCATTCAAAAATTCAAAATCACCCATCGGAGTTCACCCATCAAGAGCCGGCGATGGGTCGCTCTAGCGGATGATCAGCGGGCGGTGGAGAGGATGAATTGACGAATGATGAATTGACGAATGACCAATGTGGATTTTTGATTTTCACTTTGTTTGGAAGCATCGCGATGGTTCAAGGAAAGAAGGAGATAGGATTCATCTCTTTGGGAGTGGCATTACTGGTTCTACTGGCGGGTGTGATGTTGATGGTGCTCGTCGCGAATTCCAGGATGTGACGCCTCCAAACAAGGAGTCCAACGGAAGAGCCGCGCACGTGCATGAACCGATGGGCGAGAGCTCGCAGCGTTCGACATCCTCACGCGTCGCGGGCCGGATCTCACGCCGCAATGGCGAAGCTGATGACGGAGAAGCTGGTGCTCGCGTGGCGGACGACGCAGGCGGCGGATCAAGAAGATGCTGGATAGCGGGGAGAGCGGGTATGAGGCGCCGGGGTTCGGGCTCGATGCTCTGAACTGCCCGACGCCCTATCTGGACAAGCCGACATACGCCGATTCGACCTTGGAACGAACCACAACCGATCAACGCTCCAAGTGGCGGGCTTGATTTAGGATTGGACAGGGTTTGGCAGGGGGCTAAAATCCGGGGCTATGAATAAACTCTGGGTTGTCCTCATTGCCATCGTCGGGCTGGTCGTCGTTCTCGGGCTGTCCGTGGCGGGAAGTTATAACGGGCTGGTGGGGAAACAACAGGGGGTGGATGCGGCGTGGGCGCAGGTGCTGAACCAATACCAGCGCCGCGCGGACCTGGTGCCGAATCTGGTGAAGACGGTGCAGGGATCAGCGAATTTCGAGAAATCCACGCTGGAGGCGGTGGTGAACGCGCGGGCTTCGGTGGGCAAGGTGACGATCGATCCGGGCAAGTCCCCCGAGGATCCGGGGACGTTGCAGAAATTCCAAGAGGCGCAGGGCCAGTTCAGCAGCGCGCTGAGCCGCCTGCTGGTGGTGGCGGAAAACTATCCAGACCTGAAGGCGAGCGCGGGATTCCGCGACCTGCAGGCGCAGCTCGAAGGGACGGAGAACCGGATCTCGGTGGAGCGCGGACGTTTCAACGACGCGGCGAAGGATTACAACACCGGCGTGCGCCGTTTCCCCGCGGTGCTGTTCGCGGGGATGCTGGGATTCCATCCGAAGCCGTATTTCCAAGCGGATGCCGGAAGCGAAAAGGCCCCGGAGGTGAACTTTGATTTCGGCGGGAAGCCATGACCGGACGATGATTCGCTCGTGGCATCGCCCGGCGTGGCTCGTGATGTGGATCGCTTTGTTATGGAGCGCTGCGGCGATGGCTCATGCGGCGACTCCCCTGCCGCCGAGCCCGACGCCGCACTACATCCGGGACGACGCGCACTGGCTGGCCCCGGCCGCGTTCCAGGCGCTGGATGCGAAGCTGCAGGCCTTCGAGCGGGAAACCTCGTCGCAGTTCGTGGTGGCGATTTTCCCGGAGATTCCGCCCGGCGAGGAGCTGTTTGACTTCAGCCAGCGGCTCTATCAAGCGTGGAAACCCGGCGGCGCGGAGAAGGACAACGGCGCGATTTTCCTGATCTTCGCCGACGACCGGAAGCTGCGCATCCATACGGGATTCGGGATGGAAGGCGTGCTGCCGGACGCCCGGTGCAAGCAGATCATCCAGGACATCGTCGCGCCGAAACTGCGCGAGGGAAACCGCGAGGCGGCGGTGAACGCCGGAGTGGACGCGATGATCGCCGCGGCGAAGGGCGAATACACCGGCACCGGCAAGACGCGGCTGGATGGAAAGCCGGCGGATGAGGGGGCGGATACCTTCCTGTTCATCATCACCTTGCTCGTCATCGCGGCGCTGGTATTCCGGCACGTCTTCGGCGCGGCGGATGTGATTTTCAGCGACCGCGGGAGATCGCGGACGCCAGGCGGCTGGTGGATTGGCGGCTCGTCCGGCGGTGGCTGGGGCGGCGGTGGCGGTTTCGGAGGGGGCGGCGGCGGAGGAGGATTTTCCGGTGGCGGCGGCGACAGCGGCGGGGGGGGCGCCAGCGGCGACTGGTAACGGCCACAGAGCGATGAAACCGATTTTAACAGAAACAGAGGAGACCCTGCTGGTGGAGGCGATCCGCGAGCAGGAGCTGCGGACCAGCGCGGAGATCCGCATCTGCGTTTCCTACAAGCATCTATGGCGCCACGAGCGGTATGCGTGGAAGGTTTTTGAGCGGGCGGGCATGCGCAACACCCGCCGGCGCAACGGCGTGCTGATCGCCATGATGCCGCGGATCAAAAAAGTGGTGGTCATCGGCGACACGGGAATCGACGCGGTGGTCCCTCAGGATTTCTGGAAAGAAACGGTCGCGGCGATGATCCATGAGATGCACAAGTCCGCTGCGCTGCCCGCCCTGCGCGAGGGGCTCCGCCGGGTAGGCGATGTCCTCGCCGTCCACTGGCCCCGCGAGGACGGTGATGCGAACGAGCTGACGGACGAGATCCTGGAATGAGCGTCCGAGTTTGGCGGGAATCCGAATGGGTGGGTGGCGCGGAATCCCCGGTAAGGGACGCATGGAGGAGAACATTGGGTTCATTTTTGAAGTAGCGACCTGCGCCGCCGGTGTTATTTTATCATCTCCTTTTCCACTGGCGCGAGGGCGGCGTCTCCGGACCCACTTCCGTGTCAGCGCAGTTGCGCTTTCAAAATCGTTCGGCTGCGGAAAGGGAGACTACCAAGTCTTTTGCCCACCGGAAACCTGAATCCCGCCATGAAAATCCTCACATCCCTTCTCCTCGCCGCGCTCATTCTCCCCGCCGCGGGCCGCCTCGGGGAGAATCCCGAACAGCTTGTAGCCCGGTATGGCCCATCCACGCCCGGCAAGGATGCGGCGGAGCTGTTCTTCGAGAAGAACGGCATCGCCATCACCGCCACCCAGTGGAAAGGGGTTTGCCATTCCCTCCGGTTTGGTCCCGTGCAAGCGAAGGGCCGCACGGGATTTGTCCATCCGGATGACGTGCCGGCTCCCGAACCACCCCAGGAAGCCGGCGAGCCGCTGACGCGGGAGCAACGCATGCAGTTGCTCGAAGCGAACTCCGGCGGATCCCGTTGGTTCGAATTCAAGAAAAGCGCTTGGAAGACGGAGGACTCGAAGCGCAACGCTTTCCTTCTCGCCAATGGCGACCTCTGCATTGTGACCATGGAGTTCGTCGTCCACGAGTTGGAAACCCACAAAGGCGGGGAAAACGGAGGGACCGGCGAGGGAACGGAGCGGATGAAGGGGTTTTGAGCCAGTTGATCGAGAAGAGGAAGAATTGATGAATGATGATTGTCGATTTTGGATTTTTGATTGGGCCGGATGATCTTTCGATCAAAAATCCAAGTTCAACAATCGGCAATCATCAATCCATTCCGCGAGGGCGTGGCGCTGGCGGGGATTTGTTGATTCCAGCCTTCCACGGAGCGCATTAAATTCTTCCTGAAAAAGTCGAGGCCCCGCCATGTTCCGGCGGGGCCTCTCATTATTTCCCAATGGAAACTATTGGAATTTTCAGTCGGCTTCCTCTTCGATGACCACGCCGTTGCGGTCCAAGGTCAGGGTCGTTTGAACGGAGGTTTCTTCATTCTCTACCACGAGAACATAGGTAACAGTGCCGTCGTCGATGTTTCTGCTGAGGCTAACGAGCACCTCTCCCTCCTCGATGAGAGCGTTGACTTTATTCCGGAGCTTTTTGGTGAGGTCGTTCAGATCGATATCCGCTTCGGCTTGGATGATGGTGCCGTCCTGCGCCAGCACGATTTTCGACGTCGAGTCGTCAATACCTTCCACCGTAATCACATAGCTGACTTGGCTT
This sequence comes from Verrucomicrobiota bacterium, assembly GCA_040386755.1. Taxonomy (GTDB): domain Bacteria; phylum Verrucomicrobiota; class Verrucomicrobiia; order Verrucomicrobiales; family Akkermansiaceae; genus Luteolibacter. Next base: position 260,642 of record JAZKEY010000024.1, on the reverse strand, counting down.
CCCTTCGTGACTTTGTCGATATCGACGACCAAACCGAAGTCGCCGAGATAATCCTCCACGGCGTTGCGGACATTCTTGGGAAGCGATTTCAAATTCACATCGCGGGATGACTTGATGAGGTCTCCGTCGGCGGAGATCCGGAGGATGAGCTTATCCTCCCCCTTCACTTTGAGCTTCACCACGTAACGCTCACCGTCGCCGGTCTCGTTGATGGTGATATCCGGCAGCTTCTCGACTGAGATGTTTGCATTGATCGTGGCGGCCACCTCGAGGGGGACGTCACCGATTTCGATCAGCTTTGCGGATGCGGTGCTGAAGCCCCCCCAAGAGATGAGGGCGGCCATGAGTGCGATTGTTGTTTTCATGTTGGTTGTTGAGGTTTGTTGATTGTAACGGGTGAATTGAACCCTTCGCAACAAGGCACTGCATCGCGACCTGTCAAAAAGAAATGATGCGATTTCCTCCATAAAACTCATTCATGGTAAGCAGGTTGCAGGATGCACCCCCATGAATTGAGAAATGCACGACGAGTCGCCTGAAACAATTACGCATTTTAGGGGTGTTCCCTAAAATGGAAGTTCCGTTTCTGGTATTGAGAGAGATGACCGACCATGCCTTCCATGGCCTCGGTTGGGGGCGGCGGTGAAAGGGTGCATGAGGCGGAGAGTGTTAGTGAGACTAACCGCAATACGCGAAGGTCACAGAGGAGCGCAAAGTTGACGGCTCAGTCTCTTTGACCAAAAGCCTCCGGTGGAAAATGTGAAGTGCGACGGTCATCGACTCGACGCTACAGGGACCCGGTGGGAGTGGGATGAGGCAGGTAAGATGAATGAATGAATGAATGAAGGCCGGAATGAATTTGCCTGACGGCCAGCCGGGGTGGGCTTCGCCATTTCAATGAGGCTGCTAGCGCAGACACTGGATTCGCGCTCCGTGAAGAACGCTCCTACGAACCGAAGCGGATGGCCAGGAACTCGCGGGTGTCGACCGGACGGAAGCCGAGTTTCTGGATCTCGCGGGCGATCTCCGGCATGTGGGCGGCTCCCCATGGGACGATGATCTGCTGCGAGGTGGGAAGGCGCTCGCGGATCACGCCTAGCAAGTGCAGATTGCGCTTGGTGAGGATGTCGTCCATGAGCTGTTTTTCCAGTCCGGGAGGCGTGGGCTTCATCAGGATGGGCAGCGTCTCGGGAGTGACGCCCTTGGCATGGAGGAGCATGGCGGTCTTGAGCATGCCAAGAGTGGCCGGTGAAAACGAACTCATGTCCACATCCGCCGCCACCAGTTCGCCCTGCGGCTTGAAGACCTGCGTCTGCTCGACGCCACCGAGGGCGGTGGCCATCTTTGAGTAGTCCGAGTGGGTGGTGGTGAGTTTTTGCCGGTCGCTAACGCCTTCCATCAGGATGACGGAGTCCGCGGGGAAAGAGGCGGAGAGCGATTGATAGAACTCCGGCTCGCCGACGTGGGACATGGGGACGAGCATGATCTTTTTGCCGTCGTCGCGGACATAGTTCCGCACTTGCATGGAGATGCCCGCAGGCCGGACGATGACGAAGCCGTCGGTGAAATGCTCCATCGCCAGCTTTCCGGAGTAGGCGGTGTAAAGCACGAGCCCCGGCAGCAGGAGCAGCAGGCCCGACAAGGTGACGGCCGCCAGATTTCCCCAACTGAAGCGGCGGTCGGCGAGCGAGGACTCCGGAAGGAGCGGCCAGCGGAATTTCCAGTCGCCCTGGAGGCGGCGGATGACGAATGCCGCCAGCAGGAGCTGGCCGAGCGAGACGAACCACGCGATGAGCGCGATGTGCTCGAAATAATAGACCAACAACGGAAGGACCGCGACGCCGACGACGGGAATGAACAGGGCGACAGGTAGGAACACGCGTTTCGGGATTCCGGGAAACCACGCCATCAGACCGCAGGCGAGAAATCCCGCCATCAACATCAGCAGGGATCCCAATGCGGCGATGGCGGCCAGCTCCTGACGCTGGAACAGCAGGAACAGCGAATCGCCGAGGAAGGACACCACCGCACTGCCCAGGAACAGGACCAGGATCAGACTGAGAACGACAGTTAGAAAAGGCTTCGGGGAACTGGATCCACCACCGGGAAGGGGCGGAGGAGTGGACGGATGACTCATGGGCGTCACGTTTGGCGGGGTGCCGAAAATCCACAATTACAATTTCGGACGAATTCTCCGAGAGGATGAAGCAGTGAGCAAAAGCCGCGGCGGATCGGAGAGGTAGCTCAATTCGGTTTCCATCCGCTGCGCTTCTCCCACTGCGAGCGCCAGCTTGTCGCTTCCGATTTGAAAGCAGGGTCGCCGATCTGGTCCAGCGCCCAGCGTGAAGCGGCGGGATCATTGTGGGCATTGAGCGCCTGTTGGGAATACTCGGCAAACGCCCGGTCCCGCCAGACGCCGGATGGAATGGCAGTCATCCATTCCCGCGCGGCGTCCATATTGTCCCGAAGATACATTTCCACACTGCGGTGGAAAAGCTCCGTGGTTTCCTTGCGGACCGGCATGGTCAACGCCCAATCCGCAACGGACTCGGCACCGCCATTCCGGGCGATGTCCTGGAGTTGTCCGACGGTTTCCGCTTGCTCGACCTTCGACCAAGCGCCCTCGTCGATCAGCAGGTCCATGGTTCCCAGAACCGTCTCCGGATTGCTCCCGTCCTTGAACGCGGCCCACAGGACTTCCTCTCCGATCGCCGCGGGCATCGCCTGAATCTCCTTCGCGATTTCCTCCGGCGACTTCGATGCGATGGCCAGGCCAAACAACATCGCCTTCACCTTGGCCAGCCGCTCATCGCCGCTTCCCAATCGCAGGATTTCCTCCCTCATCGCCACGGGATCTTCCAAGGTCCCCTCGGGCGATGCGGCGAATGCCAGCAACTGCTCGGTGGTCACCACATCCTCTGGCAGCCCGGCCAGGATTTTAAAAACCGGGTCACGCATTCCCCCCTGGGCTGACCCGTAAACATTCATTTCGCAGACATTCAGAGCCAGTTGCCGATCCCGCCATGAAAGGTCTCCGATGCGGGCGGCCAGAATCCGCGGATCCTTTTCGCCAGCGGCTTGGATCCAGACCCGCCGCAGAATACCGCTGGCGATCCCGAAGCGCTTGCTCGCGATGAGATCCCAGCTCTCCTGGGGATTTTCCGCAAAGGCCTCGGAGAAAATCCCAAGAAGCGGTCCGTTGCCACCAAAATCCCGTCCATCGGTATCCCATGCTTCTCCCAAGGCGGCATCGATGGCGGCGGCGAGATCCACCGCCGCCCATTGCCTCAATAACTCCCGCTGTGCCTCCAGCCGCTGTCCTGTGGTGAGCTTCGCATCCGGCATCGCTTTCCAGGCCCGGGCGAACTCGCTGCCATTCCATTTCTTCGATGACCGGATGGCGCGCGGCGGCCGCGATGCATCGCGCGCGGATGTTCCGGATGGAGCCTTCCTCGCGAGGGAATCATCCGAGGCCGGATTGTTAGCTCCAGTGGCGGCCGTCTGCCTGGCAAGCAACACGCCTAGCAGAATCACCAGCAGATGGCTCGCCGCAATGAGAGTGATGGATCGCCGGGTCATGGTTTTTTCGAATAAAGCCGGTCGTTGAGCTCGCGGGCTTTGGCGGGGTTCTGTTCCCGTGTCGCCCAGACCAGGGAATTCATCGCCGTATCCTTGTCGATGCCCGGCGGCATCTGCTGCACCCACTCCACATAGTCATCGCCGTAACGGGCAAGAAATCCGCGGGCTTTCCAGTTCCAGCCTTTTGTGCGGAAGTCGATTTCCTGAGCTGTCACCGGCTCCGGGACATCGGCAAGGAAGCGGAGGAAGGTGTCCGGCTCGACGTCTCCGTGATTGGTCCAGGTAAATTCGAACAGCGCGGCACGCCGCCGTTCCTCCGACACGCCCTCCAACAGCGGCAGCGCCCTAGCCGGATCCTCCTCCGATAGATGCCGATAGAGCGTCACCAACACCGCTTCCTCCGCCTCCGGCGGAATCGGTACTTCGCCGCGCACCGCGCTTTGAATGTCATCCAAAGAAGCCCGGCCGTGGCGAAACTCGTAGCGCCAGTCACGGCCTTTTTCCAACAGATTGGTCACGTCGCCACCCACCAGTTCGTTGATGATGGACTCACGTGGTTTGACCTCGTTTCCCTCGGTCGCGCGTCTGGCCTCCACGCGCTTCTCCAAGTCCATGGACGGAATCGCCAAGACGGCATCTCCCAGATTTCCTTTGATCTGATTTGCCAAGTCCCCTTCCAAATCCCCCCTCCCGACCCATTCCAAAAGCCACGTCGCAGCCCGTTCGCTGGAACGTCCGAATCCTGCCAGTAGCGCGCACTTGCGGGCGGCGTCCGGTTGTTTTCCAGCCAACTCCAGCAGCTTTTCCCTATCACCGAAAGGGGTGGCTTCCCCCACGGATGAGAGATACCCGGGCTGATCGAGAAATAAGTCCCGGCAGGCCTTTTCACGGGCGCTTCCGACCAGTGCCTCCTCGATCCGCGTAAACAATGCGAGTCCTCCGCCCGCTTTCATTTCATCCACAGTCACCGAGGCTAAAATGGATAGAGTGGCATGATGCTTGGTCAGCCACGGCATGGATCTGAGCACGCCGTTGTCCTTTGCGACTTCGATGAAGACGTGTTCCTGCAGGACGTGGAGCAGTTCCGATTCAGCGCATGCGGGATCGGTTCCGAGAAAATCCATCGCTTCCTCCGGATTCTGTTTCATCCAGTGCAAGACCCGGACTTCGAACTCAGCTATCCGGGCCGCCCACTCGTCGGGCGTTCGATCCGGATGCCCCTCTCCGCCACTCAATCCGGCAATCGCGGCGACGCAGGCGCCCTTCAAATCCTCCGCCACCCGCAGCGTGGCTTTCAGCTCTTCGTATTTCGACTTGCCCTCCTTCTGCTCCTTGAGGAATCCGGCCATAAGCAGTGGCCCATCCCCGGCAATCAATGGGCGTTCGCGGGACGAGGACTTGGACCGCACGGGTGTGGCCTTGGTTTCCGGCGACGTGTCGGATGGGATCCGGATTTTTGTAAATCCATAGGCACCGGCAAGTGCGAGCAAATGAGTGGCCAGGAGGATCTGGGAGGCGCGGGTCATGGTTGGGAATAATTTGAAACCGACGGTTGCCCGGAATGACTGTCTAACTATTTGGATTCTCCGAAGAGCGCAAGGGACTTCTCAAATTGCGATGCGGTGGGGCAATCACGACACGGACCTCTACCCGCTTTCCCTGAATGTATTTCCCAAAGACATCGCAAATCGCACGCTTCGGTCGGCATTTTGCATGTTCCGGCATCGTGGGGTCCCCGACGTGACTTCGTGGTTTCAAGGGATCTCGCGGTTCAGGCATCTGGCATTCTTCCTGCGAGGGGTTCCGGGCCTAAAATGGCAACCCAGCCATCATTCCCCCAAAATACCCTGATGAATCACGCCCCCTACTCCGAACTGCTGTTTGCCCGTATCCGCGACATCTACGGCTTGGAAAAACAGTTGGCACAATCCCTCCCCTCCTTCTCCGCCATCACCCGTGACAGCGAACTTCGTGAACGGATCGACGAAATGGCCCGGCGCAGCGTGGTCCGCACGGGACGGTTGCTTGCCCTTTTCGCGACCCACCGCGTGCGTTTGGGGATCTGCGTGGATGAGGCTCTCAAAGGCGTGATCTCCGGCGCCAACATGCAACTCGCCGACATGCGGGATGCCGCCACCCGTGATGTCCTGGTGGCCGCCCACTGCCTGCGCATCGCTCACGACAGTCTCGCCTCTTGCGAAGAGGCCGCCTGCCTGGCCCACCGATCCGGCTTCACCAACGAGTGGGAACAATTGGCGAATTTATTCATCGAGCAGCAGGACACCGTCCAATGTTTCGACCGTATCGGAGTCCGCCTGTTTGAGGAACAAGTGCGGCTCGCCAAGCGCCGCCGCAAGGTGGCCAGGTCCCACCGTTTACCGTCGAATCCCGGCAGGGGTGTTTCCTATCAGCTCCCTGAGGTCATGAGCCCCGGTAGAGAAGCTGGTGGTCTGGATGCCGTGCTGTCACGTTAGAGGATCCCAGGGAAGACGGCGGGCCATGTTCCGGTTTCCCGATGCCATCCAAACAGTGAATTCCTCAAATCCTGAAGACGCGGTGCCGTTTCCATGACACATTCGGGTGACATGACCTCTGGCAATCCTGATTTCATCCATCTGTTACGGCGGACGGCCAACGCGCTGGAGACCCGCATGGATCAAGCCCGCCACCGGCTTTCCCGGACGTTGGGAACCAGCCCAGCGCGCCAGCTCGCCGCCTATGTCGGCTACAGCGCGGGCGGGAGGATCCACGTCAGCGGACGGGTGCTCGCCAATGCTCCCTACGGCGGACCGCTGGAGCACGATGGATGGTGGGAGAACCTGGCGAACACGTTCCGGCGGTGGGAAAGCGACGAGGTGCCCGGTGCCTCGGTGACACTGCGATCCGGGAGTCAGGAACTGACAGTGCTAACGGATGAAGAGGGATTCTATCAGGCGTCGTTTCCATGCAACTCCGGTTCTGACACGGTGATCGAGTGGCGGACGGTCGAAGCGCGGACGCAAGGTAAGGACTCGGAAATCGAGGCGGCGCACCCGGTCATGATTCCGCCCCGCGAAGCGGAATTCGGCATCATCAGCGATCTCGACGACACGGTGATCCACACCGGCATCACGAGCCTGCTGCTCGCCGCGAAGTTGACGTTTCTGGAAAACGCGAAAACCCGGAAACCCCTCGACGGCGTTGCCAAGCTCTATCAGTCGTTCCAGCGGGGATTCTCCGACGGGCCGGTGAATCCGCTGTTTTATCTATCAAGCTCGCCGTGGAACCTGCACGACCTGTTGGGGGATTTCCTCCGGCTCAACGAGATTCCGGCGGGGCCGTTGTTCCTCAGGGATCTCGGACTGGATGATCGCAAGTTCGTCACGGGAAAAGGCCATGGGCACAAACTGGATCAGACGCTCGAATTGATGGCTGCCTACCCCGCCCTTCAGTTTGTGCTGGTGGGTGATTCCGGACAGCAGGATGCGTCAATCTATGCCGAGGTCGCGAAACTCCGGCCGGGCAGGGTCAGGGCGATCTACATCCGGGACGTGGATCCGGGGTTACTCTCTAACCGGGACGCCGCCGTGGAAGTCGCCGTCGAACTGGCTGCCGCCTGCGGAGTGCCGATGATCCTCGCAGCGGATAGCGAGGCGATCGCGGAGCACGCCCGTCGCATTGGATTGATTCCGGCAAAAGCGGAAGCGGCGGTCAGCATCGAGGTCGCAACCGACCAGCACCTTCCGGAAACCGGCGAGCAGGCGGTCAAGGATGCCGTCGATTCGATCCTGCCCGGGCTGGAGGACAAACCCGGCCGGGAGAAATCCGAATGAGATGTCTCCTAGACCGTTTGCCAAAAGTTGTTTCCGTTATCCGATTGGACAATGGCGCAGCGCTGAAACAAGGGGCGGCGATCTCCGAATCGCCGTGCCCATGGAAAACCGATGAATAGCGGCTTGCCTCTCCTCATCCTCACTTCATGGGCTTCGGCGGATCGGAGTCCGCCGCTCCATGAAGCTTTGAGTTTCGGCTATGACTTCTGGCAAACGGTCTAACGGCTTGCCGGGTAGCGTTTGGTTTCCGCCTGAATCACCCGTTGCGGGATTCCGAAGTGGGCGGCGACTGACCGCACGCGCCCGTGCAGGGAACCATGGGAGTCAGTGGTTTGATCCGGCTGCGCCAGAACCCAGCCGAGAAAGGCTTCGAGCCGATAGCCGGCCGCCATGGCATAGCGGGCACCGGCGATGTCGGCTTTCAGTTCGTTCGCGGGGTTGGTTTGGGAGTGGGTTCCCAGGTTTTCGACGCGGTGGGCGAATTCGTGGCCAATGATGAATGCCCAGGTGTTCGGTGGAACCTGGCGGGCGGCGACGGGGTGGATGTAGATCCTGCAATCGTCGATCCCGCCGGTGATCCGGGCGAGAGGCCCGGGATTGGCTCCGGGCTCAAGCTGCCAATGGATGGCGCGACGGGTGGACTTCGCCACCTGGCCGGCGACTTCCCGAAGTTCGCCAAAATTCAACGGCGGGCGATAGCGGGGATCCGGTTTGCGGCCTTGGGATCGTCCGGCCGGAACCGGCTTGGCCGCCGCCGTTTGCCGCGCGGCCGAAGACGGTGATGTTCTGGAACCACCTGTCGCCGACCTGGGCTGCGCGGTGCAGGACTGGCTAACCAGGAGTGCGATGACGGCAAGCCGCGAAAGCGTGAATGCCAATGGGTGGGTAAAGGGGTGGCGCATGGTCTATCCTATCGTTGACCGCAAGGTTACGAGGCGCCGGGAGAAAGGCAAATGGAGAGCGGAGTCTAGGGAGCCGCGGCCACGTCGGATTCGGCGATCTTCAGTTTCAACAGCGGGACGTCCACTTTTCCGCCTTCGCCGCAGGAGAAGAGATACCGCTTGTCCTGATGCTTGAAGACAATGACGAGCGCCTTGTTCCAGCCGGGCGTGGGATCAGCCCGCAGCCATTCCGGGCAGGCATAAAATCGGGATTGCTGATTGAGCAGCTTGATCGCCTCATCGGTGACATCGGAGAAATGGACGCCGGATCCGTAGGTGGCGGATAGGATTTGAATGCCACTTTTGTTGAGGAAGTTCGGATAGGACACCTCCGGGGCCGGGGTGGCGATGGCGGGAGAAGCTTCTTGGGAAGTCAAAACGGGCGCTGAAAAGAGCAGCGATGCGGCAAGGCAGAGTGGCGATGGAATTTTCATGGCAGTAGGCTACGTGGGGAACAATGGAGTTCTTTGCGGGGCATGGGAAGTCCTTCCCTAAGACGCGCAGGCGAACGGATCCTTAGCCGATTTCCGCTTTTCCACTCACCCGGCGCATTATCCTGGATTCAGAGATGGAGGACCACGGAATACCCGGAACACACGGAAGCGAAGAGAGTTTCGAACGAGCATGCGTTCACTCAAAAGGTGAGATCCCCAAGCTCCGCAATTCCGACTTTTTCGGTGTATTCGGTGTATTCGGTGTATTTTGACTCAGGATTGGAAGGGTGTTCGTCCATGTCCGCTTCGCTTCCATTGTGGTTAGCCATCTTCCTTTTCAGGATCATCATCGGCAATTCGTGGCTGGAAATCGCAGTCATTGCAGCTATGGATCCTCCGGCATTCCATCGCGCGCCGTATCCCCCGCCAAATCAATTGCTCCTTCCATTCCCATGACCACCCCACACCGGATTTTCACGACGAGCTTCGCGAGCGTCTATCCGCTCTATGTCGCGAAGGCGGAGAGAAAGGGCCGCAGCAAGCCGGAAGTGGATGCCATTCTCCGCTGGCTGACAGGCTACAGCCAGCAGGAGTTAGACGGACAATTGGAAAAGCAGACGGATTTTGAAACATTCTTCAAGGAAGCTCCCTGGCTGAATCCATCACGAGCTTTGATCAAAGGGGTGGTTTGCGGCGTCCGGGTGGAGGACGTCCAGGAGCCGACGATGCGGGAGATCCGTTATCTGGATAAACTGGTGGATGAACTGGCCAAAGGGAAGGCGATGGAGAAGATTCTGAGATCCTGAGCGGACGCCGACGCCACTGGATCAGGAGTCCGCGCTGCGGCCCATGTACTTGAGGATCGCCTCGCTGCGGGTGCGGACGTGGAGTTTTCGATAGATATTGCCGAGGTGGAAGGCGACGGTATCGATGCGGATGCCGAGCTCGCTGGCGATCTCCTTGTAGAAGTATCCCTTTACTAACAAATCAAGGGTTTCGGTCTCCCGCTGGGTGAGATGGAAATCCTCGCCCGGCCCCTGGACGGGAAGCCTGAAATGCTGGACGACCTTGCGGGCGATGGCGCTGGACATGGGGGCGCCGCCGGAGAGCACGTCATCGAGCGACTCCAACAGACGCGAATGCACGTCACGTTTCAGGACGTATCCCGAGGCACCGGCGGCCAGCGCCTCGAACACCATGTCGGTGTCCTCGAAGACGGTCACCATCAGGAACTGGGTCTCCGGGCACAGCGGCTTGAGTTTTCTAACAAGCTCGATGCCGGACAACCCGGGAAGCTGGATATCGACGATGACCGCATCCGGCGGGGACTTCGGAATGGCCTCGATGGCGGATTCCGCGCGGACATGGCAACCACTGACGGTCCACAGATCGGTGGTGGCGATGGTCTCCATAAAGGATTCCCGGAACATTGAATCATCCTCGACGATGACAACTTGGTGAGCTTTGGATTTCATGGATGAGAGACGACCGGAACTTTCGGCAAAGGACAACGCAAAACGACGCGGGTCCCCTTCCCCGGTGTGGATTGAATCTCGCAGGTTCCCTGCATTTCCGCGGCGCGGGCCACGAGGTTGGCGAGACCGTTGCCGGCATCCGGATTCGCGGGGTCGTAGCCGGCGCCGGTGTCGGTGATGATGGCGACCAGATTCCGGCCCTCGATCATCAGTTGCAGGGTGGCCTCGCAAGGGCCGGCATGCTTCAGGATGTTGTGAAGCGCCTCCTTGGTGGCCAGTGAGAAATGGTGGCGGAAATCCGAACGCAGCGGCAAGGTCGGGAAATCCGTCGGGATCGAGATCCGCAAGGTGACCCGCGCGTCCCGGAAGATTTCCTGCGCGACTCCTGACAGATGTCCGGCGAGGTGCTCCAGCGTGTCATTCGCCGGATTGACCGCCCAGACCAGGCCGTCCATCGCCCAGACAAGGTCGGAGGCGGCGGACTCCAGCCTGACCGCCTGATGGTGCGCCTTGCCGGGGTCGTTTTCGATCGTGCCGACGACCACCGAGGCGGCGTGTTTCAACAACGAAACGCGGGTGCCCAGGTCGTCGTGCATGTCGCGTGCGATCCGAGTCCGGTCCCGCTCCACCGCGCTCGACATCCGGATCGAGGCGAGCTTGTTGCGCGAGCGCCGCTGGTAGTTGACGAAGAAGCCCCAGCCGATGACGATGACTCCCCCGGCGGCGAACAGCGGTAGGAACCACCCGCGCTTCCACACCGGCGGACGGACATGGAACGGGAATGACACTTGCGACGTGCTCCCGCCAGCGCTGTCCGAGACGGCGATGGCCCGGAACGTGTATTCGCCCGACGGGACATTCAGATAGGTGGCACGCAGCGACGCGCCGGAAATGACGTTATACGCTTCCGACCAACTGAGCAGGAACGTCTCGCCGCCAGCCGCCGGCAGGACCGATAGATTCTGGGTGGAGGTCCAGAAGGCCGAGTTGTCCTGCTCGGCGTCCAGCAATTCGAGCGCATGCGGGCCTCCGAGCATGAGCCGGGCGATCCCGGGCTCGCCGCCGCCACGGGTCCAGCCGTCGGGGATGCCACCGATCTGGTCAATGCGCTCGCCCCTCTGGAAATCGCCGTTGGCCCAGAGATTGGCTTCGGGCCGGGAGGACCGGGTGAGGGAAACGTTGTCGATCACCCAGCAGCCGGTGGTGTCGGGCGTGCCGGACGACATGGTCACGCGGATGCGGTGGGTATTTTCCGGGACAAACAACGGCTCGGTCCTGCGGCCTAACGGAGAGTCCGCCACTTCGCTCTCCCATCCGCGGCTGGCGCGGGTGGCGGAAAACGTGGTGCGCGCCAACATCTCCCCCGCGATGTCCAGCATGTCCCAAGTGAGGGTCATGCCGCTGGCTGTGGCGTGCCAATCCTCGTCAATTCCATCGAGACGGCATTTGACGGCGGTCGGATCGGCCAGCACTCCGGCGGGAAACCCGAAATCGAAATCCAACCGGTAAGTGCCCGGTCCAAGCACCAGCGGCGAGCGGTCGGGAGGCTGTGCTACTGGCAAATCATTGACGTAAACCTGGCTTAATTTCAGATCCGCCCGCGGCCGGCCGGGCGCGTTGTTTTCCGCAAGGAGTTCGTCCGCCCGCTTTTTCGCTTCGGGGCTAACGAAAAAGAAATCCTGGGGCTGCCTGGCGATGCTGCTGATTCGCACTTCGTCGATGCAGCCGGGGAAAAATTCAAACGGCCCCTGCGAGTTGTATTTCCCCGAGTTTCCGATCGCGAAATCCCCGAGTTCGCGGCTCAGGTCGGTCGACAAGCTGCCGCGGCCGATCTGGTTCGCGAACTCCGCTCCCGAACCGATCCGGGTCCAATAGAGCTTCAGGTTATCCGCGAGATTTTCGTTTCCATCATAGGTCACGGCGACGTGGAACCAGTCGCGGGTGTTCATCGCATGCGGGCCGGTGGTCGGGATGGTCGCGAGCCCGCCGCCGCGCACGGTATCGCCGGAAATCGGGACGAAGGAGAGAAAGCCGGGTTTCTCGATGCGGAACAAAAACACCCGGTTCGCCCGGAGGTCGTCATCCATGGTCACGATGTCCGCAGCGAGTCCCGGCGACTCGGACGGCAGCATGTCGAGCTTGACGATGGCTTCCAGAGTGAAGGCGCCGTTGTCCCCCATGACCGGGAACGCCACATCCACGTTATCCGCGGATCCCGAGGCCACCACGGGCTTGGCCAGAAGGATCGGACCATACGGCTGCGGATTGTCCGGCTCGGTACTGGCGGAATAACGGAAGGAAACCGCGGACCCGAATCCGGGCAGTGAAGGAAATCCGGCAGCGGCCCCGTTGAGCAGGCCATTGAGCGGCAACGGGCTGCTTCCGAAGTCATCGAAAGGCGGCGTCTGCTCGTCAAGATGCCACAAGTGGAGGGTCCAGGAGTCGCTCCCGTATGGCTTGAATGTCGGCTGGGCGAAGGACAGACCTCCGGTTACCAGAATCAAACCCGCCAGACAGCACTTTCGCATTTCATAGCGTATGAAGCCCATGCCGGATGACTGCAAGCGTGGAGGTGGGGATTGCGCGTTGGCCGGGGGTCACCTCACGGCTTTTTCTCGGCAGGCTCGCGATAGTCAGGAAATCCGAGGATCCGGGGGACCCGTGAGCCGCCCTGGTTGATCACGAACAACACGGTTCGCGAGCGGCTGTCATGCTGCCATTTGGTTTCGCACAGCGGATGGAGCCGTTCGTCGCCAGGGATGCGGAAGGAGAGGTTGACGTTGAAGTCCTCACTCTTGGAAGCCGGGGCGTCGAGGATCGTCCGGGAGTTCGCAGTCATCGCGAGTTTCTGCGTGCCGACCTGGCCGCCGACGCTGTTCGCGGTGAGATTGAACCAAAGCATCTGGCCGTTTTTGAACTTCGCGGGGTCGGCATCGATGACCTGCAGCTTCACCGGCGCGATTTTGTTAGACGGATCGCTGCTGACCAGTAGATAGAAATCGCCAAGCGACTCGGCGATGGCAGCCTTGGGGGCGTCCGGGCTGGCCTCCTCGGGCTTGGCGGGGGCGGTGGTCAACATCCGGATGACGAGCGCTCCGGCCGGGAGCGGATAGACCTTCGACAGGTTCATCCGCGGCAGCTCGACCTCCTGTGAGGCGGTGCCGTCGAAGAGCTGGAGTTTTTCCGGCGCGTCATCCGGGGCTCCCAGAAACAGGATCCGGCAGGTGCGGGAGCCGTTGGACTGGGCGAGGGCAAGATTGGGAATCAGAAACAGCAGGCAGAGGAGATGGCGCATGTCGGAAGATGGATCAAAAATGGCAAAACATTTCAAAGATTAAAGTTCCGACGGGTTGAGCCAGCGGTAGGAAACGATCTCAAAGCGGCGGCCGAAAGTCTTGTTCACCGCCTTGGTCGGGAGCGTGGTGATATCGGCCAGCTCGGAGGCATCCACGAATTCCCGCGTGCGGCGGACGACGGCTTCGCAGGTGGCACGGGCCTTGATGACACCGCTCTTGTCCCTGGCATCTCCGTAGGCGCGGATGGTGAAGGTGTCGTCACGCGCGGTCATGATGGGTGCCAGTGCGCGCAACACGTCGGCCTGACGGGTCCAGCCGGGCAGGCCGTAGGTCGCCTGCCCCACGGCGGCATCGCCGTATTGGTATTCCGCAGAGCCCAGCGGCAGCGGATTCGCTGCGGAAACCCTGTCGATCACGTCGGTGATGCCCTTGTAGGGATTGGTGGCGGAATTTTTCGCGATCTGGTCGAGGGCGACCTGCACGGCCCCGGCGATGGAGAGATTGCTGTCGGAAGAGAGCTGGCGGTTGATGAATTCGGAAAGCGACAGGAAAGGACCGCGCAGGCGGACTTGTTTGACGATTTCCTCGGCAAGCGCATCGAGGGTTTTCTCGTCGAGAATCCGGTAACCCGAGAACTCTGCGGCACCCGCGAAGGATCCCGAGGTGCCCGTGGTCTTCGCCTCGGTATCACCGGCCACGGCGAAGCGCGAGAACGCGTAATCGGACTCGCCGGAAACGTCGACACTCCAAGCGCCACCGCTGTCCTTGATGTAGGGCACCTTCTGGTTGCGCGCGTGCCCCAGAAGGGCGCGCCAGGCGGCGACCGAGGTGGAGTTCACGTTGAACATACCTTCCACCTCGAAGCGCGAGGCGATTTTCTTCCAAGAGTCGGATTTGGCGACTTGGTTATTGTAAAGGGTGTTGACGTTGGACGTCGATTCCTTGGCGAAGCTGGTGTCCTGCAGCAGGGGCTTGTAAGCGCGGTTTCCAAGCGGTGAAGCGCCGGTGACGAAATCCGTGTAAGCGGCTTTCATCGCCTTGCCCGAGGTTCCGAAGTTCGTTGGATCCGGCGCGATCGACGAGAAAATCCAGTCGTCGAACAACAGGTGATTGGCGCAGTAGGAGTCGTCGTGCTGGAGGTTCACCGAATCGGAGTATTGGCCTTTGACGGAGTTGGCGGCGATGAGGGGTGTGGCGTCGCTGTTGCCAATGAGGTTGAAGGCGAAAGGAGGCACCGGATTTTCATAGCGAAGGTCCCAGTTCTGGAGTTCCGCCAGCGATTGCAACGGGCGGGTCGGCAACTCGGCGACAACGCAGCGGGAGAGCCCGTCCGCCTTGGTGAATCCGGTGACGATGTAGCCGCGGTTGGTGGTGTCACTGGCATTGGGCAGCAGGCTGTCGGCGGCTCCGGCCACCGCTTCGGAACTGTAGTCGAAGGGGGAATTCACCGGGTGGTTGGTGCCACGGTAGTGCCTGGCGATGGTCTCTTCCGCCAAATCCTTGCCGCCCATGGCCGTGTAGTTGACGAGCGGGCTGGACTGGAGGAAACCCTTGGCCGCAATGTGGGTTTTGCTGGCCATCCGCGCTCCGAAGACGGTGGTCATGAACGGAAACGGCGTGCCGGCGATCTTGTTCAACGGGTCCGAGGTTGAGCCCTTGATTTCCTTGTAAATCTGCTTGGCGACCGTGGGGGTGTAAACCATCCGATAGGCCAGCCCCCATGCGCCGTTGACGTGCATGTCGAGATAAATGCCGACCCCGACACTGTTATCATTGTAAATGGTGTCGAAGATCGCGTCCGCCTTGATCGTGGAGGTTCCCGGCGCGGTGAGATTCGCTCCGGCACTGTTTTTCAGGACATAGTAGTGACCGGTATTATTGCGGTAACCGGGCTGCAATTGGAGGGTTTGCTCGGCGGGGGCCGGGCCGCCGATCGGACTGAAGATGCGGGTTTCACCCGGCTTCAGGGTAAAACCGGAAGCAATCTGATAGGACATGGTGAGCGCATTGCTGAGTGGAGGGGTGTTGTTCAGGTTGTTGATGGCTCCATTGACGGAATCCGACGTAATCCGGTTGTAGGTGGGGTAGGTCGTCCCGTTGACGGTGAACTTGAGCGCCGCAGGGATCGGCTTCTGGACGCCGAAACTGAGCGCCCCGGAGGTGATCTCGACATTGTAGGGGTTCCACATCGTGATGACGGGAGTGAGCAGCAGGCGCGGCTCATAGGCGGGCGTCGCCGGATTGGGACCCGCGACTTGCGATGCGGAGTAGGAGAAGACCCATTGCAGGCGGGCGATTACCGGCAGGATCCGGACCCTGTGAAGGAAGGAATACGCGTCCCCGTTGATCGCGGTCGCGACGGTGGGCATCGTGCTCCGGCCGGTGGAAGCCACCGTGCTGATTCTTTTGTAGGCGAGGGCGTAGTCCTTGAGATTTTCCCAACTGGAAACCGCACCGTGCTGATAGATCGCCATTTTTGACGAATCGCCGCGGTAGGAGGACCAAGGGTAGAGCATCGACTTGGCGACGGTCGGGCTGCCCGAGGTTGCAATGTTGGCTTGGAGGTCCTGGCCGGGCTTGACCCGGAACAGCGGCAGGTTGCTGGTACCCGCGGAGGACCAGTTTTCCGTGAGCAGCGAGAGATCTTTTTTCCATCCGCCGGTCGCGACGTTCGTGAGCAGCCCGACCGAGCTGGTGGAAAGATCGTGGAAAAACTCTTGGGAAGTCGGCAGGTCACCGGGATCGGAAAAAAGGTCGGTTTGCTTGAGGGTGATTCCTTTGGCCGCAGGTGTGGCATCCGTCAGCAAGTCGTCCATGCCGAACTTTTTCGGATCGGCGGTGGAATGGGACTTGGCATTGATGGCCCAGCGACCGGCCGTCTGAGTGGTCGGCTGATAGGGATTGGGCAGCCGGGCTTTCTGATTCTCGCCGCCGACCCACCATGCGTAGCCGCCCTGCCGGGAATTGAGACTGACCTTGGTCGGAGTGAGGTGAACCTGCAGCTTTTCGCGATCGGAACCTTTGCCGACCGAGGCGTTGCCCACCAGGATGGCCTTGGAGTCGGATTTGGTGGCATCCGGCAGAGTATCAGGGTCGAGCGGGTTCACCCCCGAGACGAGCCATGAGAGGAAACGCTCTTCTTTTTTCGTCCTGTAGTTGCTCCCCGGAGAAACCGGGCGTCCGGCGGCAGCACCGGTCAGCTCGTGATCGGTCCCCTCCCAGCTCTTCCAAACGCCCGTGACCGGAGGATTGTCCTTATCGAGGACATCCGCGCGGGCGGTGACCCGGGTGTCGGGCCCGGCGGTCATTTGCAATTCCCCCATCGCGAGCATCAGGGCCATCCGGGCATTCGCCTTGGCCGTAGCAATGTCGGAGGATTGACCGGTTGTGCGCAGGCTGATGGAACTCAGCGTCAGCAAACCGACTGCGATCACCGTCAGCAAAATCATCAGCGAAAGCGTGACAACAAGTGCGAAACCTCGGGGCGAGCTCCTTTTGGGATTTTTCATGGAAAGGTTAGACTGGTTTTTTGGGTATTGGAAAGTGGATCGGTAATCCGGTGAAAATGTAGGTAAAGAGACTGCACTCAATTTATCCGGCAACGTGAAATGAGGCCATCTGCGTTCAAGCAAATGTAAATACCTCAATACCACCCACCCGGCTACCTCCCTGTTTCTTTAGGTTGCCTCCCACCTCCTTCGTGTGGATGGTTTGGAGCGTCGGGAAAAAACCTCAATATTCCTCGAAAAACCCTTTGATTCCATGGGCATTGAGGTTCCCGGAAGGCGTGAGCCTACCCTTGAGACGTCTCCAGCGAGATGATAACCGGGGATCCCTACGGATTTCTGGAGTCAGCCCGCTTGTAAATTGACAGGAATCCCGCCAGACATTGCTCAATAACCCGCCTTGACCCGGATCGCGGCAAAAACCCTTGTATGAAAATCTCTTCCAATCGTCTGCTGGCCCTCTCCCTCACGTTGACCGTGATCGGAGTGGCCATTTTCGCCATGAACCCGGCCCGGAAGCAGAAAACCGTGCCGACCGTGGAGCGGCCTGCTTCTACGCCGGCCAAAATAACGGAGCCCCCCCCCACCGTTCTCGGATCGGACGATGAGCACTTGTTCTCCGATATCGGCAACTTGGAAAAAGGCA
Source organism: Verrucomicrobiota bacterium (assembly GCA_040386755.1). Lineage (GTDB taxonomy): Bacteria > Verrucomicrobiota > Verrucomicrobiia > Verrucomicrobiales > Akkermansiaceae > Luteolibacter. The sequence continues at coordinate 242,953 of JAZKEY010000024.1, read as the reverse complement.
GTTTGTTTTCCCTCCCTCTGCCCGACGGCGGGCGGATCGAAGGCCGGATCAATTACTCGAAAATCCACCCGAACAACGCGACCGCCGCCGGTGGAGAGTTGGCGGACGGCAGCGGAACATTCGAAATCGCCCGCGAGCCGTGGGGCTATCGGGGATTCATCCTGCCGAAAGCCGGAAAAATTGCGCATGTTTATTCCAGCGATCCATCCGGAAAACTTCAGGTAGCGGCGCGGCCGAGGGGTGAAATCATTTGCGAGCCGGACCCGAATTTCAAACCGCCGGTCCAGGCCGCCGTCCCGGATCCTGAAAAAGCGGCCATCTACAACGGCGGCCGGTCCGTGGGCATCATTTTCGAAGCCATCCCGGTCCTCCACAGCCTGCCCCGCGCCGCGGCCTGCATTTATCTGGATTTCGACGGCGAGGTCATCGAAGGCCAGAGCTGGGAAGGCGGACGGCGGATCATCGCCAGCGCCTACAATCTCCCGGCCAACGAAGTCACCGACATGTGGCGGCGGGTGGCGGAGGATTTCGAGCCGTTCGAAGTGAACGTCACCACCGACTTGCAGGCGTATCTGCGCGCGCCGCAAGGCCGGAGGATGCGCTGCATCGTCACGCCGAGCAATTTCGCCCCCGGCGCGGGAGGCATCGCCTTCGGTGGAACGTTTTTGGAATCCGGCGACACCTGCTGCTGGGTGTTCATGACCGGCAAGGCGGGAACGGACGCCATTTCCCATGAAATCGGCCACACGCTTGGCCTTCATCACGATGGCAGGGGAACAGACGGATATTTCGGCGGCCACGGCAGCGGAGCGACGAACTGGGGCCCGATCATGGGAGCTCCCTACGGCGCAACCGTCGCCCAATGGAGCAAGGGCGACTACGTGAATGCGAACCAGCAGCAGGATGATCTTCTCGTCATGGGTTCCTACATCCCCCGGCGGTTAGACGATCATGCGGCCACGGCGGCGCGGGCCACGCCCCTGAAACTCGGAGCCGCGGGCGCGGTATCCAACACCGGCATCATCGACAGCCCCGATGATCTCGATGCCTTCACTTTCACCACCGGTGGCGGAACGCTGAATCTAACATTCAACGGCGCGGTCAACAGCCCGAACCTCGACATCGAGGTGAAACTCTACAACGCCGCCGGCACGCTCGTTTCCACCGCGAGTCCCGCGAACCAGCTCAACACGTCGCTCTCTCTGGCAGTCGCCGCCGGAACCTACTCTCTAACGGTCGATGGCACAGGCAACGCGACCTGGGCCACCAACGGCTATGACGACTACGGCTCGCTCGGAGCCTACACCATCACCGGCACGGTCCCCTCGCCCGCCTGGACCTTCCAAGTCGCCGCCAATGCGCTCAACGGCACGGTTCTCGGCACGACGGCCACGGGCTCGGCGTTCTCGATCACCGCGGGAAACACCGGCAACGCGTTTTCCATCAATGCCACCACCGGCGCGATCAGCGTGGCCACCGCTGCCGCGCTGACCCCTAACACCACCTTCAATCTCACCGTCGCCTATTCCGGCGGAACCCTGCCGGTCACGATCACCGTGGTGCCGATCCGCGGCGTCAAACAGGAAATCTGGACCGGCCTCGGCGGCAACGGCATCGGCCCGCTGACCTCGCTGGCGGCCTACCCTAACAGCCCGAACCAAGTCCGCCATTCGCCCGCTTTCCAAACCACCCTCGACCTCGACAACTACGGCCAGAAACTCAGCGGCTACCTGCTGCCGACGGAAACCGGCAACCATGTCTTCTGGAGCAGTTCGGATGACTACAGCGAGGTGTGGCTCTCCACGGACGCCACCCCCGCGAACAAGGTGAAGATCATCACGCTCTCCAACGTGACCGGCGCGGGAGCATGGACGGCGGTCCCAAGTCAGGAGTCCGCGCCCATTCCGCTAACAGCGGGGCAACGCTACTACATGGAAGTCCTCCATCGCGATCAGACAGGTCCGGACCAACTGAGCGTCGCCTGGCAATCGCCGACGCAGGACCGCCGCCTGATTCCCATGCAGAATCTGGAACACCCCGGAACTTGGGTGAATCTCGCTCCATGGATCGCGAAAATGACCTACCGCGTGCGCGAGGATGCCACGGTCGGGACCACCATCGCCACACTCGTGGCGGGCGACTCCGAACCCGGCTCGGTGCTTTCCAGCTTCGCCATCACCGGCGGAAACACCGGCAATGCCTTCGCGCTGAACGCCACCACCGGCGTTCTAACCGTGAATGGGGCGCTCAGTTTCGCGACCTTGCAGAAATACCTGTTGGACATCAGCGTCACCGACAGCGGCGGGAAGACCGGCACCGCCCAGATCGCCGTGGAAGTCGAGGCCCGCGCCGTGAAACGCCAGCTCTGGACGGGCATCAACGGCTCCAATCTCTCCGACCTAACCACACTCGGCACCTACCCGAACAACCCGAACTCGACCACCTATCAGGCATTCTTCGAAACCCCGACCAACAGTGCCGACAACTACGGGCAGAAACTCAGCGGTTACCTCCGCGCGCCGGACAGCGGCAGCTTCACCTTCTGGATCGCCGCCGACGACGCCTGCGAACTCTGGCTCTCCACCGACAGCAATCCGGCGAACAAAGTCAAAATCGCGTATTCCTTGACTTGGACCGACTCCCGGCAATGGGGCAAGTTCACCACCCAGAAATCCGCGGCCATCACGTTGGAGGGAGGAAAGTTCTACTACATCGAAGCGCTCCAGAAAGAAGGCATCGGCGGCGACAATCTGGCGGTTTCCTGGTCCGGTCCCGATTTCGGCCAAATCATGCTGGGTGCCCCTAACGTGACCCAACAGTTTTACAACCACGCCGCTCCCGTCCTCAATGACAGGAACGTCACCGTCTACAACCGCGATGACATCGTCACCACGCTCGAAGCGAAGGACTGGGCCGATCCGGGAACGCAGGTGACCTACTCGATCACCGGCGGCAATGCCGATGGCGCGTTCACCATCGATCCACTGACCGGAGTGATCCGCCGCAACACCATCTTGCTCCCGGTCGGCACGCGGGTTCTAACGGTCACCGCCACCGACAACGGTCCCACACCACTCTCGGACACCGGGCTGATCACGGTCCAGGTCCTGAAGGCAGGTCTGAAGCGCGAAGTCTGGACCGGACTCTCCGGCGGTCAGGCACTGACCGAACTCACCGGTTCGCTTTACTATCCCCACACGCCAGACCTAACGGGGTATACCGAGAATTTCCAAGCCCCGAGCGGTTTCGGCGACAACTATGGCCAGCGCCTCAGCGGCCACCTCGTTCCTCCCGCTACCGGCAACTACACGTTCTGGATCGCTTCGGACGACGGTGGCGAACTCTGGATTTCCAGCGACGCCAACCCGGCAAACAAGCGGAAGATCTCGTCGGTAACCGGATCGGTGAATGCCTTGCAATGGAACGCCCAGGCCAGCCAGCAATCCGTTGGAATCCCGCTGGAGGCCGGCCAGTCCTATTACATCGAGGCCTTGCAGAAAGAGGGCGGTGGCGGTGATCACCTGGCAGTAGCGTGGCAGGGGCCATCGATTGCCCAGGCCGTCATCCCAAGCACCTATCTCGAATATCCGGAAACCTTCCGCCCCGGCCTCAGGCGGGAGTTTTTCAACTCATCGAGCGCGACAAAATGGGCTAACAACCCGGCGAGCGGGCAGATGCAGTGGACCACCGCCACAGCCAACTACACCGAGACCTTCGCCGGAACCGGCGCGCTCAACGGCAACACCACCGAGACCGGAACCGGCACCTGGGGATCATCCACCGGATGGGTTAGAAACAACGGCGTGGCCACCAAATCCGCCACCGGCGACGCCCACGCCCTGCTGCCCTTCTTACCGCAGCCGGGATACGTCTACACCCTGAGCTTGGAGATCGATCCCACAAATTCGCCGGGCAGCGCGGATTGGTTCGCGCTCGGCTTTACCAACGATGTCGCGACGAATACCGCGCTCTACACCCAAGCCTCGCTCTTTCCCTCGATCGGCCAGAGCTGGATGCTGGCGCGGGCCAACGGCTCGGATGGTGGCACCATGACCGCCTTCGCATCCGCCACCACCAATCCGATTTCCGCCTCCCCCACCATCAGTCCGGTAGGCGCCTACGACACCCTCTCGGTCATGCTGGACACCCGCAATTCGGCATGGGTTTCCACATATTACATGAATGGCACCCTGCTGGCGACCCACAACCATGCGGGTGCTCTCACCATCAAGTCCGCGGGCTTCAGCAGTTATCGAAATGCCGTGGGCAATGTGCGGAATTTCCGACTGACTTCGACCGGCGGCGGCGCTCCCGGTTCCCTATTCTCCCTGAAAAGCGCCAATCTCGGTGAGGAGAATTTCTCGGAGCGGCTGACAGGTTTCATCATCCCCCCCGCCACCGGCGCTTATACCTTCTGGATCGCCTCCGACGATGACGGGCAGTTACTTCTATCAACCGACGAGAATCCGGCCAACCTCGAGTCAATCGCCTCGATCACCGGTCACACCGCAGAAGAGGCGTGGGATACCTATCCATCGCAACAGTCTTCGGTGAAACAACTGGTCGCCGGAAAACGCTACTATTTCCAAGTAAACCACCGCGACGGTGTTTTCGGCGATCACGTCGCCGTGGCTTGGCAAGGACCCGGCATCACGCGGCGGGTCATCGCCAACGCCCATCTCGAACCTCCCGCCGCGCCCGCGGACCGCACGCTCGTCAATCGCGAGGTCTGGGGGGGCATCGCCGGTGACAACGTTTCCGATCTAACTGGATCCACGGTTTACCCCGCCTCGCCCACCACCATCGGGACACTCACCGCAGGCACCGGATGGGTTTCACCAACCAACACCGCCGACACCTTCGGCGAGCGCGTCAGCGGCTACCTCGTCGCTCCGGACGACGGCCGCTACACGTTCTGGATCGCTTCCGACAAGTCCAGCGAACTCTGGCTGTCCACCGACGAAAATCCGGCCAACCGCATCCGGATCGCATCGGTTAGCGGATGGGTCGCCGCACAGGCTTGGGACACGCAGCCCTCGCAAAAATCCGTGCCCATCGCCTTGGTGTCAGGAAAGCGCTATTATCTCGAAGCCCTCCACAAGGAAGGAACCGGCACCGATCATCTGGCCGTCGCCTGGCAGGGACCGTCCTTCACCCGCCGCGTCATCGCCAACAGCAATTTGGAGAATCCCCTGGTGATGCCCGGCAAACCCAGTCTCAAGCGCGAGGTCTGGACCGGCATCACCGGCACCACCGTTTCCAGCCTGACATCCGCAGCTTCATTCACCACCGGCAAGCCGACCGCCCGCGGAGTGCTGACCACCTTCGAGTCCCCCACCAGCTACGCCGATAATTTCGGTGAACGCGTCACTGGCTATCTGGTCCCGCCGGAAACCGGAAATTACAAATTCTGGATCGCAGCGAACGACTCCGCCGAGCTCTGGCTTTCCACCGATTCGAACCCGGCCAACCGGATGAAGATCGGCTTCAACACGGCCGTCACCGCCGCCCGGACGTGGACCACCTTCGCCACGCAGGAGTCCGGCTGGCTGACTCTAACGGCCGGCCAGCGTTATCACATCGAGGTGCTTCACAAGGAAGGGACGCTTGTGGATCACATGGCCGTCGCCTGGCAGGGCCCATCGTTCTCCCGGCAGATCATCGACGGCCGTTTCCTTGAATATCCCGGCACCATCCCCGACCCCGTTTTCCTCAAACGCGAGGTTTGGACCGGCATCGGCGGCAACAACGTTACCGACCTAACGAATACCGCCGCCTATCCCGCCACGCCGAACCAGACGTCCACGCTGAACACTTTCGAAACTCCGACCAATACTTCGGACAACTACGGACAAAAGGTCAGCGGCTATCTCATCGCGCCGGTCACCGGCGACTATCAGTTCTGGATCGCCTCCGACGATGGCGGCGAATTCTGGCTCTCCACCAGCGACGTCCAGGCGAACAAAACCAAGATCGCCTACACCACCGGAGCCACCGGCCTGCGAGACTGGACGAACAACGTGAACCAAGCCTCCGTGATCATTCCTCTAACCGCTGGCCAGCGCTGTTACGTCGAGGCCCTGCACAAGGAGGGCGGCGGCGAGGACTACTTGGGAGTCGCCTGGCAAGGTCCCGGCTTTTCCCAACAGATCATCGGTGGCCCGTTCCTCGAATACCCCGGCCTGCCCTCCGCCGAGACGCAGGCGGCGACGATCATCCCGGCCACCGGCATCGATCACGGCTACACCTTCTGGCTAGCCTACATGGGCTTGCAGGGCAACGACCGCCTCGCCAACGCCGACCCGGATGGCGACGAAATCCCCAACAGCCTTGAATTCATCCTCGGCGGCCTTCCATCCGGAGCAGGCGCGAATTCGATTTCCCTGCTGCCGAAAATCACCACCGACGCCACCTGGGCCATCTTCGAATTCCGCCGCGCGGATATATCGCTAACAGTCGACCCTTTCGCCCAGTTCGGCACGACCTTGGGTGCCTGGAGCCGCGCCAACAACGGCGTCGGCGGAGTCCAGATCACCACCGTGGACGACGGCTTCGCCCCCGGCGTGGACCGCGTGACCGTCCGGGTGCCACGGGCGGGAAATCCACGGCTGTTCCTCCGCTTGAACTCTAACATGAAGTGAGTATCCTTACGGCCGCGGTCCTGCCGAATCAGTCCGGGTGCAGATAGGCTCCGCAGCTTTCCCTCACCACCAGCCGCGGCGTGACCATTAATGTGCGGGGCGGCAGGGTGGAATTCGCGATGCGTTCCTGGAGGGCGTTGAAGGCGGTTAGCGCAATGTCACGGCAGGGCTGCTCCATCGTGGTGAGCGGGATCGTAAGCAGGCTGGCGAATCGGACGTTGTCGAAACCGACGAGCCGGAGGTCCTTGGGCACGCTCACTCCGATCCGGTTGAGGGATTGCAAAAGCTGCGCGGCGATGTGGTCGCTGGTGCAGAGCACGGCGTCCAGCTGGTGTGCCTGCGCGAACGAACGGACGAATTTCAAATCCGTGGGATCCCCCGCATGAACGAACTTGCGCGGAGTTTCCAAGCCGTGGTCCAGCATGGCGATCCGGGCCCCGGCGATCCGCGCGTCCACGGTGGATGCAGTTAGAGGCCGCATCACGTAGGCCAGCCGCTTCATCCCGAGCTTGATCAGGTGCTCGGCAAGCATGTAGCCACCAGCGAAGTTGTCCACACCCACCAGATCCAGCTCGCTGCGGTTGGGAAACGCTCCGATGTCCCGGTCGATGAGGACCACCGGAATGCCCGCCTGGCGCAGCCGCTCGACGATCCGTCGGTTGGAGGCCTCGCGGTCCGTCTGGTGTTCGAACGGGACGAAGAACACCCCGGCCACTCCCCGCTCGATGAAACGGGTGCAGAGTTCCTCCGCTTCCCCGACCGTCATCTTCGCCTCGCTAACAGGTGATGAGCTGGCTCCCCACCACAGGCCGTAGTCGTTGACGCGGGCGAGGCTGGCGAGCTCGCCGCAGATGGATTCAAAGATCTCCGTTTGCCGCAGACTGGGCACAATCATCCCCAACTGCGGGCTATTGATACCGAGAGCGGCTGGCCGGTCCTTGCCGGACCTGACATAGGTGCCTGAACCTGCCCGACGTTCAACCAGTCCCTGTTCCTGTAAACTGCGCAATGCCCGCCCGATCGTGGGCCGGGAGACGTCAAACCGCTTTACCAACTGGGTTTCGCTGGGGAGCCGGCCGGTCTGGCGGTATTTACCGGCTAGGATCTCGGTGGCCAGTTCCCGAGAAATTGCATGGTGCTTGGTTGAATTGTCCATTGTACAAATTGGTCAGTTCTGATTCGCCAGCGGATATGTCCGGTTTTTCACGACCTGTCAAATCAGATGTTGTCCCCCTCCGTTGTTATGCGGAACCTCCCCAAGCATGAACGTGTCAAACCCATCCACCCTGAACCCTTCGGAGGAGATTCCCCCGGCGCGAATCACCGCAGCTTTGTTAGGAGCCACTATGGTCGGGGCGCTGGGTGGTTTGCTTTTCGGATTCGACACGGCGGTGATCTCCGGTTGCCAGGACCAGTTGAAGGCATTGTTCCAGCTCACCCCCAACGAGCAGGGATTCATGACCGCCTCCGCGTTGATCGGGGCGGCCATCGGCTCCCTGGCGGCGGCCAAGCCGGGCGATATTTACGGCCGGCGGGACTGTCTCAAGATCGCCGCCGCGTTCTATCTGATATGCGCGCTCGGCTGTGCGTTTGCCTCGGGCCTTTGGATCCTGGTCGGCGCGCGCATCCTGGGAGGGATCGCGGTCGGTGCCACCTCGGTGCTCGGGCCGATGTATCTTGCGGAAATCGCCCCCGCGGCGTGGCGCGGGCGGTTGGTGGCATGTTTCCAGGTGAACATCGTGTTCGGCGTGCTGGTGGCTTATTTTTCCAACTATCTGATTGGCTCGATGGAGTTGGGAGCGACCGAGTGGCGGTGGAAACTGGGAATCCAGGCGCTGCCCGCGCTGGCGTTCCTGATCCTGCTCTTCTTCATCCCCCGCAGTCCGCGCTGGCTGGTCATGAAGGGCAGGAACGAAGAAGCAACGGAGGTTCTTCGCAGAATCGGCCTCACCCACACCGGAGAACAGCTCGCCGCCATCCGCAACTCGGTGCATTTGGAAAAAGGCAGCACATCGGCTCCTCTGTTTGTCAAAGCCCACTCCAGACTGATTTTCCTGGCGGTCGCTATTGCCATGTTCAATCAGTTAGGTGGGATCAACGCACTGTGGTATTATGCGGACACCATTTTCGCGATGGCCGGATTCAACAAGGAATCCAGCGCGTTGCAGTCGGTGATTCTCGGCGCGGCCAATCTCGTTTCCACGCTCGTGGGCATGGCGATCATCGACAAGGCGGGCCGTAAACCGCTCCTGATGTGGGGAACGATCGGCTGCGGCATCGCCCTCGCACTGGTGGCATGGATTTTCAGCGACACGGTTCACCGCGAATGGCTGGTCTGGCTGTTTGGCGGCTTCGTGGTCTGCCATGCGTTCGGCCAAGGTGCGGTGATCTGGGTCTTCATCAGCGAGATTTTTCCGACGGCCATCCGCAGCAAGGGCCAGACTCTCGGCAGTTTCACCCACTGGTTCATGGCCATGCTCGTCTCGTGGACCTTCCCGCTGCTGGCGAAGGATGTGGGTGAGCCGGGCGCGGGTTTCCCCTTTGCCTTTTTCGCCGCGATGATGCTGCTCCAGATCTTCGTGGTGGGATTCATGTTTCCGGAAACCAAACAGGTCGCTCTCGAGGACATGGAAAAGAAAATCTAATCGATCAAACACCCATGCCCACCTGGCAAACCATCACCGCCCGCGTCGTTCAAGGGCATCAAGTCGCTTCCGGAAAAAACGGCAACCCCCGCTTCCCCGGCGGCACGTTGCGGATGCAGCATCCCCATTTCAAGGCCCTGGGACTCGATCTCGGGATCTATCACACGGGCACGCTGAATGTGAGCATCGCACCGTGCCGTTACGTCGTGTACCGCCCGCGGCAGACCTTTCATGCGGTGAAATGGCATCCCACCGAGCCGGCGGAGGACTTCTCGTTTTTCGATGTCCGCCTGATCCGGCCGGACGGCAGCAGCATCGATGGCCTGATCTATTTCCCTCACCCGGAAACCAAACCGGAACATTTCCAGCAGCCGGATGTGTTGGAGCTGCTCCTGCCTTTTGTCGAAGGACTCGACTACGGTGCCGAACTAACCCTCGAAATCCCGATGGAGCAAATGTCTATCGAGTGCCGGGACGTCGCATGAATGCCCACCTTTGTTCTCTTCAAAATCCTCATCACGTGAAAAACCACAAACCCAACACGGCATCGGCTGCAAGTGTCGCATTGGCTCTCGCAGTTGGCCTCCTGACGTGGGCACATGCCCAATCCACATCGGATATGTTTCGAATCACGGATGCATCGTCGCGAACTCTCACAAATTTCCATCAGGTATCCGCTCCCATGGGCAAGGAATTGGTGATCGCCGATCTGAAAGGACCTGGCAAAGTCACCTATTTCTACATCACGGATGACACCGTGGGCAAATGGTATCCGGGTTTGGTGTTGAAAGTATTTTGGGATGACGCGAAGGATCCGTCGATCCAAGTGCCGCTGGCAGACTTTTTCGGCGCGATCGGTGGCAAGTCGGTGGACTATCAATCGGCACCGATGCAGATCAACCATGCCTGTTTCATGTGTTATCTTCCCATGCCTTTTTCGAAGCGGGCGAGATTCGTTCTGGCGAATGACGGTGATCGCGACTACTCGCAAAAGATCGCCTACGGAGTGGATTTCGAGGAAAGCAAGTCCAACGCCGCCGAACGGAGTCGTCTGCACTGTGAGTGGCGCCGGAGCAATCCGGCATCCAACGGACTGCACACCTTGATGGAAGCGCGTGGCCACGGCCAATACGTCGGCAGCATGTTACAGACGGTCTCCAGGATACAAAACGTGTGGTTCGGCGAGGGCGACACGATCTTCCATCTGGATGGAAAAGACTTCGCCCACAGTCCCGGCACCGAGGACGAGTATGGCTCCTGCTGGGAAAATCCTAACTGGCGAACGTTCTCATCCATTTATTGCGGCCATATCCTCAACGAGAACGGAGTCAACCGAATGTATCGCTGGTATATGGCAAACCCGGTTCGCTTCAGAAATTCCCTCAAGGTCGAAATCCAGAACCAGCACGACAACGTGAATCCGACCACGCCCGCAGATGCGGATGACTACACCAGTCTCGCCTTCTGGTATCAGGAGGATCCTCAAAAAGTCGCCGCCTTGCCAACCTTCAAGGAACGTACAGCAGCCGCATTTTCCAATGTGAGATAACATTTCAAAACCACGATCATGACCAACGCAAATACCACCCTCGGACTCTTCTCCTTCCTGCTGCTAGGCAGCTCCCTCAGCCTTGCGGATGAACTGGCCATCGGGAAATTCGGCACTGCGGATTACGGCGATTGGAAAGCGAGCGGCGACGCGTTCGGAGAGGGACCAATTTCCGGCGACCTGCTCAAGAAACTCGAAATCGAGGATTCCGGCGAAGCTCCCATCGCCAGTAGCGAGACCGATGGCGACGGGCCGACCGGCACTCTAACATCACCCGCTTTCAAAATTTCAAAACCCTTTATCTCCTTCCTCATCGGCGGCGGCGACTACGAGATGCACGCCTGCATGGATCTGATCGTCGATGGGAAAACCGTGAAACGCGCCACCGGCCGCAACAGCGACCGCATGACTTCCGCGTCGTGGGGTGTGAGGGAGTTGATGGGCAAGGAGGCGCAAATCCGCATCGTCGATGAAGCGAAAGGGCAATGGGGGCACATCAACGTCGGCGGGATCATCCAGACCGACACACCGGACGTGATGCCACTGGCGAAAGGAACGCTCTATCAGGAGCCCCTGCGCCCGCAGTTCCACTTCACGGCCCGTCAGTGGGTCATGGACCGGCTGAACCCGGGCCAAAGACAGGACGGATGGCTCAACGACCTCAACGGGCTCGTCTATTACGACGGAGAGTATCACTTCTTCGCCCAGCGCTGGAACAAGTGCTGGATCCATGCGGTGAGCAAGGACCTGATCCACTGGACGGAGCTCGAACCGGCGTTCTGGGAGGAGAAGCTCGACAGCGCCGTGCAATCCGGCACCTGTGTGATCGACTACGGCAACAGCTCCGGCCTATCAACTGATAGAAACACCCCGCCGATGGTGGCGTTCTGGTCACGCAATTCGCCCGAGCACGGTATTTCCTACAGCCTCGACCGCGGCCGAACCTGGAAGCATTACGAGAAAAATCCGATCCTGGTATTCCCCGAGCGCGATCCGAAGGTCTTCTGGTATGAGCCCGGCAAGCACTGGGTGATGGTCATGTATGGCGGCGGCAAATACCACATCTTCACCTCGTCCAATCTGCTGGATTGGAAAAACGAGCACAACCCGATCGACAATGCTTTCGAGTGCCCCGATTTCTTCGAAATGCCCGTCGTTGGAAAGCCTAACATCAAAAAGTGGGCACTCATCCATGCCGATGGCAAATACTCGCTTGGCACGTTTGACGGTAAAAAATTCAAAGAGGAAACCCCGCGCTACCTCAGTGACGTCGGCGGCAATGATTTCTATGCCACCCAGACCTTCGACAACACCGACAAGGCCGACGGCCGCAGAATCCAACTCGCCTGGATGCGCGGATCCAATTTCAAGGACATGCCATTCAGCCAACAGGTTTCCTTCCCCTGCGAGCTAACTCTTCACGACACCAAGAAAGGCCTCCGGATTTTCCGCCAGCCGATCCGCGAACTGGATATGCTTCAAAGGAACGAAAGGAAATTGAGCAACCGCAGCTTGAAATCCGGCGAAGTGCTCTCGCTCGCATCGTCCGGAGAACTCTTCCGCATCAAGGCGGAAGTGAACATCCCACAGGGCGCGAAGCTGACCTTCAATCTGCGCGGGTTTCCCGTGGTCCTTGATTCGAAAGGCATCGACGCCGGCACCGGCCACCATGCCGCGCAGGATGATGTTAGGTCGGTGGAGATTCTCGTGGACCGGGCTTCGGTCGAGTCGTTCGTGAATCAGGGAGAGATTTCATCCACCCGCAATTTCCATCCCCGCGGCGAAGGGATCTCCATGAAGGCGGAAGGTGGCGAAGTTGCAATCCGTTCGCTCGCCATTCACGAACTCAAGTCGATGTGGGCGGGTCAGTCGGCGGATTGACCCGGTCATAAAAAATTCGCGCCTCCCCCGGACCAGCCGGCGAGGCGCGAATTAGTTAGATCGTGGGATTGGGATTACTCAGAGCGCCATGTCCTTGAGCTTCTTCAAAGGACGCACCTTGATGACGGTGGTGGCGGGCTTTGCCTTGAAGATCACTTCTTCCTTGGTGAACGGGCTGATGCCTTTGCGGGCCTTGACCGCAGGCTTGCGAATTGAGCTGATCTTGAGAAGTCCGGGCAGGACGAACTCGCCGACGGCATTCTTCTTCACGTGCGACTCGATCACGTCGGACAGGCTGTCGAGCACTGCGGCGACTTGTTTGCGGCTGAGTTCGGTGCTTGCTGCGATTTCGTCCAGGATCTGGGTCTTGGAATATCTGTCTTTGATGGTGGTAGGTTTCTTAGCCATGCGTTTCAATTCAACGAACGGATCACGAATGTCAAGGCTGGCGAACTCCGGATGTCAGAGTTCTACCCCGGGCGGCTCGTCGAGTCCCATTCGCCGCTGGATTTGCGCCTGTCCTCCGGGTGATCGATCAGTGGCCGAATGGGAACCAATCGCCCGGTCTGGTGATTCCTTCGATCATCAAATCCAGATCTAACAATATCCGGAATTCCGGACGAACTCGGGAAAAAACACGCATTTCACCGTTGGCTCCGACGGGAGGTGTAATGGCCAATTCCACGCGTCCGCTTCAATAACCCGATTTCTTTGAGGACTTGCAGATGGGTATCCCCGGACTTGACAGGTAAGCGAATACTTACGCATATTGTCGCCATGGTCCTTGCTCCTAATCGCCAGCCTGATGTCTTCGCTGCGATCAGCCATCGTTCGCGACGCCAGATGTTGGATCTGCTCACCGACTCCAAGCGCTCGGTCAGCGACATCGCCGCCCACTTCGAAATGAGCCGCCCGGCAGTTTCGCAGCATCTCCGCGTCCTATTGGATGCCGGACTCCTGACCGAACAGCGGCACGGCCGCGAACGCCGCTACCAATTCGTCCCCGAACGACTTGGCCTCGTGCGGGACTGGATCGCGCAATACGAACGGTTCTGGGACAACCATCTCCAGCGACTTCAGGAGCATCTATCCAAAGGAGGACCAAATGGCTAACACGATTTACAGAGAGCTTCTGTTTCCGCAGCCGCCCGAACAGGTCTGGCGGGCGATCGCCGATAGCACCGCCCTGGCCGGGTGGATGTATCCTAACGACTTCAAGCCAAGCATCGGCCACCACTTCACGTTCCGCGTGCCGCCGAACCCCAAGGTGGGTTTTGACGGGCTGATCGTGCGCTGCGAGGTGCTGGAATGCGAACCACCCGCCCGGCTCATATTTTCGTGGTCGGCCGGCGGGCCGGTCGAAAATACCCGGGTGAGCTTCCAGCTAGAGCCGGACGGCGAAGGGACACGTCTCCGCTTCGAACATTCGGGCTTCGATGTTTCCCAGCCGTGGGGCGATCAGGCGTTCCATGGAGCGGAGTTCGGCTGGGCGATGATGTTCAAACAGCTTGGTGTGATGATCGCCGGACCGGATGACGCAGTGAGCACGGGGCGCGTCTTGTCGGCCAGTCCGCGAGAGATCTTCGCCGCGTTCGAACAACCGGATCAGCTCGCCCGATGGTGGGGGCCGAAGAATTTCACGAACACCTTCGAGCTGTTCGAATTCAAGCCCGGCGGACGGTGGGTGTTCGTGATGCACGGCCCGAATGGCACCAACTTTCCCAACGAAAGTGTCTTCCGCGAGATCCAGCCCGATGCCAGGATCGTGATCGAGCATGTCGTGAAACCCTGGTTCAAGCTAACAGTGACACTGGCCGCTCGGGGCAACCAGACCCACTTGGCATGGGTCCAGCAGTTTGAGAGTCCCGAGGTTGCGGCGAAAATGCGTCCCTTGAGCGAGACCGCCAACGAGCAGGTTCTCGACAAGTTAGAATCGCTGCTGGCCGGTGGAATTTCCTGAGATCATCATAACTATATCCCCCATCATGAACCAATCCACCAAACGTTCGATATTTCGCTGGATTCATATTGTCTTCGGTCTTCCGATACTCGGATACATTTATGGTCCGGTTGAGGAAGTTGCGCAGTATGCACCCATTTTCCGGTTTGTCTTCGTTCCTGTCCTCATTCTCTCGGGATTTTGGATGTGGAAAGGCGATGCTCTCCTCCGGCTTGTTTCGAGAAAATCGAGCTGATCTTCAACTCTCCTCACACGACACCGCCTTAACCAGAAAACCACTATGAAAAGTGTTGGAACCAAGAAGAAACTGTCCCCCAAGGAAAGCGATGAACTGCTCGGAGCGTTGAAAGCCCGCTTTGAAAAAAACATGACCCGCCATCAAGATCTGGAATGGGCAAAGGTCAAAACAAGGCTCGAAGCGACCCCCGGAAAACTATGGTCACTCAATGAAATGGAGGAATCCGGCGGCGAGCCGGATGTGGTCGGCCATGATCCGAAGACTGGCGAATACCTCTTCTTTGATTGCTCGGCGGAAACTCCGAAAGGCCGCACCAGCGTTTGTTATGACCGTGAAGGACTGGATTCGAGGAAGGAACATAAACCCGCGAATACCGCCATGGATCTAGCAGCGACCATGGGCATTGAGCTTCTGACGGAAGAGGAATACCTGAACCTGCAAAAGCTCGGAAATTTCGATACGAAGACGTCGAGCTGGGTGAAAACACCTGCTGACATTCGAAAACTCGGCGGCGCACTTCATGGCGATCGCCGCTATGGCCGCGTCTTCATCGGTTACAACGGCGCTCAGTCTTACTATAGCGCCAGGGCGTTCCGCGGATCACTGAGGGTCTGAATCCGGAGGTTGTAATTCCGTATTTTCGTCGACGGACAACAGGGCCCGCGGCTCACAAGCGCCCATCACGGGAAGGTATCGAAGCTCCGACGAGCACCCTACTCGTCGTTTTGCGACACCTTTCATGCCATTCAGCAGAAAAGCCCCAACTTATTAAGGTTGAGGCTTTTAAAATGGCTCCGGCGGTTGGGATCGAACCAACCGCATTGCCGCTTAGCCTTAGCGAGTTAGGTGACACGTTGTCACCGGATTCGTCACCCGATTTTCGGCTGCTCCTGCGGGTGGCTGAAAAATGGCCGACGCTGAACGGATCGCTCAAGCTGGCGATTCTCGCGATTGTTGAGGGTTCCTAACGAGGGCTGAACCATGTCCGAGTTCTCCCTCCAAGGGTGTACTCGTGCCGAATCGTATCTGCCGGAGCGTCCCGGCGATAGGTTCCTGCGCGAGTCCTGCCACCATTTGCCCCTCTTTGGCTTTGGAAACCGCGCTGCCGGGTTGGGTGCGGACACGCGCGATAGCGCGGTCCGCCCCGCCCCGGCGGCGGCCCACTTGTCTATGGGCCATATTTCCAGCACTCCGGAAATTGAAGCTGTCACGGCCAAACCAAAACCTTCCCAAACTTCGGTAAGGATGTGGGCAAAGGGATCCCGCTGCGATTTCCCCGGCATCGAGTCGAGCAATCCAAAGCTGAAGCACTCGCCTCCCGTCAAGCGGGTCCCTCGGGGCCGGATCGAAACCCTTTCCGAGGCTTCGCGTCGGAATCTCAAGCTGATGCTTCACACGATCACTTTCGAGGCGCAGGCCTACACGATGGCGCTGACACTTCCCGGCTGCACCGATGGCATTCCGGGAGCATATGCCAAGCGGTGCTTCATCACTCTCGGCAACCGCATGTCGGCCTCCCGGATTCCCGCAATCAGGCTCGTTGGCATGATGTGGAAGCAGGAACTACAGAAACGCGGCGAGGTGCATTTCCACCTGGTCCTTTATGGGGTGACCGAAGAAAGCAAGAGGGAGGTGCAACGGTGGATCGCCGGGCAATGGAACGAATTGATTTGTTTCCGTTCGTCTGCGGAGGATCGGGCCAGTCACCTCTGGTGGCATCTCCGCGACGGCTCCGAACGCTCGGGGCGATACAATCCCAAAAAGGACAACATGCAGGAGATTCGGGACTTCGCCGGCTACTTTGCCAAATACCTAGGGAAAGACGAGAAGGCGCAAGTCGCCCGCGATCCGATTCCGGGCCGCTGGTGGGGCAAGGTGAGCAAGCAGAATATCCCGTGGGCGGAAATGAAGGAATTGGAACTGCCCATGCGGATGCGGATTCACTGTCAGAGGCTCGCCCGCAAAATCCGGCAGAAAAAAGCCGATTCAGCCAAGCACCTTTGCGTCATGCGGGAGCTGGGTTTGGTGAGGCTAACGGGGCCGAACAAAGGGCAACCGATTTTCTCGCAATTCTTTCTGACCTGCGGGCGGGCGCGCAAGGGAACGAGCTTCGGAAACAATCTGCGCGAGATGTTCGGAGTCGGACGTAAAGGCCTCGCACGAGTGCGGTTTCCCTCGGCCATCAAGTTTTCGTCGGTGAAACTGACCGGAAAAAGTGCCGTTTCCACCGGGAAGCGGATTCTAGAATACGCTCGCGACCGATTCAGTGAAGATCTCGAAACCTGCCCTTTCTAGCGCGTGGAATGACCGGCCAGCGCGGAGGCATCTTTTGTTGACTTCTACGTGTTCCAAAAATCCCGCATTACCGAAGCTCGATATCAGTTGCAAACCATGTCCCGACCTCTCACCCATCCGAGAATTCCCCGGAATTTAGACAAAATTG
Source organism: Verrucomicrobiota bacterium (assembly GCA_040386755.1). Taxonomy (GTDB): domain Bacteria; phylum Verrucomicrobiota; class Verrucomicrobiia; order Verrucomicrobiales; family Akkermansiaceae; genus Luteolibacter. Next base: position 225,596 of record JAZKEY010000024.1, on the reverse strand, counting down.
CATCTTCCTGATCGTCAATTGGCAAGGATCTGGTTCTTTCGACTTTGCGTGAGCTAACTAAATTGCTATCCTTCTTCACTGAACCAATACACTGTTCGGCAGAAAAAGGATGAAGACTTCACGAACAACCTCTTTCTGGACATCTTGGCTTCGATGCTTTGTTCGTGGCCTCCACGCCCTTGTGGCGATGATGATATCCGGCTTCGTTGCCCAAGTCGCCGTGTGGGCAGTCATAGGATTGATATCCGCCATTTTAGGGGGTGACGACCGGTTCAACGGACCGATTGCCGAGATCATTGTGCCGGCAGCATGCTTCGGGTTAGTCGGGCTACCCCTTTTCGGATTCCTATTTTCGAGGGCCTACTCTCCTACCGAACCTGTAACAGCCACAGACCAAGCCGAACAAGTCGTGCGTGGCAACGGCGTATAACGTCCCTCGTTCGCTTCGCTCGGTGAGTCCTACGCCGCCGTGCCACCACCTCAAACGTTCGGCAGAAATCTATGAAACCTTTGACAGCACATCGATCAAGCGTTTCGTTTTTCACCGCCTTAATTGCGGTGGTAATGCCACCTACCGCAGCCTTGGCGGAAGAGAAGCCCAATCCAAAAGTCGAAATTGGTATCTCGGCAAAGGTTAACGGACGTGTAATTACGAAGAGCGAAGTAGCCATTTTACTCGCGCCGATTAGGGCGAGACTTGATGAGCGTTTTCCTGAGGGCGGTCCGGAGCATGAGAGGCTGTTGAAAGAATCTCAGAAGGATGTGCTCAAAGAATTGATTGATCGTCGGATTCTAATTGACCAATTCAATCAACCGCCGGTTCAGATCGCTCCTGAAGAGGTCCAGGCAGAGGTGCAGCGCGAAATCCGAGACAACTACCAAGGCAATGCCGATAAGCTGCGCGAAGCACTCAAGGCCAGCAGAATGACAGTTGACGGCTTTCGTTCGCTCCTTCGTGATAGGTTAATTGCGAAAGAGCTCCAGATGCGACAAGCAAAGAAGAAATGATGCAGCCGTGTCAGAACCACAATTGCCGAACAACTCGTGACGCGCCAATCGGCCAAAAGCTTTTCAAATTCATTTCAACATCCCTTCAACCGCGCCGGTGGGCGCACATTTAACGTTCGGTTCAAAAAATGAGGCCTTCCCATCTAATCATCCTTCTGGTTGCTGTAGTCTTGGCGTTCTGCGCTGGGACGTTTGTCGGCGGCTACACGACGGCAATTCGTAAGAATCGCCAGATGACCGCGGTGAATAATTTAACCCTTAGTGCTGCAACTTCGACCCAACTGGATGGTGAGTGCCTCCTCGCAAGTTTCCTGCTAAAGGATACGGTAGAGTCCCAACAGGATGCCATGGGACTTCTTGCTAGCTTCATACACACACTGGTAGTGCGAATTGAGCAAGATTCCGGAGCCGGACAATTAACAGAACCGGAGAAGCTGGATCATGCACGCAGCTTGATCCAAGAACTACGAGCCCGTGTTGAGACAAGCGAAAAACTGAAGCAACCGAACAAGCCGGCGCAGACCGACGGCGATAAGCCGTCAAATTGAATTCGGTCCGCCGCGCGCCGCGGCTGGCCTCAAACGTTCCAAATGGGGTCAAGGGGATCATCCCCTTGCCTGCGGAGCACTTGAAAACCTCGGCGGGTCAATTTGCGAGAATGGGCTTCCCAACAGCTCGTCGGAGCAGATTTACAACCCGCCGCTAACTTTCGGGAGTGCGGCTCAACGACGCAGGAGAGGAACGACGTTGATTTTTTGTTTGACGGCTGCTGTGGGCACCGTTTACCACTTTTGCACATTGCACCCGGCTAAGATCCGAAGTGTGCGCCCCCGGCTAAAGTCCGGTTTTCCAACAGTAATTCATCAAGCCGGGAAAGTTCGCCGGTAAATCAGAGTGCGCTCCGGTCGCTTGTAGGCGGTCGTTATTTGGCCTTTGGCCGTTTCCTTGCGTTGCATCGTTTGTTGCCGCCTTTGTTGCCCTCGGCTGGAGTCCTAGGGCGGGGTGGTTTCAACGATCGCGCTTCAAACCACGCGGAAGGGCCGGATTCTCCCGTCTCGGGCTGGCCCTTCCGCAAACCTGACTTGAAATGAAAAATAACACTTCGACAACACAGCGGGGAGCATCCTTGATCGCTCCGGGAACTGACAGATTGATCACCAAACCGGAGGCGGCCGAGCGGCTGGGCGTGAGAGTTCGGACGGTCGAAAGGCTCATTGCAGCTGGGAAACTTCAGAAGCAAAAGATTGGCGGATGCGCCCGTTTGCGCCTATCACAAGTCCTGAATCTCTCGGGAATCAAAATCGAAATGATCGCCCAACAGCCATGAAACAGCACGTTTTCAAAAGAAGTCGGATGGTCAGCGGCGTTCGGGTCCGCTCAAAAACTTATTCGGGGCGTTATCGCTTTGACGAGGATTTACAGGATACCGAGGTTTCGTTAGGAGTCACGGATAAGCAGGTCGCACTGTCCAAGCTTGCGGGTATCGTTTTGCAGGTTCAGATGGAGCGGCACGGATTGGCCGCACCTTCCCGGCAAGTGGAAACCGTCTCAGCTCCGCTCAAGGGGTTGGTGCGGGAATGGGTCGTTGACCTGGCTGCAAAAGGACGAAAGCCACACTACTGCGGAATCATGGAGAAATTCATGGGAGTGATGATGCGGGAATGCCCGTGGTCCACGGTCGCTGATATTCGTCCTGAGTCGTTCAACCGCTGGCGGAGTCGGAATCTCACCAAATCGGCAAAGACTCTCAACGAATACCTCGGATGCGTTCGTGCTTTCCTCAACTCACTGGTGAAAACGGATAGGCTACCTTCCAATGCGCTGCTCTCGGTGGGAAAGGTGGAAACGAGAGGGCGCAAGGCGAGGGACAGACGGCCATATTCTCATGTGGAGTTTGAAAGCCTGATGAAGGTAGCTCCACCCGCTCGCCAGATCGTCTATGCGCTCGCCTACTACACGGGGCTGCGGCGTAGCGAGATCGCCTCGTTGGTGTGGGGGGATTTTGATCTCGAAAGCGGTTGGGTCACCTGCACCGAGGAGCATACAAAGAACAGGGAGAACCAGCCTCTCCCTCTGCCCGCAGATCTGCGCGAAATGCTGGTTGCTCACTGGGAGACATCTGGACGTCCCGGAGTCGCGGCAATGGCCGTGAAGGTCCCTCACCGGATGGAGGCTCTGCATCGCGATCTGAAAGCGGCGGGAATCGCAAAGAAAGACGAGCGGGGCAGAATCGTGGACTTCCACAGTTTTCGCCATTCCTTCGCCCAACGACTCAAGGAGGCTGGAATTCCTTTCGCGGTAGCAATGCGCATGATGCGGCACAGTGACCCGAAATTGCTGGCCTCGGTCTATGGCGATCAAGACGCATTCGCTCTGGCCGACTTCGCAGCCAAGCTGCCGGGCCTTTCTAACGGCGATTCGTTGTCACCGGATTCGTCACTCGATTTAGTCGGGGAGGGTCTTTTGGAGTCGCAGGCTGTCGCTTCGGCGCCTCTTGAAGACACGGCACAAGTTCCTCTGAATGAGTTACTTAGTCGCCTCCTGTCGCAGTTTGTCGCGATGGGGCAAATGGCTCCGGCGGTTGGGATCGAACCAACGACCTAGTGATTAACAGTCACCCGCTCTGCCGCTGAGCTACGCCGGATTTTTGCTCCTTTCGGACGCGGGCGGACCTTGGGATTCCCCGGCCTCCTGTGGCAAGGGAAAAATACTTCGCGACGGTAAAAATGCATCCGCAACTGGAATTTCAAGCGATGAGCCCCGTATTGCACCCGGCGTCGGGATTGGACAGTTTTCGCGTCCGCATTTCCACCAAGCTGAAACATCGATGAGGCGGCGGGAATAGTGATCTCGCGGGCATCACCACCGGTGATGGGATCAAGCTGCCGCGTGAGACCCGATTGGCAGTGGATCCCACTTACCTGAAATGCGCCACGTTCGTGACGCAGCTCGGCGGGATGAGCTCGTATTGCGGGTGGAAAGAGGGTGGTTCTGTTTCACGAAAGGATCGCCGCTGCGAGAGTTATTCCCCCTTATGGTCGTCCCCGGCCATTGGCACTCGAGGAGAATCCATCCGCACAACCTCCTTGCTCGGGACACCGGCGATCCGCATTCCCGAACCTCTATCAAGCCATCCATCTCATGTTCCTCCGCATCGAGAAAGTTCCTCGCGACGGTATTGCAGGAAACCCGGACCTGAGGATTTCCATTCCCAAAAGCCCGAACTCCGACTCTATCTAAAAAGGATTTCATTCCATCTCCAGAACCCATCTCCCCGGTTGGGCAAGTCCGCCCAGGCTGATAGAATGTGAACGGGGTACAACGCAACCGAGGATGCGGTCAGACCTCAGGGCTGACCCGGCTTCTTCAACGCTCGTCAGTTACGCCATTGGAACCCGAATACCAGGCGGTTCGCAGCAGGCATGTCCGGATCGATGGCCACAGTGTCGTATCCCAGCCAGGTCGGCTCGGTGAAGCCTTCCTTGCCTTCGTAGAAAAAGACCATGAAACCATCAACGGGGACACCCGATTTGGCCGTGCTGTCGAAGACGCCCGGCCCCATCGCCGAGGGAGCATCCCCTTTGAAGTAGACGCGTTTCATGTTCCGGCATCTCACGAACACAAAGCCGCCCATTCGGTCGACACTGGCTGGAATGACTACATCGCTTACCGCCGTAGCGCTGAACGCATGGTGCCCGATTTCGGTGACGCCGGGCGGGATGTCCGCTTGTTCCAAATAGCTGCACTCGGAAAATGCCCGTGCCTCGATGGCAACGAGCCCTTTTGGCAGTTCGACCGATTTCAGGCTTCTGCATGCATAGAACGATTTCTCATCCAACCGCTTGACCCCCGCCGGGATCTTAACATTACCGGATTTCAGGGTCGGGCAGGAAATCAATTTGGTACGGTTCTTGTTATAGAGGATCCCATCGACGCTTGCATACTCACGGTTTCCGGAGGCCACGTTGATGGATTTCAGGCTGGAGTCGGAAAAAGTCGCGATAGTCACCTCGTTGACGCTGGTCGGCAGCGTCACGGTTTCCAGCTCGGAGCAATAGCCGAACGCCTGCTCTCCGATGACTTTCACGCCGTTGGATATTTCGACCTCGTTCAGACGGAAACAACCGACAAAGGCCTCAGCACTGAGGGTCTTAACCCCGCCGGGAATCGTCACGCGCCTCAGGTCGGTGTGCGAGAATGCCCGGGTCCCGATCCCCTTCAAGCCGGAAGGAAGGGTGAGGTTCGTGAGTTTGGAACAGTCGCTGAATGCCTCGTTACCGATGTGGGTGACTCCGGCGGGAATGGTGATTCCGGTCACGTCCCCGCAGAAATAGAACGCATGGTCGCCGATCTTTTTCACCGGATTGCCGGCGATCTGTGCCGGGATCACCACCGCTCCCTTGAAATCCACGGGAAATCCGGTGATTGTGACCTCCGAATCCTTCACTGTATAAGTGAAATCCCCGGACTGGGCGGCGGAAACCTCATTCGCCAAGCCGCATGAGGCAATGATTGCGGTGAGCCCTAGGAGGCTACGGGCGATCTGTTGGATTTTTGATAGCGGGATCATTTTTTGTTGATTCGAGCGGGAAACTCGCATCGCCCCGGACAGGTGTCCAAGAGAAATCCGACACTTGGGACGACGGGGGAGACGACGAGGAATGCGGGCACTAAGTCGCCATTTTTCGAGGCCAACGGGTTCGCCGCAGGTCGTTGCCACTTCACGTGATTTCCGATTCGGAAAACGCAGTTTCGGATGTTAGCTTCTCAGCGCGGAGATCTCGATGTTCGCCTGGCGGAGGCGGTCGCAGAGTTGGAGGGCGATCTCGTTGAGGATCTTCGATTTCAACGTGGGTGAACCGTTGTTCAGGGTTTCAAAAAACGGCCGGTGGATCACGCGGCATTCGACGTGGGTCATGGCCACGATGTCGGCGGAGCGCGGGGAACTGTCGAGGAAGGCGAGCTCGCCGAAGCTCATGCTGGCGGAGAAGACGTCGAGGCGCTGGATCCGGCCACCGTCGAGACGGAGGCGGACTTCCACCGTGCCTGCGGTGAGGATGTAGAGTTCGTCGGCGCTGGTGCCGGTGTGGATGATGGTCTGACCGGCGGCGAAGGTCTGGTGCTCCAGGTGCTTGTCGAGGAGCTTCAGCTCCGTCTCGTCGCATTGCACAAACAACGCGCACTCGGCCAGTGATACGGGCCGCGGCTCCACGAGGTGGTCGGGCATGACCTTCGACAAGACCTCGTTCTCGCAGGACTCCAGCGCGGAGTCTTCGTTAGGGAAAAGCCCTTCCTCGTCGATACCGGCCTTGGTGAGGGACTTGGCGACCCTGCCCGCCTGGCAACACACGAGCCGGACGCCGCTTTCGGCGAGCTGTCTCCTCACATCAAGCAACATCCGGAGGCAGACCTCGTCGATGGAGAAGACATAACTGAAATTCAGGATGACGTGCTGGCAATAGGGCGCCTGTTTGATCAGCTCGCGGATGACGGGCTCAAAGGTGGAGAACAGCAATGGTCCCTGCAATTCCAAGACCCGGATGCGGTCACCGTAGCGGCGCAGCGTATGGAAAGCCCGTGTCGGCAGGCGGCGGCGGGAATTCACCTGAGAGGCGTTGTAACTGCGGCGCAGCGCCGGAGGCGGGACGGCGCTGGGATTGAAGAGGTGAAGCGACAGCTCGCGGGCGAGATCCATGCACACGCGGATGGCGCGGACGCTGTTGCCCTGCTCGTCAAGCGGCGGTGAGAACACGGCGATGCCCAACTGCCCCGGCAGCACCGCGAGGATTCCCCCGCCGACGCCGCTTTTGGCCGGAAGACCCACTCGATAGATCCATTCGCCGGACCAGTCATACATCCCGCAGCTCGCCATCACACCTAACACGTTATCCACGTATTCATGGGCGATGGCGCGCTCGCCGGTGATCGGATTGACGCCCTGATTGGCGAGAGTGGCTCCCATCACGGCGAGATCGGCGCAGGTGACCTTGAGCGAACATTGCAGGAAATAGGTTTCGACGATGTCACGCGGGTCTTCGTCGATAATGCCGAAGTTCCGCAGCATCCAGCCGATGGCGCGGTTGCGGTGGCCGGTGGTGCTCTCGGAATTGTAAACCTCTTCGTCGATGTCCAGTTGCTCGCCCGCGCATTTTGATAGATAGCTGACGATGCGCTGGATGCGCGACTCGCCGCCGATGTTCAGGATTTGCCCGCAGGTGGCGATGGCACCCGCGTTGATCATCGGGTTGAACGGCGCGCCGCTGCCGGGTTTCAGGCTGATGGCGTTGAAAGCATCTCCCGACGGCTCGACACCGATTTTCGAAAGCACGTGTTCCTCGCCGCGGTCCTCCAGGGCGAGGCCGTAGGAAAGCGCCTTGGAAATCGACTGAATGGTAAAGCGATGGCGGGTGTCCCCTACCTCGTAAATGTGACCGTCGCGGGTGGCGATGCAGATGCCGAACAGGTTCGGATCGGCCTTGGCGAGTTCCGGTATGTAATCCGCGACGTGGCCTTCGGTGAGGGATGCATAGCGTTCGTGGAGGGTTTTGAGAATTTGCGAGACAGGGGATTTCATGAAATGGGTCCGGCGGGATTAGCAGCTCGCATACCCAAACACCCCGAACTCGGGAAAATCGGGCATTTCACCGGACATATCCGGTCATGGGGGTGCCAGTCCGACAGCGACTCGATAGAATCCCTTGCCCCCGTCGGCGGCGGCATCAGTCAGCGTGACCAGGCCATCGGCCGCCAATGGTCCCGCGCCTGCGACGTTTTCCCACGGACCGTCGGACAACTCCGCCCGGCGTTGGAGGACATAGGTCCGCCCGGTTTTCCCTGGCACGCTGGTGGAAAACACCGTGCCGATCCGGGTGGCGGAGGAAATCCTAAACACATCCCCCGCTTGATTCGGATTGGTTCCGGCGGCGTATTCGGCACGGTTGGTCTGGCCATCGCCGTCGGGGTCGGCACTGTCCGCGGCATCGCCGGAATTGCTGGTGGTGCCGAAATTCACGAAGCGCCAGTTTTCAAGCGCGCTGCCGCCGACGGTGAGTGTGAAGGTCCGGTGGGTGGTGAGATTCCCGTCGCTAACGGACAGGGTAATCGTCGAATTTCCAAGCAGACCAGCCAGCGGCGTGACGATGACCGTCCGGCTCGCGCCACTGCCTCCGAAGACGATGCCGGAAACCGGGGTGAGCAAGGTGTTGGAGGAACCGCCGGAGAGCGTGAGCGAGGAAGCCGCTGTCTCGACGTCCCCTACGGTGAAGGCGATCGTCCCCGTCGAGCTGTTGATCCCGATGCTTTGGTTGGAAACTGCGGAGATGGTAGGAGCGTCGTTCACCGGATTCACGGTGACCGTGAAGGTGTCCGTGTCGTTGAGCTTGCCGTCGCTGACTTTGAGGGTGATCACCGCCGAGCCGCTTTGGTTCGCTGCCGGGTTGATGGCGACCGTCCGGTTCCTGCCACTGCCGCCAAGAGTGATGTTGCCGTTGGGAACGAGCGCGGTATTCGAGGAAGTCGCGGTTAGATCCAATGAAATTTCCGCATCATCCGCATCGAAGAGTGTAATGGCCAACGGTCCGGTGGAGCCATCCTCGTTGATGGCCAGGTTCGTGACATTGGCTACGGTGGGCGCGATATTCGCCTCCTGATAGGTGAAGGTGATTTCCGTGAGTTGGCCGCTCGTCATGGTCACCGACTGCGTGGCGGGCGTCTCGAATCCGGCCACCGCCTTGAGTTCCAAGTTGTATTTTCCGGCGGCGAGACCGGTTTTCTGGGCTCCGCTGAGGCGATAGGAGGTTTCGGGACTGAGCCGCCAGCCGGCACCGCCGTCGCGCGCCGCCGCCGGCTGGATGCTCACCTTGAGCGCTGCCGCCGTGGTGGCTCCGATGGAGGTGAAGCTGGAGTGCGTGATGCCGCCACCGGTGTTGTTATCACCGCCGTTGCTGCTGATTTCCGCGCGGTTGAACATGTCCACCACGTCGCCGTCGATGGCACGCACGACGCTCTTGCTGGTGCCTCCCAGATAGATGGCCGCCGGGAAATAGGCACCTTGTTGGAGACGCACGCAGAGCGGTCCGCCCTCCATGCCGCCAAGGCCGCGGATGGCGGTGCTGCCGTAGGTGCGGCCGAGCTCCCAGCCGAACATCGCTCCTGATAGAGGCGTGGCGTGCATCCTTCCCTGGAACGCATCGGACACGCCGTTCACCGGATAGCCGACCATGGTTTTCAACGCCGTGGACTGGAGGAACTCGTTCGCCTGTTTGTCGCTGGCCAGATAACCGCTGAAGCCGCCGCGGCCCGCATCCCCGGCGAAATAAAGGGCGGCCACGTTCAGGTTCTGCGAGGCCATCGACAGCGTGCCGGGCGTGCCTTCCGAAATCCGTTGGGCGTCATAGCCGCTGAAAACGTAGGTTCCCCGGGGGACCTGGGGATTCGGCTCGTAGGTTCCGTTGTCACGTTGCAACAGCCATTGCATGCCGGTGTTTCTCGTAAGAGTCGTATCATTGAAAATCGCGAGGCTGGTGGTGGCGACAACGCGGGGCTTCACCACGAATCCACTCTGCGAGCCGGCATCCGTGCGGAACTGGCCGACAAAGGAGTATGGAAAGTTCCGCGTGCCCGACGAAGTGGCGAATGGAATCACCACCGGCGGATTCAGGATCGGCGCGTTGGCCGGCGGATAGGTCACCGTCACCGTCTTCGTCTGGCCGTTGATCAATTCCGTGCTCGCTCCGGGCGGAGTGTTTCGTCCGGGAATGGACTTGCACTCGATGAGATAATTTCCGGGCGGCAGTCCCGTGATCGCGGTGTTGGTGGCGCGCCACGCAGTTTCGCCAATCAAGCGCCACTGGGCGCGGTTTGACAACGGAACGGAAGGGGTTGAAATACCATCAGGCCCGAGGATCACCCTGAGCGTGGCGTCCCCCGCATCGTTCGTTAGATAATACGAACGCTCGATTACCTGTGGCTCCTCGCCGCTGACGATGCCGACCTGCTCGCGCGGCGGTTGGATAAAGCCAGGCACGGGCAGGTATTCGACCAGGCGGTCGCCCGTCGTCAATCCGCCGACCGGCACTCCGGACGGGCGCCAATCGGTTTCCCCGACGAAGCGCCAGGCACCGGTTCCAGAGGGAAGCAGATTCACCATTAGAATGCTTTGGTGACTGGTCGCCTCGACCTCGCGGGAGAATTTCTGGACGAGACCGTGGAGCGCGTCGGCCTCCAGGGTTTTCACCTCGCCGATGCCCTTGGAGGCAGGATTGTTCACGCGTTCGACAACGAGCCGGTAGTAATAGGTGACGCGCCGCTCCAGATTCGTTAGATCGACGTGGACCGGAGTTTCGGCATCGCCGCCGACGGTGTCCGGTGTGGCGAGGATGCGGTCGGGGAAATTCACGCCATCGGTGCCGTATTCGAGAAAGACCTCGGCTTCCGCACCCCGCGGCCGCACCGATCCGCTGATGCGGGCGCTGGTCGGACTCAGCGGACTGGCGGCTCCGGTCGTTGCCAGCGGTGAGAGGAAACCGGTGTTGAAGGTGGCGTCCTGTCCGCTAGTCGTCCCCAAGCTGTTCGATGCGACCACGCGATAGTGATAGGTCCGGCCCGGAAGCAGGCCGGTCACGTTGCTGAGGACCGTGGCGGCTTCCGAGCCGTTGCCGATGCCTTTGGAAACCGTCGAACTTCCGTAGGCGTCCGTCAGGCCATAGTCGAAGCGGACGAAGGTGGTGCCGCCCCTTGGATTCGCGTTTCCCAACAGATTCACAGAGCCGGTGCTCGCATCGGTCACTCCACCGGTCGTCGCCAGCGGAGCTCCGGTCGGTATGCCGCTGCCGCCGGTCGCCTGGCCCGCGATGAAAACCACGTCTTCACCGAACCAAATGCCGGCGGATGTCGTGGCAACCAATCGATAGTGATAGGTTGCGCCCTCGACCAATCCTTCGGCGGTGAATTGGATGTCCGTCACGACCACTCCCGCAGGCACCACCTGGACCGGTGTGGTGAATCCATACTCGATCGTCTGACCGAACTGGAAGTAAGCCGTGGTGGTATTGCCACTCGAGTCCACCGCGCCGATCAGCTTCACCTTGCCCGGCGTTTCGTCCGTCGCATCTCCGGTGGCGACCAACGGCGGCGCGATGGGGGTCTCAAAGGTCATGTCGTCCCCGTAAATCGTCCCCGCGCCGGTGGTGACGGCAATGCGGAAGTGATAGAGCGTTTCCGCCTGCAACCCAGAGAGCGCTGCCTGGATATCGAGTTCGGAGGAGCCGGAGATTTCCTGCAAGGCGGTGGAGTCGCCGTATTCCAGCGTGGTGCCGTATTCAAAAAACACCTGCGCGAATCCGTTGGGCTTCGCCGTGCCGCGGAGGATCGCGGAGTTGTAGGTGATGTCCGTGGCGGCTTCGGTCGCGACGGTGGGTGGTTCGCCGCGGACGATGGTGAGCGTGTAGGTTTTCTCACTCGTCCCGTCGTCGGCGATCACACGAACAACCACGGTGTTACTGCCGACTACCAGATCAATGGGCTCGCTCGGGTTTTCCAAGGCCACGTAGGCTTCGTTAATCGTCACCGTCGAGAGCGGAACCTCCGCGAACGGCGTGAGCGTGAGAGTCGATACCTCGTTGGGGACAGCCAGTGAGTAGGCGGCGATGCCCGCGTTGAAAGCCGGGAAAAGATGGCCAACGCTCGGCACGAGGTCACTGAGATTCGCATTCGCCGACGGATAGACTCCAACCGTGAACGTCGAGCTCCCCACACTGCCGCTGATGCTGGAAACGAGAACCCAGAAGTTGGTTTCGCCCGTCATCGGAGGCGTGGTGAACGTGGGTGCGTTCGCTCCATCGACCGGCTGCGATGTATCTCCGGCGCTGCCGATGAACCATTGGTATCCCGGCTCCGGCTCCCCGGTGGCGGTGACGCCCAGGGTGGCCTGGCCGCCGTAATCCACGATGGTGTAGAGGGTCGATTCGCTGGTGATCTCCGGTGGCGTGCCGGTGATATTCATTTCCAGCGTCGCCTCGGCGGTCGCTCCGCGGCGGGTTACACGGATCGGGACTTGGAAGGTTCCTGCCAGATCGGGAGTTCCTTCGATCACTCCGGTGGCCGGGTTGAGGGACAGTCCGGATGGCAGGTTGTCAGCACCGTAGAGAACACCGTCGCCGCCTTCGCTGGATTCGATCTGATAGAACATCGGCTCATGGAACGGAACCGTCAGCGTCTGGTCGTAGAACCGCGGCAGGATGACGACTTTGAGCGGCTTGCTGTCGGCCCCGCCGCTGTTGGAGGCACCGATCATCACCTCGTACGATCCCGCGTCGTAGGCTTCCCCGTAAATGGCACCATCGTAGTCATCGAACCACAGCCCCCATGGCAGCTCGCCGCGCAGCGAGTAACCGGTGGGAGAATGCGACGCCTCGATCTGATGCACGAACCACTCCCATCGCATGCCGGTGACGTCGGGCGGTGAGTCGATCACGGGCGGCAGGACGATTTCCTCGTAGGTGAAGGTGATCCGTTTCCGGAAACCCGCTTCGATCTCCACCGTTTGAGGAGTTGGTGGCACGAATCCCGGGATGGTGGCGAAACGAACCGTGTAGGTGTTAGGATCGAGATCGGACATGACCGCTCCGCTGGCGAGGTAGGGAGACGCGGCCTGGATCCGCCATCCGGCACCCGCCTCACGGGCGGACGCGGGTTCGATGCGGACTTCGAGATCACCGGCGAGTGGATTGGAGCTTTCAACGGATTCCTCGTCCGTCAGTTCGCCGCCGGTGTTGCCCGAGTTCGCGGCGGCGCTCGATTCCGCGAAGCCGATGAGACCGGCGACGTCGCCATCAATCGCACGGACGACGGTCTGCGCGGTTCCTCCCAGATAGATGGCGGCGGGATAGTAGCTGCCGTTTTCGTATTGGACGAAAAGCGGCCCGCCCGATCCCCCACCGCTGCTGCGGATGTCGGAAGTGATGTAGGTCCGGCCGAAGCCGCGGGTGAACGCGACATCCGCCGGTGAGGTGGCGTGCATCCGGTTGAGATCCGGTGCCGCGATGCCATCGACCGGGTAGCCGACGAGAGTCTTGAGCGCGGTGGACAGGAGGAACTCGTTGTCATTCGCATCACTGGCGAGATAGCCGCTGAAGCCGTCGTTTCCGGGGTCAGTTAGGAAGTAGGCCGCCGCCGCGTCGAGGTTCTGGGATTCCGGAGTCGAGCTTCCTGGCGAGTCGTCGATGGCGCGCTGGGCGGCGTAACCGGTGAGCAGGAAATAGCCGCGCGGATTGAGAGGGACCGGATCGTGGACCTGATGGTCCTGGCGATGCAGCCATTGCATGTTGGTGGCGGAAGAGAGCGTGCCGTCATCGAACAGGACGTGTCCGGCGGTGGCTACTACGCCGGGCCGCACGACGAACCCGCTGCCCGCGCCGACATCGCTGCGGAACTGGCCGACCCACGCGTAGGGAAGATCGGTGCTGGTGGAAACCGTTTCGAAATCCACGACTTCCGGTGGTGCGCCGGTTTCATCCCCGGCCACATAGTAGGTCACGGTGGCGGAAGTGGTTTCGCCATTGCGGATTCTAACGGTGATCGGCGACGGTGTGCCGCGCCCGGTGACCGGTTTGGCAATGAGGACATGATTTCCCGGAAGCAATCCGGTTTTCGTCGTGCCGCTGTCGCGCCAGACCGGTTGGCCGAAGCCATCGAGATCCCCTTCCATCGCCCACTGTGCCAGCGATTCGAACGGGCGGGTGTCTTCCGTCAGTCCTTCGGGGCGCAGGGTGACGTTCACGCTGCCGCTGCCGGTTTCGTCGGACAGCGTGTAGTTGCGGGTGATGCTGGAAACAACTCCGTTGCTGGTGACGGCGACTGTTTCGTTAGAAGGTTGGAGATACCCGGCCACCGGGCGGAACTCGATCCCCCGGTCGCCGGTGGTCAGCCCGGTGGCGGGCACTTCGGACGGCCGCCAGGTTTTCTCACCGAGAAAACGCCAGCCCCCCGTCGGCAGAGGCGGCAGTATCACGACTGACAACGAGCCCTGACGATCTTCCGGGAACACGTTTTCCGGAAACTGCTGGATGAGTCCTGATAGCGTCGCGACATCGAACGACTTGGTCTCGCCGACATCGGTATCGCCGTTTTCCCGGACCGCGCGGACCCGATAGTAGTAGGTCCGGCCTTGTCCGAGATCATGCAGCTCCGCGCTAACAGGGTTGTATTCGGCACCCTCGACCGCTTCCGGCGAGCCCTGTGTGCTGTCGGAAAATCCGGTCGGGTCGGTTCCGAAATCCACGAACACGTAGGCAGGCGCTTCCCCCGCGCGGACCGAGCCATTGATGCGGACGCTGGTGGAGTCCATCACCTCGGAGTTTCCGGTCACGGCGGAAGGCGGCTCGGCACTGGTGGTGAAGGTGGCGTCGGTGCCAAACGCCGGTCCCGCGCTGTTCGACGCCACAAGACGATAATGATAGGTGGTGGCGGGACGCAGGCTGCCGATGGGAATGGAAAGTTCCACGGGCTCGCTGCCATTGCCTACTCCCTGCACTTTCGTGCTCAGGCCGTAGGCGGACGTCGTTCCGAACTGGAACTGCACCAGCGTGGTGCCGCGGTTCGGGTTCACCATGCCTAGCAGAATGGCGGAGCCGGTCCCCACACCGGCGGCATCGCCCGTCGCCACGGTGGGGCTGGTGGTGGGAATCGGGTCGGTGACGCCGCTGCCCTCCGCCACGAGGAAGGCCACGTCGTTGCCATAGGTCGTTCCCGCGGCGTTGGAGGCGACGATGCGGTAGTGATAGATAGCACCGGGAATGAGCCCGCCGTGGGGCGCGAGAATATCCAGAACGCCGCCTGCCGAAGTCACGATGCGGGGTTCGGTTTTCTTGCCATAAAGAGTGGTCAGGCCGTATTGGAAAAACACTTCGGTGGACAGGCCCTTGGGATCCACCGCTCCCACAAGCGTGGCGGCGGAACCGTTGACCGCCGACGGGTCACCGGTCGCCGCGAGAGGTGGCTCTGCGGCGGTGTTGAACGTGACATCGTTGCCGTAGAGCGTGCCGAAAGGCCCTGTGGCGACCGCGCGGACATGGAACTCCGTCGCGTGTGCCAAACCGGCAAGCATTGTGGAGAAACTCACCGATTGTGTGCTCTGATAGACCTGGCCGGGCGTCGAGTCGCCATAGCCGGTGGTAGGACCGTATTCGAAGTACACGGTCGCGACGCCGTCCGGCATGACGGTGCCCTTGAGCAGGACGGTCCGCGCGTCCACCATTTCCACCGGATTCGTCGCGACTCCGGCGGTTCCCGCGCGGGTGACCGTCAGCGTGTAGGTCCTTTTGTTAGCGCCGTTTCTGGATGTCACCTCGGTGGTGATGACGTTGTTGCCCACATTCAGGAAAATCGTGCCGCTGGGCGTTCCGGTCGCCACCGGCGAACCGTTGACCGTGATGGTGGACAGCGGATCCTCGGTCGTCGGGGTCAACACGATGCCGCTAACGGAATTCACCACCGTTGCGGAGTAGGTCGTGACCAATCGATCAAAAGCGGGCGCGAGCGAGCCGGGGCTGATTTCAAGATTGGCCAGAATCGCATGGGTGGGCGGCGGCGGCAGGATGGTGACAGTGACCGTGTCGCTGTCCACCGAGCCGAAGGCGTTGATCAGCCTGACCCAGTAGCGGGTCTCGGATGTCGGAGCCTCGGTGGTGAATACGGATCCGCCTTCACCATCCGAGATCGGGTCCGAGGTGTCGCCGCTGTTGCCGCGATACCACGTGCAATCCGGCATAGGAAAACCATCGACGCCCACGCTCAGAGTCAGCTCTTCCGTGCGGAACGGAAGCGACTGGTTGGCAGGCTGGGTGGTGATCGACGGAGCGCTGCCACCGGTGCCCGTGAGATTCACCGTGAAGGGGCTGCGGGGGGAATCGTTGCTCTCGATGATGAGCACCGCGGATCGATCACCGGCAGCGGTTGGATTGAAGGTGACCGTGATTTCACCAGAGCCATGATACTCGAGACTGCCGGGCAAACCCGAGGCATCTACGGAGAAATCCGCCGCATTGGCCCCGCCCACGGTCACGTCGAAATTCGTTAGAGACTCATAGCTGAGATTCCGGACCGTGAAGGTTTTCGTCGTGCCTGATGGAGAGCCGGGGAACACGGTGCCGAAATGGCGGGACTGCCCGTAGAACGCCAACTGGCTTCCCAACGGTTGATCCACGCGGATGATTGGGTCGGAAACACCAAGGTTGCTCACCGGATAGCCCGGCCATGGTGGACCGGTGTATCCCGCGCCGAAACCATTGAAGTAGCCGACGAAGAAACCCGAGCCCACGATTTGAAAAACGTTCGTGCCCATGGATGGGGCGGCCCCAAGGAAGACGGCCCGCGTCAGCGTGGTATTGAGCATGAAGGCCTGGTTGCCGATGCTGGTGACGGTGGAAGGAATGATGATGATCGCGAGCTTGCAGCCTTGAAAGGCCGAGTTACCGATGCTCACGAGCCCTTCGTTCAGGATCACGCTCACCAGCTTGTCGCAGTAAGTGAAGGTGGTGGGTCCGATGTCGAGCACACCACCAAGGATGTTGATGGAGGTTAGATTTCCACAGGAGTAGAAGGCACTCCATCCCAGGCTGGTGAGCCCGGACGGCAAGGTGACGCCGGTCAGATTGTCGGCATTGAGGAAACCGGCCGCACCGATGGCGGTAACCGTGGCAGGAACGGTGTAGTTGCCGGCTTTTCCAGCAGGATACTGGAGCAGGGTGGTTAGATCCTTGTTGAACAGAACCCCGTCCAGGCCGGTGAAGGAAGGGTTCGCCGCGTCCACGGAAATCGACACCAGGCTGTTGCACTCCGAGAAGGCGGTATCGATCGACGTCACGCTCGCCGGTATCACGACACTGGTGAGTCCGTCACACTGCTCGAACGCGGCGTAGCCGATGCTGGTCACGGTGTTGGGGATCGTGACAGCGGTCAGCGCGTTGCAGAAATAAAACGCGCCGGTGTCGATCCGGGTCACTCCGGTGGGAATCGTGCAGGGGCCGGCCAGCCCGCCGGGGTACACGATGAGCGTGGTTTGATTCTTGTTGAAAAGCACGCCGTCGAGGCTGCTGTAGGTCGGATTGGCCGGATCCACCGTGAACGCCTGGAGATTCGGCATCAGGTCGAACGCGAAGATCGAAATGAAGGTGACGCTTGCCGGAATGGAGACCTGGGTCATCCCGCATCCCCTGAATGCCAGGCTGCCGATGAAGGTCACCGTATCGGGAATGGTGACGGCAGTTAGATTCGCGCAATGATGGAAGGCCCCGTTGCCGATTGTCAGGACGCCCGCCGGAATGACCACGCTGGTGATGGTATTGTTAAAGGCGAAGGCATTGGGTCCGATGGCGACCACCGGCGATCCTTCGATGGTGTTAGAAATAACAACCGCGCCGCCGGTTCCGGTGTAGCCGGTGATGGTGACCTGCCCGCCGGAAATCGTGTAGGTGAACGGAGGGGGCCCATCCAGATTGACCACGGGAATGCCAGCGGGCCAGGTCGGCGCGATGAAGCCTGCCTCGTAGGCTTCGTAGTAGCCAACGTGGAAGGAAGCATCCGCGCCATCGAAAACACCGTCCCCCATGACGGGGGCGTTCCCCAGAAAAGTCGCGAGTTCAAGGTTACCACATCCAAGGAACGCGTTGTACTCGATTAGAGTGACACTGGCGGGAATCGTGATGTTGACCAGGCTGCCACAAGACTGGAATGCGTAGGGTCCGATGGTAACAAGCCCTGCGGGGAGGGTCACACTGGCAAGTTTGTTACAGTAGGCGAATGTCTGTATATTGATCACCGTCACACCGGCGGGGATCACCACGCTTTCCAGATTGCTGCAGCCATAGAAGGCAAAGTCCCCAATCGTTAGAAGCCCTGCGGACATCGTCACTCCGGTCAGGTGGGTGGCTCCGAAGAACGCGCTTTGACCGATGGCGCTAACCGAAGTTGGAAATACGTAACCGGTGTCCGGCTTGCCTGCCGGATACTGGAGCAATGTGCTTTGGGCCTCATCGAACAGAACGCCGTTGATACTCTCGAAACTCCCGTTCAAGGCATTCACATCGATTGAAAGCAGATTGGAGCAACCGGCAAAGGCCCCGGGCCCAATAACCGTCACGCTGGCGGGAATCATGACGCCGGTGAGTCCGGTGTTCGCAAAAGCGTCGCGACCGATGCTGGTCACGTCCCCGGTAAAGGTGACCGCGGTCAATCCCGTGGCGGAAGCGAACGCGGAATCCCCGATGTGGGTAACATCGGGCGGAATCGAATAGGGACCGGAAAGCCCTCCGGGATACTGAAGCAGCGTGGTTCGATTGAAATTGAACAACACTCCGTCGAGCGCGCTGAATTCCGTGTTGAGCGGATCCACCGTGAACTGGGTGAGACCGCCCATGAAGGCGAAAGCGCCGGTATCGATCGTGCTGACGTTCGCCGGTATCTCGATCTGCGTGATACCATTGCAAAGGGAGAATGCCCCGCTCCCGATGTGCGTGACGCTGTCGGGAATGGTGAACGACGTCAGGCCATCGCACGCAAAAAACGCGTTAGACCCGATGAATCCGATCCCTTCCGGAAGTGTGATGCTGGTGATGCTGGATTCGTGCTCAAACGCGGAACCTTCGATGCCGACCACCGGTAGTCCGCCGATCGTATCCGGAACCGCCACCGCACCGCCAGGGCCGGTATAGCCGGTGATGGTCACTTCCCCTTCGCCGATCAAGTAGGTGAAATCGATCGGCTCGGTGAGTGTGGTGAAAGTCCGGTCCTCTCCATAGGCGGTTCCCCATTCGTTGGTTGCCACCACACGGAAGTGATAGGTTTCGCCCGGTGTCAGCTCGATGGGAACCGCACTGACGTCCTGATGCGCCGTTCCATCGTCCGGAGAGAGTGTTAGATTAAGCGTGTTGCCATAGCCGGTCGTGGTGCCGAACTCGAACTTCGCGGTCGTGGCGAAGCCGTTCGGGTTCACCGTGCCATGGATTGTTGCCTCGATGTCCGTCACGCCGGTAACCGTGCTCGTGGAGACGGCAGGAACGGGAACCACCCCTTCCCCTGTTAGCGTCAGGGTGAACGGGTTTTCACCGGCATCATTGCTGAAGATGTTGAGCGTGGCGGTCCGCGGGCCTTCCGTCGTGGGGGTGAAATACACCGTGAAGAATCCCGAATTGCCGGATCCCATCGAGGTTGGGAAATCGTCTGGGATGCCGGTGAGTGTCACGCCGAAATCCGCCGCATCCGGTCCGGTCACGGTCACCTGGAGGTTTTCGAGAGTTTCCGAACCGAAGTTGGCCACCATCAGGGTCTTGATCGGCGGATAGATCGTGAAGCCCAGTTCTCCGTTTCCGAAATCCAACGGATCACCGTTGGCCAACGGGAAGAAATCGGATCCCACCGCTTCGGCAACCTCGATTTCCGCCAAGGATGCCGCCCCTACGGTCACCACGGCCGTGTCGCTGTCCGCCGAGCCCGAGGCATTGGTGGCGCGCACCCAGTAGCTCGCCGACCCAAGGAGCGCCGGCGTCTGATAGGATGCGGAAAACGCGCCGGAGATCGGATTCGAAGTATCGCCGGAAGTTCCCTCATACCATTGGAAATCCGGCGCAGGAACGCCGCTGGCAGCGACAACAAAGTTCACTTGTGAATGATAATCGATGCTGAAATTTCCCGGCTGGGAGGTGAAAACCGGCGCAGCGGGCGCACCTCCAGTTAGATTAACGATGTAGCTGCCTTCGTCCGGATCGTCGCTGTAAACCAAGAGCTCCGCGATCCGCTCTCCCGGTGCTGTCGGCGAGAACCGAACCAGGATCGTGCCTGTCGCACCGGGCGAAAGGGAGAGGTAATAGTAGTCATCGGTGAACCCGTTGGTGAACACCTCGAAGTCGGCGGCATTGACTCCGTAAACTCCGAGAAAGAAGGCATCGAGGTAGAGTTCCGCGTTCCCCTCGTTTTTAACATGGATGATCCTCGTGTCATCGCCCGGAGTTCCGATTTCGATGATCCCGAAATCCAGCGTCCCTCCGTCGGCAAAGTCCGTGCCATCCGGAAACGCAAGGGCGATGTCCGGCACCTGCGGCGGCGTGACGACCAGAATAACGCCGGTACCGGTGACCAGCGCGGTTTTGTTATCCGCTGACGACGCCAACCCTCCCCACGTGCCGGCAACCTGTTGGACGTCGTCAATATAAAGCGCGCCCACCGTATCGGGAGTTCCGGAAGGATAAGTGAGATCCAAGGTGGATCCCGTGGACAAGCGGAGTTCCGAGGAATCCGCGAGACTGGGAGCGGTGAGACGCAGAGTCCCGGCGTTGACCGACGTTTCGCCGCTGTAGGTGTTCAAGCCGCCGAAGGTGAGCGTTCCAGAACCCATTTTTGAAAATCCTCCGCTGCCGCTAATCACGCCGTCGAAACCCGTGCTGGCGGCCGCATCGACCGTTAGATAGCCGTTGTTGATGATGGAGGAACCGGCCGCTCCATCGAGCGCCCATACGGTTTGTTCGGTGGAGCCGATATCCAGCACGGCACCTGCCGCCAGATCGACGCCCGAGGCGACGGGTAATTTCCCGATGGGGCCGGTTAGCGTCACCGCGTCGATGTTGGTGGCCACATCGCCACCGGCAGTGTTCCAGCCCTCGAATGCCAAGGTGTAAGACCCCGCATCAAGATTCAGCGTCACCTGCTTGAAGGCAAAGTTTCCACCCAAATTGAATTGGGTGTCATCCCATGAACCCACCTGATTGCCGCCGATTTTGAGGATCAAACCATTCGCGCCGTAGGAAGGTCGATTGCCAGCCAAAAAGCTGAGCCTGTATTCACCCGGAGTATTCACCTCTATCGTCCGGGAGATCGAGCTGGGCTCACCCTGCAGGAACGCGACCTGGCTGCCAACCCGCGTTTCATCCACAAATGCCGAATACCGGCTGGCGACGCCCGAGTTCCCCGTCATCGTCCAACCGGTGAAATCCGGCCGGTAGGCCCAGCCCTCCGCGCCGAAGTGAGGCCGCTCGAAGCTCTCGTCCGCAATGAGCTGCGTGGGGCCGCTTTCGCCGGTTAGAGCAACGACGCCACCTTCGATCCGGAGCGTTCCCGGGTAATAATTTCCCGAGGTGAGCAGCAGCTTTCCGGGACCGGTCTTGACGAGTGAATCGCTCCCCTGGATGCCGGCGGAAAATGTAAGTGCTCCGCTGCCATTGACCGCGACAGTGAGGTCGGCGTCCGAATAAACAAACGTCCTAACATCCGCAGCAACCGACCCGCTCTGGGTGATCGAGGGCAAGGTGCCTCCGTCCGCCATGAACCCGATGGGGTTGCCCGCCACGCGGACGACGTGCGAACCGCTGAAATTCATCTGGTTCAGGTCGAAGGAGATTCCCGAGGAAAGGTCGTTGTGCGCGAAGTAGCTTTCGGAAACGTCGAAGTTGAGAATGTAGTTGGAACGGCCGAGCGCGTCGGGAATGGTGCCGCTGCCGAGTTCGTTGGCCCATTTCGTTCCATCGCTCCATGATCCTGAGAAACCATCGTTCCAGGTAAAAACGGAAGCTTCCGGCGGGCTGGAGGATGCCACGGTCCGTACCCGGGCAAACGCGCCGTTGTTTTCCTCGTTACCCTCCTCTATCAATCCGGCCGGGTCCGTCGTCGGTGTGCCGGCATCCGTTAAAAATGTCCCGGCGGCGGGAGCCGAACAGGATAGAACAAGGGTGGCCGTGGAACCCGGCGCGAGCGAGCCGTTGGTGAACTCGACGACATGCGCGGATCCCGCCGCGCCAGGGCCGGTGAAGCCATCCGCATCGGGGCCGTTATCCACCACCAAACCGGTCGGAACCGAAAAACTAACAGTGATGCCGCTGGCCGGGGCGTTTCCGGTGTTCCGGACGGTGAAAGTGTAGTTGAACGGCACATTGGTGGTGGCGTGCGTCGGCGCGGAAACCTCAACGGTCAGGTCCGGCCGCGAAAAGGGTGCGAGGGAAACACCACGGAAGGCAACGTCGTCGACGGCGGTGGCGAGAACGGCCGGTGTGCCGGTGAACGCGCCGTTATAGCCGCTGCTGTCGGTCAATTTGACGAGTTCTCCCCCACCTGCCGCGCCGAGCGCCTCGCGGATGGCGTAAAGCACGACGCCGCCGTTCGTGACCTTCGCGGTGAGCCCGCGATAATGATCACTCTCCTCGCCGATACTGCCGTTGGAGACCCAGAAGGTGTTCACGAGCGAGAATTTCTGCAAACCGATGGTGTCGTCCGCCACGTAGAGCGTATCAAACCCGGAAACCGCACTGCTCAGATCCGCGAGGTGGAAACCATCAGGACTGCCGTTGTCAGGGAATCCGGGAAGACCGTTAAGAGTCTGCCCGCCTGTCGTTGGCAGATTCATACCGACGGAGGAAATCCCCGGCGACGCGCCAGCGGTGCTCTGATAGAGCCATCCGCCGAAGATGCCGAGCTGGCTTGGATCCGTGGCGTCGTTGTTGAGCTGGGTGGAAGTGGTTGCGCCAAACGGAGCATAACGGACGCCACCCTTCGAGCCGGTCATCCAGAACGCGCTGCCATCCGTGCTGACCACGCTGCGAGGCGAGCCGGTGCTGGCGAAATCCGTTAGCGCGGTGGTGGTATCGACATATCCCAAATGGTCGATCCGCCCGATGACCCGGCGGATGGAGGTGCCGGCGGTGCCGGAAATGTTCGCGGGATACGGAACCGGCGCGTCGTATCCGCTGACGACGAGGAAACGTCCGTCCGCCGAACGGCTCAGTCCGCCTTCCCCGATGGCATCCCCTGCCGCGACCAGTCGATGGTTCGCTCCACTGGTGGAGGTCGGCATCGGGATGGACTGGATCAGGTTTCCATAGGTATCGTATTCATCGAGCAAAACCACATTGCCCGTGCCGGCCAATCCTGCCGGCAAGAAATCGGCGCGATAGACGATGATGCTATCCGGCCGGATCCCCGCAGGTTGTCCGCTGGCGAACTGCAAAATCGACAGGAGTGAAATGGCGGCCAGGATTTTCACGGATTTCATGGTGTTCACTCGTTAGGGTTGGTGACGAATCCGTTGAGACGGGCGATCAGGGTTCCGACGTCCTTGAGGGATCGGAGCGAATCCGGACAATCCCCGGACTCAGCGGGTAGCGGTTTCCCAAACGGGAACACACCGAGCCCCGCCGTGGTGACGACGAGCGGAATCCAAACTGACCTGGGGGGAGGCATGGCGGGAAGTTGACGCTTTAAACCGGAGAACTTGCGGGACTTTCACGAAATTCAGACTTTTTCAGATAGCTGGGGGGGACTTTACAGGAAGGAACAATCGCATCTCCGATGAACGAGAGGACGGCGAACGATGATTCCGTTGCGGTGGTGACAAAGCAGGCGTAATGAGGGTAAGACTTCCGATCACCCCAATCCGCTGTTTTCCTTGTGAGTAAGAGGATGCAACGGGTCGGACGACAAGACCAAAGTAACAGAACTGCAGCGGCAGTTCCTCCGGTTTGTAAGAAAGCATTTCACTTTTCCTTCATTTCAAAAATTCCGTCATGAATGGTTTTCCTAGGACGGATTTACCGATGGTAAGAACGGAAGCACCGGCACACACGGATCTCGCTCGTTATCAATGGCGGAAAAAGTCCGGCTTTTTTCCCAAGAAGATGTTGTCAGTGATTTCATTAATCTCATCGTGGATCCATCCGGTTTTGAAGTCCTGAATGGCCAGTTCCAGCAGTTCGTGGACCACAACGGCTTCCCGGCTCCCGTCATCCGGGATTTCCCTACCTTGCGGCTGCGGGATCTACGATATGGATGGTGTGCCAGGCTTCATCTCACGGACAAGTCACCCGGACTCGATACAAGCTCTTGTTTTCAGGAGGTGTGGAATCATCGATCAGTTCCACGGTTCCATCCGAGTCAAGAGGGCCTGCGGAGTCAGCCGGCGTCCAGGATCCCGGAGCCAGGGTATAACTCCGTTCAAGCCAATAGGATCGGCCGGCCTTGCCAAGGGCGGTGATTGTAAAGGCGGACGGGCTTTTGTTAGCGGAAATGATTCGGAAAACGTCCGCCGCTAAATCGGGATCCGTGCCGAAGTTGGCAAAGCGCCAGATCTCCAGAGGATTGTCCGTGATTGCGGCGAAAAACGGATTGCAATTCGTTAGATCGTCATCGCCAACCGCAAGGGTGATGGAACCAGTGGCGTCATCCACAGAATCGGGCTGGTTGGGGATTTCGGAAGCGGCGTCCGCCTCCAAATAAGTGAAGGTGATTTGCCTTAGCTGGCCGCCGGTGACGTTGACAGTCTGCTTGGTGGGAACCTGGAAGCCATTGACGGAATTGAGCTGGAGGACGTAGCCACCGGCACGAAGTCCGGTCTTCCTGCTGCCGCTGGGTCGGTAGGAGGTTTCGGGTTTGAGCCGCCATCCGGCACCGGCGTTGCGGGCAGCCGCGGGCTGGATGGTGACTTCCAGCGCGCCGGGTTGTGAAATGCTGCCGATGGGTGAGAAATTGCTGTGGGTGATCCCACCGCCGGTCTGGTTTTCGCCGCCGTCGCCGCTGGTTTCGGCTCGGTTGAAAAGATCGATGACGTTGCTGTCGATGGCACGGACGACGGTCTGCGCGGTGCCACCGAGGTAAATCGCGGCGGCATAATAGTTTCCTTCTTCGATCCGCACGCACAACGGACCACCGGAATTTCCTCCTCTGCTGTGGATTCCGGATGTCGTGAAGGTGCGGCCAAAGGCGGAGGAGAAGATCAGATTTTCCGGCGGAGTGGCATGCATGCGGCCCTGGCTCAATGCCGGGATGCCATCCACCGGATAGCCGACCAGTGTTTTCAGCGCAGGAGAAAGCAGGAATTCGTTAGCGGCCAGATCGCTGGCGAGGAAGCCGCCGAAGCCCCCGCGCCCGGCATCTTCGAGGAAATACATCGCCCCCACATCGAGGTTTTGCGATTGAGGTGAGGAGATGCCCGGAGTGTTTTCCAATTCACGCTGCGCCGCATAGCCATCGAAGATGTAGAAGCCGCGCGGAATCTGGGGCTTGGGTTCATGGGTGCCGCGATCCCTTTGAAACAGCCACTGGAGATTTCCAACCGCGGATAGGGTTCCATCGTCGAAAACAACATGTCCTGCGGTGGCCACGACACGTTGTTTGACGACAAATCCGGTGCTCGATCCCGCATTGCTGCGAATCTGTCCCACGTAGGCATAAGGCTTGGTGGAATCGGCCAGGGTTTCAAACGCGAGCGCGGCTGGCGGAGCGCCGGTCCGGGCATCGGCCAGAAAATAGGTTAGAGTGAGGGCACCGGTCCCGCCGGCTTCAACAATCACAGTGGCGGGCGGAGGTGTCGCATGTCCTTCCAGCGGCTTGCACTCGATCAGATAGCTGCCGGCAATCAGACCGTTGAGTGTCGTGCCGCTGTCCCGCCACTGGGTGTCATCCTCGCCCAGCAATCGCCACTGACCGCGATCCGTTAGAGGAACCGTCTCCTCGGCGATGGAGTCGGGTTTGAGCGTCACGCCGATGCCGCCGTTTCCGGAGGTTTCCGTCTCGTAATAATCCCTCTCCAGCACGGTCGCGGCGGCACCGCTGGTGATGCTGACGGTTTCCCCCGGGGGCTGGATGTAGCCGGGAACAGGCCGGAACTCGATGTCGCGGTCGCCGGTGGTTAGACCCGCAACGGGAACACCCGAAGCCCGCCATTGCTGCTCGCCGGCAAAACGCCAGCCGACCAGAGGACCTGAAGGCGTGAGATTGACGACGATGAATCCCTCCGCGGATGGAATGGTTCCCGGAAACGCCTGGGTGTAGCCGGACAGGATATCGAGAACGAATGATGATGCGGAACTCTCCCCCTGCCCTCCGGCGCTCGTGGCCTTGACGCGATAGTAGTAAGTCGTTCCCTGCGCCAGCCCGTCCAGGTTCGCAGTCACGGCGGTGCTTGTATTTCCAGTGACCGTGGAAGGCTGGGCACCGACACTGTCGGGAAAATTCACCCTGTCGGTGCCATACTCGAAATAGACAGACGCCTCTGCGCCATGCGCGTTGACCGAGCCGTTCAGGCGGGCGCTTTGAGCTGTCACCGCACTGGCTTGCCCCACCGTCGCCACAGGATCTGTCAGAACGGTGAAACTTTGCGAACCGCCGACGATGGTCCCGGCGGCATTGGCCGCGATGATGCGGTAATAACAGGTGCTGCCTTTTTGCAAACCGCCGACAGGAGCACTCACCACCACCGGCGAATTGCCCGACACGTTGTCCGGCGTGGGAGCAACCCTGTTTGGAAATGTATTGCCATCGGTCCCCCACTCGAAGAGCGCCGTCGCATCGTAGTTTCTGGAATTAACGGTTGCATTGAAACGGGCGCTGGTCGCGGTGATTTCGCTGGCGGCGGTGGTCGCGACGACGGGTTCCGCAAGCGTTGAGAAACTTGCCACCGGACTCACCGTCGTGCCTGCGCTGCTTGCCGCGCGAAAGCGGTAGTAATAAATCGTCCCGGGTTCAAGTGATCCCAGCGTGGCTCCCATCAGCTTCGTCTGATAGCCCCGCAGGTTGTTCGCGACGGGCTGAGAGTTGGGAAAATTCACGCCATCGGTCCCGAATTCGAGGGACACGGTGGTCGCCGCACCACGGGCGTTGACCCTGGCTTCCAAGACCGCGCCGTTGATGCCCTGGGGCGTGACCCCCGCCATCGAAACCAGCGGCGGGCCGGGGAAGAGCAACCGATAGATGCTTCCATCCGGTCCACCCGTGGTTCCATACATGTTCCCTTTGGAGTCACGGATCAGGCCCGCATTGGGTTTTCCATCCTCGGAAGTGGCGAATGTCACCAACGTCGTCAGCTTTCCGGCCGGAGTCATTTTGAAGACCGTGCCGTAGCCGAAGGGCCCTCCACCGTAAGTTGTGCCATAGAAATTTCCGTCAATGCCCTTCACGAGGCTTCCCAGGGGAGATCTCCCCTTGTTGGTTTTTCCGTGGCCGGAGAATTCCACCAGCGTCGTCACCACCCCGCTGGAGTTCAGCTTGAAGATCGTTCCTTTGCCGGATGCCCCACCGCTCGATGTCGCACCGTAGAAATTCCCGCTGGAGTCTTCCACTAGGCCTCCGGAAGGATTGATTCCTTTACCGGTTGTTCCTTTGCCGGAAAACTCGACAAGTGTCGTCATTACTCCGGAAGGCGTCAGCTTGAAAACCGTTCCTTTGTCGAATTTGCCTCCCCTGAACGTCGCGCCGTAGAAATTCCCATCATGTCCCCGCAAGAGACTTCCGGCAGGATGGCTGCCTTTTTTGCTTCCACGACTGCCGGTGAACTTCACCAGCGTCGTCAGCGCCCCGGCAGGTGTCAGCTTGAAGACCGTCCCGAAGCCTGAGGGACCACCGGCGTTGGTGGTGCCGTAGAAATTTCCATCGCTGCCCGGCACCAGGCCCGTGTCGGGGTAACTTCCCTTGTTAGCGGCGCCGTCGCCTGTGAATTCCACCAGCGTCGTTTTCACACCGGCGGGCGTCATTTTGAAAACAGTCCCATGACCGGGCACACCGCCGTTGGTGGTCGTTCCGTAAAAGTCCCCGTCACTGCCCTGCACCAAGCCTGCGGCCGGATAAAACGCGGTGTCTGGCAATCCGTCGTTGCCCCTGAACTCCACCAGTGTGGAGACCGACCCGGCAGGTGTTAGCTTGAAGACCGTGCCTTGGTCGGACGCACCGCCAAAGAAAGTCGTTCCATAAAAACATTCATCACTCCCCAGCACCAAGGCCGCTTCCGGGGCACTCCCGATATCCGATGTCCCCGTGAACTCCACCAGCGTCGTCAACACTCCCGCAGAAGTCATTTTGAAGAGCGTGCCCTTGCCGGAGGCACCGCCATAAAGGGTCGTCCCCCGGAAATTCCCATCGCTGCCCAACACCAGACCCGCGGCCGGGTAGCTCCCCTTGTTGATAGACCCCTTGTCCGTGAACTCCACCAACGTCGTTAGAGCCCCGGCTGGGGTCATCTTGAAAACCGTGCCATTGTCGGATGCCCCTCCCAGGGCCGTTGTACCGTAGAAATTTCCGTCGATGCCCTCCACCAGTTTTGCCCAAGGCTTGCCGCCCTTGTTGACGGGCCCCCCGCCCGTAAAATGCACCAACGTAGTCAACACTCCGGCAGGGGTCATCCTGAAAACCGTGCCTTGGTCGAACATTCCACCGGAGTAAGTCGTGCCGTAAAAATTTCCATCGCTGCCAAAAACCAGACCTGCGGTAGGACCAGACCCTTTACCGGCAGGATCATTGTATTTGAAGTTCACCAGTGTCGTCAGCGCACCCGTGGAAGTCATCTTGAAAACCGTGCCGCTTCCGTGGGATCCCCCACCGGAAGTCACCCCGTAAAAACTCCCGTCGGGTCCCGGCACCAGCCCTCCCACGGGATTGGATCCCTTGTTGCTAGACCCGAAGACTCCCTTGAAATTCACCAGCGTCGTCAGCACCCCTGCCGGAGTCATTTTGAAGACCGTCCCGTCGAATACCGACGTGCCCCCTCGCTCGGTCGTGCCATAAAAGTTTCCATCGCTGCCCAGTACCAGACCGCCGCTGGGGGTATTCCCCCCGTCACGCGTGAATTCCACGAGAGTCGTCAGCACGCCGGCGGGTGTCAGCCTGAAAATCCTGCCGTTATGGGAAGCACCGCCACCGCTGGTGCCATAGAAATTCCCATCCCGCCCCTGCACCAATCCGGCTCCGGGCCCGCCTCCGATGTTCGTTGCTCCCCCGCCTGGAAAATCCGCCAGCGTCGTCAACGCTCCGGCAGGTGTCAGTTTGAAAACCGTCCCATAGCCCGATCCGTTTCCCGCCGGAGTCGTGCCGTAGAAATTCCCGTCCGCCGCTTGTATCAGGTCCGAGTTGGGTCCGCTTCCGCGGCTCTTTGAGTTGGCCGAGTCCTGGGCCCGCGCATCGGTAAAGCTGAAAACCTTCTCGTAAACCTGCGCCCTCGAGAAGGAGGTGCAGGCAGTGAGAATGCCGATCACGGGAATCAGCGCACATACACGCCGGACATACCGGTTGGCGTTCATGGCAAATGAGGACTTCCAAAGAATACCGAAAAAACCGTTGGGACGCGGGACATTCATATAGAGGAGGGAGTTAGAGGGAAATTTGAGGATTCCGGATGCCGGACCGTGGCGAATGGCTGATAGGCTCTTCTTGTCTCATTGTTCATGCCATGGAGTGTGAATGATCCGCTTCACGGGAAACTCACCCGCACTCGATAGAAGCCCTTGTTCTCCGGCGGAGATGAATCCGTCAACGCAACTGTTCCATTCACCGCAAGAGGACTCTCCGAATCCACCGAAACCCAAGGCCCGGCATCCAGTGATTGCCGTCGTTCAAGCCAATAGGACCGGCCCGCCTTGCCGGGCGCGGTGACTGTGAAAGAGGAGGTCCCCTTGGTGACAGTCAGGATGCTGAAACGGTCACTACTATTGTTAGGATCGGTGCCGGCGGCGTATTCGTCGATGTTGGTTTGCCCGTCGCCGTCCGGATCCGCGCTATCGGCGGCATTGCCGGTGTCGAATGTGGTGCCGAAATTGGCGAAGCGCCAGGTTTGGCGGGCAGTGCCGGTGACGGTGATCTGGAAAGTCTCACTATCGGTTAGCTCGCCGTCACTCACGGTCAGCGTGATGGTCGCGGTGCCGAGCAATCCGGCTACCGGGGTCACCTCAACATGACGGCTGGCACCACTGCCACCGAGAACGATGCTAGATACGGAGACGAGGGTGGGATTCGAGGACGAGCGGGTGATCGAAAGTGAGCTGGAGGACGATTGGCCGTCGCCGACGGTGAAGTCTATGGGTCCGGTAGAGCCGCCCGCGGAGACGGATTGGTTGGGGATGTTGGAAATGGTGGGAGCGGTGTTGATTTCCTCATACGTGTAAGTGATTTCCGTGAGCTGCCCGCCATTGACGGTGATGGTTTGCGCGGAGGGAGTCTGGAAGCCACTGACTTCATTGAGTTGAAGGCGATAGTCGCCGGCATTGAGTCCGGTTTTCTGGTTACCGCTCAGGCGGTAGGAGGTTTCGGGCTTCAGGCGCCATCCGGCACCGGCATTGCGGGCGGCTGCGGGTTGGATGATGACTTCAAGCGCACCGGGTTGCGAGGTGTTGCCGAAGGAGGAGAAGCTACTGTGGGTGATGCCGCCGCCGGTATTGTTGTCTCCACCGTTGCCACTGGTTTCCGCACGGTTGAAGAGATCGATCACGCTGCTGTCGATGGCGCGCACGACGGTTTGATTCGTACCTCCGAGGTAGATCGCCGCCGGATAGTAGTTGCCACCTTCGAACTGCACGCAGAGCGGCCCGCCCGAGTTACCGCCAAAACCGCGAATACCCGTGGTGGTGAAAGTGCGGCCGAATGCGGCGGTGAAGGTCACGTTCGCCGGCGAAGTGGCAAACATCCGGCCTTGGCTGTTAGTCGCGACACCATCAACGGGATAGCCGAAGAGCATCTTGTTCGCATTCGAAAGCAGGAATTCGTTTTGGGCAAGATCACTTGCCAGAAAGCCGCCGTAGCCGCCACGTCCGGCGTCTTCGTTGAAATAGATCGCCGCCACGTCGAGCGTCTGCGACTCGGGTGAGGAGTCGCCGGGCGAATTGTCGATCACGCGCTGCGCCGCGTAACCGTCAAAAATATAGAACCCGCGCGGCGTGATCGGTTTGGGTTCGTAGGTGCCCCGGTGTTGCTGATGGAGCCATTGCAAACCCTGGACGGCGGACAGCGTGCCGTCATCCCAAACCACGTGTGCGGCGGTGGCCACCACGCGTTGTTTGACGACGAAGCCGGTGCTTGATCCCGCGTTGCTGCGGAGCTGGCCGACATGGGCATAGGGCTTCGTTTGGTCCGTGCTCACGGCTTCAAAGGCGAGGACCGCAGGCGGCGTGCCCGTGGGGGCGTCGGGCAGGAAATAGGTGATGGTCGGTGCGGCGGTTTGCGCGTCATTGACGATGACATTGGCCGGAACGGGAGTGGTGCGTCCGGCGACGGGCTTGCATTCGACAAGGTAAGCGCCAGCGCTCAAACCAGTGATGGACATCGCGCTGTCCCGCCACTTCGTGTCGTCCTCACCGAGCAGGCGCCATTGCGCGCGTGTCGCTTGCGGCACGCTGGAATCCGCCAAGACCTCGGGCTTGAGCGTGACCGTGAGACCGCCACTGCCGGTCGAAGTGGTCTCGTAGTAGTCCCGCGTGAGGATCGTGGCGGCCTCGCCACTGATAACGCTAACTGTTTCACGAGGCGGTTGGATATAGCCAGGCACCGGCCGGAACTCGATGTTGCGATCTCCAGTCGTCAGCCCACCCACAGGTATTCCGGAGGATCGCCACTGCCGCTCGCCCACAAAGCGCCATCCGTGCAGGATTCCGCTGGGAGCAAGATTGACGAAGAGGAAGCCCTGGGCTTCTGGAGGTGCTGCTGGAAACACCTGGGTGAAGCCTGAGAGCACGTTCATGGAGAAGGACGCGCTGGGGCTGATGCCGATTCCACCCGCGCTGGTGGCACGGATCCGATAGTGATACGTCACGCCTTGAGAGAGTGTCGTCAGCACGGCGGAAACCGGAGTGCTCGTTTCACCCGCAACCAAGCCAGGCGTGGCCGTCATGCTATTTGGAAAGCTCACGCCATCGATGCCATACTCAAAGACCACACCGCTGTCGCTGCCCTGCGCATCGACCGCGCCCTCCACACGCACACTCGTCGTCGTCAACGCAAAGTTCCCGCTGATACTCGCCGTCGGCTCCGTCAACGTGCGGAAACTCTGCGTGCCGCTGACCGTCGTGCCGCCTGCGTTGGTGGCGACGATGCGGTAGTAATACGTCGTCCCTTTGACCAAACCGGCCACCGGTGCGGAAACTGAGACATCGGCGTTCCCCACTACCGTTGTTGGAGTGCCGTTCAGCGTATTGGGGAAGGAATTTCCGTTCGTTCCCCACTCGAAGCGCACCGTCGCGTCGTAGTTCCGCGCGTTCACCGTCCCGTTGAATCGTGCGCTCACTGGCGCGATGTCCGTCGCCGGCGTGGTCGTCACCAACGGCTCCGACAGCGTCGAGAAACTATGCACAGCGCTCACCGTCACTCCCTCGCCGCTCACAGCGCGGAAGCGGAAAAAATAGGTCGTCCCAGGGTTCAAGCCACTCAGCGTTGTGCCAACCAATCTCGTCTGATAACCACTAAGCCCCGCCGCCAATCCCACGATGTTGGGAAACTCGAGGTTATCCGTCCCATACTCCAACGATACGGCAGTGATTGCGCCACGCGCGTTGACATGGGCCTCCACCAAGGCGCTATCATTACCTTTGGCGATGCGACTTACCACAACTGTGGGAGAGCCAGGCAAAATCAGCCGGAATACTGTTCCATCGGGCCCATTCGTCGTTCCGTAAAGATTGCCATCCGCAGCTGCGATGATGCTCGACCGCGGGTAGGCGTCCGAATCGGAATTGCAATCCCGGATCGTCGTCAAGGTGCCGTCGGCCGTCATCTTGAATATAGTGCCATACCCATTCTCGCCTCCTCGCAACGTCGTTCCGTAAATGTTGCCATCGTTCCCCAGTGCCACGCCAGCCTGCGGGTAAAACCCCTTATGCGAAGTCCCGGTGGGATTGAACTCCGCCAATGTCGTCAGTGTCCCGTCTGGCGTGATTCTGAAAACGGTGCCGCTATTATTCCCGCCACCATATTCGGTAGTCCCATAGAAGTGGTTGTCACCGCTCAAGACCAACGTCCCACGCGGAGAACTGCCTTTGTTTTCCGCTCCGTCGCCGGTGAAGTCCACCAACGTCGTTAACACTCCATCTGCTGTCACCTTGAATACGGTGCCAAAATTATTCGTACCGCCGGCTCGAGTCGTTCCGTAAAACTCGCCCTCGACGCCCAATGTAATAGCACCACACGGCCCATAACCCCTATTCGACGCCCCGTTACCAGTAAACTCCACCAATGTCGTAAGTATCCCCGCCGGTGTCATCTTAAACACAGTCCCACCCCCGTTAGCGCCCCCGGATTCAGTTGTCCCGTAAAGCCAACCGTCAGTTCCAACCACAAGCGCGGCCCTCGGAAACCCTCCCTTGTTCGTTGCTCCATCGCCGGTGAACTCCACCAATGTGGTGAGCAAGCCCCCCGGTGTCATTCTGAACACAGTGCCCAGGTTGTTTGCACCGCCGCCAACTGTCGTCCCGAAGAAGTTGCCATCCTCATGTTGTACCAGGGCCGCCGCCGGGACACTGCCCTTGTTTGACGCCCCGTTTCCCGTAAAATTCACCAAAGTCGTCAGCTCACCTGAAGCGTTCAGCTTGAATACGGCACCTTCATCATTTGAGCCCCCCAGCTCCGTTGTTCCGTAAAAACTTCCGTCACTTGCTTGGATCACTTCTGCGGCGGGGGAATTGGGAGGGCCTGCGGTTGTGCCGCCGGGAAACTCTGCCACGATCGTCACCACTCCCGCCTGCGTCATTTTGAAGATGGTCCCTCCCCTGCTGTTAAGAGTCGTTCCATAGAAATTGCCGGCGCTCCCCAGAATTAACGGTGCTACAGGATTGCGACTGAATGGTGCACTGCTACCGCCAAATTCGACCAAAGTAGTTAGTTCGCCCGCTAACGTCATTTTGAATGCTGTCCCGTGCCCTGAGAACGGATCGCCCTGACCGGCCCCAATCGCACCGTATTGAGTGGTGCCGTAAAGGACGCCGTCACTCCCATGCACTAAAGCTGCATAGGGCTGACTACCCTTCGCGGATGATCCGCCGCCGGTAAATTCGACCAGGGTGGTCAACACGCCCGCCGGTGTAGCCCTGTAGACTGTTCCAAGTCCGCTTGCGCCACCAAAAGCGGTCGTACCGTAGAAATTTCCGTCGCTGCTCTGCACCAATGCAGAACGCGGCTGACTGCCCTTATTCGAACCTCCATTCCCACTAAATTCGACCAACGTCGTAAGCAATCCCGCCGATGTCATTCTGAAAACTGTTCCATGGCCGGTTGAGCCTCCCGCTTGTGTCGTGCCGTAGAAGTTACCGTCTATGCCTTGGATCAATCCCGCGAGCGGTTTTTCGCCTCTATTCGAAGCCCCATCGCGAGTGAACTCCACCAGCGTCGTCAATGCCCCGGCTGGTGTCATTCTAAAGACAGTGCCGTAACCGTTTCCTCCTCCCGAATAGGTTGTCCCGTAGAAGTTCCCATCGATACCCTGCACCAATCCTGCCATCGGATTTCTACCCTTGTTTGATGAGCCATTGCCTGTGAATTCCACTAAATTCGTCAATTCGCCAGCATTCGTCATTCTAAATACGGTGCCATAACCATTCGCACCGCCTGAGGAAGTCGTCCCGTAGAAGATCCCGTCGCTTCCCTCCACCAACGCCGATGCGGGATTTTTGCCGATATGGGAACCCGCGTTGCCCGTAAAGTCCACGAGGATGGTCAACACCCCTCCGGGGGTCACTTTGAACACAGTGCCGCAGTTCAGCGCACCGCCATAATATGTCGTTCCATAGTAGTTTCCGTCGATGCTCTGCACAAGCCCCGCTTGCGGATCATTGGCTCTGGTGAGGCCGGCCGCCTCTCGCGCTTCCGTGAAGTCGAACACTCGCTCATACACCTGTGCCCGAACCGGGAGCACGACCAAAGCCCAACCGATCAGCACGATAGAGAGGGCTCGGAGATCGAGAGAAACGAGGATTTTCATGATGTTGAGGGGAAATAACTGCCGTGGATTCAGCATTCTCCCGAACCGGGAGATGTGGGTTTTCAGTCTCACACGACTTCGCTCGGGGGGGCGTGAAGAGCGTGGCACTTTTGGGACGGGCGGTCGATTCCATTTCTGCCGTGGCGGCGCGACTGTTTCCCTGCGCTGTCGGGCATCCTTGAGTTCATGACAGATGGCGGACATGCAGCGGGGCGATCCTTGCGGGAAAAACCGGAAAACACTCCATTTCCATCACGACTCCCGATCACTCACTCCGCATCCGCTCATTCGACAATCTCTTCACCTCTATTTCCGCCGCCTCGTGGAAGGCAAGGGTTCACATTTCCTCACGGCCCCGTCACTTTCATCCGATAGAAACCCTTCCCTGCCGGAGATTCGGGATCGGACAACTCGACCGTTCCATCCGCTGCGAGCGGACCTGCGGAAATGACGTGCGTCCATGGGCCGGCATTCAGGGTCGGACTCCGTTCGAGCGAATAGGAACGTCCCTGCTTGCCGGGCGCGGTGACGGTGAAGGATGAGGAACCTTTGATCGCGGTCAGGATGCCGAAGCGGTCATTGCTGTTGTTAGGATCGGTGCCTGCGGCGTATTCGTCGATGTTGGTTTGGCCGTCGCCGTCGGGATCCGCACTGTCGGCGGCATTGCCGGTGTTGGCGGTGGTGCCGAAGTAATCAAAACGCCAGAGTTCCAGCGGATTGCCCGTGCCTGTAACGGTAATTAGAAAGGATTTGTTGGTCGTCAGCGAGCCGTCGCCAACCGTCACCGTGATGGTGGAACTGCCGAGCTGATTGGCAACAGGCTTG
This sequence comes from Verrucomicrobiota bacterium, assembly GCA_040386755.1. Classification (GTDB taxonomy): domain Bacteria; phylum Verrucomicrobiota; class Verrucomicrobiia; order Verrucomicrobiales; family Akkermansiaceae; genus Luteolibacter. The sequence continues at coordinate 190,066 of JAZKEY010000024.1, read as the reverse complement.
ATGGTCACCGTGCGGTTCGAACCGCTGCCGCCAAGGAGGATGTTCGCCTGCGGGACGAGTGTGGCGTTTGAAGATGAAATGGTGAGCGTCAATGCGGCTGCCGAAGTTTCGACGTCTCCGATGGTGAGCGGAACGGATTGCGGGGAGGAGTTCAACAGGACGCTCCGGTTGGGAATGTTTGCCAGCGTCGGGGCATCGTTAACAGGATTGACGGTTAGAAGGAACGTATCCTCGTCGGTGAGAGATCCGTCACTTACAGTTAGGGTGATGATCGTTTCACCGTGTCGATTGCCGACAGGGGTGATGGTGACGGTTCTGTCCGCACCGCTGCCGCCGAAGACGATTCCGGATTTCCTGACAAGATCGGTGTTGGACGAGGAAGCGGTCAACAACAGCGAATCTTCCGGATCGTCCTCATCCTCATCGTTGAGGGTGACGGCAAGCGCTCCTGTCGAGGAGTCCTCGTTGATGTTCTGGTCTTGCACGTTCCCGATCGTCGGGGCGTGCAGCACATCATAGGTGTAAATGATTTCCGTGAGCCTGCCTCCTTTCACCGTGACAATTTCCTCGGCGGGATTCTGGAAACCGCTGACGGGCTTGAGCTGGAGACGATAGGTGTCGGCAGCGAGTCCGGTTTTCTGATTGCCGCTGGAACGGTAGGATTCTTCGGGTTTGAGCCTCCAGCCAGCACCGGCATCACGAGCGGCGGCGGGCCTGATGATGACTTCGATCGCACCGGGCTGGGAATTGTCGCCGATGGATGTGAAGTTGCTGTGGCTGATGCCGCCGCCGGTGTCGTTGTCACCGCCGGTGCTACGGTCTTCCGCCAAGTCGAAGAGAGCGATCACTTCGCTATCGATGGCGCGGACGACGGTCTGGCTGGTGCCACCGAGACAAATGGCAGCCGGATAGAAATCCCCATTGATATGCTGGATGCAAAGCGGGCCGCCTGCCATCCCGCCGCTGCCGGGGATGGCGGTGGTGGTGAAGGTCCGGCCGTAGGCGGCGGTGAAGGGTGTGCTATCCGGGCTAGTGACATGCATCCGCCCCTGATTGATGGCGGAAATGCCGGTCACCGGGTAGCCGGCCAGGGTTTTCGGGGCCTCCGAAAGAATGAACTGATTATCAGTTAGATCGCTGGCGAGATAACCGCTGTATCCGCCGCGCCCGGCATCTTCGAGGAAGTAAACCGCCGCCACATCGAGATTTTGAGAAGCGGATGAAAACGAACCCGGGGAATTTTCATTCTCACGCTCCGCCTCGTAGCCGGTGAAGATGAATGATCCGTGGGGAATCAGCGGCTTGGGCTCGTAGGTGCTGCGGTCACGCTGGAGCAGCCACTGCATGCCGGGAGTGATGGACAGTGTGTCATCATCGAAGACCGCGTGGGCGACGGTGGCGACGACGCGAGGCTTGACGGCAAACCCGCTGAAGGTGCCCGCGTCGGTGCGGATCTGCCCGACATGGGCGTAAGGCAGACCCGGGGTTTCCGACGGGTTGGAAAACGGCAGGAGGACGGGTGAAATGGTGGCCCCCGTGGCCGAAGGCTGATAGATGGCGGAAACGGTGGAGGTCTCGCCGTTCTTCACCCGGACGTTGCGGGCGGGCGGCGTTTCCTGTCCTGCAACGGCGTCGAACTCCAACCGGTAGTGGCCGGGTGATAGGGCTGCGATTTCCTCGCCGGAGCTTTTCCACTCCGTTTCCCCCTCCAAGCGCCAGCGGGCGGCGGTCAGCGTGGAGGGATGCAGGATGACTTGCAGAATCCCGGTGCCGGGGGCGGAGGATTCGTAGTAAAACTGCTCAACGGAGAGCTGCGGCCCGCCACTCACGATGGCCACGGTCTCGTTCACGGGCTGGATGAACCCGGCGACCGGGCGGTATTCGATCTCGCGTTCGCCGGTGGCGAGTCCGCCGACAGAAACTCCGGCCGGCCGCCACTCCGGTTCGCCGGTGAAGCGCCATTCGCCGGTACCCGGCGGGAGGAGATTGACAAGCAGTTGACCGGAATATTCGCCACCTGCCACATCGCGCGGCGATTGCCGGATCAACCCGATGAGAGCGCCGGTCTGGAACGTCCTGACATCACCCATGCCGGTGACACCGGAACTAACGGCCCGGACACGGTAGTGGTAGGTGATATGCCCCTGAAGATTGGAAAGATCCACGCTCACCGGAATTTCCACCGTGCCGCTGACATTACCTTGAATGGCGCTGATGCTGTTCGGAAAATTCACCCCGTCGATGCCGTAGTCGAAAAACACCTCAGTGGCGGGACCTTGAGGTCTAACCGTGCCGTGGACGGTGGCAACGGCAGCGGTGATCGCCTCCGCATCTCCGGTTGCAATGACAGGAGGAGGGAAACCGGTGGTGAAGACGGCGTCCAGTCCCATCATGATCCCGGCGCTATTCTCTGCGACAATGCGAAAGTGATATTCGCGTCCGGGGACCAACCCGCCAATCGGGACGGCGACGGCGACAGGCTCCACCCCATTGCCGATGCCTTTGGTTCCCGTAGTGCTGCCGTAAGCGGTGGTGGGACCATACTCGAAGCGGACCTGGGTGGTCCCGTCTTTGGGATTTACAATGCCGCCGAGAATCGCAGTGCTGGTGGTGATGTCGGTTGCCAGGCCCGTGGTGACCGTCGGCGCGGTGTCGGCGAGTCCATCGCCGGTGGTGGAACCGGGGGAGGCGATGAACTCCACGACATCACCTTCACCAGTGCCTGCCGCGTTTGTCGCAACGATCCTGTAGAAGTAAGTGGAATTTCCTACGAGTCCGGTGACAGGTGCCGTGACATCAACAACCGCCGTTCCCGCACCCAAGGTCTGGACCGGGGTGCTGGTGCCCAAAGATGGGGTCAACCCGTATTCAAAGTGAACCTCGGCGGTAAGTCCCCGGGGGGTCACCGAGCCGATCAAGATCGCCTCGCCCGTCGTAATCCCGGACGGACTCCCGGTCGCTGCCAGCGGCGGACTTGACAGAGTGACGAAGGTACGATCTTCACCGTAACTGGTGCCCGCACCGCTGATGACGCCGATCCGGTAGTGATACGTGGTTGTTCTGCCGAGTCCGCCGAGCGGTGCCGTGACCGCGAGCATGGCGCTGCCCGTGAGATCCTGGAGCGGTGTGGAATTTCCGTAGGCCGTGGTGAGTCCGTATTGGAAAAAGGCCCGTGCGCTTCCTCGAGGATTGACGGTGCCTTGGAGGGTAACGGTGGAATCCGTGATGGCGGCGGGATCACCGGTGCAGGCGGTGGCCGGCTCCTCGCGATGGATCGTTAGAACGTAGGTTTTCACGGTGGTGCCGTCGCCCGCCGTGATCACAACATTGAAGACGTTAGGCCCGGGAACCAGATTGAGCAGGCCACTTGGAACCGCGGAAACGACTGGCAATCCGTTGAGCGCAACGGTCGATTGGATCGCCTCGACAGTCGGCGTGATGGAAATCTCGGAAACAGCGAAGGGCACCACGGCGGAGTAGGAAAGGATGCCGGGGTTGAAAACCGGCGAAATGCTGCCGCTGCTGATCGTCAGCTTGGCCAAGCGGGCGTTGGCCGAGGGCTGGACCGTGATGGCGGCGGCAGTGCTGTTGGCGCTGCCGCTGACGCTGCTGGCTCGCGCCCAATAGCTGGTGCTGGCGATGAGCGGCGGCGTGGTGAAGGAGGCTGAAGTTGCCCCCGCGACCGGCTGGGTGGTGACGCCGCTGGCTCCCTGATACCATTGGATGGCCGGTGCAGGAAGCCCGCTGACCGCGACGGTCAGCGTGGTGGTGCTGTTATAGGGGATGGAGCGTGTGGCGACGGGTTGAGTCGTGAAAACCGGCGGCGTTCCGGAGACTTGGATGGTTAGATTCGCGGTTGCGGTTGCCGCGCGGCGGGTGACTGAAATCGGGATCACGAATGTCCCTGCGACCGTTGGAGTGCCGGTGATCCAGCCGGTGGTCGAAGCAAGCGACAGCCCCGGCGGCAGACCGGTGGCGGTGTAGGTGACGTCGGTGCCGTTGGTTTCACTGCTGGCGATGCGATAGCTCACCGGCTGCTGATAGGAAACGGTGGTGACCTGGGCCGGCAATGCGGGCAGCGAGGTAAGCATCACCGCCAGCGTCGCCGCTCCGCCGGCATTCGCCGCACCGACGGTCAGTGGAAAACTCCCCGCTTCCTGAAGCGTCCCGGCAAGCGAACCGCTGCCTTCGTTGAAGATAATTCCCGTCGGCAGAATTCCCTGGATGAAAAATCGGTCGGGCGAGTTGCTGGCACTGATTTGATACCCCAGGACCTGCCCCTTGGTGGCGGAAATGACAGATTCGGAAGAAATCACCGGCGGCAGGACGATGGCTTCATAGGTGAAGGTCAGGGTGGCCAGTTGCCCGGCGGTGACGGTGATGCCGTGCGAAGTTGGCGGCAGGAAGCCCGGGATCGTCGCAAAGCGAACCGTATAACCGTTAGGAACGAGGTCGCTCTCCTGCGATCCGCTGGGCCGGTAACTGTCGTTGGCCCGGATTTTCCAACCGGCTCCCGCAGCGCGGGCGGCGGCGGGTTCGATGATGACTCTCACCGCCCCGAGGTTTTCCGTTCCGATGGATGAGAAGACCGGGCCAGTGATGCTGCCCCCGGAGTTGCCGAAAGTTTCCGCGCCGCTGGTTTCAGCGAAGCCGAACAGCGCCACGACCTCGCTGTCGATGGCGCGGACAACGGTCTGGCCATTGCCACCCAGATAAATGGCGGCGGGATAGTAAGTGCCGTTCTGCTGGACGCAAAGCGGGCCACCCGAGTTTCCGCCGCTGGTGTCGATGTCGTCGGTGATGTAGGTGCGTCCGAAGCCTTGGGTGAAACCGATGTTGCCGACCTCACTCGCATGCATCCGGCCTTGGTCGTCGATATCGATTCCTTCCACGGGATAGCCGACGAGTGTTTTCGAAGCGGAGGAAAGCAGGAACTCGTTGCTGATAGAATCGCTGGCGAGGTAACCGCTGAAGCCGTTGCGTCCGGCGGCGTTCGTGAAATAAAGTGCGGCGGCGTCGAGGTTCTGCGATTCCGGGGTGGAGCTTCCCGGCGTGTCTTCAAAGGCCCGCCGGGCTGCATAGCCACTCATCAGATAGTAACCGCGCGGGATCTGCGGTTTCGGTTCGTGGATGCCGCGGTCGCGCTGGAATTGCCATTGCAGGCCGGTGGCGGCGGCGAGCGTGCCGTTGTCGAAAACCACGTGCCCGGCGGTCGCCACGACCCGCGGCCTGATGACGAACCCGGTGCTTGATCCGGCATCGCTGCGGAGCTGCCCGACATATGCGTAGGGACGGTCCTGGGTCGTGGAAACGTCGTCAAATGGCAGTATGTCCGGCGGAGTTCCCACCGTTGGCTCGGCGAGAACATAGGTGATCGTGGGAGAAGTCGTCGCCCCGTCGGAAACGGTCGCGTTGACATGGGCCGATACAGTTCGCCCGGACACCGGCTTGCATTCGATCACGTAGTCACCGGCTGCCAGTCCGCTCAAAACAGACCCGCTGTCGCGCCACCCGGTCTCGCCGGACAAACGCCATTGCGCCCGCGTCCCGGCGGGAACGGTCGCGGCGGCGAGTGCATCCGGCTTGAGCGTGACCGTTAGGACGGCGCTGTTGGTATTCGCTGAAGTCGTGTAGGCGCGCTCCAGTGCCAGCGGCGGCCCATCGCTGACGATGGAAACCGTCTCGCTAACGGGTTTCTCATGACCGGGAACCGGACGGTATTCGATCACCTGATCGCCACTCGTCAGACCGTTAGCCTCTCCGGAAAGACGCCATTGCGATTCACCGACGAAACGCCAGCCCGCGCCGATCTCCTGCGGCGTCAAGGTTACACTAACGGCCCCGTCGTGATCTTCGGGATCAATCGAGTCGGGAAACTGCTGCGTCAATTCCGAGATCGCAGCGACGTTGAAGGACCCGGTGTCACCAGAGTCCGGGTCGGACCCATCCACACGAGTGGCCCGGACCCGGTAATGATAAGTCGTCCCTTGGGTTAGATTCTCAAGCTGTGCAGAGACGTCGGTTCCCAAATTTCCGGAAACGACGGCTGGTGTGGCGGCGACACTGTGGGTGAGGTTTTGCGGATCCGTGCCGTAGTCGATGAAGACAAGCGCTTCGGCATCGCGAGCCTGGACCTTGCCAGCGATATTCATGCGGGTGGTGGAAAGCACGCTTGCCGCGCCTGTCGTCGCAACGGGCGGCAGGAATTCAGTGGTAAACTCCTTATCCTCACCTTCAGCCGTACCGATGCTGTTCGAAGCGACGATCCGATAGTGATAGAGGGTGCCGGGCAACAAGCCCTCAGCGGCCAGCACAACGCTGGCTTCAGTATCCCCGTTGCCGATCCCCAGGGACTCGGTGAAACGACCGTAGCCAGTCGTTTCGCCATACTCGAACCGGACCCGCGTCGTGCCACCGTTCGAATTGACGCTGCCGAGCAGCAGCGCCGAGTCCGTTTCAATACTATCTTCTCCCTCCGTATCCACTCCGGGTTCTGCGGTGGGATAGCCCGTTCCGGGTCCGGTGTTTGCCGAAGCGACGAAGGTGACATCTTCGCCATAGGAAGTGCCGGATACACTGCTGGCAACGATCCTGAAATGATACTGATTCCCGGCGGTCAAGCCGTCGATCTGGGCAAAGACATCGGCCATCCCGCTCCCGGCTCCGATGGTCTGGATCCCCGTCGTTTGTCCATAGACAGCCGTCGGTCCGTATTGGAAATGAACATCCACGGACAAGCCGCGCGGATCGACCGCTCCGACCAGTATTTTCGCACCGGCGACGGGCGCATCCACCGGATTTCCGGTCGCTGCGAACGGTGGTGGAGCCAAGGTCGTAAAGGTTTGATCCATCCCATAGCTCGTCGTGCCGGAACCAATCGCGACGAGACGATAGTGATAGACCGTGGCTCCCTCCAGTCCTGATAGAGCCGTGGCCACCGGGATCGGCACGGTGCCGGCGTATTCCTGTCCGGAAGTTTTTTCGCCGTAGGAGGTGGTGGTTCCGTATTCGAAGAACACGTTGGCAGAGCCGTTCGGAGTGACCGAACCGGCAAGCTGCGCCGTCGAGAACGTCGGCGCGTTGGCAAGAGGCTCGGTGACCGCGACCAGCGGCTGGCTGCGGGTCACGGTGATGGTGTAGATTTTGGTCGAAACAAGATCCGGCGCGGTGACGACGGTCGTGATGGTGTTGTTCCCAACATTGAGTGGAATCGGGCTGCTCGCCGTGCCGGGAGCTACCGTCGTCCCGTTGATTTTCACCGTTGCTCCGGCTTGCGACACCACTGGAGTGACGGTCATACTGGAAGTCTTGTTCAGAACCGTGGTGGTATAGCTCGTCGTGCCTGCGGCAAACAACGGGGAAAGGCCGCCCTCGCTCACGACGAGCGCATCCAGATTGGCATTGGCTGACGGCTGCGAGTAGCCGGAGACTTGGCCGAACTCAATATAATCCCAATCTGCATCCCCGTGGTTTCCTCCCGCGCCGAAGCCATCCCCAAATCCGAAACCGTTCAATCCCTCCGACTTCCCCGTCCCAGTGTAAACAAGTTTCCCGTCATAATAGAAATACAGCACGTTGCTGTTCGCCGGAGACTCCAACCGATAGGTGTGGAAACCGGATAGATTCAACGGGACGAACATCGAGGCTTCCGTGCCCACGGTCCCGATATAGACCCCGCCAGGCGCGAAACTGGCGATGTAGCGGGAAGCGCCGTCGGCGATTTCGAAATAGATCCCCAAGCGGCCCGAGACATTCAGGATGTTCAGCCGGGCTTCGGCAAAGGACGCCTTGGCGGGACTGAAATCCCCTGAAACCTGATTCGGTTCGGGAAACACGAACGAGACATTGCCACCGATGCCCGAAGTTCTCTGGCGAAGAACGCCACCAGCAACGGCAGCAACGACCGCTGCATCGTGACCGCTGGTGATGAAGGCCGGGCCATCTGGATAGAGTCCGTCGGTATTGAAGTCATAGCGGAAAAGAGGATCGGCCGATGCGGTCGCGCGGGACACTTCGGTTGAGTAGCTCCTGGTGGAACCGTTGGCGGCTGTAACGGTCACTTCGACCGTGTTCACGCCGACGTTCAAAGGGAGAACCGCGCTCATAACACCGGAAGTCAGCGTGACGGGGCTTCCGCCATTCACCCGCGCCTGCAGCGTGGCGGCGGCATGAGCCTTCGTCGCCCGGACCTTGATTCCCGAAGTCCGGAACGGGACGCGGGTTGTATAGGATGTGGTGGACGATGAGAAACCCGGAGAGAGTCCCCCGTCGCTGAAAACGAGTTCGTTGAGCAGGGCATTTCCCGAGAGGATGATGCCGATGGAGGCGGTGTCGCTGTCCATGGTCCCGCTGACGTTGGCGACACGGACCCAGTAGCTGGTGTTCGTGGTGAGTGCCGGAGTCGTGAACAACGCGGAAGTTTCACCGGCCAACAGATTCGAAGTGTCCCCTTTGTAGCCGCGATACCATTGGAAGGTGGGAGCCGGGCCGCCGGCGGCCTCCACCATCAGATCGACCGAGGTGCCGCTGGTGATGGTCTGGCAGCACGCAGGCTGGGTGACGATGACCGGTGCCTGAGCCATGACCGTCCTCGCCAGCGCCATGAAAAGCATCAGCACCAGGCAGGGGCGGAATGGACTGGATGGAATCATATGCGAAGAAAAGGTGGGATTGCCGAGGGTGGGGATCATGATCCGGCTAACCGTCTGTTGGGGGAGAACGGTGAAAGTCCTGCAAAACGCGGGTTTTCATGAAATTGGGGAAATTGGAGGCATTTGGCGAGGATTGAAGTGTTGACGCCTGAATTTCAAATGGGGAATCAGGCTGTGGGGATGGGGATCCATGACAGATGGAAGACACGCGGCGTTCCGGTTCTTGCGGGAATAATGAAAAAAATCCTCGCTCGTCTCATTTTTCCTTCATTTCGAAAACCCCGTCGGGAATGGATACTCCGGCGTTGATCTGTTGGATGAAGAAACGCGAGGGACCGTCACCGCGGAGATCCCGCTCGGCATTGACGGCGGTGAAGAGGGCGAGGGCCTTTTGGGTCTCGTTGTCGGCGAGGGCGGCGACCGCTTCATGATAGAGGGTGATCCACCGGGGTTCCTTCTGCTGGAGGGCCGGCCCCAGCAGTTCATAAACCACCACGACCTCCTTGCGCCCTTTCACCAGGAATTTCCCGACCTTGCGGGTGCGGAACTCGCCGTTGAGCCGGGCGTGAACGGCGTCGCTGAGGAGGATGCTGGTGTCAAACATCTTGTTGATGCCCTCCAGCCGCGCGGCGAGGTTCACCGCGTCGCCGATCATGGTGTAGTCCACGCGGCGGGTGCTGCCGATGTTTCCGGCCACGACTTCGCCGAAGTGGATGCCGATGCGGGTTCTGAGTTCCAGTCCGTCGATCATGAGCTTGTCACTCTTGTAAAGTGCCCACGCGGCGCGGACGGCCTTGACCGGAGCATCAGGATCGGGGAGCGGCGCGCCCCAGGCGGCGAAGATCGCGTCGCCGATGAACTTGATGACCACGCCGTCATCATCGAAAATGCTGCCGGTGGTGCGTTCGAAATAGTCGTTCAATGTCTCGACGATGCGCTCCGGGTCCCCCACCCGCTCGCACATGTCCGTGAAGGATTCGAGGTCCGTAAACATCATGGCAGCCTGGATTTTCTCACCGCCGAGGTTGGTGTTGAATCCCTCCCGGGTCAGACGGTCGAGCATCTGCGGTGAAAGGTATTTGGCGAACGCCGCCCGGATCGCTTCCTGTTCCGCGGAGAGTTTCATGCGGAAAAAGCGTTCGACATAGGAATGCGCCGCGATGCCCCAAACCAGCGCGACGGGAACCTGCGCGAATGCCGGAACCGTCCACGGGAACCAGAATTTCCCGTATTGCATCGTGCAAACGCCTGCGACGGCGAAGGCAACGCTCAATAGCACCGCGGAAATAATGGCATTGACCGGACGCAGGAAAGTCAATCCGGCGCCAGCCAGAACTCCGGCGATCAGGATCATTGCCAGTTCGAACCGGTAACCGGTGCGGGCCAGCCAGTTTTCCTCCAACAGATTGGCAAGTCCGGTGGCCTGGACCTCGACGCCGCTCATCAGCGGCGGTCTCTCGCCGAATTGAAAGCGGTGAAACGGAGTTGAGAACAGATCCTTGCCCAACGCCGCACCGACGATGCCGGGTTCGCCACCGATGACCACCACCTTGTCGCGGAAGAGGCCGGGGTCGAGCCCTTCCGCCATCACGCTCTTAGCCCCGAGATTCGGAATGGGGGGGGCTGAGCTTTTGTCCTTCTGCGGTGGACCAATGAAATTGATCCAGCGGCTTTCCAGCCGATCCTTCTCGTCCAGCTTTGCTCCAAGCGCGGCGGCGGCCTTCCAGATGATCGACGGTTCGTCCGTGCTGCCGGTGGAAAGCTTTCTGATCAGATAGGCGTCGTCCTCGAAAGCGACGATGCCGAAGTCATCGGCGGCATCCAGCAGGACGTCGGTGGGTGGGATCAGTTGCTCGCCGATGGCACCCGTCATGTTGAAAATCTGACGGCCGCAGGCGAGAAAGACATGCCTGCGGGGCGCTCCCGGTATCGCGTTTCCTTCCGCATCCACTCCCCGGAACCGGCGGATCGAATCGGCAAACTGTTTGTCGATCCTGGGATCCCTGGATGGCTGGTCGAAAATGAGATCGTAAACGACGGCCTTCGCGCCGGCCTCGCCCAGCTTGTCGAGAAGCCTCGCCTGCGGCCGCCGGTCAAGTGAGTCGCCATCCAATTGGTCCAGATAGACGATCCTCACCCGATCTCCGCTTCCGGCACGGTGTACCACAAAGGGCAGGTCGTAACTCGCGGTGACCAATGATTTGCCGAGTCGAAGCAGGGCGGCATGTCCCACGAACATCGTCAGGATCGCACCCACGACGGCCGCAACGATGCGGGTGCCGCGCTCGGTGCGGCGGACCATGCCCGCGGGTTTCTGGCTGGGGGGCGACATGATGTTAGAAGCTGAGGCGGCAGAAGACGAAAAAGGTCCGCTCGCGGGCGAGATCGGAGTAGGGATTGAGGGCGCTTAGCTGATAGTCGGTATCGCCGATGTTGAGAACACCGGCGGTAATCTCACAGAGGTTGCGGTTGAAGCGATAGCCGGCCCAGGCGTTGAACTGGACGAACTCGTCACCAGAGCGGGAAACGGCGGACGAGGGATCGTCGTCGAGTGTCTGATGGTAACCGTTGGCTTCGGCATGGGCGAAAAATCCGGTGGGCGAATACCAGTTTCCGTAGAGTGAGATTTCCTGAAGGGTGGCCTTGTCGCTGGTGTTGGTGCCGGGAAAACCATTGAGATCAGTCAGCGTGCTCTGGAGGTCCGAGCGGGTTACACGATAGAGTCCGCCGACGGAGAATTCGTCGCCGATCAGCTGGTTGACGGTGGCCGTCAGCGATTCTTCCAGATACTCCAGGTGCTGCGGGGTGCCGTCCGGGAAATAGGTGATGCCGGTGGGAGATTCGGCTCCAAGATCATAGCCGGTGAACGCGCCGAGCGTGCGGTTCACGTCCTGTTGGATCACGTTGGCGGAAACACCCCACCAGGTGTCGGTGGGCAGGCTGCCTTCCGCGCTGAGGCCGAGAATCTGATAGGTCGGAGCCTCGACCGAGCCGGCGATGGATTCGGAAATCACCGTGCGGTAGGCTTGATTGAAGCCCGCCAGCGAGGATGGCTCGAGCCTCACGCTTTCATCGATCGACATGCCCCCAAGACCTTCCGCCGCGAGACCGCGCACCGTCAGATAGCGGGATGGAGTGTAGGTGAAACCGATTTTCCCGGAGACCTCGTCTTCCGTCCGCTGATCCTCGCTGACCGGCGGGTTGCGGAAATTCTCCGGATAGTCGAGCCTGTCCCAGGAGACGCCGCCGATCAGGGTCAGGCAGGGCAGCACGTTCCAGTAGTCGTAGGCATAGAGACTGGTTCTGAGATAGTCCGATTCCACCTGCTGGTCCGCAGCGGGAGTGGGGAAACCGCCGGAAAAGTTTGGCCGGGTGACGCTGAGCCGGGTGTCGGTCTCGATGGTCCCCTGCTGCCAGCGTCCGCCGACAATCAGGGTGTTGTTCTCCCATTGCTGGATGTGCTGGATCTCGCCGGAATAGATCGTGAACTCACGGCGGGTTTTGAAATCAAAAGCCGCTTCCCCGAGGTTGGTGACATTGCCACTGCCGAGATAGGGCTGGATCTCCTCCAACAGCTCCGGGGTGTAAACCAGGGATTCGCCGTCGGCGCCGGTGGTGATGGAACCGCGCAAGGCGGGATCGGTGAATTCGTCAAATCCGTTAGGGCTGGTCCGGAGAAATCCGGGACGCATCCCGCTGGTGTCCCGCTCGATGAGGAGTTGGTTGGTCCCGGCATCCGTGATGGTCTGGTCCGCGTTGATCCTGCCGAGGAGGATGAGCGTGTTGGAACCCGGCCCCCAGCGGTGATTCCAACCTGCCAGCAGCAACCCGGGTTCCTGGGTTTGATCGAAGCGGAAATCCCGGGAGAGTGGCTTGTTGTCGTAGGTATCGAAAAGATCGCCCTGATCCTGATAGGTCCATTCCCCGAGGAAGTAGAAGATATCGTCGGGTGTCGGTTGCCATTTGAATTGTCCGTAGAATTCCTGAAGCTCCAGATCCGAGTTCGGCCGGTCGCCGGGGGTGTTCCGATAGTAGGCGTCAATGCCGTAGCTGATATTTCCTTCGGTGCCGAAAAACGAGGCGGTCGTGCGGAGATCGTCAGTGCTCCGCCACTCGCTGCTGATGCTGCCGCCGACACCGTCCGCTTCCAACAGCTTCGAGTATTCCTCTTGCGAGACGAACTGCGACAAGGCTCCGCCACCGACGGGCGAGAGGAGATTGGAGAGCAGCAGTTCGTTCAGCCATGGCGTCTCGTAACGCAGGATGTTGCGGTCCGGATCGCGCAGGGCGTCGAAGGAGTTCGACAGGAACAAGTGGGCGGAGGAGCTCGTGTAATCGTTCTCCACGGCACGTGTTGCCTCGCGCACGGCGACCTCCTTCATGCCGGCGTTTTGATAGATCCGGGCGAGGTTGGCGCTCCTCACCGCGCGGTCCTGGTCGAGCAGGAACTCGGAACGATAGAGGCGGCGGTTGTCGTTGAGGTCGATGGATTTTTCGAGATCCTTGATGGCGGCATTGGTCCGGTTGTTGAGCTGGTTCTCGATGGCCATGTAGAGCAACGGCGTCGGGTCGTTGGGATCGAGCAGGCGGGCGAGCTTGAGGTCCTTGTCCGCCGCGTCCTTGCGGCCGTCCTGGCTCATCGCCTTGCCGAGGTAGCTGTGGAAAATGGAGGAGGTCGGCTCGACGGTGGCGGCGGTCTGGAGATCGGCGCGTCCGCCTTCAAGGTCGCCTTTTTTGATTTTTGTCAGTCCCAAGCCGAGCCAGCCGTTGCCGAATCCACCATCCAGGCTAACGGATTTCTCGAAGGATGCGCGGGCATCCGAGATGCGGTTCTCGCTACTGAGGATGAAGCCATACAAAGCGTGCGCCCGGGCGCTGTCCGGAGTGAGTGATAGACCTTTTTCCATGGCGGCTCGGGCCTCCTTGTTGCGGCCGGCGGAAAACTCCAGCTCGGCGAGACGGGTCCAGGTGAAGCCGTTGTCCGCAGCCAGTTCGGTGGCACGGCGTGCTGCTTTCGTCGCGGGTTCCAATCTCGCAAGCGATTGTTGGAAATAACTTTCGCCCATCGCCTCGGAAGCAGTGCTGATTTTTTCCACCAACCAATCATCGGCGGATTGGCGTTGCACGGCGGCGACCATACGATCCAGCGCGCGCCTTCCCGGCTGGTCGTTAGGAATACCGGCCATGATTTGCCGGGACTCGTCCACCCGGCCGACCGACATGAGCACTCCGGCGAAATAGAGTTTGCCACCGGTGCCACCCGGCGGATTTGCGGGCAGTTTCCTCACCGCCCCCAGCAGATCGCCTTTTCGATAGGCGGCGAGCGAACCCGCCATGGCGCGGGTCTCGGCTTCGGTCATTCCGAGGTCGGACGGTTCGAGAACGGCGGGATAGTAGAGCGCCCATTTGAGGATGTTGTTCGCCTCGATCACAGCCGTGCGGCGCGGTGCCTGGCCGGGAGCGGCTTCACCGGCTTCGCCAGCGGCGAGCTGGAGCCTGCCTTTTTCGTTATTCAGCTCCACACTTCCCTCGAACACCTGGATCACGGATTTTCCGTTAGGCAGCACTTGGGCGAAAAGCTGGGTGCCGCGGAGCGCCGCGTTCGCCGCCGGCATCTTGATGTCGATTTCCCCGCTCTTCTCGCGGCTGAAAATGAACGCCGCGCCACCTAGCAGGTCGAGCTTCGGCTTTTCCGTGTCGACCAAGCCGGGAGTGATTTCGACGGTGGTGAACTGGTCGAGCCTGACGGTGTAGAGTCCGGTGAGGCCCACGGTGGTCCGGCTGCGCTGGCGGGTGCGGATGCGGTCACCGACGGCGAGCGACTGGTTCGGCGTGGCAGCGGTCCACACGCCCTTCCCGCCCGGAGAGGCTTGCACGATGTTTTCCACCTCAAGCACCGTCGCATTCTGGGAGCGGGAGACTTGGCAAAACGCCGTAAAAACCATCAGGATGGCGAGCGTCTTGGGAACGGTTCTGGCAGGCATGGCAAAAGGCAAGACGGGCGGGGAGGGAAAAATTGCGAACAATTCACAACCTAAGTCCTTTGAAGGACAAACAACGTTCTCACGCTAGGGGAAGTCTCATTTCCGGGGGGGCAGGGCAATCAGAAACTCCGTGGGTTCAATGGATTCCCGTCTATCCGAGGATTTTCACGGTCAGGTTCCGCACCATCAGGTTCGCGAGAATCTCCGCATAGCGGCCGACGATCCGGGTCTCGTTTTCGCCAAACGGCTCGTCCCCCGTCAGACGCACGGCGGTCATCACCCCGCGAATCACTCCACCAAGGACGAACGGCACCGCGATCATGCCATGGGTCGTCTTGCCGAGGGCGATGTCGATGGCGGGCGAGTGATTTCGGTGGGTGGCGACACCTGACACACAGACAGGTTCGCCCGTCGCAAGCACCAGGCTGACGATGCCGGAAACCAGTGGCTGGCGTTTTCCCGCGATTTCCGGCTCCAGCGGGTTGAACACCGCCTCCAGCGCGGCGGCGCCGGGACAGAGCAGCCACAGCGTTCCACCATCCGCACCCACATGGGCAAGCAGGTCGGCGAAACACTCCGACATGGCGGACGTGACGAGACCGGCGGCCTCGGAAGGTTTGAGAATCTCCAGCGACCGCCGGACGCACTCACCCAGACGGGCCGACATTCCCGACAACTCCGGATCTCTAACGACCAGCGCGTCGAGTTCGCTGCGGCGGTTCAGCGTTTGCGCGAAAAACGCGAGCATCCGCGGATCACCGCACATTTGTTCAACCGCGAGTCGTTTGGTGACCGCATCGGCCCCGCCCTCGGCGAGCAGCCGCAGCGACTGATAGTCGCCATCCGCCCCTGCGGTTTCCCGTCCTCCTAACAAAATCCCGGGATCGCGTTGCAGCGCTTGTTGCAAATGATCCATCGAAAGCTCGTATCCGCCGTTCGCGGCCATTTCTCCGGCTTCAGTCCGGATGATTTCCATGGCCTCCTTGATCCTGCGCGAAGTCTGGGCTTCGTGATGACCCCAGCACTGGGAGATCAACCGCTGGTCCACGCCGTGCAGTCCTTTCAAACGCATGAAAACCAATCCTTCCGGGCATTTCCCGGTGGCCTCCCCCACCCCCGCGCGCAACGCCCGTTCCGCGAGATCGACCTCTTCCGGATCGCTGCCAGATTCATTTCCCGCCGCATGTGTTAGCGACAATGAGTCGCTGTTGACCTCGGTGCGTTTTTTCTCCGGGGAACCCCACCACGAGCGGAGCCGGTTGCCGGCGGCGGTGCGCAGGAAGGCTTCGAGGTTGTCGCCGCCCTGCCATTTTTCGAGCAGCGAGGGAGACTTGGTGAAACATTCCGCCAGAATCTGGCCGGCGATTTCCACGGCCTTTTCCTGCGAGCGGCCGTCCCCTTTGTCGCACATGCCGACAAGGAATCGCTCCAGCGGTTTGCGGAATCTGGCCTCCAGCTCCGCCACCGCCGCCAGACCGGTTAGAATAGCGGCTCGCAGATCCGTATCGCGGAGATTGGGGCCGTCATCGTCCATGGCCCCGAGTCAAGTTGTGGGGGCTGGCATGTCAAGTTTGCGTT
Organism: Verrucomicrobiota bacterium; assembly: GCA_040386755.1. GTDB lineage: Bacteria > Verrucomicrobiota > Verrucomicrobiia > Verrucomicrobiales > Akkermansiaceae > Luteolibacter. Next base: position 173,853 of record JAZKEY010000024.1, on the reverse strand, counting down.
CCCGATCGGCGCGATCCGGCGTTGATTCGGATGGAAATCGAAAATCACCTTGGAATCGTCCCCCGCCCTGCTAATTGAGCGGGGAACGAGTTTCAATCGCATCCATCGCGCCATCCGATCCCATGAACCCAGCATCCTCCCCATTGTCAGAACTCCCGGCCGTCGGCTTCCTCACCGATGTTTCCTCCGAGCACCGTGCTTTCCTCGCTTGTTTCGGAAAATTACTCCGCCCGGAAAACGGTGAAGTCCTGATCGCGGAAGGCGATGCCCAGGAATCGCTTTACGTGATCCTCTCGGGAACCCTCCACATCGTGGCATCGGCCGACGAACGGCCGATCTTGCTAGCGGCATTCGGCGAGGGAGACTCGATCGGCGAGATCAATCTGTTCGATCCCGCGACGGCGAGCGCGACCGCGGTGGTACGCACCGGCGGCCTTATCTGGACCATTTCCCGCGAGGAACTCGACTCATTCCTGGCTGCCGACCCGGAAGCAGGGATTTCCGTGATGAAAGGGTTGCTCCGGCAGGTTGCACGACGAATCCGCAGCATGAACGAAAAACTCGCGACCGCCGAGCAACGGGCGTCGATTCAAAACTTCTGGACCTCCCGCCAGCATTGAGTTCGCTCATCCAGCAAGGGCCGTTCGCCCTGTTCGCCGCATTCCTCGTGATGCATGCGCTGGCGGATTTCCCCCTTCAGGGAGATTATATCGCCAAGCAGAAAGCGCGGCGTCAGGCGGACAGCAACAGCGTCTGGATCATTGCCCTAACCGCCCATTGCATCATCCACGCCGGCGGAGTCTGGCTGGTGTCCGGCTCGCTGGCCCTCGGCTGTGTGGAGTTCGTCCTCCACGCGATGATCGATATCGGAAAGGGTGAGGAGAAATTCGGCCTCGTCGCCGATCAGACGATGCATGTCGCCTGCAAGCTGGCCTACGTGCTGCTGTTTGCCCTAGGCTGGCTCCATCTCTAGCCGACACAATTTCCCACGGCCATGAAAATGCTCTTCGTCGCCGACCTCCACTACGGGCTCAAGCAGTTCGACTGGCTCATCGCCAACGCCCCGGCCTTCAACACCGTCGTCATCGGCGGCGATCTCCTCGATCTAGGCTCGGCGCTCGATCTCGACACTCAGATCGTCGTGATCGAAAAATATCTGAGTCGCATTTCCGACCTCACGCGGCTTCTGGTGAGCTCCGGCAACCATGACGGCGACGATCGCAACGCCGCGCAGGAATCCATCTGCCGCTGGCTGCACGAGGCGAAAGAGGGAGAATTGTATGTCGATGGTGACAGCGTGGACGTCGGCGGCACCCTCGTCACCATCTGCCCGTGGTGGGATGGTGACGAGACGAAAGCCGAAGTGGCCCAACTCCTCGAGCGGGATGCCGCCCGCGAGAAACAGAAATGGGTCTGGATCTATCACGCGCCGCCGGATGGCTCTCCCGTCTGTTGGACTGGGCGGCAATCCGGAGGGGATGCCGTCCTGACGGAATGGATCGCCCGCTTCAATCCGGACCTCGTGCTCTCCGGCCACATCCACAACGCCCCGTTTTACGCCGACGGTTCGTGGATCGACCGGCTGGGGAAAACCTGGGTCTTCAATGCCGGCCGCCAGATCGGTCCGAGCCCGACCTACATCATCGTGGATTTCGATGAAATGACCGCCCGCTGGGTTTCCGTCGAGGAGGACATCACCCGGGACCTCGCGCCACCGGAAGCGGTCACTTCTTCGGCCGGTGCATGAGCGATCCCAGCACCTCGTCCACCATGCCGATGTGGTCGTGTCCTTCGTATTGACGCTTCACGTCGATGAGATATTTGTTCAGGGCGTCCAATCGTTTGGCTAACAACTCCGCCACGTAAAGGCTCACCGCAGGATGCTCCATCAGGAACTCGCGCGGTTTTTCGATCACCGAGAAAACCGACGGAGCCAACGCTCTAACGGTCGCCGTCGCCGCTCCACCGAGCAGCACCGACATTTCTCCGAAGACCACGCCAGGCTCCGAAGCCTTCGCCAGCCGCACGTCGTCCCGCAGGATTTCCACCCGGCCGGAAACCAACACCAGCAGCTCCCCCGTCCACTCGCCCTGCTCGATGACGACATCGCCTTCGGCGAATTCCCGTGAGGCGTGGCTGTCCACAAATTCGAGGAGCGGTGACATCTGCCCCAGCGCATATCCTCAACCGCCTTCCTCGTAAACGCGAAAATTTCCAATCCGATTTTCTGACGATTCCGTCACATGACTTTGCCCAAATGAACTTGCCGCAGTCCACCTCCGTCCGATGATCCGACCATGAATCCGGCGAACCTGTTCAACCACGAATCTAACACCAATGACATTCCCGCCGGCGGGATTCTTTTCAAGGAAGGCGATCCCGGTGACTGTCTGTTCGTCCTCCTCGAAGGTGCGATGGATGTCGTCATCGGCGGCCAAACCGTCGAGCACTCCACGCGGGGAGCACTCTTGGGCGAGATGGCGCTGATCGATGATTCACCTCGCGGAGCGACGGTCATCGCCACCGAGCCTTCCCGCCTCGCGAGAGTCGATGAAAAGCGTTTCAACTTCATCATCCAGAATAACCCGTTCTTCGCCAAAGAGGTGATGAAGGTGCTGGTGGAAAGGCTGCGGCATATGAACCGCATCCACGCTGCCGAGGACTGAATCGGCCTTGTCAGGATCCAGACAAAAAAGAAGCGGTCCGACTGATCATCCTCCGAGGAAAACCCATTAACCCGGGAGGCATCTCAGTCGAACCGCCTTGTCTTGCGACATGGATAATTAAGCACCCGCCGTGCCAGAACTTTCGGTGAAAGGAAACTTTTCCGAATTTTTTCCCGATGGCCCGACTAGCTGGATTTATCCCGCGACCCGCGGCGGTAAGTTGCGGGTGGCACGCCAACCAGTTCGCGGAAATTCACGGTCAGCCGCTCGTTGCTCTGGAAGCCACAGCGTTCGGCGATCGCGGAGACGGCGAGATCGGTGGTGCTGAGAAGCCGTTTCGCCCGTTCGACCCGCTCGTGCTGGATCATGGAATGGGGGGAACGACCAAGACTGACTTGAAACCGCCGTTCAAGCACCCGCCGTGAGACACCGGACTTCGCCGCCCACTCGTCCACCGAGATGATCGTGGCAATCTGATCGATCAGGCACTGCATCGCCCGCCGCACCACCGGATCGCTAACCGCTTCATAGGAACTCGATCCGCGGGCGACGATATCCAATGGCTGGACGAGAACGGGCGTGTGCGGTGATTTGCCCGCCCAGATGGCTTCGATCATCTGCACCGCTTCCGCCGCGAGCCTGCGCCATGGCAGGCGGATGCTGGAAAGCGCCGGACGCGCCATCTCGCAAACGGTTTCATCGTCGTTCGCGGAAATCACGCCGACCGCGAACGGGACTTCCAAACCCGCCTGCGCCGCAGCCTCCAACACATGACGGCCGGTCGGATCGTGGGCGGTGAAAATTCCTAACGGAGTGGCTTGTGCGGAGAGCCAGCCGACCATGTCTTCGTCCGGATCGCGCCAGTATTCATCGTATTGCCGCCAGTCGCGAAACTCTTCCCAATAGACGGAAACCTCGCCGACCACCGACCGGAATCCCTCCAACCGCTGCATCGCGTAGTGCGCGTCGGACCGGCCTACGAAGGCGAAGTTCCTGTAGCCCCGGGCGATCAAGTGCTCCCCCGCCAGGCGGCCGATGGCAGCGTCGTCGATGTCCACATTGAACCCACCGTCAACCGGTTCATCCGAAGGCACAAGGATCACCGGACAGCCCAAGGCAACCAATGATTCCGTTAGACCCGGATGCCATTCGGTGATGATCGCGCTTGGCTGCCATTCACGCAGACTGGCGAGCAGCAGATCCGGCTGCCGGTAGAGATCGATGATCCAGAAATCATAGCCCATCCCGGCAAACGGCGCGAGGCCCGGAACCAGTCGGCGGACGTTCACCGATGACTGGACCACTGCAATGCGGCGCGAAAGCTCGGGTTTCAAATGTCGCATTTCATCAAGAAGCTACCGGAAATCGCGGTAGCGAAGCCAGCGGATTTTGCGCTAGCTTGAATGAAATCGCGCCTGTTGCGCCATTTCGAGCCAATAACCCAAATCAACCGAACAAGATGAGTGTGTTTCCCTGCGACGCTGTCAAATACGAAGGCCCTGGTTCCAAAAACCCGCTTTCATTCAAACACTACAACGCGACCGAAATCGTCGCGGGCAAAACCATGGCCGACTGGTTCCGCTTCGGCTGCGCCTATTGGCACACGATGCGCGGCACCGGCTCCGATCCGTTCGGCATGGGCACCGCCGCCCACCCGTGGGACGACGGATCGAACTCCGTCGCCAACGCCCAGAACCGCGCCCGCGTGTTTTTCGACTTCATGGAAAAGGTCGGCCTCGACTACTACTGTTTCCACGACCGCGATGTCGCGCCGGAATGCGCCACGCTCGCCGAATCAAACAAGGCGCTCGACGCCGTGGCCGATGTGCTTGAGGAAGAACAAAAGCGAACCGGCAAAAAGCTCCTCTGGGGCACCGCCTGCCTCTTCGTCCATCCGCGCTATCAGCAAGGCGCCGCCACCAGCCCTAACGCCCAGGTCTACGCCTACGGTGCCGCGCAGGTGAAAAAAGCGATGGAAGTCACCCACCGTCTCGGCGGCGAAGGCTACACCTTCTGGGGTGGTCGCGAAGGTTACACCACCCTGCTCAACACCAACATGAAGCGCGAGCTCGACCACCTCGCCCGCTTCCTCCACATGGCCGTCGATTACAAAAAGGAAATCGGCTTCAAGGGCCAGTTCTACATCGAGCCCAAGCCACAGGAACCGACCACCCACCAATACGATTCCGACTCGGCCGCGTGCCTCAACTTCCTCCGCGAATACGATCTGCTAGAGCACTTCAAGCTCAACATCGAGACCAACCACGCGACCCTCGCCGGCCACACGATGGAGCACGAGCTCACCGTCGCCTATGAAGCCGGCGCGCTCGGAAGCATCGATGCGAACATGGGCACGCCGAACGTCGGCTGGGACACCGACCAGTTCCCGACCGATCTCTATCTGACCACCCACACGATGCTCGTCCTCATGAAAATGGGCGGCTTCACCACTGGTGGACTCAACTTCGACGCCAAGCGCCGCCGTGAATCATGGGAGCCCGTTGATCTCGTGCACGCCCACGTTGTCGGCATGGACGCCTTCGCCCGCGGACTCAAGACCGCCGCCGCCATCCGCGCGGACGGACGCATCGAGCAATTCATCTCGGAGCGCTACAAGACCTGGGACAGCGGGGTCGGTGCCGAAATCGAAGGCGGCAAGACCACTCTTGGCGACCTTGAGAAATACGCCTTGGGCAACCCCGAGCCGATGGTCGCCAGCGGCCGTCAGGAAATGATCGAGGGACTGCTCAACGAGTTCATCTAACTCTCCCCTCCCGACCTTGCGCGGAGGTGGCCGATGGCCGCCTCCGCGTTTTTTTCGCCCCGCTTCCGGCTAGGGCTTTCCGCCCACCTTGCCCGCGTCTTTGTTGACTCTGGTGGCAAAGCGGGAATCCACCTTTTTGAGATCAGAGTGGAGAACCTGCCAGTCTGCGGAGCCCCACGAGGAAACCCCGCTGGCGAAGCCGACTTTCACTTCCAGTTTGTGCGGCCCTTCCTTCAGGTAGATTCCGCTGAATTGCCAGGTTTTGCCGGTTTGATCTCCTGCCAGCAACCCGCTGCGGGAGGTTTCGAGGAAGGAAGCCGTCACGTCCTTCCCGTCGAGACGAACGGCCTCGATCCGCGCATCCTTGAAAGAGCCGACATCGACTTTTACCACAGGCTCAACGAGCTGGGTGTCCATCATTTCTCCCGAAGCGGGCAGCAGATTGATCAGCGGACGAAACAAGCTGTCTCCAAGCGCGATCCTCGTGATGCGGGCGTTGAGCACATTTTGGCTGGAGTCGTCATAAAAAAAGACCGTGGACTCGTCATAGTCGCTGAGACTAGGAAGCGCGGTCGGAAGGGCGTCGGACGAGATCGCCTTCAAACTGTGATCGATCAGGTTGAAAGCGATCGTCGACACTTCCAGCGACGGATGGGTGGTGAAGTTCTCATTGCTGTTCACCGCAAAATAGTCGATGTCGTTGCCGTTGTCCGAAATTTCGATCAGCATGTCGCCTGCAGGCTTTGTGGAAACGAGAATGTTTCCGGCATTGACCGACATCCCGTTAGGAACGGATGAAAAGTAGTAATCGCCGACCTGCGTCCAATCGTTTTCATCGGCGGCACCGGTCGTGTAAGTGAATTTACCGGTGATGACGCCGCCCAACCCGACCCTGCCGGTGAAAATGCCCTTCGGATCATTCAGGGAATCGACCTTCGCTTCGAAACTCACCGTGATCTGCTTCGCAAAAAGCGGTGCGCACAAGGGAAAGAACAGGACAAGCAGGGAACAGAACGATTTCATAGTCTCTGGGAGGTAAGAGCGGCCAAGAGGGCCAACAAGTAGAATTTATAAATCCGGATGATTCCCCGGAGTTCGCACCGGGGCGCTCAAAGAATCGTTCCCGGTCCGTAGGCGGCGGCTAGAGGACTGGCGGACTCCAACACCCTAACAGCTTCGGCGAAGGTGGCGATCTGGGATTTCGCGGCTCCGGATTCGCGGACGCCTTTCGCAAGGATCGCGTCGAGGGCATCGCGGGAAAGTCCGAGGCGGGAATCTTCGGCGAGGCGTTCGACGAGGTTGTTTCGATCAATATTTCCGGCGCGGAGGTCGTTCACGGTGGCGACGGCGTGCTCCTTGATCGCCTTGTGCGCGGTCTCGCGGCCGACGCCGGATTTCACGGCTTCCATCATGATGGTGGTGGTCATGAGGAACGGCAGGTAATGCGCGGTCTCGGCATCGATGACGGCCTCGTAGGCGTCCATCTGGTCGAGGACGGTTAGAAAGGTCTCGAACATGCCGTCGATGGTGTAGAAGGAGTCCGGCAACATGATGCGGCGGACGACCGAGCAGGAAACGTCGCCTTCGTTCCATTGGTCACCGGCGAGTCCGGCGGCCATCGCGAGGTAGCCCTTGAGGATGACGTGGAAGCCGTTCACCCGCTCGCAGGAACGCGAGTTCATCTTGTGCGGCATGGCGCTGGAACCGGTTTGTCCGGGAGCGAATCCCTCGCTGGCGGTCTCGTTGCCGGCCATCAGGCGCAGGGTCTTACAGAAGGAGGACGGACCGGAGCAAAGGTCGGTTAGAGCGGCGACCACGCGGAAATCGAGCGAGCGCGGATAGACCTGGCCGACGTTGGTCCACACGGCGGGCATGCCGAGGTGGGCGACGACGCGTTTTTCCAACTCCGCCACCTTCGCGGCATCGCCCTCAAACAGGGAAAGCTGGTCCATCTGGGTGCCGACCGCGCCCTTGAGTCCGCGCACGGCGTAACCGGCGATGACCGAATCGAGCGCTTGGAGGCCGCTGAGAAGTTCCTCGCCGAACATGGCGATGCGCTTGCCAAGCGTCGTCGGCTGCGCCGCAACATTGTGGGTACGGGCGGTTAGAATGAGATCATCCCATTGCTCGGCGCGTTCGCGGAAACGGCGAAGGGTGGCGACGGTCTTGTCGCGGATGATGAGGAGAGAGCGATAAACCTGGAGTTGTTCGACATTCTCCGTGAGGTCGCGCGAGGTCATGCCCTTGTGGACCTGCTCGTGACCCGCGAGATCGTTGAATTCCTCGATGCGCGCCTTCACGTCGTGGCGGGTGATCTTTTCCCGCGCCATGATCGAAGCAGGATCCACGCTGTCCTTGGCCTTTTCATAGGCGGCGATGGCTTCCGCCGGGACATCGAGCCCGAGATCGCGCTGGGCTTTCATCACGGCGATCCAGAATTCGCGCTCTAACACGATGCGCCCTTCGGCGGACCAGATGGCTTGGAGGGCGGGAGAGGCGTAGCGTTCGGCGAGGACGTTTGGAATCACGCGCGGACCATGGAGGGCCGGAAATGAAGTTTCAAGGTGCAGTTGCCTAAAATTTGACGGGTCTCAACCGCAGAAATGAGCGGGAGAAATGATGCACGGGATCCGACACAAATCATTGAAAATGAAGTGGTCGGGGCGGCCAGATTCGAACTGACGACATCCGCGTCCCAAACGCGGCGCTCTACCAGGCTGAGCTACGCCCCGGTGCACGGGCGGACCCTTGGGGATTACCGGGAACGAATCAAGAAATTCCTTCAATAAATTTCAGGAGAGCGAAATTCCCGGCTCCGGCGCAAATTCCCCCTTGAAGCAACGCGCCGGGAGTCGAAAGTCACGGTCAATCCCGGATGAACGAACTTTCGCAGAAAAAGCAGCCTGATTTCGAAGGCCTTCCTAACATCACCTTCCGCCAGTTGGAGGTCTTCCGGGTCGTTTGCAAGGAGGAGTCCTACGCGAACGCCGCACTGGAATTGAGAAGCACCCGCGCGAACATCAAGCGCGTCTGCGATGATTTCGAAAAAGCCGTCGGACGCGCGCTGTTCGAGGAAGGCCCGAACCGCAGCTTGAAACCGACCTCGTTCGCGCAGGCCCTGCTAGGCCAGATCAGCCCGCTTGCCCGCGGATTGCGCCGGCTCGGGGAATCCGTCCGCAGCCTGCATGAAGAAGGCCGCATCCTGCGGTTCGCCGCCGCCGGAGAGTTTTTCAAAGGCGGGCTTTTTACGGATTTCCTCGGCCGCCTGCAGATTTCCGACACGTTCCGCCCGTGTTTCCTGCGGATCGAGACCAAGCGCTTCCGCACGGCGCTGTTGAATGCCGAGTGCGATGTCTATTTTGGCGTGGGGATCAGCGCCTCGGAGCGGCTGGACATTGTCAACCTCGGCCCGATCCCCTGGCGGATTCTAACCGGGAAGAATTTCCGTGGAGATCCTCCGGCAACTCCCGCCGATCTCCCGAAGGGCAAATGGTGGATTTCCAACGCCGGAGAAACCGAATCCACCGCCGAACAGCTCGATGCGTTCCATGCCTGCGGCGCCAGGGGGGGAAGAATCCTGTTTGAGAATTCCGCGGAAGCACCGACGGATGATGACATCGTCTTCATACACGACACGACGGCCAGGCATGCGGGCGGCGACTGGCCCTGTTATCAGTTCTCCGCGATCTTGAGAAAACACCATCCCTATTCCGAGCTGCTGCCCCGTCTGACGGGTGCCGCCATTTCCTGACACCATGGACATCGATCTCAGCGGACTGTTGGTATTCCGGCATCTGGCTCTAACCGGAAGTTTCACCGAAACCGGGAAGCGCTGGAAAATCTCGCAACCCGCGGTGAGCCTGATGATCGGCAGGCTGGAAAGCGCGGTCGGGCTGATCCTGTTGGAACGCTCCAGCGCCGGGACGCGACTCACCCCGGCCGGAACGCAGTTTCTCGAACGGGCCAACGAAGTCTGCGACTCCTATCTCACCTTCATCGACGGCATGCGGAACATCGGCCGGCGGATGGATCGCGAGGTTCTCGTCGGCATCGACCGCTCGTGGTTCGGATCCACCCTCGGTGCGGAGCTCGCGCATGCCGTCTATCCGGCAGGTGTCACGCCGGTTGTTTGTGAAATCGTCGAAAACTGGGGCGAAGCACTCGAGTCCACGCAATACGATGTCGTCGTCGCGGGACGTTTCCTGCGGGCCGGTCTATCCGCAGGCATCCAGGAGGCGGCCATCCGCAAGGAACGCGGGATCACCGTCGCGTGGAATCCGGATTTCTATCCGTTTGACCCGGTCAACTTCAGCTTCCCGGAAATCCTGCGGACCAGCGTGCTCATGCCGGACAGCGGCGTCGTGACCGGTTTCGCTTCGACACTCGCGCTGTGGTGCGAACACGCCTACGGCCTGCAGCCGCCGAACTCGGTGTCGTTCACCTCCGAGGAGGACGCCGCACGGGCCGCCTCCGCGGGACTCGGCGTCCTGCTGGCACCGGGAGATGCCATGTCCCGGCTGGGCGACGCCGGTGCGGGGTTGATTCATGTTAGAACATTCGAGTTCCTGCTGCCGGAGGCGTTCACCTTCGGCGTCTATTGCCGGAGCGATGAGAATTCCAAGGAGGTTTTGTCCGTGGCCTCCGTCATCGGCAAGTTGAGCAGGAAGCTGTTCTCGCCTGCCTGATTTCTCGGGTGGGCATAGCCCTATACGGATTTCGTTCCCGTGTGATTTTGCGTGATCCCGCTCGAGGGGTGAGAGGTCTGTGTCTTCAAAAAACAAACCTCCACGACTCAAACCATGAAAACACCAAACCTCATCGAAGAACTCACGCAAACATCGCTCAACACCGGCGGACGACGGAATTTCCTCCGCAATCTCGGGCTTGCCACGGCAGGAACCGCAGGACTCATCGGAGCCGCAACCACCGCTCGCGCCGCCACCGGCGGAATCCAAGCCGCCCCCACTGACACCGATGTCGCCGTCCTCAACTTCGCCCTCAACCTCGAATACCTTGAAGCCGAGTATTACCTCAACGCCACCACTGGCGAGGGACTCGAAGGCTTGGTCATCGATGTGGACGGCACCGGTGGCGCGCAAGCCGGCAAAGTTTTCATCAAGGCCAATCCCAAGGTGAAATTCGCGACGGCCGCCTTCGAGGACTATGCGAACGAGATCGCCATCGACGAGGCGAACCACGTGAAATTCATCCGCGAAGCGCTCGCCGCCAATGGCGCCAACGTGGTGGCCCGCCCGCAGATCAATCTCAAGAAAAGTTTTGAAACCCTGGGCAGCCTGATCGGCGTGGACAATTTCGACCCGTTCGCCAATGAGGTCAATTTCCTGCTTGGAGCCTTCATTTTCGAGGATGTGGGCGTGACGGCTTACAAGGGCGCCAGTCCGTTGCTGACCGACAAAGGCATCCTCGAAGCCGCCGCCGGCATTCTCGGTGTCGAGGCCTACCACGCCGGCATCGTCCGCACCCTGCTTTACGCCCAAGGCCCTAAAATTCGGAATCTCGTGAACAAGATCTCCGCAGTCCGGGCGTCACTCGACAACCTTCCCGCAGGCAAAGCAAAGCTGGATCAAGGAATTGTCCGCAAAGGCACCGCCAATCTGGTTCCCACCTTCGACACCAACTCCATCGCCTTCAGCCGCTCGACCCGTCAGGTGCTCAACATCGTTTATGGCGGTGTGGATGCGGAAAAAGGCCTCTTTTTCCCGCAGGGGCTCAACGGCGCGATCGCCTGAGAAACCCATTCCCCCAAGGAAAATCGAGCAATGGAAAACCGGTTCGCGCACACGCGCGGACCGGTTTTTACGTCGCTCCCCCGCTGGCGTCTTGGGACTTGATTTCCAAGCATTTTAGGCAATTATGCCCACGCTTGTCTGCTGATCCCCCCATGAAGCGCGCATTGCTTGCAGTTGCCGGCGTGTTGGCTCTCTCCACCGCTTGGCTGATCTACTGCCAGCCTGGGGAGGTCGCACACGATTCTGGAAACTCAAAAAGCCGGGATTCGCCCGCCGCCCGGGATGGAAACGAACCATCGTTTTTTCAAACTCCCCAAACCGTCTCGGAAACCCAGCCGTCTTCGAATCAGCGAGATCCAGTTCCTTCCGGTCAGGCCCACGCCGCCGCGGCCCCTCTCCCGCCACAGCGAACGCTGCCGATGACCGTGGAATTCGTGCGGAACCTTCATTCCGGTTCTGACGCTGTCTCATTCGCCCTGCCCGACGGCCGGATGGCTGAGGGAACCATCGACCAGCGCCACGAGGCCGCGGATGGATCTGCCGCAGGCGTCACCGGACGACTTACCGCTCCTGGGAAAGGAAACTTCGTGTTTCGCATCCAGCCTGAAGGAGCGCCCACCGGCCCGGTGGTCGGCGCGGTCGCATTCGATAAAGAGGACATCGCCTTCGGCGTTCGCGCGGGCGCAGCCCGGACCTCATTTCTCACCGAGTTGCCTGTCGATCAGGTCGTTTGCCGGAGTTACATCCAGCCTCCCGAGGAAGCGGACGGCCCCGAGGAAATCCCGGCGAACCATCCGTCCCCCATTCCCATCCCTCCCTATCAGAATGGAGTCATTCCACTCCAGAGCCTGCCCGGCGCCCTCGGCGTGATCTATCTGGATTTCGACGGCCAGGCAGGACCTCACGAGGGCTGGCCGAATTTCGATGCCGCTGCTCCCACCGGATTGACCAGCACCACCATCAAGGACGTCTGGGCGCGGGTCTGCGAGGACTTTGCTCCGTTCAACCTGAACATCACCACCGACCTCCAGGTTTTCCTCAACGCCTCCGAGACCTCTCGCCAGCGCTGCATCATCACCCCCACGACGACACCTGCGCCGGGCTCCGGAGGCGTCGCCTGGCTGAATTCGTTCACCTGGAGCGGCGACACCCCCTGCTGGTCGTTTTACGCGACGGGGAAAAATTCCGCCGAAATCATCGCCCATGAAATCGGCCACACCCTGGGGCTCTCGCACGATGGTAGTTTCACTCCCCCTGGGACTGAGTATTATTTCGGCCACGGTAGCGATCCGGTCGGCTGGGCTCCAATCATGGGTGCGGGTTACTACAAAAGTCTCTCCCAATGGTCGAAAGGCGAATATCTCTCGGCGACCCAGACCCAGAACGACGTCTCCATCATCGCGAGCGTCCCCAATGTCGGTTATCGCCCGGACGATGCCGGAGAGACCCACGCAGCAGCCACGTTGTTGGAAATTTTTCCCGCAGGTGCCGTCAACTCACAAGGCACGATCGAAACCCAGTCCGATGTCGATGCCTTCCGCTTCACCACTCACGGCGGAAACGTCGACCTGATTTTTTCCACGGTCGTCCCCATCTTGCCCGGTGTTCCCACCTCCACCAGTGCGAACCTCGATATCCTGGCATCCATTTACGACTCGTCCGGAAACCTGATCCTCTCCGACAACCCCGATACCGGCGTCAACGCCACCCTGGCCACCACGCTGGATGCGGGCGAATACACCGTCCGCGTCGAAGGCACCGGCCGGGCGTTCCCACTGGTTGACGGCTACACCGATTATGGCTCGCTGGGTCAATACACCATCACCGGCACCATCACCGGAGCCATCGCTCCGGACCGCTTCACCCTCGCGGAAAATTCCCCCGTAAGCACGGCAGTGGGGACGCCCACCCCGCTGAACGATCACGCCGGAGCACCGCTGGCCTATTCCATCACCGCGGGAAATACCGGTTCGGCACTCGCCATCGATCCCGACACCGGAGCCATCACCGTCGCCACTCCTTCCGTGCTCGATTTTGAAGCTCTTTCGAACACCTGGACCCAACCTCCGGCGCTGGATCTAACTGTCTCTATCCTGGACACGCTGAATCCCGCCCTCAATGAAACCCTGCGGGTGGTCGTCGCCATTTCCAATGTGAACGAGGCACCTGCGATCTCCGGCGCGCCGTCCATCATCGCCATTTCACACACCGTCGCCGGAACCTCGCTGGGCAGCGTCACCGGTTCCGATCCGGATGCCTTCGACTTCCCCACCTATTCGATTACCTCAGGCAATGCCGGCGGAAAATTCGCCATCAACCAAGAGGGTATCATCAGCGCGACCGGTGGACTCGATGCCGCGGTCCAGGCCTCTTATCTCCTCACGATCCGCGCGACCGATCACGGTTCTCCCTCGTTGACTGCGGAAATGCCGGTCACTGTCGCGGTCATTCCTGCCTCGGCGGCCCACACACCTGGGTTTGTCTATCATACCATTTACGAAAACATCTCCGGTTCGGATGTCGCCAGCCTGACGGGTGATGCCGCTTATCCCGAGGATCCGACAAGGGAAGTCACGCTAACCGCATTCACGGACACCAGCCAGGGCGACAATTACGGCAGCTCGGTCCGCGCGTGGTTGATCGCCCCACACACCGGCAGCTATCAGTTCTGGATCTCGGGCAACAACACCGCGGATCTCAATTTCAGTGCCGAAGGAAATCCGGAGGCCACGACAAGAATCTGTTATCTGACCTCACTGAGCGGCTATCAACAATGGATGGATTCGGGTCCGTCCCAATCCACGACTTTGGATCTCACCGCCGGTCAGGTCTGTTACATCGAGGCGCTGCACAAGGAGAGCGGCGGCAACGACCACCTCTCGGTGGCATGGCAGATCAAGGACACCTCCGGCACGACCACGCTGGTCCCGCGCGAGGTCATTCCGGGACGCTACCTTTCGCCCCACCATCTCAACTACCTGCCCGAAGTTCCGGCGGATACAGTCACTCTCTATCGGAATACCTACGCCGGGCACACGGTGGCGACTCCCGCCGTCACCGACATGAACCCTGCCGACTCGCACACCTGGTCGATCACCGGCGGAAACTCCGCGGGAATCTTCGCCATCGATCCCCTTACCGGCCGGATCACCGTCGCGGACAGCGTCGCCCTGGCCGCGCATGTTCCATCATCCGTCACGCTCACGCTAACAGCCACTGACAACGGATCAAACCCGCTGGCGGGAACAGGGCCCATGGAGATCCATCTCGTCTCCCCTTCGTCCGCCCCCACCGTGGGCTTGATCCAGGAGTTCTGGGACGGCGTCATCGGCACGAACCTCGCGGCGCTTGAGGCGCTTCCCCGCTATCCCAACCGGCCGGACCACCTCAAGAAACTCGCCACCTTCGACTCGGGGTTCGCCCTTGCGGACAACTATGGAGCCCGCATCCGCGCCTACGTCATTCCTCCGGACACCGGCCTCTATACCTTCTATCTCGCATCCGACAACAACGGCTCGCTGGCTCTGAGCACCGATTCGAATCCCGCGAACGCGACCCAGATCGCCTCGGTCGCCACTCTTTCGAGTTACCAGGTCTGGACCGCTCATCCCTCGCAGACTTCCTCGCCCGTCAGCCTCACTGCGGGACAGCGCTACTACATCGAGGCGCGCGTCAAGGAAGGCGTGGGCAGCGATCACCTTTCCGTCGCGTGGACCGGGCCGTCGATTCCCACGATCACCCTGATCGACGACGCGGATACCGAGCCTTACGACTCTAACATCGCACCGACACCCGGTGCGGCATCCTATGCCTTCACCCTGCCGGCCAACTACACGATCAACACGGTGGCTGGCACAGTCGCCGCCGCCGATTCCCCCTTCGAGGAAATCCGCTATGCCATTGTCTCGGGTGATCCGTCAGGTGTTTTTTCGATCAATCCCACCACGGGCGTGATCACCGTCGCGAACGACTCCAACATTTCGTTAGGTTCCATCTACCATCTCCAGGTCGGCGCACAGGACTCCGGACACGGACGCAATTTCGCGCCTCGGGAAACACTGGTGCCGGTGGCGGTCACGGTGCCGGGAACCAATATTCCGCCCGTGTTTTCCGCGGATCCCATCGAGCTCGGATCATTCCCCGCCCGACAGCCGCTGTCGGTATCCATCGCGGCATTCGCCAGTGATCCGGGCGACGTCATCACCTTCGCCAAGGTTTCCGGACCGTCCTGGCTCACGCTGTCGGCAGGCGGACTGCTGGCCGGCACTCCGGATTTCACCCAGTTCGGCCCGCATGCGGTCGTGGTGTCTGCCGACGACGGGCAGGGACACACGGTGGAGGCGGATCTAACGTTCACCATTTCGACACCACCGGTTTCTCCCGCCATTTCCCTGACGGCCGCCGATGCGATCACCACTCTCAACACCGGCACGGTGTTTTCAGGAACCTCCGCGAGTGCCTCGGCCAGCGACAACGCCTATCAGGAATTCCGTGAAACCAGTTCTACCGGAACCTCCGCTCTTGATTACCGCTGGGCCTTCGCCACTCCTCCCTATCAAGCGGTGACATTGCACGTCGAGGCCCATCACACGTCCAACAGCGAGGGAGACAACTTCCGGTTTTTGGCATCCACCAACGGCGGCGGTAGTTTCACCGATGCGATCCTCGTCACGAAAACGGACGACGACGACAACACCCAATCATTCACCTTCACCGCCGGCGCGGGAGCCTCCACCATCATCAAGGTCAACGATACCGACCGCTCCAACGGGAACAACTCGCTCGACCTGATTTCCATCGATTTGCTGGGGCTCGACATCGCCGCCAACTCGGTTCCCACTGTGGATGGTGCCACCTTCCAGATCGCCCATCATGCGCCTGTCGGAGTGGCTGTCGGAACGGTGGTCGCCACCGATCCGGAGATCGGCCAGACATTGTCCTTCAGCCTGCCGCGCGGCAATGAGGCAGGCCATTTCGAGATTTCCCCCAGCGGAATCCTCAGCGTGGCGTCGGACATCCCCGAGGGAGCCGGCCCGTTTTCCCTCATCGTCGTCGCCACCGACAATGGCACTCCTGCGCTCGCCAACTACGCCACTGTCACGGTCGATGTCATCGCCCCGCTTCCCGCGGTCGTCACGCTTGAAAATCTAGCAGGAACCTATGATGGAGATGCGCATGCCGTGACGGTGACCACCGATCCCGAGGGACTGCCGGTGGCGCTTACCTATAACGGCTCGCCGTTTCCGCCGATCCACCCGGGCGGTTATGAAATCAACGCCAGCATCGTGAGCCCCGTTTACACGGGCAGCGCGACCGCCACCCAGGTCATTGCCAAAGCTCCCGCCGCCATAGATTTGGGAATTCTCGTCCATTCTTACGACGGCACGCCGAAAACGCTGGTTCCCGTCACCACTCCTCCCGGTCTCACAGTGGAGATCACCTATGATGGATCGGCGACAGCCCCGGCCAATGGCGGGAACTATGTCGTCTCCGCCACCATCATCGATCCGGACTTCTCCGGCACGGTCTCCGACACCCTGGTCATCAACAAGGCCGCGGCGACCGTCACGCTCGATGGGCTTTCCCAAGAGTACGACGGCTCGCCGAAATCCGCTACCGCCACCACCAACCCGCCCGGCATCACGGTCGATTTCACCTACGACGGACTGCCAACTCCTCCCACCGACGCGGGCACCTACGCGGTCGTCGCCACCATCAACTCAGTAAATTACACTGGCGGAGATTCCGGTTCGCTCGTCATCACGCCCGCCGCAGCGACGATCCAACTTGCGGATCTATCAGCGATCTACAACGGCATACCCAAAACCGTTTCGGTCACCACCACTCCTCCCGGAGTGCCCGTGGAAATCCTTTATAACGGTTTCATTATTCCCCCGACCAACGCGGGAACCTATCCGGTTGCGGTCTCGGTGACCGATCCCAATTTCACCGGAGCCACCTCCGGAAGTTTGGAAATTTCCAAGGCCGTAGCCATGGTGACACTTGGTGGACTTTCGCAGGCATTCGACGGCTCGCCAAAACCCGTGACAGTCACCACTTCTCCCGCCGATCTTACGGTCGCCGTTACCTACGGTGGATCACCCGACGCCCCATCCGCCGCAGGTCCCCATGAGGTGTCGGCCACGGTGGTCGATGACAATTACTCCGGCACCGTAACTGGCACGCTCCATATCCGGAACAACCTGATCATCGCTGTGGGTCAGACCGTTGACCCACCGGATCTCGGCCCCACCTATCACTCACTGCTCAACGATGGGACGCTGGTTGTCCGTAACGGAACCCTCCACATCGCGGCGGACGCCACTAACCACGGAGTCCTCCGCCTCACCGGCGACGCGGTCCTCGACATCTCCGGCAACTTCTCGAACACCGGCTTCATCGACATCATCAACTGGAACGGCATCCTGCCGCCGACCCTCGTCAACACCGGAACGATCATCGACCGCTCCGCCGTCCGGGTGCTTTCGACCGGGTCCGACGAAATCCATTTCACCTTCACTGTTCCGGGTTTCGACGGCCACTTGTACCAACTTGAGTCCTCAACGGCTCTCGGAAATACTTGGACGCCGGTCGGCGATCCGGTCCCGGGCAGTGGTAGCTTGGCGGTGCCGCCGTCGCTGGAGTTCAGCCCGTTGATCGAAGGATCGGCGAAATTCTACCGCGTCGTGGTCACTCCCGCCCCTTGACTTCCCCAACCGGAACGACACACTCCCCGGCAGACAGGGGTGCTCGCCGAACGCTGAGCCGAGATTTTCCGACGCGCGGGAAAGACCCTCCGAACCTGATGCGGGTCATGCCGCCGTAGGAAGTCGAAACCCCGAGAAGTTTCCCTTTCCCCCGGCCGTGCAAGTTCCGCACGGCCTTTTTCTTGCTCTCAACCATCAACTCTCAACCTCTTCCTATGATTTCCACCGAAGAAACCACTGGCGCACCCGCCTCCGAAACCCACGACGCCTCCCTCGCCCCGCTCCCCGCCTCCACCCGGGTTTACGTCCAAGGCGAACTCTTCCCGCAGATCCGCGTGCCGATGCGCGAGATTTCCCTCTCGGACACCAAGTCCTTCAACGGTCGCATCGAGAAAAACGAATCCGTCCGCGTCTATGACTGCTCCGGCCCGTGGGGTGATCCGAATTTCAAAGGCACCTCCGAGGAAGGCCTTCCTCCGCTCCGCCGCGATTGGATTCTCGCCCGCGGCGATGTCGAAGCCTACGACGGCCGCGAGGTCCAGCCGCAGGACAACGGTTACCTCACCGAGAAACACGTCGAGTTCGCCTCGAAATCCGAGCGCGCTAACAAGTTCGTCGAATTCCCCGGCCTCACCGCCGACCGCCGCCAGCCGCTGCGCGCCACCGGCAAGCCCGTCACCCAGAAATACTACGCCGACCAAGGCATCATCACCCCCGAGATGGAATACATCGCCATCCGCGAAAACATGCGCCTCGCCAAGATCGCGGACATGACCGACGACATCGTCCGCAACCACCTCGACAAACAACACGAAGGCTCCACCCAGAATCCCACGAGCCCCTACACCCCTTCCATCTTCGGCCGCTTCCCGCAGCGCATCCCCGCCGAGATTACCCCTGAGTTCGTCCGCAGCGAAGTCGCCGCCGGCCGCGCCATCATCCCGCTCAACGTCAACCACCCGGAATGCGAACCGATGATCATCGGCCGCAACTTCCTCGTCAAAATCAACGCCAACATCGGCAACTCCGCCGTCGCCTCGTCCATCGAGGAAGAGGTCGAGAAAATGCGCTGGTCCACGAAGTGGGGCGCGGACACCGTGATGGACCTTTCCACCGGCAAGAACATCCACGCCACCCGCGAGTGGATCCTGCGGAACTCCCCCGTCCCCATCGGCACCGTGCCGATCTATCAGGCGCTCGAAAAGGTCAACGGCAAGGCCGAGGACCTCACTTGGGAACTCTATCGGGACACCCTCATCGAGCAGGCCGAGCAAGGCGTCGATTACTTCACCATCCACGCCGGCGTCCTGCTGCGCTTCGTCCCGATGACCGCCAGCCGCATGACCGGCATCGTCAGCCGCGGCGGTTCCATCATGGCCAAGTGGTGCCTCGCCCATCACAAGGAAAACTTCCTCTACACCCACTGGGATGAAATCTGCGACATCTGCGCCGCCTACGATGTCAGCTTCTCCATTGGCGACGGCCTCCGCCCCGGCTCCATCGCCGATGCGAATGACAAGGCCCAGTTCGGCGAACTCGAAGTGCAGGGCGAACTCACCACCCGCGCCTGGGCCAAGGGCTGCCAGGTCATGAACGAAGGCCCCGGCCACGTCCCGATGCACATGATCGAGGAAAACATGGCCAAGCAACTCGAATGGTGCCACGAAGCCCCCTTCTACACCCTCGGGCCATTGACCACCGACATCGCCCCCGGCTACGACCACATCACCAGCGGCATCGGCGCCGCCATGATCGGCTGGTACGGCTGCGCCATGCTCTGCTACGTCACCCCCAAGGAACACCTCGGCCTCCCTAACAAGGACGACGTGAAAGTCGGCGTCATCACCTACAAGCTCGCCGCCCACGCCGCCGACCTCGCCAAAGGCCACCCCGGTGCCCAATACCGCGACAACGCCCTCAGCAAGGCCCGCTTCGAATTCCGTTGGGAAGACCAGTTCAATCTCTCCCTCGACCCCATCACCGCCCGCTCCTTCCACGACGAAACCCTTCCCCAGGACGGAGCCAAAACCGCCCACTTCTGCTCCATGTGCGGCCCGCACTTCTGCTCGATGAAAATCAGCGAGGATGTCCGCCAATACGCCGCGGAACAAGGCATCGCCGAGGAAGAAGCGCTGGCGAAAGGCATGGAGGAGAAGTCAAAAGAGTTCACGGAGACGGGAGCTCAAGTTTACGTGTAACCCCCGTCAGTTTGGAAAAAATTTACGATCCTTTGCCGAAAACTGACGCTCAAATCTGCTGTAAGACGTTCACAATAAGAAAATTGACACCTACCCATCGACTGAGTAGCCTGCGCAAATACGAATTGGAAAGCGGTTACGAAGGGATGTATAGACGCTAGCATATTCTTTGTATCACACACTCTTCAAACACGTTCAGAATATTATGCCACCTAAAGAAGACGACGAATCTATCGACACCCGTTCGTTTTTGGACGATCTAGATCTGACACTCGAAGACAGTCAGAGAGACATCGTTGCTGAAGTACTGAAAAAATCAGGCGATTACTACAGAATTACGCCCAAGAATATCGAACTTCATGCTGCTGAAATTGTCGAGATTACAGGTTGTAGCCTCCAGACAGCTTCTAGCGTTTTAAGATGCGTTATATTTCTCGCCATAAGACTCGTATCTCAGGATTCTGAAATTCACGATGTTGCTCTAATAATTGAGGAATTAAAGGAACTCGCTCCCAATTTGACGACTGAACAAGAGAAGAGACTAACACATCTTCTGCCTCTTATTGTAGCCAGGACGGAAACAATTGAAAAATCGTTTTCCAACAGAGGCTTCTTGCCCATGTTTGAAGATCTCGATGCAACCATCGAATTGAGATCGAATCATTCTCCATTCGAAATCGGAAAAACCGGCACGCTGAAGGAGATTAGCTTTACACCTATTGCCTCCATACGACTGACTCTTGATTCGGGAACTCCTGACGAGATATGCTTTCAAGCTACTCAACAAGACCTTGAAGACCTTCAAACAAAAGTTGCATTGCTTTTAACTAATCTCTCAACCTTGGAAAATCTCAAAATGGTTAACCATGAGCGCCACGACCAATAGTACCGAAGCGAGAAACCTAATATACCGAAATTGGATAACTCCGAAATCGAGTATTCCAGAAATGGTTTACGTCCGTGGAGATAGCTATAATCACTGGCTAATACATTCAACTGATCCCAAGGTGCCTCAGTCTGCATTTTTTGAATATTATGATTCAGGCTTTGATCGTCGGCATAAAGAGCCTGACACTAGAACATCTCCCGAATTCCTAACTTACTGGGCAATAAAATCCCCGCACCATTGCGCGGGAACAGTTCTCTACGAACTTGCGGCGAATGCACAGACTCCTCGCACATCGTTTCCAAAAAAGCGGTTCAGAACAATACAGCGGCAGATCTCTTGCCTAGAAACCGTTCCCGAACTGGCACCTGCCACATCCACCTCCCAATTGGATGACGGCCCTAAAGCGCGCGCAGAGCGACTATTAGCCTCACTTGAGGAAGACGTGTTAAATGGAAAGCCACCACATCAGGAACGTTGTAAGAATTTAGGTCGTCTCGCAACACAATCAGAGGGCCGGCAGTATCTACTAGATAATTTTGAGCGGTCTTCACCCAAGATACAATGGCTCCTGATGGAATTCTTAGCCAAGAGCGATTGGCTACCATTGAGTGCTATTCTTTTCAAGAAACTTGATACGTGGGACATAGCAACCGACAGACCAGCAATTCTGGGAACCCTTATCGCAGTTAGACACTATCGAGTTCCTGATTCGCATCGCAAGACCTTGACGAACTATCTAGAAAAATTAATAAGCTCGTCTCAAAAAAGCGCTCGAGATGGATCATATCCTGAATTCACGGAATTACTTGTCCAGTCCATAACGACCTTCTCCTCCTTTGCTTCTGAAAATAGCCTGAAAATTGTTTATCCCCTCTCTTCAAATGGAGCTAGTTTTAATGTCGCACTCGCAGCACTTCAATTCCTAACACGATTAGCATGCAGGTATCCCGACAAACCCGAAATTTCCGAATTTTTTAAATCCGAGACACCGAATATTATTCAGAAGATAAAACTGTTCCACGATTCGCGGATGATTGCTATCGAAAATGGGACACTTCTATGGGCGTATTATTCCCTTTTGATGGCTCGATGCGGAGCAGAGATCGAAGAAGTTAGGGATCTCGCTTCCAACGCCCCAAGCCTATCCATCAAAATCTTGGGCTTACTTAACCAGAGCTGGATGAACGTTCGCCGGATCGCTAATGACGATTGGATTAGACTCAACGAATCACGCGTTGCCGAGTTGACTCAATTTTTAAAATCCATCAACACAATCTAGCAATGGCTCTGGAACAGTGGAGTCGGACTGGGACGCCTGCCTATGTTGCCGGAACGGTACTTTTTGAAACTAGAGATCTGGCCAGAGATCTTCCTCATTGCTACCACGTTATGCTTGTAAGTCACGGCACTGCACAATCTGGCCCTGCGGGAACCGTAAACATACCCATTTGCGATATGACGCTTGGAGGAATTCGTTATCCTCAGGAGGAATGCACTCACAAGCTACGTTCTTCATGCTACTTTGGCTACCTACCAACTCTTAGTCCTGAGTCCACAAGACAGGCTATCGAAGCTCTTTATTCTCTTACCCCCACACCCACGGCAGTCGGACAACCTGAAACTTATACGTTGGGCACGCACGGTATACATGCTGAGGATCCCAATGCTCCGGGCGAATATTTAACAGGCATTCATTGTTCATGTGCTTCACTTATTGAGTGGTGCTATGAGTGCATAGATTCAAATATTGATCTGGTTTCCGAATCGCATATCCCAGCCGTAAGCATCCAGAATCTTTGGGAGAAATTCATGCGCGGATTGCCCTTCGACTCAGAAGAGGCTGAACAGAAAGCCGCTGAATGGGGATTGGAAGGTACGGGGCCTTGGAAAATTCTGTTCCCAGCCTACCAGATGGAAGCTTTCCGCCGTGAAACAATTCCTCATCGTGCCAGTATGGAGGACCACCCGTATATACCAGATCGACCATCTCAACAAGTTGGATCAGAAAGCCCTTAACTCAGCGAACATTAAAGGTCTGAGTTCAGAGCCGGATCCCACCGGTTCAGACTATCAGAATCTAGGCAAGGGAGTCTCGACGTAGTCGCCGGGAGGCACGCTTGTTTCTCGTTTTAGAGGGCGAGAGAAGTTCCTGACACTTTAATTGGGTCAGTGCTCACGGATTCACATCGTCAATGAATCGCTGCCTCTGGCTGCTTTTAGTTCGGCGATCTCGGATTCGAGGCTGGCGAGTCGCGCCTGGATGGCGGCACGCCAATCGTTTTCCGCAGGGGTGTCGGCGGCTGCGGGAGGGACAGCGATGACGGAGGGGCTGTCCGCGGCGGCGGGAGACAGGAGGTGGGCGAAGCTCTCGACCCGGCGGCCTTCGCCGACGGGAATCCGCCTGACGAGCGGGCCGTGCGGGTATTCGATGGACCACGTGAGCGTCTCTTCCACTTCGTCCAGGGAGGAAAAGGTGTGCAGACGATCGGTGCGCTGGCGGATTTCGCCGGCGCTCTGGGGTCCGCGAAGCAGCAGGACCGTCAGGACGGCAAGCTCGCTCGGCTGCATGCTCAGCACGTCCTGGATACAGTGTCCGAATTTCGGGGCGCGGCCGCCGAGGGTCTTTTCGACGAGGTATTTCTCCGAGAGTCCGCGAAGGGCTTCCGCAACATCCTCACCGGTGAAGCGGGTGACGGGGTCCCGGCTGGTGGTCTGGTTGCAGGCGATGAGAAGCGAGTTGTGGGTGAGCGGGTAGCTGTCGGGAGTGAGGATTTCCTTTTCCAACAAGCAACCGAGAACGCGGGCTTCTTGAAAGGTGAGCTGGATTTCAGGGAAGTGCTGCATGGTCGGGCGGCGGTATACCGCGCGTTGCGCGAGTTTGCTAGTTTTCAGTGTTCAGTTTTCAGGAAGAGGGGGAAAGTGCCGAGTCAGCAGAATGCGGGGTGAGCGATCGCGAACTTTAAAAGAGGCGAAGCGTGATCGGCATGGCCGGAGCAGAGCGAAGGCAAATCAGTGATCAGAATGCGGAATGAGCGGTAGCGAGCTAGATCAAATGCGAAGCGTGATTGGCATGGCCGAAGGCAAAAGAGGAAGAGAACCGCAGTGGGAGCGATAGCGGACACCGGTGCCGTTCGGCATTAGGTGAGGCCGAAGAGCAAGAGTGTGCCGAGGGCCACCATGAGAAAGCGTGAGGTGGATGTAAATTTCCGGAGGGCGCGAGACCGGCCGTCGGGTGGGTCAAGGGAACTCTCGCGGGTCCACTGAGGTCGGGCTGATAAGTGCGGAGGCGCTAGCCGGGTTTCGTTCTGCGCGGCTTGGTTCCGGGCTTCGCACCTTGGTTTCGTTCTGCTCAGCTTGGTGGGAGGCTGCGCGGTGTGAGGGTCTCCTAGCGCGCGAAGGCGATTGCACCGGGACCTCGCCCTCCCCTACGAGGTCGTCGAGAATGGAGGGAAAAAGCATTGAGCTATCGATCCTGCAAAGAAAATGCTGACACTTTTATAAACGATATTGCTGGCAACGAGGAATACGGACGTCACCCAGTAGTCCGTTCCGTTTGACCGCAAGGGGCAGACCTTCCAATTTAGTCCTCATACCCCGCATTCGGAACTGCTTCTCGTGAACACTGTCCTCGGTCCACCTCCAGACATGGCGGAAATCTATTCGTCCACGTGTCGCATCTGTAATACCAATCTCGAATGGATAGAAATCGATGATTTGTGGCCCAATGATGAAACCGAAATCGTCGAATACCATCAGGAGCTGGTTGAATGGATGGAAATTGCCACCGACCGAGGATGGGTTGAAAAGAACTTGGAACCCAGATACCCTCCTGAGGTTCAACAAGTTCATTTGAAGATTTGTCCCGCTTGTCGGTGGTGGATGATCGACAAGGAAGTCCTGCTAGTTACGAGTGGCCAACTGTGGGAGTTACACTACGGGGCTGCAGGGCCACCGGAAGTCCCCTTAAACAACCCCTCCCTTCTCTCCGAGCGTCGATACCTCGTCGCAGACTAAACGAGAAGATTCAAGTTATCTCCTTGGGTCTTTGAAATGGTTGTCGGCTCAGTGCTCAACAGCTTGGGTTACCATCTTCGCGTCACGGGATGCAGCCACGATGGAGGCATCGACATTTTCATGATCGGCCGGGATGGTGAATCGATAGGCATCCAAGTAAAAAGACTGAAGAGAAAGGTTGGACCCGAGCAGATTCGTTCGTTCCTGGGTGCACTGACGCTCGGAGATTGCAAACGCGGAGTATTTGTGACGACTTCGACATACAGCAGATCGAGCCAGCTCGCAGCCGAAGAGGCAGGTCGCAGGGGAACTGCCATAAAGTTAATCAACGGACCAGGGTTTGAAAAGCTGCTGAAAACAGCTCAGATGCAAGACTTCCAGTCGGAAGACCAAAATCCGAACGAGTTAGCGCCTCTAGGCCAAATCCCCTTGGAAATCATCTTCGAGAATCACATGAACTCCCTCTAAAACCTTGGGGCTCGACTCGTCGATGGGATTATCTCTCACAAACCGGCACCGAAGCTAGGAAATGGGAACCGTGTCCAAATTTTCACAAACCTCTTCCTCATAGCCCTGTTTGGGCACCAGCTCACCAATCGGGAAAGTGAACGGCCCGGATTTTCATGCGATTTTTCTCACTGCGTCCGGCCGACTTTGAGCTTGGCGATTTCTCGACAGAATCCAGTTCCTCCCTACTTTCATTTGCCACTTGACCTTACTAACAAACATTTAACCCCGGGCGTCCATTTCAACGCTCCGGCCTCAAGAGCGGGATCACTTTCCGGCGGGATTTTCTATAGACGACGAAGTCCGAATCCAGCGTCATGACTTTGGAATTTTCATGAATCTCCGCCATCCTGACCAGGCAGGCATCCGCCAGTGACATCGGGATGTTGCGGCAGGTTTTCATCAGGTGCTGGATCGCCTGAATTTCCGCCGCGAGCGAGAAGTTAGGCACCACCAAACCGCGGCTGATGAGATTGAGCAAGCCGTCCGGATCGATTCCACCTCGCCGCAACAGGAAGAGCGATTCGGCGATCACCGCCTCACAAGTGAGCAGAGGGCTGGTGATTTGCATGAAGCATTCCTTGGCCCACGCGTGATACCGGTCGCTTCGATCCAGATAGGCAACGAGAGGGCCGGTATCGACGATGATCTCGTTCACGAACCGAATCCTTCGAGGTGTTTCGGATTGGACGCCAAGTCCCCCACCCCGCTGTGATCCTTGCCACACAGATCGGCGCTGCGATCATAGAGACTGGGCGGAGACTTGCTGGCGGCGACTTCAAGCTTTTCCTCCAAGGCCTCGCGAAGCAATGCCGAGCGACTGGTCCGCTTGGCGCTGGCCACTGCATCCATCCGGGCGAGCAGCTCGTCGGGAATTTTCAGTGAAATCGTTGTCATCAAAGGACGGTAATACCAGATCCGCAAATCGGCAATACCGGATTCCACCCGTAACTCTCCATAGGTGCCCTAGGTCTGGATTTGGCTTTGGGCAATCGTCGCTAAATTACTCTCCTAATTTCCAACGCCCGAGTTCAATGTATTTGGTTTGCCCCACAAGACTGTGAATCAGAACCAAATCCCTCACCATCCAACCTACGGGATCGATTGATTCGGTCGGGAAGGTCCCATTGAGGTAGGAGAGAGTGATGTGTGGCTCGAACTTCTTTGACTTCTTGCGATGTGAAATCCCTTGTCTGTGGAATTGGATAACTACCCGCTCATGGAGTCGATCCATCTGGAAGTGTCGTTCTTGCCTTTTCAGAACAAGCGGTGTGTTTTTCCACCCGCTTCCAAAACAAGCCGCTTGGTCGAGTTCGAATGCAAAGGCTTGGCTTAATGCGGCGGCAGCACTGCAGGCTCTCCGGGAGGCCTCCACAATATCGATGGGCAATCCGAAAAAATTTCCCACATGAAATAAGGTGAGATGGGAATGGCTTGTCGGACGCCGGTTTCCCCTCAGGCAGTGTCGTCCCTCCAGCTCCAGACCCCGATCCCGGGAATCCTCCGCAATCGAAAGGGGAGGAAGAAGGGCCACAAAAAGATTATCGAAGCGACGCTTGGGTTTCTCCGTATCGGCATATAGTAGTTCTTGATTCATACAGTTCAAAGGAACACCATCATCCGATTTTTTCAAGAAAGAAATTTGAGTGGCTTCCAAATATTTTCTGAAGACGCTGTTGCCTCCTACCCTGCCGAGCCCACTTGTGAGCCCAACAATTGGTTCAGCGACACCGCCCTCGGTATTGAGCGGGTTCTCGGTGTTAGGGCCTTCTCGACCGATGCCTAACTGCCGTCGTGCGACGACCGCATTCCTTTACTGGGAGGGTTCTTTGGGTCTGCGGGATTCCAGCAAACGACTCGCATCCGCGTGATCCGCGGCCCAGGTGCGATACGCGGGCGAGTTCGGATCGATCCGGTTTGCCCACTCACGGATCTTTTCGGGATCCTGTGAGGATGATGGCAGGGAGAGATACCAGTTCAGTCCCGTGAGGTCGTCGCGCCGGAGAGAATCATCGGTCATTTCCGCGGCGATGCGCTTCGTGGGCGCGCCCGCTTCCGCCTGGGACTTGATCCAAGCCGCGGCATCGTTGAAATCGACCGTGCGGATGCGCCAGTAGACGTGATCCAGCGCCGGCACTTGGAAGGATGGATCCAGCGTTCCATACCAGCCTTTCAGGTCGGTGACGGAATTGGATTCACGCAGTTTCCTATCCGTCAGGCTTTCGGCAACGGTGGAGGCGAGCTGCGAGTCGCTGAACTGCGAGGTCTGGGCGAAGCGCGTCGCTTCGTCTAACGTCATTCCTGAAACCAATCCACGATAGGCCGCTTCGTATCCCTGCTCGTTCTTGACGTTGCCGAGCGCGGCGATGGCGCCCGCCGGATCCTTGGCGGCCCATGCGGAGAAGATCCAACCGTGGCAGGCTGCGGTGTAGCCCTCGCCGTTTTTTCCGACCTCGCTGGAGATGCGAGCGAAGGCGCCCTGGGGATCGATGGTTCCCCATTGATGCCAGAGCATCCGCCATTGGGCGTCATAGGTGAGGCCGCTGCGGTCGAACTCAACGAACATGTCCCGGATTTCGGCGATGTTGGACGTATCGGCATCCTCGATCAACCGGGCAAATTCGAGTTGGCCGCGGATCGGATCGCTGAAATGAAACGCGCTGCGGATGCGACCGGTGGTGACGGATCGGTCCACCGGATTTCCGGAACGGTCGGTGCGTTTTCTGTTGGGGGAAGTGTCATCCGGGGAAGCTGATGGGGATCCCCCCCTGCCCTGTTGCCGGGCGGCATCCGTAGCCGATGCGGAGGGAAAGACCCCGGGCAGAAATCGGGGAGTCGCCACTCCTGCCAGATAGGCGATGGCGATTCCCGCCACGCAGACGATGGAAGATGGCAGTGTTCTGGGTTTTTGAGTTTCCATGCTGTTCGGATAGATTGGCGAAGGGAATCCATCTGTCCAGCTTGGAGGTGAGGGTGCGGAGCGGAATCAGCTTTTGGCAGACGATCTGTTTTTGATCCGCCTCACTGCTGGCGCTTCAACGCGAGTTCCACCAGCTGGGTGGAAATGTTGCGGATCTCCTTCATGGATTCCGGCGTCGGCTCATGACCGTTCTCAAGAGTCATCTTCTTGCTCAAACTCTCCAGCAGATCGCGCATGGCCGAGTAATTCGGTCGACCGGAAATCTTCGGCTCCAACCCGGTGATACAATCCGAGTAGTATTCCGCGATGTCATTTCGCATCACCTTCCGGGCACGTTCGGGAGAAAACTGCTTGTCCACGGCCACGGACGAAACTTCCAGCGCCCGGATCCAGCCGCCTAACGAAATCAAGTGGGCCAGATCCGCATCCTTGAGCGTGACCAATTCATCCTCCACATCCCTCTGGGTGGAAGCCAACTCCATCTTCAGTTGCGGCACATCGCCACTCTTCGCGCTATCCAGCAACCCCGCCGCGTGGCGGTTGACCCGGTCGCCCGCGCCGAGTGCCTTGCCATAACGGGTCAAGTCCTTCGCCATGGTTTCCACATCCTTCAACTGCTCGGCCTGGACCATGAGGAAACCATCCGCGATGAGAAATCCCAATTCGATCGCGAGATCGGCTCGGTCCTGGGACATCCGCGCCGGCATTTTCCGCTCCACCTCGGCGATGGGCAAGGGCATCAGAACCTGCAAGGTATCAAACATTTTGGAGATGGAAGGAGCGGTGAATTTGTTCACCGCAAGCTCTTCACCGATGTGATCATCGTCGAGCAAGTCGTTAGGAATTTCTCCATTGGGTCCGGCGACATCCGCAGCCACTTCCACAGGATCCGGAGCACCCTCGATTTTCAAAGATTCCTCTTCCGAAATCCCAGGAGTGGAGAGGGCGAGTAGGGCGGAAAGACTCAGCAGTTTCAGCTTCATGCGCGGAGACTGCCGTCGACCTGCCCTGATGGCGAGAAATTTGCCATCCGCGGGATGCCGGGAAAATGCAGTTTCCGCTAGGATGACTTGGAAGCATTTGCCTTTCCTCCCCCGCTCTCTACTTTGCCGCGCCGGATGAAGAAGCAGTGGGCGTTGGTATGGATTTTGAGCGGGCTCTCGATGCTGGGGGCGTTCTCGATCGATGCCTATTTGCCGTCGTTCGGCGACATCGGGGCGAGCCTTCATGTCGACCGTGAGCATGTGCAGCAGACGCTGAGCGTTTATCTTTTCACCTTCGCTTTCATGATGCTGTTCTACGGCACGCTGTCGGACACCTTCGGGCGGCGGCGGGTGATTCTTTGGGCCGTCGGCGGCTATGTGGTGGGATCGGTGGGGGCAACTTTCGCGCCGTCGTTTGGCTGGTTGCTTGGATTCCGGGCACTTCAGGGGCTGTCGGCCGGGGCGGGATCGGTGGTGGGACGGGCGGTGATTCGCGATCTCTTTCCCGATCAAATGGGCCAGAAGGTGATGTCGTATGTGACAATGGTTTTCAGCCTCGCGCCAGCGGTGGCTCCGGTCGTGGGCGGGTGGTTGCAGGTGTGGTACGGCTGGCGGTCGGTGTTTGCCTTTCTGTCCTTGGCGAGTTTCGCGATGTGGATCGCCGCATGGAAAGTTCTGCCGGAAAGCCTCGCTGTCGAAGACCGCGCGCCGCTGCACCTTGGATCGATGATCCGGCGCTACTGGCAGGTGGCCACGCATGGCGATTTCCTGCTCCAATCGCTGGGCATCGGCTTCGGGTTCGCCGGGTTTTCCCTCTACATCAGCACCGGGTCGGACTTCGTGATGCACGTGCTTCATCTGCCGGAAACGGCGTTCGCCTGGTTGTTTATCCCCATCATCATCGGGATGTCGGCCGGATCGGCGCTTTCCGCCCGGCTGGCGATGAAATTCCCGCCCACGCGACTCATCTGGATCTCCTACGGCGTGATGGCGGCGGCGACAGTCGCCAATTTGCTTTACGCGAATCTCTGCACTCCATCGATCCCGTGGGCGGTGCTTCCCGGCATGGTTTACATGTTCGGCTTGGCGCTGGGCTCGCCGGCGATGACGCTGCGCACGATGGATCTTTTCCCTGCGGCGAAAGGACTTGCGGCATCGTTGCAGGGATTTGTGCAAATGCTGCTTTTCGCGCTCATGTCGGCCATCGTCGCACCCTTCGTGCTCGGGGACATCCGGAAGCTGGCATTGAGCGTGGCGGTTGGCTGGACGCTGAGTGTCGTGTGCTGGTGGCTGGGCACGCGCTGCCATCGCGAGGTCGTGGAGGAAGTGTGATTCCGGTTTTAGCTGTGCAGCCTGGTTGGCAGGTTCCCCCGAAACATTCGGCCGGGCGCAGGGTTGTACGGATTCGCCTTATTTTTCCCCAACCCATGTCCGCCGTTCTCCCTAACCCATTCACCTTGCGCGGTCTTATTCTCCTCACTTTTTCCCTCGTCGTCACGCCTCTGACAGCCCGCGCCGCGGAAAAGCCGCCTAACATCCTATTCATTTTCGCGGACGATTGGGGCCGCTTCGCCGGAATGTATGCCGGCACCAAACCGGGAAGCGCGCCCGCCGGTGCGTTGAACGAATTGGTCCGCACGCCTAATCTGGACCGCATCGCGAAACAAGGCGTCCTTTTCCGCAACGCGCACGTCAACTCGCCTTCCTGCACGCCGTGCCGGAGCTCGCTGCTCTCCGGACAATATTTCTGGCGCACCGGCCGCGGGGCCATCCTACGCGGGGCCGTTTGGGACCCGGCGATTCCCTCCTACCCACTGATGCTGCGCGACGGCGGCTATCACATCGGCAAGAGCCTCAAAGTCTGGAGCCCCGGCAAGCCGGTGGACGCGCCCTTTGAAGGCCGGAAACACGCTTTCGAAAAAGCAGGTACCCGCATGAACCACTTTTCAGACAGCGTCACGAAACTTGCTGCGAATGGCATGCCGCCGGAAGTAGCGAAGCAGGAAATCTATCGGGAAGTCCGTGGCAATTTCCGGCAGTTCATCGCCGCGCGCGAAGCAGGGAAACCTTTCCACTACTGGTTTGGCCCCACTAACACCCACCGCAATTGGGTAAAAGGGAGCGGCAGGAAACTTTGGCAAGTTGATCCAGACCGACTGAAAGGCAAACTCCCCGCTTATCTGCCAGACGTGCCTGAAGTCCGCGAAGACCTCGCCGACTACCTTGGCGAAGTGATGGCGCTCGATGGCGCCATCGGTGCGCTGATGGAAGAACTGCGCTCGACCGGCGAATTTGATAACACGCTGATTGCAATCAGCGGCGACCACGGCCCGCCGGGATTTCCTGCGGGAAAGTGCAACCTTTATACGTTCGGCACCGGGGTCTCTCTGGTCATCGCCGGTCCGGGCGTGAAGGGTGGCCGGATCGTCGAGGACTTCACCTGCCTAACCGATCTCGCGCCCACGTTCCTCGAAGCCGCGGGCGTGCCTGTGCCTAAGGTCGTCACCGGGCGCAGCCTTTGGCCGGTTTTGAAATCGGAAAAATCCGGCCAAGTGGACCCGGAGCGCACTTGGGTCGTGACCGGACGCGAGCGCCATGTCGATGTGGCTCGGGAGGGCTCCCTGCCCTATCCGCAACGCGCCATCCACACCAGCAGCCATCTATACATCATCAATTTCAAACCCGACCGCTACCCGCTCGGCGATCCCGGTCCCCTTCTCGCCTCCGGAAAATCCATTCCCGCGAAGCGGTTGATCAACAACACGCGCGCCGCCTTCCCCGACATGGACGGAAGCCCCACCAAGGCTTGGCTCATCGGCCAGCGCGACCAGCCGGAGTGGAAAGCCACCTTCGACCGCGCCTTCGGTCTGCGTCCGCGTGAGGAACTCTACGATCTCGCCGCCGATCCCGACCAGCTCCACAATCTGGCGGCTGAGCCCGCCTCAGCCAAGATCCGTGCCGGACTCGAAACGCGCCTGTTAGCTGAGTTGAAACTCACCGAAGATCCCCGGGTTTTGAGCGACGAGCCGGTTTTCGAAAAGCCGCCGTTCACCAGCTTGGAGGCACCCGAGTAGTTTGAAGGGGCTCGCATCGTCGGGAAAAGGACACGAGGTGGTGGAGAATGCGGGGATTCCAACGGGAATCAGGTCCCCACTCCCGTTGAACTGCCTTTTTTTCCCGGCGATTTGTTTCTCTCTCCCGGGACTTTGCGATTTTCTCCCGTGAGCTTGCCATTCCCTAACGTTAGACCCTCACTTACTCCCGGGAGTTTTCCGCATCCTAACGCTGGTTTTGATTTCCTAACGTGAGTCAGCGACTTCCTCCCGTTGAACTGGAGCAAATCAACGGAAGAAAATAACGTTTCCGGCGTTTCTGCTGGATGAACCTGATCGAAATGGAGCCAGGCTGGCTGCATCAGCGATCGTTCTCCGTTTGTCGGAATCGAATCCAGCCATGACCGGGGGCGATCCTCGCGAATCGGACGGCTCCCGTGCATTCTCCCCCGTTTTACAGGATCGGCAATGGAAGAAGACGCTCCCATGGAAATCCAGTGGAGCGAGGGCAGCTGGCCGGAAGTCCTGCCGCCACATCAAGTGAAGTGACGGACTAACCAACCGACTGCGGGATGTCTATTTCTGCAGCTCCTTCAGGTGCTCCACGTATTTCTCGGGACCACCTTCCTGATAGCCGGTTCGGGCGAGTTCCTTGCCCCGGGCGTTGATCAGCAGGACGGTCGGAAAGCCTTCCACTTTAAATTCCTCGGAAAGCTTCTCGTTCTGCTCTTTTTCCTTGGCCGGCAGTTCCTTTTTGCGGGGAAAATCCAGTTCGAGCATGACCAGATGTTTCTTCGCGTATTCCTGGAACGCCGGTTGATCGAATACTTCCTTCTTGAGCTTGATGCACCAGCCGCACCAGTCGGAGCCGGTGAAATCCACGAGGATCTCCTTATTCTCGTCCTTGGCGCGCTTCTTCGCGACTTCCATGTCGGTCTCCCACTTGAAGACGTCATTCGAGGCCGGCTCCGGTTTGGCCGCCGACTGCTCGGCGACGAATTTCTTGTCCTCTTCCGTCAGCTTGGCCAATGGGATTTTCACCGAGCTGCCGTTCGGGCGGATGATGACCACCTGATCGCCGTCGGTCCGTGAATATTCGCCCTCCAGGGTCCGGTCCGAACCGGCTTCCTTCCAGGATCTTGCTTCGAGCGAGGCCGGAAAAACGAACGAAGCGGCGGTGAGTAGGTGGATGATGGATGTTTTCATGGCGTGGAGGCTTTTTTCCGTCCGGACATTGATAGAAATTCCAGCCCTGTCAATGCTGCGGATGGGACACCTTGCATCGTCGAAAGCGTTTGTCAGGAAGCAGGCGAAAGTTTACCCAGAAGCCCTCATCATGAAGACTTTCACCGGTTACCAGTTGATCACGCCGGACGATCTGTCCTGGCGGCCGTCGAACCTCATGAAAATCCCGAACGCGGATTTCCTCGAACGGACAGGAAGCGAGAACATGGGCGCGCGGCTGTGGCGGATGCCGCCGATGAGCGCGAATACCCTCCACAAGCACATCCGTGCGGAGGAGTTTTACTTCGTGCTCGAAGGAACGGGCCGGATGCGGATCGGCGGAGAAACCGTGACCGTGCCGAAATACGGCGGAGTGCTTGTTGGCCCGGATCAGTTGCGACAGGTCTTCAATGACACGGACGAAGAGGTGTTATGGCTCATCATCGGCGCGCCGGAGGAAATGGAGTTTCTCAAGGGCTCTCTATCTGAAATGGATCTGTCGTTGATCTATCCGCAGGATCCTGCCCAACTGCCTGCGGAACTCGAAGGCGTGGTGTGGCCGCCGGAAAAGTAGCGATCCCCACGCATTGATTTTCATCTCGAACTGTCACAAACCGCTTCGATCCAGGTCAAACGGATGAAAGCCCGCGAAGGGCCGCCAACACAATCCAACACGAATTACCATGGACACTCAACTCATCGCCCAAGCGGCCCGCGCCACTCTCGCAGGCAGCCACCCGTTTCCGGAAATCGTGCGCCAGCTGATTTCCGCTGGTGTGGAATATTACCACGTGGACTACGCCGGCCTGCGCAAAACCTTCTACAGTGCGGAAGGTGACGCCGTTTCGACCACTATCACCTTCGAAGGCCTGCCACCGGTCGCCGCCGATTTCGATGCGACCGCGCTCAAGGCCAATATCACCGACAGCCAGCAGAACGGGCAGAAATTCCGCGACTTCACCCGCCGTGCGATGGAGTCGGGTGTCCAAAGTTATTTCGCCTTCCTGCGCAGCAAGAGAGTCACCTATTTCGGCCGGCAAGGAGACCAACACACCGAATGGTTTCCCCAATAATCATTCGTCCGGGATCTCGGCCTCGACGAGTTTTGCCAGGAGCACCAGCGATTCCTGCCAACCCAGATAACAGGCCTCGGCAGGAATCATCTCCGGGATGCCTTCCTGGGTGATCTGCAGATCGGTCCCGCAGAAGACCGGCTTCAGTAGAATGGTCACCGTCATTTCACCGGGTAGATTGGGATCTTCAAACCGGTCGGTATGAACAATGCGCTCGTTCGGGACGAGTTCGACATAAGTTCCGCCGAAGAACATTTCATTGCCGGTGCTGAAATTGGTGAACGACATCCGGAAGTTGCCGCCCACCGTGGCATCGCTGTGATGGACTTTGCCGGTGAAGCCGTTGGGTGGAAGCCATTTCGCCCTGGCGTCCGCGTCGAGGAAGGCACGGTACACGCGCTCCGGTGTGGATTTTAAAACGCGGTGGAGTCGGACGGAGTTGGTATTCGGTGTCATGGTCGATTGGTCTCGATTTCGTAATCAAGACGAACGGGAGGAGCGCTTCAAGACATCGATCCGGAAAAATCCGGTGACGACCGCAAGTATTCCTGTCTCGCTCCAAACCGCGCCTCCTTCACTGTAAAACCCTTTTCCTGTGAAATTCCATCTCCCGCTTCTTCTCGCTGTTTCCGTCGCCGCCAATGCTGCCGTGGAACCCGCTACACCGGCTCGTGGATTGCTGGTGATCTCTCCGAACTCTCTGGAAGGCGCCTTGCAAGAGTTCGTGGGCTGGAAAAAGACGCTTCTTCCGACGGAATGGATCTCCCTGGAAGAGATCATGCAATCCGCACCGGGCGTTGATGATCCGGAAAAGCTCAAGCGCTTCCTCTACGAAAAATGGCAGAAGCAAGACGTCGGATACGTTCTGTTAGCCGGCGATGTGGATGTGCTGCCGGTGCGTTACATGGTG
Organism: Verrucomicrobiota bacterium; assembly: GCA_040386755.1. Taxonomy (GTDB): domain Bacteria; phylum Verrucomicrobiota; class Verrucomicrobiia; order Verrucomicrobiales; family Akkermansiaceae; genus Luteolibacter. Next base: position 138,195 of record JAZKEY010000024.1, on the reverse strand, counting down.
CTGGATCGGAAAACGGAAGCGGCGTTCAACTACGCGTTCTATCCGAGCGATCTCTACTACGCGGACCTGGCTAAACCGGACGGCTCGTTCGAGGATTGGAACGCGCGGAAGGATGGATTTCACGCCGGCTACATCGGCGAAGTGCGCGGTGAACACCACAAGGAGGATCCGATCAACTATGATCAGGTGGACTATCAGCCGGAACTGGCGGTGGGGCGCTGGCCCGTCAGCACGAGCGAGGAGGTGAAACACATCGCCGAAAAATCGGAGGCTTATGAGCGCAAGGTCTTGGCGGAATCCGAGCAGTCGCTGCGCCGTGCCGGATTCATCGCCGTGGATGGCTGGGTGGACTCGCGCCCGCTGCTGCAGGATTTGGCCAAAACGTTAGAAGGCCGCTGGCAGATCAGCAAACGGCTCTATGGCTCGGATTCGCCGCCGCCGGATACCAAGGAAGTCCTCGGTCTGCTCAACGAGGGGTCCGGCCTGATGGTGCACACCGGCCACGGCACTCCCGAGCGGTGGGAGCAATGCTTTTCCATCGCCGACATCGACCAACTCACCAACGCGGCGAGCGTGCCGGTTTTCATTTCCGCCGGTTGCAGCACCGCCCATTTCGCACCGCTCCCGCCCTACGAGCCTTATGTGGATCGCGATGGAAAACGCCATGACGGCACCGACCGTGGGGAAAAATTCACGGAACCTCCCCTGCCGCCGTCACCCATTCAAGCTGGCGCGGTGAACCCGACTTGTCTGGGAGAACAATTGCTGAAGAAAGCGGGCACGGGAGGCGTGGCTTACATCGGTTGCAATACCGGCAGCCAGCCGTTCGGGTTGACGCTGGTGGACGGATTCATTCGGGACCTCGCAGATTCCGATGCACCCCGGTTAGGCGATTGTTGGAATAGTGCCGTTCGTTATTACATCGCCCAACAGAAGGTCGGAGAACTGAAACCCACCGAATCATGGGTGCCAGCCAGCATCTTCTTCCAAGCCATGAAATTCATGATGTTCGGCGATCCCACTCTGCGCCTGCCCGGCAAGGCCGCTGCCATTCCGGCCACGGCCAATCTGCGGCCCGCGCTCGAACAGGCCGGCATCACGCCACGCCAGCAGGGAGGACGCGGCACGTGTTCGGTGTTCACCGTGACGGCGGCGATGGAATACGCGTTTGCCCGGTTAGAGAAGCCTGCCGGACGATTGAGCGTGGAATATATCAACTGGGCCTCAAACCAATCCGTGGGCCAGGCGGCGGATGGAGGGTTCTTCTCGGATTTGTGGAAAGGGTACCGCGACTGGGGAATCTGTCAGGAAACGGAAATGCCCTACTCGGCGGACTTCGATCCCGGGAGAAAACCCGATCCCGCGGCGATTGCCAGCGCTAAGCCGCAAGCCGCCCGCCTGCGGATGAACTGGATCAAACTCTGGAACGTGAAAACGGGACTAACCGACGAGGAGTTCGCCGCCATCCAACAAACCTTGGCGAAAGGTTCTCCTGTCTGCAGCGGTCTCCGTTGGCCGGAAAAAGAGAGCTGGCGGAACGGGGTCCTGGAGATGCGTCCGCCGGATGCGGTTTTCGATGGCCATAGCGTTCTCGTCACTGGCTACGAAAAAGATAGCTCCCAACCCGGCGGCGGCACGCTGGATTTTTACAACTCGAATCGACCGGACATGAAGTGCCGCATGTCGTGGGAATATGCGCGTGCTTACATGAACGATGCGATGTGGATCGAACCCATCGAAAACTAACAATTTCGAAACGGACATCCGATGACTTTCATTTCCACCGCGATCCATCTTGTTTTTTCACCTTGTCTCCAGGTGGCCCGGCCTTTGTCATGGTCCCATGCACCGGATGACCCGCGCCCCGATTCATTTCCTCAAGCTCAACCGGATGGCGCTGTTGGCGGCGTCTGTTACCGGATCGGCGATGGCGGAAGAAGTTTCCAAGGCAACTCAGGGAGGACCGCTGGAATCGACAGCCAGCCGGGCCATGATCGCACGAGATCCCACGACGATCGTTCGCGAGGGTGACACGTTCTGGGTTTTCTACACCGGGCGCGGCGTAAAATCACTGCATTCCAAAGATCTCGTCACGTGGGAGCGCGGACCTGATGTTTTTGACAAGGCCCCGGAGTGGATTGCCAAGGAGGTTCCGAAAAACGATGGCGTCTATTGGGCTCCGGATGTGATGAAGGCGGGCGGGCGTTACCTGCTTTACTACTCGATCTCCAGCTTCGGCGCAATGCACTCGGCCATCGGACTGGCGACGAATCCCACCTTGAATCCGGCGAATCCGGCGTTCTGCTGGACGGATCACGGGGTGATTGTGAAATCGAACGAAGGCGGCGATTTCAACGCCATCGATCCCGCGATTTTTCAGGATGATGATGGCAAGCTATGGATGTCCTTCGGCTCGCAATGGAGCGGCTTGAAACTGGTGGAGCTGGATCCCGCGACCGGCAAGCGGCCGAAGCCGGACGAAGAGATGCATCCCATCGCCGCAGGCAAATCCATCGAGGCCGCCTACATTTACAAGCGGAAGGGATTCTACTATCTGTTTCTGAATCGCGGCAACTGCTGTGCGGGAGACAAGAGCACCTATCACATCAAGGTCGGCCGCAGTGAAAACATCAAGGGCCCCTATCAGGCAAAGGACGGGTCACTGATGATCGACGGTGGCGGCACGATGGTGCTGGACGTGAAGACCGGTCCCCTCACCGGCCCCGGACATGCGGGTATCATTGAGAAGGACGGGAAAAGCTGGTTCAGTTGCCATTTCGAAGCGGACGACCGCATGGGAGGCAAAGCCACCTTGGGCGTCATGCCGATCCAATGGAGCGAGGACGGCTGGCCGGAAGTCCTGCCACCGGACAGGGTGAAATAGTGGAGAGATCAATATTCCCTTACCCACGATCCAGCGGCAGGAACGAGCTGTGCCGTGGCACGCCGTTGAACGCCCGGTCCAGGCCGAGTCGCTGCCACATGCCGGCCACCGCGCGGCCGAGGATTTCCACATCACCCCGCGCGTCGTGGCGGCGGATGCCTTGCTGGTCGATCCGCAGGCGGGAAATTAGATGATCCAGCGAGTGACCGGTACCGCGGACTTTCCCGAACAGCATCTTCGACATGTGGATGGTGTCGATGCTGTGGACCTCGCGCATCGGCAGGCCATGGCGGCGGCAGGTGGCTGCTAGAAATTTGCTATCGAAGCGGAGTCCATTGTGCGCAATCAAGGTGGATTCCCCCGCCCATGTTGCGAACTCGCACAGAACTTCCTCCGGCCTGTTCGCATTCGCGATGTGGCGGTTCCCAACTCCGGTGTAGCTCTCGATGAACGCGGAAATCGGCCGCCGTGGCTTCGCGAAACTGGCGAACGTTTCTTCCGGGCACAAGCTGCCCGCGGTGAACCGCATCGCGGCGATCTGGATGAACTCGTCCTGCTCCGGATCCAGTCCGGTGGTTTCAAGGTCATAGACCACGAAGGATTCCCCGGCGTGCTGGCGATCCGTCCAGTAAAACGGATGCCGGCACTCGGGGCAATCCACGCGGGTTCCCAGCGCGGACTTCGGGCCTGATAGACTGGTCTTGCATTCGGGGCAAAGGACCTTCATCAGCCCATCGCCTTTTCCATCAGCTTGTTCATGCGGGTCACCGTGTCGCGGGCGTCTTCCAACAGACCGGCGGCGATCAGCGAGTTGTCCAGCATCTGGAGCGCCACGAGTTTCGCGAGCTCGGGATTCGAGTCCTTCGCTTCGGCGAGCTTCCTCACCAACGGATGGCGCGGGTTAATCTCCAGCTCCACCTTCACGTCGTCTTTGAAATTCTCATCCATCGCCCGCATCATCTGGCGCATCTGCGGGCTGAGGCCGTCCGTTGGCACGAGCGCGATCACCGGGCTGTCCACCAGTCGCTTGCCGCTGGAAACTCCGGTCACGCGGTCGCCGAGTTCCTCCTTGAGGAAACTGCAAAGGGCAGCCGTCTGCTCTTCGGATAGAGATTCTCCCTCCGGCGCGTGATCCTCGAGATCCACGCCGCCGTGACGGATGGAAACGAGTTTCTTGCCGTCGAATTCACCGAGCGACTCCACGACATATTCGTCAACCGCGTCGGTGAAATAAACCACTTCAAGTCCGCGGGCCTTGAACGCTTCGATGTAGGGGCTGCTCTCGACTTGCTCACGGCTGCCGCCGACGAGGTAGTAAATCGACTCCTGGCCGTCCTTCACGCGGGAAACGTAGTCGGAGAAGCCACAGACCGCACCGGCATCAGTTAGTGACGTTTCGAAACGCAAGAGCTTGGCTAGCGCGTCCTTGTTCGCGTAGTCGGTGGCGATGCCTTCCTTGAAGAAGCGGTCAAACTTCTTGTAAAAACCGCGGTATTTCTCCGGATCGGCTTCGGCTTCCTTTTCGAACATCTTGATCACGCGCTTGCTGATCACCGCGCCGAGTTTCCTAACGAGAGCGCTGTCCTGCATCGTTTCCCGCGAGATGTTCAACGGGAGATCGGCGCTATCGACGACGCCCTTCATGAAGCGCATCCAATCGGGCAAAAGGCCTTTCGGCTCGGCGTCGATGAGGACTTTCTTCGAGTAGAGGGAAACGCCACACTCGACCTTGCCGAAGCCCATACGCTCCGGATTTTCGCAAGGCGCGAAGACCAGCGAGTTGATGGCAATCGGCGCGTCGGCGCTGAAATGCAGGCGATAGGCGGGGTCATCGAAAGCCTTGCAGGCGAATTGATAGAACGCCTTGTATTCGTCCTCGGAAATTTCGGACTTGTTCTTCAGCCACAGCGCCTCGACCTCGTTGATGCGCGTGCCATTCAGGAAGATCGGGAAGCCGACGAAATTGCTGTAGCGTTCGATCAGGTGCTTGATCCGGACTTCTTCGGAATACTCGCTGAGTTCTTCCTTCAGATGCATCACGATTTTCACCCCGCGCTCCTGGTCGGGCGAATCCTCGATTTCGTAGCCTGTCTTGCCATCGCTGATCCAGACGAGCGCCTCGCCATCCTCACGCCAACTGCGGCTGTGCACCTTCACCTCGTCCGCCACCATGAACGCCGAGTAAAACCCGACTCCGAACTGGCCGATCATGTTGCCCGGCGTGCTGCCGCTTTCCTTCACGGACTTGAGGAACGCCTTGGTGCCCGAGTGGGCGATGGTGCCCAGGTTTTTCACCAGTTCCTCGCGGGTCATCCCGATCCCGTGGTCGGCGATGGTCAGCGTTTTCGCCTCGGCATCGGTGGTGATGTGGATTTCCAACGGCAGCGTCGGCTCGTGGATATTTTTCTCGGTCGCCTCGATGTGGCGGAGTTTCTCCATCGAGTCGGAGGCATTGGAAATCAGCTCCCGCAGGAAAATCTCCTTGTCCGTGTAGAGGGAGTGGACGACCAAATCGAGCAACTGCTGGATCTCGGCTTGGAAAACTTGTTTTTCGACGGTGGTTTCGCTCATGGTTTGAAAAGGTTGGTTCGTGGGAACGGCGGGACCATAGCCAACTTGGGGCGGCTGTCAAAATTTCCGCGAAATCTCGCCGCCGCCGTCACAGCGGCTTGCGGAACCGGTAGTGCGAGACGATCCACTCGTCTCCGTCGCGGTAGCCCCAAAGCTCGGCGCAGGCCATGAAGAACAAGCGCCAATAGACCCACCAGCGGGTTTGCTGGTCCGCACCGTAGGTTTCGCCGATCAGCGGCAGGAGTTCGTCGCGGGCGGCATCCATCCGGGCGAGCCAGGCTTCGGACGTTTTCTGATAGTGGGTTCCGCTCACCTGCCAGTGATCCTCGATCCGGAGCTGGTCCTGGAAATAGAGCAACAGGTCGTCCGACGGCATTTGACCGCCGGTGAAGAAATATTTCGCCATCCAATCATCCTCACTCTCCGCCTCGTAGTGATAGGCGTATTCCCGGTGGGTGAAAATATGCACGAATAGGGCACCGCCGGGTTTCAGCCAAGTGAAGATCCGGTTCATGAGCTGTTCGTAGTTCTTCATGTGCTCGAACATTTCCACCGACACCACGCGATCGAACGCTGCGACTCCTTCGCCCTGATAGTCGATCATGTTCACCGTCCGCACCTCGACATTGGTCAGTCCGCGGGCGGCGAGCTGGGCTTCGATGTGGATCTTCTGCGTGCGCGAGTTGGAAACCGCCGTAATCCGCGAGTTCGGATAATGGGCTCCCATCCACAAAGTGAGCGAGCCCCAGCCGCAGCCGAGTTCGAGAATGCGATGGGCGTCCTCCAGTCCCGCGCGTTCGCAGGTGATTCCTAACATCCTCGCCTCGGAGGCGTCGATGTCCGTGACGCCCTCGTCCCAATAGCCGGAACTGTATTTCATGTGCTTCCCGAGCACCCGCTCGAAAAAGCGGGTGGGAAGTTCGTAGTGCTGCTCGTTCGCCTCATCCGTCGCGATGGCGATGGGACTGGCGCGGAGTTCGCGGATGTGCTGCATCACCCTGGCCTGGCGTTGCTCGCAGTTCAGCTTCTCAAACGGGGCCAGCGTCCCGGCGAGGCGGGAGCGGATGCCCATGCGGATCAGCCCGTCCGGGATGATGCCTTTGGCGAGGATGTCGTTCGTGTGGATCATGATGGAAATGAGTCAGTCTAACCGCCTTGGCGGCCATGGGATGAAGGCGCTGGTGGTTTCCTGATAGCGGCGGTAGGCATCGCCCTTCCGCCTCACAGCCGAGGCCTCGGTGGGAGGAATCCCGGTGACCTTCAACAACAGGAAAACGATGATCGCCGGGGCATGGATCGTGGTCCAACCCCATGCGGAACCGCAGGCGTAGGTGTAGAATCCCAGCCAGATCACCGATTCAAAAAAGTAGTTCGGATGACGCGAGTAGCGCCACAGTCCTTCCCGACAGATTTCGTTCTTACCTGGTTTCCCTTTTTTAAACCGGGCCATCTGCGCATCGGCCAGAGCCTCACCGGAAATTCCAATCAGCGTGATGGCGAATCCTGCCGATTCCCATGGACTCCATGATCGGTCGCCGTCCGCAGCGATCAGGAGAAACGGCAATGCCAGAATGACAACCGAAATGGCCTGTCCCTGGAAAAACCAGAAAAACGCGCTTGTTACTCTACCTGACCAGACTTCGCGGAGCTTCGCATATCGGGCATCCTCTTCCGGATGCGCCTTTCGAATGCGGCGCTCCAGATGCGAGCCAAGTCGCAAGCTCCAAATCGCAAGCAACCCACCGGCTATCCAAATTTTCAAACTTCCGTCACCACATGAGACGAGCCATATAATCCCCATCAAACCGATGCCAAATGCCCAAACCGCATCGACGATCGAATAATTGTCCCATTTCCGAGCCATTGCCCACGCGATGATGAACACTGCGGACATCAGGCCAGCGCCGCAAAGCAAAGCGAACCACGGATTCATCCCGCGACCTCCTTCCGCTTTTCCAACGACTCCGCCAGCCGCCTAACCGCCGGCGCGACCGCCCATTTGATCAGAACAGCGGCAACCGGTGCAATCAACAGCCACGCGCTGACACCATGCCACGCGGCCATGCCGAAGTCCCTTGCGAAGAGAATCGGGTCCGCCTTGAATTTTCCCAGCAGTTCTGGAATGGAAAAGCTGATCAATGGTGCTCCATACACCCGTTCGCCCAAACGGATGAAGACCAGGATCAATGCCAGATGCAATGGATAGACCGCTTCCTTGAACACCTGCATTACCACATGATTCAGACGAAGCCCCCAGCCCACGAGAAGACAGAGAACGGTCGTGGTTCCCATGACCGGGAAAATCCCTATCACCATTCCCAGAGCGATGGTCCATGAAATCCGCTGGACAGAAATCCCCTTCCCCAGTTGCGCCAGCACAGGTGCGACAAACCATCGCTGCCACCAGCGTTCGCGTGGTGCAACCGCCATATCGCCGGAGTGAGCCATCACCCCCTTCCCTCCTCGAAGCGATGATCCAGAAGTGGATTGTTAGGCCGGGTATAGATTGCCTGCACCACGGAGATGTTGCGCGTGGAGAACGCGGCCTCGCAGTATTTCAGATAGTAGTTCCATGAGCGGATGAAAGGCTCGTCGAAACCCAGGGATTTCACCGCGACTTGCGCCGCGTTGAATTGATCGTGCCAGATTGAAAGCGTCCTCGCGTAATCCGCACCGAGATCTTCCAGATCGTGCATGAACAAGTCGCCGGTCCGTTGAAGCACGTCGTTGATCCGGCCGACGCTGAGCAGCAGCGAGCCTGGAAAAATGTGTTTCTGGATCCAGTCGACGCCTTTTCGAAGACCGGCATAACGGCAGTCGGGCACCGTGATCATCTGGACGCCCAGCAGTCCGTCAGGCGCCATCACTTCAGCACACTTCGCGAAGAACGAATCATGGTATTTGTCGCCCACCGCCTCCAACATTTCGATCGAGGCGATCTTGTCGAACTTACCGATGATGTGCCGATAGTCTTGGATGCGGATCTCGATTTGATCCTGCAATCCCGCGTCCGAAATGCGTTTTCGCGCATAGGAAGCCTGGGCGTCGGAGATCGTGACGCCGGTAATCCGGCAACCGTAGTTTCTGGCGGCATGCACTGCGAATCCCCCCCAGCCGCAACCAATTTCGAGAACATGGTCGCCGGGCTTGAGTTTCAGTTTCCGACACAGCGCATCATATTTTCCAAACTGCGCTTCCTCCAGACTTTGCTCGGCGTTTTCGAATCTCGCGCTTGAGTAGGTCATGCTTGGATCGAGCCACAAGTAGTAGAAATCATTCCCGAGGTCGTAGTGCTCGGCGATGTTCCTGCGGCTGGTCTCGACGGTGTTCTCGCGGCGCAGATGTCGGAACCAGTTGACGATTTTCAGGAGATTCACTCCGGGAAGATCGCCCGAGGATCTGGCAGCGCCCTTGAGCGCGTTCATGTTTTCAATGAACCAGGAAATCACCGCCGCGATGTCATCCGTGTCCCACAGGCCGTCGGTGTAGGCTTCCCCCATGCCGATGTCTCCGTAGAAGGCACAGCGTTTGAAAAATTGTTCATCATCTCTAACGACCACTCGTGCGGTAACAGGCGTCCCGGGTTGGCCGAAATGCCGGATACGGCCGTCCGCATGTTCGAGACGCAATCCACCGCGAGGCATCTTCTCCAACAGACGGATCACCATCCGTTCGGCAAAGCTGCGGGTTGCATGGCGGGCGGCCTCGCGAGGGACCAATTCGTTTTCGAGTTCGATGGTGGCGTTCATGGTAGATCTTTCTTCAAACTGGAGTGAGGACGCATCACGTCGAGCTGTGCTTCCCGGCGCTCGGATTTGCGGAAAAACGGCACCCGTCCGATCCACAGGAGCAGCGCGTGCCAGTGGATCAGTCCGATGATTTTCAAGGACAGCAGAGGGTATTTGAAAGCATACCAGACAAGCCGCATGGACGTCAGTTCGCGCCGATCTCCCCTCACGGAACTCAGGAGCGCCCTCTCACCGTTCGCGTAATCGTCGATATTCACCCGCCAAGTCTCGGCGGGAAGGCCGAGTTTGAAATCGAACTCGTCGCCGGGATCGGAAAATGGCGAGACGTAGAAATTCTTTGCCACCCGCCGATGCCACAGGCCGTCGGAGCCTATGGATTCCATGGCGTAAAGTTTCATTTCGCGGAATGTGTTCACGACCTCGCCGACGGCGGCGATGGGTTCACCGGATTTCGATTCCACGTAGTAGAAGGACACCGGGTTGAAGCCATAACCCAACACACGCGGAAAGGTGAGCAGCCGGATCCGGGCATCCACTGGACAGTGAACACCTTGTTCATCCAGCCATGAAGTTAGATTCGCGCGGATGCCCGGTTTGCCCCGATGGAGGTGGTCCTTGTCATCGATGGAGAAAAGATTGAAGCGGTTGTGACTGAAGCAGAAGAAGCGTTTTCCCAATGCGGGAAGTTCGTCGATGTCCACGCTGAACATGAACACGCGATAAGTGAACGGATTCCGCTTGGGCTTCAAGCGGCAGTGGACGACCGTGCATTCGTAGAGCGCGTTCATGACCATGGATCCCTTCCCAGAATTTCGGTGCAGACATTGACGGCGGACCACAGGCCGTCCTCGTGGAAGCCATAACGCTGCCACGCCCCGCAGAAATAGCGATGCGTTTCGTGTCCGGCCTGATGAAGCCGGGGCAACTGCTGTTGGGCGCTGATCGCCGCCAGATCGAACAGCGGATGTTCATAAACCAGACGCCGTTTGATCGATGCCTCGGCCGGCGGCGACGGCGGATTGATGGAGACGAAATAGTGTTCGCGATCGGAAACACCCTGGAGTTCGCTCATCCAGTAGTGGGTCGAGTGGCGGCCGTTGCCATCGATCCGGTAGTTCCACGCGGCCCAGCACCGGCGGGTCTTCGGCATGAAGCGGATGTCCGTGTGGAGCACCGCCTCATTTTCCTGATAGTTAAATTTACCCAACAGATCCCCCTCCAGGTCGGTCGGGTCGGAAATCATCTTCAACGCTTGGTCGCCATGCGCGGCGATCACCACCCGGTCGAAAGTGATTTCGGTGTCGTCTTCAAGTTTCAAGGTCGATCCATTCACCCAGCGAACCTTGGCCCCCTGATGGATCCGGTCTTTAAAAGGTGCCGTCAGTTTCTCCACATAGCAGCGCGAGCCACCGCTAACGGTTCTCCATGGATGCTGGGTGTCGAGTCCGAGGAATCCGTGATTGTGCCAGAAGCGCATGAGCGTGCGAGCGGGAAATTCATCGATGCGCTCCGGAGGACTGGACCAGACGGCTGCGGCCATCGGCGAGAGATACCACTTGAGGAAATCCCCGCCATAACCGCGCGCCTTCACGTAGTCGCGCAGCGTCATGTCGCCGAATTTCGGATCAGTTAGCTCCTCGACGGTCTCGCGATTGAAACGGGCGATCTGCAGGAGCATCCGCCAGTAGCGGAGATTCCATAAATTCCGGCGTTGGCCAAACAGGAGGTTCACGCTGCCGCCGTTGAACTCCAGGTTTTCGCCCATGTGCTGGACGCTGAAGGACATCGACGTCGGCTTTGTCACCACGTCCAGCTCGCGAAACAAACGGGTGAGTAGCGGATAGGTCACCTCGTTGTAAACCATGAATCCGGTATCGACCGGAACCTTTGCGTCGCCCTCGTCCACCATCACTGTGTGGGAATGGCCGCCGACGCGGTCGTCCTTTTCAAACACGGTGATGTCGTGCTCACGGCTCAGGAAATGAGCGCAGGCCATTCCTGAGATGCCCGATCCGACGATGGCGATTTTTTCCCGCTTCATGCGCTTTGCTGTGGCGCGCCTTGTGGTGTTAGACCTTCCTCAAGCACGGCTTGGGGAACCGGGCGCAGATCCCAGATCAGGCCCGTCCATGAGAGAAGTTTCAGACCGTAGTAAGTCAGATCCATTTCCCACCAGCGGAATCCCTGCCTCACGGAATGCGGGTAGCGGTGGTGGTTGTTGTGCCAACCCTCGCCGAGGGTGATGAAGGTGAGCAGCCAACTGTTGCGGCTGTCGTCGTCGGTTTCGTAGCGGCGCCGGCCCCAGACGTGGGCGAGCGAGTTGATGAACAAGGTGCCGTGGAGGAGGACCGTAGTGCTGATGAAGAAGGTCCAGATGAAGAACTGGCCCATCGTCACTCCGGCGCTTGGAACGAAGGTTTCCAATCCCCAGCCGATGGCGAGCATGACCAGTCCATAGGCGAACGGCACCGTCTGGTCGAAGCGGTTCAGGAACATCAGCTCGGGATATTTGCTGAGGTCGGGAATCGCTTTATAACAGGTGGGAAAATTCTTCATCGAAGTCAGCCAGCCGATATGCGACCAAACGAAGCCGCTGATCACCGGCGAGTGAATGTCCTCCTCATGGTCGGAATGCTTGTGATGATGGCGATGGGTGGCCGCCCACCACAGAGGACCGCGCTGCATGGAGCTGTTTCCCAGAACCGCGAACAGGAACTGCACGGTCCGCGAGGTCTTGAAAGTCTTGTGCGAGAAATAGCGGTGATAGAATCCGGTGATGGCGAACATGCGGACCAGATAGAGAAAAACCGCCGCCGCGACGGCCACTGTACTGATTCCCACCCAGAAGACCGCGAGGCAGCCGAGGTGCAGGAAAATGAATGGCAGGGTCCGTTGCCAGTTCACCTTCGCCGGAAGCAGTGAGGGATCCGGCAGATCCTCGCGGCGGTAGTCCGAGTCGAGCCACTGGCAAAGCGTGAGGACGAACACGTTCCACGGGTTCGACTTCCGACTTTTCGCTAGATTCTCCTGCGGATTCATTTCAATTCGATTCCAGACGTTTCCCCACGAAACCGACCGCGCCGCCGACGACGGGAAGATGGGCGTAGAAATTTTTTCCCGAGTCCCAGAAGTCCCGGTGGAACTCGACCTTCCCTTCGCGGTTGAAGCGGACCTGGCTGATGCCCACGGAATGCACGGGCTTGCCGCCGCTGAGCGCGGGTGCGGCGAATACCATCGTCCAACGGACATAGTAGTCATTTCCGGAGCGGGCCACATCATCGATGGTGACCTGATAGCTCGTCATGGTCTCGCTGGTTTTCGTGAAGTAGGCCTGGATGTCCGCCGCGCCGTGGTGAACCACGAGGGTATCGTCGAGATAGGCATCCGCAGCATAAGTCTTCAGGGTATTTTCACGGACGAAATTCATGTCGCCGATTCCCTGGAGAAAGGATTTGAAGCGTTGGAGAGCGGCAGCTTCTCCCGGACCGTCCGGTTGCAATCCGCTGGGTGCCACCTTTTCCAAGGCCTTGCGGTAGGAGGAAACTTCCTCATCCGAATGATTGGGGGCCGCGCAGGAAACGAGAAACAGCGTCACCCCCGCCAACGCGAGGATCAATCCCGCCAGGAAGGTCGAAATCGGATGGAAAAGAATGGATAGCATCATCTGCCGGGAACTCGCCCCGCATCCGGAACCGCGCAAGGGTAAATCCGTGGGCCTCAGCCACGACGTTGCCATAGCCTTATAAGCAGGTCGATGACTCCGGCGCTTCGCAGATCCGGATCGACGTAGGCTCCGAGGCAGTGGAAGAGAAAATAATAGAACCGGCAGCTCGACCAGATGCAGATGAGCAGGAGCACGGTTTCCTGCCAGATCGGGAAATCCAGGAGCAGTTGGAGAATTCCGGATAGGAGGGCGAGAACGGCGAAGAGAAATCCTTTTGCGATGATCCAGCGCTTGTCGGTCAAATCCGGTCCCATGTCGGGAGTTTTGTTTGAATGGTCGGTGGCGTCCATTCTCCTCGGTGGAATGCCTGGGATTTTTTCCATCCGGGAGCATTCGCGTTGCGTCCCGGCGGTTCGCGGTGAAAATTCCGGCCCACAAAAATCATGACAAACGAATCCCAAGCCATCGAGGTCGAAGTGGTCGAGGTCGATGGCATCACGCCACCCGCACGCTTTGAGCCGCGTGAAGAGAGTGGGCCACAACAACCACCTTGGCAGCAGTGGCAAGGCCGGGTGCGGACGCTCGACAGCCGTTGGTGGCCGCTGTGGGTTTTCCTCGGAGCCATCGCGGTGGTGCTGTTGCTGACCTTCGGCGTGGTGATCGGGGTTCTATTCGTGATTTTCCGGATCCTGCGGGGATTCATGCGGGCCATTTTCCGCTGAGGAAGACGGAATTGACACCCGGCCCATCCGGTCGCCAGTTTCCGGCATGTCACGTTTTGCCAACAAAGTCGCGGTCGTCACCGGAGGAGGTCGTGGAATCGGTCAGGAAATCGCCCGTGCGCTCGCCGCCGAGGGTGCGAAGGTCGCCGTGGTCAGCCGCAGCGCGTCGAGCTGTGGAAAAGCTGCCGAGGAAATCAACGCCCTCTATCCCGGATCCGCCACCGCGTACGCGGTCGATGTCGCCGACCACGCCGCCGTGCAGGAACTCGCCAAGAAAATCGGCGAGGATCTCGGTACCGTGAACATCCTCGTCAACAACGCGGGTGTCACCCGCGACGGCTTGCTGATGCGAATGAAGGAGGAGGACTGGGACACTGTGTTAGACACCAATCTCAAGGGCGCCTTCAACACCGTCAAAGCCTTCATGCGCGTGCTGATGAAAGCCGAGGATCCGCGCATCATCAACATCGCCTCGGTCATCGGACTGATCGGAAACGCAGGCCAAACGAACTACTCCGCGAGCAAGGCCGGTCTGATCGGTTTCACCAAGGCTGTCGCCCGCGAATTGGCCGGACGCAGCGTCACCAGCAATGCCGTCGCCCCCGGATTCATCACCACCGACATGACCGACGATCTGCCGCAGGTCGTCAAGGACGCGGTGATCGGAAAAATTCCGTTAGCCAGCTTCGGCGAAACCAAGGACATCGCGGAAGCCGTCGTTTTCCTCGCCAGCCCGGCCGCCCGGTACATCACGGGGCAAGTCCTCGCCGTCGATGGCGGGATGACGATGTAAGAAAATTCCAACCTCCAGCATTTACCACTCATGGATCTCATCCTCCTTCGCCACGGTCTTGCCGAAGACTCGCATCCCGATGGCGATTTCCCCCGCGCTCTGGTGGAAAAAGGCCGTGAACAGGCGCGCCGCGCGGCGAAGCTCCTCAAGGAAGCCGACAGGCTTCCCGCGATCGTTCTAACCAGCCCGCTGATCCGCGCCCGCCAGACGGCGGATGAATTCTGCCAGACGGCGGGGATGCCCGGCCCTGTCCTCCAGGGCTGGCTCGCCTGCGGGATGACTCCGGAAACGGCGATGACCGAACTCACCGCGTTCCGGGATTTCAAAGCCGTTGCGATTGTCGGCCACGAGCCGGATTTTTCGGAACTGGTCCAGTGGATTCTCGGAGCCGGCGGCGGCGGTGTGGAATTCAAGAAAGGAGCGATCGCCTGCCTGCGGATCAGCCCGCCGTCGCAACACGGAACCCTCCGCTACCTCATTCCGCCCAAGCTGGCGAAGTGACGCGCATGTTTGTGTCACTTGATTTCACTTGCCGGACCGGAAAATTGACCGTTAGGTCGTGTTAGTGAACATCCGCCCTCTCGGAATACTGCTCTCGTTTGCTTTCAACACCGCCGTGGAGGCATCCACCATCCTCCACACGGTCGATGCCCAGGCCTACCGTGACGAGGCGGCACTCTATCCGTCCGTGGGCAAGGTGACGGGTTCGGGCTTCAGCGGCTCCGGCGTGATGCTTTCCGACCGCTGGGTGCTGACAGCGGGACATGTTTCCCAAGGCAAGCAGAGCGGCGATATTTTCAACGTGGGCGGCGTCAGCTACACCATCGCCAGCTCCATCACGCACCCGGGCTATTCGACCTCCGGAGCGTCCTACTCGAACGACATCGGGCTGCTTTACCTATCAGCTCCAGTCACCGGTGCCAGCGCGACGGAAATGTTCCGCTTCGACCAGCCGGCTTCCATACTGGGACGCGAGGCGACCTACGTGGGATACGGATTTACCGGAACCGGCCTAACAGGAGCGCAAGTTCCCATCGAACTGCGGGCATTCACGAATCTCATCGAATTTTACGGCAGCCAATATGGACTCACCACGACATCGTTCGTCTCGGACTTCGACAACCCCACCGGCACGAGCAACCGTCAGGACTCGAACCCGGTCGCCACGCGGTTAGAGGGGGCGGTGGCCCCCGGTGACAGCGGTGGCGGGGTTTTCACGATGGTAAATGGGGTGCCCTACCTGATAGGAATCAACAGCTACTCGGGCGCGGTTTCCGCTGCGACCAGCAACTCGAAATACGGCGGCCTGAGCGGCGCGGTGGATTTGCAGCAGTTTTACCCGTGGATTTTCGATCAAACGGGCATCGCGGCGATCCCGGAGCCCGGCAGTTTGTGGATTTGCGCGCTCGCGAGCCTGCTCGGCTTCGTCCGCCGCCGTTGATTTTCAATCGTCCGGCGGTTTTGATTGCCAGCGGCACGGTCAGCCGGAAGAGTGCCGTCGTCCCGGATCCGAATGCCCGCATGAAAGTCGTAGCCATCGCCAATCAAAAAGGCGGCGTGGGTAAAACCACCACCGCCCTGAATCTCTCCGCCGCCCTCGCGCTGCGTGGCCAGCGGGTGCTTCTGGTCGATCTCGATCCGCAGGCGAACTGCACCAGCGGGCTTGGCATTGAGGTTCCGGATGGCTGCAGCATGTATCCGGTGCTGATGAACGAGGCGACTGTCCACCAACAGATCCTCGCCACCGGGCGCGAAAACCTGTCGTTGGTCCCATCGGAAATGGACCTCGCCGGCGTGGAAATCGAGCTCGCCCGCAGTGATGACCATTTGACCCGCTTGAGGAAAATCCTCCAGGCACTCAAGCCGAACGATCTTTTCGAATACTGCATCCTCGACACACCGCCGTCGCTGGGAGTGCTGATGACCTCGGCCTTGGCGGCTGCGGATGAAATCCTGATCCCGCTGCAATGCGAGTGGTTCGGGCTCGAAGGACTGGCGAAAATCGTCCATGTCATCGACCAGATCCGCGGATCGGATGCGAATCCAGGCATCAAGCTCGAAGGCATCGTGATGACCATGTATGATGGCCGGACGCTGCTCTCGCGTCAGGTCGTCGAGGAGGTTTCCAAGTTTTTCCCGGACCAAATGTATTCAACGATGATCCCGCGGACGATCCGGATCGGCGAGGCGCCGAGCCACGGAAAAACCATCTTCGAACACGACGGCAGCGGTTTGGGAGCGCAAGCCTACGGCGCGATGGCCGACGAATTTCTCACCCGCCACGCCGCCGTCGGACCGTTGCTTGCGACCCATTGATTCTGAGGGCGTGGAACAGCGGAAGGTCCAGCGAGGAACAAGGATTCCCGCTTGACCTCGGGGCGGCGAATGAAGAGGTTTGCCCCCTTGTCTCAAAGGCGTCCTGCCTCCCGCTTCATTTCGTTAGACCTCCAGTCGGACTGAAGCGGCGTCAGGGCTCCGGAGCCATCCGCAACTTTCCCCACTTACTCTCTTATTTTCAACACTATCCATGTTCAAAAAGCTTTTTGGCAATCTGTTTTCCAATGACATCGGCATCGATTTAGGCACTGCGAATACTCTGATCAACGTCAAGGACCACGGCATCGTCTTGCGCGAGCCATCGGTCGTAGCAGTCAAGGCGGGCACCAACGAGGTGCTTGCCGTCGGTGATGATGCGAAACGCATGCTCGGCCGGACGCCGGGCAATATCGTCGCGATCCGCCCGTTGAAAGACGGCGTCATCGCGGATTTCGAAGTGACCGAGGCGATGCTCCGGCACTTCATCCGCAAGGTCAACAAAGGCCGCCGCTCGAACCCGCGCGTGCTCATCGCGATTCCTTCCGGCATCACCGAGGTCGAGCGCCGCGCCGTCCGTGAGTCCGCGCTGCAAGCCGGAGCCCGCGAGGTTTACCTGATCGAGGAGCCGATGGCCGCCGCGATCGGTGTGGGCCTCCCGGTGCAGGAAGCGTCCGGCAACATGATCGTCGATATCGGTGGTGGCACAACCGAAGTGGCGCTGATTTCCCTCTCCGGCATCGTTTACGCCCGCTCGGTCCGCACTGCCGGTGACGAACTGGACGAGGCGATCATCCAATACATGAAGCGCGCCTACAACCTGATGATCGGCGAGCGCACTTCGGAGGAAATCAAGATTCGCCTGGGTTCCGCCGCTCCCCTTCCCAAGGAACTGACCATGGAGGTCAAGGGCCGCGACCTCGTGGCAGGCCTTCCCAAAACCATCACCATCACCTCGCAGGAAATCCGCGAGGCCATGGCGGACCCGCTCAGCACCATCGTTGACGCCGTCCGCACCACTCTCGAACGCTGCCCGCCGGAACTCGCGTCCGACCTTGTTGACCGGGGCATCGTGCTGGCAGGAGGAGGAGCCTTGCTCAAGGGTCTCGACCGTCTGCTGCGTGAGGAAACCGGGCTGCCGGTCCACATCGCCGAGGATCCCCTCAGCGCGGTGGCCGAAGGCACAGGCAAGGCGCTTCAAGAACTCGCCCTCCTGAAGCGGGTCGCCAATTCCGACCGTTAAGCGGACCGCCATGCCACCCCGGCCATGAAGCCGCTCAATCTCATCGCGCTGCTGCTCTTCCTCGGAGGGGCTGTCTGGGCATTCACCCACAGCGACCGCGCCGTCCGCGAGGTCCAGACCGTGTATTTCTCGGCGATGTCGCCGTTTCTGAAATCCGGGTCACAGATGGAAACCTACGCCCGCCATTTTCTCGAGGAAACGCGGCACTCCAAGGAGCTGGAAGTGGAGCTGGAAACCACCCGCGGAGAAGTCGGGCGACTGCGGATCATCGAGTCGCGCTATCGTGATCTCGAACGCGAGAACGCCCAATTCCGACATGCCTTGGATTTCAAAAAAGCCACCCAATTCGACGTGGTCGCAGCCAAGGTGATCCGCCGCCAGCCGACCACGTGGTGGCAGACCGTGGACATCGACGCCGGGGAGGAACATGGCATCGGCACCCAGCTCGCCGTGCTTTCCAACGAGGGCCTCGTCGGCAAGATCGACCGCATCTATCAGAAGCAGAACCGCTCGTCCGTCCTGCTGCTCACCGATGAGAAATGCCAGGTTTCCGCACGGGTCGAGGGTTCTCCGGAAGTCGGCATCCTCAGCGGCCAGCGCGGTCGCTTCGACGGCAGCCCGCTGCTGCGCCTCAGATTTCTATCAACCGACGCCGACCTCCATGAGGGACAGCGGGTATTCACCACCGGCCGGGGAGGCATCTTCCAGGCCAACATTTTACTTGGAACCATCGCCTCCGTCGAAAAAGGCGCGCTGGATTCCGAAGCTCTCGTCCGGCCGTCGGTGAACTTCGCGGATCTTGGCACGGTTTTCGTCGTGCTTTCCGCCGATCCCTGACCCCGTGATCCGCTATTCGTTCATCACCATCCTGCTCCTGCTCGCCTCCTTCGTGGTGCAGCAGTTCCTGCCCGCGTTCACGGGCATCCATCATTCGCGGATCCTGTTAGTCCAACTGGTGTTCCTCTGCTCCGCGGTCACCGTCGGCCCGCCGACGATGCTGCTGCTCGCCTTCATCGGAGGATTCTTCTGGGACGCCCATTGCTGGCTCGGGCCGCATGGCGGGGACGCGGATGTTTACAGCCAGCAGGTCGAGTCGCTGCGTTTCGGTTATTCGATTTTCCTGTTCGGCGCGATGGGATTCCTGATGCAGGGCATCCAGCCGCTGTTCAAGCAGGGGAAATGGCAGTTCTCCGCCATGTTGTCCGGCATCGCCATTTTCCTCTATCTGGCGGCGGAGTATGCCATCATCAATTTCGTCCGCGGCGACTTCGTGCTCTCCAGGGCGACGCTCATGCAGATGCTGTCCACTTCGATAATGACCATGTTGTTTTCCCCGCTGGTGTTCTGGCTGCTCTTCCGCATCGCCAGAGCCTGCGACCATTCGATCAATCCCGAGGCCGGCAAGAAGCGCCGACACGCCTACTAACACCATGGAACCAGGCTACCGACTCCGGCTCTATCTGCTGACCGCCCTCGTGCTCGTCGGATTCGGCTCGCTGTTGTCCCGGCTCTACGAATTCCAGATCGAGCGCAAGGACGAGTTCCAACAGCTCGTCCCGGGAAACCGCAACGTCACCATCCGCGAGCCCGGCATCCGCGGTGAAATCACCGACCGCAACGGCATCCCGCTCGCCCGCAACCTGCGCCGCTACGAGGTCTCGTTCAACCTCGACGAAATCCGCCAGGCCTACATCGCCCAGCACCTTGAGGAACCGCGCAAGGAGAGCATCATCAGCGAGAACGGACTGCCCCGCAAGCACTCGGAAAAGGACATCGTCGCCATCGTCAACGAAGGCACCATCGAACGCCTGCGCAAACTCGGGCTCGCGAAAAACTACCGCGCAAGCAATCTCAAGACCCACTTCATCACCCACGGCGGCCTCATTCCATTCAGCTATCGGGCGGATCTCAGCTACGAGGAGTTTGCGAGATTCGCCGAACACAATCTCGATCTTCCCGGCGTCTATCTGAGCCTCCGCCCGCAGCGGCAATATCCCTATGGCGCTCTCGCCAGCCACGAACTCGGCTACCTGAAGCAATGGGAAAAAGGCGATGTCCCTGAAAGCGCCACCCGTGTTTTCGACCACTACATCGGCGACGACAAGGGCATCGCCGGCGTCGAAGCCACCATGGATGAATTCCTGCGGGGACCCGAAGGCCAGAAGACCATCGTGAAGGATGAAAAGGGCCGCACCATCCGGATGTCCGACTACACCAAGCCGGGCGTCGGTGCGAAGGTCCGACTGACCCTCGACGCTCCGGTGCAGTATCTGTTGGAAAACACCATCCGCCACGCCGGTCGCGCCGCCGGGGTCGTGATGGATGTGAACACCGGCGAAGTCCTCGCCATGGCCTCCGTGCCCGACTTCAACCCTAACGATTTCTTCCCCAGCATCTCGCAGACAAACCTGGACGCCTACAACGCGAACAAGAAACTCGGCCCGCTCACGAACCGCGCCATTTCCCGGTTCACTCCCGGCTCCACTATGAAGATCCCCACCGCCATCGCCGGAGCGGTGGAAGGCATGGCGACGCGGCGCTTCAATTGCAACGGCTACATCATGTACGGCAATGCCAAGGTCGGCTGCTGGATCTATAACATGAAAGGCGGCAGCCACGGCAGCCAGAATCTATCCGAAGCCATCCAGCATTCCTGCAATCCCTATTTCAACACCCTCGCCAACACCATTGGTTGGCAGGCCATGGTTGATGGCTGCACGATGGTCAACATCGGCAGACAGACCGGCATCGAGCTGCCCAAGGAAGATCCCGGGATCCTGCCGGGCAGCCGGGCATGGCGCGCCATGTTCCCAACCGCCACCATGACCGGACATGAAACGGCCGGTCTATCCATCGGCCAGGGAACCTCCATGGCCACCCCGCTCCAGATGTGCGCCGTCGCCGCCACCGTCGCCAACGGCGGAAAATATTTCAAACCCCGCATCGTCAAGGAGGCGGTCACCCAGGACGGCAAAGTCGTCGTCGCGGACGTTCCGAAACTCCAGGTCGACCTAACACAGAATGGCGCCAAGCACAGCGACATCGAACTCATCCGCAAAGGCATGTGGATGTCCGTCAATCAGGCTGGCGGCACCTGCGGAAAGGTCAAGCTGCCGAAGATCGAAGTCGCCGCGAAAAGCGGCACCGCCCAGACCTCCGATGACGGCAAGGAATCCCACAACTCGTGGGTCATCAGCTTCGGGCCTTACGAAAATCCCAAATACGCCATCTGCATCATGGTCCAGAACGGCGGCTCCGGCGGCGGTGTTTGCGGCCCGCTGGTGAACCTCGTCTATCGCGGTCTCTTCGCCCGCGATGCCGGTGTCCGCCTGCCGCTCAGGCCGCAGGAAAAAGTCCCCGGAAATACCGACCGCATCGAGAAGACCATCGAGATCTCACCCGAAATGATCGCCGCCGTCGAAGCCGGAGATCCCAATCCCCCGCCCGCCACCGTCTCGGTCATCACTCCGCCCGTTCCGGTGGAAGTGGTTCCCGAAGAAGGCGGGGAAACCGGCAGCGAGGCCGGTGACATGGCCACCGCCATCCAGCCGCCTCCCGTCAACGACGTCACCCCCACCCCGACCATCACGCCCGAAGTGGACGCCGAGGGATCGGTCATCCCCAAGGCGGTTCCCGTCACGGAGCCCTGAAAATTTCCCCCAAAACCATCACTCAACCTCTAACCCACTTAATCCTATCAAAATGATCCAACACATCAAAAGACTCCTCGGCATCGGCAAGCCCGACCCGTCGCGGGGAAACAGCATCATCGTCAACGTCGAGAAACTCGAACGCCGCGTCGCCCTCCTCGAGGACGGCGTGTTAGAAGAATACACCGTCGAGCGCGAGGGTGACCAGAACATCGTCGGCGGCATTTTCAAAGGCCGCGTGAAAAACATCGAGGGCGGCCTCAAGGCGATGTTCGTCGATATCGGCCTCGACAAGAATGCCTTCCTCCACTTCTGGGATGCCATCCCCGCCGCACTCGATGGCGGACTGGAGGAAATCCAGCGCGAAGGGAAAAAGAAGCAACAGAAGAAAATCTCCTCCAAGGACATCCCCGACATCTACCCGATCGGTTCGGAAATCGTCATCCAGGTTTCCAAAGGGCCTATCGGCACCAAGGGACCGCGCGTGACCACTAACATTTCCATGGCCGGGCGCTACCTCGTCCTCATGCCCTACACCGAGCAGTTCGGCATATCCCGCAAGATCGAGGATCCCAAGGAACGCGCCCGGCTGCGCAAGATCGTCCAGAAGCTCCAGGTCCCCGAAGGCATGGGCATCATCATGCGCACCGTCGCCCAGGGCACCCGCGCCCGTCACTTTGTCCGCGACCTTCACATGCTCTTGGAGCAATGGGACGAGATCGAAGCGCGCCGTGCCAACAACCCGGCCCCCGCCTGCATCTTCCAGGAGCCCGGCCTCATCGAGCGCACCGCCCGCGATTTCCTAACCGACGAGATCGACCAGGTCATCTGTGACGATGCGGAGACCACGGAGATGATCCGCAACGTCGCCGGAAAAATCTCCCGCCGCGCCAAGCGCCGCGTCCACTACATGCCGACGACGACGCAGCCGATTTTTGAAAAGATCAACATCCAGAAGCAGATCGACGAGGCATTCTCCCGCCAGGTCTGGCTCAAATGCGGCGGCTACATCGTCATCGATGAAACCGAGGCGCTCATCGCCATCGACGTCAACACGGGCCGCAACCGCGGCTCGAAGGACGTGGACAAGATGATCCTCGAAACCAACGTCGAGGCCGCCGTCGAAGTCGCCCGCCAGCTCCGCCTGCGCAACATCGGCGGACTCGTCGTCATCGACTTGATCGACATGCGTCACCGCAAGGACCAGCAAACGGTTTACAAGGCGATCAAGGACCGCCTCAAGAAAGACAAGGCCAAGACCCAGGTGCTCCAGATTTCACCGGTCGGTCTGATGGAAATGACCCGCCAGCGGCTCAATGAATCGCTGCGGGATTCCATGTATGAGCCGTGCCCGTATTGCCAGGGCCGCGCCCGCGTGAAAACGCCGATGACCATGTCCGTGGAAATCCAACGCCGCTTGAACACCGTCATTCAGAAACACCGCGAGTCGGTGGGTGACATCATCGTGGTGGTGAACAGCGACGTCCTGAACCGATTCAAAAGCGAGGACGCCAAACTGCTAGGCGAGCTCGAACGCTCCCACTCCGGCCGCCTGATTTTCCGCTCCGATCCGACGCTGAACCGCGAGCGCTTCGCCATCATCGACGCGACCACGGAGAAGACCATCGACCAGGGTTGATAGAGGTTTTTTCATCCGACGGATCGGTCAGATCCGTCGGATCCGGCGAGTCGATAGCGCGATAGCCGGAAACAAGGAATGGCGATCTCCGAAGCTTTGCGTTTCGGCATTTTCATTTGGCAAACCGTCCAAGGCAATCCGCCCTTGCGGCCGGCTCACGGTTGCGGTTCGATGCGTGTGATCTTGGAGCCTTGCAGACCCAGCCCTCCCATCAGGCCACGCTGGTTGAAGAAAAATGCGGGGGTGTTCCTGTAGAGTGTCGTGGTTGTTAGAGAGGTGGCAAACCCCTTGGTTCCGACCACCACCGTCGGGCTGCTGCCTATTTCCCAGCCGCCGGTTTTCTCGAAGCGGTGTTGCGACGTCTCGTCCATCAGGAACACCGCGTAGCTGAACGTCTGCAATCCCGCCTGCAGCCCGTAGGAAGCGCCGCTGATCTGATAGTAGCCGCTGATCGTGCCGTCGTTGCCAATCATCATCCCGTTGCCGGCCTGCCCGCCGGCGATGTAGCCGCCCTTGATGATCGATGGGAAAATGAGAACGCTTTTGGCTCTCCCACTGAGTTCCTTCGCTTTCGGCTTCAGGGCATACAGCGAATCCAACGCGATTTGGGAGTCGTGGGAAATCCGGGAAGCGCTTGCGTGGGCGGCATTTGCCCGGGTGAGCGGGTTAGCACAACCCGGGAGCATTGCAAGGATGGCCGCCGGGGCGAGCAGGAGATTTTTTGAATTCATGGGGATCGGGGAAACCTGCCAACATCCGGGCGGAACCGGTCGTTGGCAAGGAACGATCGGTTTTTCACGATGTAGCCACGGGAGAAAAAGGCGTCGCGACATTCCTTTCTGCTGCGACGCAAGGCATCTGACGGCCTCCCGTTGAATTTGTTAGATCCGGTAAAACTGGAAAGAATGAGGCTTCAGCGCTTGATGGAGGCGATCATCGGTCGCCACGTTTGCTCCTGATGAATGAATTCGCGGCGACCGGTGATCGCCGCCGCCTTACGCAAAAAAGCCGGTTTCCTGTGAGGGGAACCGGCTTTGTCGAGTGATGGGACTTGATAGGGTTTATTCCGGAGCGACGGCATCCGCGGCTTTTGCCTTGGCGTCTTCGACCGCTTTGGCCGCGTCATCGACGGCTTTGTCAGTAGCGGTTTTCGCACCTTCGACGGCAGCGTCCATCTTGGCTTTGGCGTCTGCAGCGGCGGCGTCCATCTTTTCCTTGCTGGCGGCGACGACTTCCTTGGTTTTTTCACCGGCCCGTTCCATGGCGGCCTTCGCGTCTTCCTTGGCCTTGTCGACCTTGTCGCCGGTGGCATCGGCCATTTCCTTGACGCCTTCGGAAACTTTTTCGGCTCCGGCATTCATTTTTTCCGTCGCGGTTTCCTTGGAGTCGCAAGCGACCAGGAAGAGAGGAAGCGCGAGCGCGGGGATCAGGAGTTTGGTTTTCATGGTGTTGGTTGGTTGATTCGGGCGTTATTCATGCACGCCAACTGATATATAAGGACAAATTTTCCCGGCTGTCAAAGGAAGGAATCAGGTGATGGTTAGAGTCCGAAATTTCAAGGTTTACGCGGCAGCGCGGCCTGCCAAGATCGCGCGCGTGCAGCCCCATGGAAAACGTCTCGCCGGAATCCTGATCCCGGCCTTCACCCCACGCCGTGAGGGTGACCTCGGGATCGGCGACACGCTGGCGCTGCGGGAGTGGATCGACTGGGCGGCGGAGCATCACGTCGGATTCATCCAACTGCTGCCGATCAATGAGAACGGCGCGGACGAAAGTCCCTATAGCGGCATTTCCTCGGCGGCGCTGGACCCGATCTACCTGGCCTGCGAGGTCGGGGAAATCCCCGGTCTCACCGAGGCGGATCTTTCCAACGCCCGCCAGCAACTGAAGGCGGCGCTGGCATCGCCGCTGGTGAATTATCCGGTGGTGCGCAGAGTGAAGCGGAACCTTATAGAGCTGGCGTGGTCGAGATTCGAGAGCGCGCCCACGATTCTGGTGAAGGAGTTCAAACAGTTCCGGAAAAGCGAGTCGGAGTGGCTCGCCCCTTACGTGCTGTTCCGATTTCTGATGGAATTCCACGGTGAATCGCTGACGTGGGACCAATGGCCCCAGGACTGCCGGACTCCCGACAAAGCCCATCAGTTCCTCGCGAAACAACGGGCGGAGGATGCGGAAGGCGTTGACTATCGGTTAGGATATTTCGCATTCGTCCAGTGGCTTTGTTTCCGCCAATGGCTCGCCGTGCGCGCCCACTCGGAAGCGCGCGGGGTGAAACTGATGGGCGATGTGCCGATCGGGATCAGTTGGCATTCGTGCGATGTTTTTTTCGATCAAAGCGAGTTTCATCTCGATTGGTGTGGTGGCTCGCCGCCGGAAGGCATGGGGCAGGACGACCCGTTTTTCCAACAGTGGGGCCAGAACTGGGGCATACCGCTTTACCGGTGGGACCACATGCAGGCCAACGGATTCGCCTGGTGGAGAAAGCGCATCGAGAGGCTGACACGGATTTTCCAAATTTTCCGGCTCGACCACATTCTCGGTTTCTATCGGATCTACGCCTTTCCGTGGCGGCCGGAACGCAATCATGAATTCATCGGCCTGAATCACGATCAAGCGGCATCCCTCAATCACGGCCGCCTCCCCTGCTGGTTCCTGCGGCCCGACGACACGGTGGAAAACAAGGCGGCCAACCGCGACGACGGCGACGTCCGGCTGCGTGCCATTTTCGAAGCGGCGAACGGCGCGGAAGTCATCGCGGAAGACCTCGGCTGGGTGCCGGAATACGTCCGCCCCCATTTGTCGGATCTCGGGATCGCCGGTTTCCGGATTCCCCACTGGGATTGCAACGACCACGGTCACCCGACGCCCGGCAACTCGTTTCCCGAAAACACCTTCGCCACCTATTCCACCCATGACCACGACCCGGTCAACGGCATCTGGCGCGGTTGCCTGCGGATGATCCAACAGCATCACGAAAATCCCACGGAGCAAAGCTCATGGGCAGTCGGCGGAGCGCACAGCACCTTGCGGATTCTTTCGGAATTCGCGGGCATCCCGATTCCCCATCACTCGCCGTGGCCACCCTACACCGAGGGAATCCGCCTGCGGTTGATCAAGTCGTTGTTTGCCTCGAACTCGCGTTACGCGGCGCTGATGGTCACCGAACTCTTCAGCCTGGATGACCGTTTCAACCACCCCGGCACCGCTGGCGGGGAAAACTGGCGTTACCGGCTGCCGTGGACACTGGAGGAGATCCGGGAAGATCCGCAGTTGGCGGCGAATTGCCAGAAACTGGCGTCGATCATCAGCATTACCGGGCGGGGGTAGAATGGAGGGTGGGACTGTGGCCCACCTGGACGATGGGTGGAAAAAGAGAAGAGCTTCGCGCGGTCCTTTTTACTTCACCTCGACTTCGCGGACGGAAGTGTCCGCGCTCCTTACGGGATATACGAAAAGTGCGCGTTGGATATCCCCCCGGATCTCGCAACGCGCACTTTCTTCCTGGCCATTTGGCAGGGCCTCGTCCGATTGACTTCCCCCCGGAGATCAAGATCGGAACACTGGGCCCAGCTTTTTTGAGGCTGGAGTCCTAAGGAGGCGGACCTCGCTCAGAACGACTTCAAGTTACCTGAAGATCAGGAGATTGGAAGGAATTTGAGGGGACGATTCCGGCCAACTGGTCCCAAAAACGGCCATAAACACGGAAAACTGAAATTCAGCTCTCCCTAACCATCGGGATTTCCTGATTTTGCCCTCAATAGGCCGTCGGAAAGGATCCTCGCCCGCAGACCACCGCGGAAATTCGCGGTCAGAAACTCCTCCGCACCCGGCGCAACGGCTTGATCCATCCAGTAGCAGGGTTTGCATTCCTCGCTGGCTTCGAACTCGATGCCCTGGAAGCGGAATCGTTTTCCGGCCCATTCTCCGAGGTTCACTCCCCGGACGATCAGGTTCCGGCGGAAAACCGCGCTGGGAAGCTCCGGCATGGAAAACCGATCACGGACGGCCTGCACGGTGTCCGCGTCGAAAAACGTCACCTGGCCCTTGAAGTCCGGCTTGTAGCCGAAATAACGGTCGCCCCGCAGACCCATGCCGGCGACGCATTCGACTTCCGGGAGGCTGCGGATGCCGTGATCCAAACGGCCTTTTTCATGACGCCCGCGGTAGTCATTGCCTTCGGAGATCCAAATTTCCAGCAACTCGGCCTGCCACTCGGGAACTTCGTCCCCTGCCCGGCCGGTCTCGGCGGATTTGTTGTCGGGGCCGACCCATTCGGTATGGCCGTCGGCGTAGGTTTCCTTTTTCCAGACCGGCAGCTCGTATTTCAGGCGTTCCATGATCGTTCTAGCAGCATCGAATGCCGGACCGCGGTGCGCGGATGCCACGCCGACCCACACGGCGGCTTCGCCGATGGCCAGCGGCCCGGTGCGATGCACCGCGCGGACTCCTAACAAACCGTGACGGGCAGCTTCTTCTTCAAGGATCCGCTGGCCGGTTGGAACCGCCAGCGCCGGATAGGCTTGGTATTCCAGGTGGCTGACCGGCTGGCCGGCGTTGTGATTCCTCACCCGTCCGTCGAAAGTCACGACGGCCCCCGCCGCCGGATTGTCCAGCTCCGCCGCCAGCGACGGGATGTCGATGGGTTCGCTAACCAAGGTAAAATGAACGGGCATGATGAAAAATTTCTAACCACCTGACATCGGCGGGAGCAAGGCGACAGTGTCATTGTCTCCTAACGAATGATCCCAGGAAACGAATTCGTCGTTCACGGCGACCCGGAAATCGGTGATGCAAAGTCCGAGCGGGTGTTTCGACTCAAGCTCCGCATAAAGCACGGCGGGTGTCGTGGCGGAACTGGTGATCCGCTCCTCGGCCAGGCCCCGGCGCTCGGCGAGCAGGCCGAAATAACAGATGGTGAAATTCATTGGACGATGGCGGTTTGCCAATCCTCGGGAGTGTTGGCGTTTTCCAGCGCGCGCGGCGTCGCGGGCTCCAACAGGCGGCAATCGTTGCGGATGAGGATTTTCCGCGGGCAGCGGAAATCATCGGCCTGCGCTTGCTTCAGGATGGACAACGATCCGCTGGCATAGAGCGCGCAGAGCGGCTCCGGCAGGTTGTCGAACTCGCTTCGATAGGAGAGGAACTTCTCATCGTTGCGCCGCGAATCGATGAGGTTGGAAAGCGTCGCGAGGTCGAGCCGGGGAAGGTCGCAAGCGAGAACGAGCCAATTGGCCTCCGGATGCAGGCTCATGCCGGAGACGATTCCGGCGATCGGTCCCTGGCTCGCGCCCTCGGGATCGCGGACGATTTCACAATCCTCCATGCCCGCAGGGA
Source organism: Verrucomicrobiota bacterium (assembly GCA_040386755.1). Classification (GTDB taxonomy): domain Bacteria; phylum Verrucomicrobiota; class Verrucomicrobiia; order Verrucomicrobiales; family Akkermansiaceae; genus Luteolibacter. Next base: position 109,633 of record JAZKEY010000024.1, on the reverse strand, counting down.
TTTCCTGATCATGGCGCAGGGAAATGGCGACCGATCCGCAACCGGCCTCGATGAGCAGATCACAGCAGCGCCGCAGCAGCGTCCGTCCATCGGGATGAACGAGGGCGGCCTTGTCCTGGCCCATCCGGGAACTGCGGCCGCCGGCGAGGACGAGTCCGCAAAGTGGTTGTTTCGGGTTCATGCGTGATAGTCGCCGGACTTGCCGCCGGTTTTTGAAATGAGACGGAGATCTTGGATGCGAATTCCTTTGTTCATGGCCTTGCACATGTCGTAAACCGTTAGGGTGGCGACACTCGCGCCGGTCATGGCTTCCATCTCGACGCCGGTCTTGCCGGTGGTGGAGACCTCGCAACGGATGGAAACACCCGTTTCGTTAGGGATGATGCTGAACTCGCAGTTCTCCACCGGCAGCGGATGGCAGAACGGAATGAGTTCGCTGGTTTTCTTCACCGCCATGGTGCCGGCAATGATGGCGGTTTGGAAGACCGGGCCTTTCGGTCCGTGCAGGTCGTTGTCCCTGAATTTCGCAATGATTTCCGCACCGAGTTCCATTCGTGCTTCGGCGATGGCGGTGCGGCGATTGGCGGATTTTCCGGTGATATCCACCATCGTGGGCTGCCCCTCGCGGACGTGGGTGAAATCGGGGTTGCTCGGGTTCATGACCAAGGAGTGAAGGGAAATGCGGTGGAGACCTCACCGCGCGGCGGTAGCGTGATGAATCCATCGCTCTTGAGCAAGCCGATGAAATCGCCGCTGTTGCCGGTGGCCGCCGGTTCGGCCCGGCCGTCGGCGCGGAGCGTGACAGGGAGGTGACGGGTGAAATCGGGAAGCAGCGGGTTTCGGTCCTCCATCACGACCATCCGCTTCGAAGGCCGGGCTAAGCCTGACGCCACAGCCAAGGCGGGAAAAACAAACGTGTGCAGTCCCGTCAGCGCGGAAACGGGATTTCCCGGAAGTGCTACAATCACCTGCCCGCCCGGTCCGATCCAGCAACCCGCGGGTTTTCCCGGACGTTGCGCCACGCCGTGGAAGATTTCGCGGCAGCCCAGTTCGGAAAGCAGCGCGGGGACGAAATCGCGGCCACCTTTCGAGACAGCTCCGGTTAGAATGATCCAGTCGTGGCCGTCGAGGATAGACTGCATGATCGGCCTCGACACTGAAACATCGTCATTCAAAACAGCGACGGTCCGTGGCCGATGGCCCCGGCCTGTTAGCGCGGCGGCCAGCGAGTGGGCGTTGGACTGGCGGATCTGATGGGGAGCCGGAATTGCATCCACGGGGACCAGTTCGTCACCGGTGGCGATGACGGCGATGCTCGGAAGTTTCGAAACTTTGAGCCAGCCCGCACCACAGGATGCGGCGATTCCGATTTCCCGCGAGCCTAGCAGGCAACCCGGCTCCAACAATATTTTCCCCTGCGCGGCATCATTTCCTGCTAGATGAATGAAACGACCGGAAACAGGATTTACTGAATCTGAAAAGACGACCTCTCCCACGCTGATTTCAGTCACCTCTTCCACGGGAATGATCATGTCGGCACCTATCGGACATGGAGCGCCGGTCATGACTTCCACACAGGTTCCCGCTTCACCAGCAAGAGCGGTGACGGCACATCCCGCCGGGGCGGATCCGGTGACGCGGAATTTCCGGTGTCCTTCAGACCAGTCGCCCGACCTCAGTGCGAAGCCATCCATCATCACCCGGTCGAATGCGGGGAACGGCCTATCCGCCACGACGTTTTCGCGAAGCACGCGACCGGCAGCGTTTTCCAACCGGCAGCGTTCGGTCGCCAGCAGCGACGAGTTTTTCAGCAGAAGCTGCAGCGCCTCGTGGAATGAAACCATGCGCGAATCTTCGTTTCCGATGCCGCCGCGCCAAGTGAAATTCCTGCGGTTGACGAATCCGTCAGGCTGTCGGTTGACTTTTCCACAAACGCCCGCCATACCCCGCGTATGTCGTCGTCGTTGCCGCCAAAACCCCGGATTATCGGACCGAAAGTCCGGATCTGCATCGTTGCCTCGAAATACAACGAGCAGTTCACCGACGCGATGGTGGACAACGCCATCGAGGAGCTCGGCGAACTGGTGCCGCAAGGACGGGTCGATTTGATCCGCGTGCCGGGTGCTTTTGAAATTCCGGTGATGGTGGCTTCGGTCCTGGAGCGTGATCCCCCGGCCTGCATCATCGCACTCGGCTTAATCATCCGGGGATCGACGGCGCATGCCGATCTGGTGGCGAGTTCGGTGACGGATTCGCTTCAAAGACTCGCCATCGAGTCACTTCGTCCGGTGATTCATGAAGTTTTGCTGGTCGAAGACGAAAAGCAGGCCTACGCACGCTGCATCGGAGCGCAGCTCAACCGTGGCAAGGAAGCCGCCCGCGCCGCCGCCTCGATGATCGATATTTTCCAGGAACTCGACCGCTCCATGCCCCGAAACTCCAGCCATAAAAAGCATCGCAATGCCTAGCCGTCGCCACATCCGCGAGGCGGTCGTCCAGTTTCTTTATTGTGCCGACCTTGAAGGTGGAGCGGATCCCGCCGAACTGCGCGGTCCGTTTTGGGATTTTGTGACCGAGTCGGACCGCCGGAGCCTGCAACTGGCGACGTTCCGCACGGTGCATCATCTTGCGCATGGTCGCGAGGGACGGTTGGCTGAATTTGTCGAAAGGCATGCTCTCGCGAGTGCGCTGCTATCGGCTTGGCCGCAGGCGGAAGTCTTGAAACTGGAACTCAAGCGGATCGCCGAGATGGAATCCGGGTGGAGCATGAATTTCGCCAAGCTGGAACGCCTGCCGAAAGACGATGACGACGCCTCGGTGGCGGAAAGTTTCAGCGACGCCTTGGACAAGCTCTTCAAGCTCGACCGCGACCTTGCCTTGGCGCGGCTTCGTTTCCTCCAAGGCATCGATGATTTCCCGGCCTTGAGGGGCCAGTTGGAGGCCGTGGCGGCATCGATCCGCAGACTCCAACGCATTTCCGACCGCCTCCGCATGGTCGAGGAGCCCGAGAAATTTCCCGAACAAGCGGACCTCGCACGGCTTCGCGACTCGAAGGCCGAGATCGGCGCACTTCGCAAAAAATCTGACGAACTGGTGGACTTGATTCTCGCGAAGAAGGAGCAAATCGACGAGACACTCGCCGCCGTCGTGGAGAATTTCGCTCCCGAGCGGATCGATCCGGTGGACCGGGCGATCCTGCGGTTGGGCACCTACGAACTCCTCCATGCCGCCACGCCGCCGAAGGTCGCGATGAACGAGGCGATCGAGCTGGCCAAGCGGTTCGGCACGACGGACTCGAAGCGGTTTGTGAACGGCGTGTTAGACAAAATCGCCAAACAGGCGGCGGAGCCATCCGAAAGTCAGGACGTTTTGTAATTGGTAAGTGCTGCGTCAGTCCTCATAAGACTGCGCGAGACATTTGCCAATCATGCGCTATCCGACCCCCTTTCAGCAGAAAACCCTGTGGAACGCCGCCACGGGTGTTTCGATCCTCGTGCTCGGTGCGCTGCTCGTCGGCCTGATCTGGCTGGTGGGGTACATTTTCGGATTTCTCCAGCCGGTTCTCATTCCGCTGATCGTGGCGGGGATCATCGCCTACGTGGTGGAGCCGGTGGTGACGTTCCTCGAAAAGCGCGGAATGACGCGCATGTGGTCGGTGATCACGCTGTTCCTCACGGTTTTGTTAGGGGTCACCCTCCTGGTCGCGGCGGTCCTGCCGGGCGTCCAGCGGAGCCACGGGGCATTGCGCAAATATCTGTCGCCTCCGCCGGAAACCGCTCAAACCACGGATGCCGATGTCACCGGAGATAACGCGGATCACCTTTCCCCCGCCCTCGTGCGCTCGCTCCAGGATCTTCGTGTGCGCCATCAGGACGGCCCTATCGGCTGGTTGCTAACGGAAGTCGATGACCAGGGAAATGCGGTGAACACCACGGACCCGGCGGCCGGGCCGGAAACACTGGACTCCTTCGCCAAAAGCCGCGGCGGACGAATGATCACCGAGAACGTGGACGTGATTTTCAAAACCGGCAGGACCTGGCTAACAGCCGGCTCGACCAAGGTACTTGGCTTTCTCGGCCTCTTCATCGGCATGATCATGGTGCCGGTCTATCTGTTTTTCTTCCTCAAGGATTCGGCGTCGATCCGGACCCATTGGCATGACTACGTGCCGCTCAAAGCCTCGCGATTCAAGACCGAGCTGGTGGACACGCTGCAGGAAATCAACGGCTATCTGGTTTCGTTCTTCCGCGGCCAGGTGCTGGTGGCCGCCATCGACGGACTCCTCGTCGGCATCGCGCTGACGATCTTCGGCCTGCCCTACGGTCTTCTGATAGGAGTGTTCATGGCCATTCTCGGCGTGATCCCCTACATCGGGAACATCCTCTGCCTGATTCCCGCGTGCATCATCGCCTATCTCCACGCGCAGGGCACGGCCCCCTTCGGCATGAGCCCGTGGGCCTACGTCGGCTGTGTGGTGGGGATCTTCGTCGTCGTGCAACAGATCAACTCGCTGGTGACCGCACCGAAAATCGTCGGCGATTCCGTGGGCCTGCATCCGCTCACAGTGATCTTCTCGATGCTGTTCTGGTCACTCGTTCTCGGCGGTTTCGTCGGGGCGTTGCTCGCCGTTCCCTTGACCGCGGCGGTGAAGGTTTTGTTCCGCCGCTTCATCTGGGAGAGACAGTTGCGCGACCATCCGGATTTCGAAACGAGTCAGGAGGCCTGAAAATCCGAGTGCCCCTCGCCTCGCGCGGCTGGAATTCTCCCCCCGGATTATCCCAGCTTGGCGCGAAACGAGAGGCACGTGAGGCTTAAGGAAAGTCCCGCATATCGCAAGGCGATTTGCACACTGTAGCCAAGAAGTTTCAATCGACTCAGGTTATTGACCTGCCCGCGAGAGGATCGATTTTTCCGCTTGTTCGAGGAGAACTTTCAACTCCGGATCGGCCTTGGCGCCGGCGGCTTTCAGAACTGGCAGACTGTCAGTTCCTCCCACCCGGCCGAGGAGTCTGACCGCCGAGTAGCGGATGGTGCCCTCGGTCTCCGGAAAGCGCTTGATCAAGCCGGGTTCCGCCGCACGACCGACATCCGCGTAAACCGACTCCCATGCCATCGGGTTCTTAAACCAAAGTTCATCAAGGATGGGAATGACCGCGGCGTTCTTCTCCTTGACGACGAGGGCGACCATTTCCGTTGGAATCTCATCTTCTTCCGCAGCCCGCTTTCTCACCTCGGCCAACGCAGCCTCACCGGCGGGGCCGGGCTGCTCGGACCAAACGGCGAGGGCGCCGCAGATGGCCGCCTTGAACTCAACCTCCCTCTCGCCTAACAACGCAATCAATTTCCTGGTAATGTCCGTCCGATAGATTTTCGGTTCAGCTTCCGCAAGACGCTGGACCGCCCGCTCCACCCTTTTCAAATCGATGCTTTCGAGCTCCCTCTTGTTGAGATCGTAGAAGGCGGGATCGTCCTTGTTGGAAAGCTTGGCGATGGAGCCCTCGACGAAATTCTCGTTGCGGACCCTGACTTCGATTACCGAAAGCTCCGGATAGATTTTCTCCGTCTGTCCCAGCACGGAAGCGGACTCGGCCAGTTCCTGGAGGGTGCTCGTGATCCCGGTGACCACCATCAGGTAATCCCCGCCATCCCGCGGATAGAAATGCGACGAGGGGTCCGCGCCGGTGATGCGTAGAATATAATCCCTAACCAGAAAACGGTTGGGTTCGCTCATGCCGCGGAGCCAGAGCCCCACGGCACGGCTGCTGCTGCCCTCCTTGGCGAGGCGCTCGAGTTCGGTATCCAGAGGTCCGGTTCCGATCCGGTTGCGCAATGTGGTGGTCATCTTGTCCTCGGCGGACTCGGGAGCCGCCGGCACCCCGGTTTCCGCCATGGCGTCCGGGGCGCTTACCGGGGCTTGGGCCGCAGTGCCGAAAAAGAAAGGAACCGCCATCAGTCCAGCACTCATCAGCAGCCCCACCGCGACCGCCTTGAGCCGGGCCCGCGGATTCGCGTAAACGAGCATCACGACGCCCATCACGGCGGCGAACCCCGCCATCAACAAACGTTTGGGGAACTCCATCCCATCCAACATGCCGCCACGGCTGTTGCCGAACATCAGCAACAGCGCCATTAGAACGATCCCGGTCGCACCAATGATTCCCGCAATGATCCGTTGAGGCGATGCCGGTTCAAGCACTGCGGGATCCGGAACCGTGCCATAGCGGATGGGCTCGACGCCGGACGCTTTCCCACCACCCGCCAAAGGCACTCGCTGAAAGCGGTTCAGACCGGAATTGTGCCGTTCGCCGGGGTAGACCTTGCGGCTCCTGACGATGACCTCATCATCGATCCTGAAGCGGTGCTCGCACCCCCCGCACTCCACAGTCCGCTCGCGCAAATCGTCACCGACCTTGAAACGCTGCCCGCAGGAAGGACAGCGGATCAGTAAAAGTGAATCGTCAGGGCTGGGTGATGACATGTCGTTGCCAGAACTCTTCATGCATTCGGCGGCGATTGCAACACCAAGCATCATCCGGATCTAACAAACATCTGCCCGCCTTCCCGGCCGCTTCGGGCCGATTTACTTAAGAAACATTAGAAATTGACGTTTCCCGAATTTCATCTTATCAAATTGATCGATCCACCAAGCCGCCCATGAACTCACTTGAACTCAGCCCGCTGCCATCGATCCGTACCGACGACGATTCCCCTTCCCTCCAGATGGAGCGGGAAGGCTTTGTGGACGAAGCGGTGGTTGCCGCCCTCGTGAGCGGCCCGAGATCCAGCCGCAGCATGGCCTATCCGGAAGATCTGGTGCTGGCGGTGGATGACATGGACTTCGCAGGCTGGCAGATCACGCCCGCAACGCCGTTTCGCGGGGCCGAGATGCCCCCCCAAGTGATCGATGCGATCATGCGGCGCGCCACTCCGCCGGTGGTTAACGAGCCGGGCATCGGCAACCCTCACTTTGGAAGCCACCGCTGGTGGTTGGCTGGCTTGGCCGGCGTTCTATCCACCATGCTTTTCTCGGTCCTGCTGCTGACACTTTCATCACGACCAGGCAGTCATTTCGAGACGCTGGTTTCTCCCAAGTCCTTGATCAACGCCAAGCCCGCTCCGCTTCAGAAGGCGGAAGCCGTGCCTGCCACGCCGGAGTTGACGGCGTCTTCCGCTTCCCGGCCTTGAGGTTGACGCGGGTCGATCCGCCTCCCAATCTCGGCGCTCATGTCCAGACGCGGATTGATTCTCAAGCTCAGTTGCCACGACCAGCCCGGCATCGTCGCCAAGGTCGCGAACTACGTCGCCGGTCATCGGGGAAATCTGGTAGAGCTCGCGCAGTTTTCCGATCAGCTCGGCGGCAAGTTTTTCGCCAGATTGGAGATCGAGACGATGGATCTGGATGTGGACGTGCAGGATTTCATCGACGGCTTCGGCACGCTCGGGCGCTCGCTTCATGCGGACTGGCATTTCCGGCGGCTTCCCTATCGGATGAAAACGGCGGTGCTCGTGACCAAGACCGACCACTGCCTGAATGAGATCCTCTGGCGCGCGGAACTCGACGAGCTGCCCATCGAGATCACCTCCATCATCGGCAACCGTGACAACTGCCGCGCCACCGCCGAACGGGCTAACATCCCGTTTCACGAGATCGGAATGGACGGCGAAAACCGCGCGGCCGGCTTCGCAAAAATCCGGGAACTCATCATCGAACAGGATGTGGAACTCATCGTTCTCGCCCGTTTCATGCAGATCCTGCCCGACGATTTCTGCAAGGACTTCGCCGGACGGATCATCAACATCCACCACAGTTTCCTGCCCGCGTTCATCGGCGCGAATCCCTACAAGCAAGCCTACGAGCGCGGGGTGAAATTGATCGGCGCCACCTGCCACTACGTCACCGCGGATCTCGACGCCGGGCCGATCATCGAGCAGGAAGTGGATCGCGTGCAGCATTTCCACACGCCGAATGACTTGGTCCGGCTCGGTCGCCATTGCGAGCGGATCGCGTTGGCCAAGGGCATCCGCTTCCACGTCCACGACCGCACGATCATCGACGGCCACCGGGCGATTGTTTTCCCGGATTAAGTGAAATTGGAGGCTTTACAAACCCCGGGCGCGTGACCATTTTGCCGCCCCGTTCAAGGAGAGGTGGTCGAGTGGTCTATGGCACCTGATTCGAAATCAGACGTAGTGTAACAGCTACCGTGGGTTCAAATCCCACCCTCTCCGCCATATGGAATAAGGATTCCAGAGCAGGGTTATCCACAGGTTACCCTGCCTGAAAGCGGACTAACAAAAATGAGGGGCGGCGGTGGGATCTGTCGCGAAGGTGGTTTCAACTCACCGATGGGTTCCAGGCTTCGGTTCCCAAGCATTTCATTTTCGGGATTTTTTTCCGTCAAGGTTCGCCGAGGATGTGTCATCCATTGAAATGCCAGCGGCCTACCCATCGTCCTCCGAGGAGCATACGCTTTTCGTCCAGAAGCTCTTCGTCGAGCATTTCGCGGTCGTTCGCGGGTTCGTCCTCGCGCTGCTGCCGGATTTCGTGCGGGCGGAGGATGTGGTGCAGGAAACATTTTTGACCGTGACGTGCAAGGCGGCGGAATTCCAGCCGGGGACGGAGTTCCCGAAATGGGCGTGTGCGATCGCGCGCTACAAGGTGATGGAAGCGCGCCGCGCGGAGATGCGTGCGGGTGCCGGATTGTCCGATGAAATGCTGCACACGCTGGCGGAGTGCCCGGCGGCGGTCCGGGATGAGACGCGGATCGATTTGCTGAAACAATGCCTCGATGAACTGGCACCGCAGGCGCGAAGAGCGATGGATTTGCGTTACGAGGAGGATCTTTCACCGGCACAGATCGCCGCGACCTGCGGGTGGACAGCAGAGTCGGCGTATTCGATTCTGTCGCGGGCGCGGACGTTTTTGAAGGCGTGTATTGAGCGGAGGATGCAACACGAGTCATGAACACGGACTCCCGACTCAACGAGCTGATCGATCTCCATCTCGATGGCGGGTTATCCCCTGCTAATGCCGTGGAGCTGGAAGCCGCGCTGGGTGCCTCGACCGAGGCACAAGTGGCGTTTTGGGGTCGCGCGAGGCTGCACTCGGCGCTGCGCATCGCGGCGCAGGAACAGCGCGGAAAGACCTTGGCCCGGGAACCGGAGCCAGCACCTCCCGTGGGGATTCGGCGGCCAAAGGTATCTGTCCGCCCACCTTCCCGGCGGGTTTCCATTTCCCGACGCAAAAAATCCCGATTTTCCTGGGGGATGCCGCTCGCATTGGCGGCGGTGGTGACGATTTCAGCGGTGGTAATATGGAAAAATTTCGCCCTGTCGCGTGTCGCCTCCTCTTCCGAAATCGCCACCTTGATCCGCGCGGCGGACGCGGTATGGGAGGATTCCGACTCCGCTCCTGCGCCGGGGGAGACTTTGAAAGCGGGTTGGTTGCGGCTCAAAGCGGGAGCGATCCAAGTCGGGTTTTCACGAGGTGCGCGTGTGGTGATCGAGGGGCCTGCGGAATTTCTAATCGTCTCGGAAAATGAAGGGCGGCTGGGCTTCGGCAAGCTTTGGGCTCACGTTCCGCCCGCCGCCCGCGGCTTCACGGTGCGGGCGCGGGAATTTGCGGCCGTGGATCTGGGCACGGAATTCGGATGCAGCGTTCCCCTCACCGGCCCGGCCGAACTGCACGTTTTCGAAGGTGAGGTTGAATTGCGCGAGAAGGCCGGCACGCAACCGATGCGTGAAAACCAGGCTCTGGAAATCAGCGATGCGGGAAATCGCGCGATTCCCGCCAGGCGCGGTGATTTCCTGGAGGAAAGCGAGTTGCCGGAGGAGGCCGGTTTCCTGCGCGGCATTCGAACGGAACAGGATCTCGGAAATCCCGCCATGGGCGGCTCCACTTCGCTTGATCGCGTTACCGGCGTGTGGACGGTGGCCGGCGGCGGTGTCGATATTTACGGCGCGAGCGACGAAGGACATTTCGTCTCGCAGGAGTTCGATGGTGACGGAACTTTGATCGCGCGGGTCGCTTCGTCACAAGTCTCCGACGGCTACTCTAAATCGGGTGTGATGTGGCGCGAATCAAACACGGCGGACTCGCCCTATGCCTTTGTTTTTGTAGGACCTAACACACTCGCCTATGAAGTCCGCACGGCCTCCGGCACGGCAACCGCAGGAGCAAGCTACGGCCCGGGCTCCGCGCCGAAATGGCTGAAACTTACGCGCGTCGGTCAAGTTTTCACCGCCTTCGCCAGCGACGACGGCTCGGCATGGGCCCAACTGGGAGCGGCGCAGGAGCTTCCGATGTCCCCGGCGGCCCGCGCCGGTCTCGCCGTCACCGCGCACAACCCTGCAACACTTACCGTCAGCACATTTGAAAATGTCTCCGCACATCCCTAACTACGTCCCCGAGTGGCTGCTGCGGATCGCCGCGATACTGTTGGCGTGTATGGTCAGCGCGCACGGACAACTGCCAGCCGGTTGGATATCCCAGAACATCGGCTCGCCGGGGTTGGTTGGAAATGCCACGGTGAGCGGCGGAACGTGGACTGTTAGCGGCGGTGGCTCGGACATCTGGGGGAACACGGATCAGTTCCAATTCGCAAGCCGGACGTTGCGTGGCGATGGCTCGGTCATTGCGCGGGTCAATTCGGTAGGCAACACCAGCGGGTGGGCTAAATCGGGCGTGATGATCCGCAGCGATGCGACCGCAGGAGCGGCCTATGCGGATGTGGTGGTGACTCCGGCTAACAGCGTCGTTTTTCAATGGCGCCCGGCGGCGGGAGCGAGCGCGCAGACTGTCGCGGCCATGGGCATCGTGACGGCACCGGTATGGGTGCGGGTGACGCGCAGCGGCGATTCGCTCAGCGGGAGCTTTTCGTATGACGGGGTCAACTGGGTCCAGATCGGCGAGCGGCAAACGGTCACGCTCGGTGCTTCGGCTTCGGCGGGGATCGCGGTGAGCGCGGGAAACAATGCGGCGCTCTCCACTTCGACATTTACGAACATCGGCGTCGTGCCTGCGGGCTGGACGGATGCGGACATCGGCGGGCCGTCGGTAGCGGGGGCCGCGACGTTCGATGGTTCGGCGCTAACAGTGAGCGGCAGTGGTGAAGTCTTCGGCGCTTGGGATCAGTTTCATTTTGTTAGCCAGAGCTGCGTGGGTGACGTGGCGATCGTGGCGAAAGTCAACAGCCTCGCGGGCGGTTCGGCTTATGCGAAGGCGGGCGTGATGATCCGCGATGGCTCGTCGGGGAATGCGAGCCATGCGTTCAGCTTCTTCACGCCGAATACGGGCGCGGGCGGGCAAGGTGCGAATTTCGAATATCGCAATGGCACGGGCGTTGCCACGCAATCGGCAGCCAACGCTGGCGGCGTGAGCGCACCGGGCTGGGTGAAGCTCGTTCGGCGCGGCGGCACGTTCACGGCGTATCGCTCGGCGGATGGCGTGAGCTGGATTCAAAACGGCCCGGCGGTGAGCATCGCGATGGGCGCGACAGTGCAGGTCGGCGTCGCGGTTTCCGCGGGCGGCAGCGCTTTGAATACGGCGGCGTTTGGCAGCGTCAGCGTGTTGCCGGCGGATTGGTCGGCTACGGACATCGGCGCGCCCGGACTCGCCGGTTCGTCACGTTTCGACGGTCTAACATGGCGGGTGAGTGGTGGCGGCGCGGACGTCTGGGGCACTGCGGACCAGTTCCATTTCGCGCGGCAGACATTCACGGGCGATGTGACGCTCATCGCTCAAGTGCGGAGCCTGTCGAACACGGGCGATTTCGCGAAAGCCGGTCTGATGATCCGCGACGGAACGGGTGCGAACGCCAGTTACGCGTTCGCTTTTCTAACGCCTGATAATCCCCAGCCGTTCGCGGGCGCGATTTTCGAGTGCCGCAAAGGTGCGGGTCAAGCGGCGCAGAGCATCGGCTACGCACCCGCAGTGGCTGCGCCCGCATGGCTGAAGCTGGTGCGCGCGGGCAACGTTTTCAGCGCATCCCGGTCATCTGACGGGCAAAGCTGGACGCAAATGGGCAGCATCACCATCGGCATGAGCGGGACGGTGCAGGTCGGCCTCGCAGTGGCGGCTAACAACAATTCTGCGGTAAACTCGGCGGCTTTCAGCGATGTTTTCGTCGGCACGAATGATCGCGACCCGTTCCTCCGCACGAGCGGCATCCATTTCAAAAACAACCGCGGCACCGGTGACATCGTGAAGCTGCGAGGGACGAATCTCGGCGGCTGGATGCTCCATGAAAACTGGATCGACGGCATGGACAGCTCGGAGCAGCCCGACGACATCACGATGCGGAACACGCTGCTGAGCCGCTTTGGCGAAGCCACGGCTAACAGGCTGATCGCTGCCTTCGAAGACAACTGGATCACCGAGCTCGACCTCGACAACATCCGCTCGCTCGGTCTGAACGTCGTCCGCGTCCCGTTCAGCTATCGCAATGTGATGGACGCGAATTTCAACTGGCGGAGCGATGCGTTCACGCAGCTCGACTGGATCGTGGACGAAGCGTGGAAACGCGGCATTTATGTGATTCTCGACCTGCATGGTGCGCCTGGTGGCGCGAGTCCGTTCATGAGTTCCGGCATCGTGGGCGGCGGCGCGCTCTGGACGGATGTGAATTTGCAAAACGTCACGGTTGAAATCTGGACCCGCATCGCTCAGCACTACGCGGGCCATCCCGGCGTGGCTGCCTACGATTTGCTCAACGAGCCGGTTCCGCCGAGCCACAACGCGGTCTGGTCCCTGTATGATCGGCTCTACGATGCCATCCGCGCGGTGGATCCGGAGCATGTCGTGATGATGGAAGGCGCGGGCGGTGCGGGCGTGGGCAATTCGTATTGGAGCGTGGACACGCTGCCCGCGCCATCGTCATGGGGCTGGACCAACGTCGCCTATCAGACCCACGCCTATGCGCTCGACGGCGGCACCGCCGCGGAGGGCACGGCGCATTGGCAGGTCTCGCAGCTTTCCTATCACGGCGTGCCGATTGTCGTCGGTGAATTCAACCTCGGCGACCGCGAGTTGTTCGGCGTGCAGTTGTGGGACGACAACCACCTGAGTTGGACTTCGTGGACCTACAAGGCGCGGCACACGATGGATAGCAACTGGGGCATTTACGAACTGACACAGTGGACATCGAGTCCGAATCTGCAGACGGCATCGGCGAGCCAAATTCTCTCCGACTACGCGACCGTAACGACCGCCGGGCATTTCGCGCTGCAACCGACACTGGGAGGAATCTTCGGCTCGCCGCAACTAACGGACGACACCTATGTGACCACGCCCGGCACCGGTCTCTACGCCAATCCCGCGCAAGGGGTGCTTGCGAACGACACCGATCCGAATGCCGGCCAGCCGGGAATCACCATGCGCGCCTTCCAGACCGAAGCGCCTGCGCACGGCACGCTCACGCTCTATGAGGACGGCTCGTTTTACTACCTGCCCGCCGCCGGTTTCAGCGGCACCGACACGTTCCGATACAGGGTTTGTGATAACCGCAATGATTCCGCAAATATCGCGACCGTTTCACTTGCGGTGCGTCCCGCTCCCCTGCCCGCGCCTTGGACATCGGCCGATGTCGCCGCGGCCCGCACGGGCTGGACCAGCTACAACAGCGGCATCTGGACGGTTGCGGCGAGCGGCGCGGACATTTGGAACACGAGCGATGAATTCCATTTCGTCTCGCAGGATCTAACTGGTGAAGCTGCCGTCATCGCGCGCGTGGCAAGCGTGGAAAACACCCATGCCTCCGCCAAGGCCGGCGTGATGATCCGCGCCTCCACCGCCGCTGACGCGCCCTATGCGTTCGCATTCGTCACGCCATCGAACGGCGTGTGGTTTCAATATCGCACCGCCGCCGGGGCGTCCGCCGCGACCGCAGGCTTCGTGAGCGGCACCGCGCCGCACTGGGTGAAAGTCGCCCGTGATGGCAACACGTTTCGCGGCTACTTCAGCACCGACGGCGCGACATGGACACAAATCGGTCCAGCACAAACCATCGCCATGCAGGCGACCACCCGGGCCGGTCTCGCGCTCACGGCCCACAACACGGCGACACTCAACACGAGCACCTTCACCGACCTCACGATTTTAGCCGGCATCAGCGCTTGGAATGACGCGTGGTTCACCCCCGCGCAACGCGCGAGCCAGGCCATCAGCGGACCCCTCGCCGATGCAAACGGCGATGGAGTGAACAATCTCCTCGCTTACGCCGCCGGCCTCAGCCCGTGGACCCCGGCCACCGCTGCCAACGGCGGACGCCCGATCTGCCAGGCGCAAAACGGCTACCTTGCGATCACTTTCACCCGGTTGAAAATGCCGTTTGATTTGAGCTACACGGTCGAGGTTTCCGGGAATCTCGTTCTATGGAATTCCGGCGCGACCTACAGCACCCAAACCAACGTGACCTCATTGGACGGCATCCGGGAGAGGGTCACCGTGCGCGATAATATCCCGATCATTTCCGCCGAACGGCGCTATATCCGGGTCCGCGGGACTCTATCGCCTCCCTGAGTTCGCTTGCCCGTCGCCGCACACCAGCATTCACCCATCTGTCACAGGGTTGAGCTTGGCAAATGGGAAACGACCCGGCAATTTCACGCCATGTTCGATTCAGCCCGCTATGACGGTCGCATGCCTTACCGGCGCTGCGGCGACTCAGGTCTCCTCCTCCCCGCTATCTCACTCGGATTCTGGCATAATTTCGGGCACGTCGACGATTTCGAGGAAGCGCGGCGGATCATGCGCCGGGCGTTCGACCGCGGGGTGACGCATTTCGATCTCGCGAACAACTATGGCCCGCCTCCGGGTTCGGCCGAGGAAAATGTCGGGCGCATCCTGGTCGAGGATTTCGCCAGCCATCGTGACGAGCTGGTGATCACGACCAAGGCCGGGCATGATATGTGGAACGGGCCGTATGGGCAGGCCGGTTCCCGCAAGCATTTGCTAGCCTCACTGGATCAATCGCTGAAGCGGCTGCGGCAGAATTATGTGGATATCTTCTACTCCCACTGCCCGGACCCAAACACGCGCCTCGAGGAAACCATGTCGGCGCTGGTGACGGCGGTGAACAGCGGCCGCGCGCTTTATGTCGGACTTTCCAAATACCCGCTCAAGCGGCTCAAGAAGGCGGTTAGAATTCTCAAGGACCAGGGCATCCGCTGCCTGATCTATCAGCCGCCGTATTCAATTCTCAACCGCTGGCCGGAAGCTGAAGGTATTCTCGATTACCTGCTGGACGAGGGAATCGGCTGTGTGGTTTTCAGCCCGCTGGCGCAAGGGATGCTCACGCCGAAATATCTCGACGGCATTCCCGAGGGATCGCGCGCCGCGCGTTCCGAGGGATTTCTCCAGGTCGAGCAGGTCGCCGCCCAACAGGAAAAAATCCGCGCGCTCGGTGATCTCGCCGCTGCCCACGGCATGCCACTGAATCACCTGGCGATCCAGTGGAGCCTCCGCTCCAAGGCCGTCACCTCGTCGATCATCGGTGCCCGGACGGTGGCGCAGTTGGATGATTCGCTGGACGCCCTCCAGTCGCCGATACCGGACGAGGGATTGCTCGCCGCGATTGATGCCATTGCACCGATCGTGAAGAAAAAAAATGCGGAAGGCTGATTTCCCGCTCTACTCCCACCATGACTTGGAACGACACTTTTCTCGCCCTGTTCGACAAATGCATCTCCCGCTTTCAATCGGGCGATGTGGATTTTGCAAACTACTACACGCCCGCAGAGCTCACGTTTCTCGGGGAGATCGGCTGTCAGCCGCGTGAGTTTTTCGACTTCGTCGAGGATTTCTGCGGCGAGGGCGAGCCATCCATATCCACCGCGTTGCTGGTCGCCGCCGTGCGCCGGGACTATTTCCAGACCGTCCAAAAAGGAACGCCCAGCGACACGAAACTGACAGCAAACGACATCCCCACCTTCGGCGACGAACTGGATGGCATGGCGTATCTCCCGCGCATCCTCGCCAAGGGCCGCGCCAAGCTGCGGGGTGAGTTGGATCCGGACCTGATGTTCGGCTGCGGCGGCGACCGGCGGTTTTTCAAAAACCACGGTGACATCCATCCGGCGGATTTCCTCCGCCACGTCTGGGCCGCCGGAGACAATGATCAGAAAGTCGCGGACTGGATCAAGGCGCAGCAGGCTTGAGCCGAATCCAGCCGGAAACTCCGTGCTTGCCACCTCGCACGGCGCGGCCTATCCCCCACCCACAAATCATGGCTAGCACACCGATCATCAACCTCCGCAAGGGACATGCCGTCCGCCACAACAACGAAGTCTGCCTCGTCATCGATCACGAGCTCAAGACTCCGCCACGGATGGCTTCCTATGTCCAAATGTCGATCCGCAGCGTCGCGACCAAGAAGGTTTTCAACCTGCGCATGACTTCCAACGACAGCGTCGAAGGCGTTGTCCTTGAGCGCACTCCGCATGAATATTCCTACAAGGACAGCAGCGGCTACCACTTCCTCGATCCCAACACCTATGAGGACGCAGTCGTTTATGAAGACCTCATCGAAGGCGTGAAAAACTACCTCATTGAAGGCCAGATCTACAACCTGATGGTCGCCGATGGGATCGTCGTCGCCGTGGATCTCCCGCTTTCGATGGTGATGACCGTGGCCGAGTCCTCGGAAGGTGTCAAAGGCGACTCCGCCAACAACGTTTACAAACCCGCCGTCATGGAAACCGGCCTGATCGTCCAAGTCCCGCTGTTCATCAACGTCGGCGAGCGGATCAACGTGAAGACCGAGGATAACTCCTACACCGGTCGCGCCAACTAACGCGTTTCGACCCATTCATTTCAAACGCCAACGGGCGGTCCTTCGGGACCGCCCGTTTTTTTGCCCCGATGCCAACGGGGAAAACGGGCCAATTAGTTAAGATAAACTGATTTTCGCTTGATCTTAATCGTAATTTTTGAAAAAACTTCGCGCATCATGAAACCAACTCTGCTGTTTGCCACGCTGTCTATGGTTCTCGCGTCGCCCACGCTGCATGCGAAATCCGAGCTGGAAACACTTCGCGCCCTCTGCAAGGAGCAGGAGCGGCAGATCCACCAGTTGGAGGATGACAACGCGAAGCTGCGTTCGGTTGAACCGCCATCCCGGCCTGCCGCCGCGAAATCGGAGATGCCGAAAGCCGCCGAACCCACCTCTGCCGCCGCGACCGCTCCAGCCAAACCAGCGACTTACACGGTCAAGGCGGGTGACAGTTTCGGGAAAATCGCTCGCAAAGTCGGCACCACTCCTGAGAAGCTGGCGAAAACCAATGGCATGAAATCCACCGCCATCATCCGTCCTGGACAAAGGCTCAAGGTGCCGGGAGCTGCGGCTGCCAGCCATCAAGCTGCCGCCCAGGCCACACCCAGCGCTCCGAAGAGTTCGGCGAAGAGCCATAAGGTGCTGGCCGGTGAGACGTTTTTCAGCATTTCCAAAAAACACGGTCTGAGCACCGCCGAATTGGTCGCGGCCAACCCCTCGGTCAGTCCGTCCACACTGCGTCCGGGACAACTGGTGAGCCTCGGTGTCGAAACCGCTGCTCCTGCCGCCGCCACGGCGATGATCTCCACTTCTTCCGCTCCGGCGAGTCCTCGCCCTTATCCTGAGAAGGCCACCGCACCCGCTCCCGTGAGCAAGGCTCCTGCCGCCATGCCGCACAACATCCCGGTTTCCACCCCGATGGCACCGAAACCCGCTCCGGCCCCCAAGCCGACTCCGGCCGAGCCTAAACCGGCGATTGCCGAGAGTGCCCCTGCCCCGGCGGCCAGTGCTGCGGAAAAGAAGATCCATCCTGTCACCATCGAAGGTGAAATGACCTACGGAGAATTTGCCAGCAACCACGGCACCGACACCGAGCGGCTCAATGCCCTCAACGGACTTGATCTCACCGATGCAACCGTTCTGGCCAAAGGCTCGGAACTATACGTACCCGCCCAGCCATAAGCGAGCCGGGCCTTTGCACCCCACAGAACGAAGAAAACCCGCCCGGAACAATGCTTCGGGCGGGTTTTATCGTTTCAAGAGGATGGTTGGAAATCACCGGACAAACACCGGGACGCCATTGCGATAGGTTACTGAATCGGCACTCTGCGGGCCGGTTGGATTCGTGGTCCAGTTTCTTTCCGCCGGCGGCATCGGGCCATCCGGATGCCGGGGCATCGTGTCCATCGGAGCATGGGGCTCTTGATAGGGCCCCTGGTTGCTGGGCTCATTGGTGATGGTGACTGGAGTTCCCACATTCACCGAACCGAACAGGACCGGCACGAAGTCCTTGGGCATACGGATGCAGCCGTGGGAGGCGGGCTGCCCCGGTTCCGGAATGACGCCGCCGTGCATGCCCACGCCGTATGAAGTGAGGCGCATCCAGTAAGGCATGGGTGCCGGGACATAAGTCATTCCTTCCGGCACGCGCTCGCTGGCCTTGGCGTCGTTGTCGGTCACGTTGCCGAACTCGTCCTCGAACCAGCCGTAAATGTTGGAGTACTTGTCCTCGATCTTTTCAGTGATCTTGTAGCTGCCCGGCCGGGTGCCATGGCCTTCCTTGCCGGTCGCCACGTAGCACCAGCCGATTTCCTGATTCCCGCGTTTGAACTCGGCGATCTGGTCAGTGAGGCTGATGCGGATGGTGACTTTGCCCGGACCGCCTTCGTCATGCCATTTGTAGAGCTTGCGTTCCGGGCGTTGCCGGGTGACCGGGCCACTGCTAACCGCGCAGGAGGTGGACAGGAGGGCGAATGCCAAACACGAGAGGCCGGTGAAATGGTGGATCGAGAGACGTTTTGACATCGGAGCTTGGTAAATGAAGAAGGCGGGAAATCACGCCGCGCGATCCATCCCTGCGCCCCCCCTATAGTCACGGATGCTTGTCGGGTCAAGGTTTGGCAAAGCCCGATCCACCGCCGCCGGGTTCACCGGCCTTGCGCAGTCCGCCATCTTCGCTTACCCAGTCGCCGCATGTTCCGCTTTTCGATTTTTGGAATCCCCGTCGAGGTCCAACCGTTTTTCTGGATCACCCTGGTCATTATCGGTGGTGCCATTGGGGCGGATAGTGCCGCCGAAATTTTCCGCATCGTCCTCTTCGTGCTGGCGGGCTTCATTTCCGTGCTGGTGCACGAACTCGGCCACGCCCTGACCGCGCGTTCATTCGGAGCCCAAAGCCGGATCACCCTCCAGGCATTCGGCGGCTATGCGGCCTACTCGGGCGTGAGGATGACCCGTTGGCAAAGTTTCCTCGTCACCGCCGCAGGACCGGGAATCCAAGTGGCTCTGGGATTGTTAGTCCTGGTGCTGTTTCCTTACGCTGCGGGCTCCAGCCTCGACGTCCGGTATTTCCTCAGGATCCTGATGTTCATCAGTTTCTTCTGGGCGATCCTCAATCTCCTCCCCGTCCTTCCGCTCGATGGCGGACAAATGCTCAACGCCGCCCTCGGTCCGGCACGCATCAAGATCACATTGTGGACCTCGATCATTGTCGCCATCGTCGCGGGACTGGCGATGTTCGTGAATACCGGATCCATCATATTCCCCATTTTCCTCGGCATGTTCGCCTGGCAGGCCTTCCAGGCGCTCAAGGAAAACAACTGGCGCTGACCCGGCTCACCAGAAAAGCATCCGCAGCCCCGCGAGGGTCGCGAATCCCACGACCATCCACTCGAACGCCACCTGCGGCACGTGTTGCAACAGCCATTTCCCGCCGAAAATCCCCACCGCGACGGCGGGCAGCAGTTTCAGGTTTTCCAACAGACTATCGTGGGTGATCAACGCGAGTTTCGCATTCAGCGGCACCTTGATTAAATTGATCAGCAGGAAAAACCGCGCACCGATGCCGATGAGTTCCATCTTGGGAATCTTCCGCGCCATCAGATAGAGCTGGATCACCGGGCCCGCCGCGTTCGCCAGCATCGTCGCGAAGCCTCCCAGCACTCCCGCCCCAAGGCCGAATCCCCGCGAGTCCGCCATCCGATCAAAACCCGCCGGTTGCCACCTGCGGAACGCCTGCAAACCCACCATCGCCAGCACGCAGCCGCCGATCACCCGCCGCGCGGTTGTTTCGGAAATCATTCCCAGTAGCCACCAGCCGAGTGCGATTCCCACCAGCGCCGGTCCTAGCAGTTTCCACACCGGCCGCCACGATCCGTGCTTCATGAACGCCGGATACACGATCAGGTCCGCCGCGATCAGCAACGGCAGCATCAGCCCCACCGACGCCTTCGAGCCGTAAATGTCCGCCAGGATGACGATCGCCACCATCGAGATCCCGCTGAACCCCGCCTTTGATAGACCGATGCACAAGGCCGCCAGCAGCGCCAACGCATAGACTCCCGGATCAGCCAACATTTCCCCGCGAACCATCGGACGCCCGCCCGATCCATCAAGCAAAAACACCCCATTCCGGATCTATCAGCACCCACGCCACTCCTTCGCCCCGCCAAGTCATCAAGCATCGGCCATCCCCTCCTGAAACCGCTGGAAAAGATGACCTTGGAAAGCCGGAATCCACAAATCCCTCGCCAAAAACCGGCGGAATATCTAATTCAGGACGGAACGAACAATACAGTTAGCTCGTAAAGGCACAATGACCTGGCTAGAAACCATCCAAGAATCCGTAGCCCCAACTTACCGCGAGCTTGTTGATCATCTGGAGGGCGATTTCTCGGTCGGCCAGATTGTGGTGTTGTATGCGTGGTTGAGTGTGGTGGAACGCAATGAGACCCTCGAGGTCGACGTTTACCTGCCTAACTACGTTGCTATCGGGAATGATTCTGGCGACTGCGAATTTCTCATGCGTCGGGATGGGTCCACATCGGTTTATCGGTGTGATGCGGGCCAACTTGGATCCGTCGAGCCCGAATGGCTGCACAACCACGTCGCAGATTGGCTTGCTGCTGGCTGCCCTCTTCCACAAGAGGCTGAACGACCATTCCCGCTCGACGGTCGCATTTGGTTGACGCGTCCACCCAAGGACGGCTTGAAAGGAATGTTTGAACTTCGCAAGATCCTAGGGCAATCATGGCACGCTTCCGATATGAAGGACATGATGGCCAACCTGCCATCCTTGCTGGTAGAGGAGGGCTACCCTTTCGCAACGTTCCTAATGCTTGAGAACCAACCGGAGTATCTCGCTTGCCTAGGATCTGGAGAATCAGCACAGTCAATCATACCGCTACGATAAGAGAGCTAAGTCGTGGCGCGCCAACCGGCATAAGCTTTCCAATTTCATTTCTTTCTCCTCTCATTCGCGCCAGTGGGCACACTTCTAACGCCCGGCAGAAATGTATCGTCTCCCCCTGGCAATAGCACTCATCGTGGTCACGATTTCAGTGAGCGCGGCGTCGGGACGTCCCGGATTCGCTCCACTCAGCATCGAGCTCTCTGAGGGAAACCGCTGGGCAGTGGTGCTTTTTCTGCTTCTCGGGGCGGTACTGGTCCAGTTTGCGGTGCATTGCTGGCGGGTCGGTTGGAAGGTTCTTTCGATCACGGTCGGGTGCCTGGTGCCGTTGCTTGCCGGCATCGCGTTGACTCCGCCTCACAGCCCGGTGCATCTCGCTTTGTTTGGAGTGTTTCTGGCGGTTGGAATTGTCTGGATGCTCATTTACGCGGAGGCGGATGGCCAAAGGATGATCTCCGTTCTGACCGGGCTTCTGGTTTTCGCGTTGTTGCCTCTCCTTTTTATTCTCGGCGTCTTGATGGCATTCATCGACGTGACCACCATTTCGCCGCTGGGGCTTTTCCAAAAGGGTTTCCTATTGCTCCTGGCCGTGCTCGCACTGCGCCGGCCCAACCTGAACGCAGGACAAGCCATCGCATTCGATAGCGATGAACCGTCAGATTGAATTTGAAACTTCCATCCTGCTGTCGATGGGTTCAAATGTCCGGCTGCATCCGCCAATTCAACATGACCTCCAACGCCACGACCATCAGCGCCTACCTAGCGGAATTGACACCGGACCGGCAGGTCGCGTTGGGCAAGCTGCGGGTGCTCATCAACCGGGTCGCTCCGGAGGCGGTCGAGGGGATGGACTATGGAATGCCGGTTTTCGGCGATGTCTGTGCGTTCGCGTCCCAAAAGCACTACATGGCGTTTTACGCTTGCGACTTCAACATTGTGGACGCCCACCGCTCCCGGTTGGGCAAGCTCAACTGCGGGAAGTGCTGCATCCGGTTCAAGCGCATCGAGGATCTTCCGCTCGATGTCATTGAAAGCATGCTGACCGATATCGTGGAGAAACGCCGGAAAGGAATCGGACCCGATAGCTGAAATAGCCGCTGGCGGCTAATCCCGTCCGAGGGCGATCATTCGGTTAAAATCGCCATGGTGTTGCCGATTTATCAGGATTGGTGAATTCCCGTCCTTTCAAACCCGCCGTTCGTGTTCCATCATGCGGGCATGACCATTCTCGTGCGGATCCTCCGCCACACTTTCCGCTATCCGCTGCAGAGCGCGTTTTCGCTGCTGATGGCGGTCGCCTGCACGGTTCTCGTGCTGGTGCTGCCGGGGATCACGATGCAGTTCATCGACGTGATCATCGGTCAGAAGCGGCCGGACCTGATCATTCCCACGGCGGCGGTGGGCGTCGGCGCGATTCTTTTGCGGCAGGCCCTGTTCACGCTGCGCACCTATTATAACAACTCGCTGGAGTTGAAACTCACCCACCTCATCCGCGTCGAGCTTTACGACAAGCTCCAGCGGCTGCCGGTGAAATGGTTCGACTCCAACTCGTCCGGAGAAATCATGTCGCGCGTCGCCAACGACGTGCCCACCACCAACCGCGTCATCATTGAAGGCGTGGACCAGGCCATCGCCGCGTTGCTCCAGTTCCTCATCGTCATGGGCTACATGTTCTGGCACTCGTGGCAACTCACGCTGGTCACCCTCATTCCCCTGCCCTTCATCGCCGTTCTAACGACCTGGTGGAGCCGACGCTCCGAGCCGATGTGGCGCGAGTCTTCCGAAGCGTCCTCCGCGCTCAACGCCATCCTCCACGACAACCTCGCCGGCATCCGCCAGATCAAGGCCTACACCGTCGAGCCGCAGGCCTTGGAATCCTTCGACAAGGCATCTCGAAAGGTCGGAGAAAAACACATGACCGTCATGCGCGGCCAATCGCTCGTCTGGCCCGGCGTCTCGTTCATCGCGGAGTCCGGCATCATCCTGATGGTCGCCTACGGCGCGTGGGCCGCACTGCAAGGCCAGATCCAGCCGGGCGTCGTCGTTTCCTTCCTCGTCGCGTGGGGATTCCTTTTCGATCCCATTTCGCGGATCAACACGCTGGCGCAGACCTTCACCCGCGGCATCGTCTCCGCGGAACGGGTTTTCAAAATCATCGACACCCCGGACGAGACCAATCTAACCGAAGGCGTCCGTCCCGGGTTGATGAAAGGCCATGTGAAATTCGAAGACGTCTCCTTCGCCTATTCCGAAGACGCTCCCACGATCAGCCAACTCTCGCTGGAAGCCCTGCCTGGACAAACCGTCGCCCTCGTCGGAGCCACCGGTGCCGGGAAATCCACGGTGCTGAACCTGCTCACCCGCTTCTACGATCCCACCGGCGGACGCATCCTCATCGACGGCGTGCCGCTCGACACGATTTCCAAGGAATGGCTGCGCGACCAGCTCGGCTTCGTCACTCAGGAAAGCTTCCTCTTCAACACCACCCTGCGCGAAAATCTCCAACTTGCGAAGCAGGACGCCACCGACGAGGACATCTGGTCCGCGCTCGAAGCCGCCAACGCCGCCGGCTTCGTCCGCGCCAGTGCCGACGGCCTCGACACCGTCGCCGGCGAACGTGGCAGCCGCTTCTCCGGCGGTGAAAAACAACGTCTCTCCATCGCCCGCGCGCTCTTGAAAAATCCCCCGCTGCTGCTCCTCGACGAAGCCACCTCCGCGCTCGACAACCACACCGAGCGGCTTGTCCAGCAAGCATTGGAAAATCTTCGTTCGGACCGCACCTGCTTTGTCATTGCCCATCGTCTTTCCACCGTCCAAAAGGCCGACCGCATCTGCGTCCTGCAGCACGGGCAACTCATCGAGCAAGGAACGCACCACGAACTCCTTGCACTTGAAGGCACCTATGCAAAATTGTGCGAAGCCACATTCGCTAACGAAACTCGACCCGCCGCCTGATTTCCGCCAGACTCCCCACAACCACTCTCACTTCCCTTTCCCCTTCACCACCTTCCACATGGAAACCCTCATCCAGCTCCCCGAATCTGAAACCCCCAGCACCATCAGCGAGATTCTCGCGTCACTCCGCAAGGAACACCTCGAACCCCGCCATGAGTCCAAAGCCTGGGGCGACTGGATCTATCTGGAAAGCTACACCACGGTCATCAGCATCGAGTGCAACCGCGGCCTCAGCAGCTCCGCCACCATCGAGCATGGCGAAGGCGAGGAAGACGGCGAACCCGCAGCCTCCATCTTCCGCGCCTTCGGCCGGCTCAACTGGATGGGCATGGATGACGACGGCGAGTATCCGCTGGCGTGATCTTCTATCAGCAAGGAAACGGGCGAAACGAAACCTTCCGGATCTGCCCCTGTGGAAGCGACCCTCGTCTATCCCCACCAGCTTTTCCTGAAGCATCCCGCAGTCGCTCCGGGACGGACTATCTGGCTGATCGAGGATCCGCTGTTTTTCGGAAGCGATCCGCTCTGGCCGGCGGCCATGCACCGGCAGAAGCTCATGCTGCACCGCTCGTCGATGCAGGCTTACGCCGCCGAACTCGAAGCGGCGGGTCACCTTGTCAAAACCATCGAAGTCCCTAACGGATCATCGACGGACAGCGCGGACCTGCTGGATGCGGACTTGCCGGAAAATCTAACATCCATCCACCTCGCCGACCCCGAAGACAATGTGCTGATGAAACGCATCCGCCGCTTTTCCGAGAAACGCGGCCTGGAAACCATCGTCCACCCCTCACCAAATTTCCTCAGCCCGCCTGAGTTCATTACCACTCATGTAGCTTCCAGGAAAAAGCCCTTCATGGCGGCGTTTTACGAAGCGCAGCGCAAGCGCACCGGCATCCTGCTGGAGCCCGACGGCACCGCGACCGGCGGCAAATGGTCCTTCGACACCGAAAACCGCGCCAAGCTGCCGAAAAATCACGTCCCGCCACGGAAACCGCTCTGCCGGGCGAACGATTTCACCCGTGAGGCCGCCGCCTACGTCTCAGAAAAATTCCCGGACAACCCCGGATCCGTTAGCCACTTCCGCTGGCCGGTCACTCGCGCCGATGCGGAGCGCTGGCTGGACCAGTTCATCGACGAGCGATTCGAAAATTTCGGCTTGTACGAGGACGCCATCTCCACGGGCCACGCCACCCTCTATCATGCGGCGATCACTCCGGCGCTGAACATCGGGCTGCTCGATCCGCAGGACGTGATCGACCGCGTGATGAAGCGCGCGGGCTCCGTGCCGATGAATTCGCTGGAGGGATTCATCCGCCAGGTGATCGGCTGGCGCGAGTTCATGCGCGGCATCTATCAGCACCACGGCACCAAGATCCGCAACAGGAATTTCTGGGGATTTGAAACACCGCTGCCGCAGGCGTTCTACGATGCCACCACCGGGATTTCGCCGGTGGACCGCGTGATCCGTCAACTGCTGGACGACGGCTGGTGCCACCACATCGAGCGGCTGATGATCCTGGGAAATTTCATGCTGCTCTGCCGCATCGTCCCGGACGACGTCTATCGCTGGTTCATGGAAATGTTCGTGGATTCCTACGATTGGGTCATGGTGCCGAACGTTTACGGCATGTCCCAGTTCGCCGATGGCGGCACCTTCACTACCAAGCCCTACCTATCAGGATCCAACTATGTCCTGAAAATGTCCGACGAACCGAAGGGCGACTGGTGCCGGATCTGGGACGGACTCTTCTGGACCTTCATCGCCGACTATCAGCCGTTTTTCCTCAAGAATCCGCGGCTCTCGATGATGGCGAGAAGCTGGGAGAAAATGAGCCCCGAGAAACAAGCCGAGCACCGCGAGGCAGCGGGTGAATTTCTCTCCACTCTGCGGTGATCTCAACGCCAACACCCGCGCAATCGCCTCCTCTTCAAAGTGGCTGTGGCGTTTCGCCGCAGTTCGCTGCCGGAGCGGCTAGCTCCCAGACTTTGCCGAAGATTGTTAGCCGCAAAAGAACGCAAGTAACGCAGAGAAATTCAGATCTCAAAACTCTTTCCTTTGCTATCTCTGCGTTCCTTTGCGGCTCAATCTCTTCGCTTCCCTCCCGGAATGCCCCTTCTCGTCCGGATTCAAGCCCGGCTCCTCATGGCGGTTCCGCCTCTTGCATGTCCTTCGCCATCGCGATCATTTCCGCGATCATAGTAAAAGATCACCCTTTTCTCACGGAGCCTGCGGTACTGCCGATTCCATCCGGACGTAGCGGCGGAACAATTCTTCGTCAATGTTCTCCGGATCTCCGGTGAGCGCCGTCCTCACTTCACCAAAGCGGAAGGTGTTCTCCCGGGGGCGTACTAGCTCGTTAAAGGCAATTTGGCAGGTTTTCGGATCACGAATCCGCGCATTGATACGCTCCACATCCTGCCTGACCGCAGCCACGGCAGCCTCAAACAGTCCCTCGTCCTGTTGGGGAAAAAAGGCTTTCACTCGGTCCGGCATTCTCTCCTCCGCTTGGAAATGCAGGAAACACGGTTGCAGGCAGTTTACTACCACACCCACATTCACTACCTCACCGGTTTGCGGGTAGGGCATGAAACGAAGCAACGCATAGTTGCAGACAGCTTGGGTGACGTTCATGGCTGTTTCCAAAAAATGTCGGGATCGGTGAAGGGCAATTCCAAGACGGAGATTACCCGTTCCATGTCCAGTTGCACAGGCAAACTCTCGTCTCCATCCACATGCAGCCACTCCAACGGAAGCTCGGCGAAGATCGCTGGCACCTCGGCCACCGTGGCTTTCATCAGCGGTTCCATCCGCTCGCGGAAACCTTCCGGCCATTGCTTGAGCATCTTGCCGAACACATGCGATCCGAAAAACCGCTCCCGGTTGAAATCCGGATCGAATGCCAGATTGAAATCGTAGGCCCAGAGTATCTCCCGCCTCGGCTCATCTTTCCACACCCCCCCTTCCGGTTTGCCCTCGGGCAATGGCTGGATCTGCTCCACCAACAAATTCGGATTCCCTCCGAGTTCCGTCAAACTCCGGTCCTCGTTCTGGATCCAAAGATCCAGCAACAGGAGCAGAGCCATCGTCGTTTCCGGCCACCCTTGTGCGGTGGACCAAGTGAGTTCCTGCCCTGCAACAATAAGTAAGGAGGCAAAAGCATGTCCTGCACCCAGGTCGCGGATGTCCCGCCTCGCACTGGACTCGATTAACTCCTCCGGCACCTCCGCCATTTTGAAGGGAGGCAGCTTCAGTGCTTCCCTCGCCATCAAAAGATTTGCCAACCGCGAAGCCACCCACTCGCAGCAAAGGGAATTCTTCCCCGCGTAAGCGCCTTTCACACAATAAATCTGCCGATATCCCAGCCCAGAATCCGCGCCGCAATAGAACGGCCGCGTCGCCCCTTGCTCGGAGCGCAGCATGACCTCGGTGATGGTGATGGGGTCGTTCATGACTCAGTTTCGATCACTGTCTCCGTTTTCTATCCCCTTCCTTTTGATATTCAATGTTTGAAGTTGATTGTTCAATGTTCTCTCTCCTCCTCGTCCTCGATCACCACCGGTCTCCGCGGATTCATTCATCCGAATCGAACGAGGCGACCGGTGATCGCCACTGCAGGCTCCTGTAAAATCTCCGTAAACCGGATCAATGCTTCTTGAGTGAAGGTCGTTTCGGGAGCATTCCTCCGGATGTCATGAAAACGTCCGCACTTCTCCTGCTATTCTCCACCGCCGCTTCCCACGCCTGGCCGATCTACCAGCTTCATGAGTGGGGCACCTTCACCACCGTTTCCGGGTCCGACGGCGTCCTGCTCACCGGCCTGGAGCGCGAGGAGGAAACGCTGCCGCCATTCGCCCATGCCCACATCGGTTTTGAAAACGGCCAGTTTCCCGACATGACCGAGGCCAACCGGATCTTTCAAAAACACGGTACCCTGGGGATTCCCGCGTCGTTCAAAGGCCTCGGCAAGCGGCCGCTCTCCGGCGTCACGGTGAAAATGGAAACCCCGGTGATCTATTTCCATTCCAAAGAGGCGGCTCCCATCCACGCGAAGGTGAAGGTCGGTTTCAAAGGCGGCACCATCAGCCAGTGGTATCCGCAGCGCTCGGGCGGAGAGACTTTGCCCGAGCCGGCACCTGCGGCGGATCCGAAGACCAAGCCCACGCCGCTCAGCGCCTGGTTGTTGGATTTCAACAAGCCCTATCAGGGAGCCATCGAGTGGGACATCGACATCCTCACGCCGGACCAGACCCGCGACGCGGTTCTTTTCAAACCCGGCGACAACCTCGGCTGGCTGCGTGCCCGCCAACCCATGACCAACGCCGTCCGCTCAGCCAATGGGGAAACGGAGGGTTATCTTTTCTATCGAGGAGTCGGCCGGTTCGATCCCGGATTGAAGACCACGGTGAGTGCCGATGAGACGCTTCATCTCGAAAACAAAACCGGCGGACGTATTCCCTATCTGGTCGCCTTCGAGATTGCCGATGGCAAACTCCGCTGGACGGAAAAAACCGGTGGACTGGATGCGGGAGGCGCCCTTTCGATTCCGGAAACGGATCTCAAAGCCGAGCCCGCCGGTTTCTGCGAGCCGCTCTACCGCGCGATGAAAACCGGTCTTGCCAACTGCGGCCTCACCGATGCCGAAGCGCGCTCCATGGTCGAAACCTGGTGGCACAGCTACTTCGAAGCCCCCGGCCTGCGCGTCTTCTGGGTCGTGCCACGGGAAGCGACCGACCGCGTGCTGCCACTCGAAGTTTCACCGCAACCGGTGGAAGTCGTCCGGGTGTTAGTCGGCCGCAGCGAAATCCTCCGCCCGCGTCAGGAAGCCCAATGGCTCGCCGCCTCCCGCAAAACCGGTGACGAAGCCAACCCATGGACCTATCTCGTCCAAGCCGACCGCTTCGGCCTCGCGATCCAAGAGCGGGTGAAAGCCCTCGGAAGCGTGGCGGAAATCAAATGAAAGTGTTCCGGCTGTCTCAGCCGGATTCCCGAGGCTTTGCACCGGGCTGAGACAGCCGGGACACTTTTTCAAGAACGCCGGCTAATACCTTATCCGCTATTGGCGTGGCCTCGTGAAGGAGGACGATGTCGCCATGGGTTAGATCCGGCAGAATCCTCGCGAGGACTTTCCCGGCATCCTTCTCGACCGCATCGTAACCGCGCCGGTTCCATGCCATGACTTCCATGCCGAGGGCGCTGGCGATGGGATGGGTGAACAGATTCCGGTGACCGACGGGCGCGCGGAACAAGCGGGGCTTTTTCCCGGTCGCTTCTTCAATGGCTTGTTGGCCGCCGGCGATTTCCCGCCAAGTCCGCCACGGGCTGGCGCACCAGAAGGATCCCGCAGGATGGGTGAGCGTGTGGTTGCCGATTTCGTGTCCGCGGCGGATGACCTCGCAGGCGAGTTCGGGATGCGCCCGGACTTTTTCGCCGATCATGAAGAAGATGGCCTTCGTTTGA
Organism: Verrucomicrobiota bacterium; assembly: GCA_040386755.1. GTDB lineage: Bacteria > Verrucomicrobiota > Verrucomicrobiia > Verrucomicrobiales > Akkermansiaceae > Luteolibacter. The sequence goes on along the minus strand of JAZKEY010000024.1, from coordinate 80,040 downwards.
TGGCGGTCCAACAGATCGAGCAGGACCGGCGTGTCATGGGGATCGGGACCGTCGTCGATGGTGATGAGAATCTCATTTTTCCCGGTCGTCCGATAGACGGTGCCCAGCCATTGGCAGCCCGGATTGAGGACCGCCCAACAGAATGCGGCGGCGATGGCCGCTGCACTGACGATTCCCACCGGCCAGCCGAATTTGAAACCGACAGCGATGGCGGCGACATGCAAAAGGATCATCAATGAGATACGCCACACGATGCCACATTTGCCCGGCAGCGCCATCAACTCTTGAAAAGCCAGGATGCCATCGGCCACCACTCCCATCACCATGATCGCGATCCAAGTATAAGACAAAAGCCCTGCCAACCCCGTGCCGCGGCAGTGGAAAATCGCCCAGATCAGGCAGAGGGTGGACCAGATCCGCCATTGGGTCAGCGGGTTTTTCGCGTGGAGCACGAAGGGCAGGATATTCAATGCGACGAACGTCGCGGGAATTGCTAACAGCCAAGCGGCGGCAATTCCCAACATCGGTGACAGCCAAGCGCCGATGGCGAAGAACACCGTGAGCGGGATGAGAACGGAGAATGCGCGGTATTCGCCGAGGTGCATCCCCCGCGAGCTTGAGATCTCGCAGGCATCCGCAATGACGGGCTCTCCGGCTCCGCCGAAGACACGGAAGAGGGCGGAGACGGCGCGGTTGTCGGTTGGCTTCATCGGAGCGCGGAATTCATTTCTCACGGCATTGGGAACGGAATTGGCTGAAATGAAAACCATTATCCTGCGCGGCTTTCCGCTTCCAAAGCCGCAGGGTGGCAAGGTCAGCGGCCGGACTTCCGCGCCGCCGCAATGGTGCCACCGGGATCGAATGTGGGAATGAAGCTTTTTTGTTCGAGATCAATCATGCCGCACGAGACCGCGTCCACCCAACGGGCGATGCGGTGGACATGCTCCTGCAGCGGCATGATGAATTGTGCCAGTGGGGGCCGTCTCCATGCGAATACGGGATCCGGCACAAGACACGCGAGTGACAAATCACGCGGCACTTGGATGCCGCGTTGGGCGAGGAAGCCGAGCACGGCGGCACAATGGAGCGGCTCGATGAGCAGCAGGGCGGTGGGCGGTGTGACGCGAAAAAGGGACTCGAGGAGGCGCTCCAGTCCTTCGGCGGATTCATCCCAATGCGGCACATTGTAGTCGGACACGGAGATGCCGGAGGTTTCCAGCGCGGCGAGAAATGCAGTGACGGCGGGGCCAAGTGTGGGCCGTCGCCACGAAAAAGGACAGATGAGCACGATGCGTCGATGGCCATGCCCGGCGAAATTACGGATGATTTCCCCCATCGAGTTCCCTGCATCCGTCGTGCTGCTTGCCAGGGGCAGGCCTTTGGCGCGACCACCAAAGGCACACACAGGTAAGGGCTGCGCCGCAAACCACTCCAGCACATCGCTTGAGCCGCTGGACACGACCCACGCATCCGCATTGGCGGCCTTCACCACCCGCGCGACGCGCGAACACTTGTAGCCAAGCTGGCTGAGGGTTTCACTGGCGAAAAAACAGGCGTGCCCGGCCTCCTGGATCACTCGTTTGATACTCAGGAGTTGGTGCTGGGCCTGCGCGTTATCCCCCTCCAGAGGCTCGCTGAGGAAAATGCCAATGCGCAGCACTTTCCGAAAGGATTTCCCGGTTCGCCGGCTCACGATTTCGCGGCGCTTGCCGGCTCCGCAGCTTTTGACCAGCCCTTCGTCCTCCAGCTGTTGCAAAGCGTCGCGCAGGGTGTCCTTGGAAACCCCCAACTCGCTGGCGAGGCTGAGCACACCGGGCAGTTGGCCGCTCCATTGCCCGGAGCCGAATCCTTCGCGCAGGTGGGCGACGGTTTGCTCAACAAGCGACTGGCGACGAATGGGTTTCATACGCCCACCCACTGGGCGACTTCGCCGACCAGTTGTCAAACTCTATCGTATTCCACATCCCGCGCCAATGGTCACGATGTCCCTTTAATTTGAAACATCCAAAAACCCACGATGAAATCCCACGCCAGCCGCTTCCCGCATACCACCGTCGACTTTTTCGTTCCCCCGAACCGCTGCGGTGCTGACCAACTTCACGCGGCGGCCGGGACTTCAGGCAAACCGTTAGCTGGCGCGCTCCGGAGGGTTACCCGGCTGCTTGCCTGCTCCATGGCCGTAATTTCCCTGTGCGCCCCGGCTCACGCTGCGATCGTCAATACCAATGAATCGCTAACGACTGCGGCCGCTTCCATTCCGGCATTCACTCTTCCCGCCGGGACCAACCTGTTGAACAGCGGCAATCCCTTCACCCCTTCCTCGCCCGCCGGGTTCGTCCATGGCTCTGAAACCACCTCCTCCAGTTGGGCCACCTTGATCGATGGCGGCCTCGGAACCGCCGGCAGCCTCACGGCGGCCAACACGCCTAACAACGGCACCTCGCTGGTCATTCCGTTGGATCTATCCGTGAACACCCGTGGCTATGACCTCACCCAGTTCGACGCCTATGGCGCGTGGGGCGACAGTGGCCGGGACAACCTGAATTTCACCATCCAGTTTTCCACGGTCCAGGCCCCCACGGTTTTCCTCAACCTGGCGACCATCAACAATCAAACGGTCGCTCCGGTCAATTCCACCCATACACGGCTGACCGAAAACTCAACGGGCATTCTCGCCCGGTGGGTGCACTCGGTGAGGTTTGTCTTTGCGGGACAAGAGAACTCCTGGGTGGGCTACCGAGAGTTCATTCTTCAGGGGACTCCCAGCCTCACCGCGCCGGGGCATCTGCGCGTCATGCCGCTTGGCGATTCCATCACCTGGGGTGACGGAGCGCCGGGAGGCTATCGTAACAAGCTCTATCAATCACTGACTGCGGCTGGCTATGCCGTCGATTTCGTGGGCAATCATACCGAAAATCCCGTTAGCTCGCTACCGGATCCGGATCAGCAAGGCCATCGCGGATGGATCATCGGCCAAATCGATGCGAGCATCACCGGCTGGTTCAACAGCATCGCTGATCCGGATGTCATCCTCCTGCACATCGGCACCAACGATTTCGGGACCAATACCGATACGCCGAACGCGATCAACCGGCTCGACGCGCTGATCACCAAAATGGCCACCCTGCGGCCCTATGCCCATATCATCGTGACCAATATCATGGAGCGCGGCGAACCTCAAAACACGGCCATCCAAGCACAGTTCAACCCCTATGTGCAGGCCCGCGTCGATGCCCAGGCCGCGCTCGGACGCCGCGTCACCTTCCTCGACATGCGGTCGGCCGTGCCCATTTCCGAAATGCCGGATCAGCTTCATCCCGGCCAAGTCGGCTATGACCACATGGCGGACGCCTGGCTGCCCGCCATCCAGGCGGTCGTCGGCACCGAGGGCGACAGCCTGCCACCGGGAATTTTGCGGGCCCAGGGACTCGCCGATCTCACGCATGTGACGATCACCTTCAGCAAGCCCGTCGCGGATTCCGCGGCCAATCCGGCGAATTTCTCACTCAGCGGCGGCCTCACCGTTTCCGCCGCGTCGCTGGATCCCGGCAAACGCATCGTCACTCTAACCACCAGCCCGCAGACGAACACCACCCCCTACACCGCCACCGTGAATGGCGTGGTGGACCGCACCGGTTCCGCCCTGCCGTTGGCGGCTAACAGTACCGTCAACTTCAACGGAGCCACCTTGCGCGGCTATTTGAACAATGTGCCCGAGTCCGCCGGCTACACGCTCGCCTACTCACTGGATATCCCGAATGCCGCCAACTACACCGCCGGTCCGGTTTCCTACGCGGTGGACAACCACCACTCCGTCGGCCCGTTCTCGCGGGTGGCCTACTATCTGGAACTCCAGACCGCGGGTGGCGACGTGAAGTATGTCTGGGCCTCGGCAAACGCCTTCACCTCCGACGCCGGGAAAATCGCCGTGCCCACTTATAACTCGGGCGCGATCTTCCAGCAGGCCGTCACCGGCATGAATGTGGTTTCCAATGTCGCAGGTGTCAGCACCGGCACCGGTCTGGCAGGCAATATCGAATTCTGGCCGAACACCTACCTTGAAGCCAATGGCGCTCCCGTGGCGGGTGCGAGCGGCGCCACCTACGACTTCGGCGACACGCGTACGACGGGCAGCTACGGCTCGATGCAGCTCCACAACACAGGGGCGGCGCAAACGGTCTTCGGCTTCAACAACTGGGCAACATCTCCCACCACCGCGAATTGCGACCTAGGCATCGGCAATGGCACGGGTGCCCATCCCGACTGGACCTTCACCAGCAACGCCCCCAGCTACACGGTGAAAACGCTGCAAGTACTCGTCCGCACGATCGGGGACACCACCGCACCGGCGATTTCCTCGGCCAACGCCACCTTCGGCCGCACCCAGGTGCTCGTCCATTTCTCCGAGCCGCTTGCCGCAGCCTCGGTGAAGCCTGAATATTTCTCTCTCGATAACGGCGTAACGGTCCTAGCAGCAACCCTCGCGCCGAACCAGCACGAAGTCTATCTGACCACCACCGCTCAGCCACCCGCCGCCACGCTCACCCTGACGGTCAGCAATGTCCGCGACAGCTCGCCCGCGGCCAACATCATTTCGCCGGCAACCACCGTGGTCGTAACCGCTCCGGCGCTGCCTGCGGAAATCGTCACCAACATTGGCGCGACGGCCAACAACTATCAGCTCGTGGCATCGATCGATCTGCCGGTGCAGGGAAATTTCAATGCGGGTAATGCAGCCTACACCCTCGATGACCGCGCAGCCATCGGCGCCTACACCAAGGTGGCCTATTATCTGGAACTTCAGAAGCCAAGCCAGCCAAGCCAGCCGAGCCAGTATGTCTGGGTATCGATGGACCCCTTCACCGGCAGCCGCTCCAAGCTGACGATCCCCACCTCGGCGAGCGGTGCCGTTTTCCAACAGAACGTCACGAACATGAACGTCGTTTCCAATGTCGCCGGCGTCGTCAACGGGAGTACCGCCACCGGTGGCAACATCGAGTTCTGGCCCCATAATTATACCGAGGGCAATGTGATCGCCATCCCTAACGCCAGTGCCGCGGTGTTTGACACAGGCGATACCCGGTCTGCCGACATCGGGTATGGCAGTCTCCAGATCCACAATCACGACGTCGCCGCAAACCAGACGGTTCTGGCAGTGAATGACTTCGGCGTGGACGGCAAAATCCTGGATGCCGGCATCGGCAACAATCCCGCACCCGTCAACGGCGCCAAGGACTGGACCTTCTCCAACAACGCAGCCACCTACAGCCGCCGCGTCCTGCACGTGATGGTGCTTCCCGGATTGCCCGTCGTTCCGGCCAGCGTCGCGGCCAACGTGCCGGCCTCCACGGACTATCAGCTCGCCTATTCGCTCAATGTCCCCACCAGTGGCAATTCCACGAGCTTGATCTACAGCGTGAACAACAGCGCGGTGATCGGTTCCTTCAAACGGATCGCCTACTATCTGGAACTCCAGACCGGCGCTGCCACCCCGCAATACATCTGGACCTCGATGGACGCCTTCACCGCGGATCCCACGAAAATCGCCGTCCCAACAGCAGCCTCGGGCGCGTTCTTCCAACAGAACGTTACGAACATGGACGTGCTGTCCAACGTCGCCGGCATCGTCAATGGCACCACGGCCACCGGCGGCAACATCGAGTTCTGGCCCAGCGGTTACAATCAAAGCAACGCCATCGGGATTTCCGGTGCCAGCGCTTCCACCTTCGATTTTGGCGACGGAGGAGCCAACGGCACGGCGGGTCACGGCTCGATGCAGGTCCACAATCACACCGCCGGCCAAACCCTGCTGGCCTTCAATCACTTCGGAGCCACTTCCGGAACCTTCAACTTCGGTCTCGGCATCGGCAATCGCGCCTCGGCAACGGATCCCGATTGGACCTTCGCCGACAACGCCGCCACCTATTCCAACCGGACCTTGCACGTGTTCGTGCTGCCAGGCGACCCGGACGCGACTGGCCCGACCCTCATCAGCGCCACGCCTTCGACGACGTTGAACCGGCTCTTCGTGAAATTCAACGAAGCACTCTCCGACTCGTCGGCAATCCCGGCCAACTTCAGCATCCCCGGCCTCACCGTCACCGGAGCCACCATTCTAGCAGGCAACAGGGACATCGCGCTGACCACCAGCGCGCAGACTCCCTCCACGGTTTATACCTTGAATGTCTCCGGAGTGCGTGATCGCTCGCCGGCCGGCAATCTCATCCTGCCAGGGGCTTCGACCACCTTCACGGCATTCTCCGTCCCGGCGATCCTGGCAAATATCCCGGAGACATCCGGCTACAAACTGATCCACCAGCTCGCCCTCCCCAGCGCCGTGCCGAGGTGGAACAACACCACCATCCCTTACAGCGTGGACGAATCGAAATACGGCGAGATGCTGTTCGATCGGGTCGCCTATCTGTTAGAACTCGATGGAAAGTGGGCTTATGCCTCGTTTGATCGCCACACGAACACGATTGCGAAAGTCGGCATTCCGACGCTGGGCGTGACCGGCACGCCACTCCAGCAGACGGTCTCGAACATGAACGTCGTCACGGATGCCGCATCGAGCCTCGCCGGCATCGTGAACGGCACTGGCATCGCCACCGGAAACATCGAGTTCTGGGGTGCCAACTACACCGGGGCCAACGGGCTCGGCATTCCGAATGCCAGCGCCAGCGCATTCGATTTCGGCGATACCATGACAGCGGGCGGTCACGGCTGTCTCCAGGTGCACAACTACGATCTGGATGGAGCCGGTGCCGGCATCAACGGCCAGACCATCCTCGCCTATAACAACTGGGGCTCGAACACCACTGGCTCCAGCGAGATGGGCATCGGCACCAACCCGAATGGCGCGCAGGCTCCGGACTGGACGTCGACCGCCAACGCCGCCTCTTACACGACTCGAAATCTATACGTGCTCGTCCGCCCCGGCAGCGCGGCCATCGGCGTGGCCCCAACGCTGTTGTCACAACTCGACTCGCGTTCGCTCAATTCCGGTGACACGACGACCTTCGCCATCTCCGCCACCGGCAGTCCGTCGTTCACCTATCAATGGCGCTTCAATGGCGGAAACATCATCGGCGCGACCAGTCCTTGGTTCGTGCTCGGTCCGGTGGGATCGGCGCAGGCCGGTAACTATGATGTCGTCGTGACCGGTGCCAACCAAGCGAGCACCACCAGCAATGTGGCCGTGGTCAGTGTGGGCAATCCGCTTGCGTTCGGCGGCTACAGTTTCACCACCCGCAAGAACACCGCGCAGTTGGTGGCACGCTCCGCGATCCTTGCCAAGGCGACGGGCCAGAGCCTCGATCTAACTTCCGTTAGCCCGGCCAGCGCGCAGGGTGGCAGCGTGACCTTGGCTCCGGCAGGCGTCACCTACACCCCGGCTTCCGGTTTCCTTGGAAACGACAGCTTCACCGTGACCATCACCGATGGCTTCAGCAACAACATCATCGGCACCGTCAATGCGACGGTCACCGCCGCCGCTGCCATCTCCCCCGGACAGTCGCTGGTCGCGATCCGGACCGATGGCAAAGTGGACCTGCTGTTCTCCGCCACCGCGCTTCAGGGTTATGCCATCCAGCGCAGCGACGATCTGGCTCCCTCTAGCTGGGAAACCCTAACCACCAGGAACGCCGGCGATGACGGACTCGTCCCGTTTACCGACCCGAACCCGCCGGCCGGCAAGGCCTTCTATCGGCTCACCTGGGTGCAACCGTAAGTCTGCACTCCCATTTCAAACCATCCATCATACCCGATGACACCTTACATTAGAAAACCGGCTGGATTCCTCAGATGGGCCTCCATCTTTCTCGCTGCCATGGCTTGCCACGCGCATGCCACCGTGGTCGGGACGAGTACCGTCAACGATGATCCTTTTGCCTTCGACTCGTCGATTGCGGCCAGCCTCATCACGACCGGCCAGCCTTCCCTCGCGGCCGTTTCCGGGACGACTCCCACCAGCGGCTTCGCCCTCGCCGGAGTCAACAACGGCTCGGCGGTCAACGGCACCACCAGCACCGTCACCTTTTACAACACGCTGAACACCACCCCGGCCACGATCACCTTCACGCTCACCCAAGGCTACGACATCACGAGCATCGCCGCCCTCTGCGGCTGGGGGGACTCCTATTTCGGCTCACATTTCTTCAGTGTGCAGGTGGAGATCGGTGGTTCAGGAACCTACACTTCCATCGGTAATTTTGGTCAGAAGGCCTACACACCCACCGCCCCTGCCGGCTTTCCCCAGGTCACCGACCACGGTTTCTCGATTCGCACCAACATCACTGAAAACACCAGCGGCATCATCGCCAGCAACGTGACGGGCATCCGTTTCATTTTCACCGACCCCTATACCGACATCCCTTCCATCAATGGAACCGTGATCCGGGAACTCTCGGTGTTAGGAACCGCGACCGTTCCCGCCGCGACCAACCCCGCCTACGTGGGTCCCATCATTCCCGCTGCCGGTGAACCGACGGGATCGACCCGCACCGATGTCTACGGTGCGGCGGGCTGGGGATTCTATCCGCCGATTTCCGGCACCATCGTCAACCGTCTCGGTTACTGGGACCAAGGAGGTGACGGTCTGGCGATCAGCCATGAGGTGATGATCGTCAAATACCTTCCGGGCCCGCCGGCTTCCTACACCAAGGTCGTCCGGGTGACCATTCCCGCAGGCATCGCGGGTCGTCTCGAAAACGGCTATCGCTGGGTGAGCATTCCGGAGATCGTGCTGCCTAACATCGGCCAGGGCGCTGATTTCTATGGCATCGTCGCCAGCCATGGAACAGACGCTTGGGTGAACGGCGTGGGGAACGGCTATCCGCTAACAAGAATTCTCGGCACGAAGCAGAACACCTTCACCAACGGCGGTGGCACCATGACTGATACGAACAGCGTCGCCTCGCTGGGCAGCGGCTACGGTGGCGCCAACTTCGGTTATGAACCACCGACCACCATCAAAACGGTGGCTGATACCCGTGTCAAAATCATGCCGCTGGGCGATTCGATCACGGCGGGTTATACCGATAACAGCGCATGGAACGTGCCCTTCGAGTATGGCTATCGTGGTCCGCTGGCAACCGCGCTCCTGAACAGCGGAGTTCCCTTCCGGTTCGTAGGCCTCTCGCCCGAGCCCTTCAATAACACTTCGGGAGATCCCACGAAAAGCGCCACGGTTTTCCCGGTCAATGAATTGCGTGATCCAGCCATTAACCAGGGCTCCCACCGCGGTTACGGCGGATGGAATATCTCCCAAATCAATACCAGCGTAACTGCCTGGATCGCGGCGGATGATCCCGACGTGATCCTTCTGCACATCGGCACCAACGGCATCGGCGCGGGCAGCCCGGCCGAACTCAACACGTTGGTTGGAACCATCTTCACCGCCAAGCCGACGGTCAAACTGGTGGTCGCCCAGATCATTCCTTCGGTCTCCTACAACGCCACGCTCGTCGCTTATAACGACTACATCAAAAACACGTTGGTTCCTTTTTACACCACGGCTGGCAGGAACATTTCCACGGTGGATCAATACCCGAATTTCCTAACCAATCCTGCGGTCGACACTTCGATCGACACCTCGAAATTTTCCAATGCGATCAACCATCCGACGAACGCCGCCTACGGATTGATGGCAACGACCTGGCTCCCGGCGATCACGCCGATCACGCTGAGTTCAAACTCGATCCCGGCGACCGCCGCGACGGGATCGACCCTCGCCACGCTAACACGTCTCGGCGCTGCCGGTGGCGAGACGCTCACCTACAGTCTCGTCTCCGGTGCGGATTCCACGGACAACAGCAAGTTCACGATTGCCGGCAACCAACTCAAGGCCGGCAGCCATCGTTTCGACCTCGATCCCGCGGGAGCCAGCTACCGGATCCGCATCCAAGTGGTGGGTTCGGTCACAGGCACGGCGATTCAAAACTTCCGGCTGACCCGCGCGGTGGGAACGGCCAACCCGCTCGCGATTTCCATCGCCTCCATCAACAACGCGAGCGAGACCGCCTACAGCGCCGATGTAAAAAACAACGACCTGCTGCATGGAGTCGCAGGCACTTTTAACAATCTGCAAACCGCCGGCGGCCCGGTCGGACAATTCGGCAATGACGGCCTCCATGGTGCCGTCGGGGAACTCGGCGCGATCGCCTGGGCGGCCGAAGGCAACGCATCCGGCCTCACTTATGAAATCGGAATCGGCAACGGCGCCGGCTATGACGTGAGCTCCATCACCACCATCGCCGCATGGACCAACGCCGGCTTCATGAACCAGAAATACAAGGTCAGCGTGCGTTATTCAGGAGCGACGGAATACGTTCCCGCCCCGGAATGCTCGGTGGACTATCAGCCAGCTTCCAACAGTGGCGGCGGAGCGACGAAGGTGACGATCACACGGCCCGGCGGCATGGTCTTCAGCCGCATCGAAGGAATCCGCTTCACCTGCCTCAACGTCACTAACAACGCCCTTGGCGGAAGCACCACGTTTCGCGAAATCGATGTGGTGGGCGCGGCCTCCACCTTGACCGCCTACGAAAGCTACATGAAGACCAACTATCCGGCGATCATCGGCAGCGGCGGTTATGCGATGGCCGATCCGGACGGAGACGGTTTCAGCAACCTGCAGGAATACGCTTTCGGAACGGATCCCGGCGTTCAAGGTTTCGCTCCCCTCACCTATTCCGGTGTAACCCTGACGAGCCGCGGCCAGCCCGCCACCAGCATTTCGAACATTCCCAACAGCGTGGACTACCGGGCGGTATTCGGACGCCGGAAGGACTTTCTAGCAGCCGGGCTGACTTACACGGTGCAGTTCAGCGCCGGACTGGATATCTGGGTCAACAGCGCCGACACACCGACTTTGGTGGCATCGGACGCGACGATGGATGCCGTGAGCGTGCCTTATCCGTTATTTATCCAAACGGCGAATGGGGTCGAGAAACCGACCTTCTTCCGTGTCGGCGTCACTGGCAACTGATCCCGATCCCATGGACTCCCACTCATCGAATCTTCGCCCCGCTGTCAGACAACTGGTCGGTTACTCCGTCCAGTTGCCGAACTTTATTGTATTTCACATCCGACGAAACCCCTCACCGTGCCACCTTCGGTCCGAATAGACCGGAAAGACAACGATGAAATCCTCCCACTCCAACCGCTTCCTGCCGCCGACCTTCGTCATCTGTTTCGCTCCGGTACTTGCCGCTATTGCGCCATCAGTCCACGCCGAAGGGTTGTTCACCAATTCCGGAGCGTTGGGAACCACCGACCAGACCGCCAATGTCGGATTGAGCACCTCGAAGACTTACATCCAGGCGATCGACCTCGGTGATGCGGGCACCCGAACGGTCAACGGCGTGGTTTTCACAGGCTCGGGAACGGGCGCGAACCCGTCGGGCACGGGCTGGGCAGTCACCGCACCAACGAGAAACGCCGGCGGCGGAACCTTCATCGCCGGATCTCTCGGCGGCCTGACGGACAATTTCGTCTATGGCGGGAATCCGGAAACCCTCACGCTGACCGGACTGACCGTGGGTGAGACCTATTCGATCACCTGTTATAACCGGTCGTGGGACCCCGCGGGTGGCCGCGTGCAGACTTTCACCGCGAGCGGAGCCTCCACGGGCACGACCGTCTTTGACCAGGACATCGGTGCGGCGGGCTCGGGAAATCTGAACCTGCTGCGCTACACGTTCCAGGCCGGCACCGCGACCCAGGCGATTTCGATTGCCCCGGCTGTCACGGGCAGCACCTTCCATTTTTACGGCTTCAGCAACGAGCAGGTTTTCAACAAAAGCTGGTCGTCCGGCACCGATTGGACCAGCGCCACGTGGGGACCCACGGGCGCTCCCAATGGCGTGGGCACGAATGCGTCGTTTCCCGCGCAGGGCTCGCCGACATCGGTCAATCTCGACGCCAGCCAGACCGTTGGCCATGTTCAATTCGATGGCGCGAACGCGTGGACTCTATCCACCGGAAATGCCAGCGCGCTGACGCTGCAGACGGATGTGGGCGGAGTTTCAGTCCTCTCGGCCAAGAGCGGGGTCCACACGATCTCCACGCCGGTCACGTTTGCCAGTAACATCATGAAGAGTGGGCCGGGAACGGTCGCCCTGTCCGGCGCGATCACCGACGCCGGAAAAAACATCCACATCGGAGCGGGCACACTGGAGATCGCCAATTCCGCCGCCCAGTCACTGACCGGCGTGATTTCCGGCACGGGAACGTTCGCCAAATCAGGAGCGGGAATCCTGACACTAACCAAAGCAGGGACCTACTCCGGCAATACCGTGATCAGCGGCGGCGTCCTGAAGCTGCAAGCACCGGCGGCAGCGGTGTTAGGGACGGCGGCATTTCAGAATTTCGCCAACTACAACTTCAACGCGGCTCCTAACAATCTTCTCGCGGGACTCAAGCCCGCGACCGGCAGCACCAATGTCTCGGCAGGTGCGGAAGGCTCCGGACTCGATACCGTCCTTACCGACGGCGCCGTCCCGGCCCACACCCTGGCGACCGCCTACACGGTCGGCAACAGCGCGGTTCTGACCTACTCGCTCGGCTCCTCACCCACGGGCTACGATCTCAGCAAGATCAACCTTTTCACGTCCTGGGCCAACAACACCCGGGTTAACATCAATCTAACGAGTATCAGCTATTCTACCGTAGCTGCCCCGGGCACCTTCACCGCCATTACCGGGAGTCTCATCAATTACGGCGGAGGCGGATCCACGAATCTTGCCTCCCTGGCGACCACGAGCGGTGTGCTGGCCACCGGCGTTTCCTCGGTCCGTTTCAACTATGCGGCATCCCAACAGAACAACTATGTCGGCTATCGCGAGCTGGAGGTGATCGGCACCGCGACCGGCAATTTGCTCCCGATCACCTCGCCCGTCCAAATCGCCAGTGGTGCCTCGCTTGATCTCAGCGGCAACAACCAGACCATCGCCTCGCTGGCGGACTCGGCTGGCACCGGCGGCTCCGTGATCAACAGCGCGGCCTCCACACTGGTGAATCTCGCGATCAGCCCGGTGAGCGGCAGCACGAATTTCAGCGGGGCGATCACGGACAGCGGCAGCACGAACGCGATCAGCCTGATCAAATCCGGCGGTGGTACGCAGGTCCTCTCCGGCACGAGCAATTATGCCGGCACCACCATTCTATCAGCCGGCGTTCTGAATGTCGCCACCTTGCCGAACTTCGGGGTCAGTGGCAGCCTCGGAAATCGGGCGGCGGATTCAGCGGGAAATGTCGGCCTTCTCTTCCGTGGCGGCACCTTGCAATACACTGGATCCACCGCGCAGAGCACCAACCGCGGCATCCGTATCAGCACCAATATCTCAGCCATTATCGATGCCTCAGGCAGCAGTCCCTCGGCTACCCTCAGTTTCACCGCACCGACCTCGGCCGACTTCTTCGAGAACAGCGGTGCCCGCGGCCTGATCCTCACCGGCACCAACACCGGCGACAATACCTTCGGCATGGCCATCACGCAGGCTGGAAGCGTGACCAACATCGCCAAGAATGGTGTCGGCACCTGGATCCTCACCGGCGCGAACAGCTACGGAGGCACCACCGCCCTCAACGCGGGTACGCTTCGGATCACCACCAGCGCCGGTCTGGGAACGGGCAGCTTCAGCGCAGGCAACATGACCACGATTGCCAACAATGCGGCGCTCGAACTCCAGGGAGATCTCACCATCCCCGAGCATTTCCACCTTCAGGGTGCGGGTCCGGCCGGACTGGGCGTGCTGCGCAGCATCAGTGGCAACAGTTCGCTCACCACCAATTTCGCTCTGGATAACAACTCCACCTTTGGCGTGGACGCCGGAACCCTGACGATTCCCGCGCAGATCTATCACGACACCGGATCCTGGGGCATCACCAAGATCGGCGCGGGAACGCTGGCGCTTTCCGGAAACAACATTTACAGCGGCGCGACCACCATCAAGGCGGGCACTCTAACCGCTACGGGCGGCTCGGCCCTGCTCAACACCGGAGCGGTCAGCCTGGACGACACCGCCGGAGCCATCTTCAACCTCGCCACCAGCGAAACCATCGGCTCGCTGGCGGGTGGTGGGATCACTGGCGGCAATGTCACTCTCGGTGCCGCCACGCTCACGACCGGTGAGGCCAACACATCGACCACTTATGCCGGTGTCATCTCCGGCACCGGCGGAGCGCTCGTCAAAACCGGCACCGGAACGCTCACCCTAACTGGTGTCAATACCTACACCGGCGATACCACCGTCAGCGGCGGCACTCTGGCCGTCAACGGAACGTCCATCGCCGATTCAGGCAAGCTCGTGATCAACGGCGGCAAGGTGGACATCGCCGCGGCCGCCAATGAAACGGTCGACACGCTGTACATCGGCACCACCCAGCAATTGGCTGGCACCTATGGCAGCACCGCCTCGGCCGCAGTGCACCAGGATGACAGTCGGTTTTCCGGCACGGGCATCGTGACGGTTGTCGCAGGAGAACCTTATGACGTGTGGATCAGCGGCTATCCATCCATCACGGGCAGCAACAAGCTCTCATCCGCCGATCCGGATTTCGATGGATTCACCAACCTCCAGGAATACGCCTTCGACACCAACCCCAGCGTCTCAAGCTCCGGACAGATCACCTACGCGGGCGGAATAGTAACAGGTCACGGCCAGCCAACCACCAGCATCACGAACATCGGAAACACCGTTGACTTCCGCGCGGTCTTCGGCCGTCGCCAGGATTATGTGGCCGCCGGTCTGACCTACACCGTGCAGTTCAGCGCCGGACTGGATATCTGGGTCAACAGCAGCGACACGCCGACGCCGGTCGCTACGGATGGGACAATCGATGCCGTGAGCGTGCCCTATCCTCTTTTCATCCCAACCGCGAACGGAGTCGAGAAACCGACGTTCTTCCGCGTCGGAGTTTCCAGCAATTGAACCATCCCCCGCGAACAGCCTCTCCACCATCATGAAACCCAAATCACGATTCCTCCAAGGCTGCATGGCGGTCGCCCTGACCGTTCCCGCAGTCGCCGATACCATTTACAGCAATCTGCTGGATACCCCCATCCCCACCGATTTCACAGGAGTAACGCTGAGCATCGACGGGGGAACCATCAACCCGTTCTTCGGCGGCGTCGGCGTGGCGAATAACAATCTTTTTCAGCCGGTCCGCAGTGGCGCCGGAAATCTGGATCCACTCTCAAATCTATCAGTCGGATCCGTCATCGACGTGAGCGACATCTTCTCCACCGGCTACGGAGGATCACAAACCCATTTGGGAACCACCTTCACCGCCGGGCAGGAAGGCAACATCGGCTTCAAACTCAATGGCACCAACTACGGATGGATGCGCGTCGTCTTCACCGGCAACACCAGCGGTGCCGTCATCAAGGACTGGGCATATGACAACAGCGGCCAGGCCATCGTGGTCGGACGGGTGAACCAGAGCGCCGCTTCAGGAGGAGCCCAGCTCGTCACGCTGTCTCCGGGCACCGGCGAATCGTTCACGCTCGGCTCGATGATCTCCAACACCGGCGGCAATACAAACAGCGTTCTCAAGACCGGGGCGGGAACCACCATCATCAACCAGTCCAACACCTACACAGGCGCAACCACGGTTTCCAACGGCGCGCTGGTGATCAACGGCAACATCTCCACCAGCATGCTCACCACCGTAACCTCCGGGGCGAGCCTCTCGGGTTCGGGAACCACCGGCGACCTGACGGTCCTATCAGGCGGCACGCTCGCTCCGGGCGATGGCCTCGAAAGTCTTGGCTTGGGCGCGGCATCCTTCGCCGGCGGATCCACCTATGCCTATGAATTCCAGTCCAACCTGTATGCAGGATCCGCGTCTTTGGCTGGAGATCTAACATATTCAAGCGGCACCCTTGCGATTGGCAGCGGCACCATCCTGACGCTGACCGATCTTGCGGTCAGCACGGCCCTTCTCGACGGCACCAAATTCACTCTCATCAGTTCCTTCGGAGCATGGAACGGCGGACTTTTCACCTACCTTGGAACCCCCCTGACTGATGACTCTACTTTCGTCATCGGCCTCAACGAGTGGAAGTTCGACTACAATGACTCCGTGGGCGGCGGCAATTTCATCGGCAACACCACGGGCGCGACGAACTTCGTCACCATGACCGTCGTCCCGGAACCCAATGTTGCCGCGCTGCTGGGCGGACTTGGATTGATTGCCCTGCTGCGCAGACAACGTGGACCACAAGAGTGATCCTTGCCCGTCGAAACCCGGTGAAGATGGAAATTGAGGGTCAACGAGGAGAAGAAGTAGCGGCCTGAAATCAATCAAGGACAGATCTTTCGGCACCCGATCTAACAACAAAATCCGCTAAGCACTGATCGGCAATGGATTGAAAAACACCTCCATAAACAGGTAGGTTCACAATTGGGCAAACGTCGATGACCATGCGGGACGCGCGGTATATACGGTATCTATATTGAAAAATGACTTGAAGCTTGGTCCTTATCTGAAATCTTTTTTTGTTAGAATACGCGCAAATTTGCAAAAACCCACCTGCTGAAAAACCGAGCACCCACTCGCGAAGGCATGCTGTGTGACGGATGGAATGCAAGTGATCAGCTCATCGATTGACCCTGAAATCCTTAGAAATTTAAAAATTACCATACAACCCACGCCTCCCAAAAGACAACCCATGAAACTCCGCACCAATCGCTTCCTTCCGCAGACCTTCGTCCTCTGCTTCGCTCCCGTCCTCCTCGCCCAACATCTTCACGCGGGGGAGGCGGCGTTCTCCAGCGGCGCATTCACCAGCGATGCGACGTCCGGCGTGAGCAGCGCAAAGACCTACACCGCGCTTGCCAATGTCGTCGGCAGCAATGTGGTGGTCAACGGCGCGACCTTCGTCGGCGGCACGACTTCCGGCACCGGCTGGTCTCTGAGCGGAATTCCGACCACTTTCGCCAGCGGGGGCAACAAAACCACCACCTTCGGCGGACAGGCGATCACCGGCTTGTTCGATGGTTTCCAATACGCGGGCAATCCCGGATTGATCACCCTGAGCGGACTGACCGTGGGCCGGACCTACGTGAGCACGCTCTATTGTGAGGACTGGAGCTGGCCGGCAGTGGGCACCCGCCAACAGACGCTGACGGGATCCGAAGGCGGCAGCATTTTCTTCAACGAGGATGCCGTGGAGGCCTCCTTGGTGCGCTACACCTTTGTGGCCTCGGCGACGACCATGACCTTGAGGGATGTGCCGTTTGTCCCTGGTAACTCCCTGCATCTCTACGGATTGAGCAACGAGCAGGTCTTCACTAAATCCTGGGACAGCGGCGCGGATTGGACCACGGCGACCTGGAGCCCGATCGGAGCTCCCATCACGGTCGGATCGAACGCGAACCTCACCGCGCAGGGTGCGCCCACCACGCTCAATCTCGATGCCAACGTGACTACCGGCCACGTGCAACTCGACGGGGCGAACGCGTGGACGATTTCCACCGCCAGCTCAAGCACCCTCACCCTCCAGACGGATACGGCCGGACTCTCCGTGCTGTCCACTCCCAGCGGCTCGCACACCATCTCCACGGCGGTCGCGCTCAACAGCGATGCGATGAAAAGCGGTGCCGGCACCCTCACCCTCGGCGGCGCGGTCTCCGGCTCGAAGGGCGTGACGATCACCGGCGGCGTTCTGAAAGTCGCCCAGACTAACAGCTACACCGGAGCCACCACCGTGAATGCGGGCACCACGCTGGATCTTAATGACACGACCCAGACACTCTCCAGCCTCAACGGCGCGGGCACGGTGCTGAACAACGTCACCACCGCCAACACCCTCACAGTGAATGCCGGGAACTTTTCCGGTCTCATCGCCGGCACCGGCACCCAGGCACTGACCAAGGCCACCGCCGGCACGTTCACGCTCACGAAGGCTCAAAGCTACGGCGGGGCCACCACCGTCAATGACGGCATCCTCCGTCTCGAAGGTTCCGGAGCACCGCTTCTTACCGACAACTTCTCCGGGACCGGGACGCCGGACACCAATGACCTCAACTTCAATCTCGCGAACCGTCAGACCGGCAGTCTTGCCACCCAGAGCTGGACCAAGAGCGGCGGCGGCAACTTCCAGGTGGGCAACGGCGGTACCAACGTATCCCAGCCGGTAGGCACGAATGCCGACTACCTTCTGCTTGCAAGCACCGACGCCGCCACGAGAAGCGCCTCCCTCGCCGCCACTGCTCTGAGCTCGGCCAATGTCACGGGGCCACTGAAGATCAGCTTCGACATGTTCAAAGGGAACCCGGGCGCTGCGGATCAATGGACGAGCTTTGCCTTGCGTGGCGTCGCTAACAACGCCCAACCGAACACGGTGGGCGCAGGAGAGGTCGGATTTCTTTATCGAAGAAACACCGGCCTCCAGATTTTCAGCGGCGGCGCTACCATCGCAGACTTCGCCACGACCACGGGCGGAGACAGTTTCGCTTTCTACTTCACGGATCTGAATGGCACCGGCACCCCATTCGGTGCGGGCGGCACCCGATTGGTCGTCACCCAGGGCGGCAATATTCTCGGCCGCTACACCCTGAGTGCCGCGCTTTCGGGGAACCGCTACATTTCGTTCGGCAACACCAACGGCGTCGTCGGCGGTGTGGATAATCTCGCTATCACGGTGCTGCCCTCCAGCATCCTGCCCTCCACCACCGCTCTCAGCCTGACCGCTGCCACCTCGGCCGTGCAGACGGATAGCGCCTCCCAGACCGTCAGCAAATTTGACGGCGTGGCCGGTTCCACCATTTCGCTCGGCACGACGTCGGTCCTGACGGTCGATGGGACCGCCGGCAGCACCTTCGCAGGTGTCATCTCCGGCCCGCTCGGCAACCTGACGAAGTCCGGCAGCGACACCCTGAACCTGACCGGCACCGCCAGCACTTACGGCGGCTACACCGTCCTCAATGCGGGGATCCTGAACGTGGCCTCGGTCGCCAACTACGGTGTCAACAGCAGTATTGGCAACCGCACCGCGGACAGCGGAACTGGAAACGTCGGCCTGTTGTTCCGCGGCGGCACGCTCCAATACACCGGCTCCACTCCGCAGAGCACCAACCGGGCGATCCGAATCAGCACCACCGGCGGTGCCTTCATCGATGCTTCGGGCAGCAGCCCCACGGCTACGCTTAGCTTCACCGCCGCGACGGGGTCACCAGACTTCTTCGAAAATGGCGGTGACCGCACCCTCACGCTGACCGGTTCCAACACCGGACTCAACACCTTCGCCTCGCCCATCAGTCAGACCATCAACAACCTGACGAATCTCACGAAGAGCGGCATCGGCACCTGGTTGCTCACCGGCACCAGCACCTATACCGGCGCGACAACGATCAATGGTGGTATTCTTTCCCTTGGCAGCATCGGGGCGATCTCCACCGCTGGCAACATCGTCTTCGGCGGCGGCACCCTCCAATACACCGCGAGCAACACCGCCGACTATTCACCGCGCATCGAGAGCGGCACCAGCACCGGCCCGGTTTCGATCGACACCAACGGTCAGAACATCGTCTTCGCCACGGGGCTTTCCAGCACCAAGACCGGCGGCCTCACGAAGACCGGCGCGGGCAAGCTCACGCTCACCGCTAACAACTTCTACACCGGCCCCACCACGCTGGCCAACGGCACCCTGCGGATGAGCACGGGCTCCATCATCAGTGGTGTTGACGTCGCGTCCGGAACCACCTTGGAAATTCTGGGAGCGACAGAGGGCGCGACTCTCACCACGGACAGCGCCACCTTCGCCGCCAGCAATTTGCTGGTGGATTTCAACAGCCTGGGAAATCCAAGCGCGCCTGTGGTGACCACCGGAGCATTGACCCTGAATGGTGATGTGGCCCTTTCACTGGCAAATCTGGGACTTCTCACCGATGGCAGCTTCTCCTTGGTCCAATACACCAGCAAAACCGGATCGGGTTCCTTCACCCAGAGCTCCACCACCATCGGGCCCCGCTCGTCGGCGGTCGTCTCCGATACCGGCTCGGACATCATTCTAACCATCGCTTCCGACAAACCGAAATGGACCGGCCTGGACAGCGGCGACTGGGTCGTCGGATCCACGGGAGGCAGTTCCAACTGGAAACTCAATACCGGCGGCACAGCCACCAACTATATCGAGGGTGACGGCGTGTTGTTCACCGACTCGGCGGCGACAGGCAACCGGACGATCAACATTTCCGCGGCCAACGTGCTCCCGGCCTCCACGATTTTCGACACCGCTGCCAACAATTACAAGCTCACCAGCGCCGGTGGCTACGGCATTGCCGGAAGCGGCCCTCTCTCCAAGGAAAACAGCGGAACCGTGGTGTTCACCACCGCCAATACCTACACCGGTCCCACCACCATCAATGGCGGGACGTTGAAACTGGGTGACGGCACGACCGACGGTTCCATCGCAGGCACCAGCGCGATCATCAACCACGGCACGCTCGCCTATGAAAACCTGACCGCCAAATCCGTCTCAGTGGTCATTTCGGGAACCGGCGGCATCATCAAATCCGGGCCGGGCGGCCTGGCTCTATCAGGCCTCAACACCTATGAAGGTGAAACCATTCTGAACGGTGGCACATTGACACTCGGAAGCAGCACGGCCCTCGGAAACGGTGTTCTCACGATCAACGGCGGTTCGCTCGACAGTTCGGTGCCCAACCTGGCGCTATCTAACAACATCCAGCAGGCCTGGAACACCGACATCGTCTTCGCCGGAACCAACAGCCTCAACCTTGGGACCGGTTTCGTTAGCCTTGGCGGACCCGCCGGGAACCGTCAGGTCAATGTCGTCGCGAACACCTTGGCCGTCGGCGGGATTGATGGCGCCGGATTTCATCTCACGAAGGTCGGCGCGGGCACACTGTCGATTGGCGGCTTCAGTTCTTATGATGGCGGCACCACGATCGCCGCGGGAATCCTCAGGCTCGGAAATAGCGGCGCGCTCGGGACCGAGGGTTCCATCGTTTTCAGCGGCGGCATCCTGCAATACGGCACGGGAGTCGGCGACGACTATTCCGCGCAGATCGCCAGCGGCACCAGCACCAGCCCGGTCGCCATCGACACCAACGTCCAGTTGGTGACGTTCACCACCGCATTGAACTCGAATCAGTCCGGAGGCTTGACCGTGCTCGGTCACTCAAGTGGCAACGCCATCCTCAACCTCACAGCGTCGAACAACTATGGCGGCCCAACACTGATCACGGCTGACGCTCTGCTCCGGGTCGGTGCGGACGAGGTCATCCCCAACGGCAGCGTGCTGAATTTCAATGGCGTGGCCGTAGGAGACCACAATGCGAAGTTTGAAGTCCAGACCTTCACCGAAACCGTGGCTGGCCTCTCGGGGATCAATGGCATTGTTCAATACAGGGAATCGGGAACCACCGGCACCGGGACTCTCATCGTCAACACCGCAGGCCAGAATTACACCTTCGACGGCCTGATCCGCAACCAAAGCGGTATCCTGGCTTTGGTGAAAAGCGGATTGGGTACACAGACGATCACCAACACCGCCATCGGCCAGAACAACAACTTCACGGGCGGACTCACCGTCAATGGAGGAACCATGAAGTTGCGGGATAACGGTAATGGCCGGGTCATCAGCGGTCTGGGAAGCAATGTAACCATCGCCGCTGCGGCGACTCTCGCGATGGAAAACACCCTGTCGGGCAACACCTCCACCACCGCCCGAGTCATCAGTGGTGCGGGCAATGTGGAAATCAGCTCCGGCAACCTCGGCACCATCAGCCTCACCGGGGCGAACACCTACACCGGCAATACCACCATCAATGGCGGCAAGCTTACGGTCGCGAATACCACCACCACGTTCGCTGATACCTCGACGGTTTCCATCGGCTTGGGGGCACAGCTCAATCTCCCCAACGCGGTAACGGATACCGTCGCGGCTCTGACCATCGCCGGGTCTCCTCTGCTGCCCGGATTATATGACCAGAACAGCCCGCAAACCACCGGCTACATCATCGGTGCCGGCAAGCTGCAGGTGGGTGGTTATTCCGGCTGGGCCTCGACAAACGTCGGTGGCGCTGCCGCCAATGTGGATACCGACCTCGACGGTCTGTCCAATGGCGTGGAATACTTCATGAACGCCGCCACCGGCTTCACCAGCAATCCGGCAGTCGTGTCCGTGGGTTCCGTGAGAACCGTCACTTGGCCGAATGGCGGAAACATTCCGTTCGGTGATTACGGCACCCAGTTCAAGGTGCAAACCTCGGACAACCTCACGAGCTGGTCGGATGTTCTGTCCGGCAATCCCAACCTCAACAACACCAGCGGCTCGGTCATCTACACCTTGCCAACCGGTGCCGACGAGATCTTCGTCCGCCTGAAAGTGACTCCTAACTGAACCTTCCCGTCATCGGCGGACCGGGCACTCCGGTCCGCCCGCTGGGAAACATGTTAGGATTCCTGATGACGCGGCACTCGTCAATCGCCGCCCCGCCCGGTCCAACTCGTCACAGGACAGAACGGCAGCCTTCGGATCGAACCCGGCATTGTTCCTATTCCCACTCGATGCTGGCGGGTGGCTTGGTGGAAATGTCGTAGAGCACGCGGTTGATGCCTTTGACCTCGTTGAGGATCTTGTGGCTCGTTTCGCGGAGAATGATCGGCGGCAGCTCTACCCAGTCAGCGGTCATGGCGTCTTCGGAAACGACGGCGCGGAGGTTGGTGGCCCATTCGTAGCTGCGCTCGTCACCTTTGACACCCACGGTTTTCACCGGGATGAGACCGGCGTAGGCTTGCCAGACTTTGTCATACCAGCCGTGTTCCTTGAGCTTGCCGATGAAGATCGCATCACACTCGCGGATGATGTCGAGACGCTCCTTGTCCACGACTCCCGGGCAGCGGACGGATAGACCGGGACCTGGAAACGGGTGGCGCTGGAGGATGTCTTCGGGAATGCCGAGGGCGGTGCCGAGTTCGCGGACTTCATCCTTGAAAAGTTCTGCTAGAGGCTCGAGAACTTTTCCCTCAGCCTGGAGTTCGAGGATTTTCGCGACCCGGTTGTGGTGGGTTTTGATGACGGAGGCTTTGGACTTCGCGTTTGAGGCGCTTTCGATCACATCCGGATAGAGAGTGCCTTGCGCAAGCATTTCGGCATCGCCCACGGCGTCCCAGAAGACTTCGATGAACATGTTGCCGATGATCTTGCGCTTCTTCTCGGGATCACCTTCGCCGGCGAGCGCGGTGAGGAATCGCTCGGAGGCATCGATCGTTTCGATCTCCACACCGATGCGTTTGAAATTCTCCTGCACCACTCCCGCCTCGTCTTTGCGGAGGAGTCCATTATCGACGAAAATCGCGCGGACCTTCACGCCGGCATGCTGGAGCAAGACTGCTAGAACCGTGCTATCCACGCCACCGGAGACACCGCAGACCACTTGGCGGGTGCCGACGGTCTCGCGGATGTTATCGATCATTTCGCGTTTGAAATCGTCGATGACGAACGGCAGCAGGTCTCCGGCATGAGCGAGGAAATTGTTGAGGATCCGCAACCCTTCGTGGCTGTGCGTGACTTCCGGATGATATTGGATGCCGAAAAACAGCTCGTCCCATTGCAAGGAAACAGGTGTGCCGTGCTGGTTGGAGGCGATGACCTTCGCGCCCTCCGGCAGAACCTTCACCGTGTCCGAGTGGCTCATCCAGACCTGAGAACAGGCGGAAACCCCTTCGTAAAGTCCGACGCTCGCCGCAGGAAACAAATCGGCCGGTCCGTACTCGCGGCGGTCGCTCGCCTCGACGCTGCCGCCGAACTTGATGTTCAGAAGCTGCATTCCATAACAGACGCCGAGCACCGGAACATTGAACGCCTTGAGTGCTTCGAAATCCAGATCCGGAGCATCGGCCTCGCTGGTGCTCTTCGGTCCGCCTGATAGAATGATGGCTCCGGGTTTCCCGATGTCAGGAAAATCCTCGATGGCGTAGAGCTTGGCAAAGTATCCAAGCTCGCGGACGCGGCGGACGATGAGCTGCGTGTATTGCGAGCCGAAATCGAGAACGGCGACGTGATTGGAATCGTGCATTGTAAAAAGGGGAAAGAGTTAACCGCAGAGGCGCAAAGGTCGCAGAGGGACGCAAAGGAAAAGGAAGTTCGAAAATAAGAATATTCTCAGCGTTCCTTTGCGACCTTTGCGCCTCTGCGGTGAAAATCATTTAGCTCAACGGCTGATAGTTCGTCGGCTCCTCCGTCATGACGATGTCATGGACATGGCTTTCGCGGAGGCCGCCGGCGGTGACGCGGACGAAGTTGGCGCGTTCGCGGAGGTCGGTGAGGGTGGCGGCGCCGACGTAGCCCATGCCCGACTTGAGGCCGCCCATGAGTTGGAAGATGACGTCGGACAGCGGGCCTTTGTAGGGGACACGGCCTTCGACCCCTTCGGCGACGAGTTTGCCGGAGCTGTTCTGGCCGTAGCGGTCCCCCGCGCCCTTTTGCATGGCGCCGATGGACCCCATGCCGCGGTAGGTTTTGAAACGGCGGCCTTGCGACTGCACCGTCTGGCCGGGGCTTTCGCGGGTGCCGGCGAGGAGCGAGCCTAACATGACAAGGTCGGCACCTGCGGCGATGGCTTTGACGATATCGCCCGAGTAGCGGATGCCACCGTCGGCGATGACTTTCACGCCCGCCTCGCGGCAGACATCGGCGACATTGCGAATGGCCGTGAACTGCGGCATGCCGACGCCGGAAATGACCCGGGTGGTGCAAATCGATCCAGGACCGACGCCGACTTTCACGGCACTGGCTCCGGCGCTGACCAGATCGCGCGCACCCTGTTCGGTAACGACGTTCCCGGCGACGACCGGGACATTGGATAGAGACCGGAGTTTCCCGATGACATCCATAACGTGGCGGGTGTGGCCTGTGGCGGCATCAATGAAAAGAGCGTCCGCCCCGGCTTCGATGAGGACCCGGCCTCGGTCGATGCAATCCGGTCCGACGCCGACGGCGGCTCCGCAACGGAGCTGGCCGTTGTCGTCCTTGGCTGCGTTTGTGAAAGTGATGCGTTTTTCGATGTCCGAGCCGGTGATGAGTCCGACGAGGCGGCCATCGGCATCGACGAGCGGAAGTTTTTCGATGCGATTCTTATAAAGGATGCGGCGCGCTTCTTCGAGGCCGGTGTTCGCCGGAGCGGTGACCAGTTTTTCGCGAGGCGTCATCACGTCAGCCACGCGAGCATCGACCCGGTCCAGATAGCGGACATCGCGCCCGGTGACCATGCCTTCGAGACGGCCATCGCCATCGATCACCGGAAATCCGGAGAACCCATTTTTCGCCATCACCGCGCGGACGTGGTCCACGGTGTCCTCCTTGCGGACGGTGTGCGGCTTCTGGATGACGGCGTTTTCCGAGCGCTTGACCCGGGAAACCATCGACGCCTGCTCGTCGATTGGGCAGGCCCGGTGGATCACGCCCATGCCGCCCTCGCGGGCCAGAGCGATCGCCAGATCGTGTTCGGAGACCGTGTCCATCGCCGCCGAGACGACCGGAAGGAACAAGGGAATCCCCGAAGTGACGTGCGTGGAAAGATCCGCTTCACCGGGTAAAACCGAGCTCAAAGCCGGCACCAGAAGCACGTCGTCAAATGAAAGTCCGAGAGAAATCTCTGCCATGGCGGAGTCAATAGAGGCGACTTTCAGGGCGCAAGCCCGAATCCGGGGTGGAGAAAATTTTCGAACGGAAGTCCGACTGGAGCTCAACCTAGCATCGACTCCAGCTCCTCCATGCTCCAACCCGCCGCATCGCCGACTCCATTCTCGTCGATGGCGGACGCTAGCTCGCGTTTTTTTGCCTGAAGGCGGACGACTTTTTCCTCAACCGTCCCCCGGGTCAGGAGACGGTAAACGGTGACCGGGCGGGTCTGGCCAATCCGGTGGGCGCGGTCGGTGGCTTGGGCTTCGGCGGCTGGATTCCACCATGGGTCGAAATGGACGACCGTGTCGGCGGCGGTCAGGTTGAGACCGTAGCCACCCGCCTTGAGGCTGATGAGGAAGACGGGCGGGCCGTCCGCCTGCTGGAATTTATCCACCAGTTGTTGGCGGTTCCGGGTTTGGCCGTCGAGGCGCAAGCTGTCCCAACCTCGCTCGGAAATGCATTTCTCGATTTCCTGTAATTGTTTTTGGAATTGACTGAAGATGAGCATTCTATGATTTCCATTCACTGCCTCTTCGATCAATTCCAACAGACGTTGGAGTTTGGCTGAACGCCGCGCAACCAACAGTTGATTGAATCTTTCGTTTCCGAGCAGCACAAGATCACAACACGTCTGCCGGAGACGAAGAAGAGCGGTGAGCATCTGCATCCGTGCCGCCCCCTTGTTCCCGGAATCAGCAATCGCATCCACGCGCTTGCGACCTTCCACCAAGAGTTCTTTATAGACGCCTTGTTGATCCGGACTGAGGTCGCAGAACTCGTCGATGAACAGCTTCGACGGCAATTCGGGCGCGACTTGCTCCTTGGTCCGGCGCAACAGGAAGGGTGAAATCTTCAACCGCAACCGTTCGACCGTTGCGCCCGCCGACTCGCCGGTGGCCAGCGGTTGTTCGTAGCGATCCTTGAAATCCTCGCGACTTCCCAGCCAGCCCGGTTGGACAAATCGGAAAATCGACCAGAGATCCTTCACGCCGTTTTCGATGGGAGTACCGGTGAGCGCAATCCGGCAAGTGGCTTTCAATTTCGAAACCGCCTTGGCGTGATCGGTGTCCGGATTCCGCATCAAGCTGGCCTCGTCCACCACCACCGAGCGGTAGTCGCGCTTCAGGTGAAATGCCAGGTCGCGGGCGAGAGTGCCGTAGCTGGTGAGGATCACATCGCCGGACTGAATCTTTTCCCGCTCCGTGTCGCGACCGGCGCCATGGAGAATCCGGACCGTCCGGGCGGGGGCGAATTTGGCGAATTCCGCCCGCCAGTTGCCGAGCAGCGAAGCGGTGGCAACCACCATCACCACACCGGAATCCGCCGCCTCATCCTGAAACAGACGCTCGATCAAAGCGATCGTTTGAACTGTCTTTCCGAGCCCCATGTCATCGGCCAACAAGGCCCCGCCGAAGCGTTGAACGCGATCGAACATCCATCCGGCTCCGTGAGCTTGGTAAGGACGCAGGTCGGCGAGCAACGTGGCTGGTAAATCAAATGTGAATGAAACTGGTGATTGATTGCCAGTTTGCGAGTTGTTGATTTTATTCCGGATTTCCCGGACAAGCTCTCCCGAGCGAGACGAGGCAATGAAACGACCGTTTTCCTGCCTCAAATCGAGGTCGGAGAACAACGGATCGATGACATTCGCGAGGTCGTCCGAAATGATCAGCCGACGCTCTCCCGCCTGCTTGGATCCACTGCCAGCCCGCAACAAACGACGCACTTCTGCCGCTGGAACCGATACTCCATCACTCGTTTGAAATGACAGATCGAAACTCAACCAGTCCTCACCGGAACCCAGAATCTCGATTTTTGGCGAAACGACGGTGACCTGTTTCTGCACGTGCCCGAAGCGCTCGCCCTCGGAAACTTTCCATTCCTTCCGCAGAAGCGGCAGTGCCTTAGTCAGGAAATCGAGGATTGCAGGCTCCCCTTTCATCACCCAACGACCGCTTGAAAAATTCTCCACCGCGAATCCCGCTTTCAACAGCCGGGTGGCCGCTTGCTCTTCTTTGGCCAGATCCCGGACTTCACAATTGTCGCCGCTGAGGCGAGGCAGGCCATCCACTTTTCCCAATGCCGGCGGCACCGGAGCCGCCGAGCCGTAGCGCACGGCAAACTGGGCCTCCAGATGCTGGAGCGAGCCCTCCAACGACAGTTCGAAAATGCAGGGGGCCTGGATGAAATGCAGGGTGCCGAGCCAGGAACCTTCCGGAAAATGGACCCACTCCTGCCAGGAATCGAGGTGGTTGAAAAACCGCTGGGTCGGGATTTCCACGGATTTCCCACGCGCCAGTTCGGCGAAAATCGAGGCCAGATCGGCCGGAATGCTCCCCTCGCCCACGCGGGTCACCGAGGCCTCGCCGATCTGCCAGAACGAGCCGCCGATTTCCGTCCAGATGCCGGATTCCGGATCCGGCACGAGTCGGATGTGATCCTGACGATGATCTGCCCCGATCAGTTGCAGCCGCTCGCCAGAGCGGATTTGAATGGAAAGCCGGTCTTTTCCCGCCGCCAGCCGGGGGTGGTCGGCGATGGATTCGAGAAAGGCCGGGACGCGCGGGCCGTCGAGATTCAGGCTGAGGATGGGCTTGGCGGCGACATTTTCACGGGCGAGCCAAGCGTTCAGCCGGTCATCGGCGGGGGAAATCTCGTCGCCGGTCGAGGTGGCGAGGGTAGCGGCGAATTTCCCACGGTTTAGGGCGTCGCGCCAATTAAGCGGCAAGAGGACTTGCCAAGGAACCGCAGCGGCTGGCGCGACGACGGCTTTTTGAACGGTCGTTTGATCTGGTTTGATGAGTGCGGCGGGCTTCAGAGTCGCCAATCCGGTGGCGACCGCGTGGCAGCAGAACGAGCCGGAGCGCTGGTTGTCCGAGCAGGGACAGTTCGTATCGAGATAGGTCGGGGATTTCACGACGACGCTGACTTTCATCAGCCGTTTGCCTACCCGCACTGTGCCTTGCCAGCCGGTGGTTCCGGCTTTCACTTCGACCACCATCCCGCTGTCGAGAAGGGATTTCCCCTCCTTGAATGCCTGCCACGCGGCCGCTTTCCTCAAAATCTCTTCCGTCCACCCGCTCATTGTTGGCGGAGTGTTTCCGCACGGCGACCGAAAGCAAGTGTGGAGGGTGGGACTTCGGCCCACCCGGGTCGGCCAAAGTCCGACCTTCATCAGCGATTCACGATTTGCCCCTTCAATTCGCTCCAAAGGTAAACCGCCTCCCCCGCCCGCTCCTGACGACTTTCCCACATGAACCAGCCGAGCGATTCGTTCCAGAACAGGTCGTAAAAAACCAGCTTCCGCCGCTGCAACGAGCCATCTCTTACCAAGTGAACCGCGGCGACGCGGCGGACGTGTTTGACTTCGAAGTCTTCGCCACATTTCGCGCTGCCTTCGACGATGAATGAAATCTCGATGGCGTTTTGCTGAACATCCGACTTCATGGCGATCAACCGGACCGCCTCTTTCGGCAGCAAATCCTGTGTGGGCTCTGCCGCAAATCCGGTGATCGGTGCCATCGCGAACACCCCGATAATCGTAAGAAGGAATTTTCTCATTTCGGAGTGACGGGTCGCGATGGCTTTACATTCAAAGGAATTCCGAGCGCAAGGACGGGCAGGTGGGGAGCCCATCACACTCCTGTGGTGCCTCCTTACCTCTTCAGCCGCCGCTGGATCACGGGATGCAGGATGTTCGCCAATAGGATCGCCGCCGTGCCGATGAAGAATCCGGGATGGAGCTGGTGGTGCTCTCCGAATAGGACTGCAGCGAGGAAAATACCGTAGATCGGCTCAAAGTTGAGCGCCAGATTCACGGTGTAGGCGCTGAGCTGGCGCAGCAGGTGGATGTGAAATCCATGGGCGAAGACGGTGCAAACCCAGCCGAGGAGAAGCAGCCATAGCCAGTCATGCCCTTGCCACCTGACGAGTTGCCTGAAACCCGACAGTCCTTCGAAAACGCCAAGCCCTAGCAGGCAGATCAAACAGGCTCCGGCCATTTCCCAAGCGACCATCAGCATCGGATCGTGCCGCGCCTGATTGACCTGCCAGCGGTTAAGCACGGGAAAAATCGCCGCCAAGAGCGCACTCAAAAGCGCCACCCCAAGCCCTGCGAGATGACCGCGTTCGAATCCTGCGATCACGACGATGCCGAGAAGAACCAACAATCCTAACGCCACTTCCAGCGGACGAACTGGACGTTTCTCCAACAGCGGCTCGGTGAACGCGGTGAAAAACGAAATCGTCGCCAACCCGGCCAGGCAGATGGAGATGTTAGCCAGTTTGATCGCCCCGAAGAAACACAGCCAGTGCAGTCCGACGATGGCGCCGATTCCTAACAACGACGCCGCCTGCCGGACTGGCAAACGCAGACTTTTCCGCGAAACCACCAGGACACAAAACGCCGCTCCAAGCGATGCCAGCAACGTCCGCCAGACGACCAGATGAATCGCCGACAGTGAGATCAGATGCCCCAGGACCGCCGTCGTGGCGAACAAGGCGACCAGCAGGTGCAACTGGATGAAGACCCGCTGTGGCGCGGCCGAACTCACAGTTCCCCCGCGATCACATCATCCAGCGTCTGCCGCTTGCGGATGACGGTGGCGGTTGCGCCTTCGACGAGGATTTCCGCAGGCAGCGGACGGCTGTTATAGTTCGAGGCCATGGCGAAGCCGTAGGCACCGGCGGACATCAGGGCGATGTGGTCGCCGGGTTGGAAATCCGGGAGCTCGCGGTCCTGGCAGAAGAAGTCGCCGCTCTCGCAAATCGGGCCGACGACATCGACCTTGACGAGGTCTTTGGTGGCTGGCTTGTCAAGCGGGACGATTTCGTGATGGCCTTCGTAAAGCGCCGGGCGGATGAGGTCGTTCATCCCGGCATCGACGATCTTGAAGGTCTTGGCGGAGCCTTTTTTCTCGTAGAGGCACTTGGTGAGAAGGACGCCGGCGTTACCGACGATGTAGCGACCGGGCTCCAACAGGATTTTGAGACCGAGGTTTTTCAGACGAGGAAGAAGTTCCTTGCCGTAGCGCTCGATGGTCAGCGGGCGCTCGTCGATGGGCTGGTTTTCCCACCAATTGATGGAACCGGAGGCGAGCGAATGCTTGTAAATAATGCCGATGCCACCACCGATGGACCAGAACTCGATGCCGTATTTCTCCTTCAGCGAGGTGACCAGCGGGATGACTTTATCGACCGCCTCGATGAACGGCGCGATCGACGTGAGCTGCGAGCCGATGTGCATTTGCAGGCCGCGTAGCTTGATGTTTTTCAGCTCCTTCGAAGCGCGCTCGTAAAGATCCGCGATGGCGGTGAAATCGACGCCGAACTTGTTCTCGGACTTGCCGGTGGAAATGTATTTGTGGGTGTGCGCGTCCACGTTCGGGTTCACGCGGACCGCCGCCGGGGCGATCATGCCGAGCTCGCCGGCGACTTGGTCGAGGTAACGGAGTTCCTCCTCGCTCTCAACATTGAAGGAATAAATGCCTTTTTCGAGCGCATAGACAATCTCGTCACGGGTCTTGCCAACGCCGGCGAACGTGCAATGCGCCGGATCGCCACCCGCCTTGATCACGCGGAAAAGTTCGCCGCCGGAAACGATGTCGAAGCCCGCGCCCTTGGTGGCGAGCAAACGGAGCACGGAGAGATTGGAATTCGCCTTCACCGCGTAGGCAACCTCGTGATCGACGCCGTTGAGCGCGGCATCGAGGCGCGTGAAGTGGTCGATGATCGTGCCCGCCGAGTAAACATAAAGCGGGGTGCCGTGTTCGGCGGCCAAGGTGGAGAGCTCGACATCTTCGCAGAAAAGTGAACCGTTTTTGTAGGAAAATCCATGCATCGCGCGACGGAATTAGCGGCGAATCCGGCGGTGGTAAAGAGAAGAACTTGAAGCGCGAGCGAAACGCAGTGAGTGGATTGTGAAAATCGCCGCCATCCGCGTCACCCATCGATCAGCACGACTCTGCTTTCCCTCAGGGATCCTTCAGCTTTTCAGTCCATTGCTTGGCAGCTTGAGGGTCGATCTGTTCGAGCGATCGGATCATCCCCTGAATGGCGGAGCGGGTGACCGGAGTATCCGGAGCGTTCGCCAGCCATTGGGAAGTCGCCTCGGGGTTTTGAGTGGTCCACTCCGAGAATCGGTCGGACACCTTTTCAGGAGCCCAAGTCGTCTCAAGCGCTTTTAGAAATCCTTCCTCACCTGTCACGGCCGTGCGAGTCCGCCCGATCGCTTGGCTGAAATTCCTGAATTCCCCGAACCCCATCCACGATTCATCTCCGACCTGCCGCCAGACATCCGCAGCGGTTTCGTAGTTCAGCTCACCGAGGCACCACATGTTTTTGGACCATGCGTGACGGGCAGCCGCGCCATTGATCCCGTCTTCCGGCAGCGAGGCGAGCCAGGAAACCGCTTGGTTCAGCCCCGCGTTCGGCCCCTGCACCTGTTCCAGAAATGCCACTCCGGAGGCATTGATATACTCCTCGGGCGACAGCTTCGAGCGCTGCTGATCGAGCCACTTGAGCGCGGACGCGGGATCCTCCCTCACCCATCCCTCAAGCACGGCGATATGACCACCCATGGACCCTGCGGTCTCCGGATGTTCGTCGATCCATTTCATGGCAGCCTGCGGATCCGTCACTCCCCACCCGCGGGCAAACGCCGAGTAATTCCGAGGCGGCATCCAGTAGAACTTCTCATTTTGGAGAAACTCCAGCGCACCCTCCGCGTCGATCTCACCCCAGCGGATGGCGAAGTCGCCGTATTCCGTGAATGTCTGCCCTTGCGCATGGAGCTCCAGAAAAAGCGCCTGAAGCGCGGGCGCATCCTCCGGGCGCATCAGGTCCAACAGAATTCCATAGTCCCGATCACGTCGGCGGGTGTTGCTATCCATCAGCGCTCCACGACAAGCGTTGACCAGTGCCTTATTGACCTGGCCCGGCACCGCCGCGGCCTTGATTTCAGCAAGACTGTCCAGCAAGCGTGCCGTCACAGGATCCAGAACTCCCGGCGCCGCCTCACGCGCCCGCCCGTCCATGCGGTTGGAAGATTTGGTCGACCCAGGACCCGAGCCATCATTGGTTTCACCGGTGGAGCCGTTTCCTCCTCCCTTCATCAGACCGAAAACCCAACCACTGCAGGCGACCACCGCTAGCGCTAACACGACACTGCCTGGATATTTTTTCGAGATCATGGGCTTGATAACAGCCTGCCGAATAACTGTTGGAGTCACGGACTGCGAGGAAAATCCACTGTCCGCACGGCTGACTTCAGAATTTCTCCCGCATTCTGAATCACACAATCTCGCATCCCCGGTTCTCTGTCCGGGGAAAAACGGCTTCTGAAAATCAGCGGTTGCGCCTCCGCCAGCAAGCTCCACGCTGGGCGGATGAAGGCCTCCCGCACGATCTCCCTCACCCACTGCCAACCCGAGGGTCACCGGGAAATCAGTGACCAAGTGGCGGTGGAGGAACCGTTGGAAATCCGACTCGACGGCCACCCGGTCGCCGTCGTCATGCGGACTCCGGGTCACGACGAAGATCTGGCCACAGGATTTCTCGTCACGGAGGGAATCGTTTCAAATATCGCCGAGCTGCGGAAAATCGAGCCGCGTCCGGAGGAAAACCGCGTGCTGTTATTTCTCCAGGACGACATCACCGTCGATCTTCACAAGCTCACCCGCCATTTTTTCACCGGTTCCTCCTGCGGCCTCTGCGGCAAGGCAACGCTGGACGCAATCTTCACCGAATCCCCTCCAATCCCACAACGGATAGAAATCTCCGATACCGCATTTCTCTCCGCCCCAGAAAAACTCCGTTCCGCCCAAAGCACCTTCGACACCACCGGCGGCCTCCATGCCGCCGGCCTGTTTTCCGAAACTGGAGAACTGCTCGCCGTACGCGAGGACATCGGCCGACACAACGCCACGGACAAGGTCATCGGCCACGCCCTGCACCACGGCCTCGATCTATCAAAATCCTTCCTGCTCGTCTCCGGCCGCGTCTCCTTCGAGATCATGCAGAAGGCCCTCGCCGCCCGCATCCCCGCCGTCGCCGGCATCTCCGCCCCCAGTTCCCTCGCCATCGACTTCGCCAAGGCCTCCGGCCAAACCCTCGTCGGCTTCCTCCGCCCGCCCACGTTCAACCGGTACGCCTAGGGCAAATCTCCGGTAGCGACGGTCCGCTCAAGGCTCTTCGACCGCGTCCTGGATCACCTCGTCATCCTTCACCGGAATGGCGCGGATGGTGCGGGGCGTTTCAAGTTCCTCGATCTCATCCGGCGATGGGCCTGCTAGGGGATCTTCGGGCGCTTCGTCGGATTCCATCTCGTCGGTCGATTCCAGGACTTCCACCGGTTGTGCTTTCAGCGGGCGGACGGACGGATCGCTCGGGTTGACGCCTTCGCTATCAGGATCGGTTTCCAGAGGCTCCTTATCCGCATCTTCGGTCGGCGTACCTTCCGGAATGACGACAAGCGCCTTCTTCGGCGGGGCGATGGTGTCCTTGATGTCGTCCTTGATGCCTTCGAAAAACTTTTTGACCATCGGAGCGGCCATCTTGCCACCCGAGACTTTTTCGCCGGGACGGCCTTCGTAGAGGACGGCGAACGCGTAGCGCGGATTGTCCTCAGGGAGGAAGCCGGCGAACCAGGCCAGCCGCTGGTTTTTCGATTCCGGCCCCCATTGGGCGGTTCCGGTTTTTCCGCAGAGGGTGGTGTAGCTCAGACCGGCGCTATGGCCAGTGCCGCCGCTGCCGTTGACCACATCGCTCATCCCCTCGTGGACGACTTCCACGGCTTTGGGCTCGATTCCGAGCCATTCCCGGCGCTGGGGAACCGAGGCCTGGACAACGCGGCCACGGGTATCCTGGATCTGGCGGATGAGCTGGAGCTTGGGGGCGATGTTGCCATTGGCAATGCCGGCCATGGCCTGCGCGACCTGAAGGGGCGAGGCTAACAGACTGCCCTGGCCGATCGAAAGGTTCGCGGTATCGCCGTTGAGGATCCGCCGCTTGTGATTCTTGAGCATCCACTCGTCGTTAGGGACGAGCCCGGAGTTTTCTCCGACGAGCGGAAGTCCGGTGGCTTGGCCGAAACCAAGCCGCCGGGCGAGATTCAGGAACGAGGAGGGCCCGACATCGATACCGACCTGATAGAACCAGGTGTTGCACGAGCGCGCGAGCGCGCGCTTCACGTTGATGGAGCCTTCGGGAGTCTTGCTCCAGTTGTTCATGACCGTGTTGCCGATGGTGAGGGCGGCGGGACAATAAATTTCCGAAGTTTCGGTAACCGTGCCGTTGTTGAGCGCGGCGAGAGCGACGACCGGTTTGAATGAGGAGGCCGGCGGATAGACGGACTGGAAGGCGCGGCCATACAACGGCGTGGAAGGATCCTCGTTCAGAGCCTTGAAATCCACCTCGCTGATGCCGGGAATGAAATTGTTGAGATCGAAGGACGGTCTCGATGCCATCACGAGCACCTCACCGGTGACGACGTCGATGACGACGAATGCGCCGCGGCGGCAGCCTTTCCGCAGGGTTTCCTCGGCGAGTTTCTGCCACTTGAGATCCAGCGTGGTGACCACGGTGCCGCCGGGCCGCGGGCGCTTCACCTGTTCTTCCAGCAGCTTGTTGCCGTTCTCGTCGAAGAGCAGGCGCTTCATCCCCGGATCGCCTGTTAGCTGGGTGTTGAAAATTTTCTCCAGCCCGGAGCGGCCTTCGGTTTCCTCCCAGAGCGGTTCGTTGAAATTGATAGGGCCGGTCGGCAGTTTCCCGACGCTGCCGGGATAACCCACGATGTGGGCGGCGAGCTCGCCCTCCGGATAGTAACGCCGGTAAACCGCATGCAGCACCAGTCCGGAACTGAGCCGGGGCTCGACATCGAGCGCCTCCTTCGCGCTGATCTGCCCGGTCACCAGCAAGGGTAGCCAGCGCCGGTGACGATAGTGGTCATACAGTTCCTCGTCGGTCTTCGGCGACTGGTTCTTGACGAGTGCCGGTAGCGAATCGAGACGGGTGCGGGCCCAGTTGACGACGAAATCGCGGTCGGCGTTTTCAAACTGCTTGAACTGGAGTGCGATCTGATAGGCCACCTGGTTCTGGGCGATGGGAGCGCCTTCGCGGTCCACGATCTCGCCGCGCGGCGCGGGAATTTTCAGGGTGATGGTCCGCGCGTCCTTGCGGGTGCTGATGGCTCCGTCCGAGGCATTGCGGGCGGCAGGTTCACCTTGCGGCGGGACACTGGGCGGGGTGTTGCTGGCGATGGCCGGAGCCTGCAGATCCTGGGCGCAGATCGGCACTACTGCGAGGCACGAAACCAACGAAAGTCGGCGAAGGAACGGAGTTTTCACCATGTGGGTCTGGGGACGCTAGGGTTGATTTCCGTCCAAGGCAACGCTCAATCCCACCCGGTATCCTCCCAATCCGCCGGAGATTTCCCGATGCTCTGGACGATCTCGGTCGGGACGAAAATGAACTCGTCCTGGCGCTTGTCGGCGGGATCCATACGGAATTGCACGAGCTTTCTCTCGCTGCGCCCCTTGGAAACTACGGTCAAATCGACATAAACATCCAGCGCCCCGTCCTCCAGCGGCTTCACTTGGAGCAGCCCGGGAATCGGATAAACCGCGCGGATGGCTCCGGTTTCGCCCTTCCGCCGGGTGAAATCCGCGCGTTTCCCGAGATGCGCGACGGGATACCATTCGTCGCGCTTGGTCTTGCCGGTCACGGTGCGGATGCGATGAACGACGAGAGATTCCTGCTTGCCCATTTCCCCTGTCGCTTCAAGCCGCCAGCGGAACGGGCCGTCGAAGGTGGCGACGGCGGCGGAGACGACCATCGCGCTCAAGGCATAGCTTCCGCCCTCGGTGCCCTCCGGTTTCACCTGCATCCGGATGTCGGTGCCGTTGACCCGCACGGGTGGCGAGGAGGCGGCGGTGCCGTAGGTGTGTTTCTTCGCGATCAGGCTGATGCAACCACTCATCGCGCCGCAGGAAATGACGACAAGCGCCGCTCTTGCCGGTAGCCGGGAGCCATGCATGATTGCGGCAATGAGCGATTGGAATTTCATGTCGGTGATCATCCTGATCGGCGTTTTTGTGCTTTGGAAGCTGGAATTCGCCGCCACCTTGCTGAATCTGAAAGCCTTTCCCAGCTCCGTCCCCAAGGCACTCGGCGATCTGATGGACTCGGAGAAACTGGAGAAAGCCCGCTCCTATCTGCGGGTCAACGCGCAGTTCGGCATCCTCCAGTCCACCGTCTCGTTAGTGGTGCTGTTGGTCTTCTGGTCGCTCGGTGGATTCGGCTGGCTGGACGAGTGGTCTCGCACCTTCACGGACTCACGCGTCGGGCAGGGCTTGATTTTCCTCTCACTGCTCATCCTCGGGCAGAGCGTGATCGGGCTGCCGTTTTCCATTTATGACACCTTCGTCATCGAGCAGAAATTCGGCTTCAACCGCGCCACCCCGGCGACGTTCATCATGGACCGCGTGAAAGGCCTCGTTCTAGCAGCGGTGATCGGCCTGCCGCTCGGAGCCGCGGTCTTGTGGATTTTCGGAAACGTGGAAAACGCCTGGCTCTGGGCGTGGCTGACAGTGACCGCCTTCCAACTCATCCTCACCTACCTCGCGCCGTCACTCATCATGCCGCTGTTCAACAAATTCACGCCCATGCCCGAGGGCGAGCTGAAACAGGAAATCGAAGCGCTCGGCGTGAAATGCGGATTCCCCCTCACCGGCGTGTTCGTGATGGACGGCTCCAAGCGCTCCACCAAGGCCAACGCCTTTTTCACCGGCCTCGGGAAACAGAAGAAAATCGCGCTGTTCGACACGCTCGTCGAGAAAAGCAGCCAGCCCGAACTGCTAGGAGTCCTCGCCCATGAGATCGGCCATTTCCGCTGCGGCCACATCAAACAACGCCTCGCCGTCGGCATCCTGCAAACCGCCGTCATCTTCTATCTGCTCGGCCTCGCCACCGATCCCGATGGAAAATTCGCCCGCCTGCTCTTCGACGCGTTCGGCGTGAAACAAATCTCACCGCAAGTCGGCCTCGTCCTTTTCAGCATCCTGCTGGAGCCCGTTAGCAAGGCCCTCGGCGTCCTTGCCAACGCCTGGTCCCGCCGCCACGAATTCGAAGCAGACGCCTACGCCGCCCAAGTCACCGGCGACAACCATTCGCTCGGCGAGGCCCTCAAGAAAATGTCCGCCGACCACCTCTCCCATCCCTCCCCCGCCCCGCTGCGCGTCTGGCTGGATTACTCCCATCCGCCGCTCATCCAGCGGCTGGAAGCGCTGGAACATTTCCGCTAGAAACGCGCATGAGGAAGATGAGCCACAAATTTCTTCGAGCCGTAATCGTGATTCTCGTAATTGGTGGTGGGCTTATCGGTCTCAACCGGGGGCTGAGACATGAAAGACTGTTGGGGCCTCCCGAAATGTTGGGAACACCGGATTCAAGCCCGGACGGCAAATTTGAAGTTCGCTGTGACCGGGTTAAGACGCTTTCATCGTTGTTCCGGCCCGCGCGGGGATCCGATGACGACGAAGGTTATGTAAGGCTCTACGAAAAAGATTCCGGCGAAATGATCGAAGAGGCGTTCTGTGGAAACCTCAACGCAATCGCAATATCCTGGAATGACAATTCCGTCGGCTTCAGCGGCCCGGATG
Source organism: Verrucomicrobiota bacterium (assembly GCA_040386755.1). Lineage (GTDB taxonomy): Bacteria > Verrucomicrobiota > Verrucomicrobiia > Verrucomicrobiales > Akkermansiaceae > Luteolibacter. The sequence continues at coordinate 41,724 of JAZKEY010000024.1, read as the reverse complement.
GGATGGTCTGGAAGTTGCCCCGGTAGAAAACTTCATCTTTGACCGTCGCTGGTTTAGGAAGAGTTACCCAAGCCATCCCTTGCTTGCATCCCGTTTCGATTGAGAGCAAAGTGAAGCCATGAAAAAAGCAGCGACCTTCACAGCCCGTGTATCGCGCGATGGACAATGGTTCGTCGCCTTTTCCCCTGAGTTTCCAGAGGGAAACGGGCAAGGACTCACCGAAGAAGAGGCCTTAGAGTCGCTCCGTGAATCGATTCTTCTGCTGATGGAAGACCGCCGTGAAGATGCCAAGGCCAGTCTTGGCAGCGGTGAGAAACTCATCCCGCTCGCCCTTGCATGAAGCGCAAGGAATTGATCCGGCACCTCGAAGCACACGGTCGTCCGCTGAAACGCGAGGGTGCTTCTCACTCGATTTTCTGAAATCCAGCAACCGGTCGCCGCGAACCCGTCCCGCGCCACACGGAAATTCCCGATCTCCTTGCCCGGAAGATCTGCCGGGCATTGGAAATCCCCGAGCTTTGATAAGCCAGCGACGGTCTGAAACCGCCGCTGATTTCCTTGGCATTCGAGCAACAACAGTCGCTGTCTCTCCCTCCCACCGGAGAAAACACCACGTCATCCGCGCTTTCATCCATTAGATCCCGTAGTCCAAATTTAAATTATGAAAAACATACTCACCAGCATCATGATCCTAGTCTGCGCGAATCTTTGTGAAGCGAAGACTTATGTTTTTGGAAGGGGTAAGGTCCCGCCTGTAACTTTGGTCAGAGCGGTTTCCATCTGCGAAAAGGTGGCGAGCAACTCGGCGATTAAGATTTTCAATCCGGAAACAGCTCGTCTCATGGGGGATGAGAAACCGGATAGTGGTGCATGGCATTTCGAACAAGTTGAGAAGGATGGCCGATTTTTTACGATTAGTGTAAGATTCCCTGAAAACATTTGCGCGATTTCTGAGAACGGAAACCTTATCGAGGTCTTTAATTTTGATGGAACCAAGATGCCGGTTAAAAAGGAGAAGTGAGGACTTGGTAGTAGCTGTGCCAAAATCATGGGGATATCCAACAGCCTCCGTTGCAGGAGATTTGAATACAAGTCACGCGGCGTTGATCGAGCCGTCTTTGATGACGAGCGTGCGGTCGCCGACTTTGGCTAGATTCTGATCGTGGGTGACGACGACGAGGGTGACGCCGTGCTCGGTGGCGAGGTCTAGCAGGATCTGCATGATCTCGGCGCTGTTCTTGGAATCGAGGTTACCGGTGGGTTCGTCGGCGAAGAGGACTTTGGGCTCGTTGACGATGGCGCGGGCGATGGCGACGCGTTGTTGCTCGCCGCCGGAAAGTTCGGAGGGAAGGTGGTCCGAGCGGTCGCGGAGGCCGACGCGGTCGAGGGCTCTGAGCGCCATTTCCGTGGTGTCCTTGCCGGAGATGGCACCGGGGACGGAGACGTTTTCGAGGGCGGTGAGTTCCGGCAGGAGATGATAGTTTTGGAAGACGTAGCCGATCTTGAGGTTGCGGAATTGGGCCTGCTGCTTGCGGCCCATGGCGTAGAGGTCGGCACCGTCGATGTGGACGACGCCCTTTTCGGGATGCTCCAGTCCGGCGAGGGTGTAGAGCAGGGTGGTCTTGCCCGCGCCGCTGGGGCCGCAGAGGAAAACTTTCTCGCCACGATGGATTTTCAGGTCGATGCCATGGAGCACCTCGATGGATTTCCGCCCGATCTTGTAGCTGCGGTGGAGGTCGATGGTTTCGATCATCACGTCGTTCATGGGCGCCACCGTGTGACATCCTCCCGGACCGTGCAAGCCCACGAAAACCCAAACCTCAGGGACAGAGTCAGAAACCCACTTGAAGCGGAATCATCCGCCGCTCCGTCCCTGGCGCACGATCATCGGGTGCAGACGATGGTCGCCGAACCTTCGATCTCCTGTTGGTTGACGGATCCTGCAAAGCCGATGATCCCATCAAACTTCACATTGATGGTGAGCTTCCTGCCCGTGACTTTCGCATCAAATCGCGAGCGCAACACTCCTTCCAAGTCCTCGCCCGAAACGTCGGCGCTGAGATTCACCACAACCGGCTTCGGGGCTTTCGCGACATAGGAAATTCCTGATTTGTTGAAAGTGATCGATGAGGGGCCCTTGACGGCAATCTCCGGTGTGACTTCGACGATTTCCTGGATGATCTTGCGGGCGGCCTCCCGGTCTAACGTCAACTTGCCGTTCTTGATGGTGACCGAGCCGTTTTTCACCGCGCCGATTTTCCTGAGAAGCGTCTTGGAGAGTTCGAACGGTTGCCCAGCGAACTTAATTTCTCCCGAACCACTGGTGTATTGATAGATCCCGTTGGGGGCCGCTGCATGTGCCAGCGGCGTCACGGCCCATGAAACGAGCAAGGCACAGACCGGAAGGACAAGCCGCCCGAGTGGAGAGCTGCGGAATCCAGAGGAAGGGCTTGAGAAACCACGGGCGAACTTGGTGATGGATAGATTCATTTCAACATCCACTTGAGCAGAGGACCGGTGAGACAGGAAGCAGAAATCCTCCGGATAGTGGCCTTGCCCATCGGAATGCGCGGAGGTTGGGAGAACCGCCAGCGGGAGGCAAGCTTGGGTGTTTCCAACCGAAGAAAGGGACGAGACGTCCCTTCTCCTTAGAGCTTCGCGAGGGCGACGACTTGCTCTTGCTTGGATTTCACCACGCCGCCGGGTTGTTCCAGGGTGATGACGAAGGCTTGCGGGTTGGTGAGCGCGAGCTTGGCGGAAATGGGAACGACGACGGGCGAGCCGTCGGTGGGGATGTCGAACACGCCGCCATCGACCGGGGCCTCGTCGCGTTTTGGATCGACGATCCAGAGCTGGTATTGGGATTTTCTCGGATCGTTCACCGGGATGCCGGTTAGGGTCATGTAGCCTTGCTGGAGTCGGTCGCTCCAGATGACCTTGCCGCCGGCTTCCTTGAAGGTGCCGAGGCCGGCGAATTTCCGCTCGATGAGATCGGAGGCTTCGGTGCGGAGTTTGGCTTCCGCCTGGGCGGGTGAAATTTCAGGCGCTTTTTGCGATCCGAGGATAGCGATCAGGCCGATGGCGGCAGCGGCGGCCCAACCTGTTAGCGGATTGCGGATGATTTTCCGCCATGCGGGAACTTCGGGCCGGATCACTGCCGCCGGTTTCGCCATTTCCGCGGCGCAACGATGCAGTCGGGCGACGAGGGAGGCGGGTGGCTGCTCGATCGAGTTTTGCAGGCAATCCACCTCGATGGATGCGGCGAGAAGCTCGAAAGCGAGATCCGGATCGATGCCAAGATGTTTGCCTAACAAGGTGAGCTCGCGCTCTTCCTCGGCAGTCAGGTCGCCCATCGCGCGGCCGGCGCTGAGCTCATCAAAACGGATTCTGGATTCGGAAGCGCTCATGATGCCGATGTCATGTTAGAGGTTCCGAGCCGTTGCAGTTGCTCACGCAGGGTGATTAGGCCGCGCCGGAGGCGGGTCTTGACGGTGCCTAGGGGCAGGCCGGTCTTTTCGGCGATTTCCGGATGGGTGAATCCGTCATCGAAAAAGAGCTGGAAGAGCTGGCGGGTGTCCGACGGCAGATTGGCGAGGGAGGATCGAACCGTTTCGGGATCGCAGCTGATAGACGATGGCTCGCTGACCGGCTGTGGCAGGGATTCGGCGGCGGTGAGGGGTTCGAAACCCGGCTGGCGTCCCTGGCGACGGAGAAAGTCAATCGCCCTGCGACGCGCGATCATTCCGACAAAGGTGGTTTCCGCAGCGATGGCGGGATCGAAAGATGAAGCTTTTTTCCAGATTTCAGTGAAGACCTCCTGCACCAGATCCTCGGCTTCGGCCTGGTCCTTGAGATAGCGGCGGACGATGGTCCAGACGATACCGCCGTGTTTCGTAATGCATTCTTCCATGGCGCGACTCTCCCCAGCCGCGACCTTGGGCAGGATGTTGGAGACGGAAGTTAGCTCGACGGGTTTCAACTTGTTCGCGCTTGAATCAGCTAGCCGCCTTGCTTCCGCCACGATCCGGGTCCGCGCAAGGGACGAATTCAGGAAAAAACGAGGTTGAAGATAGGCCGGTGGATCCGGATGGAGCCAAATGGACAAGAATCCCCGCTTCCGGGCGGTAGTGGCCTGGAACCGGGGATTGATGATGAGGGTGCTCTTCACGTGAAGAGTGAGAACTTCTATCAGCTATTATTTGGCCGCCGGCGGCATCAGGACAGCGTCGATGATGTGGATGGTGCCGTTGGAGCATTTCACATCGGCGGTGGTGACCTTGGACTTGTTCAGGTAAAGCGAGCCGTCCTTCACTTCGAGCGTGATGGGCTTTTTGTTCAGGGCGGTCGCTTCGGTGAGCTTCATCGCGGCGGAGGCAGGGACATCGCCGGCCACGACGTGATAGGTGAGGATGTCCACGAGCTTTGCCTTGTTCTCCGGCTTCAAAAGCGTTTCGACTGTGCCTTCCGGCAGTTTGGCGAAGGCTTCGTCGGTCGGAGCGAAGACGGTGAACGGACCGGGGCCCTTGAGGGTTTCGACAAGACCGGCAGCCTTCAACGCGGCGGCAAGGGTCTTGAAGGAACCGGCGGCGACGGCGGTATCGACGATGTCCTTTTTCTCGTCGGCGGCATGCGTGACGGCGGTCATTCCGGCGAGGGCGATGACGCAGAAGAGGGGTTTGAACAGGGATTTGATGGTTTTCATGACTTCGTATTTTTGGATCGTTGTGAGTGGAACCGTGGTTTTCTCAGGGTGAGAAGCGGTTTCGATCAGGCATTCGGCGGATCGGCGGGAATGGATTCAAAAAATGCGCATTGGAAAATTTTCCCTGATATTGTTCTTTTTCTGAATCCAAGACGGAGTTTTGCGCGAACAAACTCGTGAACCGCTACCCCTCAACACCATGTCCTACGACTCCGACAGCAGCTTGAAACTCTACCTCCGGGAAATTTCCAAAACTCCCCTGCTCACCGTCGAAGAGGAAAACGACCTCGCCGAGCGCATCAAGATGGGTGACCAAGCGGCGCGTGAGCACATGATCAAGGCCAACCTCCGGCTGGTGGTGAAGATCGCCCACGACTACTCGGGCTATGGGCTTTCGCTCAGCGATTTGGTTTCCGAAGGCAACATCGGCCTGATGAACGCGGTGGAACGCTTCGATCCGGAAAAGGGCGGCAAGCTTTCGACTTATGGAGCGTGGTGGATCAAGCAATCGATCAAGCGCGCTCTCGCGAACCAATCGAAGACGATCCGCCTGCCGATCCACATGGTGGATAAAATCGCCCGGATGCGCCGGATTTCTTCGATCCTTGCAGAGTCGTTAGGCCGCGAACCGAGCGACGACGAACTCGCCGCCGAACTCGGCCTGCCGCGCCAGAAAATCGCGATGCTCAAGCAAGCCGCCCAGCGCCCCACTTCGCTCGATGCGCCGGTGAATGAAGGTGAAGCGACTGAATACGGCGAGATCATCAGCGATGAATCGGCGTCTGATCCGCTGGAAATGCTTTCCGACAAGAATCTTCACGGAGAAATCGACGGACTGCTCTCGATTCTCAACGAACGCGAGCGCCGCATCATCGACGAGCGCTTCGGTCTGAACGGCCTCAAGCCGATGCTGCTGGAGGACGTGGGCCGCGAGTTTGGCGTTTCGCGCGAGCGCATCCGACAGTTGCAAAATTCCGCGCTCACGAAGATGCGGAACGCGTTGATGAAAAAGGAAAAGCCAGCGCTGAAGGCTTACAATTCAAAGGCGGCTGAGGCTTGAGTGCCATTGAGCTTCTCCAAGTTGTTTAAATAATACTCTTGCAGTTTAGTTGCGTTTTTAGCTTTTTGTCCTCCGCGAGGAAGATTGAGAGCATGAACGATCCCCGACCACTGCGAGGCTTCTGGAAATTCACGGCCATCGTCGTGACGTTCCATTTGGTCGTCGCGCAGGCGATGGCGGTGAGCGGATCGCTGCACAAGCATTTTCACGATCGCTGTGACGAACCCGGCCACGAATGCGTGGTCACCCTGATGCTTCAGGGCGGTTATGAAAACGTGGCGCCGGACATCGTACCGGTGATGATCCTTTCGGAAGCTCCGGATGTGCCGGTGCTGGCTCCGAAGACGGGCGATTGCCTGCCGTTCCACCTGGTCGGCGGCGTCCTCGCGCACGCACCTCCCCGGGGGCCGTAGGTACGGTCGGCCATTCCAGAGGAAGTGTTTGTTAGCGGCTAGACGGCGCCTTGGCGGCGCGTGTCGTCATGCCGCTGTGATTTTTTCGCGCCGCCATGATTTCCATCCGTACTCATGAAACCAATTTACCATTCCGCCGTTCGGGCTGTTAGCCTGACCGCGGCCATCACTCCGTTTGCCATTGCCCAGGAATCCACCGATTCCACACAACTCGATGAGATCGTGGTCACCGCCAACCGTCTCGACCAGACGCTGTTCCAACAGGTCCAGCCCGCCACTGTCCTGAAGGGAAAGGATCTGCTGCTCAAACTCCAGCCCACGCTCGGGGACACGCTGGATGACGAACCGGGCGTCAGTTCGACGTCATTCGCGCCGGGGGCCAGCCGGCCGATCGTCCGCGGCCTCGGCGATGACCGCGTGCGCGTGTTGCAGAACGGCACCTCGGCGCTCGATGTGTCCAACGTCAGCCCCGACCACGCGGTGGGTGCCGATCCGCTGACCATCCGTTCGGTCGAGGTCGTGCGCGGACCGGCGACGCTGCTTTACGGACCTAACACCATTGGCGGTGTGATCAACGTGATCGACGACCGCATCCCGCAGGAGCGATTCACCGGCACCTGGCCGACCGGGAATTTCGAGACCCGCATCGGCTCCGTCGACGACTTGTTCTCGCAATCCGGTGCAGTCACTTGGGGTGCCGGGCCGCTGGTTTTCCACCTCGATGGATTCAACCGCGATGCCGGTGATCTGGAAATCCCCGGTTATGCCCGCTCTGCAGCATTACGGAAGTCGGATCCCCTGCCCCCGGGAGAAAAGGATGCCCGTGGCACGCTGCCTAACAGCGCCACCGATTCGAAAGGCGCGGGCCTCGGCGGTTCTTATGTCTGGGACAACGGCTACCTGGGATTCTCTTACTCCGGCGTGGATTCCCATTACGGCACGGTGGCCGAGCCGGATGTGACCATCGGCCTGCACCAACGCCGCTGGGACATGCGTGGTGCGGTTTACACGCCGGCCCCGTGGATCAAGGAGGTGAACTTCAAACTCGGCTATTCCGACTATGACCACACCGAGTTCGAAGGCAGCGCGGTGGGGACTAAATTCCTTATCGACGGCTACAACGGCCGCATCGAGCTTTTGCACGAGAAGATTGGTTCGTTAGAAGGTGCGTTCGGGGTCGAGTCCCAATACAGCGAGTTCTCCGCCCTCGGCGCGGAGGCGTTTCTTCCGCCAGTGGACAACTCGATGAACGCGGTTTTTTTCTTCGAGGAAATCCCGTTGGACAAGTTCCGGCTGCAGTTCGGCGCGCGTTATGACCACCAGACGAACGACACGCAAACCAGCGCGGCGTTCGGCCCCGGAGTGGATCGTGAATGCGACGCCTTCAGCTCTTCGGCGGGTATCGTTTACACTCCGGTGGAAGACTACGCGGTCGCACTTTCGGTCGCCTACACCCAGCGGCCGCCGACGTATGTCGAGCTCTTCGCCGACGGCCCGCACGTGGCCACCGGCACTTACGAAATCGGCGATCCGGATCTCGGCACCGAGGACTCCCTGTCGGTGGATCTATCAGTGAGAAAACGGACTGGCCGCGTCACCGGCAGCGTCAGCGGTTTTTACTATCGGTTCAACGACTTCATCAGCAACCAGCCGACCGGTGGAATCGATCCCGTCGATTCGCTGCCGATCTATGTCTATCAGCCCATCGGCGCGGTTTTCTACGGAGGTGAGATCGAGACCACCTTCCATCTGGTAGAAGTCGTCGAAGCGGCTCCGGCGACGGATTCGAAATCGCCTGTTGCCACGGCTCCCGCCCGCGACCGGCGACTCGATCTGATCCTCCGGGCCGACTACGTCCATGCTGAGAACCGCAGCACTGACGAGCCGATTCCACGGATTCCGCCTTTCCGGTTCGGTGCGACGCTCGACTATGCGCAAGGCCCATTCGGTGCCCGGCTTGAAGGCCAATGCGCCGCCGCCCAGGATCGGCACGCGGATGATGAATTGCCGACCGACGGCTATTTCCTCGTCAATGCCAGCGTGAGCTACGACCTCGAAATCGGCGGAGTGAACACGACGTTCTACCTGAAAGGCACCAACCTCACCGACGCGGAAGCCCGCCAGAGCACCTCGTTTCTCAAGGACATCGCGCCGATGGCCGGACGCGGGGTGATCGCCGGCATCCGTGCCGAATTCTGATAACGCGTTGCATTCAGGCCGGTCCGGGTCCGCCGGGCCGGCCTCGGCCGCGAAATCCGCGACGCTGGCGGAATCTTTGCCATTGCCAACCCGCCCGGCCTTTGCTCACTTCTCCCCGTCATGGCCAATCCGACCAACGTGCTCTCCAGCGGAATCGAAATCACCGGTTCCATCCGCTTCTCCAACGACATGATCATCGATGGAAAAATCGATGGTGAAATCACTTCCGACAAGGGTCGCGTGACCATCGGCGAAAACGCCATCATCAAGGGCGACGTCACCGCTGGCGAAGTGAAGGTTTACGGCAAGGTCGAAGGCAAGATCACTTCCGAGCGCTGCGAACTGAAGGACAAGTCGAAGATCAACGGCGACATCAAGTCGAAGGTGTTCTCGATGGAAGAAGGTGCCCAGCTCTCCGGCCGCACCGACATCGGCGGCTGATTTCCGAGCCACGCTCAAACGATTTTAAAAACGAGGGTCCGCAGTGATGCGGGCTCTTTTTGTTTCGCACGATCGGGAGGGAAAAACCTAAGATTCCGGCAGATCGCGCTTCCGGATTCGAACCATACCCGGCGTTACAACGGTGAACGAGCCGGGTAATTCGAGGCGATGAGCTTCTAGCAAATCGATCAATATCTCCGATTTCGCGGCACCGGACAAACCCGCGAGCCTGACAAGAATCACTCCATGATGGACAAGAAATTGTCGGAATGCCAATTCGCCGAAGTCCTTGTATTCGGTCAACAACGTCGCGACTTCGGCATTGGCTTTTTCAAGAACCACATCATCCGGAATGCCCGGTTCCATTTCCGCGACGGAAGGCACCTCGTGGCCGGCATCCCGCAGCCGTGCCACCACGGAGAGATCGATATTTTCATCGGCCAGTAGTTTCATGCGGCATGGCCGGAAACCGGATAGACGACATCCGCCCGCAACGCCTTGGCGGCGAATTCAACCGCAGCCAGCACGGCTTCCAGTGTCAGGCGCGGGTGTTCCGCAACAATCTGATCGATGGTTTCACCCGCACCAAGCCGTTCGAGAATGCACTCGACTGTCACACGGGTTCCGGTGATCACCGGTTTTCCCATCATGACGTTGGCTTTCGATTCGATGAAATTCATGGATTGAAGCTACTCTTCCGGATTTTGGGTTCAAGTTCCATTTACCCTCAGGTGTGGGGTGTGGTTTTCATCGTTCCTCCCACCGTTCCTCGTGATGCTCCGCGGATTTCGGTTCGAGGTGGGAAATGACGCGACCGTCGGGATGGAGGAGTTCGGCAACGCTGGCTTCGATTTCCGTGGCGGCTTCATGGGCCTGGCCGACGGTAAGGGCGTCGTCGAAAACGAGATGGAACTCGACCCAGTGGGTGCGGCCGGAGTGGCGGTGGCGGAGATTGTGATAGGAAAGGCCGCGCTGGCCGACCTCGCGGTCGAGGAGATCGCAGATTTCGCGTTCCACTTTCGGGTCGGCCTCGTCGAGCAGGCCGCCGAGGCTTTCGCGGATGAGCTTGAAGCCAACGCGGAAGATGTTCAGTGCGGCGAGCACGGCGGCGATGGGGTCCCACCAAACCCACTTGGTCCAGTGGATGAGGGCCAGGGCGACGAGGACCGCCCCGCTCGACCAGACATCGGTGAGGACATGCATGCCATTGGCCCGCAGCAAGGGAGATCCGTTTTTTTTGCCGACCTTGATGAGGGTGAGGCCGAGGACGAGGTTGATGATGGCGGCAGCGGCTGTGATCGCTGCGCCGAAGCCGAGATGGTCGATTTTGACGCCGAACACGAATTGGCGGACGGCTTCGTAGATAATCAGGACAGCGGCGGCGGAAATCATTGCGCCTTCGAATCCGGCGGAAAGGAACGCCACCTTGTCATGGCCGAAATGGTGAGTTTCGTCCGCCGGTTTATGAGCCAGACGCAGCGCCCAGGCGGCGAAAGCGACGGCGAGCAGGTGGACGACGGATTCGGCGGCGTCGGAATAAACGGCGGAGGAGCCGGTGATGGTCGCGGCGGTAATCTTGGCAACGAGCAGGACGACCGCCACCGCGAGGGAGAGGTTCATCGCCCGCTTTTGATCGTCATAACTTGCCACTCGGCGAGTCTGCATGACCCCGGAGACATGGCAATCCCGGTGAATCGGCCTAATCTTTTACATCCGAGCTTGTTTTCCTTCAAAAACCAGCCATAGCCTCGCCGCCCGGCAAGCCAGATGCACTGCAAGTCCGGATTTTTGACTTACATTTGCACATGGATACGCCTCCTTTTTCCGAACTCGGGTTGCCCGATGATTTGCTCGCCGCCATTGAAACGCTTGGTTACGAGCGCCCTTCTCCCATCCAGTTCATGAGCATTCCCCCTGCCCTGCTGGGTAAGGATATTCTCGGGCTTTCCGCGACCGGTTCGGGAAAAACGGCGGCGTTCACGCTGCCCGCCCTCGCGAAGCTCGATGTGAAAGAGGGTTATCCCCAGGTGCTGATCCTTTGCCCGACCCGCGAACTCGCGGTGCAGGTGTGTGAGGAAGTCCACCGCCTCGGCGCGAAAATGAAGGGTCTGCATGCGACTCCGGTTTACGGTGGTGCGCCGATTGACCGCCAGCTCCGGGCGCTTCGTTCCGGCGCGCAGTTGGTCGTTGGTACTCCCGGCCGCCTCTTGGATCACCTTCGCCGCGGTAGTTTCGATGCCTCGCGCATCAAGATGGCGATCCTCGACGAAGCCGACCGCATGTTGGACATGGGTTTCAAGGACGAGATGGACGAACTGTTAGCGGCTCTTCCCGCCGAGCGCCAGACGCTGTTCTTTTCCGCGACGATGAATCCGGGCGTTTCCCGGTTGATCCAGAAATTCGGCAACAAGCCGGAAATCGTCGAGATCCAACAGAAGGCCCGCACGGTTTCAACGGTCGAGCAATCGTATTTCGAAGTCCGCCAGCGCTCCAAGGTCGAGGTGCTTTCCCGCATCCTGGACATGAACCCGCCGCGCCTCGGCATTATTTTCTGCAACACGAAGCGCTCGGTCGATGAATGCACCGAAGATCTCGTGCACCGGGGCTACGCCGCCGACCGCCTCCACGGCGACATCACCCAACAGATGCGCGAGCGCGTGTTGAAACGTTTCCGTGAAGGTGCCGTGGAAATCCTTGTCGCCACCGACGTCGCCGCACGTGGCCTCGACATCGACGAGATCGACATCGTTTTCAACTACGACCTGCCGACCGACCCGGAAGACTACGTCCACCGCATCGGCCGGACCGGCCGCGCCGGACGCTCGGGCCGGGCTGTTAGCTTCGTCTATGGCCGTGAGATCTATCGGATGCAGGCCATCGAGCGCTACACCCGCAGCGTGGTGAAACGCGAGCGCATCCCGTCTGTCGAGCAAGTCGAGGGACGCCGCGCGGATTTGATTTTCGACGATCTCAAGGAACGCCTGGAGTCCGGAAAATTCGATGCCTATCAGGACAACATCGACCGCCTGTTGGAACAAGGCCACACGCCAACCGACATCGCCGGCGCGCTCGTCACCATGATCCGCGAGGCCAGTGGCCGTGAAGGATCCAGCATCGAGGAAGACCGCGAGCCCGAGCGCCGCGAACGCCGCGAGGCACCACCACGCGATGCCCGCCCGCAGCGCGATGACCGTCAGGATGACCGTGGCCCGCGCCCGAATGACAACCGTTTCGAACGCGGCCCGATCCCGCAGGAACAAGGCATGACCCGCCTGTTCCTCTCGCTCGGCAAGACCCACGGCGTGATGGCCAAGGAAATCGTCGGAATGCTCTATCGCGAAGTCGGTTTACCCGACGGCTGCCTCGGACGCATCACCCTTTTCCCGAAACACTCGCTCGTCGATGTGCCGGAACAATTCGTCGCCCAGGTGCTGGAGAAAACCCGCAATGCCCGTCTTCGTGGCCGCCCGTTCCGCATGGACGTGGATCGTGGACCGACGGACAAGTAAACTTAGTTGACTTAGTCCACTTTTGGGTTTAGCCCTTCCGACGTGAAAACCATCACGACTCACGAGGCGAAAACCCATCTGTCGCGCTATCTCGCGGCGATCGAGCAGGGTGAGGAATTCATCATCGCCCGTGGGAAGAAGCCGGTGGCGATTTTGAGTCCGATTCCGAAGGATATTCCTCGTCGCAGGCCCAAGGTCGGCGAAACGCTGGGACCCCAAATGCATGTTCCTGAATCCGCTCTCGCCCCTTTGACCGAAGAAGAGCTCAAGCAATGGTACGGGGAATGAAGGTGTTGTTGGACACCTGCACGTTTCTCTGGCTCACCTTGGAACATGAGAAACTTTCTCCGCTCGCTGCGATCACGATCAACGACGAGGCGAACGAGTTTTTCCTAAGCGATGTCAGCCTGTGGGAAATTTCCCTGAAGAATCTTGCGGGCAAACTACCACTACCGGATTCACCCGAGGTCTGGTTGCGGGAACAACGTTCTTTTCACAACTTGACGCCACTGGCCATTCGTGAGACCGCCATTTTCCTCACATCCAACCTGCCGGCCGTCCATTCCGACCCGTTCGACCGGTTGATCGCCGCCCAAGCCATTGAGAACCATCTCACCATCCTTTCCCCCGACCGTCCCCTTTCGCTCCTCGGGGCAAACCGGATCTGGTGACCCGATTCCATGAGCACCGCCGACCTATCAGGAAACCCGCGGCGGTTCGTGCTGTTCACGGTCTTCTACAATGCCCGGGCCTACTATCCGGTGCTGGCGATCCTGTTCCTGGATCTGGGGCTGACGCTCGACCAATACGTCCTGCTCAACCTCATCTGGGCGGCGACGATTTTCCTGTTCGAGGTTCCGTCCGGTGCGCTGGCGGACACCATTGGTAGGAAACGGCTGCTGGTCACCGCTGCGGTGCTGATGGTGATGGAAATGTCCTGCCTGCTGCTCGCCCCACGCGGCGGCGGCGTGGTGTTGTTCACCCTGTGCATCATCAACCGCTTTTGCTCTGGCCTTTCCGAAGCCTGCGCCAGCGGGGCGGACGAGGCGCTGGCTTATGATTCGTTGATAGAAACCGATCGTGCCGGGCTATGGGACAAACTTCTGGCCACGACGATGCGCTGGAGATCGGTGGGATTCGTTGTCGCGATGGTCCTTGGCGGCCTGATTTACAACCCGGAACCGCTGAACAGCATCCTGCCGGACGCGTTTCACCTATCAGCCGACGTCACGCACCGCCTGCCGGTCGCCATCGTGCTTTGCCAAGGGCTGGTCTGTTTGTTCATCACACTGCGGATGGTCGAGCCACCGCGCCACGCTGAACATGGAAGCACTTTGAGGGGAGCATTCGAGCTCACCTTGAAAACCGCACGCTGGGTTTTCACCAATCCGCGGACATTGGTGGTGGTGGTTATCGGACTCGCCATCGACTCGGTGGTTAGAAATTTCGCCACCATCACCAGCAGCTATTACCGTCTGATCGACCTGCCCGAATGGACCTTCGGATTCATCGGCGCGAGCATCGGCGTGCTCGGGTGGTTCGTGCCCGCCGTCGCGAAGAGTCTGAACGAGCGGTTCAGCACGCTGACCAATCTTGGAATCGCCGCCGGAGTTTCGCTGCTAGGACTCACCGCGCTGGTTCCGGCATGGCCGATCTTCGGACTTCTGCCCGCGATGTTGCTGATGACGACGCTCGGATATCTCGGATTCACGGTGAGCCGCTCGCTTCACGCCGAGGCGGATTCCTCGCGTCGCGCGACCGTGCTATCGGTGAAAGGACTCGCGTTCAACCTCGGCTACGGATTGTTCAGTTTCGGCTTCTCAAGACTGCTGACGGCGTTTCCGAGCGAGCCGGCAAACGCGGCGTTGTTAGGAGCGTTGCTCTGGCAGGTTCCGATTTTCGCAGCCCTGACGATGTCGCTTTTCGCTTGGGCGAATTTCCTGCTGAAACTCACGGCGCGGGTCTAATCCCCTGCCGCAGCGCTCGCCTTGCGCAGGTATTCGCAGATGACCGGGATGCGGTCACCGACTCGGTCCATCTCCAACAGACACTGCCGCAGGTCGGCTTCGTGGATGAATTGCTGGCTGATGATGTCCGTCATCAACGCCGGATCCTCCGCCCGGTCGAGCAAGGCGAAGACACCGCTTTGGACTTCTTCCGGCAGGTGCCGCACCGCATCCTCGACCGAACCGCGAAGCGTTTTTACGGCAGCGGCGGATTGCTCTTCCGGCGTGAAAGTGGAAATCACCGGCTCGATGCTCGCGAAAGGATAGTCGCGCTCGTCAAGCCATTCGGTGAAACGCACGCGCATCACGCCGTGGATGAGAAGCTGCGAGGTACCGTCGTCCTGTTCCCGGGAAGCCCGCACCAGGCCGATGGTTCCCACCGGTGCCACGTATTCCGCAGGATTGCCCGTTTCCTCGCCTAACAACCGCCCGACCGCGAAAAAGCAATCTCCTTCCAACGCCTCCTCCAGCATCTTGCGGTAGCGTGGCTCGAAGATGTAAAGCGGCAGCCCCCCGTGCGGGAAGAGCGTGCAATCCGGCAAAAGCATCACGCCGCAGCGCTCGGGAAGATGAATACTGGCCATGTCAACCGCAGCGATACACACGCCCCGGACCGATGCAAGGCAGATACCTCGGGCGACAAGCCGTTATTGGCTTGAAAATTTGCCAATTTTCCAAACAAGAATCGCGCGCGGCACCGCTTCACGCGGGAATTCCCGTCATAAATCCATTCCATCCCATGATCGAAGTCGAATCCCTGACCAAACAATTCGGAACCAAACGCGCGGTCGACAACCTCACGTTTACGGTAAAAAAAGGCGAAGTCCTGGGTTTCCTGGGGCCTAACGGCGCCGGAAAATCGACCACCATGCGCATGATCACAGGGTTCATCCCGCCCAGCCATGGCGACGCCAAGGTCTGCGGAATTTCCATCGTGGACAACCCCCGCGTGGCGAAAACCAAGATCGGCTACCTTCCCGAGTCCGCCCCGCTTTACAACGACATGACGGTCATCGGCTTCCTGAAATTCTGCGCCTCCATCCGCGGGCTCAAGGGCTCCGACAAGAACGACGCTGTGGAACGCGCCATCGAAACCTGTTTCCTCGGCAGCGTTGCGAAACAGTCCATCGACACGCTTTCCAAGGGCTATCGCCACCGGACCTGCCTCGCCCAGGCATTGCTCCACGATCCCGAAGTGCTGATCCTTGACGAGCCAACCGACGGCCTCGACCCGAACCAGAAATTCGAGGTCCGCCAGCTCATCAAGCGGCTTGGAAAAACCAAGGCCATCCTGTTCTCCACCCACATCCTTGAGGAAGTCGAGGCCGCCTGCTCGCGGGCCGTCATCGTGGACCGCGGAAAAATCGTCGCCGACGGCACGCCGTCCGAGCTGTTGGAACAATCCGGCACCGGCTCACTAACCGACCTGTTCCGCAAAGTCACTTCGCGCGACACCGAAGCCGCAGCCTGAACATTTCCAACCACCACCTTCCATGTCTTCCTGCACCATCTACAAGCGCGAGCTCTCCAGCTATTTCTCGCAACCCACCGCTTACGCGATCATCGTCATCTTCCTGCTCTTCTCGTTAGGACTCACCTTCACGTTCGGTGAGTTCATGCGCGTCGGGGATTCCTCACTGGAGTGGACATTCCTCTTCTGGCATCCTTGGGTTTACATGCTGCTGGCTCCGGCCGTCGGCATGAAACTGTGGGCCGACGAACAACGCACCGGCACCATCGAACTGCTAGGCACCTTCCCGGTTTCCACCTGGAGTGCGATCATCGGGAAATTCCTCGCCGCCGCCACCGTCTGGCTGATCGCCCTAGCCCTCACATTCCCGATTGTGATCACCGTGAACTATCTCGGGACTCCCGACAACGGTGCGATTTTCTCGGGCTATCTCGGGAGTTTCCTCGTCTGTTGCACCTTCCTCGCCATCACGATGCTGGTGTCGGCATGCACCCGCGACCAGGTGGTTTGCCTCATCGTTTCCGTCTCCATCTGCGTGCTACTTTTGCTCTGCGGCTATGATCCGGTCACCCGCGAACTTTCGAAAGTCGTCTCTCCCGGAGTACTCGACGGCATCGTTTCCTGCGGCGTGTGGGATCATTTCAGTTCTCCTAACAGCGGCTTGTTCCGGCTGAAGGATTTCATCTGGTTCGGCTCGATCATCTTCGTCTGCCTCCTCGGCACCAGCGCGATCCTTTCCTCCAAGCGCGCCTAACTCATTTCCGAATTTCAATTTCCAATTTTCATCATGAAAACCACCCATCCGGTCACCCGCGCAGCCCTCGGAGTTGCCGCGCTCGTCGCCATCGCCCTTCTGGCCAACTGGCTCGTCTCCATGACCCCGCTCGGCAACCGTGGCGCGGACTTCACCGAGAACAAAGTCCACACTCTATCGACAGGCACCCGCGCGATCCTCACCGAACTCGATACGCCCGTCGTCATCCGCTACTACGCCTCGCGCAACACCGACTACATGCCGGAGGACCTCAAGCTCCACATGCGCCGTGTCGATGATCTTCTCAAGGAGTATGCCTCCATTGCCGAGAACAATCCGAAGTCCAAGGGCAAGCTCCGCATCGAGAACCTCGATCCCGAACCTGACACCGACGCCGAGGACTCCGCCAATCTCGACGGCATCAATGGCCAGCGCATGGATGACCAGAACCTGTTCTTCGGCCTCGCCATTTCCTGCCTCGACAAGAAAAGCGTGATTCCTTTCATCGATCCCCGCGACGAAACGATGCTCGAGTATCACCTTTCGAAAGCCATCTCGGATGTGAGCACTCCGACCAAACCGAAGATCGGCATCATGTCCGCGCTCGATCTCAGAGGGGCACCCGCCATGATGCCCGGCCAGCCACCGACTCCGGGCTGGGTCATCTATCAACAGCTCAAGCAGACCTTCGACGTGGTCGATATTTCTATGGAAGGCGCAACGATCGATCCTAAGGTCATCAAGGTGTTGCTGCTGTTCCACCCAGCTTCCATCAACAAGGAAACCGAGTTCACCGTGGATCAATATCTGCTCAACGGCGGGACAGTCGTTGCCTGCCTTGACCCCTACTCCGTAGCCGCCCAAATGACCTCTAGCGGAGGAAATCCGATGATGGGCCAGCAACCCAACCCGACCACCTCCACCCTGCCCACCCTGCTGTCCGCCTTGGGAGTCACTTTCGAGTCCGGCATGGTATTGGCCGATCCATCGCTCGCGACCAAGCTCGGCGGTGACCGTCTCGGCCTCGCAGTCCCGACTCTCGGAAAGGACTCGATGCCGCAGAAAGACAACGTCATCACCAAGGATCTGGGTTCAGTGACCCTCTTCCTGCCGGGTGCCTACACATTCAAGGGCACTCCCGGTGTGACCAATAGCCCGTTGATCCAATCCTCGACCATGGCCGGTTTCGTCGATTCCGTAAAAGCCTCCCAGTTGGATCCCTCGCTCGTACGAACCCTCAAGTCGAACGGCACGGTCTACGATTTGGTCACCCATCTAACCGGCACCTTCAAAACCGCCTTCCCGGATGGCAAGCCCGCACCGACCACCGAGGGAACTCCGGCACCGGAAAACAAGGATGCTCCCAAGCCTGAATACCTGAAGGAATCCGCGACTCCGGGGAATGTGTTCCTGATCGCCGATGTGGACGCCTTCTATGATCGCTTCGCCTACAACGTCCAGAACTTCGGCGGAACCCAAATGGCCTCGCCATCGAACGGCAATGCCTCATTGCTCCTCAACCTGCTGGACCAAGCGGTCGGATCGAAACACCTCATCGGCTCACGGTCACGCTCCGCCATCCGGAGGCCCTTCACCGTGGTTCAGAAAATGGAGGACGATTTCAACAAGACCGTCGGCGTGAAGATCGAGGAATTCCAAGCCAAGCAGAAAGCGGCGCAGGAAAAACTCAATACGCTCCAAGCCCAGAAGTCCGGCGGATCGGAACTCTATCTGTCACCCGCGCAGGAGGAGGAAATCAAAAAACTGCGCCAGGAGCAGGTCGAGTATTCCAAGAAAATCCGCGAGGAGGAAAAGGACCTCCGCCGCCAGAAGGACAAGCTCGCGGGTAAGATCACCTTGCTCAATGTCGCCGCCATGCCGACCCTCGTGATCCTGATAGGCATCGCGCTGTTCTTCAAACGCCGTTCTTCGACACGGGCCAGATAATGGATTGAGAGCGAAGACGCGGAAACCCCGGCGATTCGCTCTCCTCCTTCTCCCAATCATCAACTTTCAACTCCCAACTTCTTTTCCAAATGAACAAACGCCAGGTTATCATCCTCTGGGTCATCGCCATCGCCCTCGGTGTCACCGTGACCATCGTGAAGCTCAGCCAGAACGACAGCACCACCAGCGCGACCCAGCGAACCCGTGGTCAAACCCTGTTCGAATCCTTTCCGGCGAATGACGCGGCCGGCATCGAGATCCAAGGCACCGCAGGCTCGGTTTCGCTCGCCAAGAAGGACGGCAAATGGGTCATGGTGGATCGCAACAACTATCCGGCCAACGGCACCTACGTGAACGACCTGCTCCGCACACTGGCGGATTTGAAGATCACGCTGGGCATGGAAGCAGGCCCGTCGTTCGCGCCGCGTTTCGGCATGGATGAAGCCGCCACCAAAGCCGAGGACCGTGGCCTGACCGCCACATTCAAGGACGCCACCGGCAAGGAAATCGCCAAAGTGTCCCTCGGCAAGAACATCGACAGCAGTTCCACTCCCTCGTCACCGATGGGCGGCAACACTGTCGGCCGCTATGTCCGCAATCATGCCGACGAGTCCGGCTTCTACGCCGTGAGCGAAATGTTTCCATCCGTTAGCGACGATGCGAAGCGCTGGCTCGCCGACGGATTCATCAGCCCGGAGAAAGTGAAATCGATCGCCGTCACCCAGCCCGGTAAAACCGACATCGCCTGGAAGCTCACCCGCGACGGCGAGGATGCCGAGTTCAAACTCGAAGGAGGAACCGCCACCGAAGTTCCCGACACCACCACGACCGCTCCACTCAAGAGTGTTTTCTCTTACGCGCGGTTTGAAGATGTCGTCCCTAACGAAAAGGTGGCCGAACGCATCGTTGCGGATCAAAAACGCGCGGTGACCATCGAAACGTTCGAAGGCTTTGCTTACACCATCCACATTTCACCGACCAAACCCGCCGCCGCGCCAGCCACTCCACCGGCTCCTGGCGAAGAACCCGCCGCCGAAAACTTCCTCATGACCGTCGATGTGGCCGCGGAACTGCCGAAAGAGCGGAAGAAGGAAGAGGGGGAAAAGCCCGAGGACGCGAAGACCAAGGACACTGCCTTCACCGACCGCTTGAAAGCCCTCACCGAAAAGCTCGCCAAGGAAAAGGCATTTGCCGGCATTGCCTTCGAAGTGGCCAAATCCACCGTCGAACCCCTGCTCAAGGACCGTGCGGCCCTCATCGCCAAGGCCACGCCTCCTGACACTGCCGGAGGACAGAACCCACCTGTCCAACAGTTCCCCGGCGGCATGATCGCCAGCCCGCCGGGTTCCGCCACCACCGCCCCAATCGAAGCGGTCACTCCGCCGATTTCCGTTCCTGCGGCGGATGACGAGGAAGAGGCCCCGGACGACGAGGAAGGCGAATAAACCACAACATCCAACACCAATCACCATGCGCGCCCTGTTAGCCATTCTTGTCCTCACGGGGTCCGCGCGTGCGCAGATCGACGTCTTCACCACCCTCGATGCCAACCATGACGGGAAGATCTCGCTAGAAGAAACACCGGAAGCACTGCGGCCGAATTTCAAACAGGTCGATACCAGCGGCGACGGGTTCATCACCCGCGAGGAGCAAAGCCGTTTCATGCCGCAGGCCGCGGCTGTTGGAGTCGACCAGATCCGCGACGTGGATTATGTCGGCAAGGGCAATCCGCGACAGACCTTCGACCTGCTTCTGCCGAAGGATCATGCGACGAAAAAGCGCCCGCTGGTCGTCTTCATTCACGGCGGTGGATGGAACTCGGGAAAGAAGGAAGACGGCCTGGGAGCGATCCGCATGTTGGCCGCGACCGGTGACTATGTCGCCGCCACCATCAACTACCGGCTCAGCCAGGAAGCTGCGTGGCCCGCACAGATCTTCGATTGCAAGGCGGCGATCCGTTTCCTGCGTGGCAAGGCCGATGTTTACGGAATCGAGCCGCAAAACATCGGCATCATGGGCATGTCCGCCGGCGGACATCTCGTTTCAATGTTAGGAACCAGCGGCGGCGTTATCGAGTTGGAAGGTGATCTCGGCCCGTTTCCAAAACTCAGCAGCAAGGTCCAGTGCGTGGTGAATTTCTTCGGCCCGACGGATTTTCTCACGATGTCCGGCGACGCCACCAAGCCAAGTGCGGTGACCGCGCTGCTAGGCGGCATCGGTCCGGATCTCAGGGCAAAAGCCAAACAAGCATCTCCCGTGACCTGGGTAACGAAAAGCTCCGCGCCCTTCCTCACCGCGCACGGCACCAAAGACACGCTGGTTCCGTTCACTCAAGCCGAGGAAATCAATACCGCTCTGGTCAAGGCGGGCGTCGAGTCCCATCTCATCGCGATGCAGGGTGCCGGCCATGGTTTCGCAAACGACGCGCTCAACCAGCGGATCAAACAGTTTTTGGACAATCACCTGCGCCAACAGAACGGCCGGATTTCCGACGAGCCGATCATCGTGCGCTGAGATTTCAGCGACTCACTTTTTCTCCGTATCCTTCGCAGGCGCTTGCTTCGCTTCCACTTTTCCAGGAACGAAAATCAATCCACCGCCGTTGATGCAGTAACGCTGGTCGGTGGGCGTGTCGAAGCCTTCGCCTTCGAAGACGTGGCCGAGGTGGCCACCGCATTTCGCACAGACCACTTCGGTCCGGACCATTCCCAGAGTGATGTCCTTCTTCAGTTTCACGTTCTCCGCTTTGGCAGGATCGTAAAACGAAGGCCAGCCGCAGCCGGAATCGAATTTCTGCACGGAAGTGAAAAGCAGCGCCTTGCATCCGGCACAGCGGTAGGAACCCTCGCCCTGCTCCTTGAACTGTTTGTAAACCTGGCCATGAGCGGGTTCCGTGCCCGACTTGCGCAGGATGGCGTATTGCTCGGGTGTTAGAATCTTCTTCCACTCTTCGTCGGTCTTGACGACTTCTCCGGTGGGCTCTGCGGGTTGATCGGCTTGGACTTCCATAAGTTCTTTCTTTTTGTCTTCAGCGGAGCACGCCACAAAGGCGAGCGAGAAAATGAAAGCAGTGGCGGAGCGGACGGTGATCATGATGGGAATCGGGTTTAACCTCGGGGAAGAGCATTCAAACCATCCTCTTATTCCGCACTTTCGCAAACCGCATCAGGCGAATTGTTCCTGAAGCACGGCCTTGGTGTAGTCGCGGTTCATGCGGGCGATGTGATCGACACTGATTTCCTTCGGGCAGGCGGCTTCGCATTCGTATTGGTTGGTGCAGTTTCCGAAACCTTCGGAATCCATCTGGCGGACCATGGCGAGTACGCGTTTCTGACGCTCCGGCTGGCCCTGCGGAAGATGGCCGAGGTGGGAAACTTTGGCAGCGGTAAACAACATGGCGGAAGCGTTCTTGCAGGATGCCACGCAAGCACCGCAGCCGATGCAGGCGGCGGCGTCGAAGGCGGCATCCGCATCCTTTTTCGGGATCGGGATATTGTTGGCATCGACCGCGGAACCGGTCCGGACGTCGATGTAGCCGCCGGCCGCGATGATCCGGTCGAACGCGCTGCGGTCCACCATCAGATCCCGGATGACCGGGAACGGATTCGCCCGGAACGGCTCGATCCAGATGGTGTCGCCTTCGGAAAATTTCCGCATGTGGACCTGGCAGGTCGTGATGCCGCGCTCCTTGCCGTGCGGGACGCCGTTGATGGTCAGCGAGCAGGTGCCACAGATGCCTTCGCGGCAATCGTGGTCGAACTGGATCGGATCGCCGCCCTTTTCGATGATCCGCTCGTTGACGATATCAAGCATCTCAAGGAACGAAGCCTCGGACGGGATGTCCTTCGCGTCATAAGTCTCGATCTTGCCTTGGGCCGAGGGCCCGGACTGCCGCCATACTTTGAGTGTCAGATTCATGGGAAATTCGCTGCGATTCGAAAAATTGCGGCGCATGGATTGAGCCATTCACGCCACGGCCAGAGTAAATGGCGCAGGCAACCGCGCTAGGATAAAAATCACGTTTTCCGGGCGGTTTTCGCGATTTGCCACGCATGGATTCCGGTGCCCGGCGGGTCCCGGTAGAGGTCCGGAAATTTCTTCGGAAAATTTTCCAAAAACCAGTTGCGCGGAATCGGGACCAGTGCTTTTTTCCCGGCGTCGCGACAAACAAGGCGGCCCGATTGAGTTTCCCTCAGGGTTTTGGGTTTTTCCCGGGGATTATCGATCGGGCCGCTTCTTTTTTATTTGGAACGCAAACGTTCTAACTACCCAACGGAATGGAATGCCAGGCACCCGTTTCCAAATCCGTCAGTCTTCCTAACGAAACCTTCCAGTGCCGGCTCTGAAGCCTCTGGAAAAAAGAAACGCCCCCCTCGATGACCTTGTAGACCATCGAAGGGGGCGAAACTTCAAGCCGGGCGGTTTCCGCCTGCCTGAATCAAGGCTGCAAGCCGTGGAGACGGGCGAAGCGCTTGCCAACCGGCGCGAGGCTGTCGGGGATGGAGACGTCCACCTTGTCAATGCCCGAGCCGTAGCCGTTAGGCGTGGTGGTGATGGTGACCCCGTCGGCCGGAGGAGCGGCGACCGACCAGCCGGAGAGGTCGTTGCCGTATTGATATTGGATCACCAGTCCAGGCTGCGTCGACGCGAGTTGGGTGCGGCGGAAGGAGAAGATGTGGTTTCCTCCACTGGCGGTCACCGCGGCTCCCGGAGGCGAGGTGTTGGCACCGGGGGTGGCGGGGTTCGGCTCACCGCCGAGGATGAATTCCGCGAGGTTGTTATAGCCGTCCTTGTCCGGATCGGCACTGCCGAGGGCATTCGGGCCCGAGAGACCTTTGGTCGTGGTGGCCCAGGTGTCGTAAGGCGTGCTCGCAGGACCGTTGGTCACGCTCAGGCGGCCATCGCCCTCGATGAAGGCGGACTCGTTCGGGGCTCCCGAACCGACGCGACCCCAGATGCCGGCGGCCTGGGCCACACCGTTGAGGTAGAGATGCGAAACCACATCCGGTGTCGGGAGGTCGGGGACGGGATAGCTGAGCTTGAGCTTGGTGCCGGTGGCGAGTTTCACATCGGCCAGGTTAGGCAGGCTGACATTGGAGGTCAGTTCAAGCGTGCCGCCGTTCACCGTGGTGTCGCCGGTGTAGGTGTTCACTCCGGTCATGGTGAGGGTTCCGGCGCTTTGTTTAGTTAGACCGCCATCGATCGCGGAGTCACCGCCGACATCGGAGTGAACCAGCGGCTGGGCGACGGTGATGTTGAAGCCCGAGGTGCCGATGATCGCTCCGCCGTTGCGCACGTTGGCGCGGGTGAATCCCTGCATGAAGGTGCCGGAGACCGTGGTGGTGTTGAGAGTTCCGCCGTTGAAGTTGAAGGTTCCGGTTCCGGCTCCCTTTGCCAGCGACGGAACGTTGAGCACTCCACCATTGAAGTGGTAGGTCGCGGTGCCGGCGGCATTGCGGGCGAGGGTGACCACGCTGGTGGAGGTGACGGTGCCGCCGCTTTGATTCAATACCGCCGCTCCGTTCAAGCCGATGGTCACCGCCGTCGGGGAGACGCTGGTCAGGAAGACCGAGGCGCTGCCGTTCACGTTGACGGTGGAGAGGCCGCCGACACCGTTCACGGATTCGCCGAGGGTGAAGACCCCGGAATCGGTGTAGGTCGAGGTGCCGTTGAAGCTAACAGTCGGCGACGAGGTGTAACCGGCAACGCCATTGTCATAGCCAATGGCGAAGTTGGCGCTGGTGACCGAAGCATTGTTGTTAACGGTTAGCGCCGTGGCGGCGTTGTTGGTTCCGTTTCCACGGGCGACACCGATGTAGCTGGAGACAGTAGTGGTGCCACCGTTGATCCTGACCTCGGCCGCGGGAGAGGCACCGTTGTTGATGGTGCCGATGATCAGCTCGCCGGCGATGGTGTTGGTCTGGGCGAGTGGCGATCCCGCGGTGCCGCCGAGATTGACCAAACCGTTGTTAGCGATGAATCCGAGGCCATTGCCGACGTTTCCGCCGGTCAGTGCATTGGTGCCGCCGGTGTAAGTGAGGTTCAAGGTTCCTGCTCCGTTTTTAGTGAAGGAGCCGGTGGCGGTGGAGAGGACCTGGCCACTGAAGGTCACGTCGCTGGCATGGTCAATGCCGCCGCCACCCGTTCCAACCGTGTAGCCGCGATCGGTCAGGAGGTTCGGGCCGGTGTAGAGCAGGGAGCCGTTTCCGCCAAAGACGAGATTCGCCGAGGCGGCGCTGGAGGCGCCGATGTTGCTGTTGATCCCGCCGTTCTGAAGGCTCGCCACACTGAGGACACCACCATTGACGGCGGTGACACCGGTGTAGGTGTTGGTAGCGGTGAGGGTCTGCGTGCCTGCGCCGGCCTTGGTGACACCGCCGGTTCCGACGATGGTTCCAGTGAAGGTGTTGGCGCCGAACCGGTTGAATGCGAAGGTGCCGTTGTTAGTAACCGTGGTGCTGAGGATGGTGCCGTCATTGCCGGTGGTGCCGTTTCCAAGCTGGAGGGTGGTGCCGGTGTTGATAGTGGTGTCGCCGGTGTAGGTATTGGCACCGGTGAGGGCGATGACACCGCCCGGGGTGGCGGAAGATGCCGTTAGAACACCGGAGGTATTGGCCGCGACGGTCGGATTGAACGTGGCACCGGTGCCGCCGCTGATGCCGTTGACCAGCGTGATGGTGGGAGCGCTCGTGTAGCCGACGCCCGGGTTGGTGACGGTGATGCTGTTGATCTCGTTGGTGCCGGGATCGATGGTCGCCACTGCGGTTGCGCCGGTGCCGCCACCACCGGTGATCCGGACGATGGGGGCGGTTTTATAACCAGAGCCGCCGCTGGTGATGGAGATCCCCGTCACACCGCTGGTCGCGGCTGGCGAGAGCAGGGCCTGGCCGATGGTGATGGCCTTGCCGTCGGCATCGACGTTAGCGCCGCCACCGTAAACGTAAGCGTTGGTCAGGCCGGTCATGTAGGTGGCACTGGCGGCGCTGGCCTTGAGGATGCCGCCGTTGAAGTTGAAGGTGCCGGTGGCTGCCGCGCCACCTTTGCCGACGCTGGCGGCGTTGATCGTGCCACCCGTTAGGTTCACCTGACCGACGCTGGTGACATTGTTGTCATTGCCGATGGTGAGGGCAGCGGTGGTGCTGGTGCTGGTGGTGGTGAAGGTTCCGGCCCTGACGTTGAGAACGCCGGTGCCCGTTTCACCGATGAGGGCGCGGTTGCCGGGAACGTTGAAGGTAAAGCTACCTCCGTTGACATCGAGCACCCCGTAACTACCGTTGAAGCGGCCAATCGACAGGAATCCTCCGGTATGGGTCACCGCCGCGGTGCCGCTGACATTCATGGCACCGCTACCGAAAGCACCGATTTGCAGGTTTGAGGCGGTGGTGAAGGTGCCACCGGAGATGTTATAAATACCGACCGCTGCGGAATCCGCAGCACTTCCGGCTCCACCGATGCGCCAGTCGCCGCCTGCCGCGGTGGGTGAGAATGAACCACCGGTTTGATTGACGGTGCCGGTCGCGGTGCCGGATTTGCCAACAAACAATGCGGTTCCCTTCGCCGTGGCGGTGTCGGAAATGTTCAGAACGCCGTTGCTTCCGGTGACATCGGAGACATTGAAATCTCCGGTGACGAGCAGCTGGCTGGTGCCGTTCACCGTGACCACGCTGTTATCTCCGGTTTGGTTGCCTAAGCTGACATATCCCGTGGTGGTGATTTTCGCGGCGGTGTCGAGGACCAGCGTGCCGGCGTGGGTGAAGACGTTCTGGGTGGTCGAATTCGTGCCAGTGAGCGTGAGCCTGCCGGCTCCGTATTTCTGGATGTTGCCACCAGGTCCCGTCAGGTTCGTGACGTAGGTCACGTTCTGGCCGTTGGTATCGATCTTGAACTGCTGGGCTCCCGCGCTGGCGAAGCGGGCGGAATGGTCGGTCTGGTTGGATGCGCTGTATTGCAGAATGCCACCGCCGAAGGTGATCGAACCGAAACTGGAGATCGGCCCGGAAATGCCCGGGTTTTCCGCTGATCCGAGGGAAAGCGTGCCGCCGTTGATGGCGGTGATGCCCGTGTAGGTGTTCTGACCGGTGAGCACCAGGGTTCCCGCGCCCGCCTTCGTCAGGCCCAAGGAGGCACCCGAGCCATCCTGAAGGACGCCTGCGAAGGTGTCGGTGCCGGCGGCGACATTGTCCGTTAGAGACACTGGGGAGAAGCCGGAGTTCTCGATGACCGGAGTGCCAACCGTGGCATTGGTGTTGAGGGATGAAACCGTGACGTTGTAATCGTTGATCCGGAGAATACCGGTGCTTCCCGCGCTGAATGTGAGGGCGTTCGGTGTGGTGATGTTGAATGCGCCCGCATTGCCCAACGACACGGTGCCACTGGAAATGGCGACACCGCCGGTGAAGGTGTTGTTACCGTCCAGGGAGGTCACGCCCGCTTGATTGAAAACAAGTCCCACGCTGGTGGCCGTACCGTTTCCGATGGTCCCGACATTGACACCGCCGTTGCCAGTGCCGCTGAACGTGAGGGTGGTCGCACCTGAGAAGCCGCTGATGCCGGTGCCGACGGTGAGCGGCACGAAGTTGCTGTTGTTAGCCCAGCTTTGACTGCCATTGAGCACGACCGTTCCGGAGCCGCCGATGTTCGTCGAGGAATTGTTAGCGGAAGAAACCGTGATACCACCGCTGCCCAAGGTCAGGATTTGGGCATTGGTGTCGAGGAACACTTCGTCAATCGCTCCTTGGGATGAGGTATTGAAGGACAGGCTCTTGAGGTTGTAGTTAGCGTCCAGTTGCGAACTGAAGAATCCCGAAGCCGCGGCATTGGTCGCGGTGAAGAAGACATCCGTGGTCGCGCCGGGAACCTGAAGTGGATCGGCCGTTCCGGCGAGATTGGTGGACCAGTTGCTAGAAGTGGTGCCGACACTCCAATTGTAGAGATCATCGTCGATTTCATCACTTCCCTCGCCCGTCCAGTAGGCGACCGCCGGAGTGGCGGCTCCGCTGATGGTTAGAATCACCGCGGTGGGTGTCGAGGAAGCCAGCGAGTAGTTGTAGAAACCGGGAGGTGTGACGCCGACCGCAAGTCCTGCACCACCGCTTCCGAGGCCACCGGAAGCGGTGACCAAGGTGTAGGATCCGGTGGTGATGGATTGCCCCGGCAGGAGATTGAGGTTGACGGTGTTGTTGCCGGAGACCGCACCGGTTCCACTGGTGAGGATCTGGTCGGTCGTGCCCGTGGCCAGATCGAAATTCAGGGTGGAGTTGCTCAGGCTGATGCCGCCACCGACGGTGAGCGAATTGATGGTGGTGTCCTGAAGTCCCACGGTGCCGCTGTTGGCCAACGAGGCGGCGGAGGATCCAATGAGCGAGTTTCCCTTCACCAAAAGCGTGCCGCCCGCGCCGATGCCTACGGCGGTTTCACCGAGGGCTCCGAGGTTTGCACCGCTGTGGTCGAGAGTAAGGGTGCCTCCACTGATGGTGGTGGCTCCGCTGTAGGTGCTGGCACTGGTTAGAGTCTGGACTCCGGCACCGGTCTTGGTCAGGCCGCCATTGCCGCTGACCACCCCGGCGTAGGTGGCAGCCGTACCGAGGCCGCCGGTGGTGAGAACCCCGGAGCCGAGAACGACATTCCCGCCGAGAGCGCCGCCGCCGGCGAGGGAACCGATGCTGTTATCGAAGCCATTGAGATCGAGGACCGCCCCCGCGGCATTCGTCAGGGTGACTGCGGAATTGTTACCAAAGGCACCGGTCGCTCCGGATTGGGAGATTCCGGCTCTGAGAATGCCGGTGTTGACCGTGGTCACACCGGTGTGGGAATTCAGACCCGAGAGCACCCAGGTTCCCGCTCCGTTTTTGGTGAGCGGCAGCAATGATGTGGCGCCATCGGAAATTACACCGCTGACCGTGCCGTTGCTCGCCCCTTGCAGGATCAAGGCACGTCCGGTGGCGGTGGCCGTGATGTTCGCCGATATCGTTAGATTTCCCGCATCCGACTGGATGGCGGTGGCTCCGCCGCCGGTGACCATGTTGATCTGGCCAGCGATCGAGTTGTTACCCGCATCGTTGAAAATGGCCCCGTTGACGTTGGAGGTCGAATAGGTGAAATCGACCGGCAGATTGACGTCACCGCCGCTTCCATTGAGACGAAGTTGCGGGTTTCCGGCGGTCCCGTTGCTGATATCGATCAGCTTGCCGGTCGCGCCCAGGACAGTGCTGTTAGGAATAATCAGGGAACCGGCGGAAACGGTGACATTTCCGGTGAAATTGTTCGCCGCATTGGTCAGGGTCAGGGAACCGGTTCCATTCTTGATCAGGGAACCGCCGCCGCTGAGGATACCGTCGTAAACACTGTTGGTATTGTTGTTCCCGACGGTGAGCGCGACGTCCGCGAGACTCGCGTTGGTGAGGGCGAGGCCCTGGGAACCCTTGAGCCCCCCGAAGGTGGTCGCCGTGAGTGTTCCGAACGAAAGTGTCCCGCCTTGGTTGTTATAGTTGAGGGCGCTGCCGCCGAGTGCGGTGGCATTCGCAGTCACCAGAGTGGTACCGGTATTGAGCACGGTATCGCCGGTGAAAGTATTTGCGCCGGAGAGGTTCACGATGGTCGGAGTGCCAACCGTTCCGGTGGTGGTGGTTAGAGTGAGACCACCGTCAACGGCGGCGTCGCCACCGATGTTGGAATGCAACAAGGGTTGGGCGATGGTGGTTGCAGCAGAGTTATCCGCCTGAAGCTTGATTCCGCCATTTCGAACGTTGGCCCGGGTCAACGTAGCGGTCATGAGCGTGGCACCGGCTCCGCTGCGGGCACGCAGGATACCGCCGTTGAAGTTAAAGGTTCCCGTGCCCGCGCCCTTGGCGATGGAGTTGACCGCGAGCGTTCCGCCGTCAAGATTCACCGTTCCAGCGCCCGTTCCGAGGTTCCCGAGCGTCAGAGCCGTGGCGGTGATCACCTCGGTGCCACCGCCATTGGTCAATGCGCCCGTTGCTCCGCTTGAGGCGTTTTGCAAGGTCAGAATTCCCACTCCTCCGTTGTTCTGACCGACGTTTAACGCGAGAACATTGGCTGTGCCTCCCGAGACCGTCCAGGTGCCGGCCCTTCCCTCTCCGATCCATGTCTCGCCAGAGGAAACATTGAATGCTCCCCCATTTTGATTGAAAGTTCCCGCTCCACTGGCACCGATGATCGTGGCGGTTCCGGGATTGGCGGTTTTGTTATAGGATCCGCCTGAGATATTGAGCGTTCCGGTCCCATTCGAGCGACCAATGGCAAGCCAACTGCCCACGTTGACGACTCCGCTGCCGCTGATATTGGCCGTCCCAACACTGTTAGGTCCCGCACCCACCCACATTTCCGTGCCCTGATTGACAGTCCCCGAGGAAACATTGAGGATACCTTTACCCGTGGCGGTAACCGTCAATTCACCGCCGATTACCATATTCTGGATATCGGTGGGGCCGTTGTTGTTCCAAGTGCCTCCCGCGACGTTCACCGTGGCCGTGCCGCCTGCGGTGCCGTTGCTTTCGCCGACATTGATGCGACCACGGGTCACCAGTGTTCCGCCGTTCAAATTGAAAGTGCCGCCCGCATTTGCTGCGGTGCCCATACGGAACCAACCGCCGCCCATAGTGGTCGTTCCGGCGGTTTGCAACCAATTGCTGGTGGTGCTCGTTCCCACAGTACCCGTCAGAATGTCGTTGGTGGTGTGGTTGGTGGTGATCAGAACGGTGCCGTTGTTACTGACATTGACGTTGATCGCTCCCGGAACGGCATTGTTATCCCAGTTCGCGGCGGTGTCGTAATTGCCGGGAGTCGTGGGGGTAAGTTCGCCGCCGCCATCCCAGATGCCCGCCGCCCGGGCACCGGTGTAGGACAGGAAAAACGCGGCGAGGGTCGAGCCGATGACAAATGGATTACGAGTGGGCTTCATATGCGTGTGGTGGATTTTTCGGGGTTTGAGTCATATCTCGCGGAAGCACTTCAATGACGCTTGGATGCGGATATTTTTGGATTTGACGGGTCATCAAAATGGCATTTCCGAGCGACTGTCAAAATGTTTGAGCGAATCAACCCGAACGGGGGGTGAGTCTGCAAACGAAGCAGCGAAACGTGTAGTGCACTCCCCTACAGGACAGAAAAAACCCTTATAAAATCAGGGAATCCGGCACCCATCGCAGTCATCCCGCATCCATTCATCCAAGCGTATTACCCCCACCCGACGCGCGTCTCCGAACGACGCCATGGACACATTGCGCCTAATCTATCAAACACTAACACATACTTAAAACCACCCTAATTCCCGATCTGGAAACCGCGCCCTCGCACCACCATTTCCATATCTCCACCGCGGGCGTTCCGGACGACGATCCCAGCGTCGGAACCTGTATTTCCGGGACCGGAATCTCCAGTGACGGGATCCATGGGAAATCGGAAGCGACTACCGGCAAATACCGGGACATCCGCCCCTGTTTCCAATTCCTTGACACCTATCCGCCCGGAAAACAGTCTCATGGCCATGGCAAACGATACTTCCTATTATGCGGGCCTCGACATCGGCGGCACCACGGTGAAAGCGGTTCTGGTTAATCACCTCGCCGATCAGGTCGGCCCGCTGACGGAAGTCCGGAGCCAGGTGAAGGACGGTTACGAGGCGACCTTCGGCCAGCTCGACAAGGCGCTCGACCAACTCGCCGCCGGTGCCGGCATCGAAAAGAGCGCCATCGCCGGCATCGGTCTGGATGTCCCCGCCCCCAGCAGCAACGGCGTGATCTGGGGCCGCGCGAACCTCGGCGAGGACTGGGTGGGCACCGATATCCGGGGCAAGCTTTCCGCCCGCACCGGCGTGCCGGTTTACATGACCAACGACGGCAATGCCGCCGCGCTCGGTGAATATGCTCTCCGCCGCAAACACCTCGGCGGACTTTTGTTAGTCGCGCCGGGCACCGGGCTCGGCGGTGGTTTCGTCATGCCTGGCGGACGCGGTTATGAAGGTGCTAACGGAATGGCGCTCGAAGTCGGCCACATCAGCGTCCCCTTCCGTGAGGACGATGGAGAACTGCCGAAGTGCTCATGCGGATTGAAAGGCTGTGCGGAGGCATGGGTTTCGTTAGTCGCCTTGCGCCGCCGCCTTCGTCTCGAATTGGAGAAACTCGAATGGGCGGAGCACCCGTTGAACGACGCCGAGATTCCGGTGGAGGAAAAAGCCTTCAAGCTCCGCGAATATGCGGAGAAGGGCGACGCGCTTGCCGTCCAGATTTTCAAACAACAGGGATTCATCCTCGGCTACGCCATCGCGGACATGGTCCGCTCGTTCGACCCTGGCCTCGTCGTCATCGGCGGCGGACTGGCGGAAACCTCGTTCCGTGACCAATACATGGAATGGATCGAGGAAGGTTTCGCCGACCGCGCGTGGCCGGTTTACTGCCGCAGCCCGATCGAGCCGGAGAAAATCACCACGCAGTTCGAGTGGGCCAGCGGCGGAGACGCGGCGGCGGCCATCGGCATGGCCTACACCGCGCGCGAGATGTTCAGCGAAGGCTGAACACAAGAATCCAGAAGCAAGAATCAAGAGGAAGATTCCAGATTCACGAGTTCAGAACCAAGAGGAAGAAGTAGGATGAAGATCGAACTCTTCCTCTCTTGACTCTGGATTCTTGACTCTTCGTTCTAGGCGCGAGCCTTCCATCCGCGCCACGCGTGGACGAAGAACGCGGCGGCGAAGGCGAACATGAAAAACGAGAAGAACTGCCCCTTGGTGAAGGCCCCCACCATCGCGGCATCCGGCTCGCGGAAATGTTCGCCGAAGATCCGGAAAGCCGCGTAGAGCGCAAAGAACAATCCGGTTAGCAAGCCATCGGGTGCTTTCGGAAATTTCACCCTAACAACATAGAGGATGATGAAGAGCAGCAATCCCTCCAGCAGCCCTTCGTAAAGCTGCGACGGGTGACGCGGATCCAGATAGGGAGCGATGGCATCCGAGACCTTGTCGGAATGACGGTTCGCATCCAGCAGGGCTTCGAAACCGGCGGACTTCGCGTAGGGAAAGTCCTGGTTGGTCGCCGCCTCCAGTGCCTGATAGGCAGTGGTGAGTTTCGGCTCCACCTGCACGGCGGCGCTGATCGCATCGTTGAAGCGGTCGTATTCAGGCGCATTCCCATCCACCAGCGTCAGCGGAAATTTCATCGCCCAACTCACGCCATGCGCCACCCGGCCGTAGAGCTCGCCGTTGATGAAATTCGCCATCCGCCCGAAGAACAATCCGAGCGGAGCCACCACGCACAACCCGTCACCGAGACCGGTCCAGGTAACCTTCTCCTTCCGGGCATAAAACCACGTGAAAATCACCAATCCGAGGATGCCTCCATGGCTCGCCATGCCGCCTTCCCACACGCGGAATACCAGCAGCGGATCGTCCGCCACACTCCCCCACCCAACCTTCGGGAGGTGATAAAACAGGATGTAGCCGATCCGCCCTCCGAGGAACACGCCGAACAACGCCGCCGCCGCGATGAAGTCGCCGGTTTTCTCCGGCTTCAGCACCCACAACCCGCGCCGCGCGAAACTCCGCAACAGCAGGAAGCCCGCCACGAAGCCCAGCAAGTAGGCGATTCCATACCACCTCAACGCCAGCCCGCCGTAGATCGGCAGCGCGATGGGATCCAGATTATGCACGTAGGTTGCAAACACGGGCGGAGTCCACACCATCCCCCGGCGGCTAGCAAGCGGCGATCAATTTCCATTCTTCAGGGTGGGAATTTCAAAATCCCTGCCTAAACTTTCCCCATGCCGAGCAAGAAGGAACTCCTTGACCTCCAATTCATCGATGCGCGCCACAAGCTCATCGACATCGCCGCGTTTCTCGACCGCATCGAGCGCCACCCCGGCGACGAGGACTACCGCTTCGCCGCCATGAAAAACGCGCTGCCCATCCTCCTCTCCGACCGCCCTGATCGCGCCCGCGCCGTGCTCGAATCCCTCTCCGACCACACCACCGAACTCACCGATAGCGCTCCCTTCCAAGGTGCCTTCGGTGCGGCGCTTCCTGAAAGAGTGTTGAGAGTCGAAAGTTGAGGGTTGAGAGGCAGCAAATGAATGAATGCCTCTTCTCTTGAACTCTTTCTCTCAACTCTCAACCTCCACTTTCAACTTCTTCCCTGAATGAAATACATCGAGCCACACGGCCACATGGTCAGCCGCACCACGGACGACTACGAAAAACTCGCCCTCTCCGGCTGCGAGGCGATCTGCGAGCCCGCGTTCTGGGCCGGCTTCGACCGCTCGTCGGCGGATGGCTTCTACGACTACTTCCGCCAGCTCACCGAGTATGAACCGAAGCGTGCCGCGAAATACGGCATCAAGCATTACAGCTGGCTCTGCATCAATCCGAAGGAAGCCGACGATCCCGGCTTCGCCCGCGAGGTCATGAGCCTCATCCCGCAGTTCCTCGATTGCCCCACCGTGTTAGGCATCGGCGAGATAGGGCTGAACAAGAACACGCGCAACGAGCTGGAAATCTTCGAGGCCCATGTCCAGCTCGCGGTAGATAGAAACCTCCCCATCCTCATCCATACGCCGCATCTGGAGGACAAACTCAAGGGCACCAAGCTCATCCTCGATTCCCTCGCCTCCTTCTCCAAGCTGGATCGTGGAAAAGTCATCATCGACCACGTCGAGGAACACACCATCTCCCACGTCCTCGATGCCGGCTACTGGGCCGGCATGACGCTCTATCCGGAAAGCAAGTGCAGCCCTAACCGCGCCATCGACATGTTGGAAATCCACGGCTCCGACCGCCTCTGGATGAACTCCGCCTGCGACTGGGGCCACTCCGATCCCCTCGCCCTCCCCAAGTGCGCGCTGGAAATGAAACGCCGCAAGCACACCGCCGAGGACATCGAGAAAATCGTCTATCAAAACCCGAAACGATTCCTCAGCCAGTCTCCGCGGTTCGTTTGATGCGGGCGGATTCAGAACGGGAGAATTTCAAAATGCGGGGATATCCGCCGGCGCGATCCATGGGATCGGCCTGTCGCAGTTGCGCGAAAAAGCCCGCCACGCCCTGAGGCATGGCGAGCTGTTGGAAGCGCGCCGGATCAGTTGTTGATCCTGGAGCGGATGAAGTCGGTAGGATCCGCGCTGACCGTTCCGGGGGTGCGGAAGGTGCGGTAGGTCCAGCCTTCGTCGAGGTCGGGCAAGTCCTCAGACAGCGCGGGGGTGACTTCGGTAATGACCATGGCATCCCAGCCGCCGAGGTTATCCGAACCTTGAATCTGATAGGTGATGCCGTCCTGGGTGGCGGTTTGGGAGGTGAGGCCGGAGAAAGCCGCGCCGGTCCGGACCGGGATGGTGTAGGTGAGAGCCACATCTCCCGAGACGGTAGTGACGAAGGAGCGTTCCTTGCCGGACGCGGCACCACTGTTAGGAATACCGTTGAGGGCGAATTCCACGAAATTCTTCCTTCCATCGCCATCGGGATCGGCACCGGGGAGCGCGTCGTCACCGACCAGACCGAAACCGGCGATCCATGGGATGAACGGATCGGAGGGAGCGACGTAGAGTTTCCCGGTGCCGGAGATCTGGCTGACAATGTGTTCGGCACCGGAACCGCTGCCACCGAAGGTTCCGGAGCCCTGGGGCACGCCATCGATGAGGAAAGCGCTGACCGTATCGGTTCCGGCATGGTTCAGGTTGAGGGTGGCTCCCGTGGTGGCGACGTTGACCTGCGCGGTATCGCTGAGCACATCGTCGTTAGGAATCGTCAGGCTTCCTTCAGCCACTTCGGTCGCACCGGTGTAGGTATTGAGTCCGTTGAGCGCCAAGGTGCCGCCGCCGGTCTTGGTGAGCGAGCCGGTGCCGGTGACCGCCCCGCCGATGGTGATGTCGTGGGGTAGATCGGCAGCGTCTGCGCCCTTGATGGTGATGGCTCCATCGAGGGTGGCGGGCAAGGCGGTGTTCCAATTTCCTGCAGCGCCGAGGGTGCCGGTGGTGAGATGGATGAGGGGGGTGTAAGACGCGGAGTCCTGCACGATTCCGCCGGTGCCGACATAGAGCGATCCGCCTTTGACCCAGATGATGCCGATGCCGCCGGCAAAGCCTGCGGCGGTGCCGAACGCGACGCGCTGGGCGGTGGTGGTGCCGCCGGTGAGCTTGAGCATCGATTGGTTGGCGGTGGTGCCGCATGCGCTGATGACAAGGCCGGTGACGGCCTCGGTGGAAGTGAAGGTGCCACCGGCAACCTGCATGAGGTTCCAACGGTTGCTACCGCTGTTTCCGACGGTGACGACTCCCGCGACGCTGGTGTCTCCGCCGCTGATCAGGGCGGATGCGCAGGAATTTCCCGTGCCGACATTCAGCACGCCGCTGAGGGTGGCCGTCCCGCCCGTGACGATGAAACCGGCTCCGTTGTAGGCATCGCTTTCGATGTAGGTCGTGCCGCTCGATGACGGTCCCTGGGGAAAGCTGTTATAGTTGGAGGTCCGTTGCAGGATGACGTTGGTGGCGGTGAATGCGCCGCCTTCAACGGAAATCAGCGAGCCGTCGTTGACACCTGTGCGGATGCCGCCGTTGAAAGCGGCGCTGCCAGAAAGCAGGTTGAAGCCGGAGGTGGTGCTGAATCCCTGGGCGCTGATGGTGCTCTGGGCGCTGGAGGTGATCGTGCCGCCCGAGACGATGAAACGGGTGGTGAGTCCGGTATTGAGGGCCGTGGTGGAGATAGAGCCACCGGCCGTTAGATCCAGGACCCCGCCCGCGTTGTTCATGCCGGTGGCACCGGTGTAGGTGTGCGCGGTGTCGAGGACGAGCGTTCCAGTTCCCGCCTTGGTGAAGGAGCCGCTGCCGGAGAGGACGCCGGAATAAATCCCGGATCCATTGCCCCCGCCGACGGTTAGAGCGACAGGAGCGACGGCTGCGTTGTCGAGCACGAGGTTCTGGGTGCCGGTGAATCCGCCGATGGTGGCTGCGGTGGCCGCGCCAAAGCGGAGCAAGCCGGCGGTGTAATCGAGCCTGCTGTTCTGCAGGGCCAGCGGATTATCGATGGTGAGGGTGCCGTCGTTGAGGAAGGTTTCCCCGCTGAAGGTGTTGGTCCCGGACAGGATTACTTCGTTAGTGCCCTGCTTGTTCAGGACGCCGGTGCCGCTGATGTCATTGGACAGCGTGAACACATCGGAACGGTTGATGGATAGATCGCCATTGTTGAGGATGCCGCCCAGGACCGAACCACCGGTGCCGCCGGTTCCCAACTGGACCTCGCTCCCCGCATTGATGGTGAGGCCGCCGGTGTTGGTGTTGTCACCCCCGAAGGTCAGTTTCCCGCCGCCGGTCTTGACGAGTGGCGCGCTGCCGAATTCACCGATCGTGCTGGCGATCAGCACGTCGTTGCCGTTGGTGTCGAAGGTCACCGGGTTGGCCGTGAGGTTGACCAGGCGGCTGCCGCTGGAGATGTCTTCGGTGTTGCCGGCGTCCCAGATGAGCGTGATGCCTTCCAAATCGATGCTGCCGGTGCCGAGACCGGAAGCGCCGAAAGTGGTGGAGCCGCCTGCTAGAAGCACTCCGCCGCTGAACGTGTTTGCAGCGAGCAGGTTCAGATTTCCAAGTCCGGTCTTGCTGATGCTTCTGCCGGTGCCGGAAATGATGCCGGAAAAGGTGAGCGAGGTTCCGGCCAATGGCACCGAGGCGACGAGATTGCTACTGAGGACAACCGGAGCGGAAATGGTGTGGGTTCCGGAGTTCACCAACATGCTGGCGTCGCTGGAGGTGTTGTTCAGGGTAAGCGATCCACCGCTTCCGGGAGCAAGGGTGTATTCGTTAGCACTGGTGAAGACCGCGTTGCCGATGGTTTTGCCGCCGTCCAGGGTGACCGTCGACGGCGTCGAGAGTGAGGTGATGAAGTTCACCACCGCTTGGGCCGCATTGGGCACGCTGCCGTTCCAATTGAACGCGTCATTCCAGGAACCGCCGCCGGCGGTGATCCAGTTGCGTGTCACACCGGTGTCGGTGATCGTCAGGGTGACGAAGTTCCCCGAAGTTCCGAAGTCGTAGTTTTTTCCCGGCTGGGGATTGCCGACCGTCAGGTTGTCGGGATCGCCGCCGAGGGTGCCTGCGAATTGGAACAAATTGTAGGTGCCCGGAGTGCCGGCGAATGGAGTCGCCAGGTTCGTGCCATCCTGATAGAGACTGACCGTTCCGCCGTTGATGACGAGTCCGTCCGTGGCGGTGACATGGACGAGATCGTTGCCGGTGCCGACCTCGATGTTGGCCACCGCTCCGGACTCCATCCCCAGGGAACCGACGGTGAGGGTGCCGACACCGCCCGAGCCGGGGGTGATGATCGATCCGCCCGCAGTGATCACGGCCCCACCGACGGTACCCGTGCCGCCAAGCGCGCCGGCGTTGATCGTCACCGAGCCGCTGGTGGCGGAGCCGGTGGTGTTGTTAGCCAGAAGCGTGCCGCCATCGATGACGGTGTTGCCGGTCCAGCCTGCGGGCTGGGTCAGCGCCAGACTGCCGGCTCCGGATTTGGTCAGGTTGCCTACGCCCGAATTTCCGACGGCGGCGGCGAAGGCGATGTTCTGACCATTGGTGTTGAAGGTGGCGCCGGAAGCTCCGATGGTGACCGTGCGGGCCGATGGATCAATCGCGCCGAGGAACTTGAAGGTGCCTCCGTTGATGTTGACCGGAGCGGTGGCGTCTCCCAGGTTGGTCATCGCCGTGACGCCGAGGGTGCCCGCGTTGATGTTGACCGCGCCGGTGAAGGTGCTGACAGAAGTGGTTAGATCGAGTTCACCGGGACCCTGTTGGGTAACAAAACCCGTACCGCTGATGTTGTGAATCAGGGTAACGGTGTCCGAGCGATTTAAGATCAACGAACCGTTGTTGGTCACATCCCCCCCGCCAAGAAAGCCGATGGTGCCGCCGTTGCCCATCTGAAGGGTTCCCTCGTTGATCACGGTTCCCGCAGAGTAGCCATTGGCTCCGCAAAGGATCAGCTTGCCGGTTCCCGATTTGACCAGAATGGCGGTACTCGAGCTGCCGTTTGAAATAATCGGGGTGATCGTAAAATCGTTCGGACTGTTTTGTATCACATTGAACGTGTAAGGACCGCTTCCATTCGCACGGTTGGGTCTGATAAAGGCGTTGGTGCGGCCATTGCCCCCGATTGAACTTGCCGCCGCGTTAGAGGTCACAAGAATTCCTCCCACCGTCGCAGTCCGGCCCGTGCCGCTGTTGGCGATATCCAGATTGTAGGAAGTGGTGGAATTGAACCGCAAAGCACTGATCAAAGCAGTGGAGCCGACGACACCGATATTTCCCTGGATGTCGTTGATGACGCCCGTCGTGATGGCAGTGGTCGCCGGGGTGTAAGTTGCGGCGATGACGTTCCCCGAGGCGTTCAATGCGGCCCAGTCATTGGTTCCATAGGTGCCCCACGCGTTGGACTGCGCATCCACAAGGAGGTTTGAGGCAGCCACACCTAACTTAATGGAGCCAGTGGTGCCGAATTGCACCACACCAGCGGTTCCAACTGCTTTGGTCGGGATCGCCCCTGTGGTAATCGAACGTCCGGCACTCACGTCCCAAGATTGTTTCCCGACGCCAATCGCCACCGGCGAGTTGAGCGTCAGATCCTGGGTCGCCGCCGACATGTTGATTCCACCATAACCCAACGTGAGAGTGAACCCTGCGGCGATTGAGATGGGGACCGCCGGATCGGTGAGATTGATGCCGCGGATGGAGCGGGCCGCTCCGAGATTGATCGGTCCGAAGGGAAGCGTCGAAGCGACATTGAAATTAGCCGTTTCCGTAGTGCCGGGGAGCGCGCCCTCAACCCAGGTTGCGGTGGTGGCCCAGTTCGAATCCGTGGCACCGGACCAGGTTTTGGCCGCCTCGACCGGGGTCATCGATAGAATCGAGCTGGCGGTGACGACGATGGCAGGGATGAAAAACGGCAGATTTCTGGGCTTCATGGGTTTTTGGGATTTTTGGATTTCTAGCGACGGGACAAATGGGCAGTCCTTCGTTTACCTTCCCACTATCCGGGTTGGGCAAAACCTCGTCCATTACCTCAACGGGAGTAGCCTTCGGCACGAGGGGTCCGCAGGGCAGCCGCCCACCGGGGAGAACATCCAACCACTTCGAAATTGCCACGCGGTAACGCTTCCGCCAGCCTAACACCACAGTGAATTCCACATCCCCATTGTTCAGATTCCGCGCGGTCATGGTGTTGTTCATCACCGGACTGGTGATCAGCGGCGTCACGGCGTTTCCCCTGCTGTGGGAACTGCGAATCCTGACGCACCTGATGGGAGTCGGTTCCGCAACCTCGCCGGAAGGCCATGACGGCCTGGTGTTCTGGATTCTCACGGTTAGACACGGGCTGGAGGCGACCTACGCGGCGTATCCATGGATCGCCTACGGGACGGACTGGCTCGCCTTCGGCCATCTGGTGATCGCGGGGTTTTTCGTCGGACCGCTGATCCATCCGCTTTCCAGCAGACCAACGATCTGGACCGGGATTGCCGCGTGTGTCGCGGTGATTCCGTTAGCGTTGATTTGCGGCCCCTTGCGCGGGGTGCCAATTTACTGGCGGCTCATCGACTGCTCGTTCGGTGTCATCGGCATTCTTCCGCTGATTTACTGCCTGAAGCTGGTCAAACGCATAGAATCGGAAATACCCTCCGGCTCCGGGAACCGCACCTTTTGACGCGGACTAACAACATTCATCCAGTTTTCCCCATGACCCGGCGAACACGAAAGCGGCTTCTCATCACCTGCCTGATCACACTCGTGCTGGCAGGAGTGACGGTGAGCCAGTTCCCGGAAATCGGCGCCGCATTGATCCTGCATCCTCCGCATCGGCGGGTCACCGCACCGCCTCCGCCCCTGTGCCATGAGGTGACGTTTCAAGGCGATGGAGCGCCCCTCCGCGGCTGGCGCGGCCATGCGTCCGGCAACCACCGGGGGACGTTGATCTACCTCCACGGCGTTGCGGATAACCGCGCGGGCGGAGCGGGCGTAATCAATCGTTTCCAAAAGCGCGGTTTCGACGTGATCGCTTACGACAGCCGCGCCCACGGCGAATCCGGCGGCGACGCCTGCACCTACGGCTATTTCGAGAAAGAGGACCTCCGGCGGGTGCTGGACACGGTTCGTCCCGGTCCCGTCGTGCTGGTCGGCAGCTCCCTGGGAGCGGCGGTCGCTCTCCAGCTCACCGGAACGGATGAACGTGTTTCGGCGGTGGTCGCTGCGGAACCATTTTCAGATCTCAGGACCGTGGTGACGGAGCGTGCGCCGTTTTTCTTCACATCAACCGTCATCGGGAAAGCCATCGAGCTGGCCGGACACGAAGGTCGTTTCCTGGTAGATTCCGTTAGCCCCGAGGCGGCGGCACGCGCGATCATGGTTCCGACGCTCGTCATCCACGGAGCGGCCGACACGGATACCCCGCCGGATCACGCGCGCCGTGTTTTCGCCGCGCTGGGAGGTCCCAAGCGGTTGATTCTCGTTCCGGGGGCCGGACACAACGAATCTCTTCAGGGAACGATGTGGGCTGAGATCGAGCGCTGGATTGATGAGGTGCTTGCTTCCGAACCGCACGAGTGAATCGGATCGAGACAGACACCATCCAACAAAAACCGGTCCGCACGGAACCAGGCGGGTCCGGCCACCCGCGGCATCATCCCCCGTTCGTGTGAGTCGGCGATTATCTCCTCGACAGAATCTCCGCGCGCTCATTGGGTGATTGAACGGCTGAATTCCAGCGAGTTCGCCCGTTGAAAAAACCCATACAAATCCCATTTCCATGAAACCTAGGACAAAATCCCTGTTTGCGTCGTCGTTCCGCGTTGTCATTTCCGCCACTCAAGGGGTGGCGTCCGTGGCGGTATTTCTGGCCGTAGCCAGCCCATCGGCC
Source organism: Verrucomicrobiota bacterium (assembly GCA_040386755.1). GTDB lineage: Bacteria > Verrucomicrobiota > Verrucomicrobiia > Verrucomicrobiales > Akkermansiaceae > Luteolibacter. The sequence goes on along the minus strand of JAZKEY010000024.1, from coordinate 325 downwards.
GATGCCGCGCTGACCTGGAATTCCGCCGGGCCGAACGACAACTGGAGCACCGCCCAGCCCAACTGGTTGCCCGGCAATGTCGTCTGGGCCCAAAACGAGAGCGCGGTGTTTGACGGAACTTCGGGCACGCCGGAATCCATCAACGTCACCACCCCTAACACCTTCGACAACATTACCTTCGACGTCAGCGGCTTCAGCATCGGCAGCGGCGGCGCGGGCTCCTTCCTCCTTGCCAACGATCTCGCCAGCACCATCACGGTCACCAACCTCGCCGACAGCGCCTCGATCGCGGAAACCATCGCCAACAATGCCGGCGGTCCCAGCA
>JAZKEY010000023.1:0-137667 GCA_040386755.1 Verrucomicrobiota bacterium | reverse complement strand
AGCGGTAGTTTAACCACAACGCGCAAGTCGCGCCTGCTGCCTTCTCATCTATTCTGAGGACGAATGGGATACCTATTACGAACGAAGCAATCAGAGCGAACAATTCGTGGATGACAACCTCTCATAAGCTCCTCAATCTTATTTCAAAGGCATCTCCTTGGCGGGTCTGTCATCACTTTTGACGTTCGGCAGAAAATAATTTCCATGTATACGCCGCCTAAATTTAGGATCGAAGATCCAGAACAGATCCATTCCTTTATCAAAGGGAATTCGTTCGGGCTTGTGCTTTCGGTCAATGGGGACGAGATCGAAGACACCCACACGCCATTCGTCCTATCCGACGACGGCCTTCTTTTGGGTCACATTGCTAAGGCGAACCCGCAGTGGAAGGGCTGGGAGAACGGCTCGAGGGTGAAGGTGATATTCACTGGACCCCATGCATATATTTCACCGAGCTATTATGTTTCCGTGTTTGCAGTCCCGACATGGAACTACACGGCGGTTTCTGTCGTTGGCCGAATCAATGTGATTCGAGACGAAGATTCTGTTCTCGGTTTTCTAGACGCCTTGGTAGCTGATAATGAAGACTCTGATTCTCCGTGGGCGCTAGATAGGAATGATGAGCGTTACATGAACCTGATTTCCTCGATAGTGGTATTCTCGATTTCCATGGATCGGGTCGAGGTATCCTTCAAGCTCAACCAGAACAAGACTGAAGAAGATCAGTCCAAGGTGATCAGATCTTTAGAAGCAACCGGATGTCCGTTTAATTCAGGAGTTGCGAGCCTCATGGCGCAAAACATAAGAAATGCCGAACAAGGCGCGCCATGACAACCCCTGCCAGCCGTTCAGTTTCGATGACTTGCCGTAACTACCTCGACCTCTTTGCAAGGTGGGATAGTCCGCCCAACTCCTGACAGATACGAGACGAATCAACAGCCCAAGAATTCAACCACCCACACGAAACCATGCACCCATCCATCGCTGTGCCCATCGGCTTGATCATCGGCGGACTCGTTGTCATCAGTCTTTCGATTCCGATGCTCCTGGACAGGATTCCACGCAACAAATTTTACGGCTTCAGAACCAGTCTCACGCTCTCATCCGATGAGATATGGTATCCGGCGAACCGCTTTGCGGCCAAGCTCCTGATAGTTTGGGGAAGCGTCAATGTGTTGATAGGGATTCCATTCCTTCGGCTGCTTCCCCTGTCGGAATCAGCCCAGTTCGCGCTCTTCATTCCGCCACTGAGCATTGTCGCCATTTGTTTGTTTGTGACACGCTGGGTGAACAAGAGATACGGCAGCCACACCGCCAAGTGAGAAGAAAACATGACGAGATTCCACCTGATTCTATTGGCTGTAACTCCCGTGGGTTTCACAGGCTGCGGTGGCTCTGCTTCTTCGTGGAGATTCGACAATCCAGCGATTCGGAAGATCCAAAATGAGGAGACGGCACGACACGTCACCGACGGAGCCTCGAAGGCGGCCATCAAAAGCAATTTGGGGGAGCGTGTGAGGATTGTCTTCTCCGAAGACATCCAGAACCCGTCCCAGGACTTCCCGGCAGCAGGACGTGCCGCCGCGTTGACGCAGGATGGTTACTTCATCACCGCCTACCATGTGGTGGAGGATGGCCCTTTCTATATTCAGGAGACGAAGCGGATTCGACGGCCTCCTGCGGGAGGATTCAAGACTTCCGAAACCTCCAAATACTTTTCCAAGCGCCGATATGCGGGACGGCTGGTGTGGAGCAACCCTGCTGCCGACGTTGCGATCTTGAAGTTCCCTGTGAAGGGGCAGCCCTGCTTCAAGGACTTTGAGGTCGCCCCGGCACCCGGCAGCATCGTTTACAGTGCGGATGATGAGGGGTATTGGGCTTTGGCTGCCGACGAGCGTGGGGAATTTCGTTTGGAGAATCGGGTGGGGAATGGGGATTTTTTCGCCGCAGGTCGCATCTCAGGCAAGGTGGAGGAAGACGCGGAATCGAACACCCTCACTCTGACAACGACGTTGGTGGCCCGGGGCGGAATGAGTGGATCGGCTTTGGTGACGACCCGCCTTGGATTGTGTGGAGTGCTATCGCGGGTGGAGGGTTTTGTGCCTTTTCAGAAGCCGAAGACCCTCGCGGTGATGATTGAGCCGGGTTTCATCTCCGAGTTGATCAAGGCTGACCGGGAGAAGAAGAAGGCGCCAAAATGAAGAGAAGGAGCGAGGCGCATTGGGTTTTGCAGGTTGCAGCTGGTTTGCTTTGTAGCGGCGCTCTGTGAGCGTCGATGTCGATGAAGCGAGCGAAGCCTCTGCTAGTTACGCCGCAGACGGTCGCAGACCGCCGCTACAGTGGATGATTTTCCCCCGCCACTTACGGGTTTACCTCCTCCCCGATCTCGTTAGTCTTACGCCGGAAACGGAATGGCGGCGGACACGGAAAAACTCGACACCCTGCAGGCGGTGGAGCTGGCGGAGGGGATCGAGATCCGCCTGCGGATGGCCGGGCCGATGTTGCGGGCGGGCGCTTATTTGATCGATCTGCTCATCCGGGTGGCGGTGATGGTGGTCGGCGGGATCGTGCTGGGGTTGGCGGGGATCGGCATCGGGATCCAGGTCGCGGGCGGGATGTTTTTGTTGGCTTGGTTTCTCATGGACTGGCTCTATCCGGTGGTTTTCGAGGCGGGCAAACGCGGGGCCACTCCGGGCAAACGGGCGATGGGCCTGCGGGTGGTGCAGGCGACGGGCTCGCCGATCACGCTGGGACAGGCGGTGGTGAGGAATTTCCTGCGCTTCATCGATGGCATGCCGTTTTTTACCTATCTGTTCGGCGTGACGAGCTGCATGGCGACGCAGCGCTTCCAACGCCTCGGCGATCTCGCGGCGGGCACGGTGGTGATCTACGACCGCCTGCCGCCGCTGCCGGTCATGGGCACGCCGCCGCCGATCGTGGCGGTGCCGTTGCCGGTCGGTCTATCCGCCGATGAAATGCGGGCGCTGGCCCTCTTCCGCGAACGCGCGGGGCTGTGGTCGGACGGGCGGCGTGCGGAAATCGCGGACCAGGCGTCGGTCCTGAGCGGTGCGACCGGCGCGGCCGGAGTTTCCCGCCTGTTGGCGATGGCGCATTGGGTCCAGGAGAAAAGGGGGGGGCGGTGAGGAGGAATCATCGAAGGCAGGGACCGACCTCCGGGCGGTCCGTGAGAATGAGTGGCGGATGCCCGACCATGATCCGATTTTCGAGCGGTCCATGGGCAGATTCATTCTCATCGCATTCGCCGGACCGCCCGGAGGTCGGTCCCTGCCATGGGTTGGTTTTCGGACGGCCTCTGAGAAAGAAGAATGAAATCCGCGGATTTCTAACCAGAAAGGACGCGGCATGACCTCGGGGGATTTCGAACATCAGAACGCGGCGCGTTGGGCGGAGTTCGAGCGGCTCGTCGGGCTGATGGAGAAGGGCAAGCGCGGTCCGGAGGCGGAGCAGTTGCCGCGCTTGTTCCGCGAGGTGAGCCTGGATCTCGCGCTGGCGGAGTCCCGGATGTATGGCGGGCGCATCACGGAGCGGCTGAACGAACTGGTCATCCGCGGCTACGAGCTGATTTATCGGACGCGGCGCGGGAGCTGGGAGAATGTGATCTCGTTCGTGGCGGTTAGGTTTCCGCAGGCGGTGCGCAAGGAGTGGCGGTTGTTCTGGTTGTGCAATGCGATGTTCTGGCTGCCGTTCTTCGCGATGATGCTTTCCGCGCACCACGACATCCGCTGGATCCAGGCGGTGCTCGGCGCGGACGGCATGGCGTCGATGGAGCAGATGTATGGCGGGAAAGAGGAACAACTCAGCCACCTGAGATCCGAGTATGGCTCGAATTTCATGATGTTCTGTTTTTACATTTATAACAACGTGGCCATCGACTTCAGGATCTTCGCGGGCGGGATGGCGGCGGGGATCGGCACCTTGTTTTTCCTGCTCTTCAACGGCCTGAACATCGGCGCGGCGGCGGGCTACGTGAACCATGCGTGCAATCCGGAGTCGTTCTGGTCGTTCGTGGCCGGGCATTCGTCCTTCGAACTGCTAGGCATGGTGGTCGCCGGAATGGCGGGGATGCGCCTCGGTCTCGCGATCCTCCGGCCGGGCCGCCTGCCGCGCGTGCGGGCGCTGGTGGAGGCGTCGAAAGAAGCGATGCCGCTGATCTACGGAGCCGCGCTGATGACCACGCTGGCGGCGGTGATCGAGGGGTTCTGGTCGGCGCAGGGGATTCCCTACGAGTGGAAATACACGGTGGGGATCATCGGGTGGATCGGACACATCGCGTATTTTTCCCTAGCAGGAAGGAGGCATGCCCATGCGCCTTGATACGGTGACGGCGGAGATCCGACCGCGCAGCGATTGGGAAGCGGTGGACCTCGGCTTCGCGATGGTGCGCCGGGATTTCTGGCGTTGCTTCACCATGTGGTGGCTGGCGATGGGGATTCCCACGGCCATCGCGACGGTGCTGTTATGGCAGCATCCGGTGTGGTTGCTCATCGTCTTCTGGTGGGTGAAACCGGCGGGCTCGCGGATGGTGCTGTTTGAAATCAGCCGGCGTTTGTTCGGCGAGGAGCCGTCGTGGCGTGCGGTGTGGAAGGAGATCCCCAAGGCATGGGTGAGACGGTTTTTCTATCGGTTCATTTGGGCGAGGCTGTCGCCGTGGCTTCCGGTGACGCTGGCGGTGGAAGACCTCGAAGGCCTGCGCGGAAAGAACTACCGCATGCGCTGCGGACAAGTCGTCCGCCGTGGCGAAGGGGCGGTGATGTGGATTTATCTGGTATCGCACATGGCGGTCGTCTGGTTCGGGCTGGCCATCCTCGGGGTCCTGCTAATGTTGATCCCGGAAGGGCAGGACGGAGCCTGGCAGCAGGCATTGGAGTCATGGGATATCGAAAACGTGGGGGAAGCCCCGCTGCTCGTCGCCCGTGTCGCGGTGGGCTGCATGATGCTGGCCATGTCCCTGATCGACCTTTTCACCACCGGCGCGGGATTCGGACTCTACATCAACAACCGGACCTGGATCGAGGGCTGGGACGTGGAGCTCGCATTCCGCCGCCTCGGCCAGCGGCTCGGGAAGGTCGCCGTGGTGATGGTGTCGTTTTTCATCCTCGGCATTTCCGCCCGCGGGCAGGAAGTGGAAACACCCGCCGACCGGATGCAGCAGGTGAAGGCGCACAAGGATTTCATCGTGCACACGGTGACCGATAAAATTCCTAACACGAAATCGTCGTTCAGCGGTTTCTCGTTTCCCACCGAACTGATGGAGATCCTGCTGTATGTTTTCGGGATCAGTGCGGTGGCTTTGTTGCTCGCCTTCATCGGATGGGCGATCTGGAAGAACCGCCACGCCTTTGGCATGAGGATGCGCGGGGAAAAACTGGTGAAAGCCGCACCCTCCGCGCGGGTGGTGATGGGCATGGACGTTTCGCCGGACACGCTGCCTGGTGACATTCCCACCGCCGCGTGGGCGTTGTGGCAGCAAGGCCGTCATCAGGAGGCGCTGGGCCTGCTCTATCGCGGATCGATTTCCCGGGTGATGGAAATCGGGCGGGTGGAGATCCAAGAGTCGGACACGGAAGGCGACTGCATGAGGCGGGTCGATTCCGCAGGCCATCCGGCGCATCCGGACTATTTCCGCGGCATCACCGGCGCGTGGATCCGCCTCGCCTACGCCGGGATCAGTCCGGCTGAAGCCGACGTGCAGGCGCTTTGTCAGCAATGGCCGTTCGGGGAAGGAGGCGCGCGATGAAGTGGCTCTGCCTGCTCGCTGCATCACTCGCTCTAACGGCGTGTGACTACACCGAGGTGAAACGCGAGATCGGCTACAAGGGCAAGGCGCGGGTGAATCCGTGGCTCGCCGCCGAGCGGTTTTGCCAGGAATACGATGGCGATGTCCGCTCGCTGGCGACATGGACACCGCCGACCGTGGCGGACGCCGTGTGGTTCGTCCCCGCGTCGATCCTAGGCAACGAAAGTTTCACCCGCGAACTCGAAGACTGGGTGGAGGACGGCGGGCATCTGGTGGTGCTGGTGGACCACGCGAATGCGGAAACCAACGACTGGTCCGGATCTTCGAGGTCCATGGATCCGGATCCGGCGTTCGTGAAAATGTTAGGGCGTGCGGGAATGACGCTGGAGCATCCGGAGATCGCAAGGAACAACGTGAAGGCGTCGCGGATCAAGTTCGAGGGAAAGACGTTCAAGGTGAGCGCCAAATCCGACAGCAGCGTGGCGCTCGATGGCGGCAAGGCGGGAGTCTTCGCATCCGTTAGCCAGGGCGACGGACGTCTCACGGTGTTGACGGACGGGCGTTTGTTCCGCAATCGCTGGATCGGCGAGAAGGATCACGCCGGCTTGTTGGACGCATTGGTTCGTGCGACCGAATACGATGGCAACATCGGCTTCACCCGCGGCTCGGGGTTGTCGCTGTGGTCGCTGCTAGGTGAGCATCTGTGGCCGGTGCTGATCGGGCTCGGCGTTCTCACGTTGCTCTGGCTTTGGAAAAATTTCAGCCGTTTCGGACCGGTCGAAGCCGTCCACGGAGTCTCCACCTTGCGCGGCTATGATCACCATCTTGAAGCGCTGGGCGATTTCCAATGGCGGCTGGATCGAGCGGCGGCCCTCCTCGGACCGCTGCGGGCCCAGATCGTCGAACGCGGCCAGCGGATGAGCCAGCGCACGGGCCACCGCGACGATGACTTCTTCCAATTTCTCGCCGATCTCGCCGGGCTGTCCCGCGAACGGGTTTTCCGCGCTCTGGCCGAAACCGCACCGCCCGACTCCGCCATCCTCACCCGCACCACCGCGGACCTTCAACGCCTGCTCCAGGTTCTTCACTAACACTTGAAACCATGAATCCCGATCCCTACGCCCCGCCTCTGCAAGAAATGCCGCCTGTCCGCAGTCTGGCGGAGTTGATCCAGCGGATGCGCGAACAGATCCGCAAGGTCATCCTCGGTCAGGAAACCGTGATCGACCAGGTCATCGCCGCTCTGTTAGCCGGTGGCCACGTGCTGCTGGAAGGCAAGCCCGGTTTGGGGAAAACCCACCTCGTCACCACGCTCGCCAAGACCTTCGGCGGGGCATCGGCGCGGATTCAGTTCACGCCGGACCTGATGCCGTCCGACGTGACCGGCTTCCGCCTGTTCGACATGAAGAGCCAGACCTTCCAGCTCCGGCAGGGACCGGTTTTCACCAACCTCCTGTTAGCGGACGAGATCAACCGCGCCCCGGCGAAGACGCAAGCGGCCTTGTTGGAAGTGATGCAGGAGCAGCAGGTGACCATCGACGGCGAGACGCTGAAACTCAGTCCGCCGTTCATGACGCTGGCCACGCAGAACCCGGTCGAACACGAAGGGACCTATCCGCTGCCGGAAGCACAGCTCGACCGTTTCATCATGAAGGTGCTCATCGACTACCCGGAGCGCGAGGCCGAGTGCGAAATCGTCGCCCGCGCCTCCGCCGAAACTCCGGGCGGAGCGGGCACCGAGGTTTCCGTGATCTGCGGATCTCGGGAAATCGTCGCCGCCCAACAGGCGACGGCGGCGGTGCAGGTGGTTCCGGAAGTCGTCGGCTATGCGGTGGCACTCGCCCAGGCAACGCGCGAGTCCCGCTCCGTTTCGCTCGGCGCGGGAACCCGTGGCGCGATCAGTCTCGTTAGAATCGGCAAGGCCTTCGCCGCTCTCGACGGCAGGGGATTCGTCACCCCGGACGACATCAAGCGCGCGGCGCTGCCGGTCCTGCGCCACCGCGTCCAGCTCACTCCGGAAATCGCGATCAGCGGGCAGGACGTGGACGATGTCTTGCAAGCCATCGTCGAAAGCGTTCCTGCTCCGAGACAATAACGTCGTATGAGCCCGACCTCACGACTTCTGGCACTGGCTGCGGGATGGTTGCTTCTCGCGACCATCGCTGCCGCGGTGCCGGTGCTGATGACGCCATGGCTCTGGCTGGGCGTGGTGGTGGGGCTTGTGGTTCTGGCCGATGGAATTATCGTTAGATCATGGAAACCACTGGAATTGCAACGACGCCTGCCCGGCCGTTTCGCGATGGGCGAGGCGGGCGAGGTGCGGCTGATCCTCCGCAACGACAGCAGCCGGCCGGCGGTGGTGGAGATATTCGATGGCATCCCGCAAGGTGCTGTGGCTCCGACGTTGCCGTGGTCCGGGGAAATTCCGGCCAACCGTGAAATCCGAGTGTTCCATCCGGTGACTCTATCGGAACGTGGCGAAGCGTTGTTCGGACCGGTCCACGTGAGGCGCGTTTCACCATTGGGTTTATGGACCCGGAAAACGCTGCACCTGGAGGATGAAAAGGTGAAGGTCTATCCGAACTACGAACGGGTCGTCCGCTTCGCGCTGCTTGCGATGCAGCACCGCGAGAGCCCGATGGGCATCGTCCGCCGCCCGCGCGCGGGTACGAGCCGGGATTTCCATCAGCTCCGCGATTACCGCGATGGCGATCCGCTCGCGCAGATCGACTGGAAGGCGACCTCTCGCCGCCAAACACTCATCAGCCGGGATTTCCAGGAGCAGCGGAACCAGTCCATCGTGTTCCTGTTGGACACCGGCCGCCGGATGCGCGCGCTCGATGGCGGCGTGCCGCAGTTCGACCACATTCTCAACGCGATCCTCCTCGTCTCGCACGTTGCGCTGCGGCAGGGCGATCAGGTGGCGGTGAAATCCTTCGGCGGGTCCGACCGCTGGCTGCCGCCTGTGAAGGGCGCGCACGCCATGCCGGTCCTGTTGAACCACCTTTACGACTATCAGACGACCGCCGCGCCCAGCGATTTCAGCGGCGCGGTCGAACAACTCATGACCCGCCAGCGTCGCCGCTCGCTGGTCATCCTGCTCACCAACTTGCGCGGCGAGGACGGAAAGGAATTGATCCCGGCGCTTCAGGTCTTGAAATCCCGCCATCTCGTCCTGCTTGCCAGTATGCGCGAGCGGGCGGTCGAGGACTCGATGACGGAACCCGTGGAATCGTTCTCCTCCGCGCTGAAATTCCTCGCCGCGGACCGCTACGTCCAGGAACGCCGTGAGATCCTCGCCACGCTCGGCGCGCTGGGAATCCTAACACTCGACTCCACGGCCCAATCCTTCGCCGTCGCGCTGGCCAACAGCTACCTCGACATCAAGTCCGCCGGAAGAATCTGATACTAACCGCTGTACGCGATCGCGGTATGGTGATGTGGCCGTTTTCTGGCATGGTCGCCTGCGTAAGGGATAGCACAACAGCCCCCCAAAGGGCCCGCGGGCATCGGAACTAGGGATCCGGTGCCCGCGGTTTTTCCCAAGCCCAACGTTCTGGCCGGGAAGGATTTCCGCAAATCGGGAAAATCGCTGACTACGCGATTGCGGTATTGAGATGTGGCCGTTTTCGGGCATTCTCACCTGCGTAAGGGATAGCACAAACAAAGCCCCCCCAAAGGGCCCACGGGCGTTGGAAATAGGGATCCGACGCCCGTGGTCATTTTAAGGCCAGACCTTGGAAATCATCTACCGGTGGATCAAGGCAAGGATCGGTGGCAGCGTTTCCTTCCAGGCGTGGGCCATGGCACAGCGGATCACGGCCTCCTCATCGTCCCGGCGCGGGAAACTCCTCGCTTCGCGAAGCTTGCGGGCGGCGCGGTTGATGGCGGCGAGCTCCGGGGTGAGGGAGAGGATTCCAACTACGGCGGACAGGGCGGTCGCGGCGAGGATGGCCGCGATGGCACCCATTACCGGGATTTTCGCCACCATGACCGCCATGACGGCGACAATCCCGCTGATCGGCGGCACGGCCGTTCCGAAGCGCTTGGAGCTGGCGCGGGATTTCGCGGCTTTTGGATCGGTTTCCTGCCATTCGGCCAAAGCCTTGAGCCTGAGCTGGCGGCCGAATTCATGGGCGGATTCCTCGGCTTTTTGGACGGCTTCACCGTCCTCCGGAACCCAGCGGGCGAGATCGCATTTGCAGGGGCGGCCACCATTTTCGGCAAGAACCCGCATCCCAAACCACCAGCGGGCGGCCATCGCGGCTGCGATCGGCAAAGCGGATAAAATCAGGATGAAGCGTGGCAACATGTCGCGAGCGTCGGGTGAAACGGAAAGGATGTCGCGCCGATTATTTCCTCGGCGACCCCGCCGCCACCCACGCCCGGGGATCGTCCGGCCATGGATGCCGTGGGTAGCGGCCGGCGACTTCCTTTTTCATCTGGGCGTAGCCGGATGCCCAGAAGCCCTTGAGGTCTTTGGTCATTTGCCAAGGTTTCTGGCCGGGCGTGAGGATGTGGACCAGCAGCGGCACCCGTCCGCTGGCGATGGTCGGTGTTTCCCAAATCCCGAAAAGATGGGAAACCCGCAGGGAAATGAACGGGTCCCGGCCCTCGCCGTAGGTGATTTTCGCGGATTGGGCGTTCGGGAGATTCACGCGCTCCGGGCAATACGCATCCAGCGCCTCCCGCTGCCCGTGGCTGAGCCATTCGCGCAGCACCCGCCAGACGTTGGCTTCCTTGATGTCCTTGTAGCTCACCGCGCCGTGGCAAATTTGCGCGATGGCGTCCGTCCGGTCCTCGTCCGACCAACCGGGCATTCCCAGCTCCGGCATCCACTTGCCTAACATCGAAAGCCGCGCCGTCCATTGCTCGACGGAATGATCCCAGTTTTTCAAATCCAGCTCACCGGAAAGCACCCGTGTGGCGAGCAGTCCGGCGGCTTGGTCGAGGTTGATACCGTGGTCGCTTTCCTTGGCTTCGAGCACCAGATCGCGGAAACGGGTTTCCTTGCGGGCGACCACCCGGCGGCGGGTTTCGTCCCAGGCCGCGCCGTCGGTCATCGTTAGATCTTCGGGAAAAAGCTCTGCCAGCCACGCCGGATCGATGGCGGTGGCACGGCGCAAATGGACGATGATTTCCCGCGCCTCCACCTCGGTGATCTCCGCCGCGACGAATGCCGGGGTATTTCTAACACATGATTCCTCGTCGAGCTTGCCCTTCCGGTTGCCCACCAGCTTGCAGGCGAGCGTGCCCTGGCTGACGCGGATCCCGAGCTGATCGCTGAAACTGGCGAGCATCGCTTTTCCCACCGCCTCGCGACGGGTTTTGAAATCAATGGGCTGCCATTCCCAGCCGAAGCGTTTCGCCATCGAGCAGAGTCTATCAAATCCCTGCGCTGTCTCCCGCGCACCGCGCGCCATGACGCCGACCTGATCGCAGCGACGCGGATCAAACCCCATCGCTTCCGCCGATTCGAAGGCCCGCCATTCCCCGGCGAAATCCGTGTCATCATCGGCGAAAATGAAATCCTTGCGGCCGACTCCACCGCGCTTGTTGGTGAAAATTCCCTCGCCCTGCACCGTCGCCGCGATGAACGCCGTCTCCGCCACGCAACCGTGCTCGAACCCGGCTAACATGAGCCGTGAGAATCGTGGCTCCAGCGGTAGCAATGCCATTTTCGCGCCTTCTTCCGTGAGCTGGCCGGATAAATCCAGCGCTCCGAGATCGTGCAGCAAACGCTCGGCGCGGCTGAGGGATTCCTCGGTCGGTGCATCGAACCAACGGAAATTCCGCACTTCGGAAACGCCCACCGCTTTCAACAACAGCACGGCCTCTGCTAGATCCACCCGCCGCACTTCCGGGGCTTCGAATTCCGCCCGCCGCCCGTGATCGGCTTCGCTCCACAAGCGGAACGCCCGGCCCGGTGCCGTCCGTCCGGCACGGCCCGTCCGTTGTTCGGCCGCGGCTCGGGAAATCTTCGTGATGAGCAGCGTGTTGATCCCGCGCCGCGGCTCGAACGACGCCGTGCGGGCGAGTCCGCTATCGATCACCGTCCGCACGCCATCGATCGTTAGAGAAGTTTCCGCCACATTCGTTGCGACGATGATTTTCGGTCTCGGGCCGGGAGAAATCGCCGCCTCCTGCGCCGCCGGAGCGAGTGCCGAATACAGTGGGAAAACATCCCAGCCCTTCGCCAATCCACTCGCCTCTAGCAGCTCGACCGTCCGCCGGATTTCATGCGTGCCTTGCAGGAACATCAGGATGTTGCCCGCGTCCGGCATCGCCATCGCCTCGCGGCAAACGCCCGCCATTTTTTCCCAGATTGGCGTCTCTCGTGGCGGGCCGCCGCGCCGGTCGTTCACCGTCGGCCGGTCCGCTCGATAGAGCACCTGCACCGGATGCGTCCGCCCGCCCGCTTCCAGCGAAACCGCCGGAGCCAGATAGTCCGCCAGCCCCGCCGTTTCCAGCGTCGCCGACATCACCACCACCCGCAGATCCGGTCGCGCTCCTTCCTGCAAATCCAAACAACGCGCCAACGCGATGTCCACCGCCAGCCGTCGTTCGTGAAACTCGTCGAACACCACCGCACCGACGCCGCCCAACTCCGGATCGTCTTGGATCCAGCGTTGGAACACGCCGTCCGTCATGTAGATGATCCGCGTATCGGCACGGTATTTCGTGTCGAACCGCACCGCGTAACCCACCTCGTTTCCAAGCGTCGCCTTGCGCTGCTTCGCCACCCAGCCCGCCAACAACCGCGCCGCCATCCGCCGTGGCTCGATCACGATGATCCGCCCGGAAATCCCCGCATCCGCCAGCATCCCCGGCACCGATGTCGATTTCCCCGAGCCCGTCGGCGCCTTGAGAAGCACCCGAGTCCGCTCACCCCGCACCGCATCTCGCAGCGCCCCTTCAATTTCAAAAACCGGCAACGTCACGCCGGATGATTTGCCGGAAACCCAAGGAGTGGCGATCTTTGAATCGCCTCTTTTTTAAGGGGCGGGGACGTCTCGTCCCCGCGCATGGATGGCTCTTATCGGGATGATCATTCGAAAAAATGGCTATAAAGATCCCCTCCAATCGCTGTCAGTGGTTCCGAAAGCATGTCGAGCGTCGCTTGATGGTAAGGCTCATTCTTGTTTCCATATTCACGAAAAAGCCGGATCATGATGGCCTTTGCTCTGCGAGGGTTTTTCAACTCGGGCACATTCCCGTAATCGAAGTGCTCTCCTTCATAGGCTGAAGGATGTCTGGTGATGATTCCGGTATAGTCGATGGGAAAGCTGATCGCACGCCGGACATCATGCTGATCGGTGACCCACATGGTAACGCTTCCTCCATCCATGTAGTAAATGCCTTTCACCAACTTCGGCGGCAGTACCATCGAACGGAACGGCTCTTCATCCTTCGACAAATCCAGAGGTCCTTCCGGCCAAAACATCAACACGAGTGGGACTACAAGCAGGAGCGCCAGAATGGTCAGGAGAATGGAACGCCAGCGTTTCATGGGAGAATGGGTTTCATCAACTTCTATCACCGACTCCCAACGAGTGGCGATTTTCAAGTCACTCCTTATTCCGCAGGCTTGCTGATCTCGATGCCTAGCAGGCAGACGTCGTCGTCGAAGTGCTGGCCTTCGGAAAAGGCGAGGACGCTGGAGAGGATGCCGTCTAGCAGGTGATCGAGCGGTTCGGCGGAGTGGTTGCCGATGATCTCCATCAGGCGGTTTTCGAAGAAGGGTTCGCCGCTTTGGTTTTCCGCTTCGAGGACCCCGTCGGTGAAGAGGATCATGCGCTGGATTCCCGCGAGGGAGATCTCGTTGGCCGGATAGGCGGCTCCGCGGATGAGGCCGAGGCCGGGGCCTTTCTGGGAACGTTCGTGGGCGATCTGATGGACGCCATTTGTCCCGGAGATGATGGGGCCGGGATGGCCAGCGCAGGCATAGCGAAAGGTGCCGGCGTCGAGATCGATGAGACCGAAGAACGCGGTGGCGAACATGGTAGTGCCGGCCCGTTCCAGGATGGCGGCGAGTCCGTCGTTGAGACCCTGGAGGAAAAGGGCGGGTTCGTTGGCCTGCGAGCGTTGTTTTTCCAACAGGCCGCGGAGCATGGCGACGATGAGCGCCGAGCGGACGCCGTGGCCCATGACATCGCAAATCAGCACGCCGAAACTCGTTTCCGTAACCTTCATGACCTCGAAGAAATCGCCCGCCAGGCCGGAGATGGGAATGTAGCGGGCCCCGAAGCCGAGCTTGCGGTGGTCGCTGCCGGTGGCGGTCGGGAATCCTTCACCCGCGAGGGCTTGCTGGATTTCGCGGGCGAGCAGGAGTTCCTCCTCGTAGGCTTCGTTTTTCAACTGGAGCTGATGGGCGAGGTCGGTGGCTTCGCGCTGGGCTTTGACGAGCTTGGTGACGTCGCTGGAGACGCCGAAGGTTCCCTTGACCTGGCCCTGGCGGCCGCGCCAGGGGAACTTGGAGGTGATGACCCATGATTCGGTGCCTTGGTGCCAGGTCTCGTGTTCGAGTTGGTCGATGACGGAGTTTCCGGTTTCGATGATCTTTTTTTCGTCGTTTTCGGCGGGCTGCCAGTGGTCGTCGTCGAAGAAGTCGCGGTCGTGTTTTCCGATCAATTCGCTTTCGTGGGTAAAGCCCATCCACTCGGCCATGCGCAGGTTCGCCATGGTGAAATTCGAGTTGAGATCCTTGAAATAGATCTGCAGCGGGACATGGTCGATCAGTTGCCGGAGCAGATAGCGCTCTTCTTCGACCTGGGCTTCGGCGGCCTTGCGCAGGCTGATGTTGATCATCGATCCGGCAATGCGCTTGGTCTTGCCATCGCGATCACGGACGACAGTGCCGCGGATGCGAAGCCAGCGCCAGTCGCCGCTACCGGTGCGGACGCGGGCGTCGACGGCGAGGGTTTCGGGGCCGCCGTCATGGAGAGCCTGGGTGACGGCCCTCTCGAAAGTCTGCTGATCATCCGGGTGGATGTGCTCGAAGGGAGCGAGGAAAAGATTGGGGGCGCGGCTGGTGCCACATTCGATGAACTCGAGAATGCGCCGGGAGTAGAAGATCTCCCTTTGATCGGTCTTCCAGTCCCAGATCCCTTCGTTGGACGCCCGCAGCGCGAGTTCCAACCGCTCCAGCTTGACGATGTTTCGTTCCCGCGCAGTCTCCGGATCTTCACTCATTCCGCTAGCAGGTTGCGCGTTTTCGCCGGGATCGCAATCGGATTTCATCGGGAAGTGAAAGTGAGCCGCCGCTGGTGGTGAGCTGGCGGGTTGACAATTGACGCCGGCGGACCTTGCTTGAAAGCAGTGATCGACGAATCGGGAAAACAGGTGCTCAAGGGAGTATCGCGCTCGTTTTATCTGACTTTGAGGATGTTGCCGCTGCCGATGCGTGGTGCGGCAAGTCTCGGATACCTGCTGGCGCGGACGAGTGACACGCTGGCGGATTCTGCAATGGTGCCGCATGAGGCGAGGTTGCAATTTCTCGATCAGTTCGGCGCGGCGGTTTCGGGAAATCGTGACGTGCCGCGCTGGCCGGTTTCGTTGTTGAACTCGGTGCCGGATGGGCATGAAAGAAAGCTGCTAGAAGGCTCTGGTGATTTGATCGAATGGCTGCGCAGGCTGCCGGCCGGTGAGGCGGTGCTGGTGCGGGAAGTGGTGGAAATCATCATCAGCGGGCAACGGCTGGATTTGGAACGCTTCGCCCGAACCAGTCGCGAACACCCGGTCGCACTGCCCGACGATGCGGCATTGGAGGACTACGCCTGGCGGGTCGCCGGATGCGTGGGGGCGTTCTGGACGAAGCTCGGATTTCTCACTCTGGGTGATCGGTTCTCGATTTCCACCGAAGCGGACCTGCTAGAGCGTGGCATCGCCTTCGGCAAAGGGCTGCAACTGGTGAACATCCTGCGCGATGTTGGTGAGGATCTCGCCAACGGCAGGTGTTATCTTCCGGTGTCGAACCCGCACGATCATGCGGAGATTCTCGCATGCCACGCGCGCTGGCTGACACGCGCCACCGAATGGGTGAGGGAAGGCGAGCGCTATGCCGCGACGCTCAAGTCACGCCGTCTGCGGGCCGCCACCGCGCTGCCGGCGTTGCTGGCCAAGAAGACTTTGGAGTCATTGGCGGGCGCGACATGGGAACGGCTTCAGACGCGGATCAAAGTGCCGCGAAGCTTCGTTTACCGGTCGCTCTTCCGGGCCCTCACGAGCGCTCCGGGGACCATGAGCCGATGAGGTATTTCCCCTTGGATGTCCTGAACACCCAGGAGATTCCGGGCGGCGGGGTTCGCGGAATTCCGTTGCAAAAAGGCGTGCCTGAAGGCGATAGTCCGCCCACGTGACCACACCCAAACCCTTTCATTTTCTCCACCGATCCGTCCTGTCGCTGATCGCCGGTGGCCTAACTGTTTTGGTGGCCGGTGCCGCGCCTGAGGTTACACCGCCGGTGAAGGAGGTCCCCAAGGTGGCGCCGCCGCCCGCACCCGCTCCGTCGAAGGATGCGAAGCCACCGACGAAAGAGGCGAAACCCGCCGGGCCGGATGCGAAGCCGGCGGAAAAAGCGAAAGTGTCCTCCGTCGAAAAACCGGGTGAGAACGCCAATGATCCTGCGTCGTCCATCGATCCCGACGACGAGGCGGCTGCGGAGAATCTGGATGCCCGGAATGCCGCGGTGGCCAAGCCGGTCACTCCGGATCCCGTCCAGATCTTCGGCTGGCGCGAACATATTCTCATCAAGGGCGTCGTCGAGAAAACCCAGGCCAAGCTCGACACCGGCGCGCTCACCAGTTCGATCCACGCGGAGGAAAAGGAGCTCTTCGAACGCGACGGGAAAAAGTGGGTGCGTTTCATCGTCACCGATCCGAGCATGCCGAAACCGGCGCGCACCCGCATCGAGGCTCCTCTTGTTAGGGTTGCCCGCGTCAAGGAGCCGGGCGGCGAGTCCATACCGCGTGAAGTGGTGAAGCTGAGTTTCACCATCGGTGACCGGAAGCTGCGCGGCGATTTCACCCTCAACAACCGCTCGAACATGTTAGCGCCGGTATTGATCGGTCGGAATATGATCAAGGTGCTCGGCTGGGTCGATCCCGGCCGGACCTATTTGGCGGACCAGAAGATTTACCGTTGAAATCCTTCCCCTGAACATGAGTCCCAGGTGGAAATTGATCACGATTGTTTTCCTCCTGATCGCGGTGGGGGGCGGGCTTGCGTTTTATAAGGTACGGTCGCTCGGAGTGCCGTTTTGGAAAGGCCGGCAGGTGAACGAATGGCAGGTCGAAGCCCGCGTGTCCTTCCTCGCGAATGGCGAGAAGGTGAAGGCCCGGCTGTCGCTGCCGTCGTCCGCCGTCGAACAGAAGAGCGGTCAGGAAGCGGGATCGCTGGGCTATCACTACAACGTCGAGAAGAACCTCGGCGAATACACCGCCGTCTGGTCGGCCGACAACCGAGAGGAGAGCCAGGCACTCTATTTCCGCGTCCGTTTTCCCGATGGAGTCCGCAGCGGTGGTGAACCGGAACCCGCTGAAGTCCAGACAACCGAGGCCGATGGCCCGGATCTAACCGGATCGCTCGGTGAGGCTGCGACCAACATCGTCAACCGCGCGAAGGCGATTTCCACCGATCCCGACTCGTTGTTCATTTCGCTGTTCGACCAGATCAGGACGGGCGAGTCGTCCCAGGAGTTCGTGCTGGTGAAACGCCACTACGAAAAGGAGTTCAAACGCAACGCCACCATGACGATGGGTATCGACATGTTAGCCATGGCCGGTGTCCCCGCACGTGTCGCCTACGGGGTGAGGCTCGACGAGGAAACAGGCAGCCAGGCTCCAGTGCCGCTGGTCGAGTATTATGATGGTGCGTATTGGAAAGTCCGGGATCCGGCGGAGCCCGCGGCCGTGCTTGATGGCCGTTCGATTTTTGTCTGGCACCGCGGCGGCGGCCCCTTGCTCGACGTCACCGGTGGGGAGAACTCACGGGTGGCATTCACGGTCGTCAAGGACCGCATCCCGCTGGCGCGGATGACGGATCTCAGCGACTCGCCGCTGATGGTTTCCACCATCCTCGGCCTCCCCGTGGCCGAGCGGGCTGCCTTCCGCTACATCGTGCTCATACCGTTAGGTGCGTTCGTCGTCGTGCTCATGCGCAACATCGTCGGCGTGCCGACACTGGGCACCTTCATGCCGGTGCTGCTGGCGCTCGCGTTATTGGAAATCCCGCTGTTACGCGGGCTCCTGATGTTTGCGGTCATCGTCACCGCCGGGCTGTGGTTCCGTTTCCTGCTCTCCCGGCTCAATCTCCTCGTGGTTCCGCGGGTGGCGGCGTGCGTGGTCATCGTGACCCTGCTAATGATCATGATGACGGTGGTGGGCTATCGGATGGGCATGAGCGGCGGCGTGCAGATCACGTTGTTTCCGATGATCATCCTCGCCTGGACGATCGAGCGAATGTCCCTGATCTGGGAAGAGGAGGGAAAGCGCAGCGCGATCACCCAGGTCGCTGGTTCGCTGGTTGTTTCCGTTCTCGCCTATCTGTTCATGAGGGTGCCGCAGATCCAGTACTGGGCGTTTTACTTCCCCGAACTGCTGTTGATTTTGTTGGCGGGAATCCTGGTGATCGGCCGCTACACCGGTTACCGCGTTTCCGAACTCATCCGGTTCAAATCCTTCGCCGATGCCTGATTTCCGGCAGCCCGTGAAAATGAAATGGTGGCATCGCTGGATGCGCACACCCGCGGAGCTGCGCGACCTCGGGGTGGTCGGCATCAACATGCGCAACGCCCGTTTCCTTCTTCCTAATAACCCGCGGGCACTCTACCGGCTGGTCGATGACAAGTTGCAAACCAAGGCGCTTGCAGCAAAGGAGGGGCTCTCCGTGCCGGAAACCTACGCGGTCATCCGCTCTCCCCACGAATCTGCCAAGATCGAGGACACGCTGGCAAAGCACGACTCTTTCGCGATCAAGCCGGCCTGTGGTTCCGGCGGAAAAGGCGTGCTCGTCATCGACGGCCGGGATGGAAAAAACTACGTCAAGCCCAGCGGAAGCACTCTCACCGGAGACGAGATCCGTCATCACGTTTCCAACATTCTGGCGGGTTTGTTCAGCCTTGGTGGCCAGCGTGATTGCGCCCTCGTCGAATACCGGGTCCGCCCGGCGAAGGTGATGACGGAAATGAGCTATCAGGGCGCGCCCGACATCCGCATCGTGATGCTCCATGGCTATCCGGTCATGGCGATGCTGCGCGCCGCGACCCGCGAGTCCGACGGCCGGGCGAATCTCCATCAGGGAGCGCTCGGCATCGGTATCGACATTGAAACCGGCCTAACAGTTCGTGCCGTCCACCATGGCAAGCCAGTCACCCGGCATCCGGATACGGACATCAATCTCATCGGAACCCAGATGCCGGAGTGGGACAAGATCCTCGACATCGCCGTCACCTGCCAGGAGATGACCGGCCTCGGTTATCTCGGTGTGGATCTGATGATCGACGAAACCCTCGGCCCGCTGATGATCGAGGTCAACGCCCGCCCCGGCCTCGCCATACAGATGGCGAACGGGGTCGGACTGCTGAGACGGCTGGAGCCGGTGGTTGCACAGCACCGCCAGCATCCCGGTGCGGGCCGTGTGGAGAAAATCGCGTTTTCACAACAACGGTTCGCGGCAAAAGCGATGTAGTCCCCGGCGATTTTTATTTCCAACAGGAATGGCGCTTGCATGCTTTGCGGGATGAACCGCCGCCACTTCCTCGCGTCTGCCGCCGCCTTCTCGTCCGCTCCGTTGCTGTCAGCCGCCGAATCCGCTCCGGCGGTGGAAATCAAAGCGCGAAGGAACCGGATCGGAGTTTCCTCCTATTCGTTCTGGGGATTCAATCGCGAGGATCTGCGACCCATCGATGTCTGTATCGAACATGCGGCGAGGATGGGCTTCGACGGATTCGAAATCCTCCAGCGCCAGTTGATTTCCACCGATCCCGCGGAACTGATGAAGATCAAGCGGCGGGCGTTTTTGCTAGGCATCGATCTGATGGGCTACTCGACGCACCAGGGATTCCTTTCCCCGGACAAGGAGAAGCGGAAAAAGAATGTGGATGATACGACCGCGTGCCTCGAACAGGCCTATCAGCTCGGTATCCCGACGATGCGGGTGAACTCGGGAACGTGGGGCACCTCGAAATCGTTCGACGAGCTGATGGCGAACCGAGGTGAGGAAAAGCCGCTGGAAGGCTACAACGAGGAGGACGCCTACGGTTGGGTGATCGAGGCCTATCAGGAGCTTGCGAAGGAAGCGGGGAAACGCGGCGTGGTGATGGGTTTGGAAAACCACTGGGGCCTCGGCCGCACGGTGGAGGGCGTGAAACGCGTGGTGGAAGCGGTCGATTCGCCCTGGTTGCGGGTCACGCTCGATACGGGAAATTTCCTGGAAGATCCGTACGACCGGCTGGCGGCTTTGGCAAAGGAGACGGTGCTGCTCCAAGCGAAAACCTACTTCGGCGGCGGCGTATGGTACACGCTGGATCTCGATTACGACCGCATCGCGAAAATCATGCGGGAGGCCAACTACGCGGGATATGTCTCGCTCGAATTCGAGGGCAAGGAAGACCCGCTGACGGCGATTCCCAAGAGCCTGGAGCTTCTGGGAAAAGCCTTTGCGGATTGAGGGTGTCCGTTAGTGGGTCAACGGACTCTCGCCGGAAGCGTCTCCGAGGTGGGACAGGTTCTCCGGCAGGAATTTCTTGAAGCGGGTCTTGTCGATGGACTTCATGTAAGCTTCTTCCGGAGAAATCATGCCCTCGCGGAGTTTGGACCAGATCGACTCGTCCATGAACTGCATCCCTTCGGATTTTCCTCCGGTGATGACGTCATAGAGTTTCTGGGTGGCGCCTTCCCGGATGATGGCGGCCACGGCCGGAGTGGCGAACATGATTTCGTGAACGGCGGTCCGGCCGGGCTTGTCAACGCGCTTGCAGAGAAGCTGGGCGACGACGCCGCGGAGAGAGGCCGCGAGCATCGTCCTCACTTGGGATTGCTGGTCGGCGGGGAACACGTCGATGATCCGGTCCACGGTTTTCCGGGCGTTGTTCGTGTGAAGTGTGCCGAAGACGAGCAGTCCGGTCTCCGCAGCGGTTAGAGCAAGGGAGATGGTTTCCAAGTCCCGCATTTCTCCGACGAGAACAATGTCGGAGTCCTCACGAAGCGCGGCGCGCAGGCCGTCGGCGAAGGACGGGGTCTGGATGGGGACCTCGCGCTGGGTGATGATCGACTGCTTGTTGCGGTGGACGAATTCAATGGGCTCCTCGACCGTGATGATGTGGCGGTTGAAGTTGATGTTGATGTAATCCAGCAGGGCGGCGAGCGTGGTGGATTTCCCGGAGCCCGTGGGGCCGGTCACCAGCACGAGGCCGGCGCGCATGTGACCGAACTCCTTGACCACTTCGGGCACGCCGAGACTTTCGAGGGAGGCAATTTCGGTGGGGATCAACCGGAATACGGCGGCCAAGCCGTTCTGTTGCTTCAGATAGTTGCATCGGAAACGGGAGTCCTCGTCCATTTCGTAAGCGAAGTCGAGGTCCCCGCCTTCGAGATATTTCTCAAAGGCTTTAGGATCGCAGATCTCGGCGAGCAAGTTCTTGAAGGAGCTTCCGATCAGGACTTCCTGATCGGGAATCGGGGTGACCGCGCCGTGGACGCGGATCTTGGGCGGCTGGCCTTCGGACAAATGAAGGTCCGAGCCTTTGGTGGCGATGAGGTAGCGGAAGAATTCGTCGATCTTGGCCATTTGGGAAGATTAGGAAAAAGTGAAAATCCGAAGGTATGCGGTGAAGGAGTCCTCTCAGGATTCCATGAATGCCCTCATCTGGTTCTTGTCGTCGGAGCGGAAAAGCGTCTCCTCCCGGGAGATGATGCCCTTGACGTAAAGCTGGCGGAGCGATTCGTCCATGGTGATCATGCCGACGTTTTTGCCGGTTTGCATGACGCCGGGGAGCATGAAGGTCTTCCCTTCGCGGATACAGTTGGAAACGGCCGGCGTGTTGACGAGAAGTTCGAGGGCGAGAACGCGTCCCTGGCCATCGGCACGGGGGACGAGCTGTTGGGAAAGGATGCCGCGGAGCGATTCCGAGACCATGATGCGGATCTGGTCGCGTTGGTCGGTGGGGAACACGTCGAGCACCCGGTCGAGGGTCCGCGGCGCGTTGCCGGTGTGGAGGGTGCCGAGGACCAAGTGGCCTGTCTCGGCCGCGGTTAGAGCGAGCTGGATGGTCTCCAGGTCGCGCATCTCACCGACCATGATGACGTCCGGATCTTCCCGCAGGGCACCGCGGAGGGCGCGTGCGAAGGACTCGGTGTGCTTGTGGACCTCGCGCTGGTTGACGTGGCAGCCTTTGGATTCGAAAACATATTCGATGGGGTCCTCGAGGGTGAGGATGTGGTCCTCGCGGTCGCGGTTGATGAAATCGACCAGGGCGGCGAGGGTGGTGGACTTGCCGGAACCGACCGAACCGGTGACAAGGACAAGGCCGTTCTGATAGCGGGTGAGCGGCAGGATGTGTTCGAGTGGCAGCCCGATGTCCTCGAGCGATTTGATCTTGTCGTTGATGATCCGGAATACGAGGTCGAGCCCGAGTCGTTGTTTCACGACGGAGGCACGGTAACGGCCGTTAGGCGCGGAGTAGGCGAAGTCGATGTCTCCGTGTTTCTCAAGCCGATTCCATTCCGCTTCGCCGAGGAAGGACTTGGCAAGGCGGTAGGTGTCGTCCGCGGTCAGCGGGGGATGGTCGCCCCAGATGGGGGTCAGCTGGCCGAAGCGCCTCCATGCGGGCGGGTAGGAAGTCGCAAGGTGGAGATCGGAGCAGTCGTAGTCGCGCCCGAGCTGGAGATATTGATCAACGTGATCAAGAACCTGATGTTCTGACATGGGATGGGATTTTTAGAATGGAGTGGGTGAGTGGGGCGGTTCCGAAGCTGGGCGGATGAATGCCTTGTTGCGCTGGGTGCCGGCGAGGTAGTCCTTTACCTGACCGGAGAGCCAGACTTTTGCCAGCGGACGGGCGACGGTCAAGATGAGACCGAGCATGCTGAAGGGTAATCTGCTGGATTTCTTCTCAGTGCGGGCGGGTTTCCGACGGAAAAACCAACTGGCGGCCAATCCGGAAGCCGCCGAACCGAGCAGCCAGCCGGTCGGATGGACTTTCAGCGAGCTCCGGATCCGGGCGGGAACATCCAGCCGTTGCCTGAGGGCAATCGCCTCGTTCTCCAGAAAAGAGCGGGCGTCACCGGCTTGCCGGATCAATCGCTGGAGCTCTTCGTTTTTTGAAAATTTTCGATCCATTCGCGGTCTTTTTGAAATTCAGCGAGGGTATGGGGAAATGCAGGATTTCCCGACGGTTTCGCCAATTTGACGAGAATGATGGCAAGGAGGAGATGTGCGGCGGCGAGGCCGACGGCGACCCAGCTCCATGGCCAACCGATGGCGGTGGCGAGCAGGGAAACTCCGCCTGCGAGAAGGAGGATCCATCCGAAAAAGACACAGCCCGCGACGGCTAACCACATGCCGGCCCGTTTGGCTCCATCCCTGGCGGCATCCTTGGATTCCAGCTGGATCAGAGCCACACGGGAGGCGATCAGGCCCATCAGCGCCTCGCGCCAATTGGCCGGCGGGGGATTGGATCCGGAATCCAATCCGCCGGGTCCCGCAGTTGCCGCCGGACCCATGTCAGATGAAGAACTCATGAGACTGCGATGAAACATTCACCTGACGACAAGCCAGGATTCTCAGCGGCGGACGATGAGACCGACAAGGAATCCCACGCCCAAGGCGCTGAGAACGCACTTGGTGGGATTCTGACGAATGTAGTCTTCGGCAGTAACATGGATTTCCTTCGCCTTGACCCGGGTGTCCTGCCACTGCTCGGAGGCGGTCTCCTTGAAATGCAGGGCCTTGTCAGTCGCTGCGGCTTTAAACGCACTCGCCTTTTCGGTGGCGGCGGCCTTGAACTGGGTGGCCCGCTCGGCGGCGGTATCGCGGAACTGTTGGGCTGACTCAATGGCGCGGTCCTTGAGGACGGATGCTTTTTCCTCGGCCGTATGGACGAACTCGCGGGCCTTCTCGCCGGCGGCGGCGCGGAGATCATTGGCGGCTTGGGAAACGGATGGGGTTTGCGTGAACCCCGCTTCCGGATCGAGGCTGTTAGGGGTGGAGAATGGATTGGACATGGCGTTTGGTTTCGAGTGTCGGTTGAATCCTCATGATCCAACTTTCTCGTAAGGAGTAGTGACACTTCCGCCCCCCCTGCGCAAGGCGTGACTTTCAAAATGTCGATTACTCCCCAACTGAAATGACCCTGGCCTTGGGAGGTGCCAGCAGGAGGTCTTTCTGTGATTCCGGCGGCGTCGTGAATTTCATGCTCTCCCATTTCGGATCCTTCAGCGGACCGCTGCCGTGGAACTGGAACAACCCGGAAAACGACCGGAGCGGGATCGAGAGCAAGCCGAGAACCAGACCGCGGGCGTTCATCCGGATCGTCATGTCGATGGTGCGGTCATTCATGTTCACCGAGCCGTCGCCAGCGAAGTTCAGCGATTTGGTGGAGGTCTGGAAATCGTTGCTGCTGAGGATGCCATTCTGGATTTTGTAAGTGCAGAAAGCGCTTTTCGCCATCTGGGTGCCCGCGGATTCGTCATTGAGAACCCCACCGATCAGCGGTGTCAGCGGACCGAACATGGGTACGGAGAACAACTCGGTTTCCTCCACCGCCAACAGGCCTTCGCCGGCCATGGTTTCCACTTTTCCATCAGAGACGGAGAAATCGATCCGACCGGTGGTGGTCCCGCCGCCCTTCATCTGGAATCCGTAGGTGGAGGTCAGAAGGGGAATCGACAGCCGCGTCCAACTGAGGTCTCCCGCGAGCCTGCCCTTGCCGAGGTATTCGACGCGGCCGGTGACGGGGCCCTCGAAGGCGTCCAGGCTCAAGTCGCTAACCGTCACCCGCTCGCCGCGGATGTCCACCTTGCCGGAAGGTTGGCCGAGCGTCACGTTCTCTCCCAGAAACAGATAGTCGGCGGGGTGTTCCGAGCTGAACGCAATACTCAGATCCGTCCGGCCCTGCGGAGTGACATCGACCACGCCGGAGGCCTTGAGGTCCGGCGGTTGGTGGAAGCGGTATTGTTCGAGCGAGTCCGCCACCGGGGGGGCGAAAAAGCGCACCATCGGCGCGACCCAGATCGCACCGCTCACGTTTTCCACCTCGACGATCTTGTTAGGGGCGTCGTAGCGGATGCGTCCCACCTTGGCGGTGGCCGCCGCCGGGCCGCCGAAGGCCTTGCGGAGCGGGTATTTCGAGTAGTTGAAAACCACGGTGCCGTCGTGGAAATCGAGTTCGTAATGGTTGAGGGTGAATTTACAGCTGGCGGCATTCACCGGCACGCCTTTGTAGTTAAGGTTTTTCACGGACCCGCCGCCGGTGTAGGCCCAGGCGTGTTTGTTGGATGCGTCGAATCCGCCCTCCAGTCTGACATCGACCGCCGCGCCTTCCCGTTCGCTGAAATCATTGAGCACGATTTCCAGCGGCTGGCCCACGAAGAACGGCCGATAGACGGGGACCGGCAGGGTGCTGTGGAGATCGAGCCGGACCAGCGGCCACTCGATCATGGCTTTGGCATGGGCCGCTCCATCGGGACGGATGAGCGCGACATCGCGCAGGAAAAGGCTGCCATCCCGCCAGGAAAACGAGCCCTCCACCGAATCGAAGGGCATGCCTTTGAGCATCACCGATTCGCAGCGGGCATGGCCGGTGGTCCGGATCACGGGCTTGTTGTCGGCATCCAGTTTGAAGTCGCCTTCGGCTTCGACGATTTGTTTGCCGCCGATCAACACCTGCTGGAGCGCCGGCAGGCCGATCCATGTTGTTAGGAGCTGGGGGATCTCCAGCGAGGATGTCACATCGAACCGCCCTTCACGGGAGCGAACGTCGTAGTCCAGATGACCTTGAAGCTCCCCGCGTGAATCGGCGGCTTTGAGCGAGGTGATTGTTAGCAAGTCCCCGGCAAGATCCGCTTGGGCGGTGACCTCGTCGAGCATGTGGCCGTTTTTCTCCATGCCCTTGATCTGCAATCCCACTTTCGCGGTGATGGAAGAGCGGTCATTGACGTCGCCCTCGATGACGATTTGCAACGCGGGGGGGGCGTCCTCACTGAAATGCCATTTTCCGAGTTCGGTGATCACCCGGGCGAGAAGTTCCCGCCGCTTGCCGACGCTTTTGTCGTCGGGTGGCGGTTTTCCCGCTTGCTGATAGCCGATGATGCGGGCGTCGAGGCTGACGTCGATCCCGGCGATTTTTCCCCGGGCATTGCGGACTTCGAGGCGGCGGTCACCGGGCATGAAAATCGTCCCGTAGGCACCGGTGACGTTCAGCGTGTCGGATTCCGGATCGCCGGGATCGACCGGCAGGAAGAGCTGGGCGTCGTTGAGCTGGATCTTGTTGAGGTGGATGATGCCGCGAGCGAGACGGGTTTTGTCGAAATCCAGGATGACGCGTTCAAGCCGTGAAATTTCCCGCAGATGTTCCGGCTCGGAGTAAACCCGGAGGTCGCTGGCGATGACCCCTTTCAATGGAACATAGCTCAGACTGCCGATCTTGATGTGGGCCCCTTGTTTCGAAACCGCCTTGTCGATGGCGACGCGCCACGCTTCCGGCATTCCCGTGTGGTTGGCCCACCACAGCCCGCCGATCGCCGCGATAACTGCGGCGAAAACCAGCAGGAACATGAGCGAGCGCAGGTTCCGGGCGAGATGGAAGCGATACATGGGAAGGTCGTGCCGAACATAGGTCGCCGGATTTTGAAAAGCAACTCAGGGCACCAATCCTGCTTCACGGAAGGAATAATATGCCGCCCGTCCCGGCGACGGCCTGCCGATGATGACATGGTCGAGGAACTTCACCTGCATCAGGCTCGCAGCATCGACAAGCCGCCGGGTGACCAATTCATCCGCCCGACTCGGACTCGGATCACCGGACGGGTGGTTGTGGATGAGGATGAATCCGTAGGCTCCACGGGTGATCACCGGCCGCAGGATCTCCCGCGGATGGGCGGTGGATTCACTGACCGTGCCGATGGAAACGACGGTCGTGCCGACGTGGCGCAAGCGCGCGTCCAGCACGGCGACAATCACCTGCTCTTGGGCGAGATGCCGCATTTGCGGGCCGAAAAAATCGTGGATGAGTTGGGGTGTCTCCAGCGAGATGTCGCGGAGCTGCTCGCGGGCGACGCGGATGCCGAGTTCAAAGGCGGCCGCGAGTTTGGAGGCCTTCGCCAGTCCCAGCCCTTTTTCCCTGGCCAACTCGGCGACCGGCAATCCACCGAGTGCGCCCATGGAGCCATATTTCGCGAGCAAATCGCGGCCAATATCGATGGCGCTGCGTCCCTTGGTGCCGGTGGAGATGAAAAGCGCCATCAGCTCGGCATTGTCCAATGAGGCCGGTCCGAGGCGGGCGAGTTTTTCCCGAGGCCGTTGGTCGTATGGCATGTCCTGGATGCGCGAGTTCATGAAATCAGCTTCATCCCGGGTAGATACTGGAAATTTTTCGAGCGCATTTGTAATCATTTGAACACGCTAACGAATGGGTTGGGGTTGGCAAGCTCGGGATGGAAGTTTGTTGGAAATCCGAAGCGGGTTGGTTATGGTCCCGGCATGGCATGGGTGCTTTTTTTCGATGGCGATTGCGCGTTTTGCTCAGCATCCGTGAGGCGCGTGGTGGCGTTGGACAAACATCAGCGTGTGGCGTTCGCCCCATTGCAGGGGAAGCTCGCGGCGGAAAAGGGATTTTCGAAATTCGCCGCTGCCGAGAACGGAACGATGGTCCTTCTCCGTGAATCCGACGGAAAATTCTTCACCCGCAGCGACGCCTTGATCGAGCTGGCAAGGGTTCTTGGCGGCTGGTGGCGGGTGACAACGCTCGCCCGTTTCATCCCGAAACCGCTGCGCGACGTGGTTTACGGTTGGATCGCCAACAACCGCTACCGGCTTATGGGGAAATCCGATACCTGCTCGCAGCCCGATCCGGAAGTCGTCAAAAGACTGCGCGAATAAGCGGGAATCCCGCCTTGAAATGCCGGAAACGCCGTGCATCCTCGCCGCCCGCCCATGGCAGGACCCACTTTCCAAGCACTTCCAGGATTCCGCGACTTCACTCCCCGTGAATGCGCGGTCCGCAATTATTTGTTCGAGACCTGGCGCGGCGTGGCCCGCCGCTGCGGTTATGTCGAATATGAGACGCCGATTCTGGAGGACACCGGACTCTATCTGAAAAAATCCGGCGGCGAGCTTTCCGCACAGCTTTTCCGCTTCGAGGACCAGGGTGGCCGCGATGTCACGCTGCGTCCCGAAGTCACCGCGTCGCTCGCGCGGATCGTCGCGCAGCACCAGCGGGATTTTCCGAAGCCGCTCAAGTGGTTCGAAATCGGGCAATGCTTCCGTTATGAAAAACCGCAGAAGGGCAGGGGACGTGAGTTCCATCAGTTCAACGTGGACATCCTCGGTGAAGGCGGACCCGCTGCCGATGCGGAGCTGATGGCGCTGGCCATCGAGACGATGCTGGCCTTCGGATTCGTCGCGGGGGATTTCGTCGTCCGCGTTTCCGACCGCAAGGCGTGGATCGATTTCGCATCGGCTAACGGAATTGCTGAGGAGTCCATTCCGGATTTCCTCGGCATCATCGATAAGATCGAGCGTGAGAAACCGGAAATTCTCGAACAGAGGCTCGCCGCATTTTCTCTAACTCCCGAAATCGTCCGGGCCTTCATCGCCGACCCCGCGAATGCCTCGGAAGCCTATCTCGCGATTCGTGAGGATCTAGCCGCCCGTGGGTTTGCCGATTTCGTGGAACTGGATCTCTCCATCGTCCGCGGACTTGCTTATTATACCGGAGTCGTGTTCGAGGTCTTCGACTCGAGGAAGTCGATGCGTGCCGTCGCCGGTGGCGGTCGTTACGACACTCTCATTTCCACCATTTCCGATGGCGCGACCGACATGCCCGCCACGGGATTCGCGATGGGCGACTACGTCATCCGCAACCTCATCGAGGAAACGACGCACACCGCGATGCAGATGGAAGTCTGGCTCCAGCGCAACGCCGCCGCCTGCGACATCTACGTGGTCGTCGCGGATGAAACGAAGCGTGCTGAATCGCTCCAGCTTGTCACCAGCCTCCGCCGCGCCGGTATTTCCGCCGACCTCCCGTTAGGAATCCCCAAGGTCGCCAAACAATTCCAAAGCGCCGAGAAATCCGGCGCCCGCTTCGCCCTCGTCGTCGGTGCCGAATACCCCGAACTGAAACTCAAGATCCTCGCCAGCCGCACCGAGGAATCCGGCTACGCCTCCACCGCCATCGACTGGCTCACCGACCGATTGCTTCAACCTGATGGTCCGCTGCTGGCATAGTGTAAAAGACATTTGCCATTGGCCATTTGATATTAGGGTCACTGTCGCCGACATCCCCATTTCCTATCTCTCATCTCCAATTCCTTTTCTCCCATGCGCTCCCATAACTGCAACGAACTCCGCGAATCCCACATCGGCCAAACCGTCCAGCTCATCGGTTGGGTCAATTCCGCCCGTGACCAGGGCGGCGTGATCTTCATCGACCTGCGCGACCGCGAGGGCGTGACCCAGTGCGTGTTCCGCGGCGAGGTTTCGCAGGAAGCCAGCGACCTTTCCCACAAGCTTCGCGTGGAGGATGTCGTGCAGATCACCGGCACCGTCGAGGCTCGTTTGAAGACCGACGAGGTGGACACCACCAACGACAAGTTGGAAACCGGCAGCATCGAAATCGTCGCGACCGAACTCATCATCGTCAACAAGGCGGACGTGCTTCCGTTCCAGCTCGACAAGGAACTCTCCAACGAAGACCTGCGGATGAAATACCGCTACCTCGACCTGCGCCGCGCGCGCATGAGCAAGAACATCCGTCAGCGCAGCGTGATCACTTCCGCCGCCCGCCGCTATCTCGACGAGTCCGGATTTTTCGAAATCGAAACGCCGATCCTGTCGAACCCGACCCCGGAAGGCGCACGCGATTTCCTCGTGCCGTCGCGCCTCAACCCCGGTCGTTTCTACGCGCTCCCGCAGGCTCCGCAGCAATACAAGCAGCTCCTGATGGTCGCCGGACTGGAGAAGTATTTCCAAATCGCCCGCTGCTTCCGCGACGAGGACCTTCGTGCGGATCGGCAGCCGGAGTTCACGCAGATCGACATCGAGGCGAGCTTCGTCACTCAGGAAGACATCATCAAACTGGTCGAAGGTTTGTTAGCCAGCATGTTCAAGTCCGGCCTCGGCATCGACGTGCCGAGCCCGTTCCCGCGCATGACCTATCGTGAAGCGGAGGACATCTATGGTTCCGACAAACCGGACACCCGCTTCGACATGAAAATCACCGACCTCGGCGACGTCTTCGCGGCCACCGAGTTCAAGATCTTCCGCGGCACGCTCGACAGCGGTGGTGTTGTTAGGGCGATCAACGCGAAAGGCTTCGCTGGCATCACCACCGGCCAGATGAACCGCCTCAACGAGATCGCCGTGCAAGCCGGGCTTCCCGTGAAGAACCTCGCGTTCATCAAGCTCGAGAACGGCGAATACAAGAGCCCGCTCTGGAAGATCTTCACCGACTCCGAGAAGGAAGCCGTCGTCGCCAAGCTCGACCTCGCGGAAGGCGACATCGTCTTCTTCGCCGCCGGTTCGCGCGAAAACGTCAGCACCATCCTCGGCCGCGTCCGTTCCGAATGCGCCGTGATGATGGAACTCAACAACGACCCGACGAAGTTCAACTTCCTCTGGGTCGTCGATTTCCCGCTGCTCGCCCACGACGAGGAAACCGGCCACTGGGCCGCCGTCCACCATCCGTTCACCCGTCCTCATCCGGAAGACATCGCCAAGCTCGACGCAGGAGACTACGCGAATGTTAGAGCGGTCGCCTACGACGTCGTGCTCAACGGCTACGAACTCGGCGGTGGCTCGATCCGGATTCACGAGAAGGATCTCCAGGCAAAGATGTTCAGCGTGTTAGGAGTTGGTCCCGAGGAACAACAGATCAAGTTCGGCCACTTGTTGGACGCGTTCCGTTTCGGCGCACCGCCGCACGGTGGTCTCGCCCTCGGTCTCGACCGTATCGCGATGCTCGTCGCCGGAGAGGACAGTATCCGCGAGGTGATCGCCTTCCCGAAAAACAACAAAGGAGCCGACCTCATGGCTAGCAGCCCGTGTCAAATTGAGCACAAGCTCTTGCGCGAAGTTTACGTCCAGTCCACCTACAAGGATCCGAAACTCGCGGCGGAAGCGAAGGCCGTCGCTGAAAAAGCCTGAACCGGATCGATGATCAAAAAAAGCGCCCGCGGATTCGTCTGCGGGCGCTTATTGCTTTGTGATCGTTCGGGCGGAATGAATTCCGGACAGGGGCTTGGCCTGGGCTTACACCGCAGTGTTTCGAGTTTCCGTGATCGGAAAATGGGAGGGACGCTGGCCGGCTGAAGCCAGCGCTCCGTTCGTCTAACCTTTGATCTCCAGCAGCATCTGCGGGTTGTTCGGGAATTTCTTCAGGAAGAACAACAGGCGCTCCATGGCCTCGGCCGGGCGGTGGCCGGAGAGGCCGCGGCGGATGAGGTGGATCTTGTGGAGCATGTGGTCGGCTAACAAAATCTCCTCGCGGCGGGTGCCGGACTTGAAGATATCGACCGCCGGATAGATGTAGTTTTCCGCGATCTTGCGGTCGAGCACGAGCTCCATGTTGCCGGTGCCCTTGAACTCCATGTAGATCGCTTCGTCGGCACGCGAGTTTGTCTGGATCAGCGCGGTGGCCATGATCGTTAGGGAGCCTCCGCCACGGGTGTTTCTGGCGGCGGCGAACAAGCGGCGCGGCACTTCGAGCGCACCGATGGTGATGCCGCCGGAGCCGGTGCCGCGGCCGCGGTTGTTCATGTTGCCATTGTAGGCGCGGGCGAGACGGGTGATGGAATCCATGATCAGGAACACATCGCGGCCAGCCTCGACCAGCCGCTTCGCACGCTCGATGGCGAGTTCGGCGATGCGGGTGTGGTTGCGGGCCTGCTCGTCATTCGAACTGGCATAGATTTCCGCACCGGGAAGGGCGCGGCGGAACTCGGTGACTTCTTCCGGGCGTTCATCGACAAGCACGACCATCAGATGAATCGCCCCTTCGTCGTATTTCTCGCGGATCGCCTCGGCCATGTGCAGCAGCAGCGTGGTCTTGCCGGATCGGGGAGGGGAGACGATGAGCCCGCGCTGGCCACGGCCGACAGGAGCCATGATGTCTACAACGCGGGTGGTGAATCGCTCGGGAGTGGTCTCGAAGCTGATGCGTTTGCTGGGGTTTATCGCCTTGAGCTCGTCGAAGTGCGGGAGCTTGGACGCTTCCTCGGGCGTCATGTCATTGACCTTGGAAATCTCAACAAGCTGCGGACCGCGCGGTCCTTCCTGATAGAGGCCGTGGATCCACTGGCCGAGGCGCAGATTGTATTTGCGGATGGTTTCCGGAGTGACAAAGACGTCGTCGCGGGCCTGTTCGAAATTTTTCCCGGGGATCCGCAGGAAGCCGAAGCCTTTCGGCGCGAGTTCGAGCATGCCGTCGGCCTCGATCTTCGGGCCTGTTAGCTGGGCGGGACGACGGTCGTCCATGTCATTCTGCGGAGCCTGGCGCTCGCCGCCATCATGGCGCTGGTGCTGTTGGCGATGCGGTTGATGCGGATGCCCGCCTTGTTCCACACGCTCGCCTTTGCGGCGCTTGCGCTTTTCGCGGCGGCGTTTGCTACGGCTTTCGCGCGGCTGGCCCTGGGCATTTTGTCCGCCTTGACCACCCTGGCCGTCGCGCTGTTGGAAATTCTGGCCTTGTTGTCCGTCCTGTGGCGGACGTTCGCGGCGTTCCTGATCGCGCGGCGGCTGGCTCTCCCGGTTAGGAGGTTGTTGCGGTTGCGGAAACGGGATGGATGCGGTTGGCGCGGGTTCACGAGGCTCCGCAGGTTCGCGCGGAGTCACCGGACCACCGCCGGGAACACGACCGAAACGGCGCGGGGATTCATCGGACGGAGAGGGCGGCTGAGGCTCGTTTTTTTCGGCGGCGATTTTTTTCGGACGCGCGACTTTAACCGGACGAGGAGCCTCGGTGTTTTCCGGAGCGGGAACGGGCTTGGAAACCACCGGTTCGTTGAAGGGCAACTCGGGTGTGCTTGGCACTGAGGAGGCCGCCGATTTTCCGGCGACTTTCTTGGCGGAGGTTTTCTTCGCAGCGACTTTTTTCACCGCTGCCTTTTTGGCAGGAGCCGACTTTTCGACGGCGGCGGTCTTGGTGGCTGCTTTTTTCGCCGCCCGCTTGCGTGCGGGTGGGGTTTCACCGTCGGTGCCTGCTGGGTGCTGCGGCATGGTGTCCTCGTTGGTATGGTTGCTCATCCGGAATCTGTTGGAAAATAGGTTGCGTGCGGCCGGCTAACGGCTCAGGACGCGAGTTGGTCAAGTAAGTCGTCGGCGACTTCGAAATTGGTGAAAACGTTGAGGGTGTCTGGATAGTCGTCCAGCAGGTCGTAAAGTTTGAGAACCTGACGGGCGGTGGCGATGTCACCGACCACGCAGGGTGTTTGTGGAATGGAAACGAGTTTTTCGGAAACCAAGTTCAGCCCGGCATCGCGGAGCAGGTTGGCAACGGTTCCCAGTTCGTTAGCTGCGGTCAGGATGATGTGTTCCTCGGAATCACTCTGCACGTCGTCGGCTCCGGCTTCGATGGCCGCATCCATGATCTTGTCTTCGGGAAGATCGGAGGCATTGATGCGAATCTCACCCCTGCGGTCGAACTGATAGGAAACGCTGCCGGGCGTGGCGACGCTGCCGCCGTTTTTCGAAAAAATCGTGCGGAGGTCCTGTGCGGTCCTGTTGAGATTGTCGGTGGCCATTTCGATGATGAAGGCGGTGCCGGCCGGGCCGTAGCCTTCGTAGGAGATTTCCTGGATCATTTCGCCGCCGAGTTCGCCGGTGCCTTTTTTGATGGCGCGTTCGATATTGTCCTTGGGAGTGGACATCGCCTTGGCGTTGTCGATCGCGGTGCGGAGACGGGCATTGGCGGCCGGGTCTCCGCCTCCGGCGCGGGCGGCGAGTGCGATTTCATGCGCGCACTTGCTGAAGACCCTGCCCTTGATGGCATCGACTCTGGCTTTGATATGTTTGACCTTGGACCACTTGTTGTGACCGGCCATGGGAAATGAAAAATAGGGGTTGGGGTGAAGCAATCGGAGCGGGCATGAAGGTGGGATCACCGGCACATCCGCGGAACAAGATGGGAAATAACGGTCCTGCGTGGGAACCGGCTCGATTCGCTTGAAAAAGCTTCCTGGGCCCGGTCGGGCAGGTGGGCGTCAACCCGGAGAGGTGTATCGGAACTTCGACAGAAAACACCGCCCTGTCGTTCCAATGCGGGGAGATTGCGGCAGCCCGGATGACTTGGCAATTCAAATTTTCAGGACGGAGATCGAGCCTGATTCCCCCAGGGAGACGTTGATTCCCGCCGATTTTGTCGGTTGCCGAAAGTCCGGCCCGGTGTAAGACTCCGGTCGTGAAATTCAGTCGCACATGCCTGTTAGGGGCTTTCGCAGCGTTGGTTTTTCCCCTTGTCGCGCAAGAGGAAAATGGAGGCAGAAAAGGAGAAATCCCGAAGGATCTGCTCGAAGACGAGCACGTCCGTGAGGAGCTGGCGGTGAATGAGTTCACCGCGCCGTCGATTGCGAAACTGTTCGACACTCTCCAGTTCCTGATGCCGTTGCCGATCGCCGAGGTGGAGCGCAAGATGCCGCCGCGTATGCCGCAGGACCGCGCGGATCTCGCCATCGAGCTCGGATTCCTTATCGCCGACGGATTCCTCATCGTGCAGGCCGAACAGCTGGACAAGGTGGAGGAGCTAGCCAAGGACCTCACCCGTTATGGCAAGGCACTTGGTGCCGGGGATCGCGTGAATCGTCATGCCGCCGGATTGTTAGAGAGCGCGAAGAACAAGAATGTCGTCGAGCTGAAGAAGGAGCTTTCCGCCACCCAGCGGGATGTGGAATTGGAACTGGTGAGCCTGCGGGATGCCGACCTGGCTCATTTGATTTCTCTCGGTGGCTGGATCCGCGCGCTGGAAGTCTCCACCGTGGCGGTGCACAATCAATTCACCGTCGAGCGCGCGCGGAAGGTGATGCGCGAGGATATTGCCGATTACTATGCCGAATCCGTGACAGGCCTAGAGCCGAAGATTTCCGAACGCCCGAACTACCTCGCGATGCGGGATCTGCTCGCCGGACTCCGCACGGAGATGACCTTGGCAGATGGCGAGGAACCGACCAAGGAAATGATGTCGGAAATCCGCAAACAAGCCGCCAAGCTGGTCGAACTCGCTTTGCAACGCCAACAATGAGTTTTCTGGTAGAAAAGCGGGCCGCGATCATCGGGCTCGGCATCATCGGCTCCCGCGCGTGCTCGCGGCTGATCGATGCGGGCTGGCAGGTGTCCTGCTGGAACCGGACGTCGAAGCAGCTTCCCGGAGAAACCGAAACGCCGGAAGCTGCGATCAAAGGCGCATCCGTCATCTCGATCTATCTGAAGGATGTGCCTGCGGTTAGGGAAATCATCGGCAGGGTCGAAACATTTCTCCAACCCGGCCAGATCGTCCTCAACCACGCGACCTTGGATCTGGAAACGACACAATGGCTGGATAAAATCTGCCTCGCACGCGGCTGCCGTTTTCTCGACACGCCGTTCACCGGCAGCAAGGCGGCCTCGGCCAACGGCCAACTGCTCTATTACATCGGTGGCGACGCCGCTCTCGCGAAAGAGCTGGAACCCTATCTATCCGTCACAAGCCGTGGCCAGCTATACTGCGGCGAAGTCGGAGCCGCGACGGTGGTGAAGCTCGCCACCAATCTGATCTCCGCCTGCACCGTGCAGGCGCTCGCAGAGTCGCTTGCCATCGCGACGAGCCACGGCATTTCCACCGATTGCCTGATCCAGGCGGTTTCCGAAAACGCCTGCGCTTCCGTTCTCAGCGCCATGAAACTGCCGATGATGGCTGCGGGAAATTTCGAGACGCATTTCTCGCTGTCCAACATGGGCAAGGACAGCCGCTACGTGCTCGCCCTCTCGGAATCCGCCGGTTTGGAAACTCCAGCCATCGCCGCCGTTTCGAAACGCATGACAGACCTCGCAGCGGATGGCCTCGGTGGCCTGGACTTCTCCGCGCTTGCCAAACCCTATCTGCCAAAAGCGTGAGTGAAACCCGCGTGATCATTCTCGACCGCCCCGCGCTGCTGGAGTTCCGCGGACCCGACGCCGTTAGGTTTCTCAACGGCCAGCTCACCCAGGACGTGCGCCGCATGGCGGGCGGTGAAATCTCACTGCCATCCTGCGTCACCGACGCGAAAGGGAAATTGCAATTCCGCGTCACTCTCACCGAAGCGGCCGATGGTGACTTGTGGGTCGAGGCTCCTGCGGATCAGGCGGAAGCACTTGAAGCACGTCTGACACGCTATCTCATCGCTGACGACGTGGAAGTTGCTGATCTAACCGGGAAATTCACGCTGTGTCATTTGATCGGTGACATCGCCGAACCTCCCGGCGGTGTCCTGGCCCGCAAGTCGAACCGTTTCGGAGTCGCCGGGATGGATTGGTGGTTTCCCGCCGGATCAGAATTCGAATTGCCGCTTGGAACGGAATTGCTGGCGGGCGACGAATTGGAAGCTTTCCGCATCGCCAACGGAGTTCCCTTCTGGGGCCATGAACTGGTCGAAGGAATGCTTCCGCCCGAAGCGTTGCTGGAGGAAACTGACATCTCCTACAACAAGGGCTGCTACATCGGCCAGGAAGTCATTTCCCGGATCAAGTCCGCCGGGAAGGTGAACAAACGGCTTACCCGCTTCATTTTGGATGCGGAAATCCCTGTCACTCCCGGACCTTTTGAAAACGGGGCAGGGGAGATCACCAGCGTTTCCCCGATTGCCGAAGGGGCTGTCCGCCATGCCCTTGGCTATGTGAAGCGCGGGGCTGCGGAACTCTTTTACAAATTCGCGGACGGCGCGGTGATTCCGGTTAGATCGGTTTGAGGCGTTTTTGTCCTTTGCCATTGCCCCCGAAAACGGGATTCTTGCGGCGATGGTTCTTGAGTGGTTTTTCCTGGCCAACGGAGTGGCGAATGTCTCGCCGCTGTTCGCCTTGCTGACGCTGGTTCTCGTGCTCGCGGTGTTGGTTTCGTTGGTGCTCGTGAAATTCAAACAAAGCCTGCTCGTCGGCTACCTGTTGAGCGGGGTGATGATCGGAAATTTCGGCCTGCTCTGGTTCACGGGCCTCGACATGGGCAACCCGGTGATCACGAACTTCGCGGAAATCGGCGTGATCCTGCTGATGTTCACCCTCGGCATCGAGTTCTCGCTTAGCGAATTCAAACACCTCTGGCGAACCGCCCTGATCGGTGGCGGTTTGCAGGTCGGCATCACCGCCGGAATCGTCGGAATTCTCGCAAGCGCGCTGGGATTTCCAACAGCCGACAGCATCGTGCTGGGAGTCGCCGTCGCGCTGAGTTCCACCGCCGTCTCGATGATGTCATTCCAAGACATGGGCCAACAGAACAACCCGGGCGCGCGGGCGAGCTTGGGGATCGCGTTGTTCCAAGACGTCATGGTGATCGTGTTCTTCCTCGTGATGCCGGCGCTCTATGGCGAGGGCGAGGGCGCGGTGGCCGGACAAATCGGAATGGCGCTGCTCAAGGGCGGATTGTTCCTGGCGGGCGCTTGGTTGTTAGGCCGCTATGGACTAACGCCGCTGTTACACGCCGTTGCCCGCACCCGCAGCCGGGAATTGTTCACGCTCACCGTCATCGGCCTCTGCGCCGGGGTGGCCTTCGCCGGAGGAGCGTTGAACCTGTCGCTCGCCCTCGGTGCCTTCGCCGCGGGATTGGTGGTCAGCGAGTCGATTTACAGCCACCGGATTCTATCGGACATCCTGCCGTTCAAGGATCTTTTCCTCGCGATCTTCTTCATTTCCGTGGGCTTGCTCATCGACCTTTCCGCCATCGCTTCGGATTGGGAGCATGTTTTGTTAGGGAGCGCGCTCATCCTGGTTCTCAAAAGCGGCATTCTCTTTGCCGTCCTCAAATGGATCAATCTTCCCTCCCGTCCGTCGCTGCTCGCGGCAGGCAGCCTCGCCAGCACCGGGGAATTCTCGCTGGTCCTTATCGGGAAGGCCGGCGGCTATCGTCCCTTCGATGCCAGCGTCGAGCAAATGTTGCTGATCTGCACCGCAGTGACCATGGCCGTGGTTCCCTCCCTGATGAGGGGCGCGGGTCCGCTCGGAAAATGGCTGGAGAAAAAGGGTGTTTTCGGCGTTCGCAAGATCGCGCCCGAGTCGATGACGCCGATCAAAATGGTCAAGGAGATCCGCGACCACGCCATCATCTGCGGCTATGGGCCCGTCGGACGCTCGCTCAATGAGGCTCTGAAACGCTGTGGCGTGGACACGCTGGTGATGGAGTTGAACTCTGACACCGTTAGAATGTTGAAGAGCGAAGGGCAGCCCGTCTTGTTCGCCGACTCGACGCACCCCGAGGCACTCGACCTTGCGGGCATCAAGAGGGCGCGGTTGGTGGCGTTCACATTCCCTTCGGTACGGACGACATCGATCGCCGTGCCGCTGGTGCGCGAGCGGAATAACGGGATTTTCATCTTCGCCCGTGCGAAGTTTGCCGCCGAGGTGCGGATCCTGCGGGAGCTCGGAGTGCAAGTCATCCACGACGAACGCGAAAGCGCGGTGGCCATGGTGCGTGCGGCGATTTCCTCCTACGAACGCCCGGACATCGACCCTGAGGAAATCGTAGGTGACTCGATGGAGGAAGCGTGAGTCATTTCGTTTTTTTCGTCCCTTCTCTAACTGCCGCCAGGGCCACGAGGAAAATCCCGCTCAGTTCCAGCACCCAGTTCATGCGGACGCCACTGACATCGGAATTCAGGAACACATCGAAATGATGGAATGAAACCGCCCGGACGACGATGAATGTCAGAAGAAACACCACACCGGCGGACAGCAGCTTGTGCCTCAGCCAGAACGGGTGAAAGCGCCAGATGAACGCGGCTCCGAGAACAGCGGAAACAGCGAGTATCCCCAGCACGATCCATTTCTGATAGGACCGGCGATCCTCGAACCACCCCCCGTGCCAGGCGATGACCCGGCCGACGGCGGTGACGAGCGATTGCAAATCAAGCTGCTTGTTGACGCACAGCACGACCATCCCGATGGCCACGAACAGCCAGATTTTCTCCCGGCTCAGCAGCCACACGCGGCCCGCCAGCAAGGCGGCGACCGCATAGGCGGCGACGGTGAACCAGCCCATGAAGGACGGATCTCCAATGGTCGGCTCCCAGCGCAGTTCCTTGAGAAAATTCATCGGTCGGGCGGATCATGCGGACCCCGCTGCATCGTGCAACCGGGAAAACATTCCACCGGCCCGCTTTTTTGATGGGGTTTTCCGAAAGGCTTCGGCTATGAACCCGCGCGTGGCGCTCCTTCTGGCAATCGAATCCTCCTGCGACGAAACCGCGGTGGCGATCGTCCGTGGCTCGGCGGGGCAGGCGACCGAGGTGCTGGCCTCCGAAATCTCCTCACAGATCGCCCTCCACCGCGAGCACGGCGGGGTCGTCCCGGAACTCGCCTCCAGAAACCATTCCCTTCACCTGCGCGGGCTGGTCGAAAAAGCATTGATGGACGCCGGTGTCACGATGGCGGAAATCGATGCCTTCGCCGCCACCACCGGCCCGGGGCTGGCGTCGTCGCTCTTGATCGGCAGCACCGCGGCCAAGGGCATGGCCTGCGCGGCTAACCGACCTTTCCTCGGCATCAATCATCTTGAAGGCCATCTCCTCTCGCCGTTTCTCGAACAAACGTCCGTCCCTCCCCATGTCGCTCTCATTGTTTCCGGCGGTCACACGCTGCTGCTGGACGTCGAGGGCCCCGGCCGCTATCGGAAACTCGGCGGCACCCGCGACGACGCCGCCGGGGAAGCCTATGACAAAGTCGGAAAAATGTTAGGCCTGCCCTATCCAGGTGGTCCCGAGATCGAGAAAGCCGCCCGTGGCGGAAATCCCGCCGCCTACGATTTCCCGCGCTCGATGGCGCATGAACCGCATCTGGATTTCTCGTTTTCCGGATTGAAGACCGCCGTGCTTTACACACTTCAGAAGGAAACCGGTCCACTGCCTGTCGCCGATCTGGCGGCGTCGTTCCAACAGGCGGTCATCGAAATCCTCGTCAGGAAAACCCTGCGTGCGGCGAAACAAACCGGCCGCCGTAAAATTGCCCTGTCAGGAGGTGTTAGCCTCAACCAGGCCCTGCGCAAGGCGTTCGTGAATGCCGGTGAACAGGAGGGATTTGAAATCTCCGTCGCATCGCCGGTCTTCTGCACCGACAATGCCGCGATGATCGCCTTCGCGGCGCTGCTCCGGCATCTGGCTGGCGAAAGCTCGCCGCTGGACGGCGACATTCATCCGAATTTGCCGCTGGTCTGACGCTTGGCCGTATGTTTTAAAATCGCAACCCCGATGCTCTACCAAACTCTCGTCTTCGATTTTGACGGCACCATCGCCGACACCTTGGGCGAAACGCGCCGGATCTTCAACCGGATCGCGCCCGACTACGGCATCCGCGAGGTGGCCGAGCACGAACTGGATCATTTGCGGCATTTTTCCCTCAAGGAGCTGTTGGACCACCTCAAGATCCCGAAGCGCCGGGTCCCCGCGCTGATCTCACGCGGCACCGGCATGATGCGGGGCAACATCACCGAACTGAAATTGATAGATGGCATGCCGGATGTCCTCATCGAGCTCCGCCGCCACGTCCGCAGCTTCGGCATCCTCACGTCGAACGCCACCGCCAATGTCGATCTGTTCCTCCGCACGCACGGCCTCCGCGAGCAGTTCGATTTCATTTCCTCCACCTCCAAGCTCACCGGCAAGTCGAAGCACCTCAAGGCCATCCGCAAGACCTTCTCGATGCGGCCGGAGGAAATGCTCTACATCGGAGACGAGTTGCGGGATGTGAAAGCCTCACAGAAAGCCGGCATCCCCATCGCCGCCGTCACCTGGGGCTTCAATTCCCGCGAATCCCTCGCCGCCGCCAAGCCGGATTACCTCTTCGACAAGCCCGCCGATTTCCTCCGCTTGCTTTCCAAACCTTGAGCAAGCGACGGGTTGACACGGACCGGGTGCGGCGGGCAACCTCCGGACATGTCGGATGACAAATCACGCGAGGAAGAACGAGACGACGCCGAAGCATTGGCCCACGATTCGGGAAATGGCGAAGAAGCCAAAAAGACCAACCTGCCGCCCGCCGTCGCGCTGGCCTTCGTGATCATCGCCTTGCTCGGGGTGCTCATCGTCATGGTCCTCCGCAATGGTTCCCTCGTCTCAACCGTCGCTGGAGGCGGCGATCTATCCGAACTCCAGGCGGAAGTCGATGCCCGTCGCGCCGAGCTCAACCGCCAGCGCGTCGCCATGGGATTGTCCCCGCTGGAAGGCGGTGCCGAGCCGATCGGCGATATCGCGAACCGCTTGAAAAAGGACGCCGATTCCCTCGTCGCGCTTGCCGCTCGTTTCCAACAGATGATCGAGGAGAAGGACACCGAGCTGACAGCGAAGAATTCCGATCTGATCCGTTCCGAAAAACTCCGCCAGAGTCTCTTCGCTGAAAACACCCGGCTTCAGAATGACCTCAACCGCGCGCTGATCGGTGGTTCGGATGCGGATCGCCTGCGCGCCGACCTGGCCGGACTCAAGGCCCAGCGTGACGCGCTCGCCGACGAACTCGCGGCGATGCGTGAGAAAATGAAAACCATGACCGCCGGTGCCTCCGCCGAGGACTACGCCGACCTCCAGCGCCGTTATGAAGAGTCCCGTCGCGCCAAGGAGTTTTTCGAAGCCCGCGTGAAGGAACTGGAAGGGGATCTATCAAAAGCGAAACTCTTTGCCAGCTCGGAAAACGAACTGCTTCCGGCCGCCGTGGAATTGTTCCGCAATCTCCGTCTGTTGGAAGGCAAAGCGGATTCGGAAATCTCCCAGGAATACAGCAGTCTCGGTGTGAAGCTCGGTGCCAATGTCCTCAAAACCCTGAATTTCGCCACCGGATCCAGCACTCTGACAGCCGTTGACCAGGAAGCCATCGGCAGCATCGTTTCCGAGATTCCCGACGGTGACCTCATCCTCGCCATCGGCTATGCTTCCGAAACCGGCAACGAGGACAGCAACCGCACGCTCTCGTCGGACAGAGCCACCGCCGCAGCCAAGTTGATCGCCGGCATCAAGCGGCCGGGACAGTTCACCCAAGCCGTTTATCTCGGCCAGACCGATCGTTTCAGCAGCCGCATCCCGGAGCGCAACCAGCTCGTGGAACTTTGGCACATCCGCAAGAAGTAAGCGTGGAGTGCGGTGGCAGACCTTGCCCGTTCCCACAAGTCGAGGGCTGAAAAAACAAGGAGTGGCGGACTCCGATCCGCCTTGACCATGAAAAGCCAATGATCTGAGGAAACCGCTTTTCATTGTCCTCCCATGGGCATGGCGATTCGGAGATCGCCACTCCTTGCCCACAGCATTCACCGCCAGAGCTCGCAGGCATGTGCCGCGAATCCCGCGCCGAATGCCGTGAGCCACAGCCGGCGGTCCTTCTGGCGGTTTTCCATCAGCCTGCGTTCCAGCGCGAACATCATCGACGGGCTGCTCATGTTGCCATGGTCTCTCAGCACCCCGCGCGTTTCAGTTAGTTGGAATGGCAGCACGCTTTCCAAGGCGTCCACCACATCGCGGCCGCCGGAATGGGCGAGCACTTGATCCGGATCGGCGGTGCGCCTCGCGTAAAGATCCGCCACCGCCTTTCCCGCCAGTGTCGGCACCGCGCGGTGCAACTGGTTCTTCAGTTTCCCCTCCGAATTCACGAAACGGATCTTCTCGCGCTCTTCCGGCCGGTGGGTGGTCGTGAAATGGTCCGCCTGCCAGTCGCTGTCTTTTCCTTGTGCCGTCCAGACCGCCGCCGCAGCGCCGTCGCCGAAGAGGCACAGGCTGATCAGCACGCCGGGATCATCGTCCGCGAAAAAGGCCGCCGAACAGATTTCCACCGCCACCGTGACGACCACCGCCTGCGGGTTTGCCGCGAGAAATCCATGGGCCGCCCGCATCATCGGAATCGCCGCGCCGCAGCCGAGGCCGACCAGGTCTGCCAGATAGACATCGTCACGCATGCCGGTTTGTTCCGCGATGTGGCTGGAGACCCCCGGAC
Source organism: Verrucomicrobiota bacterium (assembly GCA_040386755.1). GTDB lineage: Bacteria > Verrucomicrobiota > Verrucomicrobiia > Verrucomicrobiales > Akkermansiaceae > Luteolibacter. The sequence continues at coordinate 94,571 of JAZKEY010000023.1, read as the reverse complement.
AAAGGTAGCCGGTGCAGGTGCAGACGAAGAGCGCGTCCACCTCCGCCGCCACCTTTCCTGATTTCCGCAAGGCCTCCGTCAGCGCCTTGCCGGCCAGCGGCGGAGCCTCGCGTTCGAAGCTGTTATTCAATGTCTCCGCCCCGCGGCCGAATGCGACGTCGATGGAGTCCAAGGCTAGATTCCGGCGTTCGATGCCGGAAGTGCCGTTCGCCAGGATTTTCTCCAACAGGGCGGCGGATCTCGGTTTGAGCGTCGTCAGGAGATTTTCGTCCTGCATCGTCTTCCAACATGAGGCTTGGGTGAATGAACGGGGCGGCACAGCGGTGGCGAGGGAGCGGAGATACATGGGTGGATTCTAACGGACAGAGGCGAGCATCGATTGGAACGGCAGCAGTTTCGCGGATGCCAGACCGCTCACGAGATTCCTGCCACCTTGGGCTAACAGGATCGGGTGGAGCGCGCCGGCGACCGCAAGCCGCCGTTTGAATTTCCGGGACACGCGGGACCGGATTTCGTTGACGATTTCCTGCCACGATTTTTCACCGTGTGACCACGCGGCCAGCGGGAGCACAGCCAGGTCCGCAGCCTGAAAAGCCATCGACATCCCGTTGCCGGTGAAGGGCGGGATCATGCTCACCGCGTCGCCCAGCGCGAGAAATCCTGGCATCGCGGTCTGATGGCCGAGTTTGAAACCCGCCACGGCGCAAATGGAATTCTCCCGCCATTCGCAGGCCTTCAGTTGTGCCGCGAGTTTGGAATTCCCGCCTGCGGCCAGATAGGCTGTTAGCATGTCGCCGGGCGCGGTCTTGATCGAACGGTCCATCCGGAACAATCCGCAAACATTCGTCCATCCGTCCTCCACTCCCGCGAGACCGGCGTAGCCGTTGGTTCCCGAGTGCATCTCCAGATCCGCCGAGGTCGCGATTCCGCGGACATGCGCCTTGAGACCGATCCACGGGCCGTTTTCCGGTTTGCGTCCCGCCGTCCAGACCCTGCCTTCCTCCGGAACCGGACTTCCTTTGATACCGGTGCTAACAAGTCCGCCCAGCGCTTCCACGCGGTTCCGCAGCCGCTCGTCCAACAGATGCCGTGAAATCCCGAGCGCCGGATACTTCAGACGGTCGCTGTGAATCATCCTGCCGTTTTCAAACCACGAAATCGAATGATGGCGCCGGGCATCCTCGAACAGACGCGCGATTCCCAGAGCTTCTAACGTTCCGTCGCCCACGCCCGAAATGAATTCGCCGCAAACGCGATGGCGCGGGTAGCTTCCCGCTTCGAGCACCGTCACCGGCACCTCCCGCAAACGCAGCGCGGACGCGAGGGCCAATCCGCACAGACCGCCGCCCGTGATGGTGATTTCCCGGTTCAAGACCGCCAAGCTATCACGCGTCTCGCGCCGCGCCATGTGGAAGTTTCGCGAACCCGCCAGCCGCCGCGATCCAAGCCGAGAAACCCCGCCAGCTCGCCCGCCCGGAATCCCGCGCCGATGCTCACGTGCATGTCATGCCGCGTCACCCGGTTCATGAACGGATGCATGATCCCGCCGAGCAGATGCGGCAGGCGACAGCGATCCGGTTCACTGAGAAGGATGACTTCGGAATTCCGCATCCATCGACCCAGCTCTGCCAACGATTCTCCCTCGAAATGATGCACGAACAAATTCGCCACCACCACCCCACCCGACGGCGGCGGCGCTTCGAACAAATCCCCCCGATGCCAGACCACCCGCGATCCGGGAAATTCCGGAGCAGGTGCGAGATCGTATGCCGACACCGGAGCCTCCGGAAACATCCGTGCCAGCCGATGGCAAAGCCCGCCCTCTCCGGCACCGATTTCCACGATGCCCCGGCCCGCCGCTTCGGGAAACCGCTGGATCTCCCGGCAAATCCACCGCTCGTTGCCCATGAAAAAATTGATCCGCCGCAGATCCCGCCGGCTTCGCATCGCCTCGGGATCCTCCGCAGGCAGATGATCCAACAGCTCGGGAATGACAACGCGTTTGTTCAATGAGCGAAGGCTAGACGGGGCAATGCACGCGACAACGATGAAGTTCACCCCGGGCTTGCCGCGCTGATCGTTCCACCGCTACCTTTTCCCCATGCCTCCGCCGCCACGCCGACCGTTCCAACCTCAAAAGGGACGGAAACCCGGACCTCCCTCAGGAAACAATCCGCCGTCCAAAGACCGCGGCTGGGATCCCGTCGCCGCGTGGTATGACAAACTCGTCGGTGAAGCCGGCTCGGACTATCACCAGCACGTCATCCTTCCTGCGGCACTTCACATGCTCGATCCGCAGCCCGGCGAATCCGTCATCGATGTCTGCTGTGGGCAGGGCGTTTTGGTTAGGCCGCTGCTCGAAGCGAAGATCGGGAAGTTCACCGGCGTCGATGCCAGTCCGCGGCTCATCGAGTCCGCGAAATCCCGCCACGCCGGTGATCCCCGTGTTTCCCTGATCGTTTCCGACGCCTGCAAGCCGGGCCCGTGGGCCGATGGCAAAAACGACGCCGCCACCTGCATCATGGCCGTCCACGACGTGCCCGACATCACCGGTCTATTCTCTAACGTCGCTAAGTCCCTCAAGCCCGGCGGCCGTGCCGTCATGGTTTTCATGCACCCCTGCTTCCGCATTCCCCGCAAGACCCATTGGGGCTGGGATGCCGATCAGAAAATCCAATACCGCCGCCTCGACAGCTATGCCACGCCGCTCGAAATCCCCATCACCACCCATCCGGGGAAGGGGACCGGCGAACAAACCCATTTCCACCACCGCCCGCTGGCGGATCTTCTAACCGCCATGGGCAAGGGTGGCCTCGCCGTCACCGCCTGCGAGGAACTCTACAGCCACCGCCGTTCCCAGGCCTCCGGCCCCTTCAGCAAGGCCGAACACGCCGCCGCCGGGGAATTCCCGATGTTCATCGCCCTGAAGTCCGTTAGGATCTAGCACCGCCTCGTCTGCTAGGGAGCGGTGGCGGATAGGCGGAGATGGAGTGTCCCCGCCGTGGTCGGCATGCCGACCGTAATGCGGTTCGCGGTCGTGCCAACGGGAATGGAGGTGATCGTTACGTCGTCCGTTCCGGCGACGAGATCGGTCCAGGTGGCGAGATCGGGGCTGGACTGCACTTTCCAAGTGACGGAGCCGACGTTGGCGGTCACCTGGAACTCAAATGTCAGAGTGGCGGTCGTGGCGTCGAAGACGAGGTTCGGCAGGATGGAGGGATCCGGGCTGATGGGGTTTCCGCCGAGGATGAATTCGATCAGGTTGATGGTGCCGTCATGGTCGGAATCCAGCGTCTGTGATTCTGCGGGAAGACCATGGGATTCCAGATAACCGCTGATCGGTTCCCGGATGGTTAGGTCGAACATGCGGGTGACGATTGCGTTCGTTCCATCGGTGACTCGGGCGGTGAACACGAACGAGCCGGAAGTGGTCGGAGTGCCGCCAAGAACGCCCGAGCCATCAATCGTCATGCCGGGTGGCAGCGACCCGCTGGAAAGATTCCAGAGATAGGGCGATGTGCCGCCGGTGGCAGTTAGGGGTTGCGAGTAGGCGATGGCGAGGGTGCCGACGGCGAGTGGCGGCGATGAGGAAATGGCCAGTGCCGGAGTGACGGTGATCGCGAACGACTGGCTGACGGCCGCCCCGGTGCTGTCCGCCACTTGTGCGGTGAAAAGGAAATTCCCCGAAGTCGTGGGAGTTCCATCCAAGGTTCCGGCATCTCCCAGAGTGATGCCGCCAGGAAGGTCTCCGGTCGCCACGCTCCAGATGTATTGTGGAGTGCCGCCGCTTGCCGCAAGCGCGTCGGCATAAGTCGAGCCGACTGTTCCGGCCGCGAGCGATGTTGAGGAAATAGACAGTGCTGGGGTGATGGTGACGGTGAACGACTTGCTGGCGGTGGCGCTTGCGCTGTCGGTCACGAGTGCGGTGAAGGTGAAGCTATCTGGCGCGGTCGGAGTGCCTTCGAGAACGCCGCCACTCGTTAGTGTTAGGCCGTCGGGGATAATGCCGGAAGCCACGCTCCAGACATAAGGCGATGTCCCGCCGGTAGCGGTCAGGGTTCTCGAAAGCGGGGTGCCGACGGTGCCACCGGTAAGCGGGGATGTTGAGGAAACAACGAGCGTCGGAGTGACCGTGACCGTGAGGGATTTGCTGGCAGTCGCACTGGCGCTGTCGCTTGCCAAGGCGGTGAAAATAAAAGTCCCGGCGGTGGTGGGAGTACCGCTGAGGACTCCGCCGTTTGATAGAGAGAGTCCGCTGGGTAGAGCGCCGCTGGAAATCGCCCACGCATAAGGCGATGTCCCACCTATGGCGGTCAGGGTTCTCGACAGCGCGGTGCCGACGGTGCCGCCCGCGATCGGGGATGTTGAGGAAACCACAAGCGTCGGAGTGATCGTGACGTTAAAGGATTTGCTCGCTGTCGCACTGGCGCTGTCGGTTACCAAGGCGGTGAAGGCGAAAGTTCCGGAGGTGGTGGGAGTGCCGCTGAGGATTCCGCCGTTTGATAGAGAAAGTCCGGTGGGTGGCGTGCCGCTGGAAACCGTCCACGTGTAAGGAGAAGTCCCGCCGGTGGCGGTGAGGGTTCTTGAAAGCGCAGTTCCAACAGTGCCGCCCGCGAGAGGGGAGACGGATGAAACCACCAGCGTCGGAGTGATGGTGACGCTGAACGATTTGCTTGCCGTGGCGCTGGCGTTGTCGGTCACGCGGGCGGTGAAGGTGAAAGTCGCTGCGACGGTGGGAGTGCCGCTGAGGACTCCACCGCTAGATAGAGAGAGTCCGGTGGGAGGCGAACCGGTGGTGACTGTCCACGTGTAGGGAGATGTGCCGCCCGTCGCGGTCAGGGTTCGCGAAAGCGCGGTTCCGACCGTGCCGCCCGCGAGAGGGGAGACGGATGCAATCACCAGCGTCGGCGTGATGGTGACGCTGAACGATTTGCTCGCCGTGGCGCTGGCGCCATCGGTCACCAGCGCGGTGAAGGTGAAAGTGCCGGAGGCACCGGGCGTGCCGCTGAGGACTCCACCGCTGGATAGCGAGAGTCCGGTTGGAGGCGAACCGGTGGTGACGGTCCACGTGTAAGGAGTGGCCCCCCCCGTGGCGGTTAGAGTCCGGGAAATCGCGGTGCCTACAGTGCCACCGGTGAGCGGAGAGGTGGAAGTGATGGTGGGAGACGGGATCATGAAATCCCTGACCACCGCCATGTGCTGCATCATGCTGTCGCCGCTGTCGTCGGCCTGCGCGGGGTAGATTTCGGAGATCGGCGAGTAGACGCGGGTGTCGGCGATCAAGCCGTTAGGAAACGTCGAACTGCCGACGACCACCGGAATACGGAGTGCGTAAAACTCCGCGTCCGGCAGAATCGCATCGTAAGGTTTGTCCCGGCCGGCGTTCGTATCATCATTTCCCAATCGGTCGACGGGATAGGGGCCGTCCGTGATGACAATATCGTCGAGATTGTCATATTGGGTTTCCGTACGGTTGTCGGAATTGAAATCACCGCCGATCACCAGATAGTCGCTGGCAGGTACATGGAGTTGGATCAAGTTCCGAAGGGCAACAGATTCGGCCGGGCGTTTCGAGTCGTCGGTCAGCATGTGGACGGAAACCACCCAGAGGTCTTTGGGGCCCGGAATATCGATACGGGCCCACACGAAATCCCTGCTGTTGCTCACTTGCGTGTCATCCCACTCGCCGGCTGCCAGAATCGGGTAACGGCTGATCACGCCATTGGGAATCTGGTCGTTCCCCACCGATTCCCGGAAATAAGAAAACTCAGGACCGAAGGTGTCGGTGACGAATCCCTGGATCGTGGCGGTGGAATTGTTTCCGTATTTGAACTCTTGGATCATCACGATGTCCGGCTGGAGGCCTTGGAAAATCCGGATGCCCGGTTCCAGATACGACTGGCCGTTTCCGCTGGTGGTGTTCGCCGCCATGAGGCGCACCCGCTGCGCGCTGGAAACGAGGCAAAGCAGCAAACTGAAACCGAAAACCCACGCCGCGAGCCAAGTACGGCCATTGGAAACGGACCCGGACTTCATGAGTGGATCGGCAGTCGGGTGAACAAACCGGCGTGAAGTCCGGAGGCTGGCAAAGCGGAGTGCATGGAGTCGAAGTCAGTCAATATCCCGATTCAGCGGCGGTGGTCATGTTGAGAAATGTTACGATTTACGACAGCGTTGGTCAAAATCGCCGGAAATCACCAGATATGCACAAAATGAGCCACTTTTTGGCCGGATAGCGGCCAGGCGAATGGCACGAGATTGAAGCCGATTTCGTTGATGCTCCAGGAACAATTGGAGCGCTGGCTTCAGCTGGCGAGTCGATCATTGCGTGATTGGACGGGCCGGCTGATGCCAGTGCGCCGTTGCAAATCCGGCTTAATGGCGTGCCTTTATGCGCCGGGCAAGTCAGTGGTGCGGCGGATGGATGAGCGGCAGCCGAGAGGCCGGATTATTGATAAATCCTGCCCTCGTGCCGAATCCATCCATCCGGGTCCCCTCCATCCGGATCCAGATGGGTCTTGTGAATGATCCCACCTTCGCTGTTCCAGATGTATTCGCCTTGGATGACGACCTCATGGCGGGATCTGGGTTTCCTCACCCGGGGAGCGAGATCGATGTTGTGGGCGATGAGCAGGGTTTGGCCGGATGACAATCGGACGATGCAGCGTTGGTGACGGCTGCCATCCGTGTCATCCGGTAGCTTTGCGATAATGGTGCCGCGGAATTTGACCATGAAGCCACTGGTTTTCAATTTGAAAGCCCGGGCCAGGATGCGGTCGCCGCTCCGGGGGGCGTTCGGGTTTGCCGCAGATGGAATGTCGGTGGTGGCGGGTTGCGCGTGAAGCGGGGCAACGACTGATAGAGCGATGCGAAGAAGGATGAAGCGCTTCATGGAGGGCAACAGGGATTGCCGATAGGGAATATCCCGGATTGACTTGTTAGCCACTCCCGAAGTGGCTCCGATCACGCTTTCCGGAATTTCTTCCACGCCTGGATGGTTTCCAGGAATGGCCTGGCGTAGCGCTGGATCTTGGTCTCGCCGATGCCCGGGATGAGGAGCGCTTCGGCGTCGTTGACCGGCTGATAGCGGGCGAGGGCTTCGAGGGTCTTGTTGCCGAAAATGACGTAGGAGGGAACGTCCTCGCGTTTGGCGAGCTTTTCGCGGATGTCGCGGAGCATCGAGTAGAGCTGCGGATCGTGGCCGTGATCCTGGAGCGATTGGGCGATTTTCCCGGCTTCTGTCTCCGGCCAGACGAGCTGGAACTTCGCCTCGCCGCGCATGACCCGGTCGCCGAGCGGGGTAAGTGTTAGCAACGGGAACTCGCCGGGGACGGTTTGGACGAGTCCGGCCTCTGCTAGAGAGCGCATCAGCGCGTTCAGGTAGCCCGCGCCCTTGTCCTTCAAAATGCCGTAGGTCGTGAGCTGATCGAGGCGGGCGGAAATGATTTCCTGCGACTTGCTGCCGGCGAGCATCTGGACAATCCGCCCGCGGCCGAACTTTCCTTCCCATCCGTTAGCCGTCCGGCGCGACATGCGGGCAACGCCGCTGAGTGCCTTTTTCACGATGAGTTCCTCCTCGCCGGTGGGGGCGCGGGTTTCTCCGGAGCCTTCGTCGCGGCAGACATCGCAAGTCCCGCAGACGCCGGCATCGGCCTCGCCGAAATACATCAGGATCCATTGCTGGCGGCAGACGCGCGAGTAACACATCTCTACCATCGCCTTGAGCTTCTCGCGGTCGCGGCGGTCCTTTTCCTCGATGGCCGCCTCGTCGAGCTGGAGCGCGCGGGCGAGCACGTCCGGCTTGAGCAGGCGGGTGCCTTTCATCCGCTTCTTGGGGATGTCGAAGCGCTCGATGTAGCCGCCGCGCGCGAGGATCGCCATCGCGCTGCCGACGGACATGGAATTCTTCACATCGGAGTTTTCGGCGATTTCCTCCAGCGTGCGATGGACTTCGTAATCCTTGTCCGCCTCGTTCAACAGGTATTGATAGATCGAGCGGACGATGGCGGCGGTCGGGTTCGCGCCATCGATGAAAAACTCCTGCGTCCGGGTGTCGGCGTAGTTGAATAGCAGCTCGCAAACGGCGTTCTCCCCATCGCGTCCCGCCCGGCCCGCTTCCTGATAGTAAGCCTCGACGCTGCCGGGGACTTCGTAATGGATGACGAACCGCACATCCGAGCGATCAATGCCCATGCCGAACGCGTTGGTAGCCACAGCGACATCGGCCTTGCGGGTGATGAAGATTTCCTGCGCACGCTCGCGTTCCTGGTCGGACATGCCGCCGTGATAGGCCACGCATTTCATTCCCCAGCTCGCCAGCGTCTCGGAAACGGCATCCACCTTCTTCCGCGTGGCGCAATAGATGATGCCGGTCTTGTGCGCGGCGATGACCGCTTTCATCCGCTCGTCCTTCTGCTGCGCCTTGTCCACGGCGGCGATGTTCAGCGACAGGTTGGGCCGTGAGAATCCGCTCACGCGCTCGAACGGCTGGCGCAGTGCGAGCACCGTGGAAATGTCATTCCTAACAATCGGCGTGGCGGTCGCGGTGAGTGCGACGCACTGCGGCCTGCCGATCTTCTCCAGCGACTTGCCCAACCGCAGATAGTCCGGCCGGAAATCGTGACCCCACTGGCTGAGGCAGTGCGCTTCATCCACGGCGAACAGCGAAATTTCGATGCCGGTTAGAGCGTTGAGAAAGCTCTCCGCGCGGAAACGTTCCGGCGCGACATAGACGAGTTTCCATTTCCCGGCGCGCATTCCGTCGAGGCGTTCCTTCTGCTCCGGCCAGGACAGCGTCGAGTTGATCACCGTCGCCGCGATGCCCCGCGCGACGAGTGCGTCCACCTGGTCCTTCATCAGCGCGATCAGCGGGGAAATCACCAGCGTCACGCCGGGGAAACACAGCGCCGGGATCTGGAAGCACAGCGATTTTCCGCCGCCGGTCGGCATCACCACCAGCCCGTCGCGGCCGGAGGTGATTTCCGAAATCACTTCCTCTTGGCCATCGAGAAACCCGGTGAACCCGAAATACCGCTCCAGCGCCTCATGCGGCGTCATGACGAGCGGTTTGGAATCGGAACGGGCAGGGGACATGCGCGGGCGAATGAACAACGCCCGGCAAGCCGAGGTCAACCCCGGGAGATCACAAGTTAGGAACTGGCGGAGAAATTTAGGTTTCCGAACTAAATGCCGCGTGCTAAAAACCGGACGTGAAATCAATTTTGCGGATCATCCCCACGGTGGTTCTGGTGCTTGCCAGCCTCCAGTGCCGTCCCATCGGTCCGCCCGGAGGTGGCCGGGATCCGTATCAGACCTATCAAGCTCCTGCCCGCCAGAGCCAACCCGTCTCCAATGCCCCCGCCAGCGGCGGCACCTCCATGTCGGGGATGATGCGGCAGGTGAACCTGAAAGTGGACATGGTCCGCAAGGGCACTTACGGCCGCAAGGTCTATCGGCGGCTGACCCCGCGTTACATCACCATTCACAGCACGCAGAACTACACGGCGGGTGCGGAAAAACATTCGCTCGCGTTGAAAAACGGTGCCCTCCGCTCGCCGAAAACGAAATACGGCAACCGCATCGGCTTCCTCATCTGGCATTTCACCGTCGATGATCGCGTCGCCATCCAGCACATGCCGACCACCGAGCAAGGCGAGCACGCCGATTTCCACGGTCCGGGAAATTGCCAATCCATCGGCATCGAGATGTGCGAGAACCGTGGCAACAGCCGCGCCGCCACCACCGAGCGCACCGCGAAACTCACCGCCGTCCTGATGAAGCGGAACAACATCCCGCTGAAAAACGTCGTCCCGCATTATCACTGGCCACGTCGCGGCAAGTCGCCGGCTCACAAGAACTGCCCGCACTTCCTCATGGACAACGGCCGGCCTGGCGCGAAATGGAACGGCTTCCTCCGCCGCGTGAATTATTATTATCGCCAGCTCAATGGCTGATCCGCTGGAAAACCACGGCAGTCCCGGAAACCGCGAGACCACGCTCGAGCCCGGCGTTTACTACGTCTGCCAACGCTGCACCGCCTGCTGCAAGTGGCCCGGCGATGTCCGGCTCGAGCATAGCGAGATCCCGCGCATCGCCGCGTTTCTCGAAATGGTCGAGCAGGACTTCCTCGATCAATTCACCCGCCTGCGCACCAACCGCCAGGGCCTCTCGCTCATCGAAAAGAAAAACCACGAGTGCATCATGCTCGACGGGAACTCCTGCCGCATCCATCCGGTCAAACCCGACCAATGCGCCGGCTTCCCTAACAAATGGAACTTCCCCGGCTGGCGCCAGGTCTGCGAGGCAATTCCCGTGCCGGTGGGGAAGGACTAACACGTTTGTCAAAAGACATTACTGAAGCGCGATGCCCCAAGGAGAGGCGGATTGCCTCCGGCTGTGCGGGTGCGCTTCACGACTCGTGACGACTCGCTAGCGCTCGCACTGCATTCCGATCCGCCTAAGCCCATGAAATGACGATGGGGCGAGGGAAACCGCTTTTCATCGGCGGTCCACGGACCACGGCGAATCGGAGTTCGCCGCCTCTTGTTTCTGACGGCGATGAAGTCGTGGACGAATTTCCGCTGCGAGTCCGCGGTGGCATCGACTTCCTAGAAGGAGTGGTGGGCGAGGCTTCGATGAACCTTTCGCTTCGCCATGAATGGCGTCGGGAACTCGGTGGTGCTCAAGGCCGTCTTCCGGTCTAACCATTCCCAGCAGGTTTCGATGCTTCCCGTGAATCGGTGCCTGGAAACGGCCTCAAGAAGGTGCCGCAGCGGCTTTCAGTGTCCGCTAGCAGCTCTCGTGTTCTTGAAATGATGTAATGCAATTTGCACTGAATGGGACTGCGGAAAGGCGCTATGGCCGATTTTGGGACTACCTCACGCGGGAGTAACAGAAGCTGGGAGAAAAAGATCAGGTGTGGATAGATGCGCTGGAATCAGCCTGTACCTATGGGTGAGTGACACGCTGATAGCGACGATGTAATAAAAACTAGCTGATATTGCGGTTAATCAGATATTTCTGATTGTTTAATTATCAAATAGGGACACTACTTACCCGCCAGTTGTTTTGGAGTTCCTTTCCCGAGCAGTAGAAATCATGGCAGCTAAGATACCCGGAGGTCCACACCCCAATCAAACCAGCACTCCTACGCATGACCGTGCAAAAGCGCACGAAAGCCATACGGACTTTATCCGTATTCACCCTGGCCGCGACATCCCTATGGCCTATGGCCCAAGCGGCCTCTGTCCTGACAGTTGATCTCGGATCGGCGTCAGCCTTTGCTATCCTCGCCGGATCAGGCATCACCATCTCGGCAGCACCGGGAACCATCATCATGGGAGACATCGGCAGTGATCCCACCGATTCCATCACCGGCCTTGGGAATGCAACCCATCAGGGGATCAATCACGGGGGAAACGCGGTGACGGAGGCGGCGAAGATCGATCTGATGCTCGCCTACGCCGACGCCGCGGCCCGGACGCCAGACTATCCCTATGCGGACGGCTTCGTTCTAACCGGCACGGTGGCCGGGGGGGTGCACCGCAGCGCGGGATCTTTCTCAATCAATGGTGCGCTCACCCTGGATGCAGGTGGGGATTCCGACATGGTCTGGATTTTCCAAACGGTATCAACACTCGAAGCGGCATTCGCGAGCCAGGTGATCCTGACCAACGGAGCACTCGCTTCGAATGTATTCTGGCAAGTGGGCAGCTCGGCGACGCTGCTGGCCACTGCCGACTTCGTGGGGACGATCCTCGCTCTCGAATCCATCACCATGGTCACGGACGTCAGCGTAACCGGCGGAGTTTACGCCCGCAATGGCGCGGTGACCATCGGCAGCGCGGTGATCGCGGTTCCGGAACCTTCGGCTCCGCTGATGTTAGGGATGGCGGCTTCCGGATTGTTTCTGGTTAGACGCAAGAGAGCCGGCAAGTCCTGCTGATAAGGAAATCCGCCGCAGTATTTCCCCGGACAAAATCGCCCCGGACTTTCTAGGAAGTCCGGGGCGTTCTTTTGAGGAGTGCGGCTACTGGATGGAAATTACGCGAGGTCGAAGCGGTCGAGGTTCATGACCTTGTTCCAGGCGGCGACGAAGTCGTGGATGAATTTCCCCTGCGAGTCCGCGGTGGCGTAAACTTCTGCCAGCGAGCGCAGCACGGAGTTGGAACCGAAGAGCAGATCGACGCGGGTGCCGGTCCACTTGAGTTCGCCGGTTTTGCGGTCACGGCCTTCGAAGGCTTGCTCGTCGGGTGACAGCGGGCTCCAGGCGGTGCCCATGTCGAGGAGGTTGACGAAGAAGTCGTTGGTCAGGGCCTCGATCTGGCGGGTGAAAACGCCCGCTTGGATGCCGCCGGCGTTGGCGTTGAGGACACGCAGTCCGCCGATGAGCACGGTCATCTCCGGAACGGTGAGCGTGAGGAGCTGCGCCTTGTCGATGAGCAGTTCCTCGGCCGGGACGCTGTAGCGGGTCTTCTGATAGTTCCGGAAGCCGTCGGCGATCGGCTCAAGGAAGGCGAAGGATTCGACATCGGTCTGTTCCTGCGTGGCGTCCATGCGGCCCGGGGTGAACGGGACGGTGAGCTTGTGACCGGCATTCTTCACCGACTGCTCGACCCCGGCGCAACCGGCGAGGACGATGAGGTCGGCGAGGGAGATCTTTTTGCCGCCGGTTGCGGTCGAATTGAAGTCAGCCTGGATGCCTTCGAGCACGCCTAACACCTTGGCGAGTTGGGCGGGTTGGTTGGCTTCCCAATCCTTCTGCGGGGTGAGACGGATGCGGGCGCCGTTGGCCCCGCCGCGTTTGTCGGAGCCGCGGAAGGTGGAGGCGGAGGCCCAGGCGGTGGAGACGAGTTCGGAAACGGTTAGGCCGGAGGCAAGAACCTTGGCCTTGAGCGCGGCGATGTCCGAGGCATCGACGAGCGGATGATCGACCGCCGGGATGGGGTCCTGCCAGATGAGGATTTCCGCGGGAACCTCAGGGCCGAGATAGCGGTCGCGCGGGCCCATGTCGCGGTGGGTGAGCTTGAACCAGGCACGGGCGAAGGCGTCGGCGAACTGGTCGGGATTCGCGAGGAAATTGCGGGAGATCTTTTCATAAGCGGGATCGACACGCAGCGCGATGTCCGAGGTGAGCATGCTGGGGGCGATCTTCTTGTTAGCATCGTGGGCATGGGGCACGGTGCCTGCGCCCGCGCCATCCTTGGGCCGCCATTGGTGGGCACCGGCCGGGCTCTTGGTGAGTTCCCATTCGTAGCCGAAGAGGTTTTCGAAATAGTTGTTGCTCCACTGCGTGGGGGTGGTGGTCCAGGTGACTTCCAAGCCGCTGGTGATGGTGTCGCCGCCCTTGCCGGTGCCGAAGCGGTTTTTCCAACCGAAGCCCTGATCCGCGAGGCCGGCGGCTTCCGGATCGTCGCCGACGTTGTCCGCAGGACCCGCGCCGTGGGTCTTGCCGAAGGTGTGGCCGCCGGCGATGAGCGCGACGGTCTCCTCGTCATTCATGGCCATGCGGCCGAAGGTCTCGCGGATGTCGTAGGCGGACTTGAGTGGATCGGGATTTCCATCCGGGCCTTCCGGGTTCACGTAGATGAGGCCCATTTGCACGGCCGCGAGCGGATTCTCTAACTTGCGCGAGTGGATGTCGCCGTCGGCATTGTCGTCGGCGACTAACACGCCGCCGTCTTTCTCAACACCTTCGGAACCGTGGGCGTAGCGCTTGTCGCCGCCGAGCCAGGTGGTTTCACGGCCCCAATAGACGTCGTGATCCGGTTCCCAGGTGTCGGCACGGCCGCCGGCGAAACCGAAGGTTTTGAAGCCCATGGTCTCCAACGCGACATTTCCCGTTAGGATCATGAGGTCGGCCCAGGAAATCTTGCGGCCGTATTTCTGTTTGATCGGCCACAGCAGGCGGCGGGCCTTGTCGAGGCTGACGTTGTCCGGCCAGCTGTTGAGAGGGGCAAAACGCTGCTGCCCCCGGCCCGCGCCGCCGCGGCCGTCACCGGTGCGATAGGTGCCGGCGCTGTGCCAGGCCATGCGGATGAACAGGCCGCCGTAGTGGCCGAAGTCGGCGGGCCACCAATCCTGCGAGTCGGTCATGAGCGCGGCGAGGTCGGCTTTCAGCGCGGCGTAGTCGAGACTCTTGAATTCCGCGGCATAGTCGAAGTCCGCACCCATCGGATCGGACTTGGCGGAGTGCTGGTTGAGGAGATCCACATTGAGCGCTTTCGGCCACCAATCTTTGTTCGTGGTGCCGGTGCTCGGGGCGTGGTTGAACGGGCACTTGCCCTGCGGAGCGGGGGCGGAGTGATCGACGGGGCAGCGTGGGGTTTCGTTGGACATGGTTTGGTCGGTGGGTTGGAAAATCGATTTGAAGAAACTGGGAATTACACCCGATGGCTTCCTGAGGCGATCATCTTTGATCCGGAAATTGCCATCGGTAAAGACTACGCTGCCAATACCTGTCATTGGCAATTCCTATACAGCGAATCTCCGCCGATTCCGCGCCAACCAGCTCTCCCTCGTGGCCGAATCCGAACCCGCTCCCTGATTTGGCGAGGGATGCAGATTGCCCCGGAAAGGCGGACAGCCACGCATTTTGCACCCGCCTTGATGGAGCGACGTCGAGCGGGACGCTTGATAGCTCGGGAGTTACGACGGTTGCCGTGGCATGGCACGGGCCCTGCGATAGAAAGGGGAACTTCCCAACCGCTGACTCCCATCCTTCCATGAAAATCATCCTCAACATTTGTTCGGCAGCGAGTGCTGCGTGCGTGCTTTGGTTTGCGGCCAGTAGCTGGCTACCCTCGTCTTCCCCCGGAGTTGCCAGAAAGACAGCCGGGAGCACGGCAAAGGTCACATCAATCCAAACGGCGGAGTTCGGTTCTCACGCCCGGTCGAAGGTGGTCCAGTATTTCGACACCTATCGCTCCGAGCCTCTGGGGCTTCCCGCCGATTGCGCGGCGCGGGTCAAGGTCGGTCAGATCCCCGTCTCCTGGTCTAACACAGGGATCTCCGCCGGTGCCGTGATTCGGGAAAACGAACGCTCCGCCTTGGTGGATGCTCCGGTGGAATTGGTGAGGGTCCTGCCTCACGAAACGGAAGTCCGCTATTTCCTGGCGGGCGGCAATCTGGTCGCCGTGAACGGAAACTACAAGGTTCTGGACTCCGTCCGGATTCCGACGATTCGCTTGTCGGGCGGCATCCAATCGACCGGAAGCGCCCAAGCGCTGCAACTCGTGCGCAATATCGATCGCCGCTATTGATCCATCCCGATCACCGGTCGCCACTTTGCCTCTTGCCGCGATCCAGTGGGTTCCTAGTCTCTGCGGACGATGGTGGCATGAAGCCGCCGCTTGCGGATGATGAAACCAACCGAGACGGAATTTATATTTGCCCTGACCAATCCGGGGACGGAGAAGGCCTTGAAGCAGGAGGTGGAGTCCATGGGCCTTGGCTGGCGGCTCAGCTATCAGCGACGCGGGTTCGTGACGTTCAAGGCGGATGCGCCGTTCTCGCTGGATGCGCTCGACGCGGAGATCGCCTGCGCGCGGCGGCTGTGCCTTTCGTTAGGGAAATCCGCGACGCGGGAGGAAGCGGTGGCCAAGCTCGGCGGCGTGGCGGTAATCCATCACGCGAAGTTTCATGAGCGGAAAATGCAGGGCGTGAACGACGGCGGCCCGTTAGGTAGGCCGAAGCCGGGCGAACTCATCGGCACGGTGGTGGAGCTGGGAGAGGGGGAATTCTGGTCAGGCATCCATCGCCACGGGAAATTCCTCAGCCCCGATCCGGCGGGGGATTCCGGCATCGTGATGACGGAGCGGTCGCCATCGCGGGCGTGGTTGAAACTGGAGGAAGCCACCCGCTTCTTCGATTTGAAATTCACAAACAAGGACATCGTCGTCGAACTCGGCTGTGCTCCGGGTGGCGTCGTGCTGGCGCTGTTGGATCGCGGCGTGCCGGTCATCGGCGTGGATCCGGCGAAGATGGCGGAGGTGGTGATGCAATCCGCGATTGCCAATCGTGACGATGCCCCTGTCGGAAAACCGTGGTTCTATCATTGCCGGAAACCCGCCGCCATTGCCAGCAAGCGCGACCTCGGCCAGGGCGTGACCTGGTTCATGTCCGACATGAACCAATCCCCCGAAGTGGTGCTCAAGGAATGCGCGCGCTTCTGCAAAATGGCTCCGGGCATCCGCGGCGCGCTGATGACCTTAAAGCTAACCGATCCCGCGCAGGTCGCGGAGAAGGCGGGTTGGTTCGCGGCACTGCGGGAAATGGGCTTCAAGACCATCCGCCTGCAGCAGCTCGCGGTGCATCACAAAGAGCTCGCCCTGCTGGCGCTGCGGTGAGGAGTGCCCTTCACGAAAAGCACTCTGATGAGCAATGCCTGGAAGGATTCAGAACCCAAGGAGAGGCGGACTCCGATCCGCCCCTGCCCATGAAAAGCCAATGAATTGAGGACAACCGCGACCGATTGACTTTTCATGGGCATCGGCGATTCGGAATGCCAAGCGAGCGATAGCGAGTCTTTCCTAATCGCAAAGCGCATCCCGCATGGCCGCAGGCAAATCACCGATCCTTGTTAGGTCATCACGCCCCCATCCCGTTAGGGCGCCTCCGCAGCTTCCTTCCCGGCCGCAGCGGGGGCATCGTCAATCAGGGTGGTCAGCGTGGGGCTCTGGCTTCCCGGGCGGGTGGAGCAGATGAAAATCTGCCGATAGGACTGGAGATACTTCATCTTGGATTCATTGAAGGGGATCCAGTTGTTCTCTCGCTGATAGAAAAAGTCGGTCTGCGCCATGTTATACGGATCGAGCTTCATGACCCTCGGAACCGCGGTGACCTTGCCGGATGCGGCGGGCAGCTTGTGCTCGCCGATCTGGAGGGCGACCGGCAGGGTGGTCATCGAGACAATGCGGGATTCCCCCGGTGGGAAGGCCGACGCCGAATCATCGATGAGAACAATTCCATAGCGCGGATTCCTATCAGCCCCCAGCGGCTGGATGATGGCCACCGCGTGGCCCAGGTTCTTCGCGACGGCGACCGAGGCGACCACCGCCGCCTCCGGTTGCGCGGGATCAACGGTGGGGGAGTTGTAAATCGTCAACCGGCCGTTGATGACCACGGCGGTCTGTTCGGCCGGCAGTTCGCCGGGATTCAGATTCACCGGGACACGGGTGTCGGGAGTGTTAGGGACGAAGAATTTCGCCTCGGGTTGCGAGGGGTCGTTCAGGAACGCGCGGATCGTGATCGCCGAGACCGCCTTGTCCTGGGCGGACGCTGCCAATGGCAACAGCAGGATCCCGATCATGGGCAGGCATTTGATTTGAAACATGGGTTTTCAATTAGATTTCGGAATTCGAGAGCCAGCGGAACGAAATGATCTCCATCCTGCGGCCGAATTTCTGGTTCGCTGGATGGGTTCCGTCGTCAGCGCTTGCGGAGGCTTCCACGGACGGGTCGACATAGTCCGGCAGGCGTTGGACCACCGCCTCGGCGTAGGCGCGGATCGTTTGATTCTCACTCTTCGCCTCGCCGCACACGCGGATGACGAAGGTGTCCGAGCGGACGGTGGCGGCCGGTTCGAGGACCTTCATCAGATCCCCCTGGCTGATCCACCCCGGAGCACCGGCGGCGGGATTTCCGGTGACCACCTCGGGCGTCGCGAAGCCATATTCCGGACCGCTGATGTCGCCGCTGCCGATGGGGACCTGGTTTCCGTAAACACCGTCGTTCAACTTCGCCGCCTCGATGGCCGCCTCCAGCGCGCCCTGCCGGGTCTCTTCGGAATTCGACCCGATCCTGCGGTTGACGAATTCAGACATGGATAGAAATGGCCCGCGCTTCCGGACTTCCTTCACGATGCGGGTCGCCAGCTCCTCCAGCTGCGCGTCTGTTAGCTGGCGGAAGCCGTTCCAGCGGTTCTCCTTGCCCTTGTCGGTGAAGGCATCGAGCGACAGGTTCGTCGCCGCGCCATTCGGCAGGGTCATCGCGAAAATGGGACTGTCGGCGGACTGCACATTGGCGAGGTTGCCGGTGTCCAGCGAGAGGGTGGGGACCGTGCTTTGCCTCATCGATGCCAGCCGCGCCTTCCACGCCTGGACGCTGGTGGAATTCACATTGAAGGCTCCCTGCACCAGTTGATACTGCGCCGCTTTCCGATAGGCCTGGTCGTTCGGCAGGCCGGCGGAGTACAGATCCTTGCCGGCCTTTTCCACGGTGGTGCGGGCGGGCAGGTGGGGTTGGAATGCCTGCGACAGCAACGGCTCGCTGCCATCCATGAAATCCGTGAACGACTTCTCGGGTGTTTTGCCGGTATTGGTCCCGAACGTCGAAAAATAGAAACTGTCGTAGAGCGCGTGATTGGCCAGCACCGAGTGGTCGAGAAGCCGGTAGCTGGTGCCTGTTTCTCTGGCCGAATTGGTTTTCATCATCGGCGGGACGACGGAGTTCGCGATCGGCCGTGAGCCACCCGGTGCGAAGCTGGACGCGATCACGTTCGATCTCCGCAAATCCGCGATCGCCTCCAGCGGACCGCTCGCGATCTCCAGATAGCTTCCCGACTTGGTGCCCTGGTCGGCCGTGTTGCCGGTTAGAAACCGCGTCCGGTTCTGGTTGTCGCTCTGGAGCAGTTTGGTCATCGTGTTTTTCGTCACCGGCTCGAGGCTGAGTTCGTAGGCCTGCGCACCGAGTTTCTCATTCTTCAGATTGGTGACGACGACGGGCACCGCCGGATTGTGGAACAGGAACGGCTTGCCCGCATACTTCCCGTTGACCAGCGCATTGCCCGGGGTGCTGGTCACGGCGCGGGTTCCGGCCTCATTGACTCCGCCACTGGTGTTGCGGGCGAAGGCGGAAAACAAGGCGAACGGTTTCGCATTGGAGTGCTGGCTGATCTGCGCATCGCCTCCGCCCTCGTTGGGCACGAATGAGGAAAGCGCGTTGGTCGAGAAACCCGCGGGAGTGAGCGCCTTCTCCAGATCCGCTAGATCCGGATAGATCATCTGGATGCCGCCGTAGGACCGCTTGCGCCCGCCGGCGGTGATTTCGGTTTTGATCTCGAAGGACGCGTTGCCGCCCGCGGTCGGCTTGGCCGCGCCGCACACCACGCCGATCGTGGTGGGCACCGGCTGCCGCTTGAACCTCACGACATCATCCTTGAGCCAGTCGAGATCGAAGCCGACCGTGTTGCCGAAGAAGCCGGGTTTGGTTTTGATCGACCGCGTCAGCTGGTTGCCGAAATCAAAAAACGTATTCGGCGAGCCATAGCGCCCGAACTGCGAGGCCGGGTCGATGTACGGCGCGCACAACAGCGTCTGGCCCGGTTTCATCACGACCGGGTCCTTCGGATCGGAGTCCTCCTTGTCCGCCTCGCTGTTGATCTGCGCTTCACTCTTGCCGCCGTTGATTTCCGTCACCGTCGTGTCGTAGGTCCGCCAGTTGGCGATCTTCAGGACGATCGATTTGTCGATCACGCCCAGCGTTCTCCCCCGGTCATAGAGTTCATTGAAGGGCTTGAACTTGCCGCCGTTGATGCTGCTGCCGTCGATCGAGAAATTGAATCCAACAGGCAGGCTCTGGAAGGAGACCTTGAGCATGTCGAATGAGATGTTGATGTTGTAGGGATTGTGGAGCGTGACCAGCGGCGTGTACATCAGGTGCAGTTGTCCGTCCTGCCCGTTGTCGGCACCGCCGTGGGGCGGGCGGGTGATGAGGCTGAACAGGACCTGCACCTTCGCGATCACCGGACCGGGGGAGAACAGCTTGGGCATCACCGGATTGGAGCCGGCTTTCGGGAGGACGGTGTTTTCAAACGGAGCCTGCGCATAGGTCGGGCTGCTGTCGGACTTCGTGAGCTGTTTGAAAATGTTATAGTATGAGGCGAACCGGTTCCAGACAGGATCGGATTCGCCGCTGATCCCGTGCGTCGTCGCGTAGAGGCCCAGGTTGTTATATTCGGCGGGCAGCGTGATGGCCGTGGAGCTGCTGCTGCGCTCGAACAACGAGGTGAGGTCTTTCTTCAGTCCGCCTAACCGAGCATCCGCCAGCACTCCCATGGAGTAGGGAGTGATCACGTCGCGCAGTGGCGTCAGCTTGCCGAGGCCCTTGGAGCCGCTGAGTTCCGCCTGATGGAGGCTGGTGATTTTCGGGCGGGTGGCGATTGCCAGTTTGAAGGCATTCGCATCGTTGTCCTTGTCGAGGAAATCCAGATCCGCGCTGACCATCGAGACGTCCGGCCGGTGACCGGCCAGCAGCGCGCGCTTTTGGGAAACGGTGGCATTCCGGGACGGGTCGCGGAAGAGATTGATCCGGGCCTTCACCGATTCGTCCGAGACGTGCCACGCATAGGCGCCTTCCTCCTTGCCGTTCTTGGTTAGGGGAACCTTGCCCGCGCGCAGCGGGCCGGTGGTCGGAAGTTTTCCGCCATACGTGGCGGCCGCCGCCAGGACGAGAGTGGTGGGATCCTTCCACGCCGACTTCGCGAAATCCACGGACGCACTCTCTTCCGGAGTCGCGGTCGACACCATCCACCCCTGGAAGTTCTCGATCTTGTGGCCCGCGTAGTCCGGCGTGGTGGTGCCGCCTTGGAGTTCCGGCGTGTAGTCCCGGGATTTCCACACGCCGGTCAATCCCGGCTTGGCGGGAGTCTCGCCCAGGATCCCGGAGGGCGCGGAGATCGCCTTGTCAGGCCCCAGCGATTTCTGAAGTTCGCCGACTGCCATGATCAGCGCCATGCGGGCGTTCGCGCGGGCCTTCATGCGCGCGTCTTCCCGACCCGTTCCGCGCAGGCTGATGGAGGAAAGGGAAAGCAGTGCGACCCCTAACAAAGTCAGCAGCATCATCAGCACCAGACTCACCACCAGGGCGAATCCGCGGCGACACCGGTGCGGTGGATCGTGCCGGCGGCTTCCGGGGCTTTTTGGAACAATCGCGCAGAGCATACTTTGTAATTCTCCTAAAAATCACCCGTGTAAATGCGCCGGAAGCTCTTTGGAGAATCTCCTGTAATGACAAATGGGGTTGCCATGTAATGGGTGGTCCCTGTCGTTCCAGGCCTCCGGCGCGGGCATCCGGGCACGCGGACTGTTGGAAATCCCTAGGGTTTGGAAGTCCCTCCACCCAAAGCCGCGCATCGGCGGGGAGCCATGGAATTCCCTTGTCAGATCGAAAAGCTGTCATGTCCGCCCCGCGGAGGCGGAAACATGTTCCCAAGAGAATAGAACCGCCGATGGACGTTAAAACGCAGATGGAAGAGGGTCTGCATTCCGGGCGGCACGGAGAATGAAGGGGGGAGGAGCCCCCAAAAGGCAGGGACCGACCTCCGGGCGGTCCGGGAGAATGAGAGGTGAATGAGTGAGCTTCAACGGATCTCCGAGCTATTCATGCGCGGATTCATTCGCCCTTCATTTGCTAGACCGCCACGGAGGTCGGTCCCTGCCATGGCTGCCTAACCCATCGCCGCTCGCCCCGCATTTGGGGCGGCAAGGAGAATATAGGGCGGATAAATCCCCAGGCCATTGAGGAACGGATCAAAGGCCAACTCTTCTTGATCCCGGTAGGGATCGAAGAAGTTACCGCCGGGTCGAGGCCGTATTCCGGCCGTTCACCCGGGGATCCAGTTTCTTGTAAACTGCTCAGGTGAATTGCAACGCCGCCGTTGCGAACTGCATCTCACAGCCGGACTCCGTGAGCGGATCTAACCTGTCCCATGTTGGGATTTCCCTGCAACCATCAAGGATCCACCCGACAAGGTGCCGGTTTTCACGACGTGGCTTGCCCTTTGCTAAAAGGGAGGCGTTATGAAAATCAACTCAGCTCCATTACCCTCCACTTCGGTGGATCGTTCCCGTCTCGCGAAGCTCGGCCGCCTGTTCATGGCGGTCGTCGGTGTCTCGCTTGTTTCAGTCGCCGCCACTCCCAAGGCTCAAGCTGCCGCACCGAATGGCGTTTATGAATTCGAGAGCGCCACCGGTTCCTTCACATTCGATGGTGAAACCATTGATCTTCCGCCAGCCGTCGTGAAACGGGTCGCGGGATTCGTCAAGGGTGAGATCATCATTGAGAAAAGGACCCTTCAGCTCAACCGGAGTGCCACCAAGAAGGTCGTCAGGGAACTCGCTGACGAATTCGATGCCGAGGTCACCGTCAGTGTTTCCGGCCCGACCTCGTTGACCCTCACCCGGGATGGCGACGCCTTCTTCGGCAGCGCCCGTGAATCCATCGTGACTTCCTTCGAAGGCAGCTACAGGGGTGGCGACTTTTCCGGTGTGCTGAACACGGACATCACCGCCAAGGTCCAGGGGAAAGCCCTCCGGGTGATCATCCGGTTTACCGGTGGCGCGCTCGATTCCGAGTTCAGCGGAAAGCTGGTCATCATCGCCAGGCGTTGATTCTTGATCGGATCAAATTAAAGTAACCCTCGCTAACAAAACCTCACCAGCCGGCCGATTCCCTCATGGGGCAAATCGGCCGGCTTTTTGTTGCGAAAATGAGCCAGCTGACAGGGTTTCTTCCTCACCATCCGGCAGTAGCTCCGGCTAAGCGAAGAAATCCCCAATCCCCAATCTCCAATCCCCGATCCCCGATCCCCGATCCCCGATCATCAATTTTTCTCTATCCAGATTGATTGATGAATGCCGATTGTTGATTTTTGATTTTTGATTGAAAGAAGATAGCAAATGCGCGGCGGGGGGAATCCGCCGCGCTTTGTTAGTTCCACCGCTCACATGCAGCGGCCGCTCACCACGTTGCTCCACTCGGACTCGCCGGTCGAGCCGCCCACCGCCAGGATGCGCAGCGCGTAGAGCGCCCCGGACACCAGGCCGTCCACCGCGATGTCACGGGCTTTGGTGTGGAAGCCGCCGTCGTTCCACGCACCCACCGTGCCATCCGCGCTCACCAGCGCGTATTGCGCCTTGTAGCAGCGCGCGCCCTTGATGGTGGCGGTTTTCAGCACGATTTTTCCCACCATGGTGTTGTCCACGATGAGCGATTCGGGACGGGGCAGCGGATAGGGCGTGGTGCGCTCGGTCACCACCTCGAAGCCGGCGGCCAGCACGTTGGCCACCAGTCCGCCGCAGTTGAGCTGCACATACAGGGCGAGGTGATAGAGCATCTCCTCCAGCTCCGCCTGCAGGTCGCGCTTCAGCGCGGTCGCCAGCGTGCCACCCTGTTTCTGTTCCAGCTTCGCTTCGAGCCAGTCCGTCCGCTTCGCATCCAGCACCGCCTTCATCACCGGCGGGGTCGGATAGATCGTCAGTGGATAGAGGTTGGCGCTCACGGTTCCGGAGATGGACTCCAGGTTGGTTTCATTTCGTTTGAAGGACATCAGGACCTTCGGTAGTTTGGTGTTCATAATGTGTAATTTCAGTTTCATTGTTTATCTAGCAATCGGTTCGGACAATCCCGTCTCGGGTTTCCGGACATGGCTAACGGACTAGCAGAGGTTGCGGATGCCTGGAAGTGGTTTTGTGCAAGGCCATTTCGGTTATGAGGTCATAACCAGATTGGCCTTGACACGTCCGCATGGCGGCGGATCCCCTAACGGGTAGGAATGGGTGTTAGCCGCCATCATCCGGCGGAGGCGGGATTAGTGCCTTATGGCCGGTTTTGGGACGAGTCACGCGATCACGTAGGGTGGTGAGGAGGGTTCGTTTTCCGTCTCTAACATTGCCGATTTGGTCAATCTGCTGTAGCGGCAATCGGAGCGAAGCGGAAATGGAGGGCCTGAATCTTTGAAATCCGCCCTCAGTCGGCGACCGTCGCACCTCACCCCATCCGGATCGACGGTCACCAACGGGTTTTTCCGACCCCTGAGGCCGGGAAATCCTTCCTCAGTTCCAGGTCAAAACTGATCTGTTCCAGGTCAAAACTGATCGGCTTCGGGTCAAAACCGATCTGTTCCAGGCCAGAACTGATCGGCTTCGGGTCAAAACTGATCTGTTCCAGGTCAAAACTGATCTGCTTCAGGCCAAAACTGATCTGCTTCAGGTCAAAACTGATCTGTTTCAGGTCAAAACTGATCTGTTTCAGGTCAAAACTGATCTGTTTCAGGCCATTACTGATCAGTTTCAGGTCATTACTGATCAGTTTCAGGTCAAACTTGATGTACTTTGAGCCAATACAGGGCTTCATCGGGCATTTGTAGCGTCGCGTCTATGACCGTCGCTAACCCCTTCTCCCGCCGGAGGCTCTTCTTCATTGTTTTCACCCGAGGGTTCACCGCAAAGCCGCCAAGGTCGCAGAGGAGCGCGGAGAAGAGGTTGATGGTGGAGAGTGGTTGGTTGATCGGCAGAAGATGCCGCCCCAGCGTCCTGATCTTCTCCGCGTCCCTTCGCGACCTCTGCGCCTCCGCGGTGAATCTTTTGTAGCGTCGAGTCTATGACCGTCGCACTTCACCTTCTTCCGCCGGAGGCTTTTCCTTCACCCAAGAGTTTACCGCAAAGCCGCGAAGGTCGCAGAGGAGCGCAAAGGAAAACATCCAAATCCATCATCTTCTCCGCGTCCCTTCGCGACCTCTGCGCCTTCGCGGTGAATCGTTTGTAGCGTCGCGTCTATGACCGTCGCTAACCCTTCTCCCGCCGGAGGCTCTTCTTCATCGTTTTCACCCAAGAGTTTACCGCAGAGCCGCAATGGTCGCAGAGGAGCGCCAAGGAGAAATTCCCAGCTTCCTCATCTTCTCCGCGTCCCTTTGCGACCTTTGCGCCTCCGCGGTTAAAACAACGCATCATCCGGAGATTCTTCGCCATTTCGTCCGGGAGAGCGGCGGTGTAGGAAAGGCGGGAAACCCTGTGCACCGCCTACGAAGTGGGTTGGAAAAAGCGCGGCAGCGATCCGGGCTACACGGAGCCGGCGGCCATCGCCCGGCTCATCGCGGAGGAGACGCGCCTCATCCGTCCGACGCTGCCCGCGCCGGTCGTGATGCCGGACGGCTCGTGGAAAAGCATGCTCTGGGGTTTCCGCCTGCCCATCCCGGGCAAGCCGGGGAGCAAACGCACGGTGGTGAATTCCCGCGAGGACAAGCTCTCCGGCCGCACCTGGAACGCGTCCTTCCGCGAGCGCCGCTGCCTCATCGTCGCCTCCGCGTTTTACGAATGGACGGACCGCGCCGGGGCCAAGGTGCCGCTGCGCTTCGAGCGGCCGGAAGGGCGGCTCCTCTGCATCGCCGGCATCTGGCGCGAGGAAGAGGGCAGGGGGGAATGCTTTTCCATGATCACCACCGAGCCGAACGCCGTGCTCGGCCCCGTGCACGACCGCATGCCCGCCGTGCTCGATTCCGATCAGGTCGCCTCCTATCTGGCAGGCGGCTTGCAGGAATTCGGCCCCTCCCGCGTGCCCCTGATCTACACCGAAGCGGAAAACTTCCTCCGCCCGAAGAATCCCGCCAAGCCCATCCAGGGAGATCTGTTCTGAGAATCCCGCCCGCCGCGCAAGCTCAGGAAATCGTGCACTTTTCTCCTTCCCGTCCCGCTAGAGGGTGTTAGCCTCGGCATTTAGAACCCTCCATGCTCGATTCCTGCCCACTAGCCTTCAGAACTGTAGCGTCGGTCTGCGACCGTCGCATTCTGCAATACCGAATCGTAAGCTGCCACCGCCTCTCTCCCCGGAAAACCAGCGACGGTCGCAGACCGACGCTACAGCTCCAGATCGATCCGGCGAACCTCGCGGGGCTCATCGACCTCTTCGCCACCATTCGGTTCCAGCACGAGGACCTTCACGCGAAGGACATCCTCAGCCAGTTCGCCATGGCGGATGGGAAAAAGGGCGGCCAATACTTCACGCCCAAGTCGATTGTCAGACTCATCGTGGAAATGATCGAGCCCTATCAGAGCTGTGTCTATGACCCGGCGATGGGCTCCGGCGACTTCTTCGGCCTGTCGGAGCGCTTCATCGAGGAGCATGGCGGAAGGTTGGGCAACTTCTCGGCGCACTGCAAAACAAGCCTCTGATCTTAGCCTGTTATCACAAAAACACGATATCTGTTCCCATCATGAAAAGCATCCGCATTGAGCATGAGCAAATCCCCCCATTCCTGGTTCAAGCGCTTGCCGGTCGTGACGCCGCGCTTTGGGTGGGAAAGGATGTTGAGGAGTCTGCTGAAGCCATTGAAAGTCTCCGAACGCTAATCGGACTTCCTTGGAAGCTCGTGCTCTGTGAACTCAGCGGCCGGGCGCTCCTCGAGGCGCTCGGTTCCAACCATGCCACTTCAGGGAGCCTTACGCGGAAACGCGGCTTCATTCATCTTGTTGCATCGGATCCGGAGGGGGTGTTGATGCCTCCTCGAGCACTCCCCGTCTTTCTTCTAAATGGAAGACTGGATCCAAGGGAACCGAACGAGTCACAGGCTCTCGGGATTTTCGGCGTGATGCGCCGACGTCTCAATATGCTCAAGGAGCTTACTTCTGCACGTCCGCGAGTGGTCGTGCTCGTGAGCAACGGCGGGGAGCAACCTTTGGAAGATTTTCTGGTACTTTGGAAGCAGGAGAACTTCCGTACCCTCGTGATCCTATTAAGTACGTCGGAGCGAGATGCTGCAAGAATTGACACATGGCTTCTAGAGCCGGGTGCGGCGGCAGCTGTTGACCATTGGCGGTTGCCTCTGCCAGAAGCGACTCGTGACTTGGTTGAACAACTCACTATCGAAATTCCCGAAACGCTCTTGGTCGTTCGAATTCGAGACGAAGCAGGATCGCAAATAGATCTTGATATTACCAGTTGTGAGTTGGTTGAACGACCAATCCTCGAAGGATACGAATTAATTCAGTCGAAGGATCTTCGACTAATGCAACCTTCGGATCTAACTGCTGAAGAATTCTCAGGCTTTTTTGATCGTTCGGTAGAAAGTTGGAAACCATACGCCGCAGGTTTGCCATGGCGTCGGAATTGGGAAACGAGAAAAAAGCTTCTCGATGGTTTAAAGTTTGTGGCTCAATCTGGTCCATCCGAAAATCGGATTCTCTCTATTATTTCCGAATCTGGCGCGGGTGGTACAACATTCGCCAGGATGCTCGCATATGAAGCAGCATCCGAAGGCTATCCGACACTAGTTGCACGTCCTGGCCTCCGGAATCCGCAAGTGCTGGAACTCTCGAATTTCCTGTATCGTGCTCACACTGAGGCGATGGCGCACAACAGTCAGATCCCCGAACCGGAAATCAGACTAAACAGGTCGCACTTTGAAACTCCCTGGCTCATCGTATTTGACGTGAATCACTGGGAAGGCCGTGATGCCGAACTTCGCAGCTTTCTCACTGGACTGACTCAAGATGGGCGTCCCGTCGTCGTTATGTGTGTGAGCACGCCCTTTGTTCCGGCCGACTTAACTCGTAACTCTCGCGTGAAGCAGATCACATCGCTTTCGCATGAACTAAACCTTCAAGAAGCCCTTTTGCTCGGTCAACACCTTAACAAGTTCTTGACCCCGTTGGGAAAACAGAGATCTGAGCACGAATGGACAGGGTTTTGGGAAGCCCATCGTCCTGAATACATAACGACAAGCATCGCAAATTTTTGGATTGCATTGGAGTTTTGGCTCAAAGGTCAACTTGATCTTAATGAGTCAATTCAAAGTTGGCTGTATAAATCATTTCGCGACGCAGAGATCGCAGACGACTTGCGTGTCATCGTTTTGGAAATCGCTGCTCTTAGCATTGAGCGGCAGCCTCTACCAGAAGGTTTAATGCCTCTTTCACCGGTCCACCGTCGTCCATATTCTTGGCTGCTGGAGGATGTGCGGACACACGTTCCAGCCCTCGCATTGGTTCGCGAAGTGAGTGCTGGGGAGAAAGTCTGGGCAATGGCGCACGATCTGTTGGGACGGTATCTAATCACATCGACATTCTTTGATCATGCGATGCTTGAACGGCTTGGCCTCCAGGAGGCGACTGATCCAGTGCAACTTCGGCTTTTGTTGCTTCGCCGCATTGCGTGCAGCAGCTCGTTTGCTCTAAAGCCGTTTCGTTCGCTCGCGCTGGACTTCGCTATCAAAATCCTCAAACTCGATGCCAGTGGAAATCAAGAGTTCGTTCCTTACTGGCGGGAGGTCCTTTCGATCCTAGCTGCCATGCCTGCCAGCGTGCGTGAGACGAGTCGCGCATTCAATCATCACATCGCGGTATCCCTGCGGAGGGTAGCGAAACAAAAGGAATTTGGAGCGACTGCCGAAGAACGAAAAGAGTTGCTTGAGCGTGCGATAGCACATCTCGAGTATGCGCTCCACGATCTTGATGGAGGTAGTCAAGATGAGTCGAATCTCAATTTGTTCAATTCGTTAGCGCTCGCCTTTCAAGATTTGTCGGATATCGAGCTTGAAGCTGGCGCAACGCCCGAACGCTTGGAAACGCTTCGTGCCAAAGCGACAGAAGCTACCCGCAATGCGTTTCTTGAAGATCCAACGAACAGCTATACGCTCGAAACTATGGCAAAAAACCTAATTCAGACAGCCGAACATACTCCTCAGCATGCAGCTTCGAGCGCAGCGGAGGCGCTCGGTTTTATCTATCAGGCTATCGCGCTTGAGCGTTCCGAATTTCGTCAAACGGAGTTGATGAGACTTGCGAATCGAGCGCTAAAGCTGCTCCGTTCGTCGGGAGGGCAGAAACAAATTGACCAACTGACGCAGGCAGGTAACCCACTTGGAACACTTGCGGAAGCGTGGCTTCTTCTGACGGAAGGTGTGCCGGACTTGAGCGAGTGTGACCTTGAAAGGATGCCTCCTCGCAATGTCAGTAATGCGCTTTCGGCACTCGAAAGTGTTCCTGAGAAATCAAATTGGATGCTCTTACGCTTCCGGTATGATCTAATCACCACCAGTCGTCCCAACGATTTCATGGCTCAGCTTTTGCTTCTCGATGAGCTCGCCGGAACGAGCTACCGAATGCCCCTACAGATTCAGCTTGAGTATGCCATATTGTTGCATCAACTGAATCGGGCCACCGAGGCTAATCGAAAGTTCCATCTCCTTCGGAAGGATCTTAAACAATTTGATGCGATCGTAGAGGTGCCCGAGCGGCTCTATTGGCTCCGTTCGACGCCGGAAGGCGGACGGCGCACCTGCGACGCGCAAGTCGTCGAGAGCCGTGGGCAACGTTCTGTCGCAAAGGTTCGCGAGTTGAAAGATGAAGTCGTTCCTTTCATTCCTCAAGAGTTTGGCGTTCATGCCATGCGACCTGGTGCAGCGTTTAAATGCTCCGTCACCTTCGGGAGGATGGGCCCTTTTCTAAAGCCACCTCAACCAAGTGGGGGGAGCTAGCGTTCACGTTCATGTCTACGGTATTCGAACCAGGGGATCTTGTCCGCCACTACGCCAGTTTTTTTCATTGGCCAGTGGCGGAGCGCACTATCATGGTTGAGGGGGAACACGATCAGAGGTATTTTGCTCTTGCTGACCGCCTGCATTACGAGGAGACAGGACTGAGGCTTTTAGGGAAACGAGTTTCTGCATTTCCAACCGGGATTGGAGATGAAGGTGGATCCTTCGGACTTCAAAAACATTTCCATCCGTTGCGAGCGATTATGGATCGTGACGTGAGCCAAGAGGGACGAAAAGTGTTTCACTCAATTGCGCTGTTCGACGACGATCTGGAAGGGAAGCGCGGTTTCGGAGCGCTCAGTGGCCAGCATTTAAATTATAAAAAGTGGCGTGATATATTTTTGTTGCAACGTATTCTTCCGCGCTCAACTCGAGACCCCGTGCATCTCGCTAGGCTGGTCGCCGAAGCAAATGAGCCATGGAAGGGAATGGATTGTGAAATTGAAGATTTAATCTCATTTGAGGTAATAAGACTCTTTGTTGCGGATAATCCGGGCGCTATCTTCCGCCCTCTGGAAGAAACGGCAGGGGGATTTCATTGCTCCTTTAATCCACAGTTCAAAGCAAGATTTATTCGATTTGTGGAAGCTAATGCGCTATTGCGTGACATTTCTAGCGTTGTTGAAGTCCTGAAATCTTTGCGTTACCACCTCGGCCTCCCACCTGATGGGGAGTCGGATTCCTAACAATCTGACGGCAAGTGCTGCCTCGACTCATAAATGCAAAGTTGACGGAGCTTACCAGTGACCAGTCGGAATAGCGTGATCGTGGAGATTATCTAGACGGCGAAGGACATGCAGGAGGCGATGAAGCGCGCGGAGTGGGAATTTCAAATCACTGTCTTCTTTGCGGCCTTTGCGCCTCTGCGGTGAACTCTTTGAGTTGGGAAGGCGCTGGAGGTTCTGTTGGAAATGCTGAGATCGTTCTTCCTTTTCACCGCCCGCAGGTTCCCGCAGATTCCGGCATCATGCGTCTCGCCACCGTCCTTGCCATTTTCGCCTTTTGCGGGACCACCCGCGCGGAGGAACCGTTTGCGCTCGAATTGACGCCGGGACAGTTGCCCAAGGACGTGGTGCCGCGGCATTATGCGATCCGCGTCGTGCCGAGCGTGGAGAAGGCTGCTTTCACGGGCAGCGAGACGATTGAGATCGAAGCGCGGAAACCGACGCGGCAGATCGTGCTGAATTCACTGGGCTTGGAAATCACGAACGCGCGGCTCGACGGCACGGCGATCACCCCGCAGCTCGACGAGGAGAAGCAGACGCTGACTTTCGCGCTGGCGACGGAACTCCCGGCGGGTGCGCACCAACTGGAGCTCGATTTCTCCGGCAAGCTCAACGAGCAGCCGTGCGGGCTCTTCATCACGCGCTATCAGGACGGCACGGAGCAGAAGCGGGCGCTGGCCACGCAGATGGAAGCGACCGACGCGCGGCGGATGTTTCCCTGCTGGGATGAGCCGGTCTTCCGCGCGACCTTCGCGCTGACCGCGGTGGTGCCCGCCGCGCAGGTCGCGGTGTCGAACATGCCGATGGAGAGCGAGACCCAGCTCGACGGCGGGTTGAAGGAAGTGCGCTTCGGGAAAAGCCCGTCGATGGCGAGCTACCTGATCGCGTTCTTCGCGGGCGAACTGGAATCGCTCGAGGACGAAGTGGCGGGAGTGAAACTGCGCGTGCTGACCACCCCGGGAAAGCGCGAACAGGCCCGCTACGCGCTTGAAGCCACGAAGCTCATCCTGCCTTATTTCAACGACTACTTCGGCACGAAATATCCGCTGCCGAAGCTCGATCAGATCGCCTTCCCGAGCACCGGATCGAGCGGCATGGAGAACTGGGGAGCCATCGTCTATAACGATACCGCGCTGCTTTACGATCCGGCGACCAGCGCGCAGGCGACGAAGGAGCGCGTCTTCGCGGTGGTGGCGCACGAGATCGCGCACCAATGGTTCGGCGATCTGGTGACGATGGCGTGGTGGGACAATCTCTGGCTCAATGAAGGTTTCGCCTCCTGGATGGGGACGAAGGCGACGGACCGATTCAACCCCGAATGGCAGGTGTGGCTGCGCGCGGCGGCGAGCAAGGAAATGGCGATGTCGCTCGACGCGCGGAGCACCACGCATCCGATCCAGCAGCGGGTGGAGACCGAGGCACAAGCCACGGACGCATTCGACGAGATTACCTATCAGAAGGGCCAGGCCTTCATCCGCATGCTGGAGAGCTATCTGGGAGAGGAGTCTTTCCGCGAAGGCATCCGCCGCTACATGGCGAAGCACGCGTATTCCAGCACGACGACGGCAGACTTGTGGAAGGTGCTGGCCGACGTATCGGGCAAGCCGGTGTCGGCGCTCGCCGCGGGCTGGGTGGAACAGCCGGGATTCCCGGTGGTGAAAATCCGCGAGATCCGCAGCGATGCGGTCGAGATTGCGCAGGAGCGCTTCACTTTGAACCAGGCGAATCCTCCACCGCTGCTTTGGTCGGTCCCCATCGTGCTCGGCGCGGTCGGTTCGTCCGATCGCCCGGCCGTCATGCTGCTCAAAGATGCGCGCCAGCCGGAGATGCCAATCGAGCTCGGTCTGGCGCTCAAGGCAAACCTCGGCGACGTGGGTTACTACCGCGTCTGGTATGACGACGCCCTTTTCACGCGGCTGTCGAATGCCGCGCCAATGATGGCGACCGCCGACCGGCTCAACCTGATCAACGACGCCTGGGCCATGGCGCTGGCGGGCCGCGCGCCGGTCGCGCGCTACCTGGATCTCGTCAGCACGGTGGCGGATGACCCGGCTTTCGCCATCCTCGACCAGATCGTCTGGACGCTCGGCACCATCGACGCGCTCCAGCGCGGCCGGCCCGGTGAGGCGGCATTCCACGCATGGGCATGCCATCTTCTCCAGCCCCAGCTCGCGCGGCTGGGCTGGGACGCGAAGCCGGGCGAGAAGGAACTGGACGGCCGCCGGCGCAGCGCTGTCATCGGCCTGCTAGGGAGCTTCGGCGACCCGACGGTGCTAACAGAAGCGGGAAAACGCTTCGATGGCTTCGTGGCCAAACCCGATTCCGTGGCAGGCGATCTGCGCGACACGGTTTTCAGACTGGTCGGCCGCGACGCCGACGCCACGCGCTGGGAGAAGCTGCACGCGCTCGGCCGGGCCGAAGTTTCCACCGAGCAAAAGCGCTCGATCTACCGTGCTCTCGCGTCCGTGCGCTCCAGCGAACTTGCTGGTAAAACTCTGGCCATCGCGCTGACCGACGAGTTGCCGCCGAAGCTGGCCACGCAGTTGGTCTATCAGGTTGGCACCGACGGCGCCCAACCGGAACTTGCCCTGGCTTTCGCCAAAGGGAACTTCGGAGCACTGCTCTCCAAGCTCGGCTCGCTCGACGCGAACAAGTTCTTCCCCTTCGTTTTCCGCCCCTTCACCGACGCGGCGCGAGCCGATGAACTCGAAGCATTCGCCAAAGCCAAACTCACTCCCGCCGCTGCCCCGCAGGTCGCGAAGGTCGCCGACGAGATCCGTTATAAAGCTGCCCTGATCAAGCGCCTGCTGCCGGAGATCGATGACTGGTGCCGCGCCCGGACAGGGGAATAATCTGGGGGCTGTCTGAAAAACAAGGAGGGGCGATAAGCGAAGCCTAACCTGCATGGCCGGAGGCTAATCACTGAGCAGAAAAAAAGTTTTACCGCAGAACGCAAGGATCGCAAAGGGAAGAGTTTTTGAGAGGGGGATCTCTGTGCTCTCTGCGTCCTTTTGCGGTTAGTCATTTCCAGCCAGTGGATGAGAATGAGGAGTGACCAGTGATCAGGATCGCGCGGAGCAAGATGGACAGGAGCTATTCGCGACATGCCCGAAGGGGCCCCCCGGGGGCGGGATCAAAGGAGGAAGCGGTGAGGCAGGCCATCTTACTCTGCTCTTGATGCCATGGGGGAAAATGGTAGATGTGGCCAAATGAAAGGGTTAACTGCCATCCTTTTGAGTGTTCTCTGCGCTGGCTGTATCGCCCCGGGGGTTCCAAAGACAGGGAGCGCTTCAAGCTCCTTGGTTCCTGCTAGGCCATTCCAGCTGGTAAT
The DNA here is from genome assembly GCA_040386755.1 of Verrucomicrobiota bacterium. Lineage (GTDB taxonomy): Bacteria > Verrucomicrobiota > Verrucomicrobiia > Verrucomicrobiales > Akkermansiaceae > Luteolibacter. The sequence continues at coordinate 61,207 of JAZKEY010000023.1, read as the reverse complement.
CGAGTCAATCAAATGCAATCAGACATCTTCCAATGATCGGGGAGAACCAGGCGACGATCCGGAAGAATTTTATCTGGCAGTTTTTGACAAAACCCGACTACCAACTCGTCCGCGTCACATCCCGAATCCCGGCGACTACTTCCGGTATGGCATGGGCATGTCCAACCGCTTCCGGAGCAACGACGGATTTGTATGGGATGGATCCGTAGGCAGCTTTGAGCCGTCACTTCAAAATTACGATCGGGTATGCACCGTTGAGTTCCGCGATCAGGAAGGGGGGCGACAAAGGGCGTTTGAACCACTGGGTAGTATTTACTGCGTAACGGGGCCGGACCCGGGCGGCTCCGGCATGCAATTACTCTTCCGCTGCGGAAGCCGGAGTGTGCCTGTCATTCCCCGGATAACGCCTGATGGATGTCTGCTGGACTTCCGGCTTTACGATTTCGGAGCAGACTACGAAATCCGAGCCCGGCTACGGTTCAAGTGAAGTAGCGGTGAAGGATGAGCGGGATGAGGGGAGAGAATTTGAAGGGGATGATTGCCTACTTCCGGCTGCGGGAATTGAGCTGGCGTTCGATTTCCTGACGTTCTTTCTCCATCTGGCCGGGTGATGACGCCGGCCCGGCGCTGGAGGAGTTCCACGATGGAGCATCTTTCAGCACTTCTCCCATCTTGCGGTCACAGGTGACCAGGTTGACCGCGATCCAGATGCAAAAGATGGCGGTGATGGTGGTGGAGGCGGCGCAGATGCCGGCCATGATCTTGAGATACATGCCGCCAATCTGACAGATTTCTGTTGGGGAACAAGCCGAATGGTCGATAGAGAGGCGATCGCGCGGGTAACCGGTGAACGGAGCGGGGACACTCTTGTCCCCTTCTTTGGCGCTGGGGCGGCTGAAGAGAGAAGGAGTGTCGTTACTCCTTATGAAATGCAGGAGGCACTGGTGGATGATTGGACAGGGAGGTGAGAGGAAGAATTGCCGAATGACGATTGTGGATTGTCGATTTCTGAAGTGATTGCAGGTCGATTCCGGAACGATAGGCAGGGATTTCTCGACTTTATGGATAGGCGATGGATTATGAGGTCAAAGATAGGAACTCCTCCCAAGTTCCTCCCAAGTTCCTCCCAAGTCAGTTCCATGAAAAAGACAATGCGGCGCTCATCTCCCTTACTAGATGCCCCCCGGTTGATACACCTGATTCTGCTGTGGCTGTGGCTTCTCCAGTTCGCGGCCTTCGGGATTGTATTGACACTGCTTTTTCTAAAGGGCACCAGGATGCCGGCGGGAGGGCTTTGTTTCCTGGGTGGCATTTTCATACTCAGTTTTGCATTGGTGATCCTGACCCGCCCAGGTGGGAAGCCGAATGCAATCTATCTGAGAGCCTTTGCGAGCGATAAGGACAGCATCAGACTGCGGGGGGCGATTCAGGCTGCACTCGGCCCCGCCTACCGGATGGTGGGGATCCGTGCCCCGCGGTGGCGCTCAAATCCCTTTCTGCAGGGGATCGGTCTTCCCTTGTATGCGATTAAATACGCCCTATCATCTTATTTTGAAATGGAGGCCGGAAATGACTGGCTGCTTCGCTTGGAAATGTCGCTGAGGAAAGCCAAGCTCGCGATTGTCGATGCGCGGACTTGGACACCATACGTGGGTCAGGAAATCAAGCTTTGTATGCTGGCGCTCGGGCCGGAACGTTGCGCCATCCTTGTTTGCCGGGACCGGGGGCTTCCCGATGAAATTGAGGAACGCTTGGTGGCGGGCGCACTTTTCGTTCCCGTCGATCCCAAAAACCCGGCGCCTGAGTTGGCTTTGATCCGAACCTGGAGTAACGAGCTGCCCGCGACGGAGGGCAAGGTGAATCCCTTGGCTTGCGAGTATGCAAAGAAAAAGTTTGAAGAGGAAGAGGCTGCAAAGAAAGAGGTTTCATCCATTTCGCTGTGGTTTACCACTGCGGGAAGAATGGTGGCCCTGTTAGCAGGAGTCTCTGTCCTGAGTGCTTCCGCTATTTTCATTCTCTCCTCGTTCGCTTCGGTAACGTCGGTAAGCCCGACAGAGTCAACCGCGCAGGTAGCTGTCAATTGGGGGGGGAGCCTTGTTATTGCCGTTGCATGTCTCTGGCCCTCCTACCGGAGGTGGTCTTTGTCCCGGCGGTTCGGAGGGCGAGGCATTTTCACAGGGGCACAGAAACCTCTTCTCGGGACTTTGGCGCTCGGTGCCGCCTTTCTGTTACAGTATCACGCTCGTCCGGACTACATCCAAGGGACGAAGGTGGCCTATACGCTGAGAATTCCGCTGCTATGGACGTATGAGCGGAAGGAGCCGGAATTTGATCTTTTAGCAGTAAGTCCCGAAGGTTATTTTTCCGCGATTGGGGTTGACGCTCAGCGTAACGCCAAAGATCTTAATAGCGAAGATTTGGGCAAGATGCTCATGGAGAATTTCGCTGACTTCAGCAACAAACGGTTGTCTGTTGAGACGGTTGATGGGGCTGTATGGGCCGTGCTCTCATGCAGAAAGGAGGGAATTTTCTACAAAATGTATGTGTGTGTTCAGAAGGGAATTCTGTATTATCTAACTGTCATGGGTAACGAGGACTCTTGGAACGATCATCCTGCTGAGATGGCGGAAGTCGCCCACTTCTTCTCCTTCCCCAAAGGGTAGATTGGTGAATGGAACAATGTACCGGGAGGTCCGGCAGCTTTTGAGGAAGCATGGGTAGGTACGCTTTCGTGACCCTGGCGTTTGGCGTTTTCGGTGAGATAGTTCATCCTTTTCACCGCGGGCAGGTTCCCGCAGATTCCGGCATCATGCGGCTCGCCACTGTCCTTGCCATTTTCGCCTTCAGCAGCGTCACCCGCGCGGAGGAAGAGGTTTCACCGCAGAACGCAAGGATCGCAAAAGGAAGAGTTTTTGAGATGGGGATCTCTGTGCTCTCTGCGTCCTTTTGCGGTGACGAATCTACCGGCGTAGGACGGACTTGGATTCGAGCTGTCGTTGGATTGACTCCCGCTCCGCGGCCATTTCGGCTTCAGTGGTGGGGGCATATGGGGCTGACGGACCAAACTTCTCTAAAGAGTTAGACGGCGGGAATTGAGGGGCAATGGATGCGGCACCCAGCAGTGAGGAGACAATGGGTCCCACAAACAGAGTGATGGGGGCGACGAAGATGCTGAATAATAGCAGGAAGATCCCGCCGACAGTGCGGCCTTTCGCGATGGAAATGATCGCCAGCACAAAGCCGGTAAGCACCAGGGGCCCCGTGATGAACCAAGCGAGAATCCCGAGGAAGGGAATTAGCGCGAGGACGCATCCGCCGCCGACAACGCACCATCCCCAGAACAGGCATTTGCGGGCGCTCTCAAGGGGATGCTCCGGATAGGCAGGATACCCGGGATAGGGGCGTTGTGGCGGATGCAAAGGCGGCGGCATGGATGCTTCTAATGGAAACCGGAACGAAGCACAAGAATATCTGATAGGATTTCCGAGACATCGTGCCGGGGATCGGCGGGTTCTGATCAATCCAACGGTCGCGGACCGCCGCTACATGAGCGCTGGCGCTGGCACCTGCCTGAAAAGCGATCAACCGGCTGCCGCGGCGCTGGCCGGCGATTTGTGCGAGCGGTGACGCTTGCCGGGATCCTGGCGGTTTCCGGGGTGAGTCACCGCATGGATCAACGCGAGGTAGTTGATCAGATTCGGATGAGCGGAGGTTTCGAGGGAGCTGGAGGAGTGGCGTTTTTTCATGGTAGTGGAGTTTGCTTCCTTCTTGCAGCAGCCGGACCAACTTTCAACGGAGCGAATGGATCACTCGTTTTGAATGACTTACAAAGAGGGTGATCTTGCGAACCCACCCGCTGCGGCGGATGGAATTGCAAAACGTCATTCGCCACCCTCCGGATGAAGGCAGAAAGCACGAAGAAGTGCCGAGAATGCGGAGTAAGCGGTAGCGAGCTCCTGAAGAAGCGAAGCCTAACCGGCATGGCCGAAGGCAAATCAGAGAGAACGAGGGGTCGCGGATGAAAGGAGTGGGGACATTCTTGTCCCCATCTTATTGAGCTTGAGCCGCACGAAGAAACGACACGAGTGTCGTGGCTCCTTGGGTGGGCAAGCCGACGCGCGGCACCACCTGTGATGGAGGTGAATCGAATGGAACCGCAAAGAACGCAGAGATCGCAAAGGGAAGGGATTTTGAGATGGGGATCTCTGCGGTCTCTGCGGTCTCTGCGGTCTCTGCGTTCTTTGCGGCGAACAATCTTCCTGCCAAGACTCGGAGCGGGGACGCCCGCAGCCACTTGGTGGGCGGTCGGACTGATGATGGGGGATCTCCATGGCTTGAATCTGAGAGAAGATTCGTAATTGGAATGCCCGGGCGGGCCTGATAGCCGTGGTGGTGATGAATCCATTGGGACGACCGCCGCTTTTCATGCTCCTGTTCTTTTCGATCTTCGGTTTCATCGGGATCGCGGTGATGGCGTTCCTGTGGGGATCGGGCGATGGATTCGGCAGTCCGCCGCTGTTTTTCAAGGTCTTCGGCAGCTTCATCGCGCTGGGCTTCATGGTGATGGGTTTCGGCGTGCCGCTGAGCCTGCTGCGGAAGCGCAAGGGAGTGGTGGAGCTGATGGAGGAAATGATTCCCAAGCCACCGCCGGCGCAACTCGCCTGCCCGAACTGCGGGGCGAATCTGGGGAATGCGGACGTGTCGCCCAGCGGGGATGCGAAGTGTTCCTACTGCAAAGGGTGGTTCAATATCCACCGGCGGGGAGTCTGAACATCGGACATCGGACGTCCAACATGGAACGGTGAAGGGGAGGGACGTTGGGGAGTGGGGACACTCTTGTCCCCATCGTCCGCACTTGAGCCGCACGAAGAAACGGCAGGAGTATCGTGGCTCCTTGGATAGAAAGGTCGCGGCCATTTTTCGGCCGGAGCAGTCGGTGGAAAAAACTTCCAAGGAATTTGCGATTCGCGTGTCATCTTCAGTGACATGAAAACCTTGTTTTGGCTTTTCCTGGCGGTGGTGACCGCCAATGTGAACCTCATGGCCCAGGAACCCGAAGCGCTGCGCGCGGAACGCGACAAGCTGAAGGACCGCGGGATGTGGCGGGATGCGGTGAATTTCTACGTGGAAAAGCTGCTGCCGGTATCAGACGAGGGATCGGGATCGGATCTGGAGCGGGCGGTGGAGGCGCTGGGGCAGTTGAATGCGGTGGGGGAGCTGGATGGATTGGTGGAACGGGCGGTGACGGCGCAGGCGGAGAATCCGAGTTTGCTGACCTCGGCGGCGGCGGTTTACCGGCGGGCCCCGCATGGTGGGCAGATCATTGCCGGGGATTTCAAACGGGGCCGTGGGTATGGCGGTGGGAGAAGATTTCGCGGCGAGTCGGTGGAGGATTCGTCCGGGGAGACCGGGCAGTGGGTGAATACGGAATACCGCGATCACATCCGCTCGCTGCAACTCCTCCAACAGGCGGTAAGCAAGCCCGGATCGGCGGCGCAGGGGGTCCTGGCGTGGCGGGAAATGGCGTCGGTCTTCATGCAGAACGAGGCGTGGAAACTCCAGACGCTGACGCCACTGGATCAACTGCCGGAGTGGGGCGAGCCCGGGCCGGAAGGCGGCACGGAGGGCGCGCCGTGGAAGGGCGATGCGCCGGTGCTCTATCCGCAACCGGCATCCTGGGCGGCGGCGGTGAACGATGGCGAGCGTTGGCGGTTGGCGCTGGCCGAGCAGCAGCGGCTGAGCACGGAGGCGGATCGGGAGAATATGGCGGCAGTGATGATTTCCGAGCGGGCGCGGTTTTCCCAATCCCAATTCGGTACGGAGACCTTGTCGTCCTACGGCTGGTGGGCCCAACAGGATCCGGACAGCGCGAAGGGGATTTTGGAAATGGACACGCTGGCGGAGGACGAGTGCCTGGCGAAGACTTCCGATGGCGTGCGGCGGTTCAAGCTGCCGGCGGAGTATCATTTCATCGCGCTCTATCGGTCGGTGCTGGATAACAAGCTGGTCGGCGGCACGGCGGGTGACGCGCTGGTGCAGGTTTTCCTGAACCGCCGCCAGTATGACAAGGCGCGCGAGGTTCTGGAGCAGACCATCGCGAAGCACGGGCCAGGTTCTAACGATTCCCGGAAGAAGCTGCACCAACAGATCGTCGGCAACTGGGGCCGCTTCGAAATGGCGAAGACGGTGGCTGCCGGAGTGAAACCGAATCTGCCGCTGGTGTTCCGTAATGGGACGAACCTCAAGCTCACCGCCGCACCGGTGGACATGGAGGCGGTGATCAAGGACACGCAGGCGTATTTGAAAAGCAATCCGGCGAAGTTTGATTGGCAGCGGACGAATCCGTCGGACATCGCGAGCCGCTTGATCTCCGGTGACGGCGCGAAATACATCGGCAAACCGGCGGCAAGCTGGGAGACGAAGCTGACGCCGCGCGAGAAGCACCGCGATACGAGAGCGGACATTGAGATGCCGTTGGACAAGGCCGGGGCGTGGTGGATCACCGGCGACGTGGCTAACGGGAATTCGTTTCACACGCTGGTGTGGATCGTGGACTCGGTGATCGTGGAGAACGACGTGGGCGGGAAGAAGCAATGGTGGGTGGCGGATGCGGCGAGTGGCGCGCCGGTGGCTGGGGCGGAGATCGAGTTTTTCGGCTATCGCACGGTCTATCTGGAACGCAAGAAGCCGTTGGAACGGAACATGGACATCCTCACGAAGAGCGTCACCCACACGACGGATGCGGATGGCAAGGTGCTGCTAGGTCCCGGGGCGCTGGATGAGGAATACCAATGGCTGGCGATGGCGCGGAAACCCGACCGGACGATGGCGTTCTACGGCTTCCGGCCGTCTTCCATCACGGAGCCGCAGCTTGAGAACGGCAACCGCGATCTCACCTACGGAATCTCGGACCGGCCGCTTTACAAACCGGGCGACACGGCGCATTTGAAATTCTATCTGCGCAACGTCGGTTATTTCCAACCGGATGAGAGCCGCTGGGCGAACAAGGACGGCAAGCTGATCCTCACCAACGGCCGCGGTGAGGAGGCAATGAAGATCGAGAAGCTCAAGACCGACGATCTCGGCGCGGTGGAGTGTGAGGTGGTTATCCCGAAAGACGCGGTGCTCGGGACGTGGAACGCGACTTTTCAAATCGGCAGCCAGATCGCGGCGGGCGTGAGCCTGCGCGTGGAGGAATATCGGAAGCCGGAATACGAAGTGAAGGTGGAAGCTCCGACCGAACCAGTGAAACTGGGTGACAAGTTCACGGCGACGGTGAAGGCGATGTATTTCCACGGCTCTCCGGTTAGGAATGCGGAGGTGGAGATCATCGTGAAACGCAGCGGCATCGGCGAGCGGTGGTTTCCCGTCTGGCGCTGGGATTGGCTCTATGGCCCCGGCGCTTGGTGGAACTGCGGCGATATTTCATGGCACCCGACCTGGCGGAGCTGGGGCTGCCTCCCGCCGAATCCGCCGTGGTGGCAGGGGAGCCGCTGGACGCCAGATGAACTGGTCATGAAGCGCAAGCTGGCGATCGGCCCGGATGGCACGGCGAAGATCGAGATCGACACCGCGCCGGCGAAGCAGACGCAGGGCGACATGGATTCGAAATACACCATCGAGGCGCGGGTGGTGGATGCGTCGCGCCGCGAGGAGCGCGGGACGGGATCGGTGATCGCTGCTAGGAAACCGTTCGAGGTGATCGTGTGGACGAGCCGCGGCTACACCCGTGCGGGAGAAGCGGTGGAAGCGACGGTTTCCGCCGCGACGCTGGCCGGCAAGCCGGTGGTCGGCGCGAAGGGGACCTTGAAAATTTTCCAAATCACCGGCGGAGCTAACGGCCGGGTGGAGGAGAAGGAAGTGCAGTCGTTCCCGGTGGAGACGGATGCGCAGGGCGAGATCCATCAGAAATTCGCCGCGCCCGCGACCGGGCAATACCGTCTGGCGGCAAGCCTGTCCTTCAATGGCGGCGAAGCGGCGGAAGGGGCGACGATCCTCAACGTCCACGGCCCGGGCCGCGCGGATCCGGCGGATTGGCATTTCGGCCCGTTGGAACTCATCGCGGACAAGCCGGCGCATGCCGCGGGTGAAACGCTGAAGCTGCGCGTGAACAGTGACCAGGCAAACGCGAACGTCTGGCTGTTTCTCCACATCGCCGGTTCTGCCGGACGCGAGGCGCGGCGCATCCAGCTCGATGGCAAGAGTCTGGAAGTGGAGGTGCCGCTGGACCTGCGGGACATGCCTAACATGTTCATCGAAGGCGTGACCGTCTTCGGCGCGGAAGTGCATACGGGGGTCCGGCAGATCCTGCTTCCGCCGGTGAGCAAGCTGATCGACGTGACGCTGGAACCGGCGAAGGACCGGGTGAAGCCCCGCGAGACCTCGGCGCTGAAAGTGACCCTGCGCGATGCGGAGGGCAAGCCCGTGACCGGTATTGCGGTGCTAACGGTTTACGACAAGTCGCTGGAAGCCATCACCGGCGGATCCAACGTCGGGCTGATCCATGAAAATTTCTGGACGTGGAAGAACAACTACTATCAGGACTGGGGCAGGGGATCGGTGCCGATGTCGACAGGGAACCTCCAGCGCCCGAAAGCGGTGGGAATGCAATCGCTGGGAAGGTTCGGGGATGACCGGGAATTACTCGGCAGGGAAGGGGGCGCAGGTGGTGGCATGCGTATGAGAACCGCGCTGTCAGACATGTCAGCCGATGCGGTGCCGATGTCCGCCGCAATGCCGATGGAGGCCAAGCAGAAAAGCCTCGCAGAGAATGCGGCAGGCGGTGAAGGGGCTCCCAACGCGAATCCCATCCTCGTCCGCAAGGATTTCGCCGATCTTCTGAAATGGTCGGGCGCGATCCAGACCGACGCGGCAGGGCAGGCTGAGATACCACTGGAGTTTCCTGACAACCTGACGACGTGGAAGGCGCGCGTCTGGGTGTTAGGCAAGGGCACGCAGGTCGGCGAAGGCAGCGCGGAGATTATCACTTCGAAGGAATTGCTGGTGCGTCTGCAGGCCCCGCGTTTTCTGGTGGAGCGCGATGAGGCGGTCCTCAGCGCGGTGGTGCAGAACGATCACGACGCGCCGAAGACGGTGAAGATTTCGCTGGAGCTCGATGGCGACACGCTGGAAGCCATGGAAGGCGCGCCGCAGACAGTGGAAATCGCCGCGAAGTCGGAAGCCCGCGTCGATTGGCGGGTGAAGGCGCTGAAGGAAGGTGAGGCGAAATTCCGGATGCGCGCGGACTCGGGCGACGATGGCGATGCCGTCGAGCGCACGCTGCCGGTGCTGGTCCACGGCATGCTGCGCCAGGACGCGTGGAGCCGCACGGTCGAGCCGGGTGCCGACTCGGCGAAGATTTCGATGGAGGTGCCGGAACAACGGCGGCCGGACCAATCGAAGCTAACGGTTCGTTTTTCTCCGACCATCGCCGGGGCGGTCGTCGATGCGATTCCCTATCTGGCCGACTATCCGTATGGCTGCACGGAGCAGACGTTGAACCGTTTCGTCCCGGCCGTGATCGCGCAGAAGATGCTCAAGGATCTCAAGATCAACCTCGGCGAGGTGAAGGCGAAACGCGCCAACCTGAACCCGCAGGAACTCGGCAACCCCGCCGACCGCGCCGCACAGTGGAAGCAATGGCAGACGAATCCGGTGTTCGACGAGGTGGAGATGGGCAAAATGGTCGGCAAGGGCGTGGAGAAACTCATGTCCATGCAGAACTCCGACGGCGGCTGGGGATGGTTCTCCGGCTGGGGCGAATACTCCTATCCGCACACGACGGCGGTGGTGGTGCATGGCTTGTTAGTGGCGAAGGAAAACGGCGCGACGATTCCGGATGCGATGCTGAACGCCGGCAACAACTGGCTGATGGGCTACGAGCGCAAGCAGGTCGCCGGACTCCAGCTCTATGTCGAACGGCAGGCGCTCCGCGACGCGGGCAGGAAGGTGCCGGAGGATGACAAATACGAGAAGTCGAAGTCGGATGCGGTGGATGCGTTCGTCCGTGTCGTCCTCGGCGAGGCGAAGCGCGATTCGGAGCCAATGCTCGCGTTTCTCTATCGAGACCGCGTGGACCTGCCGGTTTACGCGAAATGCCTGCTGGGCCTGGAGCAACACCGCAAGGGCGACGAGGCACGCCGCGACGAGGTGATGAAGATGATTTCCCAATTCCTCAAGCGCGATGCGGAAAACCAGACGGCGTATCTCGATCTCCAGAATAACAACTACTGGTGGAACTGGTATGGCAGCGAAGTGGAGGCCCACGCGTGGTATCTCAAGCTGCTCGCAGCTGTGAAGCCGAATGATGCCGACACGCGCGGGCTGGTCAAATATCTGGTGAACAACCGCAAGCACGCAAGCTATTGGGAATCGACGCGCGACACCGCGTTCGCCATCGAGGCTATCGCAAGTTATTTCAAGGCCAGCGGTGAGGATGCTCCCGAGATGGAAGTGGAATTGCTGATGGACGGGAGATCGCTGCGCAAGGTTTCCATCAATCGTGAGAATCTGTTCACCTTCGATGGGTCGGTCGTCCTAACTGGCGACGAGGTCACCACCGGCAGGCACGACATCGAACTCCGCCGCACCGGCAAGGGCGCGCTTTACGCGAATGCCTATGTGGAAGTCTTCACGCTGGAGGACAAGCTCCGCGCCGCCGGGCTGGAGGTGAAGGTGGCCCGCCACGTTTACAAACTCATCGCGCTGGAGAAGGAAAGCGAAGTGCCGGATGCGACCGGCCTGGTGGTGAAACAACAGGTCGAACGTTTCCGCCGTGAACCGCTCGCTGACGGCGCGAAGCTCGCTTCCGGCGACCGCATTGAGGTCGAGCTCGTCCTCGAAAGCAAGAACGACTACGAGTATCTGATATTCTCCGATGCCAAGGCTGCGGGATTTGAAGCGCTCGACGCCCTCAGCGGCTACGTCAGCGGCAGCGGTGGATTCAGCGCCTACATGGAGCCGCGCGATCAGACGGTGGACTTTTTCATCCGCGCCCTGCCACGCGGGACCAACACCGTCCGCTATCAGCTACGCGCCGAGGCTCCGGGTATCTACAAGGCCCTGCCCGCCACTGCTGAAGCGATGTATGCCCCCGAACTGCGGGCGAACTCGGAGGATATCCGCTTGGAGATCATGAAATAAGGCGATAGCGGAATGACCGGATGCTTATAAGCCCATAGGGATCGTTCGTGAAAAAATCGTTGGAATATTGCAAAGCAGTGCGAGTCTCATCCGTTACAAGTCGGAACCCCTGTTCCTGCTTGACCAAAATACCAACTAAAAAACCGATGAAAACCACCAATGCCCTCGTGGCCGCCGCCCTCGCCGGAGTCTTCGCTGCCGGAACCACCCTCGCCCAGAATTCCCAAGTCACGGGCTCGCCCGTTGCCGAGGAGAAGGAAAAAGACGACTGCCCCGGCAAGGACAAAGACAAGGACAAGTGCCCGAGCAAGGATAAGGAGAAGGAGAAGAAGGATGACACCATCTTCAACGGCAAGGAAAAGGACGATTGCCCCGGAAAGGACAAGGATAAGGACAAGGACGAAGAAGAGAAGGAAGGCGAAATCCTCTGATCATTTCAGAAACCCCGCGGTGGCGATCAAGTCCCGCGGGGTTTCTTTTTTCCTGCCATGAGTGCCTCGCGATTCACCGGCGGCGTCGAGCTGGCGACCGGCATCGGCCTGCGCTCGCCGCACTACAAGCACATCCTCTCGGAGAAGCCGACGGTCGGCTGGTTCGAGATCATTTCCGAGAACTACATGGTCGAGGGTGGGCGTCCGCTGGAGGTGCTCGACATGATCCTGGAGCAATACCGCGTCGTGCAGCATGGCGTGGGACTCTATCCGGGAAACGCAAGCGGTGTTTCCCGTGATCACCTGAAGCGGCTCAAGCGGCTGGTGAAGCGCACCAACACGCCTTGGATTTCCGATCACCTCTGCTGGGGTAGTATCGACGGCAGCATGAGCCACGATCTGTTACCCATTCCCTTTACCTTCGAGGCTGCTAGAAAGACGGCGGAGAACCTTCGGATGGTGCAGGACTTCCTGGAAGTTCCGCTGGCCATGGAAAACGTCAGCAGCTACGGCGAGTTCAATGGCGACGAGATGACGGAGTGGGAGTTCCTGGCGGAAGTCTGCGAGATGGCCGATGTGGGAATCCTGTTGGACGTGAATAACATCTATGTTTCCTCGGTGAACAACGGTTTTGAGCCGATGGCTTACGTCAATTTCGTGCCGCCCGAGCGGGTGGCGCAGATCCACATCGCCGGGCACTCGCGCTACGAGCGGTTCATCGTGGACACGCACGACCACCCGGTGATCGATCCGGTGTGGAAACTCTACGAGCGCGCGATCGAGCGCTGCGGCCCGGTGGCCACGCTGCTGGAGTGGGACGGGCGCATCCCGTCCTTCGACGAGGTCTGGACGGAGGCGCGCAAGTCCGAAACCTGGCGCGCCTCGGCGCTGGCGAAGAAAGGGGACGATGCGGCCGCTTGAACAGACGCAGCGCGAGTTTTTCGCCGCGCTCCAGATGCCGCTGCGCGGGAAAAGCCGCCGCAGCACCGAGCTTCCCGCTTCCGACGAGGGACACTCGCAGGAATTTCTAACGAAGGCAGACGAACTGATGAAGTCCGGTGCGAACCTTTCATCCGCCGAGCGGCTGGAACTCTATCACCGCCAGTATTGGTTCCGGGTGCTTGACTCCATCGCCGAGGATTTCCCCGTGCTGCGCAGGATGGCGGGGGAGGTAACGTTCTGGGGGCTGATGGAGGCCTACCTGTTGGAGTGTCCGTCCTCCAGTTTCACCCTGCGCCACCTCGGCAGCCGGGTGGCGGATTTTACGGGCGAGTGGACGAGACTCGATGATTCCAAGCGCCGGTGGTTTTCCGCGATTGCACGCTTGGAATATGCCTGCATGGAGGTTTACGAGGCTGCCGAATGGCAACCTGTGACGCCGGAGCAGTTCGCCACCGAAGAGCTGGGATTGCAGCCTCACGTCATCCTGCTGGACTTGCCGGTCGCTGCGGATCTGTGCGCGGAATGGACCGCTTTCACGCCTGGAGCGGAAGATCCCGTCCGCCTCGCCGTGTGGCGCGGAGACGGCGGAGGGGTGGTGCAATGCCGGATCGATCCGCTCGAGTTCGTGCTTCTCAGCCGCCTTCGCAAGCGGGGGACCCTAGCCTCTCTATTCGCCGAGCCGACCGACCGCGAGCCGACTCCGGACGAGGTTTCCGGCTGGTTCGCGAACTGGCAGGCCCGCCGCTGGATCGCATTGGCTCCTACCGGTGAAACGGAGGATTTCGCAGTCGTTCCTCATCGCGAAGTCCGGGAAATCGACTGGAGCGGCATTGACAAGATGGGCTCGCAGGCACGGGCGATGGAGGATTGAGAGGAAAACTTTAAGTTGCACTCCCACACATACCGGGTCTTGTGGGAGGGATGGCAGAATTGTTTTACAGGAAGGGAATGCGATGACCGGTGTGGCGTCGGCGCTGAGAATCGCGTTCGTTGGCGGTTATGAACCGCGGCGCTGCGGGATCGCGACGTTCACCCACGATCTTTGCGAGGCGGTGGCGAAGGCGGCTCCTGCGGCGGAGTGCATGGCCGGAGCGGTGAATGACCGGGTGGAGGGCTACAAGTATCCGCCGAGGGTGCGTTTCGAGATGTTGGAGAAGGATCTGGATTCCTACCGGCGTGCGGCGGATTTTCTGAATTTCAACAACACCCAGGTTCTCTGCGTGCAGCACGAATTCGGCATCTACGGTGGCCCGGCGGGAAGCCACCTGCTGGCGATGCTCAAGGAGGTGCGGATGCCGGTGGTGACGACCCTGCACACCGTCCTGCAACAGCCGGATCCAGCGCAAAGGAAAGTGATGGAGGAGCTGGTGCAACGCAGCGACCGGTTGGTGGTGATGGCGCGCAAGGGCGCGGAAATCCTGCGGGAAACCTACGGCGTGCCGGACTCGAAGATCGATGTCATCCCGCACGGGATTCCGGATATTCCTTTCACCGATTCGGAAAGTTCCAAAGCCCAGTTCGGCTTGGAGGGACGCAAGGTGTTGCTGACCTTCGGCCTGCTAGGACCGGGGAAGGGGATCGAGCACGCCATCGAGGGGATGCCGGAAATCGTCCGGCGGCATCCGGATGCGGTCTATCTGATACTGGGAGCGACCCATCCGCACCTGGTGGCGCGGGAAGGCGAGAGTTACCGGCTGGGCCTGGAGCGCCTCGCCGAGGAACGCGGGGTGAAGGAGCATGTGATTTTCTACAACCGCTTCGTCTCGCTGGAGGAGCTCACCGAGTTCATCGGTGCGACGGACATCTATCTGACTCCCTATCTGAATGAGGCCCAGATCACGTCCGGCACGCTGGCGTATGTCTTCGGTGCGGGGAAAGCGGTGGTTTCCACGCCGTATTGGCACGCGCAGGAACTTCTCGGCGATGGGCGTGGCATCCTGGTGCCGTTCCGCGATCCGCAGGGCATCGCCGAAGGGGTCTGTGCCTACCTCGACGATCCAGCGCTGTTGGAGCGAATCCGAACGGATGCCTATCAGCTCGGGCGCGAAATGATCTGGCCCGCGGTGGCGCAGCGCTATTTGGATTCCTTCGAGCAGGCCCGGGAGGATCGCAAGTTGGCGGCGCTGGTCACCGCCTCCGGACGTGCCCTGATCAGCCGGCCTTACAACCTCCCGCCGCTGCGGCTCGATCACATCCTCCGGATGAGCGACGGCACCGGTATTTTCCAACACGCCACCTTCAACGTGCCGAATTTCCACGAAGGCTATTGCACGGATGACAACGCGCGCGCCTTCATTCTCTGCAATCTGTTGGAAGAGCATGGCGGGCTTGAGCGTCATTCGACGAGCTATCTCGCGTTCCTGGCTGCGTCGCTGAACTACGAAACCGGGCGATTCCGGAATTTCATGAGCCACGGCCGGCAATGGCTCGAAGAGGCGGGCAGCGAGGATAGCCACGGCCGTGCCTTGTGGGCACTGGGCGTCGGTGCCGGGCGTTCGCGCAACAAGGGGCACCGGCAGTTGTGCATGCGGCTGTTCGAACTCGGCCTGCCCGCCGTGGTGTCGTTCAACTCTCCACGCGCCTGGGCGTTTACGCTGCTAGGCATCCACGAGATGCTTCGGGGGAGTGCTCCCGCCATGTTCGCCGGGGAAATCCGCGAGGCGCTGACTTTGAAACTGGTGGGACTCTGGCAGGGCCATGCCACCGACGATTGGCCGTGGTTTGAACCCGAAGCCACTTACGACAACGCCCGTCTCTGCCAAGCCCTGATCATGAGCGGGCGGTGGATGCCGGATTCGCAAGCGTTGGAAATCGGCTTGAAATCCCTGCGCTGGCTGGCGTCCATCCAGCGGACGCAGGCCGGTCATTTCCGACCGATCGGCAGTGACGGTTTCTATGCCAAGGACGGTGCCCGCGCCGACTTCGACCAGCAGCCGGTGGAGGCCCAGGCGATGGTTTCCGCCTGCCTTGAGGCTTTCCTGAACACCCGTGACCCGTTCTGGACCGTGGAGGCCAAACGGGCATTCGAATGGTTTCTCGGGCGCAACGATCTCGGCCTCGCCCTGTATGACTCCACCACCGGCGGCTGCGGCGACGGACTCCACGCCGACCGCGTCAACGCCAACCAAGGTGCCGAGTCGTCCCTCGCCTTTCATCTTTCTCTAGCGGAAATGAGCAATGCCGACCAATTGATCATCCCACCCCATTTTTCCCCATGAATGCCATCCCTCTCCATCGTCACGACATCATGCTTCTGCCGGAAAGTTCCCGCGTGCTGATCCGGCCGTTCATCCCTTCCGAAGTCCACCGCATCAGCGCGATCCTCGGTCGTGCGCTGGCATTCAGCGAGGATGAGGTCGTCGAGAAACTGCAGGACGTTCATCGGGAGTTCGACTCCCGGCACTATGACATCGAGGACATTCTGTGGCAGTATTACCTAAAAGTGCAGCCGCACATTCTCACCACCAGGCCTCTAACCAAGGCGCGGGAGATGCTGATCGGCGCGCTGTTCTCAGGTGAATACTCGCTGGAGTCGGCGGCGCTGTTCAATCCCTCTATCGTGCAGCACCCCGACCAAAGCGGGGTTCCCAAGGGCGGCTTGCGGTTTGTGATGAGCCTGCGCGCGACGGGTGAAGGACATATCTCCTCCATCGAGTTCCGCGCCGGACAAATCGATCCTAACGGAAAAATCGCGCTCGATCCGGTTTCCCGCTACGTGACTCTGCCGGAAGTCGTGCCCAACCCGACCTATCGAAAAAAGAGCTTCATCCTGAAGTTTCATGAAATGGGCTTCGACAACGACTACGCTTCCGCCGTCATGGCTCCGTTGGAGAACACCTTCACCCGCAGCGACCTGAATCAAAGTGTCGGCACCGTGCGACACGAACACCAGCCGGGAAACCACGATCTCCAGCGCACGCTCGAATGTATCCAGTGGCTCGCCGACTCCAACTACGAGCTCCGCTTCTCGCCCAAGCTTGGCATGAGCGAGCGCATCATTTTCCCCGTTTCCGCGAATGAAAGCAACGGCATCGAGGACGCTCGCTTCGTCCGCTTCACGGAAGATGACGGCTCGGTGATGTATTACGCCACCTACACCGCTTACAACGGCCGGGCCATCCTCCCTCAGTTTCTTGAAACGGAGGATTTCCTGCACTTCCGTGTGCTCACACTCAATGGCTCCGCCGTCCAGAACAAAGGCATGGCACTCTTTCCCCGCCGCATCAGCGGCCGCTATGCGATGCTTTCCCGGCAGGACGATGAAAACCTCCTCATCATGTTCTCCGACAATCCCCACTACTGGAGCGATCCGCAGATTCTCATGCGTCCGGTCGAAGTTTGGGAATCCTTCAAGGTCGGCAACTGCGGCTCACCGATCGAAACCAAGGCAGGCTGGCTCGTCATCACCCACGGCGTCGGGCCGATGCGCAAGTATTGCATCGGCGCGATTCTGTTGGATCTCGATGATCCCACCAAGGTCATCGGCCGCCTCAAGGACCCATTGCTCTCGGCCGAAGGGAACGAACGTGAAGGCTACGTCCCTAACGTCGTTTACAGTTGCGGCTCGCTGATCCACGAAAACAAGCTGATCCTGCCTTATGCCATGAGTGACAAAGCCACCGCCATTGTCAGCATCGATCTGGATGTGCTGCTGGAGGAATTGTTGAAGTGAGAGGCGGTCCTGGTGAATTGCTTGCCAATGGCCGGCCAATTGGACCGCGGAATTCATTTCGCGAGTATGATAGATTTTTGAAATAACACCCATCTTCCTTCATATTCCCGGCATGGAAATCGAACAGCGATTCATTGATCTCTGCCAACGGCTGACCATCGGAGAAACGATCGCCACAGGTGCCTGGTCCGCGCTATACACCTGTTACACGGAGCCTCACCGCCACTATCACAACCTCCGCCACATCGAGGCCATGCTCTCGAAAATGGATGATGTCGCACCCGGAGATGCCGCCATGGAACTCTCTATCTGGTATCACGACGCCATCTATGATCCGAAGGCGCGTGACAATGAGGAGCGGAGCGCGACCTTCTTTGGAACCGAGTTCGGCCACCATCTCGACAAGGATCTATCCGATCGGGTGGTTCGGATGATCCTCGCAACCGATTACGCCCGCCCGAGATCCGCCGCACCGGACGAGGACATGATCCGTGATATCGATCTCTCCATCCTAGCGTCCGCACCGGAAGATTACCGCGCCTACACCCTGGCCGTTCGGATGGAATACGCGCATGTCCCGGATGCTGATTTCCGGACAGGGAGAAGAGCAGTCATGGAGCGCTTTCTCGAAGGGAGCATCTATCACACGGCGGTGTTTGCAGCCGAGGAGTCGAAGGCGAAAGAGAACATTCTTGTGGAGCTTGATTCACTCGCGGAATGAATTCCGCGCTCCAGTTAGCCTCAACCTTTGCAGCCGAAGAAGTGGCGGTTGCAGATGAGATCGGAAACCCCCGCAGGCACCATTTCCTTCCACGCCTCATCACCGGCGGCGATCTTCTTCAGCACATCGCGCGAGAAGATGCTGAGGTATTCCGGTTTGAAATTGTCGAGGTCCACGAAGCTGCCGCGATCCGCCAGGTAGCCGTAGAGTTTCTTGAGCTCGGGAGCGACGGCTAGATTCTCGATGGTCGTCAGTTCACCGGTCGTTCCGTCCTTGAGCGGATAGACGTAGAGCTTCAGGTCGTTTTTGAACAAGCGCCCGAACGATTCCAGAATCCCGCCGGGGAGTTGGGTGTAGTATTTCTCCTCGAACAACTCGGTTAGGCTCGGCGCTCCCAGCACGATCCCGATCCGCTCCTTCGTCCGCCAGGAAATGTAGGCCGCGAGGCGGTAGTACTCGAAATAGTCGGAAATGAGCACGGTCATCCCGCAGGCGGCTAACAGGTCGGCGCGGGCGAGGAAATCGCGGCGGTCGATCTGGTCGCCACCGGCCAGCAGGTTGCGCATCGTCAGCTCGAACAACGGCAGCACCTCCTTGCCCTCGACCGCCGGGTCGGCTTTGAATTTCTCCAAAGCGCACTGGAGCATGTCGAAATTCACATGCGTCGGAGGTCGGAAGCTGCCACGTTCGACGAGTACCGCTTTTTTATAGAGCACTTCGGAAGGTTGCAGGACCTCGCCGTCCGCACCGAACATCGCCGCGCCGCTGAGGCCGAGCTGGACGAGTTTCAGGCTGACCAGACGGTTGTCCACCGAGCGGAACTCGATGCCCTTGAACTCGATGACGTCGATCTCAATTCTTCCGGTCGTGAGTTTGTCCAACAGGCTTTCAACCAACAATTCCGGCTCGTGATGCAGGAAAAACGCGCCATATAACAGATTCACCCCGACCACGCCGAGAGCTTCCTGCTGGAGCGACGCCTCGGTGTCGAGCATCCGGACGTGGATCAGGATCTGGCTCGGCTCGTCTCGCGGGCGCGACTGGAATTTCACGCCCATCCAGCCGTGGCACTCGTTGCCGCCCTTGAAACTGCGGGCGACGACGGTGTCGGCGAAGGCGAAGAAAGCGGTGTGGTCGCCGCGCTTGTCGCTGAGGCGTTCGACGTTGAGCTGGAACTCACGGTCGAGCATCGCCTGCAGGCGCGAGCGCGAGACGTAGCGATCGCCGCTGCCGTAGATCGCGTCGCTGACGATCATGTCGTAGGCGGAAATGCTCTTCGCCACCGTGCCCGCCGCCGCGCCGACCCGGAAAAACCAGCGCACCACTTCCTGGCCGGCTCCGATTTCCGCAAGGGTTCCGTACCAGCGCGGGTCCAAATTGATTTTCAACGCCTTGGAATGGGTGTCCAACTCTTCCTGTTGCATGAAGCGCATAAAGCACGGTTCGGGCCAGACGGCGGAATGAAAGAGGGGGAACCACGGAATACCCGGAACACACGGAAAAGAATTCTCCTGATGTTGGGCCCTTCCGTGTGTTCCGTGGTTCCCATTCTCTTTGCTGATTTTCCGCATGTGAATCCTCCGCGGTTCATGGTTTGAAAGGCGCGTGGACATGCTCCGGTTCAAACTCACCCTCGCCTACGACGGCGCGGCCTATCACGGCTGGCAATCGCGGCCGGAACGCTCGGGCGTGCAGAACCGGGTGGAGGCGGCGTTGGCGAGGTTGTTCGCCAGCGGGCCGCCAGTGGAAAGTTCCAGTCGCACGGATTCAGGGGTGCATGCGTGGGGGATGGTGGTGCATTTCGAGGTGCCGCAGGCGGAATTCAACATTCCGCCGGGAAAGCTCGCACTGGCGATCAATGCGGGCCTGCCGGACGACATCCGCGTGCGGTCGGCGGTGCGGGTGTCGGGAAAATTCCATGCACGCTTCGATGCGCTGGGAAAACAATACCGCTATCAGGTCTGGAACGGCCCGGTGATGAATCCGCTGATGCGGACCCAAGCCTGGCACGTTCCCCGCGAACTCGATCTAACGGCGATGCGCGAGGCGGCGGCGTTGTTCGTCGGGCGGCACGATTTCCGCTCTTTCACCGCGAATCGTGGAGTGGTGCTGGAGGACGCGGTGAGAACGCTGACCCGCTGCGAGATCCGGAAAAAGGGATCGCAAGTGACGTTCATCATCGAGGGCGGGGGATTCCTCTACAAGATGTGCCGGGGAATCGTCGGCACGCTGGTGCAGGTGGGCGAGGGAAAATTTCCGTCCGCGGAGGTTTCCACGATGCTGGAGCGAAAAGACCGCCGGGCAGCCGGGGTGAATGCTCCGGCCCACGGGCTGGTGCTGTGGAAGGTATTCTATCCGAAGCTGTGAATGTGCCACGGGCCTCTTCGTAAGGAGAGTGGGACTTCGGCCCACCTAGCCAATGAATCGCCATTGGCACTGGCGGAAGCGCTGCTCATTGTCTTCCCGTCGGTAGTCGGCCGAAGTCCGACACTCCTTAAGGCGACAGCCTGTCGATCTTCCACCCACCATCCTTCCGCTGATAGAGAAACCGGTCGTGCAACCGCGCCGGGCCGCCTTGCCAGAACTCGATCATCTGCGGCTTCACCCGGTAACCGCCCCAGAACGACGGCAGCGGAATCTCGCCCTTGCTGAATTTCTCACCGATCTCCGCCAGCTTCTGCATCAGGAATTTCCGCGAAGTGATGACCTCGCTCTGGTTGGAAACCCACGCGCCGATCTGCGACTCGCGCGGGCGGGAGGTGAAATATTTCAATGACTCCGCCGTGCTGATTTTCTCCACGTTGCCCTGGATGATGACCTGCCGCTCCAACGTGATCCAAGGAAACAGCAGGCTGACCTTCGGATTCTCCGCCATCTGCCTTGCCTTGCGGCTCTGATAGTTCGTGAAGAAGACGAAGCCCTCGACATCGAAATATTTCAGCAACACCGTGCGCTGATAGGGCATGCCGGTTTCATCGACGGTGGCGAGGGTCATCGCGTTCGGCTCGTGCAGGCGGAGTTCGGTCGCTTGGGCAAACCATTCGGAAAACTGCGCGACCGGGTCGGCGTTCATCTCCTCGCGCTTCAGGCCACGGTCGGAATATTCTTTGCGGAAATCGGCAAGGTCCATGGCGGATTGGTAAACAGGCGGCGCGCGACGTGCAACACGAAGCTCAACGCGGATTCTCCGATGCCGTCCGGGCCTTAACGCCGCTTCTTGCCGCCGCCGGTCTTCTTCCGGCGGATCGACTTGATTGGGGAATCATCCAAGAGCGCGGTGTAGATGTATTCGAAATTCTCCAGCTTGCGGCGGGGGATCGTCTGGTCGATGAAGATCTCCACGGACTTCGCGTAGTCGAGTTCGTCGGCGGTGAGAATGGTGAAGGCATCGCCCTCGGCGGAGGCACGGCCGGTGCGGCCGATGCGGTGGACGTAGTCCTCGGCGTTTTCGGGGACGCGGTAGTTGATGACGTGGGAGACGCCGGAGATGTCGATGCCGCGGGCGGCGACGTCGGTGGCGACGAGGATTTCGTAGTCACCGGCCTTGAATCCGGCGAGCGCCTTCATGCGGTCCACCTGGCTGATGTCCGAGTGCATCGCTGCGACCTTGGTCTGGCCGGTGGACTTGATGAGCGAGGTCAGCTGGTCGGCCTCTTTCCGGGTGCGGGTGAAGATCATGACCGAATGGTATTCGGTCTGTTTGAGGAGCTCTAACATGAGCTCGTCGCGTTGGTCCATGGCGACCGGATAGAAAGCGTGGGTGACGCTGGTCGGGATGGAGGTGCGGGCGATTTCAATGCTGAGAGGATCGGTGAGGCACCATTGGGCGAAGGTCTGGATCGCCGGCGGCATGGTGGCGGAGAAGAACAAGGTCTGGCGGCCTTCCCACGGGCAGAGGTTGACGATTTTCCGGACTTGGGGGAGGAAGCCCATGTCGAGCATGCGGTCCACTTCGTCGAGGATGAGGATCTTGATTTCGCCGAAGCGCATCGTGGTCCGATAGAAATGGTCGACAAGGCGACCGGGAGTGGCGACGACGATGTCGGCACCGGCGGCGAGTTGCTCGGACTGGGTTCCGAGGCCGACGCCGCCATAGAGCAGCGCGACTTTCAGGCCGGTGTGCTTGCCGTATTTTTCAAATTGCTCGGCGACCTGATGGGCCAGCTCGCGGGTTGGTTCGAGCACGAGGATTTGGGGTTTGCCCAATTTTTCGATCTTCGAAAGGCTGGGAAGTGCGAAGGCCGCAGTCTTTCCCGTCCCTGTCTGGGAGGCGCCGATGAGGTCGCGTCCTTCGAGGATGAGCGGAATCGCCTGCGCCTGGATCGGCGTAGGCGTGGTATAACCGGACTCCTCAATGGCTTCCAGAACGGCTGCGGAGAGCCCAAGTGTGTCAAATCCCATGCGGCGGCTTAGGTAGAGGGCGGAGCGGTTCCGGTCAAGATGCGATTGTGAAAGGGAAATCCCACTGCGGGACGGGTGGTTCGACAAGTCGGCTCGTTTCCTCGGAATGATGCCGTGAACTTGACTCCGGCACTCTGTCGCCTCAAGAAGATGGGCGATTTAGGCCACGGTCTGAATCGCTAGCTCCCCAAGAAAATCATGAACCGATTTCTCACCACTTGTATCGCCATTTTCCTCTCTGCCCTTGCCATCGCAAACGCCATGGAACAGCCGTCCTTCCACACGAAGGGCACGCCAACGGGCAAACCGACCGGACCGCTCAAACCGGGCGAGTATTGGTGGGCACCCCAGGTTTCTCCGACGGGGCCGGTGGTCGTGCTGGTGAGCATTCCGCTGCAGGTGGTCCATGTTTATCGCAATGGCATATTGGTCGGACGCTCTTCCGTTAGCACCGGGGCGAAGGGGCACGCCACCCCGAGCGGGGTCTTCACGATTCTCGAAAAGAAAAAGACCCATCGCTCGAAAACTTATAACAACGCGCCGATGCCCAACATGCAGCGGCTAACCTGGAGTGGGATCGCAATGCACTCCGGGCAGCTTCCCGGTTTCCCGGCGAGCCATGGCTGCATCCGGATGCCCTACGATTTCTCCACGCTGGTATTCGGGCTCACCGAGAAAGGCGGCGTCGTGGTGATCGGCGATGAGAAAAAGCCACAGCCGCACTTCGCGGCCAACCCGGGAATCCTGCTCGCGCCGAAGGATTTCACGCCGGAAATGCTCAAGCCACTCGCCAACGACGCCTATGAGTGGAAACCCGAGCGGAGTGCTGGCGGGCCGGTGACCATTCTCGTCAGCGCCGCTGACCGCGCTCTGTATGTCTATCGAAACGGCATCCCGATCGGACGCGGCGCGGTCGAGATCACTGGCGAAGGCCCGCTCGGTGGTCACGTGTTTTCCTTGCTCGATGGAATCACCAATCAACTGAGCTGGTGGGCGCCGAATCGCGCCGCCCGGAAGTGGATGACTGTCTCCGCCAACGAGGCCGGAAAGAAAATCGGCATCAATGATCTCGGCAAGCGCATCCGGGTCAATCCGGAGCTGGCCACCAAAATTTATGAAGTGCTCACACCCGGCGCGACCGTGATCATCACGGACGAACCGGCGGTACGGAAGGCGAGCCGTGATTTCACCATCCTCACCAACTGACAGGGACGGCGGGGAAATTGTAAAGGAATTGAAAATGCGGTTGGCACTGGGGCGAAAAGGGACTGAGATACTTGGAAGAGGAGGATTTCACCCGCCTGAGTCACCATGTCACAAGCCATCATCGACCCCGAGGAAGTCCGCCGGTTCGCCGCGGAATTGAAGCGTTTCAACGGCGACCTGCGCGAGCGGACCGGCTCGCTGATGGCGCGGTTCACGGCTCTGGGAGACACCTGGCAGGATCAGGAGCAGGAAAAGTTCGCGGCGGAGTTTACCCAGTTGATGAAGACGCTGAAGTCGTTCCTCGAACTTTCCGACCGCCACACGCCCTATCTCATGCGCAAGGCGGAGCGGATCCAGCAGTATCTCGACCAGCGCTGAAATCATCGGGAACCCGCGATGTCTAACCAAGCAAAGATTTCCTCCATCGACGCGCTCGAAGCCTTCCGCGCGGATTTGATCCAATACATCGTCAAGGCCCGCGTCGCACTGGAAGACATGGAAGGCGACGTCCGCCGCACCCAGACCTGGCTCGACACCGACCGCAGGCAGCATTGGGAGCGGGAAATGAAGCAGTGGCTGAAAAAACTCCATCAGGCGGAACAGGAACTCTACAGCGCGAATCTAACGAATCCACAGGCGGCGAACGCGTTTCAGAAAATGGCGGTCCTGAAGGCGCGCCGCAAGGTGGAGGAGGCCGAGGAGAAAATCCGGGTCGTGAAAAAGTGGCGGCAGACGTTCGAGAACCGCGCGACGCCGCTCCTCCGCCAGCTCGATCCGATGTTTCATCTCGTCGGCCAGCAGTTGCCGAAGGGCGTGTATTCGTTAGGCGAGTCGATCAAGGCGCTCCAAGCCTACGCTGAGAAAAACGTCGCGCCGAAGCCCGCGCCACCGGTGGAAACAGGAGGTGAGCCATGAGCATGTCCGGCAGCAAGGGCCTGCTGACGCTCGCCACCCGCCAGCTCCAGGCGCGGTGGGGCGAAACCCGCTTCTCGTGGCGTGACGGCAAGGCGCAGGAGTTCGACGACTTGTATCTATCCGAATTGATGACCAGCGTGAACTCCGCCCTCCGCGTGATCGACGAGCTCGACCAACTACTTGAAAAAGTCCATGCAGACTGCGACTGAATCCATCGACCTCCGCTCCGTTCAGGAAAAGCTGGGAGAACTGCAATCCGGAATTTCCGGCATCGTTTCCAGCGAGAAGGACCTCATCAAGAACCGCGCCGGGCGCATGACGGTGGTGCGGCGTGAAATGATCCAGCGAGAGGAGGAGAACGCGGAGAAACTCACCCGCCGGATTCACGAACTAGCCGCCGTTAGGCAGCGCGCGATGGATTGGGAACAACAACGGATGGCGGAACGCGGCGCATGGATTCACCGCGCCTATCACTCCGGCAAGGCGGCGTTGGCGAACCGGGCGCAGGGCGTGAAGGATCGCCGGATCGGCCAGGTGCAGGGCTCCATCATGCGCAACCGCCAGGCCCGCCAGGAAGAGCTGAAGGTGGCCACCGAAGCGCATCAGGCGTTTCTCGCGCAACTCACCACCGACCGGACGACCCGCAGGGAAGCGAGGAAGAAGGCGATTGGCATTTTCCGATCCTACTTGCCGGTGGTGGGGAAACGCCTCATCGGTGAGATTCGCAAGTCGCACACACCCGAGGAGCCGGCGGAGACTCCGGAGAAATCCCGCGAGCTGTATTTGGGAAAATTGAGCGAGGCCGCCGACACGGTGGAGTCCGCTAACAAATTGGTGCTGGTGAAGTTTTTCCGATGGGTTCCGCTCTGGCTGCTGATGGCTGTCCTGCCATTCCTGCATTTCCAGACGGTGATGCGTTATGGGCCCTCCGCCATTCCCTGGGGGGCGATCATCGTTTCGGAAGTGATCTTGTTAGCTTTTTGGGTGGTCAGTCTGATCCTCGCGCAGCCGACCATCCGCCGGGTGGCCGAAGCGCTGTATTCCGCGAAACGGATGGAGATCGCCGCCGAGAAACAATCCGCCGATCGCATCACCGAAATGGCGGCGGAGATCAAGGCGGAATCCGACGCCGAAGGCAAGAACCTCAGCGAGACCTTCCGCGAATCCGACAGCGAATGGAAGGCCCGCCTTAGCCAGGGGCAGAAGAAACTCGACGCGCAATTCGCCCGGATACCGGGGAAACTGGAGAAGCAACACGCCTGCCTGTTAGCGAGGATTGATGCGGATCACGAACGATCCCTCGCCGCAGCCCAAGCGGACGCTGGGGAGCAAAACCGCCTCGTCGAGGGATCGCGGGCGCAGGTGAACTCGGCAATCGATTCCGATGTGGATGGGAAAATCCGTGATCTAACCGGGCCGTGGGAGGCGGGTGTCCTTCCGGTTTTCAAAACGCTGACATCGCTGGAGGACCAATCGCTGGCTATATTTCCCGCATGGTCGCGCGAGGTTTGTGAAACCTGGACACCGCCGGAGGAGGCCTCTCCGGCCATCCGCATCGGGCACATCGAAGTGCATCCTGCGTTGCTCGCGGGCGGACTGCCGCACGACAAGCGGCTCGCCTTGCCGGATGCCGGGAAATTCGCCGTGCCGTTTTCGTTAGGTTTTCCGGACCAGGGTTCGATCCTGATCGAAAGCGACGGTGCGGGGGATTCCGCGACGCTGGCTCTCAACGCCATCGCCCTGCGCTTGTTAGCCGCTCATCCGCCGGGACGCGCTTCATTTGTTTTCATCGATCCCGTGGGCCTCGGCAAGGACTTCGCGGGGCTGATGCACCTCGCCGACTACGAGGAAACGCTGATCAATCACCGCATCTGGACCCAGAGCACACAGATCGAGGAGCGCCTCGCCGAGCTGAACGACCACATCGAGAAAGTCATCCAGATGTATCTTCGCAACGAGTATGCGACGATCACCGAGTATAATCAACAGGCGGGCACCATCGCCGAGAAATACCGCTTTGTCGTCATCGCCGGATTTCCATCCGCCTTCAGTGAAACCTCGGCCAAGCGGCTTCGGTCCATCGCTTCCAGCGGCGCGCGTTGCGGTGTCCATCTGCTGATCCAACGCGATCTGCGCCTGCCATCACCGGATGCCGCGCTCGATGACGAACTCCGCCGCGTCTGTCTGCGCGTCACTTTGAAAAATGGCGTTTTCCATCTAGCGGATGCTCCCCACGGCGCGGACACCGTGGTTTTCGACGCACCTCCCACCCACGAGGATGCCATCACACTCGTGCATCGCATCGGCAAGGCCAGCATCGATTCCAACCGAGTGCAGGTGCCCTTCGCGCACATCGCACCGCCAGTTGATCAACGCTGGACGTTCGAAACCACCGAAGAGCTCCGCGTGCCCATCGGCCGCACCGGCGCGAAGAAACTCCAGATGCTCGCGATCGGAAAGGGCACCCGCCAGCACGCTTTGGTCGCGGGCAAGACGGGATCCGGTAAATCGACGTTGTTCCACGTGATCATCACCAATCTCGCGCTGTGGTGCAGCCCCGATGAGGTGGAATTCTATTTGGTCGATTTCAAAAAGGGCGTGGAGTTCAAATGCTACGCCGCGAAACACCTGCCGCACGCGCGGGTCATCGCCATCGAGAGCGACCGCGAGTTCGCGCTCAGCGTGCTGCAGCGGATCGATGTCGAGCTGAAGCGTCGTGGTGAATTGTTCCGCAAGGCCGGATCACAGGATCTGGCCGGATACAAACGCACGCCCGGTCACGAACCGCTGCCACGGAGTTTGCTGCTCATCGACGAGTTCCAGGAATTTTTCACCGAGGATGACTCCGTGGCGCAGGAAGCCTCGCTGTTGTTGGATCGGATTGTTAGGCAAGGCCGGGCCTTCGGTATCCATGTTATTCTCGGATCGCAGACCCTCGGTGGTGCTTACACCCTGGCCCGCGCCACGCTGGGACAAATGGTCATCCGCATCGCCCTCCAGTGCAACGAGGCCGATGCCAGCCTCATCATGGAAGATGATAATCCCGCGCCGCGCCTTCTCACAAGGCCGGGCGAGGGGATTTACAACGACCAGGCCGGCGCGTTCGCCGCGAACAGTCCGTTCCAGATCGTCTGGCTGCCCGAGCAGGAGCGCGATGCCGTACTCGATGAAGTCAACGCACTTGCCAAACGGGGAGGCAAGCTGCCGCCCGCGCCGATTATTTTCGAAGGAAACGCTCCTGCCGACGTCCGAGACAACATGCAGTTGCAACAGCTCTTCTCTTCCAGCCCGACCGCCCGTCCGGTGACCGCCCGGGCCTGGCTCGGCGCTCCGAATTCCATCAAGGGGCCGACCGAGGCCGTGTTCCAGCGCCAGAGCGGCAGTCACTTGTTAGTCGTCGGCCAGTCCGCCGAGCGATCGTTGTCGTTGCTGGCGATCAGCATCGTCTCGCTGGCCGCCCAGTATCCGGCGGATCAAGTCGAGTTCGTGATTCTCGATCCTCACGCCTACGACAACGGGGCTAACGGCTATTTCCAAAAACTGGCCGCGAAGCTTTCCTGCAAGATCCGCATCGGCGGTCCTGCCGAGGTGCCCGCACTGATGGGAGAACTCGCCACGGAGTTGGAAAAACGCGGTCCGTCGTCCGGGCGTGATGCGCCGGAGGTATTCCTCATCGTGCATGATCTCCAGCGTTTCAAAACACTGCGTCCGGACGATGAATTCCGCTTCTCAATGGATGACGACGCCTCTGCCGGAGCCACGCCGTCACAAGCCTTCGCCAATCTGCTAGGCGAAGGCGGTCCGGTCGGCATGCATGTGCTCGCCGCCACGGACACTTGGAACAATGTCAGCCGCTGGATCCCGCGCAAGCTGCTGGCGGAGTTCGAAATGCGCGTGCTGTTCCAGATGAGCGCGAACGATTCCTCGAACCTCATCGACTCGCCCGCCGCGACCATGCTCGGCCTCCACCGCGCGCTGTTCCACAACGAGCACTACGGCACCCTCGAAACCTTCCGCCCCTACGCCATGCCCGACGAGGCGTGGCTGGAGGAGATCAGCTAAGGAGGGTGGCACTCCGGGCCACCTGACCAATGCGAAGCGGAAGAGCGGAGCTTCGCGCGGTTCTTCCGCTCAACATTGGCCGTGCGGAATGAATTCAGCACTCCCAGCCGAGGCGACGAAACTCTTGATACGGGTAAAACAATCATGTAACACCTGTTTCTCATGTCCGAATGCCCCTGGCTCTTGTTGCTCTACAGTCTCCCCAAGCAGGGTGGCAGCGCCCGCGTGGGGATCTGGCGGAAAATGAAGAAATCCGGCGCGCTGCCCTTCAAAGCATCCGCTTACCTGCTGCCGAACCGGCCCGAACTTTTCGAGCGCTTCCAATGGCTGGCGCAACAGGTGCAGGACGCCGGAGGCGAGGCGACGGTGGCGTTTGTTTCCGAGTTGGAGGGAATCAGTCATGCGGAAATGGTGCGGCAGTTCAACGAATCTCGGGCCGCCGGATATGCGGAACTGATCCCGCCGCTCAACGATCTGATCGCCCGCCAGCGAAAGAAGGCGGATGACTCGGTGCTGCCGGAACTCGAAAAACTGCGTCGTCAGTTCGAGGAACTGCGGAACTTGGATTTCTTCGATTGTCCGCGTGCCCATGATGTGGCGATGTTGATCGAAAGAGCCACGGCGCTTCCCGATAAGAAGCGGCGAGGCAAGGCGCAGCCGGTTCTATCAGCCAAGCGCTACCTGGGAAAAACCTGGCTGACGCGACCGCAGCCCGCCATCGACCGGGTGGGTTCCGCATGGCTGATCCGGAATTTCATCGATCCGAAGGCGGGCTTTGTTTTCGCGAAGGATCCGGCGGCGATTCCCAACGCGATTCCCTATGATATGACCGGCGTGGAGTTCACGCATCACGGTGACGACTGCACGTTCGAGACCCTGTTGAAACGTTTCGACCTGAAGGACAAGGCGTTGAAAAAGCTGGGAGAAATGATCCACGAGGCGGATCTGGAAGACGGCAAGTTCCAAACCATCGAAGCCATCGGCCTGGACCGCGTTTTCAAGGGCTGGGCGAAGTTAGGGTTCACCGATGAGGAAATTTTGAACCGCGGCTTCCCTTGCTTCGATGCCTTGCACGCTTTTCTGAAAATCAAATCATGAACGATCCATCAACCGCTGCGCCGCCGGTTCCGAGCTTTGGCGAAGCACTCAAATTCTGGTCCAAACTCGGCTGGATCAGCTTCGGCGGACCGGCAGGACAAATCGCGATCATGCATAAGGAGATCGTCGAGCGGCGGCGCTGGCTCTCCGAAGACCATTTCCTGCACGCGCTGAATTTCTGCATGCTGCTTCCCGGACCGGAAGCCCAGCAACTTGCGACCTATCTCGGCTGGCGCGTGCACGGCGCGCGCGGCGGAATCGCGGCTGGCGTTCTCTTCGTGCTGCCATCGGTGTTCATCCTGTTAGCCCTGAGCTGGCTCTACATGGCGGGCGGCGACATCGTCTGGATTAAGGGGATTTTCTACGGACTGATCCCGGCGGTGATCGCCATCGTGTTTTCCGCGGTGAAACGGATCGGTTCGAAGGCGTTGAAATCGCCGAGCCTGTGGGTGCTTGCCGGACTGTCCTTCATCGCGATCTTCCAATTCAAGATATCCTTCGTCATCATCATCCTCGCGGCGGCCTTGATTGGTTTCATCGGGGCCGGATTCTATCCGAAACAGTTTCCCGTAGGGAAAGGCCACGGGAAATCCCATGTCGGGGAGCTTCCATGCGTGGAACTTCCACCAGGGCCACGAGCGAGCGTCGGACGGACCGTTTTGATCTCGGTCATCTGCCTAACACTTTGGTGGGTTCCGGTGATAACAGTCGGACTGTGCCTCGGATGGAAAGGGATTCATTTCCAGGAAGGATTGTTTTTCAGTAAGGCGGCGCTTGTCACCATCGGCGGAGCTTACGCGGTGCTGCCTTATGTCGGGCAAATGACAGTGGAGCGATTCGGCTGGCTGACACAGGGACAGATGATGACCGGACTTGGGCTGGCGGAAACGACTCCGGGGCCACTGATCATGGTGTTGCAGTTCGTCGGATTTGTCGCTGCGTGGCAGCATCCGGGCGATCTGCCACCGCTTGCCGCAGCGACGCTGGGCGCGCTGGTCACGACATGGGTGACATTCCTGCCGTGCTTTCTATTCGTGTTCCTCGGGGCTCCCCATGTCGAGGGTTTGCGCGAACGGCCCCGCATCGCATCCGCACTAACAGCCATTACCGCGGCAGTCGTCGGGGTGATACTCAATCTCGCCATTTTATTTTCCGAACATGCGCTGTGGCCGGTAGTGGGAGGTTTCGATTATTTCGCGGCTGTTGTCGCCATTGCCGTCTGGTTCGCCATGGAGCGTTTCAAACTCGGGGTGATTCCAGTCTTGTCCGCCTGCGCCGTTCTTGGTGTGGTGTGGAAACTGGCATTTTGACAAGCTCCTCCTCATCATCCGTCGGAAATCCCTACGCGCCGCCGGGCGTCGTGGAAACGGAGGCACCCGCCAGCTTGGGCTGGCACGTGGATGGCACGGGCGTGCTTGCCAAACACGGCACGACTTTGCCACAGGTGGACTTGGAGACCGGGGCGAGCGAAGGTCCGATGAAATCCGTCAAGAAAGAGGGCGGGCTCAATCTCACCGTGGTCTTGATAAGTGGGGCTGCCGGAGTCGCGGGATTTATCGGAATCAAATGGTTCTTCGATGCACCGTTCTATGTGTTTCTTGCGGTGGCTTGGACCGCTCAGATCATTTACGGGAGATTGAGGGCGCTCCGCGGTGGTGCCATCGCTCCCCATCAAGTGGTGGTCTGGACCTTCGTTGAGGAAGACCGCGCCAAGCGGCTCGCGCGGAGACGGCTTTTCCGGATCGTCGCGATGCTGCTGATCGCCGTCACTTTGTTAGGGACTCCGCTGCTGATGATCGGGCACACTCAGGATCTGATCACCTGGATAGTTCGGCTCTTCGGGGTGGGGATTCCCTTGCTGGTCGGGCTGACGATCTGGATGGCGCTGGATCAGGGGAAAACCAGGATCGCGTCCGGCTCGCCAGGCTGGCTGCGGATCGAGCGGGTCCATCCCGAGGCTCTCGCCAAGCTGAGGGAGATGGAGAAGGAAATCAGCGACAAGGAGATGGCCGTCCGGGCAACCCGCAGGAGACTCGTTAAAACTTCCTATTACCACCGCTATCCGCTCTCCCTCCTGATAGGAAAGAACTGGAAACGGCCGTTTCTGGTGCTGAACATCGTCATCATGAAACTGCTGGGTTCGCGGCTGTTGGAGCGAGACAGTTTCCATTTCAGTGAGGCGGAGGAAATCCCTGCCGGGAACCTTTGTGACGCGTTAGGAAGTTTCATCAACGACTGGTTTACGGCCCATCCGGATTGGACCTTGCTCTCGGCGAGACGTTTGCCGAATCCCGGCGGCGACATGATGGTGGAGACGGTTTTCCTCGCATCTGCCGGATTGGAGCACTGCGCCTCCGCCTCCCACGTCTGGTTGACGCGGAATAACGGCGCGGGCAACTCCGAGACCTGTTTCTTCACCTGGGTCGAGGAAGACCGGGTGATTTCCACCATCGACCACAAGCCGCTCCCGCTGACGAATCCGCGCCTGATCGGGCAACGGATTTCCGGAACGGCAGCGCAGGTATTCGACGCCCATTTGAAACTTTGCGCCGATCACACGATTTCCGCTTCGCGCGATGCGGCGGAACTTCTCGCGAGGATCCTGCGCCTGATGGAAGAGGGTGACGCGTTCCTCACGGAAGCGGGCTTTCAGAGCAAGGTTCGTGCAGCCGGTTGAGCCGGACATTTCCGGATTACTCCATTTTATCTCTTGGCCGTCGGCGGATCTCGCGGTGTGATGGTTCCGCAATGGCCTACCTCGACGAAAACTTCCTCCTGCATTCTCCCACCGCACGCCGGCTTTTCCATGAAGTGGCGAAGGACCAGCCGATCATCGATTACCACTGCCACCTGTCGCCACAGCAAATCGCCACGAACCACCGCTGGGAAAATATCTCCGACATCTGGCTCGGCGGCGACCACTACAAATGGCGGCTGATGCGGGCCAACGGCATCGACGAGGAGCTCATCACCGGCGACTCGACCCCGCGCGAGAAATTCCAGGCATGGGCGGAAACCGTGCCCTACACCCTGCGGAATCCGATCCATCACTGGACGCACATCGAGCTCCAGCGCTACTTCGGTATCGACCTCCTGCTCACGCCCGACACTGCGGATGAAATCTGGGACCGCACGAATGCCAAAATTGCGGAAGCTGATTTCTCGACCCATGGACTGTTGAAAAAATTCGACGTCCGTGTCGTCGGCACCACCGATGATCCGGCCGACCCGCTTGACGACCACGAGTCCATCGCCGCCTCCGATCTCAAAACCTGGGTCGTCCCGACCTTCCGGCCGGACAAGGCGCTGTTAGTAGATCGTCCCGATCTGCTCAAGCCATGGTTGGACAAGCTCGAAGGCGCGTCGGACACCACCATCGTCCATCTATCCGATCTGCTGGCGGCCTTGCAGAAACGCCATGACGATTTCCACATCGCGGGAGGCCGCCTCTCAGATCACGGTCTCGACCGACTCCCGGGACTGCATTGCTCCGACGAGGAAGCGGCGATGATCTTCAACCGCGCCCGCGCGGGCAAGCCTGCGACTCCGGAGGAGAAGGAGAAATTCTCGTTCTATCTGATGGTGTTCTTCGGCCAGCTCGACGCCGCGAAAGGCTGGACCAAACAGCTTCACCTCGGCGCGTTCCGCAATGTCAATTCGCAGATGGCCGGCAAGCTCGGTCCGGATACCGGCTACGACACCATCGGCGACACCCGCCAGGGCGAATCGCTGGTGATGTATCTCGACGCGCTCGCCAGCAGCGGATCCATGCCGAAAATGGTGCTCTACAATCTCAATCCCCGCGACAACTACCTGTTTGCCTGTCTAACGGGCGCGTTCCAGGATGGCACCTTCGCCGGCAAGATCCAGGTCGGCTCCGGCTGGTGGTTCCTCGATCAGAAAAACGGCATGGAACTCCAGCTCGATGCGCTATCCGCCACCGGCCTGCTCTCGCGTTTCGTCGGCATGCTCACGGATTCTCGATCATTCCTCTCGTTCCCACGCCACGAATACTTCCGCCGCATCCTCTGCAACATGATCGGCAGCGAGGCTGACCGGGGTGAACTGCCGGATGATTTCGAAGCGCTTTCGAAACTCGTCAGCGACGTCTGTTTCGGCAATGCCAAGCGGCACTTCGGCTTCGATGTTTGAAAATATGTCCCGGCTGTCTCAGTCGGGAGATCCGCCTTCGCTATTTCAATGAACGAAATGAAACCCAACCCACGTTTTCTCGGCATGTTTCCAAAACTCATCACGCCCTTCTTCCTGCTTTCAGTCCCGCTGTATGCCGTGCCCGTTTATATCGGAACCAACACCGGTGGGAACTCCGGCAGCAAAGGGATCTATCTGGCCGACTTCGATTCCGCCACCGGCAAGCTCACCGAGCCTGCTCTGGCGGCTGAGTATAAGAACCCGGGGTTTCTCGCACTCCATCCGGCCAAGCCGATCCTCTACGCCTGCGGCCAGCCTAACAAGGATTTTGCCGACGGCACGAACTCGGTCGCCGCGTTCACCATCGGCTCGGATCATGGATTGAAATTTCTCGGCGAGGCATCCGTCGGCGGCAAGGGCGCTTGTCACGTCGCGGTGGACAAGACAGGCGGCACCGTCGCCATCGCGAACTACGGTGATGGCAGCTTCTCCACCGTCAATCTCGGCGCGGACGGCATTCCCGGTGAACTCGCCACGGTGATCTCCACCAAGGGCTCCGGTCCTAACAAGAATCGGCAGCAAGGTCCGCATGCCCATGGCGTCTATTTCGACGCGGCGAACAAACACCTCCTCGTGCCGGATCTTGGTCTCGACAAAGTGTTCGTCCATCCATTCGACGCCGCGACTTCGAAGCTCGGCGAGCCGGTCGCCCCGCTGACCACCGCTCCGGGAGCGGGTCCACGCCACCTGACTTTCTCGCCCGACGGGAAGAACGCCTACGTGATCAACGAGCTCGACAACAGCGTGCTGTCCACCTCCTACGATGGTGGGAAATTCAAGGTGCTGGGAACCGTGCCGACCTTGCCCGCCGATTTCACGGGCGGCAGCACCACGGCCGAAATCGAAGTCCATCCCAACGGAAAATTCGTCTATGGCTCGAACCGCGGCCACAACTCGATCGTCGTCTATCAGCGCGATGGGAAGACGGGTGAATTAAAATTCCTCCAGCACGCCCCCTGTGGCGGCAAGACACCGCGCCATTTCAAGATCGACCCGAGCGGGAAATGGCTGTTATGCGGTCATCAGGATTCCAACACCATCAGCGTGCTGCCGCTCGATCCGGCTACCGGTCTGCTAGGTGCGCCCGTCAACACGGTTTCGTCACCGAGCCCGATCTGCCTGCTGTTTGTTCCCTGATGAACTGGAGCGTGAAATTCATTTCGCGCGCATTCATTCATCCGAGATCTCGCGGAATAAATTCCGCGCTCCAATTTCAGGAAATCTTCGCCGCCTTGAAAAACGCCCGGTGCCAGACTTCCAGCCCCATCAGGGTCCAGAGCCTGAGCTCCTCATTCCGCCGGCCGCGGGTGTGGTTGACGAGCAGGCTTTCGATCACCCGGCGGTCGAAATAGCTGCTAACGAACGAATCCGGACCTAGCAGGAGGTCGTGCACGTAGTCCTTCAGTCCACCACGGAACCACTCGTCGAGCGGCACTTTGAAGCCAACCTTCTTGCGGTCCACGATGTTCTCAGGAAGATGCTTGCGGGCGATTTCCTTGACCAGCCATTTGCCGCTGGTGCCTTTGATCTTCATCGACGAGTCGATGCGGAAGGCGAGTTCCACCAGCTCGTGATCGAGGAACGGCGGGCGGTTTTCGATGCTGGCGGCCATCGACATGCGGTCGCCGCGTTCCAACAGATTGTCAGCAAGCCAAGTGTGGCAATCCACGTAAAGCATCCGGCGCAGGTGGTCGCCCTCGGCGCGATCCCATTGGCCGGGTTCGTTGCCATTTCCATAGCCCGCCCGGAGCGACTTGCGCTCATACCAGGTGAACGGGCCGAACCACGTCTGCATCCGTTCCGCCGTTGAGCGTGCTGCCAGAGCACGGCCGGCCTGGCGCATCCGGTTTTTCGATTCGGGCAACAACCGCTCGCCCATCCGGAACATCGGGACACGTAGGAAGTTCGGAACCGCCGCAAGCGGGGCGAGTTTCGGCTCGAACGCGTATTTCGGATAGCCGCCGAAAATCTCATCGCTGCCTTCGCCTGATAGAAGAACCTTTACCTGTGCTCGCGCCTGTTTCGCGATCTTATTGATCGCGATGTCCGCCGGCTCGCTCATCGGCGCGTCGCGGTGCCAACTGAGGTTCTCCCAGTGATCCAGGAAATCCTGAGAGGTGACCATCACCTCGTGGTGGACCGTCCCCACCGCTTCGCTAACTTGGCGGGCGAAGGGAAGTTCGTCGAAGCGCGGGTCGGAAAATCCAGCGGCGAAAGTCTGCACCTCGCCACCTTCGCGGAGTTTCTTCATCAACGCCACCGTCAGGCTGCTGTCGAGGCCGCCGCTCAGATAGGCTCCGACCGGCACGTCAGCGACGAGACGCAGTGCCACGGCTTCCTGCAATTTTCGGTCCACCGCGTCGATGGCTGCAGATCCTGTCAGCATCTCTCCATGCTGACGGGCGGGCAACGACCAGTAAACTTCCTCGCGCAGGCTGCCGTCCTTGCCGATGTGCAGCACGGTGCCGGGAGCGAGCTTGCGGATGCCTTTGAACAAGGTCCGTGGCGGCGGAACGGAACGATATGTTAGGTATTCCTCAACTGCGGCGTCATCGAGCACCGCCTCGCCGACGGCGGGCAGGAGTGCCTTGATCTCGCTGGCAAAAGCGAAGAAGTCCGGACCGATGTGATAGTAAAGCGGAAGAATGCCGAGCCGGTCGCGGGCGACGATCAGCGTCTCCTTCGTTTCGTCGTAATAGGCGAAAGCGAATTGTCCGTTGAGCTTGTCGAGACCCTTGATGCCTTCGCGGCGCATGATTTCCAACAGGACTTCCGTGTCGCCATGGGTGCGCAGTGGCACTCCGTCGCGCTCCAGCTCGGCACGCAATGACTGATAGTTGAAAATCTCGCCATTGAAGGTGATGTGGAACGGTCCGCTTGCCGAAGTCATCGGCTGCGGCGATCCGGCGAGGTCGATGATGGAAAGCCGCGTGTGGCCGAAGCCGACATCACCGAAAACCTTGAATCCGTCGCCGTCAGGTCCGCGATGGTGGAGCTGTGCGGCCATCTGCCGCAGCAATCCCTCCTCGGCACGGCGGCCCTTGAAATAGCGAAGTCCTACGATGCCGCACATAGATTTTCCTTTCCGTTTTTGTTGGCCGCGATCCCGTCGAGAATCGCCAGCAGCTCGTTGGCCCGGTCGTCCCAAGTGGCTTTGCCAAGCAGCGCCTGGCGGTCGCCCGGGGCGGTTTTTCCGGAGAGAACGTCGTCAATTTTTTCGAGGAACTCGTCGTAGGTTCGCGCGATGTGAAGGTAGTCGGTGTAATAATCGGATTCGGGGAAATAGGTGGTCACGACTTCCTGACCGAGGGAAAGGTATTCCTTCATCTTGATCGGGTTGCAGCTCTTGATCCAATCGTTGTCGAGCCATGGCATGATCGAGACGTCGAAGTCCGCGCCAAGCGATGGGATCTCCGTATAGGGCTTGAAACCGAGATGCCTCACGTTCGGGCAGCGGGTCAGCCGATCCATCGGCAGGGTGGCATCGCCGATGAGGACCAGCGTGTATTGCGGCCGTTCTACCGCAACTTTTTCCAACAGGTCGAAATCCACTACATAATCATCGAGTCCGCCGAAGAAGCCGACGATCGGCCGCTTGGCTCCGAGATCGGTTAGGAGTCCGGTGTGCGGACGCGGCGCGAAATGCTTGGTATCCACCCCGTGGTCGAGGAAAATGGCCTTGTCCCCGGTGAGGTGTTTTTCTGCGCCGAGAAGCGAGCGGCTGCAGTAGAGGACGGCATCGGATTTCGTCATCAGTGACTTCTCCAGGCCAACAATCAGATTGTTGTCGGCTTCGCCGAATTCCGAGTGTTTGTCGCTGCGGTTGTAAACGAGCGAGCTGTGAGGCATTTCCTTGGCCACTTCCCACGCGGTGGGGACGGTGACGATGATGTGCGGGTTTTTGATTCCCAACTTGCGGGCCTGGCGGGCGACCTGGAAGCGAATGAACCATGAGTTGAACGCCCGCGCCTTTTCGCTGCTGTAGAAGGGAAACAGGATCGGCGTCATCACCGTGTAATCCGGGCGCTCCGGAAGCGGCTGGCTCGCGGTGCGGAGCATGCTCTTGAGCTTGCGCCAGATCCGGCGGAATGGCATCGGGCTCTTGCCAGGCATCGGCATCCGCATGCCAATGCTGTTGACGAGGAGGACTTTCCGATGACCGGCGGCGCGGGTCATGAGCTGGAAATCGCTGTGGGCGCGGTTGTGGTACCACCAATCTTGGCCACAAAAACAAATGATATCCGGGGAGGTAGGCATGGAGGATGAATTCAGTCGGGGGAAGAATTTCTCAGCGGGTGTGCCCATAGCGACCCGGCCATCCGGTGGCAAGGCTCATTTGCGGTACAGGGGGCGGAGGAGGGTTTGTCGAACAGTATCGGCCGCATGCTTACGGAGTGGCGTTTGATAGATCACTCACGTAGGGATCGACGGCCGAACCGGCACCGGCGATCAGCGAGTGATGGAGCTTTTCCCGGCGTTCGCGGACGAGCCGGACGATGAGCGAGGTCCATCCCGTCTGGTGGGACGCACCGAGGCCTTCGCCGGTTTCGCCGTGGAAATATTCGTGGAACAGCAGGAGGTCTTTCCAATGGGAAACGTCGCTGTAGCGTTTCGCATCGCCAAAGCAGGGGCGGTAGCCGTCCTTGTCGGGAAGCAACAGCGAGATCAGCCGGTCGCACAGATCGATCGCCACTTCGCGGAGCGTGAGCAGTTTCCCCGAGCCGGTGGGATACTCGATTTTGAACGTGTCGCCGTAGAAATAATCGTAGCGTTCCAGCGCCTCGATGATCAGGAAATTGATGGGAAACCAGATCGGTCCGCGCCAATTGGAATTTCCGCCGAACATGTCGGTTGTCGCTTCACCCGGCGTGTAGGGAACCTCGTGGCGTTGGCCGTCGTGATCGAAGACAAACGGTTTCTCGCCATGCGCCTTGCTCAGCGAGCGGATGCCGAAATTCGATAGGAATTCCTTCGGGTCCAACATGTAGGCCAGACTCTTGCGGAGGCGCGCTTCGGAGGGAATGGCTAACAGGCAGCGTCCGGGGTTCTTGTCACCCTTCACGCGGCGTGTGGTGATGTATTTTAGCAAGTCCGGGCGATTGACGAGGAACCAGTCCATCCGTTTCCGGAAAGCGGGCAGCGCGTCGATGGTCTTTTGCTTGAGCACGGTCACCGCGCACATCGGCAGCAGTCCAACCAGCGAGCGGATGCGTAGCGGGATCGGGTCCTGGTGATCGATGATGAGCTGATCGTAATAGAATCCATCCGCGTTGTCCCACAGTCCGGTGCCGCCGAGCGAGTTGATGGCGTCGCAGATGTTGACGAAGTGCTCGAAGAATTTCGACGCGATGTCCTCATACGCCGGCTTCTCCAATGCCAGTTCCAGCGCCATCGACAACATCGTTAGACAGAACGAGGCCATCCACGCCGTGCCGTCCGCCTGATTGAGATGGCCGCCGCCGGGCAGCGCGTGCGAGCGGTCGAACACCCCGATGTTATCCAGCCCGAGGAACCCTCCACCGAAGACATGGCGCCCTTCGACGTCCTTGCGGTTGACCCACCAAGTGAAATTGAGCAGCAGTTTCTGGAAGGCACGTTCGAGGAATAACAGATCGCGCTCGCCCTTCTTGTCGGCGATTTTATAGACCCGCCAGACGGCCCAGGCATGGACTGGCGGGTTCACGTCCGAGAAATTCCACTCGTAGGCCGGAAGCTGGCCGTTAGGGTGCATGTACCACTCGCGCAGCAACAGCAGGAGCTGCTTCTTCGTGAACTCCGGATCGATCGTCGAGAACGGGATCATGTGGAATGCGGTGTCCCACGCGGCGAACCAGGGATACTCCCATTTATCCGGCATCGATAGAATGTCTCGGGCGAAGAAATTCCGCCAATCGGCGTTGCGGCCGCGCATCCTCGCTTCGGAAACTGGATCGCCGTTGTCGCCCCTCAGCCAGTCCTCTACGACGTAATAAAAGAATTGTTTGGTCCATAACAGGCCGGCGTAGCCTTGGCGGCAGATCAACCGCTCGTCGTGGGAAATTGCCTTCGGGATGACCTCGTCGTAAAACGTGTCGGTCTCGGCGATGCGTTCCTTGAAGACCTCGTTGAAGCCCTGAAAGCCGTCGAACCCGTTGGATTCGGTTAGCAAATACAGCCGGCAGCGGACGGTGATCGATTTCCCCGGCGGAACCATGAATTGCAAATGCGGCGCCGCCTTCGTGCCGGATGGGGTGGGGGAGACGGCGGTCTTGTCGCCCTGGATCAGATAGCGGTGGAAGGCGTCCTTGACGTAGGGTTGGGGGTTCGCGGTGCCGAAGACGGTCTGCTCGTTGGTGTCGTTTTCGGTGAACAGCCACGGGATGGCCTTCTTGGTGTTAGGTGAATCCACCATGAACCGATAGTCGCCCAGCGATTCGTGTGAAGCGATCACACCGGAGCCATCGGAAACGATGCCGGGTTTTTTCGTCGGCGATTCGCGGTTTTCACCCCAGCTCCAGACATTGCGGAACCAAAGCGTCGGCAGGATATGGATCGGCGAGGCTTTCTTGCCGTGGTTGGTCACAGTGATCCGCCAGAAAATGTCCTCGGGCGTGCGCTTGGCGACTTCCTGCATCACGTCGAAATATTTCCCGTCATCGAAAAGACCCATGTCGGCGAGTTCCAACTCCGGGCCAGTGCGGCCGAGTTCCTGGTTTTTCTCGCGGATGGCCGTGTAGGGATACATGGCCTGCGGATATTTGTAGAGTGCCTTGGTGTAGGAATGGGTCGGCGTGGAATCGAGGTAGTAGTAACATTCCTTCACGTCCTCGCCGTGATTTCCCTCGTTGCCGCCGAGGCCGAACAGGCGCTCTTTGAGAATCGTGTCCTGCCCGTTCCACAGCGCCGGGGAGAAACACATCCGGCATTGGCGGTCGGTCCAGCCCTGCAATCCATCCTCACCCCAGCGGTAGGCGCGGCGGCGGGAGTGGTCGTGGGGGAAGCTCGCCCAACTGTTTCCATGTTCCGAATAATCCTCCCGGACGGTGCCCCATTGGCGCTCGCTGAGGAAAGGCCCCCAGCGTCGCCATTTTTTCTCACCCGCCTTATCTTCAGCGAGTCGCTCGTTTTCCCGATGCATCTGGCCGCAGTTAAGCAGGAACCGTGCACACCCGCCAGCCAACAAGCCGGATCCCGGAAAATCTGCGGAAATATCGTCAATTTCGCCCGTGTCTGAGTGGGCCGGGGTTCAGGGGCGCGGCGGGACCGCCACATGATCAATTAACCGGACTTCGCCGTAAAAAACGGCCGTCGCCAGGACGGCAGGGCGTTCCAAGGTGGTCACCGGCTGCAGCGTCTCCGCATCGACCAGCGACACATAGTCAATCCGGGTGAGGGGAGAGGCTTCGATCATCTTCCGCGCCGAGGCGAGGATTTCCTCGACGTTCCCTGCCGAAGTGGCTTCCGACAATGCCTTGCGGATCCGCGGCGCATCCTCCCGCTGCTCCGGAGTCAGGCGCGTGTTGCGCGACGACATCGCGAGTCCGTCCGCTTCACGGACGGTCGGACAGGAAACAATCTCCACCGGCACATCCAGGTCCCGGACCATCCGCCGGATGATCGCGAGCTGTTGGAAATCCTTCTCGCCGAAGACCGCCACCTCGCAGCCCGTTAGCAGGAACAATTTCAACACTACCGTGCACACCCCGTCGAAATGCCCCGGCCGCGTCGCCCCGCAGAGGTCACGCGACAGGAGTGTCTCCGTCACCGTCACCGAGCGATCCGGAAAATACATCGAGCCCGCATCCGGCGTGAACACAACATCCACCCCCGCCGCCCCGCACTCCGCCAGATCGCTTTCCATTGGTCGCGGGTAGGCCGCGAGATCCGCCGCGCGGTCGAACTGGATCGGGTTCACGAAAATGGAAACCACGACTGTTCCGTCCGGCCCGGCGATTTCCCGCGCCCGGTGCATCAGCGAAATGTGGCCCGGGTGAAACGCCCCCATCGTCGGCACCAGCACCCGCGGACCGGACAAGGATTTTAAAATTTCCCGCAGGGCGCTTCCGGTCTCGGCGACTTTCATGCCGGGGATGTATTCCGGCCCCACCCGCCG
Source organism: Verrucomicrobiota bacterium (assembly GCA_040386755.1). Lineage (GTDB taxonomy): Bacteria > Verrucomicrobiota > Verrucomicrobiia > Verrucomicrobiales > Akkermansiaceae > Luteolibacter. The sequence goes on along the minus strand of JAZKEY010000023.1, from coordinate 19,313 downwards.
GAGCAAGATTTACCGCTCAGCAGCCGCGACGGTCCGCAGATCGGATCTCGATTTTGCCCTCGAAAGCGAAATCCACCAGACCGATGAGGGGACGTTCTTGAGAAACTGGTCGCGATTAAGAAATCGTTGTCAGCAGCATCCTTTCAGAAAAATCCGAAGAGCAAATTGGTTTGGGATTTGAAATCAAGCGTTGCGGCGAGCGGTCCGCATAAATCTGCTAGAGTTCCCGTTGGACGATCTGAAACTCGGGCGGTAACCGCGGCAGGTTCCGTGATCACGTAGGGTCATCCGGTGATGACCCGGATTGACACACTTCAGCTTTTATGGTTTCTGAAAATTAGCTTTCAAGATAACTTAGGCATTTCTGCTCCTGAGGGATCTTCCACCGCTTGTTGTTTGATAGTCACTCATAATTCTCTCTATGCCCTCCATCCTCCCCACTCTTGTCACGCTGATCCCTGGTTGGGCGCTTCGGCGAGCCATTCCGCTGATGATCCTCGGAGCTACGGTGCCGCAGGCAAACGCGTTGCAGTCCGGTGATTTCACCTACTCATACACCTCCAACGGCAGCGCCGTGACCGTCGAAGGCTACACCGGCTCCGGCGGAGCCGTGGTGATCCCCTCCACCCTTGGAGGGCTTCCGGTGGTGAGCATTTTCAACAATGCCTTCACTGGCAAAACAGCCATCACCAGCGTGACCATTCCCAACAGCGTCACCACCATCAACAGCGGCGCGTTCTCGGGATGCTCCGGCATGACCAGCATCACCATTCCCAGCAGCGTCACCGCCATCGGCAGCAGCGCGTTCCGCGAGACCGGGTTGATCAACGTCACCATTCCTAACAGCGTCACATCCGTCGGCTGGGGATTGTTCTATATTTGCAACAAGCTGACCAGCGTCACGCTTCCCTCGGGCCTCACCAGCATCACGATGATGATGTTCGAAAAGTGCGACAAACTGACGAGCGTGACCCTGCCGGCCAGCGTCACCGCCATCGAATATGCCGCCTTCTCCGGATGCAGCAGCCTGCCCAGCATCACCCTCCCATCCGGAGTCACCACCATCGGCGACAGCGCGTTCCTGTTCTGCGCCAGCCTCACGAGTGTCACGCTTCCCTCTTCCGTCACCCAGCTCGAAGGCAGGGCATTTTACGGATGCACCGGCCTGACGTCCGTCACACTGCCCGGCAATCTAACCGGTGTGGGTCAGGAAGCGTTCAAGGATTGCACCAGCCTGACGGCGGTCACGATTCCCGGTTCCGTATCGGGCTTCGGCTCCGCGATCTTCTCGGGTTGCACGGGACTGAAAAACGTCACCTTCTCAAACGGCCTGAGCCGGATCGCGGACACCATGTTTTACGGATGCACCGGCCTGACCAGCCTGACGTTTCCCAACACAGTCAACAGCGTCGGGGAGGCGGCCTTCGCCTCCTGCACCGGCCTGACCAGCGTAACGCTGCCTAACAGTATCACCGGCATCTCCCGCCTGGCCTTCAGCGGATGCAGCGCGCTCACCGGCATCATCATCCCTTCCGGGATCACCGCGCTGCAGAGCGAAACTTTCTCGGCATGCTCCACTCTGGCGAGCGTGACGCTTCCCGATGGACTTGTCACCATCGGCAGCAGTTGTTTCTATCAGTGTTACCAGTTGAACAACCTGACCATCCCGGATGGCGTCACCACCATCGGGGAAACCGCGTTCCAGAACTGCGTGAAACTTTCCGAAATCACGATTCCTGACAGCGTCACATCCCTCGGCAACAGTGCTTTCTCCTCCTGCACCGCTTTGGCCAGCGTGGTCATTTCCAAAAACCTTGCCACCATCGAAGGGGCGGCCTTCGTCGCCTGCACCAATCTGACCGCCATCACCATCCCCGCCGGCGTCACCCACATCGGAAACTCCGCGTTCCAATATTGCACCAAGCTGGTGCGCGCGGATTTCCTCGGAAACGCCCCCACGATGGGAACCGGCGTGTTCGCCTTCACGCCTAACGATTTCAAGGTGTATTACTCCTATTACTCCAACCAAACCGGATTCACCACACCCACCTGGTCCGGTTACAACGTGGGAAATCTCCACGAGTTCACCTACACCGCGCTCGCAGGCTCGGTCACCATCACCGGCTATCCCGATACCGCAGTGGGCGCTCTCACCATTCCGGAAACCCTCGACGGACAGCCGGTCGTGGAGATCGGCGACAATGCCTTCCAGGATTGCTCGGAGCTAACAAGCATTGCGCTTCCCACCAGTGTCACCCGTATGGGAGTGCAGGCGTTTCAAAATTGCGGCAAGGTGGCCACTCTGGCCATCCCCGCGGCGGTCACCAGCATTGGAGATCAGGCATTCCAAGGCTGCGCGGCGCTGACGAGCATGGTGATCCCACCCGGATTGAGCAGCGTTCCGCTCGGACTGTTCCAGGACTGCGGCGCTCTGACGGGCGTCACGATTCCGTCCTCCGTCACCAGCATCGAGGAATTCGCTTTCAAGGGATGTGGCGCGCTGACTGGCGTGACCATTCCGGCGAATGTCAGCAGCATCGGCGACAGCGCGTTTCAAAACTGTGAGAGTCTGGAAAGTATCAAAATTCCCACCGGAGTCACCAGCATCGGCGGCTACACCTTTGCCTTTTGCAGCGGTCTAACGGGAGTGACGATTCCATCAGGAGTCACCGCCATCGGCGCGAACGCGTTCTTCGGATGCAACGGGCTGACCAGCGTGAAGATCCCCTCGGGCGTCACCAGCATCGGTTCCCAGGCATTCTACGACTGCAGCAGTCTGGCGAGTGTGATCATCCCTGCCAGCGTCATCAGCATCGGTGACGAAGCGTTCGCTTCGTGTACCACTCTGAGCCGCGTGGATTTCCTGGGCGATGCGCCCACCTTGGGGACCGACGTTTTCGCGGATACCGCCACCGGCTTCACCGTGAACCACACCAAGAACGCCACGGGATTCGATTCTCCGCCATGGACGGATTTCATCGTCGGCGTGAACAACCTGCCCGTCGCCAACGCCAGGACCGCCAGCACGATGAAGAATACCGCAGTGCCGGTGGTGATCACCGGCAAGGATCCGGACGGCAATGCCTTGACCTACGCCATCGTTACTCCACCCGCGAAAGGAAAACTAACCGGCACCGCGCCGAAGCTCACCTACAAGCCGAATGCCGACGTCACAGGAACGGATAGCTTCACCTTCACCGTCAGTGACGGCAATGTGATTTCCGCCCCGGCGAAGGTCACCATCACCATTGGCAGCGCCCCGCCGCTGCCATGGGATTCGGACGAAATCGGCACCGGCAAGCTCGCGGGTTCCACCATCTTCAAGGCGGGGATTTTCACGCAGGCGGGATCGGGTTCGCTCGGGACGACGACGGACAAGCTGCGCTTTACCTATCAGACTCTCAGTGAGGATGGCGAGATCACCGCCAAGGTTGGCGCCCTGGAGAACACCGGCAACGCGTCCCGGGTGGGCGTGATGATCCGTGATACGCTCGCAGCGAACTCCAAGCAGGTCTTCATCGGCCTGACGGGCGGCGGTTCCTATCGTCTGGTGCAGCGCACGACCAAGGGCGACAAGAACGAGGTGGCTAACAGCGACACCGGCAACGTGCCGAACACCTGGCTGCGGTTGGTCCGCGAAGGCGATGAAATCAGCGCCTACAAGAGCACCAATGGCACCAAGTGGACCTTGGTCGAAACCACGAAAGTGAAACTCGCGAAAAACTGTTACATCGGCCTCGTCGTGGCCAGCGGCAGCGACACCAAGCTGAACACCTCGCAGTTCAGCAATGTGAAGGTGAAACCTTGAGGTAAACAGAGAGGCAATTTTCGGTCACGGCTGCTTCTCCACGACCTTGCCGTTTTCCCAGACGATGAGGGGGAGGCCGAGGCGTTTGTGCTCGGCCCGGAGTTTGCGGGTTGCTCGGCGCATGGCGCGCAGGGCGACTTGTCCGTGCTCGGGGAGCTCCGACATTTTCATCGGCCTGAGCGGCTTGTATTCGGGTGCGATCATCGGTCGTGAATGAATCGATCTACGTCGGAGATAGCATGGGATGACGAGTTTGCCAAGCCCACAGGTGGGAAGCCTTGTGCATTCCAGAAAAACCAATCATCGGCCAGAGGCAGATAGCGGTGAACCAAATTGTGAAGCAATCGCGGATAGCGTCTCCGGATGTCCTCCGATGGAACGAAATGCCCGCCTTTTTTCACCCGGCTGCGGACACGTGCGATGGATTCCTTGGGACTGGGCAGCCACAAAAAGTGAATCACGATCCGGAACCCAGCCTCTTTCGCCTTTTTCAGGGTATTCGCATGACCATGGCCTGAAAGTGTCGATTCCAAGGCAAACGAGGTCCTCGATTCGATCAGTTCCGCCGTCTCCCGCAACAGAAGCCGCCCCGCCTTGAACGCCACCGATGCGGGATCGAATGGCGACAAGCCACGCGCGATTTCATCTGCATTGATAAACCGCGTGCCTTTGAGATCCGTAGTCAGGATTTCCGTGGCGAACGTCGTCTTGCCCGCCCCGTTCGGGCCTGCGATGAGGATCAGGGTGGGCACGGAACTGGTGAATCAGATGTCGATTTCTCCTTCGAAAACGAAATCCGCCGGGCCGGTGAGGGTGACGTTTTTGAAGGTCTGGTCGCCGGTTTTTTCAAAACCGATTTCCAAGGTGTCGCCGCCTTCGACATCCACCTTGATCGGGCTTGCGGCGCCCGTTAGGAGATGGTGGACAAGGGCCGAGGCAACCATTCCGGTGCCACAGGCGAGGGTTTCGTCTTCCACGCCGCGCTCGTAGGTGCGGATGGAGATGTGATCCGGAGCAAGGACGGTTGCGAAATTCGCGTTCGTGCCGGCCGGGGCGAATGCGGTGTGGTTCCGGATCGCGCTGCCGTTGTTATAAACGTCGAAGTTATCGAGAGCCTCGGCGTCTTTCAGGAAGGTGACCACGTGTGGAACGCCGGTGTTGACGAAATGCAGCGTGGCATCGAGGCCGGGAACCTTGGCGTCGGTGTTCAGCTTGAGATCCTTCGGCTCGGACATCGCGATGCGGACGTCCTCGCCGATCATCTCTGCGGCGAGAGTGCCTGCGATAGTTTCGAAGGTGACCTTTTTGAGGACGATTTCCCCGAGATGGGCGGTGAATCGGCCGAAGCAGCGGGCGCCATTGCCGCACATTTCGGCTTCGCCGCCGTCGGCATTGTAATAGCGGAACCGGAAATCCGCGCCCTTTTGGGCTGGCTCGACGGCGAGCAGTCCGTCCGCTCCGATGCCGCGGTGGCGGTCGCAGAGGGCGGCGATGGTGTCGGTGTCGAGTTCCTTGGTGAGCGAGAGGTCGCGATTGTCAACGAGGATGAAATCGTTGCCGGCACCGTTCATTTTGAAGAATCTGAGAAGCATTTTGGTTTGGAATTGGGATTGGAAATTAAGCTTTGGTCGCGGCGATGAGCGGGGCAGTGAAATCGCGGACGGCATGGGCGGCGTTGTCCGGGTGAAGTTCGACCTGCTTGACGATGGCCGAGCCAACGATCACGCCATCCGCGGATTTTGCAACCTCCGCAGCTTGGGCAGGGGTGGTGATGCCGAAGCCGACGCAGATCGGGGTGTCGGTGTGGGCGCGGACGGCGGCGACCTGGGCGGCGATGTTCGCCGACGGCGCGCCGTGTGAACCGGTGACGCCGGTGCGTGATAACAGATAGATAAATCCTTCCGAACTCTGCGCGAGCGTCTTCACCCGTTCCGGCGGAGTGGTGGGCGCGATCAGGCAGATGTGCTTCAGCCCGGCACCGATGGAGAGATCTTTGTTGAGGGCTGCTTCGTCCGGTGGCAGGTCTAGCAGCAGAATGCCATCCGCACCGGCGGCGGCGGCGTCGTGGTGGAATTTTTCAAAGCCGTAGGTGAATATCGGATTCAGATAGGTGAAGAGCACGATGGGCGTCTCGTGGGTTTCACGGAAGCGGCGGATCAGTTCGATGGAACGGGTCGTGTTCATGCCCGCCTTGAGCGCTCGGTCGGCGGCCATCTGGTTGACGATGCCATCGGCTAACGGATCGGAGAATGGAAGGCCGAGCTCGATGATGTCGGCTCCGGCGTCGGCGAGGGCTTTGATGGTTTCCAGCGAGGATTCGAAGTCCGGGTCACCGGCGGCGACGTAGGCGACGAAGGCTTTTTGCGCGGATGCGCGGAGTTTGGCGAAGGTGGAGTCGATGCGATTGGGCATGAAGGTGAGGCGGGTAGAGAATTTGCAGCGGGGTGCGGCGTGAAATGATGATGTTAGTTCTAAATGGGGGAGGATTCCAATGCGCTGTTGATTGTCGCGACCTGATAGTCATCCTCGTAGATGATCCGCCCTGGAGCTTCGGATGAAATCAATGCGATGTTCGTTCCATATTTTCCGGCGATGTCCTTGTAAATCCGGAGTTCCTTGACGAGCGGGCTTTCCATCGCCGTTTCCTTGAACCAAGTGATCGCCTTGTCCGGGTTTCCTTGTTCGTAATAGGGTGGAATAGGAAGGTTTTCTTCAAACCATTTCCGGGTGCGCCAATAGGTCGATTCGTCCTCCTCGCTCACTTTCTTGTCACGAACCAAGTGCCAAACCGCGATGAAAATTCCGTAGGGCTGGTTGGTGTAAGGACTCGGGTAGTCGGCGCAGAAACGGAAGTATTTCATCGGATCTATTCAAGCACCGCGTTTGGCGAGCATTTCGCAGGACTTGATGTCGAGCTTGCCGGAGGCGAGGACGGGGATTTCGGCGACGGGGATGATTTGCTTCGGACACCAGAGCGAGGAGAGGCCGTCATCCAGAAGCTTGTAGCGGAGGTCGATGCATTCCTGTTCGAGCGCGGGACCGGCGATGGTGGAGAGTAGGAGGATGGCCTCGCCCTTTTGTTCATCGGGCACTCCGACGACAGCGATGCGGCGTTCGGATTCGCCGTCGAGTCCGAGGACCTTGTTGATGGCTGCCTCGACAGTTTCGTGTGGCACCATTTCACCGGCGATTTTCGAGAAACGGGAAATCCGTCCTTCGATGTAAAGGAAGCCGTCGGCATCGACGCGGCCGACATCGCCGGTGCGGAACCAGCCGTCTGATAGAACTTCGGCGGATCGTTTTGGATCCTTGAGGTAGCCGGAGAAAACGTTGGCTCCCTTGAACCAGATGATGCCTTGTTGGTTGATCGGCACGTCCTTGTCGGTCGCCGGATCGGTGATGCGGATGGCCATGCCGGGAAGCATCTGGCCGACGGAGCCGTTGCGGGAAGAGGGGAGGGCAATGGAATCCCGCTCCGGCTCGGGATCGGGGAGGTTGACGTTGGTGGCGGGGGAGGTTTCAGTCAGGCCGTAGCCTTCCTGCGGGCGGATTCCGAATTTCTCCTCGAACGCGCTTGCCAGCGACTGCGGCAGTTTCTCGGCACCGGTAACGACCAGCTTGAGCGAGGCGAACTGCGCCGGATCGATGCGCTTCATGTAGCCGCGCAGGAAGGTCGGAGTGGATAGGAAAATGTTGATCTGATGGAGGGCGATCAATTCGGCGAGGCGCTTCGTTTCCAGCGGACTCGGATAGGTCACGAGGTTCACGCCTTCGATGACGGGGAACCAGAGCGTGACGGTGCAGCCGAAGGAGTGGAACAGCGGTAGGGAACCAAGAATCGCCGAACCGGCGGGAAGGCTGAGGCGGGTGCCGAATTGGCAGACGTTGGCGAGCACGTTGCGGTGGCTGAGGGCGACGCCCTTGGGTTCGCCGGATGAGCCGGAGGTGAAGAGCAGGGTCGCCTCATCATCGCCACGACGCTTGTTCAGTCCTAACAACATCCCGAGGACCGGAGCCGGCAGCAGTTTCGAAATGATTGCCCAGGTGACGATCTTCTTCTTGAGCGTTGGCAGGACCCGCTCAATGAAAATCAGGTCGCGGTTAGGCGGCCACGGGAATGACGAGATTTTCCTAACAAATGGATCGGCGGTGATGAAGCGATCCACGTCCGCCTGGCGGATGCACGATTTGATGGCTTCCGGACCGGCGGTGAAATTGAGGTTCACCGGAACCTTGCCGGCGAACAGCACCGCGAGGTTCGCAATGAGTCCGCCTTTGCCGGGAGGGAGAACGATAGCGACGCGCGGCTTGTCGGTTTCCTCCTTGATGAACTTCGAGAGAACAATCGCAGCGGCGAGGATGTTACCGAAGCTGATTTCCGAGTCGTCCGAGCCATCAAGGACCTTGTGCCGCGAACCATGTTTCTTCAGTCCTTCGAGCAGGGTCATCGCGAGCGAGCCCTTGAACAACGGACGCAAGCTGTATGCCTCTTCATTGGCTTCGAGCAGCGCCTGCTGATAGGTCGCGATGCTGGCATCCGCCGCGATGATGGGTTTCCCCACGACCATGACCGCCTGCGCAAGTGAGGAGCGGCGCTCGGTGGACAGGCAGGACTCGCGCGGGCAGTCCACTGCGATGGGCACGATCGGCAGTCCGAACGCGCACAGCGTTTTCAAATGCGCCGCCGGGATGTGGTTGGCGGTGGCGTTGCGGGTGGTCGCCCGGCCGGGGACGAAAATCAGGACACCAGTTCCGGCAAGGTAGGGTTTCAACTGCTCACCGGCAGCGGCGGGGGCGGCATCGTCTACGGAGAACATGGCCCCGGACCCGGATTTCTCCAAGTAGGCGCGGACCGCGTTGTCGTAGAGGGCGGATTCCTCCACCAGCCAGGTGATTTTCCTGCCGGCGAAGAGCTTTTCGAATGGTGCAAGGTGCTCGAAATCGAGCCGCCCGGGGATGACCAGGCTGCCGGTCGAAGGAAGGCGTTCCTTGTGAAGGATTTGGATGGAAGCGGAAGACATTGGGAAATTGGGGATGTGGATAGGCTCAAAGCCTCGGTCCGGCCCGATTTAGGCCGACTTTCCCCAGCATCGCACGGCAAATTTCCGAAAAAAGCGCTGGATTTCAACGATTTCTCACACTCCGGAAATACGGCCTCCCGGAAAACGCGAGGTTCCTAGCGCAGCTCTTTCGGCACCGTGATCAGGAACTTCGTCTCGCTGCCGGGCACCGAGGTGACACCGATGCTCCCGCCGTGCGCCTCGATGGCGCGCTTCACGATGGAAAGTCCGAGCCCGGTGCCTTTGATTTCCTGCTGCGAGTGGTGTTTCTCGACCCGGAAAAACCGGCGGAAAATGTGGGCTAGGTCAGCGCTCGGGATTCCGACTCCGTTGTCTGAAACCCAGATCCGGATCTGGTCGCCGACTTGTTCGCAGCCGACCTCGACGCGCAGTCCGCTATGGGGGTTTTGCTTGAGCGCGTTTTCGACGAGGTTGAAGAGAACCTGTGTCCAATAGAACCGGTCGCCCTGCACCACCAGATCCGGATCCGGCATGGTCACCGTCACCTCCGCCTGCTGGTTCCTGATGACGGATTCAAGCCGTTCGAGGATGTCCTTGATGCACGATCGGAAACGAAACGGCTCGACCTTGAGCGCATTGGCCTCGCCCGACTCCAGCCTGGAAATAACCAGCATGTCTTCGACGATCCGCGAGATCCGGTCAGCATGCTTCCGCATGATGGTTAGAAACCGGCGGGCCATCTCCGGCTCCTCGATCATGCCGTCGTCTAACAAATTCTCAAGATAGCCGTTGATGATGGCCAGCGGCGTCCGGAGCTCATGGGACGCGTTCGCCACGAAATCCTTGCGCACCTGTTCGAGCTGATGCTCGGCGGTCACGTCGCGGATGATGACACGGGTGGTGGTCATGCCGCCGTTAGGAGTGGAGAGCTGGGCCGCGTCGATAACCCACGCGTTGACACCGCGGGTTTCGAGATCGCCGCGCGGCGAGGTCTGTTGGGGAAGGACGACGCGCGATTGCACGGGTTCGCCGGTGTCGAGGCAGCGCAGCAGCGCATCGGCGAGACGCGGGTCGAGGAAGGCTTCTCTAACGGGGCGATTGACGATCTCGCGGTTTCCGAAAAGCGCCCTGGCCGCGTTGTTGGCGAAGCGGATGTTGGCATCGGCATCGACCAGCAGGAAGGCGTCTCCCAAGGCGTCGAGCAGGCGGTTACGTTCCTCACGGGCCTGTTTGAGATCGGTTTCGAGGCGGAGTTTCCAGGCATTGACTTCAGCTTCGGATTGCTTGCGGGAACCACGGTGGCGGTAGGCGAGGATGGCCAGTGCGAGGAGTGCCGAGACGGTGGCGACAATAGAGAGTTCAGTGGTCATGCGTTCGCTTTCGCAACGCAGTAGCCGACTCCACGCACGGTTTCAACCCACGAACCATGAGGGCCGAGCTTTTGGCGCAGCCGTTTCATGTGGGTGTCCAGCGTACGGCTGTGGGTGGCATCGCTGTAGCCCCAGACGGTGCGAAGGAGATCGTTCCGGTCCTGCGCCTTGCCGGAGCGTTCGCACAGGAAAAGCAGTAGCTTGAACTCGGTGGCGGTGAGTTCCGCCGGTTCATTGTCCAGATAGAACTTCAGGGAATTTTTGTCGAAACGGAAGGGACCGTAGGTGAAATCCACCGATCCGGGAGGCGCTTCGGAGCGTTTCAAGATCGCCTGCACGCGCAGCATGAGCTCCTTCGGGCTGAACGGCTTGGTTAGATAGTCGTCGGCCCCGGCCTCGAGTCCCTGGATGCGGTCCTCGGTCTGCGCCCGCGCGGTGAGCATGATGACCGGCGTGTTGACCGTGCGGGTGTCCCGGCGCAGCTCGCGGAAAACCGAGTAGCCGTCGCGGCCGGGGAGCATGAGGTCGAGCAGGATCAGATCCGGCCGCTCGCGCAGGGCCATCTCGGTTCCTTCCACGCCGTCGTGGGCCTTGAGGATTTCATATCCCGCGCGCTGGAGGTTGAAGCCGATCAGGTCGGCAATGTCGCGTTCGTCCTCGACAATCAGAATTCGATGCATTTCGGGGACAATGTAGTAAGGCCTTCAGCACCCGACGAATGCAGCGAGTGTGACGATTTGGTCACAAAAGGTCCTTGCCGACGTAGCTGCCGGCCTGGGTCGTGCGGGCGATGCCGATTTTCACGCCGGCTTCGATGGACGTGTTGACTCCCGTGCGGACGCCGTCACCGAGGACGGCTCCGAATTTAGTCCGGCCGGTATTCACGGGAGTCCCTTGGACCATGGAAACGTGGTGGCGCCCGTCGTGGCGGTGGTTTTCCGTGCAAGTCCCGGCACCGAGAGTGACATGGGTGCCGATGATCGAGTCTCCGACATAGCACTGGCGGGAAATGTAGCTGTTATTGTAAATGATCGAGTTTTTCACCTCCGCACCATTTCCCACATAGCAGTTCGCGCCGATGCTGGTCGCGCCGCGGATGTAGGCGTTCGGCCCGATGTGGCTGTTCGGCCCGATGATCACCGGTCCTTCGATCACCGTGCCCGGCAGGATTTTCGAGCCATTTCCCAGGCGGATGCAGCCGGACAAACTGGCCAACGGGCTGACCTCGCCGTGCAGCGAGGTCTCATCCATCAGTGCGAGGACCTCCTCATTCATTCTCAGCAAATCCCATGGATAAATCACGGGGAAGCAATCCGCTTCGGTGATGATCTTGTCCACGCAGTCTTCCGCACGGTCCGAACCCTTCCACGCAAGTGTGTGGCCGTCGGAATTGAGCAGGCAGGCGGTATTGGGATTGCGCCCTAGCAGTAAAAGCGCGCCGAGCTCGATCCAGTTGTCCAGCGGGATTCGGAGGGTTCGCTCACACGCGTCTTTGGGCTCCACCAGTTGCAGTCCCGCCCGGCGCAGATCCGCAGAGAGCAAATCCCTCATCGGTAGATTGGCGATCAAGCACGCTCCGAGCTCCCGGTTGGAAGTGATCGGCGCGCAAAGCGCCGGATTGCGAGGGGGTAAAAGTGTTGCCTGCATGGGTTAACGACAGTTCATCACGATCCCGTCACAGACACACGAAAATTCTACTCAATTTCCGAAATTGCCGCCATGACGTTGTGAATACCAAGTGTGGCACGGGAGGATTCCGAATTCACCTGGAAATTCTCATTCCGCATGTTTCGCATGCCACTCGGCATAGACCTTCGGCGAAATCTCCGATGGCTTGATTTCCGAGCGCCCGCCCCAGAAAACATTGGTGTAGGAAACCGGGATTCCCACGGCGGCGAGGTGCTTGTCGATGGCCGCCTTGTGCTCCAGCACGCGCGGTTTTTCAGTGCCGTGGACCACGCCCATGATGTTGACGTTGCCGAACTGCGGACCGCCTTCGCGCCAATACGCGTGGGTCATGCAGAAGTGGCGGCCGACTTCGCCACCGGCTTCCATTTCCTGTCCCTTCGGCACCGCCCAGTGGAAGAGTCCGTTGAAACGCGTCACGCGCTCACCGGTGGCGGACGGCTTCACGTGTTCGAGAAAAGTGGAGAAACGCCCGATGACTTTTTTCGAGTTTAGAGTTTCGGCGACCTCGCAGAAACGGTCCAGAGAAACACCGGCGATCTCCGCCCGCTTGTCCCACGGGTTTTCACAAATCTCATCCAGTGTGAGTTCCTCCTTCAGGGCTAACAGCACGTTCCACTCTTCATCGGTTAGGTCCACCGCGGTCGTCGTCATCATCACCGCGGGTTCGTCGGCCTTGTCGCCGGGCTCCAGCACCTTGCGGCGGGTGTGGCCCACGCCCAGCGCGAAAACCCCGTTAGCGGGCATCAGCAGATACTCCGTCGCTCCCGTTAGCCGGAGCAGCACGGTGGCGTGGAAATCCAGCGACTCGCCGACCGGCACCTTCAAAGTCGTCCACAGGCGGTAGCCACCGCCGGAAACCTCGGCATCGGTCGAGCGGATGACCACGTGTCCAGAGAACGGATCCTCCTTCGCCATGAAATCAAACGCGTCGTTGAGCTTTTCCTCCGGCACCTTCCACGCGACCAGAGCCCCGTGCGCCAGCTTCGTCGAAAGCAGCGTCTGCCGCACCCGGCGGACGATTCCGGCCTCGACCATCGCGTGGATCCGCTCGATCACGGTTTCCAAGGGCACACCCGATTTCTCGGCGATCACGTGAAATGGATAACGCTGGAATCCGGCGATCAGGTCTTCGGAAATGGCCAGGATCTGCGCGTTGACGGGATCGGTATGCTCGACGGGAATGGTGGAATTCATATGGGGAAAAGTGGCTGGAATGGCGGAATGTGCGCCGCTGATCTTGCCGGATACTGCGCGGATCATGCGGAAGTTTCGGCGGCGAGAGCCCTGAGGTAGTCCAAGGCGGGCTCACGATCAAGGATTCGTCCTTCAAGTTGCTCGGTTTGGATCGCGTCCAGGATTTCCTTGAAACGAGGCCCCGGCCGCAGCCCCAGCTTGATCAAATCCCGCCCCGTCACCAGCGGCGGCGGGATCAGCGGCTCCTTGGCGAACTCCTTCGCCTTTGCCTGGAGAAATTCGTAATTGTCCGTAAATCCATTCGATGACCCGCAATCCACGCGATGCAGCTCCATTTCTTCCGCGAACGTCGGCTCCGCCATGAAACGCTTCAGCTTCGCCGTCCGCATCTGCTGCACGTTCATGAACTGCATGTGCCGCGCCACCATCGGCACCACCGCCGCGATCACGTCGTTCGGATAGCGCAGGCGGCGCAGGATTTCGTCCGCCATCTCCGCGCCCATCGCATCGTGGCCGTTGAAACGGATCCTGTCATCGAAGGTCTGGCACGGCGGTTTCGCGATGTCATGCAGCAGCACCGCCAGACAAAGTTCCAGCGGCGCATCCGGCGCTAACATCTCCAGCATGATGCACGTGTGCGTGTAGACATCGCCCTCCGGATGCCACTCCGGCGGTTGCTCGCAGCCGATGGTTTTCAAAAACTCCGGCATCACCTGCTCCATCAGGCCCGTCTCCACCAGCAGCTCGATTCCCGCCCGGCGGCGCGGCGATGTTAGGATCTTCGAAAACTCATCCCGGATCCGCTCCGTGGAAATCCGCGCTAACAAATGCGCGCAGTCCTTCACCGCCGCCCTCGTCCCCGCCTCCAGCTCGAAATCCAGCGTCGTCGAAAACCGCACCGCCCGCATCAGCCGCAAGCCATCCTCCGTGAACCGCGCCACCGGATCGCCGATCGCGCGCAGCACTCCCGCCTCGATGTCTGACATTCCACCCACATGGTCGATCACCTCGCCGCTGTCCGGTTTTTCAAACAACCCGTTCACCGTGAAATCCCGCCGCTGCGCATCCTCCTCCGGCGTCGAAAACGTCACCGTCTCCGGTCGCCGCCCATCCTTGTAGCTCCCGTCCGTCCGGAACGTCGCGATTTCCACGTGCACCCCGTGATACTTCGCGATCACCACGCCGAAGTGCGCGCCCACCTCGTTCGATCCGGGAAACAATTTCAACACCTCCTCCGGCCGCGCCGACGTCGCGATGTCATAGTCCTTCGGCTCCCGCCCCAGCAACTTGTCCCGCACACAGCCGCCGGCAAACAACGCCAAATGCCCCGCCGCCGTCAATCGGCGGGCGAGTTCCAAGGCGGCATCGCGGGCAGGCATGGGGAAACCATTGGCCGCCCGCCACCGGGTTTCAAGGAAGGATCGGGCACCCGCCGGATTCCACTCGCCATTCCCAGCCATTCCGAAATGATCCCGCCACCGCGATGGTCCCCATTTCCCACGACGTCTCCATCATCAGCGGCATCCCCGCCGTGCCGACCATTCTCGATGTCGTGTGCCGCACCACCGGCATGGGCTTCGCCGCCGTCGCCCGTGTCACCGAGTGCGAATGGGTCGCCTGCAGCGTGCTCGACCAGATCCAGTTCGGACTCACGCCCGGCGGCGAGCTGGAGCTCACATCGACCATTTGTGATGAAATCCGCCAGCACCGCCAGCCCGTCATCATCGACCACGTCGCCGAGGATGAAATCTACCGCGACCACCCGACCCCGCGCCGCTATGGGTTCCAAAGCTACATCTCCGTCCCCATCATCCTCTCCGACGGCCTGTTTTTTGGAACCTTGTGCGCCATCGATCCCCAGCCGGCCCGCTTGAACACCCCGGCCGTCATCGGCATGTTCAGCATGTTCGCCCAGCTCGTCGCCTTCCACATCGATGCCGCCGACACCCTTGCCGCCAGCCAGTCCGAGCTGCGGGCGGAGCGGGAAAACGCCGAGCTGCGCGAGCAATTCATCGCTGTCCTCGGTCACGATCTGCGCAGCCCCTTGTCCGCCATCTCCATGGGCGTCGACTTGTTGAAAGAGGGGGACCTCGGCGAACAACCCGCCGCCCTCGTCGAGATGATGGGGCAGAGCACCACCCGCATGTTCGGCCTCATCGAGGACGTCATGGATTTCGCCCGCGGCCGGTTAGGTGGCGGCATCGCCTTGGACGGCCAGGCCACCTCCTCACTCCAGCCGCTGCTGGAGGAACTCGTCAGCGAGGCCGCGACTCTCCGCCCGGACCGGGAAATCGAAACCCGCTTCTCCTTGGCGGAGTCCGTCCGCTGCGATCCCCGCCGCCTCTCCCAGCTCTTCACCAATCTCCTCGCCAACGCCATGAGCCACGGCGACCCCGGAACGCCCGTCACCGTCACCGCCTCCAGTGCGGACGGCGGCTTCGTCCTATCCGTTTCCAACGCCTCGGCACCCATCCCGCCGCAGATCCGCCAGCGCCTGTTCGAGCCCTTCTCCCGTGGCGAGTCCGGTGGAAACCAACAGGGCCTCGGCCTCGGGCTCTACATCGCCTCACAGATCGCGAAATCCCACGGCGGCACCCTCGAAGTCCTCTCCACCGGGGATCTAACGACCTTCACCTTCACCATGCCCGCCGCCGGGGAGCCTACCGCCGTTTCCCAGCCGCCGCGACTTCCGCCCGCCTGATTTCATCGTTTGAGTAATGGCGGTAGCTCAACACCTGGCCGTTCGCATCGATGGTCATCACCGGCACAGGCACGTTCAGAAACACCGCGCCTGCGCCTCCATCCGGCCTGTTATAGGAAACGGAACTTCTGGCGATGGCCCGCCAGCCGCCGGCATTGATTCGATTCGCTGAAACAAGGATGAACTCCGATTTCTTGCCGCTTATCCGCGGCTCATCCAGGAAATGGTCACGCGCCTTCGCTTCCCGCTTCGCAATCTTTACCACCTCTTCCACCGTCAGTGGCGACGGTGACTGGTCCGTGTAAAAACTCACAATCTCCTTGGAGGCGATGTAAGAAGCGCATCCGCTGAGCAGGAATGCAATGACTGACAGGGTAGGTAGTAATTTCATAGGGATAGGTTTTTTACGAACCACTCAAGCTCATCTGCGACGCAGGGTTAGGCGATTGACGAGGCATTGTCCAGAGGAGGTGCGGGAAATACTATTGGAGTGATCATGATCGCGAGGGTCGCCCCAAGAGCTGACGCGACAATATCCCTCCAATCGAATGTGCGAGAGGGGATCCACCATTGAAGAATCTCATAGAGAGACATCGCCAAGAACATGGAGACTACGTACCGCCGACACTCAGAAATACCCAGCCTCTTGCGGGCGACGAACAGCAAGAGTGGCGCAAATGCAGTCGGAAGGAAATTGGGGAGCGAATTTGAGACGACATTGGGGACCCATGTGAATCGCTGTCTGTCCGACATGAATGCAAATCCCGCGACTGCCAGCACCAAGTAGACTGCGATTGAGAGCTTTCGTTTCACGATACGTGTTCCAAATCGCAACGTTAGATGTGCGCCCACCGGCGCGGTTGAATGGATGTTGAAATGATATTGAGGAGATTTTGCCGGTTGGTGCGCCACGCTTTGTGTGTGCCCAGCATGGGCACGTTGTAAACGGGGTTCAAGTCCCCTGTGGAAATACCAGACATGAAAAAAAAAAAAGAAATGAACAAACCACCATCTGAGGCCAACTCGGGCGCGGGCGACCGCTCCGGGGAAGGAAGGCTAGGAGAAAACCGCGAGCTGATGGACAAGAACCGGATAGAAGGCCGACACGGCGCGACGAGCTGGCACAACACAGCGAAGTCGGTTGGTATGCCCGTGGAGGTAAATCCGGCGGCAGTGCGGTGGAGCAACGTGCCATTACCTGGGGAGATCTCACGGGCCTCAGCCCGTGAGAAGTCAGCAGAGGTCATAGTAGTCGGGAAAACGAGCCGGGGGCGTGATGCCCGTTCAAACAACGATACCGGAGGCCTCAACCGATGAAGGACCGAACCAATGAGGAGGGGATCGACCCCGTGACGGACGGACCAACCGACAACGCCAGACGGCGAGGCGAATCCGAGAGCTGTTACGGAGAGAAGCATGGAGCCCCTCAAGAACGAACCATGATCGAGGAAATCCTTGATCCGGAAAACCTAGCAGCCGCGTGGCAACGCGTGAAGGCGAACAAAGGCGCTCCGGGGATCGATGGCATGACCATCGAGGACTTCCCCGCGTTCGCGCGGGAGCACTGGCCGAGGATCGCCACTGCGATCAGAAACGGAACCTATCACCCCGCGCCCGTGCGCCGGGTGTTCATTCCGAAGCCTGACGGGACACAGCGTCCGTTAGGAATCCCGATGGTGCTGGATCGCGTGATCCAGCAAGCCGCCGCACAAGTGCTGGGGCCGATTTTCGAAGCGGACTTCAGCGAACACAGTTATGGATACCGTCCCGGCCGCTCTGCCCACATGGCGGTGGTCGCGATGGAAACCGGCTGGAAGGAAGGCCGCCGCCACGCCGTGGAATGCGACCTCAAATCGTTCTTCGACACGGTCAACCACGACCGCCTCATGAGATCGCTGCTAGGGAAAGTCTGCTGTCGCAAGACCCTCGGACTCATCCGGCGCTACCTCACGGCGGGCGTGGAACTGCCCGACGGCACCCGCGAGGCCACGCCTCAAGGAGTGCCGCAGGGCGGTCCATTGTCGCCCCTGTTAGCCAACATCGTGCTCGATCCGCTCGACAAGGAATTGGAATCACGCGGACACCCGTTCGCGAGATACGCCGACGACTTCATCGTGATGGTGAAAAGCAGGAACGCGGCCAAACGGGTGCTGGCATCGCTGGTCCGTTATTGCGAAGGACACCTGCAACTGATCGTCAACCGCGCCAAAAGCCGCGCCGCGCCGCTCAAAACCTGCGAGTTCCTCGGTTACCGATTGAACAACCGGGCCAAGCTCGCGTGGACGGACAAGGCGCACCACCGCTTCAAGGAGCGGATTCGGGAAATCACCAGCCGCAATCGCGGGCACAGGGTGCAGGCCGTCATTGACGAGCTGAACCTTTATGCCCGCGGCTGGCTCAACTACTACAAACTCAGCTCCACCTACAGTGAAGTGAAAGACTTGTCGGAATGGGTCAGGCGGCGGGTGAGGCTGTATTATTGGAAGCAGTGGAAGCAACCGCGCACGCGCCGCCGGAATCTAATCGCTTTGGGAGTCAATCCCAAGCGTGTGCACATGGCGACGCGCAGCCGCAAAGGCTACTGGCGGATGAGTCAGAATGAGATTGTGCGATTCGCGCTCAACAACCGTTGGTTAGAGGAACAAGGAGTTCCCGATCTGAGAGCCATCTGGATGGTTCTTCACTACGGGCCTGCTGCCCGAGTCTGATTGGAACCGCCCTGTACGGAGCCGTACGCAGGGTGGTGTGGGACCCGGGAGCTAACTACTCCCGGGGACCCGATTCGCATTATTGATTCTTTCGGAGGAACTTTTGGGTGGTCGTAAGATCACATTCCGCGATATCGGGAGCCACAAGCCGTAAGGCGTGATTCGTAGTGGCTCGACGATGAGGATCATATGCAGAAAAAATCACCCAGGGTCCATTGAGGTTAGGGTGCTGAATATGAAAGTTTGTGTCGGTGCCGCCAATCTGCCCTGTCACAACCAATCCTGAGTTGTTCCGAACGAAGTCGAATTCGTAGTAGCTGTCTTCTGAAACCCAAGATCCTTCGAGTGTCGCTCCCGTTGCTTCTAAAGGTTCGAAATCTCGCGCTGGCATCCACACTACCCTAAAGCCTTCAAACTCATCGCTGAGCATAGGCGGGCAATCTCTGTAGTCAGTGGCGGACACAGTCATATGTAAAAGATACTCTCCGCCATGATATGTTCCGATCTCGATATTGAGCACCTTGCGATTGCAGCTAAGGGCCAAACGCGATGCCGCCATGTAGGCAAATGCGATACCGTCGCGAGCATAATCGTCCCACACTGTGAGGTGAATGGCACGCTTGTCGTCTTCCGACAGTGCCAGCCATTCATCGTAGTTTTTTGGCGCGATTGGCATATTTATTTGTGCGAACGTTAAATGTGCGCCCACCGGCGCGATTGAAAGGAAAATGAAATGAAATTGAAAAGCATATGGCCGGTTGGTGCGTCACGACTTCCATGAGAAGGCAGTCAAACAGAAATTGAAGTTTACTTCAACACGAG
>JAZKEY010000022.1:0-170613 GCA_040386755.1 Verrucomicrobiota bacterium | reverse complement strand
CAGGGCAAACGCTCGTTGTTTCAGGGCAAACGCTCGTTGTTTCAGGGCAAACGCTTGTTGTTTCAGGGCAAACGCTTGTTGTTTCAGGGCAAACGCTCGTTGTTTCAGGGCAAACGCTTGTTGTTTCAGGGCAAACGCTTGTTGTTTCAGGGCAAACGCTCGTTGTTTCAGGGCTACGAGCGCGCTGGAGAGGACCCGGAGGCGTCACTGTATTGGCGGTTTCAGAGCATCTTGCTGTGAACTGTGACCGCCAACGCAAATGGGAAAAACGCGATGATCCCGGACCGTGGGGTGCCAGGATACAGTCAGTGCGATGGCGAAAATCGAAACCAATGGAGCCACTTGCCGGCCTGTTCCGAGGCAAATGCGTGACAGGAAAGCCCTGACAAAGCGCGACGGTCCCAGACCGCCGCTTCAGGAGCTTGACCAAATCGGCACTGTTAGCCCCGGAAACGCGGGGTCCGCGCGGACCCTACGCGTACACGTAAGCGGGCCTCCGGAGCGGCGGCGCCGGACGGCTCCCCGGCGGCCGGATTCATCTATCAGACGCCGGATTCACCTAGCAGCTATCGGGTCTGACGCTTTCCACGGGTTGGCAGGAAAAAAACCGATAGCTCCCCATGACTGGAATTCATGGAAAATCCCCCATTGCCGGGATAGATAAATCCGTGCTAACTGTTTTTTCATATCAGGAGGCCAACGACTGACTTTTTGATAGACATAAACAACAAACACAAATTGAAAACATGAATACGAAACTACCGAAGGTCCTGATGTCCTTCAAACGAAATGGAAACCTGCTGGAAACCATCTCCGGCAACGTGAGCACCAACCTCTATCCGCTCACCATCTATCCAACTCCGCCGGTGATGAAGGCGGTGATGGATGCGAAGCGCACGGATTACCTCGATGCGAAACTGGCGCAGAAACAGGGCGGCACGCTGGCGACCGCGCTGAAGAACGACCTGCAGGCGGAGCTGGAGGAGATGGTCTATCTGCTGGCCCTGTATGTGCAGATGAACTGCGGCGGACTGGTGGCCAACGTGCTGGCCGCCGGCTTCGAGGTGGTGAGCGAGCGCACCTCGCCCTATCCGCTGCCCCGTCCCGAATCGTTCGTCCTGGACAACACGATGGTGGGTAATATCGTGCTCAAGACCTCCGCCATCAAAGGCGCGCGCTGCTACAAGGCGGAATACGCGCTGGTGAGTGCGGACGGCACCGTGGGCGAGTGGCACGATGGCGGATTCCATACCAAAAGCCGTGACATCGCGGTGGACGGACTGGTGTCCGGCGCGCTCTACGTGCTGCGCATCCAGGCGGTGGGCGGCTCGACCGGCGAGTCCGAGTGGAGCAACGTGGTGAGCGGCCGCTGCATGTGAGCGGCGGACCTAACAAAGCGCGGCGGATCCCTCCCCGCCGCGCATTTGTTGTCTTTTTCAATCCAAAATCCAAAATCAACCATCGGCATTCATCAATCCATCCAGGCTGGAGATCAGTCGATCCCGCGTGTGATCCGAATCCGCTGGGAAAGAATTGACGAATGATGATTGTGGAATGTTGATTTTTGAATGAAGAGTGATGGGTTCTATTTCCACTCAACCATCAAAAATCAGCAATCAGAGTTCATCAATCCATCCGGGGGGATGGCTACGGGATGGCGGGCGGGGACTGGAAGTCCCTGCCACTTTGAAAAGCGTGGATTCACCGCAGTCCATGGAAAATCCCCACTCACTCTAAAGAGGGCTCGTCAGATCCGGGTCCGGTGGGACATTCTCCCTGCGGAATCCGACCGGGTGAAACCCGGCCCGATTTCAAAAACCCAACCCATTGTCCCGCATGAACCCATTTGTCGCGTTTCGCGGCTTTTTCCTTTTCCGCCGTTGCCTCGGGCTCCTCGCGGTGGGCATTTTCGTTGTCCTCTCCATCGGCCAGGCGGCGGCGGAGGCGAAGACGTATCGCTATTTCCGCTTCGTGCCGATGAAGCAACGGGACAATCCGGCCGCCGCGGGCAGCGTGCAGATTTCGGAATTCCAATTCATCCGCCATGGCACGCCGATCAGCACGACCGGCGTGACGGTGACCAATACCGGCGGCAACAATCCCGCGGGTGAGGGACCCGTCAATCTGCTGGACGCGAATACAGCGACGAAGTGGCTGGATTTCAACAAGCGCACGGTGGTGTTCACCTTTCCCCTGCCGGTGACCATCGATGGCTATAACTTCGCCACCGCGAACGACGCGCAGGAGCGGGATCCCTCTAACTGGCGATTCGAAGGCAGCGCGGACAATGTCCAATGGGTGCTGCTGGACCTGATCAACAGTTATGGCGCGACGACCACGCGCGGAACCTATCAGACGGTTTTCTCCATTCCGAAAACAGTGGCTCCCATCAGTTCGTTCTGGCATCCGGAATTTTTGCTGAACTGGACGCCGGCATCGGATCCCAACGCGGAATTCAACCGCTCCAATGTTCCGTTAGCCACGCGCTTCGCGCCCACCAGCGCGGCCACCGCACTCAATACGGCGCTCAACGTGAACACCCACGCGCGGCCCGGTGAGGCGAGGATCGCCACGTTGAGCGGCTTTGCCACGGTCGGCACGCCCTCGCAGGCCTACACGGCGGAGCACACGCACGCGATGTCGTATTGGCAATACACCGAGGACTGCGTGTATTTCGGCGGGTCATCCTCGGAGGGGCTGATCCTCACGCCCAGCGCGCCGGTGATCGATGCGGGCCACCGCAACGGCGTGCCGGTCTTCGGCAACGTGTTCTTCCCGCCGACCGCCTTCGGTGGCCGCTTCCAGTGGGTGACCGATTTCCTCAAGCAAACGGGCGGCGTCTATCCAGTAGCGGACAAGCTGATCGAGGTGGCGAATTACTATGGATTCGACGGCTGGTTCATCAATCAGGAAACGGCGGGTGGAAACTCCGCCACAGCGACCTCGATGAAAGCCTTCATCGCCTATCTCCACAGCCAAGCCCCCAACCTGAAGGTGATGTGGTATGATGCGATGAATGAATCCGGCACCGTCGGTTGGCAGGACCAGTTCAACACGAACAATGACAGCTTCATGAAGGACGGGGCGAACCCCATTTCCAACAGCATGTTCATCGACTTCGGCTGGGGGTCCACCGCCATGACGAACAGCCGGAACCACGCCCTGTCGATCGGCGTGGATCCCTACGCGCTGTATGCCGGGGTGGAGTTCGATACGAACGCCTTCAACCAGCCCTTCGACTGGACGGCGCTTTTCCCGGAAGGAAGCGCGCACAAGCTCTCGATCGGTTTCTACGGACTGGACCGGAATTTCAAGAACTCGGGCAATCCCACCGTCTACCATGCCAACGAAAGTCGCTTCTGGTCGGGTCCTAACGGTGATCCCTCCAACACGACCACCGCCGACACGTGGAAAGGGATGGCGCACTACGTTCCCGCGAGCTCCCCGCTGACCACCCTGCCCTTCGTCACCAACTTCAACTACGGACACGGCGACCTCTACGCGATCAACGGAGCGGTCCGCTCCACCCAGCAGTGGAGCAACCTGAGCCTCCAGGACGTGCTTCCCACCTGGCGGTGGATGGTGCAGTCCACGGGAGCCAACAAGCTGGTTCCGTCCATCAACATGGACAGTGCCTACTATGGGGGAAGCCACCTGCAGATCACCGGCACGCTGGACGGCACGGACGATATCAGGTTGTTCCAAAGCAGCCTGCCAGTGGCGGCGAACACGAATCTATCAGTCATCTACAACCGTG
Organism: Verrucomicrobiota bacterium; assembly: GCA_040386755.1. Taxonomy (GTDB): domain Bacteria; phylum Verrucomicrobiota; class Verrucomicrobiia; order Verrucomicrobiales; family Akkermansiaceae; genus Luteolibacter. Next base: position 166,856 of record JAZKEY010000022.1, on the reverse strand, counting down.
GCACGACCGGTGCGTCGGCCATGCAGGTCGGACTGGCCTTCGAGGACGCCCCCGCCGTGTTTGAATATCTCGACGTGGGGAATGCCGCCACCGCAAGCTGGAACACGAAGGTCTTCAGTCTCGCGGCCTACGCCGGGCGCAAGATCGCATTGATCAGCCTGCGGTTCACCAGCGCCAGTACGATTTCCGGCTACTCGATGCGGCTGGGCCAGATGTCGGTTTATAACGGCTCCATCGTCACACCGGGCGCGCCCTCCAGTTTGGTGGTCAGCCAGCAGGACAGTGTGGATGCGGATACGCTGAGCCTGCGGCTGAAATGGAACCACTCGGCGAGTCCGGTTTACTATTATAACATCTATTCGCGGGCGGCTAACAATTCGCTGTCGTGGCTGGGCGCCACTCCGAACAATGTATTCCATGTGCCCGCCACGCGGAGGCTGGACAACCAGGCGATGATCGCCATCGAGGTGGAGGCGGTGGGCCGCGATTTCGGCACGTCATCCCGCATCACGGCCAACGCGGTCTTCCCGTCATTTCCCAATATTGGCTATCCGCTGACGGGAACGGTGATTGGATCCCCCGGAGCATGGAACAACGGGACCGAGACCCGCGAGAAAGCCTTCGACGGAAATATCAACACCGCCTTCGACGCGATCAACGCCACCGGCGACTGGACCGGGCTGGACCTAACGACGGCCCGGGTCATCGCCGCCATCCGTTTCGTCCCACGCGCGACCACTGCCGCCCGCATGGTGGGTGGTGTTTTCCAAGGCTCCCCTAACGCCGACTTCAGCGGCAGTCCCGTGACGCTGGCGACGGTGACCATCGTGCCGCCGACCGGCATTTACACGACGCTTGCGGTCGATCACCCGACGGCGTTCCGCTATGTGCGCTACCTCGGCCCGGCGAATTCACACTGCAACGTGGCGGAGGTCCAGTTTTACGAAACGGGTCCGGGCCTCAACCTGTGGACGGGGACGACCAGCAAGGATTGGAACGTCACCACCAACTGGAGCCTCGGTCGAGTCCCCGTGAATCCCAGCGTCTTCGGACTGGATCATGCGGTGATCAATACCATGACCAATTTCCCGGTCATCACCGCCAATCTAACCGCCACGCCCGGCGACATCATCGTCGGCAGCGGAGCCACCGCGCGGGTCGATCATCGCGCGGGCACCGCCGCCAGCAGCGCCGCGAACGGAATTTTCGTCGGTCGCGCGGGCGGCAATGGCACTTACAATCTCGCCAACACGGCGGCCACCGGCGGCACCCTAACCGGATTTGCCACTGGGACCGGCTCCGCCACCGCGGGAACCCGTCTGGCCATCGGCACCGACACGGGAAGCACCGGCATGTTCCGGATGAATACCTCCGGAACGCTGGCGGTGACCAACCTCCTCACCGTCGGCGACGCAGCCACCGGATTTTTCAGATTGGATTCCGGAACCCTGAACGTGGGCGGCGAGATCTGGGTGGGACAAGCCGCCGGAAGCAATGGCACCTTCTCGATGAGCGGTGGCACCGTCACCGCGAACCACTGGATCGCGGTCGGGCGGCTCGGCGGAACCGGAACCTTGACCCTGAGCGGTGGCACCCTTAACAAAACCGGCAGCGGAAACCTCACGATCGGAGCTTCGGCCACGGGGACGGTTAGTGTGTCCGGCGGGTTGCTCGACATCCAGTCGGGCAATGTGTTTGTCGGCGAATCGGGAACGGCACCCGCGACGTTGACGCTCTCCGGCAGTGGGGAAATCCGGACGCAGCAGTTGCTGGTGGGAATGGCGGACACGACCGTCGGCACCGTCAACCTGAACGGAGGAACCTTGAAAACCTCCCTGATCGATGGCGGTGCGGCCACGGCGAATGTCAATTTCAACGGGACGCAAATCATCGCCACCGCGAGCGCCTCGCCTTTCATTTCCGATCTCGATACCGCGACCCTCCAAGCCGGCGGACTGCGGGTGAACACCGCCGGCTTCACTCTAACGACTTCACAGACTCTCGGCGGCAGCGGCGGACTCATGAAGTCCGGCCTCGGAACACTCACCCTCAGCGGGGCTTTCAGTTTCAGCGGCGACACCCAGGTCCTCGGCGGGACGCTGACACTCAACTCCCCTTCCCTGCACAACAACTCGGGCGTCAGCATCGCCGCAGGGGCCACGCTGAACCTAACGCATGGCCAGCCCGACACCATCACCCGTCTTTTCCTCGATGGCAGCCAGGTGCTCCGCGGCACCTACGTTCCGCAAGGGAGTTCCACACCCGGCATCCAGACGCCGCGACTCACCGGCAGCGGAAGCCTGGTGGTGTTGTCGGATGCCTACCCCACCGCGTTCGATTCCTGGGCAAGCATCCTGCCGTTAGGAAAACAAGGCCGCCAGGACGATGCCGACGGGGACGGATTCACCAACCTTCAGGAATACCTCTTCGGCACGCTCCCGCAGGCGGCCAACCCGTCGTTGGTGGAATTCACCCGCTCATCCGGCAACCTCATCATGATGTGGAGGGAACTCAAATCCGGCGGCACCTATCAGCTTCAGGAAAGCGCGTTGCTAACCGAAATCCCATGGCCCGCCAGTCCGATCGTGCCGACCCTTCCCAGCCAGGCGGGGGTGCCGGTGAATTACACGCTTAAACAAGCGACGATTCCGATCCAGCAAAGCCGCAAGTTCCTGCGCGTGCGGGGAATCGAAAATTGATGGAAGTGCCGGGGGCCGGTGAAGGCATGGAGTGCGGTGGCTGAGTGCAACGGCCACAGCGCTTTGGATTCTTCCGAGGTGGCGACGAATGAAGACCTTGGGTGCAGTTTCATCCAAGGCGGTGTGGCGCTTCGCTTCCCACCGCACTCCATGGAATATGCCTCCTATTTCGGCATCAGCTCCTCATTCGGATCCACCCAGGCGGCATCGTAGTTCTTCGCGTAGCTGAAGAGGTGCTTGTGCAGGTAGGGCGTGAATTTCTCCCGGTCTTCCTTTTCCAGCTTCGCGACGACGGTCTCATTGAGCGCGCGCATCAGCTTCTGCATCAGGTGGAGCGTGAGCTGCCGGCCCTTGCGCGCCTTCTGCACCTGCTTGTGGTTGAGTTGTTCTTCGGAAACTTCCACCAATTCATGATTGGCAATATTCCAGCGGGTCATCAAGCCGTCGAGCGGCTGCGGTCCGTGATCGCGTGTCAGTTCGTCCATGCGCGGGATGTAGCGCATCCGGGCAAAAGCACCTAAGAAAAAAATCGGATCACTATCATTCATCTTGTATTTGGAATTCATGAGGGAGCTGCATCCCTGACCCGCCAAAACGGCCTGCCCGGGGAGGCACTTGCGTTTCACCCCGCTCCATGCTTGGCCGCTGTGCCCCCTTTCACGCAGCTTGGAAACGCACGACGAGCGAACCAAACCAGCAGGCAAGCAACGGGCCAAAGCTGCCGGTTTCGCCTCCCAAGGCATCCGCGCAATCCGCCGGGCCAACGGAAGCCCATGCCGGTCGGCGGCGGCATGTCCCTTAATTACCGCATGAAAATATTGTCGGCAAAGATCCACCCGCGGGAATGACTGGCGAATGATGAACAAAGGAACATTTCATTCGTTTGATCGCCACGAAAGCAGCCAACCGCCCAGCCTAACAAAAAACCGGGAACGCCACGGACATTTTGACGGCGCCCGCTCGGAACACATTGCGTATTGCACGGGTCCAGCGGGACAGGAAAAGGAGAGGACATTGATTCGCCTCTTTTCCAGCCTCTCCGTGTGTGCTCGGAACACAATCTCATGTTGTTAGATCAAAAAAATCCGACGCTGGCATCCGGCGTGCATGACTCCATCGCAATGACTCTATCAGTAATGAGACCGCATTGGAGCAAAGACCATCCCGCATGATCGGGGATCATGTTAGAACTCCATAAACATGGAGTAGACCTGACAAAGGAATCCATGCAGAGTACAGTTTGGGGTCTTTTCACGCGGAGGCTGAACGGGAATGGAAATCCACTCCATCCCGCACGTCTCCAGCTCGTGGTTGGATCCCTGATCAATGTGAAGTCCCGTTTCAGCCGCTTGCTCGCGGCTGAAACGGGATTCCGAATCCAAGCCATCCCGCCTGCCATCAATAACTTGAGATATACCACGAATCCCTGAATCCATGAAACCAGATCGACCTGAAAATTCAATCGCGAGGCATTTCCTCGCCGCCACCCTCCTTACCTCACTAACATCTTTTGGGCAAACGATCCCGAACCCGAGTTTCGAGATCGATGCCGTGGTCCCACCCAACGGGTATGGGGCCATCACCGGCTGGACCAGCAGTTCCACGGCCAAGACAGGAATCAATACCACCGCAGGCCCGTTCGCAGGACCGAACAACGGCACCATCCCGGCAGGTACCAAGGCCGCCTTCATCCAGGCAAGCGGGGGGCCAGCCAGCCTCTCGACGACCATCACCGGGCTGACCCCCGGGACGAAGTATCTCCTCTCCTTCAAGGCCAACGCCCGGTCGGGAAATACACCTTTCGTGTCCCTCACGACCGCCGGACTGACGACGCCCGTCGTTGCCCAGATCTCTTCCGTCGGAACCACCGCTGCCTATCGGGATATGGCGTTCGAGTTCGTCGCGCTGACCGAGAGCCAGGAAATCACCATCTCGAATGGCCGCACGACGGGAGATAACACCCTGGTGGTCGATGATTTCACCATCACGCAGTCGACCAGCGCGTGGACTTTCGCGCCGTGGAATGACGACGAAACATCCGGTGTGGATTCCCAGTTTGTCTACACCCACGCCTATAACTTCGGCAGCGATGTGTGCCCCCTCATCAACGGTGTCCCGTTCATCGGCCGGGAAACCGGGGCCATAGGCCGGTTCACCCAGACGGACTTCACGACAGCCTACGCCAACCTCCCCAGCAACACGGTGACGGGAGCAAGCCAACAACTGGCCAAGGACTTCCGCTATGGCGGAGCCTCGTTGAGCCTCACGCTGGACAATCTCAAGCCGAATACCGAATACCGCGCGACCATCTACGGCGTCGGGTTCGATAACAACACCACGAACCACCGATCCTCCACCTTCTCTAGCAGCGTCCCGGGAAGCCAGAAACGGACGCTTGATCTGGACCAGTATGGCCAAGGCAAGGGGATGAGGGTGGAATACACCTATACCACGGATGCCACCGGTACACCGGTCACACTAACATTTCCGGATCAAGGCTCCGGAGGCTTCCACACCAGCGGTTTCAGCAACCGGGAAACCACCGGGCGCATCGCCGTGCCGAAGTGGACCGCCCACGAATGGATCGATGACGAGAGTTCGGGGATCTCGGGAGAATACCTCTACACGCATGCCTTCAACATGGCCACCGCTGGAAGCTGGAACATCAATGGCATCCAGTTCTCGGGGAATCCCAACTTCCTTAACGGGCCAGGCTACAATATCGGCATCACCAACATCGGGCCTACCGACTCGGACAACAACATCACCGGTCACAGCAGTGATCTGGGGACGAGATTCTTCTACGGAGGATCGCCCGCCGTGGTCACGCTCACCGGACTCGTACCGGGCAAGGAATATGTCCTGACCTTCTACTCGACCGGCTGGGAAGCTCCAGGGAACCGGGTGATCGGCTTTTTTGGCAAGCAGGGAGAAGATCCCGTATTCCTTGACCAGAACCAGTTCGGCCTCAACAACGGGACCTGTTTCGACTATCACTACACCGCGAAACCGGATGGTTCCATTCAAGTGATGACCTCCGCTGCGACTAACGGAAGCGCTTCCCTCCACTACTATGCCCTGAGCAACCGCGAGGCGGCACCACGCGTCGACACACTGCCCACTTTCACGCTCCAGCCAACCGGTGGATTCATCGGAGTGGGGACCGACTTTACCCTCCGCACCGGAGTGATCGGCAGTCCGGACCTTACCTACCAGTGGTATCTGAACGACGACCTGCTCGAAAACCAAACCGGACTGGACCTCGTGCTCGAGGACGTCGATTCCGGCGATACGGGTTACTACTACATGGTCGCGACCAATGAATTTGGTACCGTCACCAGCAACTACGTCGATGTCGCCGTCCTCGATATCATCCCCGGATTCGGAACAGGGGTGAACGGCGAAGGCCTGGCACTCGAAAACGGAATCATTGACCCCCACTACAAACTGATCACGAATCCGGATGGCGGTTCAACGGATGTGTTCGTCCAATCGCCGGTTCCCGGTGCCTGGGTGACCAACACCACCACCTCGAAGTGGATCGGCCCGAAGGCCAACACCAGCGCCTCAGCCGCCGGGGATTACATCTATCAAACCCAGATGGATCTCACGGGATTCACGCTCGATACCGTGCAAATCACCGGCAAATGGGCAACCGACAACGCCGGGATCTCGATCCGGGTGAATGGAGTGGTGGTACCAGGCTTGGTGCTGAACGGCAGTTCGTTCGCGACGCTCCAACCCTTTGCGATCAACCTGGACAATGCGCCCGGCTTGATCAACGGCATCAACACCATCGAATTCGTGGTCAACAATGAACTCGTCGGCTACACCGGCCTGCGGGTGGACAGCCTGTCCGCCGTGGGGGCCCTCCCGCCGAATACACCGCCGCACGTAGCCTTCCATCCCGCCAGCGCGGCGCTCGGCCATAACCAGAACTACCTGCTCAGCGTCTTCGCCAGCGGTTCGGCGACCTTGGACTATCAGTGGTATTTCAATGACGAACCCATCGACAACGCAACCTCACTGTCCTATCAGATTACCGCTTCCGAGCCAAGCGTCGCCGGGAACTACAAGGTCCGCGTGACGAACGACACTGGCTTTCAGTACAGCAATGTGGCGGTCATCACGATCCCGAACACGGCTCCGGTCGCGGGTGCCGACGCGTTTGAAACCGCTACGGACGTGGCACTCGAATTCTTCACGCTGGACTTGCTCGCCAATGACACCGATGCCAATGGAGACACGCCCTCCGTGGTCTCCGTCTCACCTAACAGCACCGGCGGCGGGACGGTGGAGCTGGACGGATCGTTCATCATTTACACTCCGGCTTCCGGCTTCTCCGGCGTGGACACCTTCACCTACTCCGTCAGCGACGGCATCTGGGGCGGGGTCACGGTCGGGACCGTGACGGTCACCGTGATCGGTGGCGAAACCGCGCCACCGACAAACTTCACGATCGTCCTGGAAGGCGGTGTGATGAACGGCACCTTCACCGGCACGCCTGGCAAGACCTATGTCCTCCAGCGTTCCGAGACATTGATGCTGGGCAGCTGGATCAACGTCGATTCGGAGGTCGCGCCTCCTTCGGGCATCGTGACTGTCCAGGATCCCGGTCCGCTGCCTACCACAAAGGCGTTCTATCGGATCAGCTACGACCAGTAAGGCTCCTTCCGATCCTTCGCTTCCCTACGGTTCCGCGGGCATGGCCCTGCGGAACCGTTTTCTATTTTACCAGAATGCTTGGCGAGCCACGGCCTTCCTGTCATCAACAAGTCGCCATCTCCCCGGCAGTTGATGGTCGATGATGATGCGATCACCCGCCGAGCGGCGGATCACTTCTGTATCAGGTGAAGCGTGAGCTGGCGCCTTTGCGCGCGATGTGGCGCATCCGGGCGAAAGCACCTGTGAAAAAAAATCCGCCCATTAGCCGGTGGCTGAAACGCATGAGGGGTTTGCATCCCTGCGAGGCCAAAACGGCTTGCCTCGGGAGACCTTTGCGATTCATCTAGCCCTGTGGTTGGCCGCTGTGGCCACCTTTCACGTCGGAAGGAAACGTGCGATGACCGAATCAAACCAACAAGACAAGCGCAGGATCACGACTGATACGATCCTGTCATCCAGCGCCATGATTGCATCTCCCGGAAACCATCCGCTCAATTCCCTCCTGATGAAACGCCAGGCCCGCGAGTGGTCACAGGCAGAACTGGCGAAGCGCGCCGGAATTTCCCGCGCCGCCGTCAGCGCTATTGAAAGCGAGCGACTGACGCCATCCGTCGCCATCGCGCTTTCCCTTGCGAAGGTCTTGGGATGCTCGGTGGAAGAGCTTTTCGCACGTGCTTCGTCTGCCGGATCGACCCAGTCCGTCTGGGCGTGGCAGCCGTCGCAGGAGCCCTGCCGGTATTGGGAAGCGGAGGTTTCCGGCAGGCTTTTGCTCTATCCAGTCGAGGCGATGACGCTCAATCCGCTCCCACAGGATGGAATCTGGAATGGCGGCGTCTGTCAGGAAACGCAACCCGTCGCTCCGGAAATAACGTTGACCGTCGCCACCTGCGATCCGGCGGTGGGGCTGCTCGCCCATGAATATGCCCGCGAGTCAGGCTTCCGCATGCTGGTGTTTCCACGCGGCGGCAGCGCGGCGCTGGATTTATTGAAACAACGCCACATCCATGTGGCGGCGCTGCACCGGTCCACCGACGGAAACCCGGATCGCAACGCGGCATCCGTCCGCACGGTGTTAGAAGAAAGCGCCCGACTGCTGCGGGTGGCTTCCTGGGAATCGGGCATCGCCCTGCCCTCCTCCAAACGCGCCCGCTCGATCCGGTCGTTTTCCCGGCAAGTCCGCCAATGGGCCACCCGCGAACCGGGATCCGCCGCCCGTGAATGCCTGGACGAACTGCTAGACAACAAGCCGCCACCCGGCCGAGTCGTGAAGGGCCACCACGCCGTCGCCGAAGCCGTCCTCGCCGGATGGGCCGAAGCCGGCGTGTGCGTGAAACTCCCCGCCGTCGAGGCGCATTTGAATTTCGTGCCGCTGCAAACCGAGTTGCTGGATTTCAGCTTCCGCGCGGGCTTGGAAAATGACCCGCGCATCCAGGCCCTGATTCGTGTTCTCCGCAGCCGCCGCTATCGCGAAATGATCAACCACCTGCCCGGCTACGATGCCCGCCACACCGGCGAGCTTGGCTCCGCCTGATTTCACCTCCCATCACCATGCCACGAAACCAATTCATTCTCAAAAGTCTTGTCATCACCTCCACTCTGGCACCCGGCATCAGCCGGGCTGTCGAGAAGGAGATACCGCTCTTCAACGAATGGATGCACGCACGGTATCCTGAAAGCCAGCCGTGGGATATCGGCGCGGAAATCCGTGGGCGTTATGAGGACAAGCAGGATGCCGGTGTCGTCCCTAACACCGATTTCATCTCCGGAATCGCCGAGAGCCGGGAAGCAACCTATCTGCGGGAGAAAATCCATGTCGGCTACAAGGCACCATGGATCAGCTCTTTTGTCGAAGGCCGCGACGCCTCGGCGAATGATGATCCGGGCACGGAGGATTCCCTTGATCTTTTCCAGGCCTACATGATTTTCGGCAACGCCAGGGAGTTTCCGCTCACTGCCCAAATCGGTCGTCAGGAATTGTCCTACGGTGACCAACGCCTGGTCGGCAAGGGAGACTGGAGCAACTACGGCCGTTCGTTCGATGCCATCAAGTTCCGGCTGGAAAATTCCTTCGGCTGGGTGGATGCGTTCACCAGCAAGGTCGTGCTGCCTGACAACGGGAATTTCAACGTCGACAACGACTACGATTATTTTTCCGGCCTCTACGTCTCCACCAAAAAGCTGATGCCCTGGCAGGAAACGCAGGCCTACTTCCTCGCGAGAAACGCCCGACCTCAAGCGGCCAACGCCATTTCCACCGGTGCTCCCGGCACCCCTTCCACGCAGCGGGACATCTACACGCTCGGCACGCTTTGGAAGTCCGATCCCGAGGCCTTCGACGGATGGGACTACAGCGTCGAGTTCGACTATCAGTTCGGCAGCGTTTATAACAAGACCCAGCTCGCCCGTCTCGACCAGCAATCCTATGGAATCTTCCTGAATGGCGGTTATACTTGGAAAAACGTCTGTGGCACGCCTCGCATCGGACTCGGGTATGAACACGGATCGGGCGACAGCGATCCGAACGACGGCAGGGTCCAGACCTTTGAAAACCTCTTCGGCACCCAGCACCGGCCCTACGGCCTGATGGATTTGGTCGGAGCACGGAACATGCACATTCCGAAGCTGGAATTTTCTATCAAACCCGTAAAAGGACTCACGCTGGCCGCCGATTACCTCGTCTTCATCCTCGCGGACACGAACGACTATTTCTATCCGGAATCCGGCGGCGGCCGCAGCGGCAACGGCTACGGTATCAATCCCGGCAACAACGCGTTCGTCGGCTCGGAAATCGATCTCTACGCGAACTACAGCGTCACCCAGTGGGCCAACTACCAGATCGGCTACGGCCATTTCTTCACCAGCGATTACATCGAGCAATCGGTCGGCTCCGCCACCGACGCGGATTGGTTCCACACCCAGCTCATCCTCACTTTCTAACGTGCCTATGAAAACGCTCTTGCTCCTCGTTTCCATCCTGTCCGCCGGGCAACTCCTCGCCACCGAGATCACCGTGTTCGCCGCAGCCAGCCTAACTGACGCGATCAAGGAAATCGCCACCGCGTATGAGACGACCTCCGGCGACAAGGTGATTTTCAATTTCGCCGCCTCGAACACGCTCGCCCAACAGATCCAGGCCGGAGCCCCAGCCGACATTTTCTTCTCCGCCGACGAGGCGAAGATGGATGTGCTGGCCGCCGCTCGTCTGATCGAGAAGGACACCCGCAAGGATTTGCTGGGAAATTCGCTGGTCGTCATCACGGCGGAAGGCGGGCCGGAAATTTCCAAGGCCGAAGATCTAACCAAGCCATCCGTCAAACACCTCTCCGTGGGCGATCCCAAGGCGGTGCCCGCGGGAGTCTATGCGAAAGCGTGGCTGGAGAAAGCCGGAGTGTGGGAAAAGCTCCAGCCGAAGATCGTCCCGGCGGAGAATGTCCGGGCGGCGATGGCGGTGGTGGAATCCGGCAATGCCGAAGCGGGCATCGTTTACAAGACCGATGCGACCATCTCGAAAAAAGTAAAAGTCGCTCTGGAAATCCCCGCCGCCGGAGGACCGAAGATCACCTACCCCGCTGCCGTGGTTTCCGATTCGCGAAACAAGGAGGCCGCCCGGAAATTCCTCAGCCATCTCGCTGACAAGTCCGCGGATGAAACATTCGCGAAGTTCGGCTTTTCCGTGATCGACTGAGCGGCCATCGTCGACCGGACCATGACCGCCGAAGAATACCAGATCGTCGCCTTTTCCGTGGCGATGGCGTTGCTCGGCACGCTGCTGATCCTGCCGCCGGGCATCGCGCTCGGCTGGTTGCTCGCCCGCAGGAACTGGTGGGGGAAATCACTGGTCGAAACGCTGGTCGCCATGCCGTTGGTCGTGCCGCCGGTGGTCACCGGGCTGGTGCTGCTGCGCTTGTTCGGCAGGCGCGGGCCGCTTGGTTCCTGGCTGGACCAGACTTTCCATACCGACATCGTTTTCACGTGGAAGGCGGTGGTGCTCGCTCTTTCGGTGATGTCGCTGCCGCTGTTAGTCCGCAATGCCCGTGCCGCCATCGAGGAAGTCAGCCCGGAGCTCGAACAAATGGCACGCACGCTCGGTGCGCCCGAGTGGCGGGTGTTTTTCTTCATCACCCTGCCACTCGCCAAACGCGGGATCATCGCAGGCCTGCTTCTCGCCTTCGCCCGTGCGCTCGGTGAATTCGGCGCCACCATCATGGTCGCCGGAAACATCCCTGGGAAAACCACCACGCTCTCGGTCGCGATCTATCAGCACGTCCAGCTCGGCCAGGATGAAACCGTTTGGAAACTCGCCGCCATCTCGGTGGGCATCGCCTTCATCGTCCTATGGTTGAGCGAGAGGTTGCAGCAAAAGCGGAGGAATTGAAGGGTCGACCAAAAAAATGGGGACAAAGCCCGCAATCCGGATAGTCTGTGGCGGTATTTTTCATTTTCCAGCATGCATCATCTCGATCTCATTCTCACCCTCAGCGGCGGCCTGACGGCGGCGCTCGTCTTCGGCTACATCACCCTGCGGCTTGGGCTGTCGCCCATCGTCGGTTATCTATGCGCGGGGATCGTGGTGAGTTCGAACACGCCTGGCTTCGTCGCGGACGAGGGATTGGCGAAGCAGATGGCGGAAATCGGCGTGATCCTGCTGATGTTCGGGGTGGGGTTGCATTTCCATTTCAAGGAACTGCTGGCCGTGAAGCGGATCGCGATCCCCGGCGCGCTGGGACAAAGCGCGGTCGCCACGGTGGTGAGCATGGTGGTGCTGCGCGGCTTCGGCTGGAGCTGGGCGGATGGCGCGGTCTTCGGAATGGCCATCGCCGTGGCGAGCACCGTCGTCCTCACGCGGATCCTGGCGGACAACAACCACCTGCAAACGCCGACGGGGCACATCGCCATCGGCTGGCTGGTCGTTGAAGATATTCTAACGGTGTTCGTGCTGGTGCTGATCCCGGCCATCTTCGGCGACGGCGAATCGGCGGTCGGCGGCGGGGCCATCGCGATGGCGCTGTTGTGGACCACGGTGAAAATCGCCGCGCTGGTGGCGTTCACGTTTCTCGTCGGCGGGCGGGTGATTCCCTGGATCCTAACACTCATCGCCCGCACCCACTCACGGGAATTGTTCACGCTGGGCGTGCTGGTGGTGGCGTTGGGCATCGCGGTGGGGTCGGCGAAATTGTTCGGCGTTTCGATGGAACTCGGCGCCTTCCTCGCCGGAATGGTGGTGGGCAGGTCGGAATTCAGCACCCGCGCCGCGACCGATGCGCTGCCGATGAAGGATGCCTTCGCGGTGTTGTTCTTCGTCTCAGTCGGGATGCTCTTCGATTTCAAAAGCATGCTGGAAACCCCGTGGCTGGTGATCGCGACCATCGTCATCGTGATGATCGTGAAGCCGCTGTCCGCCGTCGTGATCACGCTGCTGCTGCGTTATCCGTTAGGCGTGGCGTTGTCGGTGGGCGCGGTGCTCTCGCAGATCGGCGAGTTTTCGTTCATCGTCGGCACCATGGGCAGGCAATACGGGCTGATTTCGGATCAGGCGTTCAATGCCTTGGTCGCGACGGCCATCGTTTCCATCACCATATCTCCCCTGCTCTATCGGGCGATGCCGGTCCTCGAGCGATGGGTCGCCCGCCGTCCGGCGCTGTGGAATTTGGTGAACCGGAAGCCCCTAACCGACACCGGCAATGAATCCCAGCCCGCCCGCGATAACGGACGCAAGGCAGTCATCATTGGCTACGGGCCGGTGGGAAAAACCGTCTTCCGCCTGCTGCGCGACAACGGGTTTTCACCCTCGGTCATCGAGATGAATCTGGATACCATTCAGGCTCTGAAGGCGAAAGGCGTTCGCGCGTTTTATGGCGACGCGAGCCACCCGGACACGCTCAAAGCCGCCGGAATCAAGCAGGCGGACATCCTGATTCTCAGCTCCTCCAGCATCCCGCTCGGCAAGGAGATCATCCAGGAAACCCGGCGCATGAATCCGGGTATCCGCGTGATCGCCCGCACCGCCTACCTGCGCGAGGCAAACGAACTGATGGATGCCGGAGCCACGGCGGTTTTCTCCGGTGAAGGCGAGGTGGCGCTTTCGATCACCGAGAAAATCCTGGAAGCCTTTGGCGCGAACCGCGAACAGATCGACCGCGAGCGCGACCGTTTCCGCAGGGATTTTTCCAAACCCGAAGCACAGGCATTGGAAATCTGAGCGGGTTGTGCTGACATCCGCGCCAACGCCACCATGAGACACTTCCCCCTGCTGTTCGCCTGCTGCCTTTTTCCCTCCTGTGGTCCCAAGGTCACGCCGGATCAGGCGGTCGCCACGGCCTACCGTTACACTCAGGTCGAATGGATGCCGGAGCAGCGACATGTCCGCCACGGGGCGGACGCGCGGGGAATCGCCGTCCAGACACCCGACCGCACTCTAACCAAACCCGGCGGCTGGTGGAAGCCGGGCGTGATGGCGAAAAGCATGCCCTATCAGTGGGGTGGCTTCGACACGCCGGAAACGTTCACGGCAAAGATCGCCGCCGGAAAAAAAGCGGGCGACATCGCGACCGATGCGAAACGGAAACTCGGCGATGCCGGGACCAGCGCGGAATCCTGCGGCATCGACTGCTCCGGCTTCGTCTCACGCTGTTGGAATCTCAACCACTCCGTATCGACCGCGCAACTTCCCGACATTTGCGTCCGGCTGAACTCTTGGAACGACCTGCGCCCCGGCGACATCCTGCTCAACAACAAGCACGTCGTCCTCTTCGCGAAGTGGAAACACCCCGGCCGGGAAATCGACGCCTACGAAGCCGGTCCCTTCCCGGTCTGGCGGGTGAGCGCCTGCGGCTTGCAGGTGGAGATGTTGAAGAAGCTGGGCTACACGCCGTGGCGGTTCAAGGGGATGAAGGTGGTGGCGGAAAAGGCACCCGGGAGTTAGACATCCCCACGCCCATGATCTCCAAACAATATGTCGCAGACATCGAGCTGAAGCGCGACGAGATCGGATCGTTCGACCGCTATCCGTTCTCACTCGCAGCCGTCCGGCCATTGGAAAAACTCGAACTTCATCCGGCGGTCACGTTTTTCGTCGGTGAGAACGGCTCGGGGAAATCCACGCTGCTGGAGGCCATCGCGGTGGCGTGTGGCTTCAATGCGGAGGGCGGATCGAAGAACTTCCGCTTCGGCACCCGCGAGTCGCATTCCGAGCTGCACCGCTTCCTGCGCGTTTCCCGTGGCCATCCCCGGCCGCGCGACGGTTTTTTCTTCCGGGCGGAAAGCTTTTTCAATGTCGCGACGGAGATCGAAAAACTCGATGCGGAGCCGGGGGCCGGCCCGCCGATCGGCCCGGCCTACAGCGACCACTCGCTCCATGAGCAATCCCACGGCGAATCCTTCCTCGCCCTGATGGTGAACCGTTTCCACGGTCACGGCCTCTATCTGTTGGACGAACCGGAAGCCGCGCTTTCGCCAAAGCGCCAACTCGCCATCCTGACGCGGATCCATGATCTCGTGCGGAAGAAATCCCAGTTCATCATCGCCACCCACTCGCCAATCCTGATGGCGTATCCGGACGCGATCATCTATCAGTTCTCAGCCACCGGCATCGAGCACGTCGCCTACGAGGAAACCGAGCACTACCGGATCACCCGCGATTTCCTGGCGAATCCGCAACGGATGATGGGGATTTTGTTTGAGGATTAATGCTCGCCATCACAGCCACTTCATCTTCTTGAAGAGGATCAACTGCACCACGGCGATGACGGCCATGAAGAGCATGATGCCGATGTAGCCATACGGCTGATAGAGTTCCGGCATGTTGAGCGGGAGCTTCTCGCCGTTGTGGCCTTCCGGTGCGAAGTTCATGCCATAAACTCCGACGATGAAGGTCAGCGGGATGAAGATGGAGGTGATGACGGTGAGCACGCGCATGACCTCGTTGGTGCGGAGGCCGACGCTGGAGTGATAGAGTTCCATCAGGCCGGAGGTGAGTTCCTTGTAGCTTTCCACGTGGTCCATGAGCTGGACGGTGTGGTCGTAGCAGTCGCGCAGGAAGACCTTGGTGGGCGTGGCGACATAGCCGGAGGGATCGTGAAGCAGTCCGTTCACCACATCGCGCAGCGGCCACACGTAGCGGCGGAGCTGGGTGAGGCTGCGCTTGTATTCGTGCAGTGTGAGGACCATTTCCCGCGACGGGCGCTCGATCAGGTCGTCCTCCAGCTCCTCGATGGCGTTGCCGATGTCCTCGAGCACCGGATAGTAGTGGTCGATGATGGAATCCAGCAGGGCGTAGCCGAGGTAGTCTGCCTTCGATTTCCGGATGGCTCCGCGGCCGGCGCGGATGCGCTCGCGGACGGGATCAAAGACATCGTATTTCCCCTCCTCCTGGACGGTGATGAGGAAATTCTTCCCGAAGAAGATGCTGACCTGCTCACCGCAGATGGTCTTGTCGTGATCTTGATAGACCATCTGCGCGACGATGAAGACATAGTCCGCGCCCGCCTCAACCTTGGGGCGCTGGCCGGTATTGAGAACGTCCTCGAGGGCGAGCGGATGGAGATTGAAGCGTTGTCCGAGGAACGTCAGGGCCTCGACGTCGCCGAGGCCGTCGATGTTGATCCAAGTGACCTTGCGGCTATCGAAGCGTGCGGCGAGTTCTCCCAGATCCGCAATGTCGCGTTCTTCCAAGCTGTCCTTGTCATACTCGATGATCTGGATGGCGGGCTTGCGGGCCTTGCCATCGACCAGATGGGGCGAGAGCGTGGCGGGTGGGGATCCCGGCGGGCCGTGGCGCTTGGTGAACATGGCCGCAAGTCTATCGGCGCGATCCGCCGGGTTCAAGTCGCCTGATTCACTCCTCCGGTACGGTGATCATGATCGCCTTGTGGTCGCTCACCTCGAATGGAGAATCGAGCATCGTGGCCTTCAGATCGCCGAGACCGGAGGTGAAAAAATAGTCGAAGGTAGTGGGCTTGAATTCGCTGTTGGGTCGACTGATCCAAGTCAGGCGCTTTTCCTGTGGCGTGTCCGCCCATGTGTTCCGGTAACCGGCGGCGACGAGGTCCGCGACAACATGGCATTCGGGAAATTGATTGTCGTGGTTCGTGTTGAAATCCCCCGCCAGGATCCACCCGCCGATGGTCTTGCCGGTGAAGGCCTTTTCCATGATGGCCCGCTGGGCGATGAGCTGCTTGGCTTGGTCGTTGCGCATGGCGGCGACTTCCGCAGCGTCCCCACGGTTGCTCTTCAAATGATTGCCGTAAACCATCAGCAACTCGCCGTTCTTCTGTTCGAGCGCGGCGTAGGAAAACCCGCGAGAAATGTTGGGGATGTTGGCTTTCCAAGGTTCCGCATCCGCGCCGCGGCAGGTAAGTTTGGAAGCGATCCCGATCTGCTGCGGACGGATTTCCCCGGTTTCGGGATCGATGAAACTGCTCACCACGTGGGTTTTCAGGCCTGGCACGACGGATGCCAATTCCTCAAATGCCGCCCAGTCCCTGACTTCGATTCCCACAAACACGTCGGGATTGATTTTCTTGAGCGCTTCCTGCGCGAGTTTCATGTGCTTGTCGGCCTCGGCAGCGGACGCGGTGGGCCGCTTGCCGGGGAACCATTCGAGATTCCAGGCGACCACCTTGAGCGGGGCGGCGTGGAGGCTGGTGACGGTGAGGAGGAAGACGAGGAGTTTGAGGAATCGGTTCAAGGGAGTGTGGGTTCTACGGGTGGAAGTCGGGACCCGTAAAGCAGCGTAAACGCCAACTGCGCGGCGGTTATTGCAGCGAGTGGATTTCGCCGGTGAGAGGAAGAGTGGAACCACGGTATACTCGGAAGACACGGAAATAAGAAATCCAGAGGAGATGACTCGTTGATTCAACGCTCTGCTTTCCGTGTATTCCGAGTGTTCCGTGGTTCGATCCTTCTTGTTCGCCCTACCCTAGGTTCACCAGATTGCCGCTTTGCCTGCCGTTTTCAAAGTCCGCCAGGTTCGTCAGCGTCGTCCGGGCGATGTTCTCCATCGCCTCGCGGGTGAAGAACGCCTGGTGGCCGGTGACGAGCACGTTGGGAAATGTGGTGAGCCGCATGAACACGTCGTCCTGGATGATGCGGAAGGACAGATCCTCGAAAAACAACGCGGACTCCTCCTCATACACATCCAGAGCCAAGCCCCCGATGCGGCCTGACTTGATCGCCGTGATCGCCGCCTCGGTATCGATCAATGCGCCGCGGCTCGTATTGACGATGAAAATCCCGTCACGCATTTGCCCCAGCGATTGCTCGTTGATGAGATGGTAAGTGGCGGGCATCAGCGGGCAATGCAGGCTGACGGCGTGCGAGCGGTGGAACAATTCCTCCAGTCCAACATATTTGACACCGGCCACGACACACTCCGGATTCGGCGCAATATCGTGGGCCAGCACCTCGCAACCAAATCCGGTCATGATCCGGGCAAAAATCCCGCCGATGATTCCGGTGCCGACCACACCAATGGTCTTGCCATGCACATCCGAGCCGATCAATCCGTCGATGGAAAAATTCCCCTCGCGCACCCGGTTGTAGGCCTTGTGGATGTGGCGGTTCAGGGTGAGCAACAACGCCACCGCATGTTCCGCCACCGCATGCGGCGAGTATGCCGGGACCCGGGCGACTAACAGTCCAAGCGCCTTTGCCGCCGCCAGATCCACATTGTTGAATCCGGCACAACGCATGGCGATGAACCTCGTCCCACCCGCCGAAAGCTTTTTCAGCGTTTCCGCGTCGAGCTCATCATTCACAAACGCACAAACCGCCGGCGAACCATGGGCAAGAACCGCCGTCTCCGGTTTCAAGCGGTTCTCGATGAAGATCAATTCATGGTCGAACGCGGCATTCGATTCCCGCAGGAATTGTTCATCGTAGGCCTTGCTGCTGAAAATCGTGACTTTCATGGGATGGCTCCATTTTCACCGGATAGATCCCGGACTCAAGCACGGATCTGTCGCCAATGGTCGCACGCAAGGCAGAAGGATCAGAGACGGCCGATGACCGCACGCCACAAAAAAAACGGCAGCCCACACGGACTGCCGTTTTTGGATAGATTTCAGAAATCAGGAATCAGATTCCCTTTTTCACGACGTCGGTGAGGAGGTCGATGACGCGGTTGGAGTAGCCCCACTCGTTGTCATACCAGCTCACGAGCTTGAAGAACGTGGAGTTCAGCTCGATCGAGGAACCGGCGTCGAAGATCGACGAGTTCTTGTCGTGGATGAAGTCGGTGGAAACCACTTCGTCTTCGGTGTAGGCAAGGATGCCCTTGAGGTAGGTCTCGGAAGCGTTCTTGAGCGCTGCCTTGATTTCCTTGAGCGAGGTTTCCTTGGTCGTCTTCACCGTGAGGTCGACAGCGGAAACGGTCGGCGTAGGAACGCGGAACGCCATGCCGGTGAGCTTGCCAGCCACTTCAGGGCAGACGAGCGCCACGGCCTTCGCGGCACCGGTGGTCGATGGGATGATGTTGATCGCGGCGGAACGGCCACCTTTCCAATCCTTCTTGGAAGGACCATCGACCGTCTTCTGGGTCGCGGTGTAGGAGTGGATAGTGGTCATCAGGCCTTCGGCGATGCCGAATCCTTCCTTGAGGAGCACGTGGACGATCGGCGCAAGGCAGTTCGTGGTGCAGCTCGCGTTGGAGATGATGTGGTGCTTCGCTGGGTCGTAAAGGTGATCGTTGACACCGACGACGAACGTGCCGTCCTCACCCTTGGCAGGTGCGGAAATGATGACCTTCTTGGCACCGGCGGTGATGTGACCCTTGGCTTTTTCCGCTTCGGTGAAGAGACCGGTGGATTCGATGACGACATCCACACCGAGTTCTTTCCAAGGAAGACCTTCGGGGCTGCGGGCGCTCACGACCTTGATGTCGTGGCCGTTGACGACGACGATGTCGTCTTCTTCCAGTTCAGGAGAGGACTTCTTCGAGGAAACGGTGCCAGCGAACTTGCCTTGCGTGGAGTCGTACTTCAGCAGGTAGGCGAGGTTGTCGGCAGGAACGATGTCACCGACGGCGACGACGTTGAAGGTGGTTCCGAGGTGGCCTTGTTCGACGAGGGCACGGAAGACAAGGCGGCCGATGCGGCCGAATCCGTTGATGGCGATGGTAGTCATGGCAGTATTTCAAAATACCGATGCGGCTCTTCCGCCCGGCGGCGGGATTGTGCATGAGGAATGCCAAGCGTCAATCTTCAGGGTAAAATCCTTGGAAAATCCGTGGATTTACGGTCAGGCAAGATCCTTTTCGAGGTATCGGGGCGTGAATCCCGTTGCGTCATGCATCTCAGGGAGTTGAAATAGGCGGATTCCAGTCCCCGTAGGGATCGCTTGCATTCAATTTCAACATCATGAATCCGTCAGAACCCACCCGCCGTCGTTTCCTCGCGTCCGCAGCAGCCACCACGGCAATCGCGGGTTTTCCCACCATCCTCCGCGCCCAAGGCGGAACAAATGCCGTCTTGAAAATCGGCCTCATCGGCGCGGGTGGCCGCGGAACCGGTGCCGCCAGCCAGGCACTTACCGCGGATCCGAACGTGAAGCTGTGGGCGGTGGGTGACGCATTCCCCGGGCAGATCACTAACAGTCTTCAAGGTCTTGCCAGTTTCGGCGACCGCGTCGATGTCCCCGAAGCCCGGCGCTTTTCCGGACTGGATGCCTATCAGAAGGTGATCGAGAGCGGCGTCGATGTCGTGCTGCTCACCACACCGCCCGGTTTCCGTCCGATGCACCTGCGCGCCGCGGTCGAGGCAGGAAAACATGTCTTCGCCGAGAAGCCGATGGCAGTTGATGTCGCCGGGGTGAAATCGGTCGTCGAGTCCGCGCGCATCGCCAAGGAAAAGGGGCTTACCCTGCAACATGGATTCTGCTGGCGCTTTTCCCCTAACACCCGTGAGGGCTATGGGAAACTGCTCAATGGCGAACTCGGTCGCACTATTTCCGTTTACGGCACCTACATGGGCGCAGTGCCGAAGCCTTCCACCTCCATCGACCAGCGCAAACCTGAATGGGCGGATGTCGAATGGCAGATCCGCAACTGGATGGCCCACGAGTGGCTCTCCGGCGGACCGGTGCTCGAACAGGCGATTCACACCATCGACAAGATCGCCTGGGCGATGAACGACGTCGCCCCCATCGCGGCCCGTGGCGGCGGCGGACGGGCGCAACGCAGCGATGATGGAAATGTCTGGGACCACTACGAGGTGACGTTCGAATATCCCGGCGGAGTGTTCTGCCATCTCGGACAACGGCAGTTTCAAAATGCCTTCAGTGAGGTGGTTGATCGTGTCTTCTGTGACAAGGGCAGTCTCGAAGCACCCAGCCGCGTTCTAACGAAAGACGCCTCGGGCAAAGTCACCTGGGCCTACCGGGGCAGCGGCGATGACATGTATCAGGTCTGCCACAACGAATGGTTCGCCGCCATCCGCAAGGGCGAGCCGATCAACGCCGGCACCTACATGGCGAACAGCACGATGCTCGGCATCCTCGCCCGCGAAGCCGCCCACACCGGGCAACGCGTCACCTGGGACGATCTTTGGAAGGCAAACCAGGACCTCGCTCCGGATACCCTCGCGATGGGCGACAGCTTCCCGACTCAGGCGGTCCCGGTCCCCGGGAAATACGTTTTGGCCTAACAAACCACCGATGAAGCTTCCTCATTTCGCGGCGACACTTGGCTGCGTGATTTCGAGTCCGTGCTTATTCGCGGAAATTCCCCATCCGGAACTTCTGCCGACAACGCAGGCGATCCACGACGCCATTGCCAAGACACCCGATCCGGAGCCTGCGGCGATGAAAGCCTACGCGGAATCGGTCAAACTCGCGAAGGATTCCCCGCTTGAACTCATGCCGATTTCTGGCGGTGAATTTCTGCTAGGTTCACCCGATACCGAAACCAATCGCAAGCCCAACGAAGGCCCCCAATGCAAGCTGAAAATCGAGCCGTTCTGGATGGGCAAACTCGAAATCAGTTGGGACCTCTACCGCCCGTTCATGGAAAACGGCAAGCCCCGCAACAAGGACGGCACTCTCAACCGCGATTCCAACCTCACCACCTCCGAGCCACCCGAAGCCAAAAACGGGGAAACGCTCAACGACACCATCACCCAACCCACCCCGCCGTATGTGCCGATGCACTTCCAGATGGGCGACGGCTACTCGAAGGATTATCCCGCCGTTGGCATGACGCAGCACGCGGCTAACAAATTCTGCGAATGGCTCAGCGAGCAGACCGGCCATTTCTATCGACTCCCAACCGAAGCCGAGTGGGAATATGCCTGCCGTGCCAATACGATCACCGCTTATTCGTTCGGTGATGATCCGGCGAAGCTTGGAGACTACGCCTGGTTTTCCGGGAACTCGGAATTCCAGTATCAAAAAGTTGGCACCCGCAAAGCCAACCCGTGGGGACTTCACGACATGCACGGAAACGTCGCCGAGCATGTGCTAGACCAGTATGCTGCGGACTCCTATTCGAAACTCAAGAACGGCATGACCAACCCGTGGACTCCACCGGTCAACCGCTATCCCACCGTCGTCCGCGGCGGCCACTGGGATGCGGATCCCGCCGACCTGCGCAGCGCGTCACGCCTTGGCAGCAGCAAGGCATGGAAAATCCAGGACCCTCAGATTCCCAAGTCGCTTTGGTATTTCACCGACGCGCCGTGGCTCGGTTTCCGCATCGTCCGCCCGTTGAAGACTCCACCGGCAGAGGAAATGCACCGGTTCTGGAACACCGGGCCGGGGGCAAGCGAGTAGCGCGGATCATGAACTGCCGCGGCCTGATAACTTTGTTAGCAACTCTTGGGCTTCCTAACGCCCGGGCTGAAGAACAAACTTTCGAGCGCGGCTTGATGGGAACCCGCTTTGCGATCACTTGTCATTTTGGGGATCCGGCGAAAGCCAAACAAGCGGCGGATGCCGCGTTTGAAGAAGGCGAACGGATCAACCTGGTCGCTTCCGACTATATCGCCGGCAGCGAGTTGTTAGCGATCGGCAATCATCCGGCGGGCATCGCCGTTGCCGTTTCACCACTGCTGTTCCGCCTGCTTTCCGAAGCAAGGGATCTTGCCGGAAAAACGGATGGCTCCTTCGATCCCACGCTCGGTCCCCTCACCCGGTTGTGGCGCGAGTCGCGCAGACGAAACCATTTGCCTGATCCTGCGGTAATGGAAACGGCTCGTGCCGCGACGGGATGGAAGAATCTCAAACTGAATTCACACGATCTAACTGTCGTTTTTTCAAAATCCGCGATGCGGCTCGACCTCGGAGGGATCGCCAAAGGACAGGCTGCCGATGCCATGCTCATCATCATGCAAAAACACGGCATCCCCCGCACCTGCATCACGGCCGGTGGCGATATCCGGCTCGGCGATTCCCCACCCGGTTCTTCCGGATGGAAAATCGGCGTCCGCACTTTCAACAACGAACATGACACCCGCATTCTCGAACTCGCCCACTGCGCGGTTTCCACCTCCGGCGACTTACACCAATCCATCACCATCGACGATATACGTTATTCCCACATCATCGATCCCGCCACCGGCCTCGGGCTCACCCGTGACGTCGCGGCCACGGTCATCGCTCCAACCGCCACCGTCAGCGATGCCCTTGCCACCGCATGCTGTGTGGCGGGACCGGAAAAGGCCCGCGCCATGGCCATCGCTGCCGGAGCGACGGAAGTTTTTCTCGATGAATAATGGCAAATTGCAATCCACCAATTCACATGGAAACCCGGTGCGATGCTTGACCTCCGCGCCGGGTTCCGCTTGAACCAAACCCGCAAGCATTCCACCTCATGTTAGAACGCATCCTCGCCAAGCGCATCGTCCCCGTCGTCGTCCTGGACAAGGTCGAATCCGCCGAACCTCTTGCCGAAGCGCTGCTCGCGGGTGGACTCGACATCATGGAAATCACCTTCCGCACCGCTGCCGCCGAGGAGTCGATCAAGCGCATCGCCGCCAGCTTCCCGGAAATCCTTTTGGGAGCGGGCACCTTGCTCGAAAAGGACCAGGTGAAACGTGCGAAGGATGCCGGTGCCGTCTTCGGACTCGCCCCCGGTCTCAATCCCAACACCATCTCCGCCGCCAACGAGATCGGTCTCCAATTTTCCCCCGGCGTGATGACTCCGAGCGATGTCGAGCAGGCGCTCTCGCTCGGCTGCAAGCTCCTCAAGTTTTTCCCCGCCGAGGTCGCGGGCGGCGTGGACATGCTCAAGGCACTCGCCGGTCCCTACGGTCACACCGGTTTGAAGTTCATCCCCACCGGCGGAGTTTCCTCGGAAAATCTCGCCACCTATCTCAAGCTCCCCGTCGTCGCCGCCATCGGTGGTTCGTGGATGGTGGACAAGCAGCTCGTCAACGAAGGCAAGTGGTCCGAAATCACCCGCATCACCCGCGAGGCACTTGCCGCTGCGGCAGCAGCCCGATAATCTCCGCCCATGATCACCGGCATCGAACTCGGCGGCACCAAAACGGTGGTCGCCATCGGCACAGAGGAAGGGCGGGTCATCGACGAATGCCGGTTCCCGACGACCTCGCCCGATGAAACCCTCGGCTTCGCCATCGACTGGTTAGGCGGGCGTGGTCATCCGACCCACATCGGCATCGCCGCGTTCGGCCCGATCGGCATTGTTCCCGGGCGGGAGAATTACGGAAAAATCCTCGCAACGCCGAAACCCGGTTGGGCGGGATTCTCACTGATCGACAAACTCGCGCGCGCCTATCCGGATGCAAAGCTCGCCCTCGACACCGACGTCAATGCGGCCGCTCTGGCGGAATCAAAAATCGGCGCGGCGGCGGGATTGGAAGATGTCGCCTACATCACCATCGGCACCGGCATCGGCGGCGGCATTCTATCAGGCGGATGGCTGGTGCACGGCGCGCTTCATCCGGAGTTCGGCCATCTCAAGGTGCCGCGGATGCCCGGCGATGACTATCCCGGCATCTGCCCGTTCCACCACGACTGCCTCGAAGGTCTCGCCAGCGGTCCCGCCATCAAGGCGCGCTGGGGAAAACCGGCGCACGAACTGCCCGCCGGTCACCCGGCGTGGGAGACGCAGGCATGGTATCTCGCGCATGGAATCCTTTCGCTGTTAGCTGTTGTCTCACCCTCGCGCGTCATCGTCGGCGGCGGAGTCTCGCAGGTCGATGGACTGCATGTCCTGATCAACGCGAAGCTGCAGGAAATCGCAGGCGGCTATTTCCCTCCCGTGACGGAGCCTGATTACGTCGTGGCACCCGCGCTGGGACAGGAGGCCGGCATCTGCGGGGCGTTTTTGTTAGCGACTGCATGATCGGCACGGATCGACCTCCGGGCGATCCGTGAGAATGAGAGGCGAATGCCGAGCCATGGGACGACTTTCCGGCTCTCATGATCCGATTCATTCTCTATCCATTCTCAAGACCGCCCGGAGGTCGGTCCCTGCCATTTTCAGCCGGGGTCGCCCGACGGCAATGGAATCTCCGCATCCAGCGCCAGAAGCACCACCTTTTCGGGAAACCCTCCGGCACTCCACACCAGCTTCTGCGCCCGCGTGCTGCGGCCGCGGTAGGTGTATCCGCCCGATGTCTTGCCGTGATAGACGATCCAGTCCTCCTTGCCGTCCGGCGATTTGAAAAAGCCGTGATGGCCGGGACCGAAGACCTTGTTGGCATCCGCCCGTTCCAGCAGCGGCCGGTCCTGCTGTTTCCAGGATTCCACCTTCATCGGATCGCTTTTCACATCCGCCCACAGGTAGCCCACCTTGTAATCCGGCTTCCCGGTGTCACACGCCGAATACGTTAGGAAAAGCCTGTCACCGTGTTTGATCACATACGGCCCCTCGCGCACTTCCGGACAACCGAACCCCGACGCGGGAATATTCACCCACTCCCCAGTCAACGTCATCGGATCCTTCATCCGAGAAATGTATAACAGATGTCCGGGATGGCCGGCCCACAGGAAATACAATTTCCCGTCCTGTTCGAAGACGTGGCCGTCGATGGCGTAAAACTCGTCCTTCGGGTCCGTCATCAGTTGCTTCGGCTCGCCGTATGGCCCCTTGATGCTGTCCGTTTTGCTCTCCATCACGAACATCCGGTGCTTCACATCCTCACCGGGCGTCTTCGTGAAATAACAATACCAGCGCATCCCATCCTTCCCCTTCAACCGGTGGAATTCCGCCGCCCACACGCCGATGCCGCGCTGCCAGATCATCACCGGCTTCGCGGTCTTCAGCCCCTTGATCGACTTCGCGCTCCACAACCGCACGCAGTTTCCCTGTGTCGTCGCCAGATGATATTCACCGTCCGCATGACCCATCCAAGGGTCCGCCGAGGGATTGATGGGGTTTTTAAATGTCTCCGCCGCGAACAACGCAGTGCCCGAGATCAGTGCTGCCGTTCCGATGGTTCTGATCAATGCTCCGATCATGGTCTCAGGAAGACGATCCGGCGGTTACCCTTCTGTCAAGTGGCGGTGATTGGCATGTCGGCTCTTTCGGAAAATTCATTCGTCTCCACGGCTGGTGCTGGACTGACCACAATGACGGGGCGAAAATAAAAGGTATGACGGAGAGCAGCGAGCCATTGGATTTCCTGCGCGACCTGCCGCCTGCGAACGAGCCGCGGATCTGGGAGATTTCGCCGGGGCGGCGGCTGGCATGGAATGAATACGGCGATCCATTAGGAAAGGCGGTGATGTATTATCATGGCTGGCCGAGCTCGCGGTTGCAGGCGAGGCTGGCGCATTATCTGGCGAAGGAGCGCGGGCTGCGGTTGATCGCGATGGACCGGCCGGGGATGGGACAATCGACGCATGAGGCGGGACGGCGGCTGGAGGCGTGGCCGGAGCTGATGGAGCGGTTCGCGGATTCGTTAGAGATCGGCAAATTCGGGCAACTGGGTGTGTCGGGCGGCGGACCGTATGTGCTGGCATGTGCGGCGCGGATTCCGGAGCGGTTGACGGGATCGGCGGTGTTGGGTGGCGCGGTGCCGCTAACAGAGATTTCCAGCGGCTTGCGCGGGCTGCATCCGGCTTACCGGGCCTTGATTCCTTTCCGCAGGTTCCCGGCGACGCTGTTTTCGCCGGTTTTCCGGATGGGTGCGATGGCTTCGCGGTGCAATCCCGCCTGGCTCCCCTTGTCATGGATGACGCGGAGCGTCGGCGAGGGGGACGCACGGATACTGATCGATCATCCGGACGTGTGGGCGGTGGTGACGGGGAGTTTTCAGGAAGGCGTGAGAAGCGGCGGCGGGCATGGAGTGATGACAGACGCGACGATCTATTTCCAACCGCTGAATTTCGATCTCACGGCGATACTGCATCCGATCCGCTACTGGCACGGCGGGGATGACCGGAACATCCCGGTGGCGATGGTGCGGGAACTCACAGGGAAAATCCCCGGAGCGCTGCTGGAAGTTGAGGAAACGATGGGGCATTTCTCGCTGGTGCTGCGGAAGGCCCCGGCGGCGCTGGATTACCTGGCGGCCTGCGCGGCGGAAGGTGGCGATTGACGGATGGATATGCGGGTGAATGGTAGCAAGCGATCCGGAACTGCCGGACGGACTCCCCTTTTCATGAACGACACGGATCAAACCAACACGACGGACGAGTGGGTGCAGGTGGGGCATTTTTCATCGCTGGAACAGGCGTATGACCACGGATTGGTGATTCTGGCGATGGGCGAGGCCTGCCGTGTGGAGGAGGCGGCGGTGCCGGGTGAATTCGACCTACAGGCGGAAGCGGTGCCTGCGGCGAAAATTTCCGCGGAACTTGATGCCTACGGAAAGGAAATCGCGCTGCCGGTGCGTCAGCCGGAAGCGGGCCGGGAATGGGCGCGGCATCCGGCGGGTTGGTCGTTCGTCGGCGTATGGGTTCTGGTGTTGATGGCGGTTTCTTATTGGCAAGGCCGGGATGCGTCACTGGTGGAGCGGGCCGCCTCGTCGAGCGTGGGAATCTTCGGCCGGAGCGAGTGGTGGCGGCCGTTCACCGCACTTTTCCTGCACGCGGATCTGCCACATCTGATGGGAAATCTGGTAGGTGGGACGATCTTCGCGACGCTCGTTTCCAAGGCCATCGGGCCGCTGCGGGCATGGGCGATGATCCTGATTTGCGGCACGCTGGGAAATCTGCTCACGGCACAGATCAACTATCCGGACGCGTTTCTATCAATCGGAGCCTCGACGGCGGTATTCGCGGCGCTGGGAATCCTATCAGGTCTTGGGATTTCCGAAACGGTGCGCGAGCGGGCGCGGTTGCCATGGGCGCGGATCACGGCTCCGGTGCTGGCGGGCATCGTTTTGCTGAGCTGGCTGGGCAGCGGAAACGGCACCAACACCGACGTGATGGGCCACGTGTTCGGCTTCAGCTCCGGATTGGTGGCGGGTATGGCGACCGGCGCGTTCGAGGACAAAGGTGTTGTCGTCGCGAGCTAACAAAAACGTTCCCGCCATGCTTGACCCATCATCGCAGACACCACAGATTCAGTCCGAGATGGATCCAGCCGCTCGAAACCCTACCACCCGGTTTTCCGATCGGGTCGAAAATTACGTCAAATACCGTCCGAGCTATCCTGCGGAAGTCATCGCCGCATTGGAGGAAAACTGCGGATTGAACGAAGAATCCGTCATCGCCGACGTGGGTTCGGGCACCGGGATTTCGACGAAGTTGTTTCTCGATCACGGCAACCGGGTTTTCGCCATCGAACCCAACCGGGAAATGCGTGAGGCCGCCGAAAAGCTGCTCGGGGACGATCCGAATTTCACGAGTATGCCCAACTCCGCAGAGGACACCGGGCTACCCGATGCCTGGGTGGATTTCATCGTCGCGGGTCAGGCATTCCATTGGTTTGACCAGATCCGGACGAAGAAGGAATTCCGCCGGATCCTCCGCCCCGGCGGCTGGGTGGTGCTGGTCTGGAACGAGCGGGAAACGGATACCACGCCGTTTCTCAGGGAATACGAGACCTTCCTCCACAAGCACGCGACCGATTATGGATTGGTGAATCACATGAACATCAACGAGGATGCCCTGCGTGAATTTTACGCACCCGCCTCGTTTCGGCTTCTCAGCTTCACGAACTCACAGACTTTTGACCTCGAAGGCTTGAAAGGCCGCTGCCTTTCGTCTTCCTACATCCCTAACAAGGACGCGCCTGGCCATGCGGCGATGGTTTCGGAGCTGGAGGAACTCTTCGGAGCGTGGCAGGAGGAGGGATTCGTTAGATTCGGATACCGGACGAACATCTTCTTCGGCCAGTTGGAAAAATAGCACTTCTATTTCCGGCATCCGAGCAACTGGGCCGCGATGCTGATCGAGATTTCAGCGGGATCATTTCCACCGATGGGCAGGCCGACGGGACAGATGATTTTTTTCAACAGATCACCGTCGATTCCATCCTCGCGGAGTTCACGCATCAGCACGGCCCGCTTGGAGGCGCTGCCGATCACTCCGAGAAACGGCACCATGGGAAACCGGCGCAGCGTGTCGCGCAGGACCGGGCGGTCGCAGGAATGACCCTGGGTGATCGAAAGCACGAATGATTTCGGGTTGAGGAATTCCACCCCATCCTCGAACGACCTAACGAAATTCAGCTTCACATTCTCCCGGGGCGCAAACCGCGCCAGCCAATCGGCCCGCGTGTCGAACACATCGATCCGGCAGGCCAAGGAGGCGAGGACCGGCACCAGCGCCTGGGAAACATGGCCTGCTCCGAAAATCGCGATGTGCCACGGCTCGCTCGTGGCGACCCTTTCGAACAGGAATGCCATTTCGCCGCCACAGGTCATTCCGACATCGCGCTGGAGATTCCAAGTGACTTGAATGCAAGTCTCGCTGGCCTCAAGCATCGCCACTGCATGATCGATTGCCTTCGCCTCGATTTTCCCGCCACCGAGATTTCCCGAAACCAAGCCGCCCGCCGTGACGACAGCCTTCGCTCCGACTTGTCCCGGCACGCTGCCCCTCACCGCCGTGATGGTGACGACCACGGCGTCGATCCCTTCCCGGCGGAGTGCGGCGATTTGTTCCCATGCATCCATTGGCGTCCTTGAAATTTGCGGAAAACCCGGCCTAACTCCGGTGAAATGATCTCACTCGCCCAGTTGAATGCCGCGTCCGCCGGGGAATTCGTATCCGCCCTCGGCGGCATTTACGAGCATTCTGATTGGGTTCCACGACGGATCATTCAGCAGCGTCCGTTCCGGGATCCGGAACATCTGGGACAGGCGATGAGGCAAGCGGTGGATCAGGCCGCCGATGAGGAAAAACTCACATTGATCCGCGCCCATCCGGATCTCGCCGGCAAACTCGCGCGGGCGGGAGCCCTAACCGAAGAATCGACCCGCGAGCAGGCCGGCCTCGGACTCGACCGTCTCAGCGATGCGGAATACGAGGAATTCTCCACGAAGAACGAAGGCTATCGGGAAAAGTTCGGATTTCCCTTCATCATCTGCGCGCGTCTAACGACCAAGCAGGGCGTGCTCGATGCGTTTGGAAAGCGCTTGGAAAATCAGAGTGAGGAGGAGATCTCCGAGGCGTTGTTTCAGATCCATCAGATCGCGCGGTTGCGCTTGGAAGATCTCGTCGCCGGATAAAAAACAACCGCGACGGGAGACCCGCCGCGGTTGCGCACCAGAAACAGAACACACAGAAATATCAAGCTTCACAGAAATCGCCGATCACCGGCTTGGGCATGGGCTTTTCCTTCTTACGAAGGGCGCGCCGCATCTTGGTCAAGGCGGAGTTCTGAAGTTGGCGGATGCGTTCCCGGGTCACCCCGAATTCGCGACCGACTTCTTCGAGAGTCAGCGCCTTGCGCCCGTTCAGGCCGAAGCGTTCGTCGATGATCCGGCGTTCGCGTTCGTCGAGAACCGAGAGCAAGCCGTCGAGCTCACCATGCAGGTTCTTGTCGGAAAGCATGTCCAACGGGTTCACAGCGCGCTCGTCGCTGATGACTTCACCGAACTCCGTGGCTTCACCTTCGTTGATCGGCGCGTCAAGCGAGGTCGGGCGATAGGAAGCCTGACGAAGCAGGGCGAGCTTGCGATGGGGAAGTCCTACCTCGTCGGCCAATTCCTCGTCGGTCGGTTCGCGGCCGAGGGCTTCGGTGAGAATGGCCGCGATCCGGCGCATTTTCGCGATCTTATCGACCATGTGGACGGGCAGGCGGATCGTCTTCGATTGGTTCGCCAAGGCGCGCTTGATCGATTGCTTGATCCACCAAGCGGCGTAGGTTGAAAGTTTTCCTCCTTTTTCAGGGTCGAAACGCTCGACAGCCTTCATTAGTCCGATGTTGCCTTCGGAAATGAGGTCAGTGACGGGCATCCCGTAATTGGAGTAGTCTTGGGCGATTTTGACGACCAAGCGCAGGTTCGCACGAATCATGTGAGAACGAGCCTCCGGATCACCGTTCTTGATGCGCTCCGCGAGAGAAACTTCCTCTTCAGCAGTGAGAAGAGGCGTTTTGGAGATCTCACGCAGGTAGAGCTTCAGGCTGCTGTCTGATTCGTAGGCCATGGTATTGATTGGGTTGGTTATTTGTTAAACGTCACGGGAGAGACTTTATTCCCTTTTTTCTCAAATATATTCATTGTGAATACAATGTCGATACTTTTGATGATTCTCTTACGTGCTGCAAAACAACGCTTCCATTTTAGCAATCCGCGTACCCGCGCTTTCCGGATCACAAGTCCTTGATTTTTAGTAAAATCAATTTGGAGGGGTGTGACAAAATGCACGATTGATGCAATTTCCGCACGCAAAGTGCCATTCTGGCGCAGGTGAGGTTCGACAATCCTCATTCGACAAATCAATTTTTGCCCGTGTTTGACGCCATTTATCCCCTTGCCCGCTGCGGATTGTTCCGTCTGGATGCGGAAGTCGCCCACCATTTGAGTTTGGCCGCCCTGCGGATGGCCGAAAAATCCGGAGTTCTCGGACTGGTTTCGCCTGCTGACGAGTTTGTCTCACCCGTCGAAGTGATGGGCCTGAAATTTCCGAACCGCGTGGGTTTGGCGGCGGGGCTGGACAAAGAGGGCAACGCCATCGACGCGCTGGGCCGGTTGGGATTCGGATTTGTCGAAATCGGCACGATCACCCCGCGCCCACAGGCGGGAAATCCGAAGCCACGCTTGTTCCGCCTGATCGATCAGGAGGCGATCATCAACCGGATGGGCTTCAACAATCCAGGAATCGAAGCGGGGGTGGAAAATGTCCGGGCGGCGAAATCCTTTTCGGGAATCGTCGGTTTCAACATCGGCAAAAACAAGGATACCCCTAATGAAAACGCGGCGGATGATTATCTCGAATGCTTGCGAAAAGCCTATCCGGTGGCTGACTACGTGGCGGTGAACCTTTCCTCCCCCAACACTCCTGGTCTGCGGGATTTGCAAGGGGCAGAGGCCAGTGCCCGACTGCTCGACACGCTCAAGAAAGAGCAACAACGTCTGGCTTCGGAGCACGGCAAACAAGTCCCTCTCCTTTTCAAAGTGGCTCCGGATCTGGATGAAACCCACATCCGAGACCTTTCCCAAGTTTTCCTCGATGGCGGCCTGGATGGAGTGATCGCGACGAATACGACTTTGGATCGCGACCGCGTGGCCAGCCATCCGCGGGCGGCGGAGGCCGGCGGACTTTCCGGCAGGCCGGTGTTTGAAAAGAGCAATGCGGCGTTGGAGATGTTCGCAAGCCATCTTGGTTCGCGCATCCCCATCATCGGCGTGGGCGGGATTTCCTCGCTCCAGGACGCCGAGGCGAAAATCAAGGCGGGCGCGGCGCTGGTGCAGATCTACACCTCGTTCATCTATCAGGGGCCGGCTTTGGTCCGCGAACTTGCCCGTGGTCTCTGATATTCTTGGTTCTGTCGGAAAATGATTGGTGCGAATGGCGGTTCGCGGTTTTCTTGCAGTGCGAGGGAAAGCCTCGACGGCCAAGCGCCCGCACGTTGAAATCCATTGATCACCCATGAGCATCCAAGAAACCGCCTCCCGCCTCGAAGCCGCCGTTTGTTCCGTCGTGCGAGGCCAGCCTGAAGTGGTCCGGCGGGTACTTGCGTGCATGATTTCCGGCGGCCACGTCCTGCTGGAGGATTTCCCGGGCACCGGCAAGACGACTCTCGCGAAGGCAATCGCCAAGGCCGTCGGCAGCGCGACATTCAAGCGGGTCCAGTTCACGCCCGACCTGTTGCCATCCGACATCCTCGGGGTTTCGATCCTCGATCCACGGTCGCAGGAGTTCAGGTTCCATCCCGGTCCGGTGTTCACCGATATTCTGTTAGCCGATGAGATCAACCGCGCCTCGCCCAGAACCCAAAGCGCCCTGCTGGAAGCGATGGGCGAACGGCAGGCGACCATCGAGGGCAAACGCTACGATCTCGACGGGTTGTTTTTCGTCATCGCCACCCAGAACCCCGTGGAATTCCGCGGAACCTATCCCCTGCCGGAAGCGCAGATGGACCGGTTCGCGATGCAGTGCTCGCTCGGCTACGTCAGCGCCGCCGAGGAAGCCGCCATCCTAGCAGACCAGACGGAAGCGCATCCGGTTGATTTGTTAGATCCGGTGGCGACCCGTGAGGAAATCCTCGAACTGATGGCTGCCGCCCGCAAAGTGCGTTTCAGCGACGAACTCCGCCACTACGTCGTCGCGCTGGTCGGGGCGACCCGTGGAAATCCATCCGTCCAGCTTGCGGCGAGCCCGCGCGCCTCACTGGCGTTGATGAAAGT
Source organism: Verrucomicrobiota bacterium (assembly GCA_040386755.1). GTDB lineage: Bacteria > Verrucomicrobiota > Verrucomicrobiia > Verrucomicrobiales > Akkermansiaceae > Luteolibacter. The sequence goes on along the minus strand of JAZKEY010000022.1, from coordinate 133,789 downwards.
CTCGCAGGCCATGGCGGTTTTCCAAGGGGCTGATTTCGTTTCCCCCGAACTCATCCAGTCCGTCGCAGCCGATGTCATCGCCCACCGGATGGTGCTCGCACCCGAGGCGAAATACTCGGGGGGAAATGCCCGCCAGATCGTCGCCGATCTGATTGAACAAATCCCGGTGCCGGTCTAGCTTCACCTGTCCATGAACGCCCGGCCGCCCATTCCAGCCAGTGATCCACCGACCGGGCGGCAACTGCGCCTGGAGCGATTGCTGCACAAGCTCTATTTTCGTGGCGCGGGGATCCAACATTTCCTGAGCCGCCGCCTCAGGCCCGCCGGGATCGCGCTCGGTCTGGTGTTCATTCTGGCGACCTGCCTGGGCGTCGGGCACAGCAAGGCTCCGGTCTATCAGTTATTTTCACTCACCTTGGGAATGATCGTCATCGGCATCCCGTGGGCGATGTCGCGCCGGGCGTCGGTCGAGGCGAAACGCGAGCTGCCCCGTTTCGGCACGGCCGGGGAACCGCTGCGCTATCAGGTGAAGGTCAGCAACGTCGGCCGTCGGAAACTCATCCGCGCTTGGATCTCGGACACGCCGCCGGATCCCCGGCCGAGCGTCGAGGATTTCACCCTGCTGAGGGAACCCGGCGAGGAAGAGCGGAATGCCTTCGACCGCCATCTCGCCTATTTCCGCTGGCAATGGCTGATGATGGGAAACCGCCTGTTTTCCGGAGGATACGCCACTGAAGATCTCGACCTCAAGCGCGGGCAGGACGCGCGGGTGGCCGTCGAGCTGACTCCACTGCGGCGCGGAGTCATCCGTTTCGACGACATGCGGCTGTTGCTTCCCGATCCGTTCGGATTGTTCCAACGCTGCCGCAAGGTGAAAGCACCGGCATCCACTCTAACGGTCTTACCGCGCCGTTTTCCGTTGCCTCCCATCGAACTGCCGGGAGGAGCCGCTTTCAAAATCTCCGGCGAGGCAAATACCAACTCCATCGGGAATTCCGGCGAGTTCGTCGGCCTGCGGGATTATCGCCCCGGTGACCCGCTGCGGCAGATCCACTGGAAGAGCTGGGCGAGGACCGGACGGCCGATCGTCAAAGAGCTGGAGGACACTTTCTATCCGCGCTACGGACTCATCGTGGACACCTTGTCGTGTGACCGGACCGATATCCAGTTCGAGGAGGTCATCTCGGTGGCGGCTTCGTTCGCGGCTTCGCTGGACACCAGCGAGTCCCTGCTGGACCTGATGTTCATCAAGAACGAGGCGCACATGGTGACCGCCGGACGCGGGATCGAACGCGCGGAGAAACTGTTGGAAGTCCTCGCCGGGGTGTCACCCGAGCGGACGGAAAATTTCGACGCGCTCGCCCAGCTCGTCGTCCGCCATCGCGACGACCTCACGTCCTGCCTCGTCATCCTCAACGGATGGGACGAGGCACGGGCCGATTTCCTTAAAAAGCTGACCCGTGGCGGCGTGGTCTGTGCTCCGGTCATCATCGGCCGGGGCGCGGCACCCTCGACCTTTCCCGGGCACTGGCTCGAGTCCGGGCGGATCGCGCACGATCTCCAACGGCTTCCTAACAAACTCATCGCCCTCAACTGAAACCACCACTCCGCCATTCACCGGACCCATCCACCACCCCGCTTCATACTTGGCGCGTCGCTGCTCTTCTGGGGAGCGATGTCGGGACGACCGATGACCGGTGTCATCCTCGCCTTGGTGGTGGAAGCCTTCCACTGGGTGAAAATCCGCTGGGATTTCGATGAAGGCGCCTACTCGACGGCGTGGCAGCTCACCACCGTCGCCATCGCGGTCACGGCAGCAGCGATCTATCTTGATGGAAATCCCTATCAGGCATTGCCGAGGGTGCTGACATGGCTGCCATTGCTCCTGCTGCCCATGCAGTTTGTCCAGAGCTTCGGCATGAACCAGTCGATGCCGCTGATCACGTTTTCGTTTCTGGCGAAACACCGGCGCAAGCGCAACCTCCGGCTCGGCCTCAGCGAGGCCGTCATCCACATCCATTTCGGCAACGTCTATTTCGTCGCCATTCTCGTGGCTTCCACCTTGGGCGACCGCTCGTCCACGTGGCAGTTTCTCCCGGGAATCATCATTCTAACCGGATGGATGCTGCTTTCCGCCACCCGCAGCCGGCCGACTTCACTGATCGTGGCACTGGCCATCGCCGGCGGGATCGCCGTGGCCGGCCAATACGGACTGGAGCGACTGGAAAACTGGCTGGGCAACCGCGGCCCCGGCCCGTCCGTCTTTGATCCGAACTCGGTCTCCACGATGATCGGCAGGCCCGGAACCATCCGGCAACAACCCGACATCGTCTGGCGTCTCAGCCCGGTCAAGGGAACTCCACCTCCCCGATTGCTGCGGACCGCCAGCTACAACACTTATCGCCCCAGTTCCTGGGCCGTCGATCCGCCGGACGCCACCGTGCTCACCGACCTCGATGTCTTCACCTATGAGGGCCGGCCGTATTATCTTCTCGAACAGAATAGCGAGGACTCGAAACCACTGAGTAAACCCCTGCGCGCGGTGCGCCAGAGCCTGCCCCGCTATACCATGCGCGGCAGCGCGTTCGCGGACTCCCCGCTGACACTTCCCGGCGACACCACCAGTCTGCTGGACTTCGAACTCGACGGCATCGGCCATAATTTGTTAGGCACCGTGCTCGTTTCGCCGAAGCAATCCGTCATCGAGGGCACCGTCCTTTGGCGGGGTGACACCAGCGGCGAAAAATCCCCGCTCAAGGAGGATCTGGCGGTTCCTTTCAAGGAGCGCGAAACCCTCAAGGCTGTTCTCGCCGAGCTCAAACTCGATGAGCACCCGGACCTGGCGGGAAAACTCAACGTCATCCACTCGTGGTTCTTCAACCATTTCAAATACACCCGCGATCTGACCATCCGGAGCTGGACCCAGGGCTTCAGCACCCCCACGGCGCTCACCCAGTTCCTAACAACAAATCGGGCGGGACACTGCGAGTACTTCGCCGCCGCCGCCGTGCTGTTGTTGCGAGAGGCAGAAATCCCCGCCCGCTACGCCACCGGGTATGCCGTCTTCGAGCGGGATGCGAAACGCGGTGAATATGTGATCCGCGGCACCCACGGCCACGCGTGGTGCCGGGTCTGGGATGAGGACAAGCAACTCTGGATCGACTTCGACACGACGCCTCCCAGTTGGGCGGCCGTGGTGGCGAATCTCAATCCTTCCACCCAATCGTTTTATGACACCCTGAAACGCCTGCGGGAGGACTTTTTCCTTTGGAGAAACCGCCCGACCAACCGGCTCTGGGTATCAGTCATCATGTCCGCCATCGCGCTCGGCGTGATCGGTTTCGTGTTCAAGCGGCTCTGGAAGACCAAGCGGCGGTTGGAGGAAGCAAGAAGGTCGAACGGCTTTGAAGGAACCATCCGGCGGACGCCGCTCAATGACCTTGAGAAACTGGCGGAGAAGAAGCTCGGTCCGCGTCCGTTAGGACAACCGTTCGGGCAGTGGATATCCCATCTGGGCCCGAAGCTTCCCAACCCGGACGTGCTGGATGAGGCGGTCGTGCTCCATCAGCGCGTGCGTTTCGATCCCGCACCCGCAAAGCCAGCGGATCAAGAACGGCTGGAGCAACTGGCCAAGGCCATCGGCTCGTCGCTCAAACACGTCTGACACTCACGGCAACCCGGTGCCGTCGGGAATCTCGAAGGTTTTGAATCGCGAGGATGTTCCTTTTTCGAGAATGACTTTGGATTTCGCGAGCCCCAATGATTTCGCGAGGAAATCGCGCAAGGCGGCGTTTGCTTTTCCATCCACTGGTGGTGCGGCGATCCGCACCCGCAGCACCGGCCCGGCTTGCTCGTCGGCTTCCCAGCCGACAATTTCGCTCTGGCGGGCGTTGGGAGTGGCTCGGACGCAGAGTTTCATGGTAGAAATAACAAGGCCCGGCCATGTGGCCGGGCCTTGTCCAAATAGTCGTTAGATCGACAAAATCACTTCGCGGCGGCGACGACGTGATCCTTGGTCATGCCGAGTTCCTTCATCACCACATCGCCTGGAGCACTGATGCCGAAGCGGTCGATCCCGAGGGCCTTGCCTTCGGTGCCGACGTATTTCCACCAGAGGTCGGTCACGCCGGCTTCGATGGAGATGCGCTTGGTGCAGGACTTCGGCAGCACGCTTTCGCGATACTCGGCACTCTGGCGCTCGAAGCGCTCGAAGCATGGCATGGAGACGACGCGGACACCGTCACCAAACTCGGAGGCGGCGGCCATGGCGTGCTGGAGTTCGGAACCGCTGGCAAGCAGGATGGTCGTTAGAGCACCGGTTTCCTTGCGGGCGATGTAGCCACCGCGCAGGACGCCATCGCGGCGGAACTCGACGGAAAGTTCGTTCATCAGCGGAATCGCCTGACGTGTTAGGATGAGAGCCGTCGGTCCGTCGGTGCGGCTCATGGCGGCAACGAACGCACCGGCGGTTTCCTCGGCATCGCCGGGGCGGACCACGTCGAGATTCGGGATGACGCGCAGGCCGCTAACGGTTTCCACCGGCTGGTGGGTCGGGCCGTCCTCACCGACACCGACGGAATCGTGCGTGAAGATGTAGGTGACCGGGAGATGCGAGAGTGCGGCGAGACGGATCGAACCGCGAAGGTAGTCGGCGAAGACCAGGAAGGTCGCGCCGCTCGCGCGGAAAATACCGTCGTAGGCGATGCCGTTGCAGATCGCGCCCATCGCGTGTTCGCGGATGCCGAACCAGATGTTGCGGCCCAGCGGATTGGCGGTGGAATAGTCGCCACCGTCCTTGATGTAGTTTTTCGTCGAACCGAAAAGGTCGGCACTGCCGGTGAGGAACTGCGGGATTTCCTTGGCCACCGCGTTGATGATCGTGGCACCGGCGGAACGGGTCGCGTCCTTATATTCGGCGGCGAACGCCGGGATTTTCGCGCTGAGGTCGAGCGGCACGGCATTCGCGACACCGGCGGTCAGCTCGGCGGCGAGTGCCGGATTTGCCTTGGCCCATGCGTCGTAGGTCGCCTGCCATTTTTCGAACTCGACCTTGGATGCCGCTTTTTTCTCGGCGAAGTACGCGATGGTTTCAGGAGAAACGTAGAAATGCTCGTCGGCAGGAAGTCCAAGTCCGGCGCGGGCGCCTTCGATGAATTTCGCGCCACCTTCACCGTGGCCCTTCGCGGTGCCGGCGACTTCGGGAATGCCTTTTGCGATCAGCGTTTTTGCGATGATGACCTTCGGGCGGCCATTCTTGTCAGCTTTGGCTTTTTCGAGCGCGGCGGCGATGGCGTTGAGGTCCTGGCCGTCGATGGTGACGGCGTCCCAGCACTGTGAGGTGAAATATTTCTCCGCATCCTCACCCTGCGTGAGGTCTGCCATGGCGTCGAGCGTCACGTCGTTGGAATCATAGATGAGGACCAGATTATCGAGGCCGTTGTGGCCGGCGAAGGCGATGGCCTCCTTGGCGACCCCTTCCTGAAGGCAGCCGTCACCGTGAATGGCGATGACATGGTGGTCGAAAATCGTGTGATCCGCCGTGTTGAAACGGGCGGCGGCGCGCTTGCCGGAGAGCGCGTAGCCCACGGCATTTCCAATGCCTTGGCCGAGCGGACCGGTGGTCGCTTCGACGCCGGGAGTTTCATGGAATTCCGGGTGGCCGGGAGTGATCGAATGGAGGGCACGGAAATTCTTCACGTCGTCGCGGGAAACCGCGTAGCCCGAAAGGTGGAGCCAGCCGTAGAGGAACATCGAGCCGTGGCCGGCGGAGAGCACGAAACGGTCGCGGTTCAGCCATTTCGGAGCATCCGGGTAGTAGCGCATGGACTCGCCGAATAACACGGCACCGATTTCGGCGCAGCCAAGCGGAAGGCCCAAGTGGCCGGAGTTGCAGGCGTGGACGGCATCCATGGCGAGGCCACGGGCTTCATTGGCAGCTTGTGCTAGCAGGGTCGTATTCATGGGAGATCTGATCCGCAGTGGTTGGAGTGGCGGAGGACGGAAACCTTTGGGAATCCTCCCCCGATTGACAAGGGGGGATTCGCGCCAATCACTTGATGGAACGCGAACATCTCTCATTCCCGGCATGAATCCGGCACTTGTGAAATTTTTACCAAAAAAACCTTGCAACACCCCGCCCGGTGAGGTTCTTTTCCGCCCGCGACCGCAACGCACGACCCGTTCGTCTATCGGTTAGGACTCCAGGTTTTCATCCTGGCAAGAAGGGTTCGACTCCCTTACGGGTCGCCATTTTCAAGCCCCCGCTTCGGCGGGGGCTTTTTTGTTTACGCAACGGCCGTTATTTCGTTTTTCAATCGGCAACACCCACCGTGACCGCCCTTCAAAAAGCCGAAGCCATCCGCGTCCGAAAAGGCGGCCTCCCCATCGCCGTGCTAACGGCCTACGATTACCCCACTGCCCGGTTACTCGACGAGGGCGGTGTGGATGTCCTGCTGGTCGGCGATTCGCTCGGGATGGTGGTCCTCGGCTTCCCCGACACCACGCAGGTCACGCTGGACCACATGCTGCACCACGTGGCCGCCGTTGCCCGCGCCAAGCCGCGCGCGCTCGTCGTAGGCGACCTGCCGATCCACACCTACGACACGCCCCAACAGGCACTCGAAACCGCCCGCCGTCTCGTCGCCGCCGGGGCCGAGGCCGTGAAACTCGAAGGCGGCGTCCGCCAGGCGGAAAAGGTCCGAGCCATCACCGACGCGGGCATTCCTGTGATGGGCCACCTTGGCATGTTGCCACAACGCGTGGTCGAGGAAGGCGGCTATCGGAAAAAGGGCAAAACCCCCGAACAAACCGAAGCCATCCGCGAGGGTGCCCAAGCCATCATCGATGCCGGAGTTTTCGCCATCGTCATGGAATCCATCGTCCCCGAGGCCGCGCGACTTCTCACCACTTCCCTTTCCGTCCCTACCATTGGCATCGGCTGCGGTGAGAACACCTGCGATGGCGAAGTCGCCGTCGTCACCGATCTGCTAGGATCGTATCCTTGGTTCGTTCCGCCGTTCGCCCGGCCTGAAACGAATGTCGCCGGAATGACACGCGAGGCGGTCACCCGCTACGTTTCGCGGGTTCAATCGTAGTCGTGGACTTCAGTCCGCTTTTGGACAGGAAAGAACGGACTGAAGTCCTCGACTACTTTACCCCCTTGCTCCTCTACCTCCACATCCCCTTCTGCCACCGCGTTTGCCCGTATTGCTCGTTTTACAAGCACACGCCGGGATCGACGTCGATCGGCAGCTTCGTCGATGCGCTGGCGGCGGAAACCCGGAGCCGTCTGATAGAAACGCCGCGGACGATCTATCTCGGCGGCGGCACCCCGAGCATGCTCTCCCCCGGCCATCTCACCAAGCTCTTCACCGCGCTGCATGACAAAATCGATTTCTCGAAACTCGATGAAGTCACGATGGAAGCCAACCCCGCGACCTTCGATGCATCGAAGGCCCGCTTGTTCCGCGATCTCGGCGTGACGCGGGTTTCGTTAGGAATCCAATCGTTCACCCCGCATGTTTTGGAAATCCTCGGTCGCGAGCATTCCGTCGCACAGGCCAGTGAATCCGTCGGCATCTTGCGGGAAGCAGGAATCCCCTCGATCAACATCGACCTGATGTTCTCGATCCCCGGCCAATCCAAGGACGATTGGGAACAAACACTGGAGCACGCCATCGCGTTGGAACCGGATCACATCTCCGCCTACAACCTCACCTACGAGGAGGACACCGCCTTTTTCGAATCCCTGCGCCGCGGCGAAATGCGCGAGAACGAGGATCACGACGCCGAGTTCTTCCACCTCGCGGACGAATTGCTAACAAGCGCCGGTTTCGACCATTACGAAACATCGAACTACGCCAGGCCCGGCCACCAGTCCACCCACAACCAAGGCTACTGGTGTGGCGAGGATTACCTCGGCCTCGGCCCCTCCGCCGTCTCCACGCTTGATGGAGTCCGTTGGAAAAACGTCCCGGACACCGCCCGCTACGTCTCACAGGTCCAAGCCATCGGCAACGCGCTGATCGAATCCGAAACCCTCGACGCAGAAGCCCGCCGCCTCGAACGCATCGCCCTCGGCCTGCGGACCAAGGAAGGCATTTCCCTCGATCTCCTCAGCCCGGAATCCCGCGAAAGCGCCAGCCACTTCGCCAGCGAAGGCCTCGCGAAAATCGAGAACGACCGCCTCATCCTCATCCACCACGGCCGCGCACTCGTCGATCCTATCGCTGCGGAGTTGGTATAAGGGGCGGCGACGTTTCGTCGCCGCACATGGCCGAGACATCCATGCCCCCTATCCAGTTCACTCCGGCCAAACAATCACCGGCGGCTTGCCGTCCCAGATTGGGTTCGTTGGATCGAAGACGTTTTTTCCGTTCATCAGCACATGGCCGTCTTTTTGAATCGGCCGCGACGTGACGCTGTTGTCCAACATCAGCAAAACGGCCTTGCGTCCGAACGGCTTCGGATCAAATCGATCCGTTCCCGGAATCAATGGAGTCACGGCTATCGGACGCGATGGATTCCCTTTGGATGAAAGTCCCATTAGATAGCAATACCCACATTCTCCTTTCTCAATGGCGCGACCGGGTTCCATCCGGTCATCCGGCTTTCTGGAATCTGCGATATCCGCATAAAAGAACGATTCACCCTGCACGATCCCGGATGCGAGAAGTTGCCTGAAATAGTCATTGGAAGTCTTGATTCCCAGGGGCAGGAGCGATCCGGACTTGGCCTTCACTGCCGTGATCGTGCTGGCGTCCGGGAATTTCCCGTAATCGGACTCGAACTCATACAGGCACATGCCGAGTTGCCTGGAATTGCCCACAGCATAAGTCTGGATGGCTTTCACACGTTGACGCTGCACGAAAGGTATCACCACCATCACAAGCCCGATGATCGACATCAATCCTACAATCCAAGTGCCACTCCAATAACGGCGCGAACGGAGCGCTTCTTCTGACAGAGACGGAGTTGGAGCATCCGGCGGTGGTTGGTTCTGCATCGTGATAACGGGTTCTCTTAAAACTCTGGGTGTGCGATCATCGGCGGCTTACCTTCCCAAATGGGATTTGTCGGGTCCATCAGATTTTTTCCATTCACCATGACTCGGCCCGTCGATTTCACAATCGTAAGAGACGTCACGCTGTTGTCCGCTTTCAACATCACTGCTTTCCCATCAAAGGGCTTTGGATCGAATCGGTCCGTGCCGGGAATCAACGGTGTCACCAGAATGGGCCTGCTCGGATTGCAGTCCTTTGTTGCCCCCGTGAAATAGGTGAATCCACACTCACCTTTCGCCAATGCGGAAGCGCCGGTGATGATGCGGTCTGGCTTGCGAGTGCCGCTGATTTCTGCATAGAACATCGGTTCGCTTTGGACAATACCGGTTGCTAACAACTGACGGAAGAAATCATTTGAAGACTTCGCTCCCAGATTCAAATCCGTAGCGGATTTCTGGCGGACCCTATCAATCGTGCCTGCATCGGGCATCTGTCCGAATTCGTCTTGAAACTCGATTAGCGCTATTCCGATCTGCCGGGCGTTGTTCACGGCCTCGACTTGATACGGATTTTTTCGATGGCGAGGATATGGCGGACTCGCGAATATTCCAAACACAATGGCAAATATCAAAACGATCCAGATGCCGCTTCGCCTCCACCAGGCAAGAGAGTCAATTTCAAAGGATTTCGGGGATAATTCATCTAGTGCTGTTTGAGGTTCAGTCGTCATCGGGTTTTTGGTTTGGGTTTTAAAGATCAGGCCAGACGATCACCGGTGGCTTGCCATCCCAGATCGGATTGGCGGGATCGAAGAGGTTCTTGCCGTTCACCAGCACGTGGCCGCTTTTGTCGATCGGCATCAACAACGGGCCTTCATCACTCCAAATGACGATGGCCTTTCCATCAAAGGGCTTCGGATCGAAAACATCCGTTCCAGGAACGAGCGGCGTGACTAGCAGCGGGCGGCTTCCTCGGATCGTTGCGGGCGGGATGATGTAGGAAAATCCGCATTCCGCCTTTTTCAAAGCCTCTCCGTTAGTCATCACTCCATCCGGTTTTCGGCTACCTGCGATGTTAGCATAAAACATCGGCTCACTTTGAGCGATCGCCGAAGCCACCAATTGGCGCAGGAAATCGTTGGAAGTCTTGTTTCCGAGAGGCAGCGTTGATTCGGTCGATTCACGAACGGCGGTAACGGTGCTTTCACCAGGATATCCCCCATACTCTTGCTTGAACTCAAACAACGCCATGCCGATTTGGCGCGCGTTGTTCACAGCTTCCCTGACGGAGGAATGACATCCTCTGCGTCTTACCAAAAACAAAGGACTCGCAATAACCACCGCCATCGAGACAAGCCCCAAGATCCACAGCCACTTCCATTTCTTCTTTGAAAGAAGCGCAGCCTTGGATGGTCGCGGTGCCGGTGCGTAAGACGGAGGCTGTGGGAGTAGGGCCATGGGCGTGGGTTTTGAAAGCCCGCCCGGACTATCTGCGAATCGCGATCCATAACGTCATGGATTTGGATAGACGGGCGATAGCGATCACTATAATCCCGCCCGTCAGTCAATCGCCAGAGATTACCGATCCTTCACGTCTTTTTCACAAAGTGATCATGCTGCAAATCGATCAACGTTCGACCGATGATGACCATGGAAAGACCATGGGAAGCGATTCGCCTTACTTCATTGGTTTCTCATGAGCTGTCTGAAAACGGGGCGTCGATATTCTATCGACTGGTTCCGCCCGACATCCTGTCGGGCGGTATGGGAGAAATCGTTGGACAGGATGTCCACGGCAAATAGCGCTCAGAATGAGCGCGCTCCTTGGGATCCGGGCGAAATGAATTTCGCGGTCCGGCTTACTCCTCGCCGAGGACTGTCGTTAGAAGTCCGATCATCGCCTGGGCGGCTTGTCGGCCGGTTTCCAACACCTCGTGGTGGTCGAGGTGGGCGGCGGTGATGCCGGCAGCCCAGTTCGTTAGACAGGAGAAGGCGACGACGCGCAGGCCGAGCGAGCGGGCCTGGATGGTTTCGAGGACGGTGCTCATTCCCACGGCATCGGCACCGATGGCAGCCAACATGCGGATTTCGGCGGGAGTTTCGTATTGGGGGCCGCGCAGGCCGGCATAAACGCCTTCGTGGAGGGTCATGCCGGAGTCCTCGGCCGCGATGCGGAAGGCGGCGCGCCAGTCGGCATCGTAGGCGACGGACATGTCGACGAAGTCCGCGCCTTCGAGCGGCGAGATTCCGGTTAGATTGAGATGGTCGCTGAGCATCATCCAGGTGCCGGGTGCGAAGCCGGGATTGAGCGTGCCGGCGGCGTTGGTAAGGATGAGTTGTTCGATCCCCTGCTCCGCCATCCAGCGGACGCCGGCGGTGACGAGGCACGGTCCATGGCCTTCGTAGAGGTGGACGCGGCCTTTCATCAGGACGACGGAGGTTCCTGCCAATTTTCCGAAAACGAATTTTCCGGCGTGGCCAGGGACGGAAGAGGCGGGCAGGCCGGCTTCGGCGAAGGTGACTTCCCGCTCGACGACCACGGCATCCGCCAGCGGTCCCAATCCTGATCCTAATACGATTCCAATCATGTCGGGATGATAGCGGCTTGAGCGGAAGATGGAACCGCAAAGGATAAGGAGTAACGACCTTATTGTCGTTTCTTCGTCATCGGGAAGAGGAAGAAGGGACAGTAAGGTCCCTGCTCCTTATTTCCGCATCAGCTCCTCGATTTCTTCGGCCTCGATGGGGATGTTGCGCATGAGGTCGAAGTTCGAAATTTTTCCGATGACCACATCGTTCTCGATGCGGACACCGAGGTTCTCCTCTCGGATGTAGATGCCGGGCTCGATGGTGAAGACCATGCCTTCCGCAAACGGCTCGTGCGGCGGGCAGACGTCGTGGACATCGAGGCCGAGGTGATGCGAGGTGCCGTGCATGAAATATTTTTTCACCAGCGCCTTGTCCGGTCCCTGTTCGCGGGCCTCCTTGGCAGTGAACAGGCCGAGGTGGACGAGTTCGCGCTCCATTAGCTCGATGACCTGCTTCTGATATTCCATCGGCGTGTTGCCGGGGCGCAGGATGTCGTTCGCACCGCGGAAGACGCGGAGAACAGAGTCGTAAACGTCGCGCTGGCGTTTGGTGAATTTCCCGTTGACGGGCACCGTGCGTGTTAGATCCGATGCCCATCCGGCATATTCGGCGGCGACATCCATCAGGATCATGTCACCATCCTTGCAGACCTTGTCGTTTTCGACGTAGTGGAGGACGCAGGCGTTTTTCCCGGTGCCGATAATCGGCGCGTAGGCGAATCCCCGCGAGCCGCGGCGGACGAACTCATGCAGCAGCTCGGCCTCGATCTCCCACTCGCCGACGCCGGGCTTGATGAATCCTAACAAACGCCGGAAGCCGGCCTCGGTGATGTCGCAGGCGCGCTGGAGATGCTTGAGTTCCTCCTTGTCCTTGGTGATCCGCTGGCGGTGGAGCAACGGTGCCAGCCGCTCGTAGCGGTGCAGCGGGTAGCGAGCCTGGCAATCCTTGATGAAACGGGCGTTGCGGGTTTCCACGACAACGCTGGCGCGGAGATGTTCGTTGGTCGCAAGATAGATATGCTCCACCTGAGGGACCATGCGGTGGAGGAATCCGTCGAACGAATTCGCCCACTCGATGCGCTCGATGCCGGTGGCGGCGCGGGCTTGTTCCTTGGTGAGTTTCTCGCCTTCCCAGATCGCGATGAGTTCACTCGTTTCCTTGACGAAGAGGATTTCCCGTTCCTTGGGATCGACCGCGTCCGGCATGAGGACAAGGGTGGTTTCCTCCTGGTCGACACCGGTCAGATAGAACAGGTCGCTGTTCTGTTTGAAGGCCATCGTTCCGTCGGCATTGGTCGGATAGATGTCGTTGGCATGGAGGATGACCATGCTGTTCGGCTTCAGAAGACCGCGCAGGTTTTCACGGTTGCGGACAAAAAACTCAGGTGAAATCGGTTCGTAACGCACGGCTGGACTTCAAGACATCCACCGCCGCAGGGCAATCCGGATTTTGACAATCCTGGTGACCGCTCACTCTTCCTCGCCGGGAGCCGGGCGCAGTAATGGATCCGCGGGAGAGTCCGCTGCCAGCCGGGCCTTCGCCTTGGACAACTCGATCCTCGCGCGGGACAGTTCGCGACTCAGCCGCGCCGCTTTCGATTTCCAGGTTTCAAGACTTCCCGGAACCGAGGATTGACCGCCGTAACCGGCATTCGAAGAAGCCTCAGCCTGATCGTTCTTCAAGCGGCTGACCTTGGATTTCCAACCGATGTATTGCGTCCGCAGCGATTTCAGTTTCTCCGCCTGTTCCGGATCCGCGACCTTCTTGACGCGAGCGGTTTTTGGAGGAGCCACCACGACTGCGACCTTTTTCCGGGAGACTTCCGACGCTTCGTCGCCTGCCACCACCGGAGTGCCCTCAATACTCGCGGATTCCTCCTTCAGCCGGACACGGCGCTCTTCGTCATTCCATTGGAAACGCTCCTGCCATTGCGTGTCGAGATCGGGAGCCTGGATCCGCGCGATGCCATGCTCATGCCTGATCTCCAATCCAACATCCGTGACTTTCGTGATCGCAACCTGGCGATATTCCTTGCCACCGCGGATCGATAGATTACCGACTTCCTCGCCCACCGCTTTGGTCCAGGTCCTGCGGCGGTATCCAGCGCGATATTCGGAAAACGCCAGCTCCATCGCGGAGATCGCCGCACGGAGATTTTCTCTGGAGGCCGACAATTCCGTCTTCCGTTGGGCCAAGGCAGCGTGCTTGGCCAGAGTTTCCTGACGCCCGGCGGACGCCGGTTCGCGCTTGGATTTCTCCTCGGCCAGGGTCGCCAACCGCAGATCATGGCTCGCCCGGAGCTCGGAGAGTTCCGCCGACGCAGCGGCGATGTCCCTTTTGATTTCCCCGACTCCCGTCGAGAATTTGAACCGCTTGTCGATCATCATGGACAGCCCGACGGCGGTCAGCACGATGACCACGATTCCGACCAGAAAATAGAAGATTCCGGGATGGTCTTCGGGAGACAGCATGATCGGCCAAAAATGTTAGAGCCGGGCCTTCATCTGCGCGAGTTCGGAGCGCAGGGTGGCAAGCCGGTTTTGTTTCGCCCGGATCTTGGAGCCGATGCTTCCCGATTTGTTGATGTGCATCTTGCCGGCGGCGCGGGCCGCATCCGCAGCGGCGAGCGCCCGGTCCCTCTCCTGCTCCAGGTCCTTGATGTCGTTGGAAACATTCTCGATCTGCGCCTGCTTCTCGATAATGTCGCGCTTGAGCTTATCCTTGGCCTCCGCCTGTTCCTTCTGCCTTTGAATGGCCATCTGGGCATCCGCTTGGTCACCCGCCACGGCTACAGCGGCATCGTGCTGGTCACGTGCGGCGGTTTCCGCGGCGACGGCCTTTTGTTTCTGCTCCGGGTCAAACTGATAGAAATCCTGCAGCTCGTCGGGAAGCTCCTCGAACGCGATGCGCTTCTGGCCTTCGTCGTGGCGGATCTGGATTCCGACGGCCGTCACCTCGCGGATATTGGCATTCATATAAACCACACCGCTGCGGGTTTCGAGTTTCTCGATGAGCTGGCCTTTGGCCTTGCCTCGCACTAACTCGCGATACTTGTCCTTGTAGGTCTCCCACTCCTGTTGTTTCGCGACAATGCCGGAATTTCCTGTTTCAATTTCCGTTTTCAACCCGGCGATCTTTTCCACCTGCGCCAGATTGCTCCGCTTCAAGCCGGTCAATTCCTTCGCCGCGGCGACTCGCGACGGGGCGAGGGCGAGCATGGTCTTCCCATTGTCGATGGTGCTTTTAAAACTTTCGATTTCCTTCGCCTGTGATGCGATCTCGGCCTCAATGGTCACGCCTCCCCCTTGGAATCCCTCGTCGAAGGCAAACATGAACAGCAGGCCGAAGCCTACCAGCACGACCAAGGCCATCAACATCCCGATCACTCCCGGCCCGCGGCCGCTGGACATCATATCACTGAAAGACATAAAATAGTTAGGTGGGTTATTTGACCTGGTATTTCGCCTGATAGGCTTCGAATTCCCCTTGCAGGGAACGCTTCTTCGCCTCGAGTGCCGCCACTTCGGTTTCCAGCGCGGCCACCTCGGCCGATTGCTTTTCGGAAACCTTCCTGGCCTCTTCCAGTTCGTTGGAAACATCGGGAGGAAGGTTCTTCATCTTCTCGTCGATCAATGCGAGCTCGCCCCTCAGACGGGAGATCTCGGCTTTCTGTTGCTCACGTTTTTCAACCAGCTTGGGATCCTCGCTGCACGAGGCGCATGTCAGAGCCATCAGAATGGCCAGCGGGCAGGAACGGCGAAAGAACTTCATGGAATGGATGGGATGGTGGTGTTGGTAAAGGCTTGAACGAAGGATTTCCGTGACGGACTGACGGTGGGGGCCATATTGCGTCCCGTGTTCGGACGGATCGACGGATAGCGGGTGATGTAAGAACGGGGCACGCAGTGGTACGGCGTGTAATAGGTGGGCGTGTAATAGTAGCGGTAGGTGGGACGATAACGCCGATAGCGGGTGTAGGAGTAATCCGAGCCGACGGAAGCGGCCGGCCGGGCCAGCGGGCTCACATTCGCGGCGACCGTTTGACGGGCGGCAATCATCGAACGGTTGGTTTTGGCGATCTGGTCATGCTGTCGGGCGAGCTCCATCGCATTCTCTTCCTGCTCGCGCCGAACCAGCATCTGCTCGTCGATCCAGCGTTCGTAGTCGGCGGCCGCCTGGGATTCTCTCTCCGCCGCCGCAATAGCGAGGTCGGCTTCCAAGCCGAAGAACAACTGTTGCCCGGAATCAAGGTCCTGATATCTCAAACGGGCCGATCCGTCGGCATGGCGGATGCCCACTCCGGCGTCATCGATGGAAGCGATGGTTACCTCCCGATAAGTCCGGCCTGAAAGGGTGAAAAGTTCGGCAAACTTCTGGCCGATCGCCCGATTGCGTTGATCCCGGAGAGTGGCCTCGCGAAAGCCGGCCAACTGTCCTTGCCACGATTCATATTCCTCTTTCGACGCCAGATGGCGGAGTTTCAGTGATTTCAGAGTCTGATCCAGCGTTTGATTGGTGCGGCGGAGCCTTTCCAGTTCCGGTAAATCGTTTGAACCCAGTTGCTCGAATCGGAATTGCTTCAGCGCGAGTTGCTGGCTCAGTTCGATCCGTTCGTGCTCACCCTGCCACCAAACCGCGTTGCCATCCTTTTTGCCACAACCGACGGTGAGCACCGCAGCCATCAGCGCGGCACATCGGCTCAGGTTGATTGCAAATAGATGAAACATGCTCCTTTGTTTGTTAGCTGAATCCCCCCATCCCGGTCAACGTAATTCCCGGGTTATTTTCGTTAGGAATCGGGAGAATCCATTCGAAATCAGCCGATTCGACGGAACGACCGGCTCGGGCGGTTCAGACACCCGGCGAAACTGAGGTTGCACAATGCATGGCGCACAGGATCAGCCGTTGCAAAAGTGAATTCAGGAAGCTTTCTGCCGTGCCTTGAACCCCCATTTCAAAGGTTTTCGAGGCTGGCACCCCATCTGCGATGGAATGCCAAGCCCACCTGCCACGCCATGAACGCTTTAAACGACCACTGCATCAATATCTGCAACCGCTTGCTCCGAGGCGAGCTTTCCGCCATCGAAACCTACGGCCAGGTAATCCATAAAAACCCCTCATGGGCCGTCAGCGAGGAGCTGCGACGGATACGGGCGGAGCATTCCGTGTCGGCGAACCGGCTCTCAGCCAACGTCAGGTCCATGGGCGGTGTCCCGGAGAAAGACTCGGGAGCATGGGGGATTTTCGCCACCGCAGTGCAAGGTGCAGCGAACCTATTCGGCCCGGAATCCGCCCTCGCGTCCCTCCGGAATGGCGAGGAGGCCGGACGGAATGACTATCAGAACGCCCTGCTGGACGATCAGGTCATGAGCGATTGCAAGGCGTTGGTCCGTGAGGAACTTCTTCCGCGGGTGATCGATCATCTCGCATTGTTGGAAAAACTCGATCATTCTCTGAGCGCGGAACTCCGCTAACCCATGGCCGCCCCCATCAAGAAAGTTTCGACAGCGGATTCGCTGGCGACGATCTCCAACATCCTTCTCAGCGCGTTCATTATCTGCGTGCTGTATTTCGGGCGCGAAATCCTCGTCCCGCTGGCGCTGGCGGCATTGTTGACATTCATGCTCGCGCCGTTGGTGACGCGGTTGCAGCGTTGGCTGGGACGCATCGGATCGGTGCTGTGCGTGGTCCTGATGATGGTGACCGCCACCGGGATCGTCGGCTGGGTGCTGACCCGCCAGGCGGTGGATCTCGCCAACCAACTCCCGAGCTACAAGGAAAACATCCGGACAAAACTGCGCTCGATCCAAATCACCCAAGAAGGTCCCTTTTCACGGATCTCCGATACACTGGATGAGTTGAAAAAGGACTTACCCGGTGGTGATAACAACTCATCCCTGCTCAAAACAGACCGCGCGAAAGGAGTCGGGCAAGAGGCAACACCGGTGGAAGTGGTCAGCGGAAAGGACGAGCGCCTGGAGTTTGTCCAAGTCGTGCTGGCTCCCGTGCTCGGGCCGCTGGGGACGGCGGCATTGGTGCTGCTACTGCTGGTTTTCATGCTGCTGCAGCGGGAGGATCTCCGAAACCGGCTGATCCGCCTGATCGGCCAGGGACGCATCAGCGCGACCACCAGCGCGATGGACGACGCCGGCTCGCGTGTCTCGAAATACCTGCTGATGCAGCTCGTGGTGAACGTGACTTACGGAATCCCGGTGGCCATCGGCTTGTATTTCATCGGCGTGCCGAATGCGCTGCTGTGGGGCGCGCTGTCCACCGTGTTGCGCTTCATCCCCTATCTCGGGCCGTGGATCGCCGCCGCGTTTCCGATCCTGCTCTCTCTCGCAGTGTCCCCTGACTGGATGGCACCCGCACTAACCGTCGGGCTGTTCATCGGGCTCGAATTGTTCAGCAACAATGTGATGGAACCCTGGCTCTACGGCACCAGCACCGGAGTCTCCCCCATCGCGCTGATCGTCGCCGCGTTGTTCTGGACCTTCCTCTGGGGCCCGGTGGGACTCGTGCTGGCGACACCTCTAACGGTGTGCCTCGTCGTCATGGGTCGGCACGTCCCGAAGCTCGCGTTCCTGAGCATCCTACTGAGTGACGAGGAGCCCCTGACTCCCGCGGAAGAATGCTATCACCGGCTGCAGCGGGCGGGTGAACACGACGAGATGGAACTCGTGGACACCTACCTTAAATCGAATCCGCCGGGGAGCCTGTTCGATGCGGTCCTCATTCCCGTCCTCACCGCCGCTGAAACGGACCACCGCTCCGGATTGCTGGATGTCGAACAGTTGGATTTCATCAAACAGGGACTCGTCGATATTCTCGACGAATTGGAAATCCGCCCGGACTCGTCCACCCCGGCTGTTAGCGATCATCCGGATCTCCTCGTCTGTTGTGTTCCGGCGAAAGCGGACCGCGACGAACTGGCCGGCGGCATGCTCAAGCAACTCCTGCTCCCCACCGGATACTCCGTCCGCAATGCCTCCGCCAACCTGGCGACGGGGGACCTCGTCGCCTGGCTCAAGGACGCCAATCCCGATGTGGTGTGCATCTCGGCCATTGCCCCCACCACCCTCATTCAGGCCCGTTACCTTTGCTCGAAACTGCGCGCGAGTTTCCCAAACTTGAAAATCCTCGTCGGCATCTGGGGCGGCGGGAAAAGGGCCACCGACGCGATCCCTGCCCTCAGGGACTCGGGCGCCGATGAAATCGTGATGTCCGTCACCGACGCCTCAATCTGGTTGGAATCCATCGCGACTTCCGCCGCCCCGTGAGCGCATTCTGCAACATCTGCCAATGCAATCCGCCTAAGAGGATGCAGATGCCCTGAACCCGACTCATCCTCAAACAACTCGCATTCAATCACTTGGCAGAACGCAAGTGGCCCGGCACATCATTTGCAAAAGGGATTGCCGTTATGAAAACCTATCCCAGCACCACCACCCGCGCGCTTCGCAAAATTAGAAACCTGCCCGGAAAGGTGGGATGGATCCTGCTATGGCTCATCGGCGTCCCGGTGCCCGTGCTTCTCGGCTTGTTTCTGATTCGGGGTTGCACGTGAATCACTTCCCCTCCACTCATTGATCTTTATGAAATTCCAAGTCTCCTGCGAGCTCGACTACACGCTCCAAGATCCCGCCACCTTCCTGTTCGCCCTCAAATGCATTGAGACGCCCGGGCAGCAGATTCTCAACGAATCCATGCAAGTGGATCCATTCGTGGGGGTCGAAGACTTCACCATCGGCACCGGCATGAACCGCTTCTCGCGGTTGAAAACCATCAACCCGGGTGACCTCAGGGTTTCCTATCAGGCAGAGGTCATCACCTCGACGCGGGTGGTTCCGGCCAGTTCGCTGAGTATTGATTCGCCCGGTGATTTCACACCTGAGGCTATTTCGTATTTGTTTCCCAGCCGTTACTGCCAGTCGGATCGGGTTCGCCAGCAGGCTCAGGATTTGTTCGGCCATCTGAGCAACACCTACGCCATCGCCTCCGCGGTCAGCGACTGGATCTTCGAGCATGTCGCCTACGTCAGCGGCAGCTCGGGCGAAACGAGTTCCGCCGTCGATACCATGGAGCAACGGCAAGGCGTCTGCCGGGATTTCGCGCATCTCGCGATCGCGCTGTGCCGCTCGATGAATGTTCCTTCGCGCTACGCGACGTGCTACGCCTATCAGCTCGATCCGCCGGATTTCCATGCGTGCTTCGAGGTCTTTATCAATGGTTGGTGGTATATTTTCGATCCCACGCGGCTCGCTCCGCTCAACGGGCTCGTGCGCATTGCGACCGGCCGCGACGCAGCGGATGCCGCCGTCTGCACCATCTTCGGAAATCCCGAGCTGACGGCGAGCATCGTCGACTGCCAATGCCTGGATCCCGAATTCGTTCCCATCACTCGGGACAGCTTGGTGGCTCGACAGGAAGCCGTCGCCCTGCTTTGATCCGGGACTTCCCATGAAAATTTTCGATGCGCCGCCCGATACATGGGAAAAGATCCACCTGATCCACGAGACGAGCTACACCTACTCCCAGCCCGTGCAGTTTCTGCCACACCGGCTGGTGCTGCGTCCGCGAGAAGGCCATGACGTGCGGCTTGTCTCGCTGAATCTAACGACCACGCCGCCGTCGGTCATCCGCTGGAGCCGCGACATGCTGGACAACTCCATCGCCCACGCCATCTTCGACCAATCCGCAAGCGAACTGCAGATCCACAGCGAGTTCATCGTGAGCGTCCCGCCGCTGCCTGCGGAAGGGCTGCCGCCGGTCTTCATCCCCCATCCCGGCCAGTTGGCCGGCATCGAGCAACTGGTGGCCACTCCCTATCTCCAGTATATCTATCCGCCGGAAGTCGCCCAGTTGCGGCAATGGTTCGCGGCGACCGGACTCGCCCCGGCGCCTGGCAAGACGAGCGCTATCTTCGACGACATGGCCATCCTCATCCATCGTACCGTCGGCTACAACCGCCGCGAGGAAAGCGGTGTCCAGTCCCCTGCCGAGACTCTGCGCATCGGCACCGGTTCCTGCCGCGACATGGCCGTGCTCATGATTGAAATCAGCCGCTCGCTCGGTTATCCCTCGCGTTTCGTCAGCGGCTATCTGGAAAGTGCGAACTCCAAGGTCGGCCGCGGCTCCACCCACGCGTGGGCGGAAATCTATCTGCCTGAACACGGCTGGACCGGCTTCGATCCGTCCATCGGCAGACGCGTCGGCCCCGGCCACATCGCCGTCGGAGTCAGCCACCACCCGCGCGGCGTCATGCCCGTCGCCGGCGGCTTCAACGGGCTGTCAGGGGTCGGGAGTTCGCTGAAGGTGAAGATCACGACCCGGCGGTTCGCTGCGGGGGAAACTCCGAGCTGATATCATTTCCGCCAGATAGAGTGACGCTTGCGGCGTGACGAACTGGAGCGCGGAATTTATTCCGCGCGTTCGTTTCTCGCGAAATAAATTTCGCGCTCCAGTTGCAAAGTTTTCTTCGCAACACCTCACGGCGAAACCGCCAGCCGCTCCGTCGTCTCCTCACGTTCGAAGAGAAAGCCGTTTTCCTTATACGTCTTCAGTCGGAAGTGGGTGGCGGTGGAAATCACGCCGTCTAACGAACTGAGTTTTTCGGAAACGAAACGCGCGACTTCGCGAAGATCGCTGCCTTCGACGACGACCATCAGGTCATAACCGCCGCTGGCGAGATAACAGGAAACCACCTGGTCGAAACGGGCGATGCGCATGGCGAGCCTATCAAATCCACCACCGCGCTCGGGCGTCACCTTGACCTCGATGAAGGCGGAAACCGAAGTGTCACCGGTGACCTCGGGATTCACCACCGCGTGGTAGCCGAGAATGGTGCCATCCGCTTCCCAAGCCGCGACGCGGACGGCGACGGCGTCCTTTTCCAAGGAGAGAAGATCGGCGAGTTCCTGATCGGAAAAACGGGCCTTGCGGCGGAGAAGCTGGAGGAGTGAATCGGAGGACATGGGGAAGAGGGTTGAGAGTTTTGGGTTGAGTGTTGAGAGCGACGAGAAAGAAAGATGCCGCGAGTCTTACCTCTGACTCTCAACTCTCAACTCCAAACTCTCAACTTCCTCAATCCCCCAAGCAAATCCCCACGGCCTTGGCGGCCTGCACGAGTTCGCTGTCCGGCTCGACGAGGCGGAGCTGGTGGACGGCTTCCTCGATTTCCACGGAATCGACGTGATAGGCTTGGTAGCTGACCATCCGGCCGAACGCGCCTTCCGAGGCGAGTTTCACCGCCATCACGCCGAATCTCATGCCGAGGATCCGGTCGAGCGAGGTAGGTGATCCGCCGCGTTGCAAATGGCCGAGCACGCAGGCGCGGGCGTCCTTGCCGGTGAGTTGTTGGATCCGCGCGGCGACGCGTTCTCCGATGCCACCGAGGCGGACTTCACCGGCGCAATTCGCGTCGATCGTGACGATTTCACCGCCCGGCATGTGGGCTCCTTCGGCGACGACGACGAGCGTGCTGTGGTAGCCTTGGGCGTCGCGGTTGTTGATGAACTCGGAGATCTTTTCGAAGGAAAACGGGATCTCCGGCAGCAGCACGACATTCGCTCCCCCGGCGATGCCGCCCCAGAGGGCAATCCAGCCGGCGTGGCGGCCCATCACTTCGAGGACCATCACGCGCTTGTGGCTCTCGCCGGTGGTGTGGAGGCGGTCAAGGGCATCGACGACGGTGGAAACGGCGCTGTCGAAGCCGAAGGTGAACGCGGTGGCGCTGAGGTCGTTGTCGATGGTCTTCGGCACGCCGATGATCGGCCAGCCTTCCCGATAGAGTTGCAAGCCGGTCGTTAGAGAACCATCACCGCCGACGACGATGAGCGCGCTGATTTCGAGCTGCTCCATCGTCCGCTTCGCCTTGGCGACGATTTCCGGCGGGACTTCGGCGATGTCGCCCTTGCCGATCTTCGCGGCGAAATGGCCTTTGTTCGTCGTGCCTAAAATCGTGCCGCCCAGTTTCAAAATGCCGATGGTGTCCTTCGGCTTGAGCACCGTGTAATCGCCCGGTGGCAGCAGGCCTTCAAAACCATCGCGGAAGCCGATGACCTCCCAGCCGAGCTGGTCCGCCGCACCGACGACGCCGTGAATGACCGCATTGAGACCGGGACAATCCCCGCCGCTGTTCAGGATTCCGATTCTCATGATGTTGGTAGTTAGGAAAAATTATTGGGGAACGGGCATCGTCAGGAATTCCCGCGCGCGATCCTGCACCAAGGCGCCGGATTCCAGCCATGGATCGTAAACCGCCCAGCCCTGTTGGATCAATCCGCGGGCGCGGTTGAAACGGTCCGGGCTGTTCAGGACGACCACGATCAGGCGGCGCGGCGTGGCACCTTTGGTTCCATCGGGTTTCGTTCTAACGAGCGGTTCGCGGTCCATGCAGACCGAGACACATGGCCCGGCAGCAGCCGTGGTGCCGGTTTTCACGCCGAGGATTCCCGGCTCGCCGATCAGCTCGTTGGTGTTTCTAACTTTGAAGCTCTTTTTCCCGGCCGGAGTCGTCACGGCGACCTGCCGCTCCTTCTGGCGGACGATGAAATTGAAGGCATTCCGTTTCATCGCGTAGGCCGAAAGCCGGGCAACATCCGCCGCCGTCGAGTAGGCCTTGGCTCCGGGACGCTCCAGGCCGTGGGGATTGGCAAACCGCGTCGAGGTCATGCCCAGCGCCTTGCCCAGCTTGTTCATTTCCTCCACGAAGGTCACCACGGGATCCCCGCTTTTTCCGCGGCGGGTGAGGATTTCGCGGCCCACATGATCCGCGATGCAGAGCGCGGCGAGATTGTCCGAGCCGAGGAGCGCCGAGTAGAGCGCGTCGCGCACCGTCAGTTGGTCGCCGGGCTGGAGGTTCATCGGGTTCGGCCCGCCAACGAGTGTGATCGTCTGCGGCGCGGTGATCATGGCCGTGCCGAGATCCGTGCCGGTGGCCGTCGCCCAATCCACCGTCACCGCGCCGGTGGCGATCTTCGTGAGACTGGCGACCGGGCGCTTGGCGGCGGCATTGGAAGCTACCAGGATTTTTCCCGAGTAGGACTCCACCACCATCACGCTTTCAGCCTCCTGGGCGGATACGAGTGCGGGCAGCAGGGCGGCGGCGAGAGCCAGCGTTTTGAAAATCGGGAAATGCTTCATGGAGGTCAACGCGCGGAGAGTATCGTGCGGAAATGGCAACTCAACTCCAAAGGCGGCACCGTTCTGCAAGCCACAGACGCCCAACCCGCCGCGCCAGCGCCGATACAATGCCTTTCTTCAAAAATCCTTCTTCCCTCCACGCCCCTTCCCGCCCCGGACGGGCTGGATCACGCCCGATCTCCGGATTTTGCCACTCGTCGCAAGCCCACGGGCAGTCGCGCTTTCCGCTTTCCCAGCCTGTTTTTCAAATTCCCTGCCCATCTTCGGCTTATTTTTGGCCAAAATTCTAAAAATAGCCGTTAAAATGGACGGTAAGGGCGATAAAATCAAAAACAAGACCGCTAAAATAGGCGCTCAGATCGATAAATTTTAGAAAAAGAGCGATCAAACGGTCGTCCAGAACGTTAAAATGCGCATTCAGATCGATAAAATGCCCTCCAAGGGCAATAAAACGCCCATTCAGGGAAGAATCGCCTTTGGCCAAGCCAAACCACCAGCCCCCTCCTGCGTCCCCCGAACTGAAAACCACCCCCATCCTCCTCAAAACCCGGCGATCGGGTAAAAAGCGTCCACCGGCATTTCCAAACCCTCCCCGCCACCGGCCCGATCGTCCGCCTCCCCACCGGCGGCGGCCGTGGAATCTCACACCGCCAAGTGATCAACCATCGGTGATGGTAACCGATGCTTTGAAGAACTCACACACGCGCGCGAGCCCTCACCAAACCGGCTTTCCATTTCCCATGCTGGGAAATCAAGCATCGATTACCTTCCCGGCAAACTGCTAGTGCTCACCGAGTTGGCAAGTCAGGGAGAAGAATCCCCTCGCCAGTTCCCGCAGATATGAACAAAGTCGGGCTGAACGAACTACAATGTTAGCCAAGAAAATCAAAAGCCCATGATCCGCACTATTTCACTGCTTACATCCGTTCTCCTAGTCGGAATTCTCTCCGCAGAACAGCCTGCCCCTGCCAGCGAAGAGGCGTCTAGCAAGATTCGGCGGGCGATGACAGAGGCCACAAGGGTTAACGTCTACGAGGGATTGCCACATCAGATGTCTGAGCGTGACCTTCTAGCCACAGAATCCAAGCGGAAGGACACCGAGAAGATCGGTTCCTTCCGATTCTACACGCCCCCGGTTGCAGCCACAAATCCCGAGGTGCTCAAGCGCATTCTCTGGTCCTCCGACACCATTCGGATTTTTGGCGGAGAGAAGCGGTGTGGAGGCTTTCATCCAGATTACGCAGTCCAGTGGTCTAGCGAGGACGGCTCACGATTCTTTGCCCAGATCTGCTTTGGTTGCCACGAGATTATCTACAGTGACGGGAAGAATCAGTATCGATATAATTTAGAGAAGGAGGCATTCGAGCAGCTGAAGAAGGAGCTGGCACCATACGCAAAGAAGCGACCAAAAACGAATGGCTAACAAGTCGTGGCGCACCAACCTGCCATAAGCTTTTCAATTTCATTTCAACATCCCTCAACCGCGCCGGTGGGCGCACTTCAAACGTTCGCTGGAGAAAATGGCATCCAAGAAAGAACAAAGGCGACTAGCCATCGAGCGGGAGCAACAGCGCCGAAACCGAGAGGCAATCGATGCCTGCCCTATATCGCGTGATGCCTACACCAGCTTAGTTGATTACGTCACCGACCAGATTGTGGATCACGGACACAGTCACGATTTTTCCATCACGACCGAATACCTGGAGGATCATGATCACCCAGTGGAAGAAATGATTTCATTTCTCGCCACCAAGCGTATCACCGACGACTGGTCACTTTTGGTCAGTGGAGATCCGATTGCGCTATTCGGTGCTACAGCAGAGCGATCAGCGCGAATGCCGCTGGAGGAAGACCAGCTTGAGTCTCTAATCGAGTGGCTGGACGCCGAAGTTCAGAGCCGTGGTTGCGACCACGGCCATCCCCTTACTCGCGAGTGGCTTGAACGACACGGAATCGCTCCGACTCGGACAATCGGCGCATTGATGGCTCTCGGAGGATTCTGCGATTGTGAGGTCGCGCTGAACGTGGATACGAACGGCATCTATCCAAAATCCAAAAGCGAACAACCCGTGGATGGCAACCCCTACTAGCCCCTTTGTTCTCGATGCTCTCACGTGATTTCAGCCTCAACCCCGCGTTCAATGCTGGTTCCCGCTAGTGGGGTTGTCATCACTTTTAACGTTGTCAGATAAATTCAAACGAAGCACAGCACCATGAGCCGTAGCTACCATGTAACGAACAAGCAGCTCGTCCAGGAACGGATCGAGAATACTCTAGCCGGATTTGACGACACCCATGCAACGGAACTTGAAGAGAAGGACATTAAGAAAGACATAGCCAAGGTCAACGCAGCTTGGACAAAACAAGCAGAACGTGACGGACTGCGACCAGGATGGAAGATGCGCTTGAAGGACCAGAAGATCGAAGTGATCTAGGAAATGGGCGCCCCCCCCTGAGGCCAGTTGAAGGGTGATTTCATGGCGGGACACCCTCAACAGAAGCATTTGCACCATCCCCCTCCCCCCTGTAGATAACCCGGCATGTGGGAAATGATTCAATCAAGCGCGGTGTCGGGCGCGGTCGGGACGGGGGTGGCGTGGTTGGTGACGGGCTGCCTGCTGCTGGCGGGGGCGGTGGGGTGCGTGCTGCCGGTGTTGCCGGGGCATTTGATCTTGCTGATCGCGGCGGTGGCGCATCGGCTGATGCTGGGGGCGGAGTCGGGCTTGGAATGGTGGTCGTTCGTGGTGCTGGTGGTGCTGATGGCGATTTCCCAGACGTTCGAAATGCTCAGCGGCGCGGCGGGCTCGAAATGGTTCGGCGGGACGCGCTGGGGGGCGGCGGGAGCACTGGCGGGAACGCTCGTGGGGATGTTTTTCCTGCCGTTCGGGCTGCTGCTGGGGCCGTTGATCGGGGCGTTCGTGTGTGAGATCGTGATGGCGAAGAAGAACGCGAGGCCGGCGGCGGTTTCCGGGGTGGGCTCGGTGGTGGGCGTGGTGGTGGGGATGGGATTCAAGATGGTCGTCGGGGCGCTGATGATCGGCTGGTTTTTCCTGGATGTGTTCTGGATCGGGAAGTGAGCGGAGCAGGCGATGGCCAGTGCAGAGTGAGATCCGGCTTGTCCCGCAAACCAATGATGCTAAAATCATGAGCGATGAAACCGGGAGAGATGCAGCAGAAGAAAATCCAATCCTACCACCACCAGGTCAGGACCGAGACTTCGAAAGCGCAATCCATGACTTCCGGAGAGTTCTACCGGCAGATGGAGAAATCGACGGGACAGAAGACTACGTGGATCGCTCGGAGCAATTCCAGCGGATCGAATCCGAGGCCCAAAGGCTAGGTTACCTTTACGCCGGACTTGGTCCGCAGGTTGAAGGAGGTCGGGAGCACGATCTGATTTACGATGAGGCGACAGGATCGGTGCTGAAATTCACCAAGCCTTCCAGTGCCGCATTCGTGATCGAAATTCTCGATGGCCGGCCCCGCCTTTCCAACGGCGACCCCATCGAGTATCTGGAGCGGATCGCTCTCCATGAGGAAATTTTCGGGCTGGGAAGCAGCTTCGTCGGAATCGGCGGGGAGAAAAACAATCGCCGGATCATCACCCGGCAGAATCTCGTCAAAGGGAAACCCGCATGGTGGCCGGACATCACCAAAATGATGGTCAATGATTTGGGATTTCGCAAACTCAACGGTAATTTCGGAATCGGCTATGTCGATTCCTATGCCTACGTCAGGGAGGACGTGGCCGTCTTCGACATGCGGCCTGCGAACGTGTTTGAGACAGCGGATGGGATTCTGATCGCGGTGGATAGCATTCCCCTGCGGATCACCGATGCGAATCGTTTCGTTTTTCAATAAGCGATCGGGTGGATGTTTTTGGTTGGACAATGGTCGGCGGCCGGACAGTTTCAGCCCGCCGCTCCCCGGACGGTCGCAGTTTCCGCGCAAGCGGGAGGTGAGGAAAGTCCGGACACCACAGGGCAACGCGCCTCATGAAAGTGAGGGACGGGTAACGCGAGGAACCCGGACGGATCAGTGCAGCAGAAAGATACCGCCGATGGCCGCAAGGCACAGGCAAGGGTGAAATGGTGGAGTAAGAGCCCACCGCGAATCCGGGTAACCGGACGGCACGGCAAACCCCGCGTGGTGCAAGACAGAACAGGGAAAGGGCTGCCCGCCCGTTCATTCCCGGGTATTAGTCGCACTCTGCGCAAGCAGGGCGCTCCGCTTCGGCGGGGTGAGAGAAATGGCCGTCCAGCTCCGCAAGGGGTGGACAGAATCCGGCTTACAGGGGAGCGGCACTCCCTTTTTCCCCGGCGTGCAAGGTGCACGGCGGGTGAACGTGGTTTGCACGGGGCCGGGCGGGTGCCGGTTTCACAAGTCGTTGATTTCAGGAGCGGGAATTCCCGGCACGGGGCGTGCGATGGAGGAAATCACATTGGCGGCGGGAGTTTCCATGAGGACTCCGCCGCGACTCAACCAACCCACATTGCAAATTATGAAAACCAACAACCTGAATCACCTCGCCCTGCTGCTTGCCCTCGTCGCCACGCCTCTCGCCTTCGCGGAGGAAGTGGTCGTGGAGAAAACGAAAGTTGTGGAAACAACGACGACCGAGACCGCAGTCCCCACCGCGCCGGAAGCGGGAACCCTGACGGGCAACATCAACGATAGCGTGACGTTTTCGACGTTGAAGAAGGCACTCGTCGCCTCCGGGCTCGATGTGGTGCTGGCGGACAAGAAGGGCGTTTACACGGTTTTCGCCCCGACGGACGAGGCCTTCGACAAGTTGCCCGCCGGCACGCTCGGCAAGCTGATGATGCCGCAGAACAAGGAGAAACTCCGCTCGCTGGTGCTCTTTCACGTGGTCGCCGGGAAAGTGACCGCCGCCGAACTCAAGGACGGCGAAGTGACCACCATGAACGGCGAGAAGGTGAAAATCGATGTCGATGGCGAGACGGTCGAAATCGGCGATACCAAGGTTTTCAGCGCCGATGTCATGGCCACCAACGGGGTGATGCATTCCATCGGAGAAGTGCTGGTGCCGAAAACGCTGGATGGCTTCGCGAAACTCGACGACTGATCCGCCGTCCATTTCCCCAAGCACCTGTGGCCGCGTGCCGCAGGTGCTTTTTTCATGAGCAGTGGTCGCGATATCCGGGCTGGACGGGAGGTCCGCCGGCCTGTGAGTTGGTGCGGCTCATGGCAGGATTTTATTTGATCGCAGCAGAGGACCCGCAAGTGCGGCAGGCGGGAGTGACCCATGCGAAATCGAGGATCAGCCTCGTCCCATGCACGTGGGTTTCCGAGACGCGGGACGGTTTGGACATCGTTTTCGCGACGCTGCCTCACACACCGTTTTCCCGATACGAGGAAGCGGATGGAACGCTGACGCTGTTGCTTGGGCGGCCGATTGCTGATGACGGCGTGATCACGGCGAAGGAAATCGCGGCTTACGTGGCGCGGGGGGAGGTGCCGTGGTTGAGCGGGCTTTTCGCGTGGTTTTCGCTGGGACCGGAGGGTTCGTTCCGCGTGGGTGGCGATCCGTTCTCCATCCTTCCGGTTTTCTATTCGGAAGCTAACGGACGGTTGGAAATGGCGAGCAGTCCGGCAGCCATCGATTCGCAACCGGGATTCCAACAGGCGCTCGATCCGATCGGCCTGGCGCGCTATCTGATGGGGAATGGCAGCAGCGGCGAACGGAGCCTGGATCGCGGCATCCGGCGGTTGAAAAACGGCTGCGAGCTGCGGGTTTCTGATAGGGGGAGAGTGGAGATCGCGAGCGGCAGCCGGTTTTCCCCCGCCGGCGGGACACCGCCGCACAGCTTCGATGCGTCATGCCAGGAGGCGAACGCGCTGCTCGCCTCCGCCTGCCGACGCCATGGCCGGAGCGAGCGTTCAGATCTGTTATTGTCGGGCGGGCTGGATTCGCGGTTGATCCTGGCGCATCTGGTGGCGTTGGGAAATGCTCCCCGCTGCCTTTCGCGCGGCTATCCGGGTGATGACGAGGTGATCTTCGCGCGGAAGTCGGCCCGCAAGGCCGGCTGTGAGTGGGAGCTGATGCGCGATGATTTCTCGCGGATCCGGGCGGCGGCGGCGGCGGAGATCGGTTTGTTCTCGCTCCACGGCGGCTTCGCCACGGTGCTAACCATGACTGATATATTGGCGCCTACCCCGCGGGCGGCGCAGACGTTCAACGGCTTTTTCATGGACTCGATTTTCGATCCGTTCGCCGGCATCGCGGATGAGAGCAAGCCGCGCGGATTTGAAGCGGAGTTCAAACGGAAGATGAATAGCTTCGGCATCGCGCCGGGCCGCCTGAAAGCCATGCTGATCGACGCCGGACACCGGCAGGCGGTGGATGAGGCGGTCGCGGAGATGAGGGCGGAATGGGACGGCCTATCAGAAAATCCGCGGATCCGGATCTGGCAGATGCTCCAACATTTCCGGACGAACCATCACATCGGCGGGATCGTGTGGAAAAACTCGTTCGTGAGCTGGCCGGTGTTTCCCTCTCTGGATGTGCCGATGATCCGCAGGCTGATGGATTTCCCGGTCGCCCATTTCCGCCAGCGCGCGCTGGAGCGGGCGATGCTGGCACGGATGAACCCGGCGCTTGCGAAAATCCCGTTGGATGGGAATTCGCTGCATCCAAGGCCGGTCATCGACACGCCCGGAGCGCGGTTAGGACGGGAATGCCGGATTCTCCGCGCCCGGTGGTTTCCCCGGACGGCAAGCCAGGACACCCGGCGCTATCATCGCGTGCTGAACATGAATGCCGAGGCATGGAAGGATCTCCGGAAACAAACGGACGGCCTGCGCGGATCTTTGGAGGAGATTTTCCATCGCAAGAAGCTGGCGGTTTATTTCCCCCGCTCGCGCAAGCCGGTTCCGGTGGAGAAGGATGCGATCAGCGAGCACGGAGGCCGGAGGATGCTCGCCGGGCTCGCGCTTTATCTCGCGCGGAATGGTTCGGGGAAAACGGAGTGATGCGGGAGGGATTTGCAGGTTTATCCTTGCGCGGGAGAAGTTGGCGGGAAGAATCCGCCCCCCGCGCCGCGGTTCCACCCCATGAGCGAATCACTCACACCCGAAAATGCCAGCTTCGACCAAATCGGCGAGGTGCTGCGCAACCACCAATCGTTTGTCCTGATCAGCCACGTCCGTCCGGATGGTGATGCGATCGGCTCGCAGATTGCCCTCGGATTTTCCCTGATGGCCGCCGGGAAATCGGTGCGCCTGATCAACGAGGACGGGCTGCCGGACAACCTGACCTTCATGGCCGGCTCGGAAAAAATCGAATTGCCGCCTGCTGAGCCGCTCGACGTGGAGGTCGCCATCGCCCTCGACACCGCCGCCAAGCCGCGGATGGGCGACAACGCCCTCCATGCCGCTTCGAAGGCGAAGATCTGGCTGAACATCGATCATCACAAATCCAATCCGTCCTATGGTGATTTTAATCTCATCGATTCCAGCAGCCCGGCAACCGGACAGATCCTCTATCAACTCATCACCGCGCTCGGCCTGCCGATGCCCGCCGAATCGCGTGATGCGATCTATGTCGCGGTTTCCACCGATACCGGTTCTTTCCAATATCCTTCCACGACGGCGAAGACCTATCGAATGGCTGCCGATTTGATCGACCACGGACTTGATGTCGGGAAGATCAATTCCGACACTTACGACAATCACCCGTATCGCCGCGTCGAGCTGATGCGGGCCCTGCTGAACACGCTGGAGCTATCAGCCGACGGCCTGGTGGCGAACTGGGAAATGCGCGACCAGACGCGCATCGATCTCGCGCTCCTGCCGGAAGACAGCGAGGGACTCATCGACATCATCCGCGCGATCCGCGGCGTTCAGCTCGCGGTGTTTTTCGAAGAGCTCGAAGGCGGAAAAATCCGCGTTTCGATGCGCTCGAAGGACAAGCGCCTGGACGTTTGCAAGATCGCACTGGAATTCGGTGGCGGAGGCCACGCGTTGGCTGCAGGCATCCGCATGAAGGGTCCGTTGGAAGAGGCCAAGGCTCAGGTGTTAGCCGCCATTCGCCGTCACATCGAAGCCGCCGGTTTGTAAAACTTTTCCCTGACATGCGAAATTCATCCAACGACTACGAAGGCCCGAGCGGCGTGCTATTGATCGACAAGGCGGAAGACATGACATCCCACGATGTCGTCGCCATCGCCCGCCGCGCGCTGAATACCAAAAAGATCGGCCACTGCGGCACGCTCGACCCGATGGCCACCGGCCTGTTGATGTTAGTGATCGGCCGCGCGACGAAGATCCAGGATCTGCTGATGAGCGAGGACAAGCAATACGTCGGCACCCTCACGCTGGGCTCGACGACCAGCACGCAGGACCGCCAGGGTGAGACGCTGGAGACAAAACCTGTTGGAGATTTGTCCAAGGAACAAATCCAAGCGGCGTTCGACGGATTCATGGGGGATTTCGAACAGATCCCGCCGATGGTTTCCGCGATCAAGAAGGACGGCGTGCCGCTCTACAAGCTGGCCAGGAAAGGCATCGAGATCGTTAGAGAACCGCGCAAGGTGCATATCACAGGTTATGAAATTTCGCGGATCGAACTGCCGGAAGTGGATTTCACGGTGAATTGCTCGAAGGGATTTTATGTGAGGACTTACGCGCATGACATCGGCGAGAAACTCGGCTGTGGCGCGCACCTGAGCGCCCTGCGCCGCACGCGTTCCGGGAAGTTCACGCTGGACCGTGCAGTCACCATCGCGGATCTGAAGACGGCACCCCGCGAGGATCTCTACAAGGCGCTCATTTCCCTCGCAGAAATCTCGTTGATGCGCGGAGCTTGAGGAGGGTAGCACTTCGGGCTACCCGGGTGGGCCGAAGTCCCACCCTCCTTATAGGATTTTCGCGGCGCGTTCGCTTTGCCAAAACGTGAACGTGTCCTCGGGCAACTTCGCTTTGATCGGATTGTTGCGGATGTAGCGGACGGCATTGATGAAATGACAGCCATCACGGATCATCGTGTCGCGGTAATTTCGCTGCCAGATAGATCCTTGCCCGATGGCTCTGGCAGAAACACTTTTCCAAGCTTCGATCAAATTTGGCAGAGCAATCAACGGTTTGAAAAGGAGATGGACGTGATTCGGCATGATAACCCATGCGTGGTGATTAACCTTTTCACCTTGGAAACGCATGAGGGATTCTGACAGATGGTTTCGTGCGGTCTCATTTTTAAACAGGCAGGAGCCACAGCCTTCATCGAGCCATGCTTCGAGCGTCCAGGTGAATTTACGGTGATAGTCGCTTTCCGTGGCTGTATTCCAGGGCTTCGGATGATTCAAAAGCCAGAGACGGCGTTGTTCTTTCCAATGTCGGACTCGCTCGATTGGCAGGGCGTCGCCTAACCGGAAGGTGACGAATTGCAGTATTTCTTCTTGTTGCCAGTGAGGGAGGCAGTCTCCGTGTTTCTGGATTTCCTGATCCGGGTGGAGATAGTCGGAGGACATGGAGTTATAAAGAGTGGGGATTGACGTTCCGTCAATCCGGGTGGGCCGTAGTCCCACCCTCCTTATGCCTCACCTGCCACTTCAAGCTCTTCCTCCGCAGGCACCAGCTTGCGGAAGTGGATCTGCCCCACGCGCCGTCCGTCGGTGCTGGTGACGCGGGCTTCATAACCGAGGATCTCGACGGTTTCGCCGACTTCGGGGAAGCGCTCCAATTGTTGCGTTAGATAACCACCGATGGTGGTGACCTCGCCGCTTTCGAGGAAGAGTTCGGGGACGTGGCCTGCTAGATCGTTGAGTGTCATCGCGCCTTCGATGACGAACTCGTCGTCGTTGACCTTGGTGAAGGACGAGCGCTCGTTGTCGAACTCATCCTGGATATCGCCGACGAGTTCCTCCATCACATTGTCGAGGAACACAATGCCGACGGGAGTTCCAAATTCATCGACGGCCATCGCGAGATGGGCGTGCTCGCGGAGGAAAAAGGTGAGCAGCGTGTCCAGCGGCATGGTGTCCGGGACGATTTTCAACTCACGCTTGATCCGCATCAGATCAGGATCAGGATCCTTGATCAGTTTGAACAAATCCTTGATGTGGATGAGGCCGATCGCGTGGTCGAGGTGGCCCTTGACGAGAGGGAAACGCGTGTGCTTGCTGCGCATCGCGATTTCCAAAACCTTGTCGAACGGCTGGTCCGCGTCGAGGATGACGACCTTGTTGCGCGGCGTCATGACATCGCGCACCCAGAGTTCGTTTAACCCGAGGGCATTGATGAGGATCTCGCGCTCGGTCTCGGTGACTTCCTGGGATTTTCCGCTCTGAGTGACTAACAGAGCGAGCTCCTCTGCGGAGTGGCTATGCTCGCCCTCGCTGACGGGGGCAATGTTGAACAAGCGCTTGAGCAGAAAGTTCGCGGTACCTTGGAGAATCATGATGCCCCACTTGGCCGACTTGTAAAACGCGTGCAGTGGGGGTGACAGCCTCATCGTCGTCCCGAGCGGATAACGGATGGCGATGGATTTCGGCATCAACTCGCCGATCACCACGTGGAGGAAGGTGAATGATAGAATCGCCAGTGTGAACGAGATGCCCTTCACCCACCAGACGGACATTCCCGTCTGCATCAGCAGCGGCGACACCAGCGCCGCGACAAACGGTTCGCCGAGAAAGCCCAGTGCCAGCGAGGCGATGGTGATTCCCAGTTGGTTGGCGGATAGATAACCGTCGAGGTTATTCACGACTTTGAGCGCTGTGGCCGCCTTCACCGGATTTTCCTTCAACTCGCCCTCGATCTGGCTTGATCGGACTTTCACGATGGCGAACTCCGAGGCGACGAAAAAGGCGTTCAGCAATAGGAAAAAAGTAATACCCGCGATGTAGAACATCGTTTTCCCGGCGGTCGGGAATTCAGTGGCGGGCTCCGGCGCGACAGAGGCCAGGAATTGCAGATTGGAAATAAGGTCGATCATCACTGCCCGAAATCAGAGTTTTTCGTAAACGCCTTGGTCGCGCCGCTGGAGGATCGTGAATCCAGCTTTCTTTGCATCGCTCACGGAGAGCGGTTTGGTGATCGTCGGGGTATTGATCCGCGAAATCACTTTCTTGACCGGGCTCTTGCACAGGGGGCACACCAAAAGCGGTGCCCTGTCAATCGGACGTCTGAGCTCGAACCCTTTGGCACAGACGCGGCACGAATGCTCGGGGTCATCCGGGGCTTCAGCAACGTATTCGTAAATTGGCATAAAAAGGACGTGGGAACGGGAGATATCCGACCCACGTCAAAAACTAGCGTAAAGCGTACCAGCTTACCAGCTCGACTTGGTCACGCCCGGAAGCATCCCGGCGGAAGCAAGCTCGCGGAAGGTAATCCGTGAGAGGCGGAAGCGGCGCAGGAACGCGCGGCGGCGGCCGGTGATCTCGCAGCGGTTGACCAAGCGGGTAGGGCTCGCATCACGCGGGAGCATGGAGAGACCCACATAGTCCTTCTCTTTCTTGAGTTTGAGACGGAGGTCTGCGTATTTCTCGACGGTTTCTTTTTTACGCGCGTTGCGTGCGATCCAACTTTTCTTAGCCATAATTCGGGGCGCAGGTGTTACGGGATGAGCACGGGGTTGCAAGCCCAAAGTCGCGATTTTCCGGATTTTTCAGCAAAAATGGCGGAAAAGTTCTGGCAGATTCTTGGGAAAGCCTTGTGCCGCTTGAATGTCATTTGACACTCCCGGCAAAAAACCTCCCCATCGGCTGCCCCGGAATCATGCGTGGTTTGACCAGGATATGTGCAATCATCTTTTCATCGTGACCTACGGGCGGACCGGCTCGACGCTGCTGCTCGGAATCCTGAACTCCCACCCGAAAATCCGGATTCACGGGGAAAACGAAGGCCTTTTTTACCAACTTTACTCCTCGCTCAAAGCCTTGGATGCGTATGAGCGGCATCGGCTGCCCGAAGGGAACGACACTTCTTCGGAGCCTTTCTTCGGATCCTCGGAATTTCCTTACCACCAAACGAGGAATGAGATTTGCGATATCTTCGACCACTTTTTCCCGGAGGATGACGCGGTGGAAACGCGCGGCTTCAAGGAAATCCGCTACGACATGCCGGATTTGGAAAACTATCTGGATTTCCTGAAGGGCCGGTATGAGAACACCCGGTTTATCTTCCTAACCCGCGATCATCAGGCCGTGGCCCGCAGCGGGTTTTACCAAACGACGGATCCCGATTTCATGGAGAGCTACCTGACGATCCTCGAAAGCCGTTTCCTCGGGTATGCCGGAAAAAACCCGGAGTCGTCATTTCACCTCCGCTACGAGGAGCTGCTGGATTTCGCGCGGATCCAAGAGCTGTTCTCGTTCATCGGCCACCCGGCGAACGAAGCCATCTGGCGGGATGCGGTCGCGGCGAAACACAGCTTCAACCAGAAGGCGATCATCGGTGTCTCCAAAGCGAGCAATCTGGTGATTTTCGACTCCGCCAAGCGCCTTCTCGAGTCCAGCCACCTCGACATTAAGAATCACGAATTGAAGAATATTTCTAAGCTCGCGCTGACCGGCGTGCTGCTGCCGTTCCCGGAATCCGGCGAACTCACTTCCCTCACCTTTCAAGGCGGCTCCGCCAGATACCAGGCCAAACTCGGTATCCCATCTCCGGGATACAGGAACAAATTCCCGCACAATCCGTTGGCGGCGACCGCGCGGTTCAGCTTCATCCCGGACCCGCCGGACCTCAGAGGCGGGATAGAGGATTTCGACCTGGTCGCGACCTTCGCGAATACCGGAGCCGAGGTCATCGGGCGTCTTTTCATTTCAGTGGATCACGGGCGGACACCCTAACATCTGAAAACCCAGGTCGGGAAGCGACGTTCCCACCTGCCTGCATCCGGACTTTAGCGCTCGACAGCAACTGGCCCACTCTCTCAGATGCCGTGGATGGTGCCGGATGGCATTTCCAACTTTTTCAACCCTCAAAAATCCAACTGCAACCCATGAATCGACGTGAAATCCTCCGCACCGGCTCGCTCGGCACCCTCGGCCTGCTCGCCTCCCAGACCTTCCAAACCGCACGCGCCCAAGCCAAGGTGGCTGGCGCTAACGATCGCATCCGCATCGGCATCGTCGGTTTCTCCGACCGCCTGACCAGCACCCTGCTCCCTTGCTACAAGGCCGTCGCGGACGAGTTCAACTGTGAAATCGTCGGCGTTTCAGACCTCTGGAACCGCCGCCGCGAGGAGTCGAAAGCGTATTTCACCAAGCTCTTCGGCAAGGAAGTCCCGACCTACCGCAACAACGAGGAGATGTATGAAAAGGCCGATCTCGACGCGGTCATCATTTCCACCGCCGATTTCCAACACGCCACCCATGCCATCGAGGCGGTAAAAGCGGGTTGCGACGTCTATTGTGAAAAGCCTTTTGCGGAAACCATGCAGGACGCCCGCGCCGCGCTCAAGGCGGTGAAGGAGTCCGACCGCATCCTGCAGATCGGATCACAGCGCCGGTCTGGTGAAAATTACACCGCCGCCCATGATTTCCTGAAGAGCGGGAAATTCGGCCCGATCGTCGCCGCCGAGATGATCTGGAACGTGAACCAACCCGGCCGCTGGCGCCGCCCGTCCTTGGTCGCCGCGATCAAGGAGCAGGACGTGGATTGGAAGCGCTTCCTCTGCAACCGCCCGGACGACCAATGGGATCCGCGCAAGTACCTGGAGTACCGCCTTTTCTGGCCCTACTCGTCCGGCATTCCCGGACAATGGATGTGCCACCAGATCGATACCGTGCACTGGTTCACCGGACTCCCCCACCCCCGCTCGGTCTCGGCCAATGGTGGCATCTATCAGTGGAAAGACGGGCGTAAAAATTTCGACACGCTCACCGCGGTGTTCGACTACGGTCCGCTCGACGATCCATCGTCCGGATTCCAGGTCAACTTCAGCTCGCGCTTCAGCAACTCCGCCGGCGGCACCAAGGAAATCTATTACTCCAACGGCGGCGAGCTGAACCTCGACACCAACAAGGTCACCTCCAACGGCGGCATGACCAAGGACGAGGCCAAAGCCATGCAAATGGAGGCCAATCAACTCGCCGATTTCAAACTGGAAGGAGCCGGCGGTGCCGCGTCCGCCGCCAACATGGGCGCGGATCCGCTGACCACCGCCCACATGAAAAACTGGCTGGAATGCCTGCGCTCCCGCAAGCAAACACATGCGCCCGTCGAGGCGGGCTATCAGCACTCCATCGCCTGCATCATGGCGAACGCCGCCGCCCGTACCGGGCAGCGCGTCACCTTCGACGAGAAGACGCAGGAAGTCATGGCCGGCGACAGGGTATTCCACCTCTAACTTCCACGGCCCATGCAACGGATCACCACATCCCGCAGGAATTTCCTCCATGCGGGCGGTATGGCACTGCTTGGCTCGGCTTTTCTACCGAAAGGTTTCGCAGCCGCCGTCGCGGAGCAGAAAAAACTCTTCTCCGCCATGGGCATCGCGGCCCCGCTCGACAAGGCGGCCATGCTCAAGGCCAATGGCGCGGAGTTTCTAACCGCCAGCGTCGGTGACTTCCTCGTCCCCGATCAACCGGACGATGTCTTCGAGAAAAACCTCGCGCAACTCGCCGCCTCACCGCTGCCCATCCTCGCCTGCAACGGCTTCATCCGTCCCGCCCACCTGCGCTGCGTCGGCCCGGAGGCGAACCACGACCTCATCCTGAAATGGGCGGACATGTCATTCCGCCGCATGAAGAAGGCCAAAGGCAAGTTCATCGTCTTCGGCAGCAGCGGTGCGCGGAAGATTCCGGATGGCTGGTCCAAGGAAAAGGCGGACGAACAATTCGTCGCCCTGCTCAAACTGATGGGTCCTCTCGCCGAAGCCCAGGGCATCACCGTCACCGTCGAACAACTCCGCGCCGAGGAGTGCAATTATATCAACCACATCGGTGAAGGAGCCGCGCTCATCCGCGCCGCCGGACATCCGAACATCCGGCTGCTCGCGGATCTCTATCACATGGCCTGCGGTGGCGACACTCCGGCCGATCTCAAGGCGGCGATGGATGTCGTCGTGCACATCGAGATCGCGGAAAAAGCCGGCCGCACCGTTCCCGGCATTTCCGGCGACGACTTCCGCCCGTATTTCCACGTCATCCGCGAATCCGGCTACAAGGGAGCAATTAGCATCGAGGGCAAATGGACCGAGGCCCAGCTCGCCCCCGCCTTCAAGGAAATCGCGAAGCAGGCGGCAGAAGTCTGACGGACCGCGAGATTCATCTCGCCTGCTTCGAATAGCCGAGACAGACGGATTCCCTTTCGTCCCGCATTGACTCCACGACAAAGTGTCGTGGCTAGATACCCTATGAATTCCCCCGCCCTGCCATCCGTTCATCCTCGCATCAAGGTGGTCGGAAATTTCCATGAATTGCTCACCACCCCGTTCATTGATGGCGTGAACGCGCTCTGCTGGCCGCGTGTCCTGCCGGGCGATTTCGCCGGAGTGGTGAAACTGTTGTCACCGGGCGAGGGAATCGTCCCGCTCGATGATGAACTGCTGCGGAGCCTGCCGCTGGGTGAGGCGGAACGGGTGGCCGTCGAGGTGATGCTGGAAGACCTCCGCCTGCTGCGGGAGCAGGACCTCGATCCGGAACTCAACTGCATCCATCACTACCTCCGCGACGAATCCGACGGCCTCATCGCCACCGATGTCCTCTCCTTTCACGCCGACAGCGCGACGGAGGAAGCCGACACCTGGCTGTGCACCTATCACGGCTTCCCCAGCGAAGGCGTGCCTAACGAGGAAGTCCGGCGGCACGTGGACATCCCCGAAGTGCGCTCCGAACTGTTACGCCTCCACGGCGGACCGGACGACGAATCCTTCCGCGAGTTCCTCGCGGAAAACTGTTACGACCTCCACTACTCCCCACTTCCCCACGCCCGGCCGTATTCTTTCGGCATCGGCAACCTCTGGCGCATCGCCACCGATTGGCCCGGCAGCCCCGTCCCGCCGTGTGTCCACCGCGCGCCGGAAACGCAGCCGGGAGATCCGGTGAGGTTGTTGTTGATCAGTTGAGCGGGACCATCTGACGGACCGCGAGATTTATCTCGCCTGCGGCACCAGCATCCGTCGCGGTTGCCAATGGTGCGGAGAAGGTTGAGAGCACAGGGCACTTTCCTTCGCGGTTCATTGACAGGCGAAATGAATTTCGCGGTCCGTTAGGAGATCGCCGCCAGGATTTCCTCCACCGGCGCCAATCGCCCGATGCCTTCGTAGCCACACGCCAAATCGCCCTCCGCAGGGCCTACAAACTTGCAGCCATCCGCTGTTAGCAGCGCGACGTTCCGCTGGTTCGCGGGGTGCAGCCACATTTTCCCGTTCATCGCCGGGGCGATGAGCACCGGGGTGTTCCGGGGAAGCGCCAGATAGATCGAGGTGAGAGGATCGGGCGAGAGGCCGTTGGCGAATTGGCCGATGACATTGGCGCTGGCGGGAGCGACGACGAGCAAGTCGGCGTTGTCGGCCAGCTCGATGTGGCCGGGTTTCCAGGATTGTTTTTCATCCTCCAGCGAAACGATCACCGGATTCCGCGTCAGCGTCTGGAGAGTGAGCGGGGTGATGAATTCAGTCGCCGCGCGGGTCATCACGACGTGGACGGTGTGGCCTTTTTTGACCAGTTGCGACGCGAGATCCGCCGCCTTGTAAGCGGCGATGGAACCGGAGATGCCGAGTAAGATGTTCATGGTTCGGATTTCTAACGAAGCATCGAAACCGCTTTTTCCGTGGCCTTGGCCAGCGCCTCGACATCGCTTTGGGAATTGTAGAGCGCGAAGGACGCGCGAACGGTGCCGGTGATGCCGAAACGGGCCATCAGCGGTTGGCAGCAATGGTGGCCGGTTCTGACCGCCACGCCCATTTGATCGAGCAACGTGCCGAGGTCGTAGTGATGGACGCCATCGACATTGAAGGAAAGCGCGCCCGCACGGTCGTCGGGGCCGAAGAAGCGGATGCCGGGAATATCAGCTAGGGCTTCGGCAGCGGAGCGGATGATTGTCCGTTCGTGCTGTTGGATAGACGCGAGGCCGATGCCATTGACGAAGTCGAGGGCGGCGGCGAGGGCGATCGCGCCTTCGATGTTAGGAGTGCCCGCCTCGTATTTGAAAGGGAGATCGTTGTAGGTGGTTTTTTCAAACGTCACTTCCTTGATCATCTCGCCGCCCCCGCGCCAGGGTGGCAGTGAGTTGAGGATTTCCGCGCGGCCCCACAGCGCGCCGATGCCGGTCGGAGCGTAAACCTTGTGACCGGATAGAGCGAGGAAGTCGATGCCCAGCGCCTGCACGTCGATCCGCATGTGGGCGGTGGCCTGGGCGGCGTCGATCATGACGAGCGCTCCGTCAGCTTTCGCGGCCTTGGTCATTTCCGCGATGGGATTGACGGTGCCGAAGGAGTTGGAGATCCAGGTGAGCGAGAGGATTTTCGTCCGCTCGTTGAGCAGGGAATGGAAGGCGTCTTGATCGAGCGTGCCGGTTTCATCGCAGGGAATCACCTTGAGGATCGCGCCGGTCCGCTCGCAGAGCATTTGCCACGGGACGATGTTGGAATGGTGCTCCAATGTGGAGATGAGGACTTCATCGCCCGGTTGGATCCTTCCGGAAAGCGAGAGGATGTTGGCGACGAGGTTGATGCCGTCGGTGGTGCCGGCGGTGAAGATCACCTCGTCGGAAGTGGTCGCGTTGAGGTGATCGGCGACGGTCTGGCGGGCTTTTTCAAATTTCTCCGTCGCAAGCCTCGCCAGGTGATGGGTGCCGCGGTGGATGTTGGAATTGATCGCCTCGTAGTAGTGTCGGGAGGCGAGCAGGACCGCCATCGGCTTCTGCGTGGTGGCGGCATTGTCCAGATAAACCAGCGGGCGGCCTTGGATCGTTTGCTCCAGGATCGGGAATTCGGCAATCAGTGATTCTTGGGAAAACATGAGGAAAATAACCGGAACCGCAGCCCCGCGCGAAGGTGGGACATGTCCGCCGATGCCGCAACGCCAGAATTCCCGGGCAAAAACATCTGCCCTTGCGGTCAGGGGGTTGCGGGGCTTGAATCCCGCCCTCACAAGCAATGTATCTGCTGAAAAAAGTCATCCAGCTCCGCGAGCACACGCATCCGGACCACGAAAAACCGTTTCTCGAGCATCTGGAGGATTTGCGAACGATGATCACGCGGGTGGTGATCACCCTGTTGATTTCGATGATCGTCTGTTTCGCCTTCAACAAGACCTTGATGGAGTTTTTCCGCCGTCCGGTGGATCAGGTGCTCATCACCCAGCTCAAGGCGACGCTCCCCGAGGACGCGCCCCGTCCGCCCTCGGTGGAAATCTGGGGCAAGGCCCGCAACGTGGAACACGCGGCGATGAATCTGGTGCCGGACCAGCGCGAGCTTTTCTATCAGTCGCTCGGTGACGACACGCTGGTGTTCCATGCGAAATCCATCAGTCTGCTGCGGGCCGTTATGGTTCTGCCGGAAGCGAAGCAGAAGGCGTTCATCGATTCGCTGGCGGACACCAACGAGTTCAAGCTCCAGGTGAAAGCGCTCTTGAAATCCAAGCCAAGCACCGACAGCGGTCCGCAGGGC
Source organism: Verrucomicrobiota bacterium (assembly GCA_040386755.1). Classification (GTDB taxonomy): domain Bacteria; phylum Verrucomicrobiota; class Verrucomicrobiia; order Verrucomicrobiales; family Akkermansiaceae; genus Luteolibacter. The sequence continues at coordinate 91,472 of JAZKEY010000022.1, read as the reverse complement.
AATCTGAAAATGATGTCCGCGCTCAAGCCCACCGAGGGGTTCATGCTGTCGATGAAACTGTCGTTCGTCGCGGGCATCGTGCTGGCGTTTCCGCTGCTGCTGCTTTTTATTCTCCAGTTCGTGCTGCCGGGCCTGCACAGCCACGAGAAGCGAGTGATGTGGCCCGCGATGGCGGTGGGCTTCGGGCTGTTCCTCGCGGGCACGGCATTCGCCTACTACTGGGTGCTGCCGCGCGCGCTGCTTTTTTTCTATCAGTGGAGCGGCGATATGGGCATTTCAAACGATTGGCGGATCGGTGAATACATCTCGTTCGCCACGCAGTTCACGCTGTTGTTCGGCGCCTCGTTCGAACTGCCGGTGGTGGTGATGGTGTTCGTGAAACTGGGAATGCTCAGCTATGAAACGATGTCCAAGACCCGCTCCTACGCGATTGTCGGCATCTTCGTCGCCGCCGCGATCCTGACCCCGACCCCCGATGTCTTTACGCTGGTGCTGATGGCCCTGCCGATGATCATCCTCTACGAAATCTGCATCTGGCTCGCCTATTTCGACCGGAAGAAAAACCGCATCATCGAGGAACAGGAAGCTCGCGAACGCGCCGAGAGATTGCTTCTCATGGAGGAAAAACGCCGTGAAGCCGCCGAGATGGAGCACCCTCATGACGCGGGATGGCATAGCGATGACCATCACCACGCGGACGAATCCGGCGACGACGGATGGGACGACGAATACCCGCCGAAGGAGTTACCTGTTAGCGACGAGCTGCCGGAGCCCGACGGCGGGCCGCTCCACAACATCCCGGAGGAAGAGGAGCGCCGCCGCCTGGATCCGTGATCCTAATTTCCTGATAGAACCATGACCCGACCCCAGGCCGAAAAAGACCACAGTGCCCGATCGCCGTTCGCCGGCTGCGCCATCCTCATCGCCGCCATGGCGGTGATGACTTTCCTCATCGGATTCTCGATTCTCACGTTGTTCCGCCAGTTCAACGAAATCGCGAAGTTCACCGGCGAGAAGCCCGTGGCCATCGAAGTCACGCCGTTGGAAAACAAGGAGCCGCAGCTCAACAACCTCGCCGAACGCATCGAGACCTTCCGCCAACAGCTCGCGGAGGATTCCGTCGCCACGTTGTCTCTATCAGCCGATGATGTGAACCTCGCGATCGCCACCTACGACGCCTTCAAGGAACTCCGCGGCACCTTCCGCGTCATCGGCATCGATGGCGAAACGATGCGCATCGCAATTTCGTTTCCCCTCAACGGCAAGCCGAGATTCGCCAGGGATGGTGAACCCGGCTGGATCGCCTCCGACTCGCGCCATCTGAACGGAACGATGATCGCCCGCCCCCGCTTCCATCTGGGCGAGGTCGTTCTCAGCATCGACAACATCGAAGTGCCCGGCGTGACAGTGCCGCGCGAATTCATCGACCAGATGTCGCCCTATCGAATCACCGAGCGTTACATGACGGACAAGGAAATCGGCCCGGCCATGAAGAAGCTCACGCGGGCGGAAATTTCCGATGGGAAAATCATGCTGACGCGGAATCCCAAGGAAACTCCCGTCGGCACCATCACCGACGCGCAGGTGGACGCGGGGGCCAGCCGGCTTTTCACCACCCTCGGCATCGCCGCCACCATCTTCATCGTTTTTGCCGGAATCATCGTTCTCATCGGCGTCCGGGCGAAAGCCGCCAAGGCCCGGAATTCCTAGATTTTTCGAAACAAAGGCGTATCGTCGCGCCGTTCTACACAGGTCCTATGAAAATCTCCCACACCCGCACCGCCATCATCGGCCTCGCCCTAACCACTTGGCTTCCTGCGAAAGATGCCTCCCCCGCTCCTGCCGAAGTCGTCGCAGCACCGCCTGCCGCACCTGCAGTCACTCCGCCGGCCCCGCCTGCCAAAGATCCCGTGGTCGAGGCGAAAACCAAGGAACAGGAAGCCCTCGCCATCGACAACAAGCTCGAAGCCGAGCGCTTGCTCCAGGCGACCAGCACGATGCGCGCGGAAGTCACCCGCTTGAAACTCGAGCGCGAGCTTTTGACCGAGAAACTCGCCCTCGAGTCCGCCAAACGCCAGGCCTCCCTGCAGGACGAACTCGCCAAGCTGGAAGCGGAAAAAGAGAGACTCACCGAAGAAAGCGAGCTCTCCAAAATCAAGGCTGAGAAACTCGGCAACGATCTCAAGACCGCCCAGACGGAAGCCGCGCTCGAAATCACCCGGTTGCAAAGCGACATCGCCCGCATCGAGACCACTGACAAGCGCGCGAAATTCGCCGACTCCAAACCGGTCTTCCTCAAAACCCCGCTCAAGGAAAACGGCATCCTCGTCGTTTCCGACCGCCGCATCCCGCTCAACGGCCTGATCACCGCGAACACCGCGGACTTCATCACCAGCCGCATCCAATACTGGAACAACAAGGACCGCGAGCTGCCCATCTTCATCGTCATCGACGCCAGCCCCGGCGGCTCGGTCATGGCCGGCTACCGCATCCTCAAGGCCATGGAATCCAGCGATGCGCCGGTCCACGTGGTCGTGAAATCCTTCGCCGCCTCGATGGCCGCCGCCATCACCACGCTCGCCAAGGAATCGTATGCCTATCCGAATGCGGTCATGCTCCACCACCAGATCAGCTCAGTGGTCTTCGGCCAGCTCAACCTAACGGAACAACGCGAGTTCCACGCGGAAAGCGAACGCTGGTGGAGACGGCTAGGCACGCCGGTCGCCACCAAGATGGGCATCACTCCCGACGAGTTCATCAAGAAGATGTATGCCCATTCCTCCAACGGCGACTGGAGCGAATTCGGTGAGCAGGCGAAGGACCTGAAATGGGTGAACCACATCGTCACTGGCATCGATGAAACCTCGTTCACCAAGGATCCCGACACCGTGGACGCCGTCACGCCCGCAAGAACGGCGGCGGTGACCGAAGAGATCGACTCTTCCGGAAAACCCTTCGTCTGGTTGCCTCGCCTCAACCCGAAGGACGTCTATTTCATCCACAACTCGGACGGCTACTACCGGATGCGCTGATCGGAATGTTAGAGGACGATTTCACCTGGGTCATCCGCAAAGCCTTCAAAGGCCTCGCCCTCGCACCGGGCGAGGCCGCTTTGCGTGCGGGACTTCCCGAAACCGAGGTGATGTCGTTTTCCAAAGGCCGCTTCTCGGCCGACACAGCACGACGCCTGGCCCCGGTGCTTGGACTGAACCCGGAGGCGCTGGCGAATCACGCCGACTATCATCCGCGCGCGCTTGATCGGCCGGAAATCCATCGGCTCGATCTGCCATTCGGTGGGGAGCGGGTGAACGCCTGGCTCGTCGATTTCGGTCCAATGCGCTTCCTTTTCGATACCGGCAATGACGCTCATTCCTGCATCGACGCGATCTCGGCCCTGAACACCGGTCTGCCGCAACTGACGTTTATCACCCACGGCCACCGCGACCACACCGGCGGCATTCCTTCGCTCGACGCTCTGGGTATTCCCGTCCTCGGTCCCGAAATGACCGGCCCCAAAAAGTTCTCCGCACGCGAAGTCTGGGACTTGGACGGGGACGGCGGCTTCATCCTCCAAGGCATTGATCTCTCCGGCCACTACGTTCCCTCGGTGGGCGTCCTGCTGCGGGAAGCCGACCAACCACCCGTGCTGGTCACCGGCGACGCCCTGTTCGCTGGCTCGATCGGAGGCTGTGACACGCCGGATCTCTATCAGCTCGCCCTACGCAACCTTCGCGCGGCACTCGCCCCCCTTCCCGACGATACCATCCTCCTCCCCGGCCACGGCCCCGCCACCACCCTCGGCGAGGAACGGGTTTCAAATCCCTTTCTATGATGCCAACAGGTCCCGTCTCCCAAGACCGCCCGGCTTGGACGATGATCGGAAAAAGCGCCATGAGAAGAACAGGTAGAAACAGGAAAACCCGCTGAACAGCAATGGAACCATCCAGATGTCATGGAAACAATCCAACTTCGATTCGGACGGGTTATTGAGATCAAATCGGACGCGGACGGATTGGCCTTGATGCCAGCGATCCCGGCCACAAAGAATTCCCTCATCTAGATGGGACCTCCCCCGCCCGTCACGGAACGAGTAGATCGGGGCGTATTGCATGGACCTGCCGGGGCGGGGCTCGACGCGCTCAATCAGTCCGGGTGTGGAAGTCGATGTGGCGCGGAAGACGGCCGTTTTAGCGAGAACGGCGATGGCGATCAGCACTGCGCAGATTCCCACAAGAACTAACGGGATACTGATAATTCTCCAGAAGACAGACGGAATCCTTTCACTCACGGGGCCCGCCTCCCGAGGTATTTCCGCGAGCCCATCACATACTTGTCCGCCCAGCCCCGGACCTTCAACTGCTCGTCCAACGGCAGTGTCCGCACCACCTTCCCCGGCGAACCCAACACCAGCGATCCCGGCGGGATGATCGTCCCGCCGGTCACCAGAGCGCCAGCCCCGATGATCGAACGTTCGCCGATGACCGCGCCATCCAGCACGATCGCCCCCATCCCGATGAGCACCTCGTCCTTCACCGTGCAGGCATGAAGAATCGCCGAGTGGCCCACAGTCACCAGTTCGCCGACATAACAGCCGTAATCGTCCGCCAGATGGATCACCGCATTGTCCTGCACGTTCGACCGCGGGCCGATCACGATTTCATTGATGTCTCCGCGCAACGTCGCGTTGTACCAAACACTCGACTCCTCATGCAAAGTCACCCGCCCGATCACATCCGCGCTCGCAGCGATGAACACGCTTTCATGGATCGTCGGGGAAATACCGGCAAATGTCTCGATGGCCATGCGCGAGGCTAGCCAGGCCATTCCCGATCATCACTCCAAAAAATCCCGACTTCTCCTAGACAAAGCACCGCCCGCTGGACACAAGCGGGTGCCATGAAAAAGACATTTCCCCTCACCTCGCCGAACCACCAGCCGGCGCGCGTCGTCGAGCAGATCAAGAGCGACGTCCGGAAATACGTGAAGCGCGAGCGGAAAAAAGCCCTCCCCGAAGGCGTCGATTTCTGGGATTTCAACTGCAAGGTCGGCCAGGGCAAGGGTGCTCCGGAAACCAAGCATCTGGAGGAAGTGGTCCCCGCCATCGACCAGGCGGCGGCCGGCCAGTGTGCCTCGGTTTACATCGAGATCCTGGCGGCGCCGGGACATCGCAAGCCGAAGGGCGAGGCCTGAGAGACTTGCCACAAGGCAGGGATCGACCTCCGGGCGGTCTGCGAGAATGGGAGGCGAATGACCGATCATGGACGGATCTCCGAGCTTTTCATGCGCAAATTCATTCTCCTTCCATTCGCAGGACCGTTGCGGAGAACGGTCCCCGCCATTTTCAAGACGAGGCCTGAGCTCCTACACAAACGGGGGATGAAGTAACCCGGTTTTCCTCTTCACGAACCGCCCGGTGGCCATTAGAAAGCATCCACGATGCTTGAAAACCCACGCCCACCCGGAAAATTGATGGCCGCGAACCGCGGTGAAATCGCGATCCGCATTTTCCGCGCCGCCAACGAACTCGGACTCAGGACCGTCTCGATTTTCGCCGAAGAGGACCGGTTTTCGATCCACCGCTTCAAGGCGGACGAGGCGTATCAACTGGATTCCTCGAAGGGCCCGGTCGGCGCGTATCTCGATGTTGAGGGCATCGTGACGCTGGCGAAGCAGAAGGGTGTGACGATGATCCACCCGGGCTACGGATTTCTATCGGAAAACGCCGCGTTCGCGCGGGCCTGCGCGCGGGAAGGCATCGTGTTCATCGGACCGTCTCCCGATCTGTTGGAGAACATGGGCGACAAGACGGCGGCGCGGGCGCTGGCCCACAGTTTCAAGGTCCCCACCCTGCCCGGCACCGAAGAGCCGATCACCGATCCTGACCAGGCGCTGACCGTCGCGCATGAGATCGGATTTCCGCTCATCATCAAGGCGGCGTTCGGCGGTGGCGGGCGCGGGATGCGGGTGGTGGAGAAACCGTCGCAGCTTCCCGGCCTGTTAGCCGAGGCGCAGAACGAGGCGCTCAATGCGTTCGGCAACTCCGCCGTTTTCCTCGAACGCTACATTTCACGCGCCAAGCATATCGAGGTGCAGATCCTCGGCGACCAGCATGGAAATGTGGTGCATCTCCACGAACGCGATTGCTCGGTGCAGCGGCGCTATCAGAAAGTGGTCGAGGTCGCGCCGGCGGTGAACCTCGATCCGAAGGTGAGGAAAGAGCTCTGCGATGCCGCCGTCGCGCTGGCAAAGGGCATCGGCTACGACAACGCGGGCACCGTCGAGTTCCTCTACGACATGGACAAGAACGACTGGTTCTTCATCGAGATGAACCCGCGGATCCAGGTGGAGCACACGGTGACCGAGTGCGTCACCGGCATTGATTTGGTTAGATCCCAGATCCTCGTTTCCGCAGGGCACACGCTCTTCAGCAAGGAAATCGCGCTGCCACCGCAGGACCAGATCCCGTGCAATGGATTCGCGATCCAGTGCCGCGTCACCACCGAGGATCCGGAGAAAAATTTCTCACCCGACTACGGCCGGATCCTCAACTACCGCTCGGCCGCCGGTTTCGGCATCCGTTTGGACGCCGCCTCCGCCGACGCGGGATCGGTGATCACGCCGTATTACGACTCGATGCTGGTCAAGGTCACCGCGATGGGCCGCGACTTCCCGATGGCTTGCCAACGGATGGACCGCGCGCTCCGCGAGTTCCGTATCCGAGGGGTGAAGACAAACATTCCGTTTCTCGAAAACGTCATTGCCGACGAGACCTTCCGGGGCGGTCAGGCGCACACGAAGCTGATCGACACAAAAACCGAGCTGTTCCAGTTCAAGCGCCGCCGCGACCGGGCGACCCGCACGCTTTCGTATCTATCCGACGTCACGTTGAACGGAAATCCCACCGCCAAGGGCTGGAAGCCGGAAGGCGTGATGCACAAGGCCGTGGTGCCGAATTCACTCCTCATCGAGAACCAGGCAAAGGTTCCGAAAGGCAGCCGCGATGTTTTGCTGGAACTCGGACCGGAGAAATTCGCCGAGTGGATCCTCGCGGAAAAGCGCCTGCTCATCACCGACACCACCTTCCGCGACGCGCACCAGTCGCTGATCGCCACGCGCATGCGCAGCTTCGACATGCTGCGCGTCGCCGAGGCCGTCGCCCACCGCACGCCGCAGCTTTTCTCGCTGGAAATGTGGGGCGGCGCGACCTTCGACACGGCGATGCGTTTCCTGAACGAGTGTCCGTGGGAACGCCTCCGCCGTTTGCGCGAAAAGGTGCCTAACATCTGCTTCCAGATGCTCTTCCGCGGCTCGAATGCGGTCGGCTACTCGAACTACCCCGACAATGTGGTCGCCGGTTTCGTCAAGCACGCGGCGGACTCCGGCATGGACATCTTCCGGATCTTCGACTCGCTCAACTACCTTCCTAACATGACCGTGGCGATGGAAGCGGTCCGCGACCACGGCAAGGCGATCTGCGAGGCGGCGATCTGCTATACCGGCGACATCACCGACAGCCGCCGCGACAAGTATTCACTGAAATACTACGTCGATAAGGCGAAGGAAGTCGAGCGGATGGGTGCCCACATGCTCTGCATCAAGGACATGGCGGGGCTTTGCAAACCACATGCCGCCTGGAAACTGATCGCCGCGCTGAAGGAGGAAATCGGCATCCCGGTGCATTTCCACACCCACGACACATCGGGCATCAACGCGGCGTCCGTGCTCGCCGCTTCGAAGGCCGGGGTGGATGTCGTCGATCTCGCAATCTCCTCGATGTCCGGCTCGACCTCGCAGCCGAACCTCAACTCGGTCTCCGCTGCACTGGCCGGAACCGAACGCGATCCGGGGCTCGACTTCGGTTCGCTCAACGAGTTTTCCGACTACTGGGAGCAGGTGCTCGCGTTCTATCAGCCGTTCGACTCCGCCCCGCGCTCCGGCACGGCGGAGGTTTACGAACACGAGATGCCTGGCGGCCAATACACCAATCTCCGCGAACAAGCGAACGCGATGGGCCTCGGCCACCGCTGGCGCGAAATCGCCCGCACTTACGCCGAGGTGAACCAGCTTTTCGGCGACATCGTCAAGGTCACGCCATCCTCCAAGGTCGTCGGCGACATGTGCATGTTCCTCGTCACCCGCAACATCAAGGCAGCGGACGTTCCCAAGCTGAAACCCGGCTCCATCGATTTCCCGGAAAGCGTGATCGACATGCTCGCCGGCGGTCTTGGCCAACCCGATGGCGGCTGGCCGGTCGAAGTGCAGAAGGTCGTGTTAGGAACGCGCAAACCGACGACCAAGCGCCCCGGCGAACTCGCGGAACCCATCGATCTGGAAGCCACCCGCGCCGAACTCGTCACGAAACTCGGCCGCCCGATCACCGACGATGACCTCTACTCGCACCTGATGTATCCGCAGGTGTTCGCCGATTTCATGGCGTTCCGCACGAAATACGACGACCTCAGCAGCCTGCCGACGCCCGCGTTTTTCTACGGCCTGCACATCGGCGAGGAAATCGAGATCGAGATCGACACCGGCAAAATCCTCATCATCAAACTCATCTCCATCGGCGAGGCCGATTCCGCCGGACGGCGCGCGCTGTTCTACGAGCTCAACGGCATGCCGCGCGAATCCATCGTCGCGGACAACTCCCTCAAGTCCGTCTCCACCGCCTCGCGGGTGAAGGGCGAACCTAACAATCCCGCCCACGCCTGCGCGCCGATGCCGGGGATGGTCACCGAGGTCGCCATTTCCCCCGGCCAGGAGGTCAAGGCGGGCGACAAGCTGGTCACCCTCGAAGCCATGAAAATGCTCACCACCGTCAGCGCCAGCGCCGACGGCGTCATTTCCGAGGTGCTCGTGAAAAAGGGCGACCAGGTGGACAGCGACGATCTGCTGGTGAAGCTGACGCCCGCCTGATTGGAACCCGCCGGAGCGGCGAATATCAGGCTTTTCATTTCACGGGTTGCGGGTATTGCATCCCGCGTCCAAGACTGTTCGCATGAAATTTCGACCGAATTCCCAAGCCCGTTTTCCCGGCTGGTCCGCCTTGCCGCTGGCCGTCCTGTTCACCGCCTGCGCGCCGACCACGACGGCCCCGGTGGCATCGCAGCCTGCGGGAAAACACGGGTCATCGACACTTCCCGAGTTCATCGCCGATCCGTTGGAACCGGCGAACCGCGGTCTTTGGGGAGTGAATCATGGCATCCTTGTAGGCGTCATGCAGCCCACCGGCAGGGTGTATCGGGCGATTGTTCCTTCTCCAGCACGCCGTTCCATCAACAACTTCGCCCACAACATCATCTATCCGACTCGCCTCGTGAACAACGCGCTCCAAGGCCGTTGGTCCGGAGCCGGCGACGAATCGCTGAGATTCCTCTGCAACACCACCGCCGGGGTCGGCGGGTTGTTCGATATCGCGACGAAATGGAACATCCCGAAATCAAACGCCGACTTCGGCCAGACCTTCGTCCGCTGGGGCTGGAAACCAAGCACCTATCTGATGCTGCCCGTCCTCGGCCCGAGCGATGAAACCCATGCTCTCGGGCTCGCCGCAGACAAAGCGTCCGAGCCATGGAATTATGCCACTCCCTACAGCTACGTTTCCAGCGGCACCTCTTACAACCGTCTGACCGACCAGACCGAGGGAGCCGTCCAATTCATCAAAACCGAAGCCGACCCGTATGCCGGGGCGAAGAGTATCTGGACTTATGCGTCCAAGGAAACCCAACCGGATTGGGATGCTCCCGGACCGAAAGATCCCGGCACCTTGCAAACCCTTGCCGTGGCCCTGATCAAACCGAAGGATCCGGATTTCCTCCAGAACTCGCGGGTCATGAGCGTGCGCATGTCGTCCACCGGCCGGAAAATGAAGTTCAACTACTGGCTTCAGAAATCCAACGCGCCGCTCGTTTACATTTCGCCCGGACAGGGATTGCATCGGGAATCGAATACGACCCTCGCCCTGGCGGAAATGATCTATCAGAGCGGTTGTTCGGTGGTGACCACCACCGGCGTGTTCCATCCGGAGTTCATGGAGAATGCCTCCACCACGAATCTTCCCGCCTATCCGCCGACCGATTGCAATGACCTGCGCACGGAGTTCACCGACTTCGACCGCGCGCTGGAGAAAAAGCATCCCGGCCTCTTCGGCAAACGGGCGCTCGTCGGCTTCTCGATGGGTGGATTCCAGGCACTCTATCTCGCCGCCCACGACAAGCAGGCGACTCCCGACATGATCCGTTTCGACCGCTATGTGGCCATCGACACGCCGGTGGACCTGCGGGTCGGATACAAGGCCATCGATGCCTGTTATGACGCGACCGAAGCCTGGCCAGCTGCCGAACGGCAAGCGAGGATCAACAATGCCGTCCACAAGGTGGCAAGCCTGATGACCCTTCCGACCGATCCGACATCAACACCTCCGTTCAACGCGACCGAGTCGAAATTCCTCATCGGCCTGTCATTCAAACTGACCCTGCGCGACACCATCTACAGCAGCCAGATCCGGAACGACATGGGGATCCTCCAGGCACCTCTATCCAAGTGGCGGCGCGATGCCTCCTATCAGGAAATTCTCCAATACTCGTTCGATGACTACTTCGTCCGCTTCGTTCTTCCCTACTACAAGGAGAAGGGCGTCGGCCCCGGGGACTTCACCCGCGAGGTCGATCTGCGGACCTATCAGAACCGCCTCGGCTCCGATCCGAGAATCCGCGTTCTCGTCAACAAGGACGATTTCATCCACCATCCCCGCGACATTTCCTGGTTGAAATCGACGTTTCCATCATCGCGCCTGACGGTGTTCCCGAACGGCGGCCATCTCGGAAACCTGACGACGGCTCCGGTTCAGGAGAAGATCCTGAAGGCTCTGGACGGATTGAAGTGATCTGGCGGGGGCGCATGGAGCCCCGTTCGAGGCAGGGTTTGACGCGGTCAAATGAATCCTTGGCAGCAGGGGCCGGACGGGTATCCTGCAAGGTGAATTTTCCAGCGGGCGCTCCGTTGGTTTCCCTCTCGAACTCCAATGCCTGGCCACCATGAAATCCCCATCGACCTCCCCTACCGATCTCACCGATGACCGCTTTCTAGCAGATGACCGCCTGCCGGGAACGACCGTGAGAAAATCCTCCGGCGTGGCGGCAGTTCTCGCGGAAGCCGGAATCCGCATCAATCCGGCCAATCCCGAACCCTGGGATCTTCTCGTTAGAGACGAGAAACAATTCACCCGCCGCATCCTCTCGCCGCTGAAGAACGGCCTTACCGAACTCGGCGACATGTATGTCGAGGGCGTCTGGGAGTGCGAAGACATCGCCGGTTATTTCCACCGCTGTTTGTCATCCGGCCTCAATTCCCGGTTCCACCATTCCCTCCCCAACATCCTCCAATACTGGGCGGGCAGGTTGTTCAACCGCCAGACGAAGCCCCGCGCCGCCCGCGACATCGCCAGCCATTACGACCTCGGACCGGTGTTCGAAATCACCCTCGATCCGACGATGGCCTACACCTGCTCGTATTGGAAAGAGGGCATCACGAATCTAGCAGATGCGCAGTTGGCGAAATACGATCTCTGCTGCCGCAAGCTCGGCCTGCAACCCGGCATGAGCGTGCTCGATACCGGCTGCGGCTGGGGCGGACTTTTGAAATACGCCGCAGAACACCACGGCATCGGCAGCGGGTTGGGAGTTTCGCTGTCCAAGGAGCAGGTCGCGCTCGGCATGGAGCGCTGCAAAGGTCTGCCGGTTTCGCTGCTGCTGAAGGACTATCGCGATGTCGAAGGACGGTTCGACCGAATTTACTCGATCGGGATGATGGAGCATGTCGGGCCGAAAAATTACCGGACCTATTGCGAGAAAATGCACGAAGTCCTGAAACCCGGCGGCTTGTTTCTACTGCACACCTTCGGCAACATCAACGCGTCCCCCACCCTCCGGACTCCCGAGGTGGAATGGGTGACCAACCACATTTTCCCCGGCCTCGTGAATCCCAGCTTCGGCCAGATCGCCGCCGCTTCGGACGGGCTTTTCACCCTGCTGGACGTGCAGGAATTCGGCGCTTACTACGACCCGACGCTGATCGCGTGGCATGACAATTTCGTCAGCGGCTGGCCGAAGATCAAACACCTCTACGACGAGCGCTTCTATCGGATGTGGCGCTACTACCTGCAAATCTGCGCGGGTGCCTTCCGCTCCGGAAACTTCCGCCTGTGGCAAACGGTCTTGGGAAAAAATTACGAAGCCGTTTACCAAGCCGTGCGGTGATCACTCCGCCGGGATTGTGGAAATGGCGGCTCTTTGGCAGAGATTCGGCAGGGGATCTTCTTGGGACTTCCAAAACCCGGGGGCCGGGCCTACTTTGCGCCCGCCGATGACGAAATCCGTTCTCCTTTTCACCTTTTTTGCCTGCTTTACAGCCGTGGCACAGGATGCGCCCGTCCCTATGCCTCTGGTCATGCCGGAAGCCCCGGTCATGCCGCCGCCTGCGCCGGAACCGGAAATCCCGGATGACGGCGTCCGGGTTTCCATCCTCGGCTACCACGATTTCGCCGAAAGACTGCCGGAGACGGCGATGCGGATCCACACTTCGAAATTCCGCAAGCAGATGGAAACCATCCGCCAGCTCGGGCTCAGGGTGATCACGCTGGACGAATTCACCGCGTGGAAGGATCAGGGGAAGGAAATCCCCCAGAAATGCGTCCTGCTCACCTTCGACGACGGTTGGAAGTCCGTTTACACTGACGCCTATCCGGTTTTGAAGGAGTTCGGCTATCCGTTCACTCTCTATCTGTACAAAAACTACGTGGATGGCGGCGGCAAGGCGCTGACGACCCCGATGATCCAGGAAATGATCGCCAACGGCGCGACCATTGGCAGCCATTCCGTCAGCCATCCCTATCCGATCACGGTGAAGAGCTTCCGCAAAAAAGGAGAGAACGCCTACGACGCATACCTCCGCAAGGAAATGGGCGAGTCCAAGCGTTTCCTGGAATCGAAATTCCCCGTCAAGGTGACCAGCTATTCCTACCCCGGAGGATTCTACACCGAGGAGATGCACCAGCTCGGCGACGAGTTCGGCTACACCTATCTGTTCACGGTGCTGCCCGGCAAGGTGAAGCGCGCGCTTCCTAACAAAACCCTGCCGCGCTACATGATCCTCGGCAACTACGACAAGATCTTCGAACTCGCCACCACCTTCCGCGAAGGCCAGGGCGCCGCCGATGCAACAGCCCTATCCGAACCCGTTCAGAAGCTCGCCCACCCCGTCTCGCCCGAGCCCGGTGCCATCATCAACTCGCGCCTGCCGGAAATATCCGCCGACCTCTCCACCGTCGAAGGCCTCGATCCCGCCACGCTCTCCATGAAGGTCTCTGGCTTCGGCGAGGTCCCCGCCAGCTTCGCCCCCGAAACGAAAAAGTTCTCATGGCAAGTCAACCGCCGCCTGCGCCAACCGAGCTGCCAGGTTACAATCACGTGGAAGGACGTCACCGGCAAGGTGGTTGAATCCCCGCTCCGCTGGTCCTTCCAACTCGACCGCGAAGCCGCCTATCTCCCGGACGGCGAGTAGGTTGGCAGCATTTTCGTGAAGTCCCGGCAGGCGATTTCCGTCGCGGCAAGCGCTCAATCCGGATTCTTGGGTTGCGTCAAGGCCCCATCACCGGGAAAGATACCGCCGACAAGACCGCCCGATTCCGGCCTCCGGACCGATGGCGGACATCCCCAGCATTTTCACCATCATGTTCTCCTCACTCTCCGACAGCCTCGACAAGACTTTCCGCAACCTTCGTGGCGTGGGCCGCATTTCGGAAAAGAACATCGCCGACGCGCTCCGCGAAATCCGCATCGCGCTGCTTGAAGCGGATGTGGAATTCGGCGTCGCCAAAGACTTCATCGCGAAGGTGAAGGAAAAAGCCCTCGGTGAAGACGTGCTCAAGTCGATCAAGCCCGGTGAGCAGATCGTCAAGATCTTCCATGATGAGCTGGAAACATTGTTAGGTGGCGACCAGGCTCCGCTCGATCTCAACCCGCCCGCGCGCATCCTCATCTGCGGTCTCAATGGTGCCGGGAAAACCACGACCTCCGCCAAGCTCGCTAACCGATTGAAAAAGGAAGGCCGTCGTCCGCTGCTCATTGCCTGCGATCTCTATCGACCTGCGGCCATTGATCAGCTCGCGGTGCTGGCGAAACAAATCGATGTCCCCTGCTACACTCCTGAAGCAAGTGAAACGGATGTCGTGAAGGTCGCCAAGGACGCGCTCATCTGGGCGGAAAAGCAGCAAGGCACCGTGCTTATTTTCGACACCGCCGGACGTCAGGAAATCGATGAAAAGCTCATTATCGAACTCAAGCGCCTGCATGCTTTCGTCAATCCAAAGGAAACCTTGTTAGTCGCCGACTCCGCCACCGGTCAACAGGCCGTCTCCGTCGCACAACATTTCGACGAAGCCGTCGGCATCACCGGCATCATCCTCACCAAGCTCGATGGCGACGCCCGCGGTGGTGCGGCGCTTTCGATGCGTGCCGTCACCGGCAAACCGATCAAATACGCCGGCGAGGGCGAAAAGTTAGATCAACTCTTCGAATTCCACCCGAGCCGCATGGCCGACCGGATCCTCGGCATGGGCGACATCGTCGGCATGGTAGAGCAGGTCGCCGACAAGGTGAACGAAGCCGACGCCATGCGCTCGATGAAGCGGATGCAGGAAGGCAAATTCGATTTCACCGACTTCCTCGACCAGATGAAGATGATCCAGAACCTCGGCCCGCTCGAAGGTTTGTTAGGACTGATGCCCGGTTTCAGCAAGATCAAGAAGCAGCTTCCCGCCGGAGCCTTCGACACCAAGAAAATCAAACGCACCGAAGCCATCGTCCTCTCGATGACGCTGCTCGAACGCACCCGCCCCGAGATCATCAAGGGCTCCCGCCGCCAACGCATCGCCGCCGGTTCGGGCACCTCGCTGATGGAGGTCAACCAGCTTATCAAACAGTTCGGAGAAATGCGCAAGATGATGAAGTCCCCTTCCAAGATGGGCGCGATGATGAAACAGATGGGTGGCGCGGGCGGCATGAAGGACATGATGAAAGGCCTCGGCGGCGGCAAGTTCCCGTTCTGACGATCGATTTTGAAACCGGAGCCCATCTACATCTGCGGCCCCACCGCGTCGGGGAAGTCTTCCCTCGCTTTGGAAATGGCGGCGAAACTCGATGGCGAGATCGTCAACGCGGATGCCTTCCAGCTTTATCGCGGGCTTGAGATCGTCAGCGCCACTCCGTCCAAGGAAGAGTTTGGAATTCGCCCGCATCATCTTTACGGCGTGTTAGATCCCACCGAATCGGCCGATGCCCAGCTCTATGTGAAACTGGCCAAGCCCGTCATCGAGGAAATCCAGTCGCGCGGAAAAACCCCGGTCGTCACCGGCGGCTCCGGACTCTATCTGAAATTTCTCACCCACGGCGCGGCTCCCCTGCCCACCGGCGACCCCGCGCTGCGGGCGGAGATGGAAGAGTGCCCGCTGGAGGATCTCGTCGCAAAGCTCACCGCGCTGGATCCGGTGGAAGCTTCGCGCACCGCATTGCAAAACCGGCGTTTCGTCTCAAGGGCGCTCGAAATCTGCCTCCTCAGCGGCCAAAAAGCCTCCGATCTCCGCGATGGATGGGAAAAACAAACCGCGGAGATTTCCTCGCAACTCCGCGGCATTGTCATCCAGCGCACCCGGCCGGATCTTCACGCGCGGATCGCCCAACGCACACGGATGATGCTGGATGGCGGCGCGATCGAGGAAGTCGCCGCATTGAAGGATGTTTCCACCAACTGTGAAAAAGCCATCGGCTTCCGCGAGATCCGTGCGCTGTTGGCTGGAGAGATCGACCGCGCCACCTGCGAGGACCTCATCAACGCCGCCACCCGCCAGTATGCGAAGCGCCAGGAATCCTGGTTTCGCAGGGAAAAGTGGCTGGAACCTTACACCGCCTGATCTCCGGTCACGATTCCAGCAGCGCGGGCCCCTACCAATGTTGGTAGGTTGTGAAATTCCACACCTAGCCCCAACGTTGGATTTGGCAATGGTCAAAGGAGGAGTCAACGTCATTTTCCCGTTTTTGATCGCCCTCGCGGCGGGAACTTCCTCACACGCTGCGGAAAAAGCCGACTTTGCCCGCGAAGTCCGCCCGATCCTTTCGAACCGTTGCTTCAAATGTCACGGCCCCGATGAAAGCACCCGCAAGGGCAAACTCCGGCTGGACATCCCTGAAGCCGCCTATGGCAAAGGCGAATCCGGCAAGATCGCCATCGTTCCCGGCAAGCCTTCCGAAAGCGAATTCATCAAGCGCCTCCATGCCGCCGATCCCGACGACCGGATGCCGCCCGCTTCGGCGAAAATGGAACTTTCCGAAACGGAAAAGAAGGTTCTCGAACAATGGGTCGTCCAAGGCGCGGACTACCATCCCCACTGGGCGTTTGTCGCACCGAAAAAGCCCGCAGGAAATTCCATCGACGAGATCATTGGCAAAAAACTCGCCGCGGAGAATTTCAAACCTTCGCCCGAAGCCGGCAAATACCAGCTCATCCGCCGCGTTACGCTCGACCTCATCGGCCTGCTGCCGACACCCGAAGAAGCCGAAGCCTTCGTCAATGATGCTTCACCGGACGCTTATGAAAAAATCGTCGACCGATTGCTTTCCTCCCCCCACTACGGCGAACGCTGGGCCCGCCGCTGGCTGGACCTGGCCCGCTATGCGGATACCAACGGCTACGAAAAGGACCGTGAACGCCAGATCTGGCCATGGCGCGATTGGGTCATCCGCTCGCTCAATGCCGACATGCCCTTCGACGAATTCACGGTGAAACAACTCGCCGGTGACATGCTCCCCGCCGCGACCGCCGATGACATCACTGCCACCGGTTTCCACCGCAACAGCATGCTGAATGAAGAAGGCGGCGCTGACCCGTTAGAATACCGTTATCACGCGATGACCGACCGTGTGGCGACCACCGGTACGACCTGGCTTGGCCTCACCGTCGGCTGTGCCCAGTGCCACACCCACAAATACGACCCCATCCTGCACACGGAATATTTCGGCATGATGGCATTCCTCAACAATGCGGACGACATCCATCAGGATCTAACAGATCCTAACTCGCAGGAAACCCCGGCCGACCGCGCGAGGAAAGTGGAAGCCCTCATCGCGAGCCTTCCCGGAAAGTGGCCCATCGAGAAACACACCGAAGCGAAGTGGTCCATCCCGCCGCTTTCAGCCGTCACCACAGCGTCTGGCGAAAGCGCCACGATCAGGGATGGCACCGCCGTTTTCGCCTCCTCTGGACCGGAAAAGGATTCCTATCAGGTTTTTCTCAAGGCAAACGCCAACGGCATCGACCGCCTCCGCCTCGAAACCCTGGCCGATCCCGCCATCCCCTCCGGAGGTCCCGGACGCGCCGGCAACGGAAACTTCGTGCTCAGCGAAATCGAGATTTTCACCCGCCCGAAATTACGAACGTCCGATTGGGAAAAAATTTCCTTTTCCGACGCGACAGCCACCGCCGAGCAATCCCGCTTCCCCGTGGCGTCCGCCATCGATGGCAAACCGGAAACCGGCTGGGCGGTTGAAGTCGAAGGCGGCACCCTTAAAAAAGACCGCACTGCCATTTTCAATTTCACCAATCCCCTTCCCGCCGGTGAGCGCGAATTCAAAATCACGCTCGCCCAGAACTTCGGCGGCCACCACACCGTCGGAGCTTTCCGGGTTTCTCTCGGCGAGCCGATCGGCGAACTGCCTGACAAGCCTTCCCCGGAACCCGCGTTCAACCGATGGCTCGCAAAAGTCACTGCCGAAGGAGTTCCATGGACCAATCTCAAGCCCGCCACCCTCGACTCTAACGAGCCCATCCTCACCGCCGAAGCCGATGACGCCATCTTCGTTTCCGGTGATACTTCAAAGGATGATCGCTTCACCATGACTTTCAAAAATCCGACGACCGGCACCACCGCCCTTCGTCTCGAAGCTCTCACCGACAAACGCCTTCCCGATTTCGGCCCGGGAAAAGTTTACTACGAGGGCACACCGGGCGATTTCTTCCTCTACAATATCTCTATCAAAGCGGACGGCAAAGACATCCGCCTCGCGGGTGCCAGCTCCACGGCGGGCGACGCCAAGCTCGCCATCGACACCGATAACCAGACCGGCTGGACTCTCGGGAACCGCATCGGTAAAGACCAGACCGCCGTTTTCCAACTCGCGGAACCCCTTCCACCTACCGCCGAGCTCACCATCGAGATGCGCATGGGCCGCTACTACGCCTCCACTCTCGGGAAATTCCGACTCTCCACCACCAACTCCGCGAAGATCCCCGTCGCTCGTGCCTTCCCGGAAAACGCCGACCGGAAAACCCTGTTCCGCCATTTCCTCCTAACCGCTCCGGAACTCGCGGCGGAGACGAAGCCGATTCACGAACTCCTAACACCCCGCGTCCCGCAACGCACGCTCGTGCTCCAGGAACGGGCCGACCATCCCCGCATCACCCGCCTTCACTCTCGCGGCGAATTCACCCAGCCCGCCCAGGAAATCCAACCGCACGTTCCTGCATTCCTGCCGCCTCTCTCGCCCGGCCTTCCGGCAAATCGTCTCGGCTTCGCCAAATGGCTCGTTTCTAACGCTAATCCCCTCACCGCCCGCGTCACCGTGAACCGTAATTGGCAGGCCTTCTTCGGCACCGGCATCGTCAAGACGCTCGATGACTTTGGCTTCCAAGGGGAAATCCCCAGCAATCCGGAGTTGCTCGACTGGCTGGCCGTCACTTTCGAGGAAAACGGCTGGTCGGTGAAAAAGCTCCACCGCCTCATCGTCACCAGCGCCACTTACAAGCAGGACTCACGCGTCACTCCGGAACTCCTTGAAAAAGATCCCGAAAATCGCCTCCTGGCCCGCGGTCCCCGCTTCCGCGTCGAAGCCGAGATGATCCGAGATCTCACTCTCCGCGCATCCGGCCTCCTCTCCGAAAAACTTTACGGCCCGTCCGTGCGCCCGCCCCAACCTAACAGCGTTACGGAAACCGCCTACGGTGGCATGTCCTGGACCGTCAGTCAGGGCGAGGACCGCTACCGCCGCGGCCTCTACACCTTCGCCAAACGCTCCGCGCCCTTCGCTTCCTATCAGACATTCGACGCGCCCACCGGCGAGGCCTGCGTCGCCCGCCGCGAAATTTCCAACACCCCACTCCAATCCCTCGTGCTCCTCAACGACGAGGTCTTCTTTGAAAACGCCCAGGCTCTTGGCAAGAGGATTGCCGCCCACCCCGGCACTCCCGCCGAAAAAGCGATTTACGCTTTCCAACGCTGCCTCACCCGTCCTCCCGCCAGCGTCGAAATTGAAAAACTCACCGCCTTCCACACCGCCCAACTCAAGCGCGTCGGATCCGGCGAACTCAAACCCGAGGCACTGATGCCCAAGAACTCCACGGCCGAAGAAACCGCGTGGATGACGGTCGCCCGCATCCTTCTCAATCTCGACGAGACCATCACCAAAAACTGAGTCCATGAACTGCCAACATCGCTTTTTTGATCCCACCGGCTCTGTTAGCCGCCGCTGGTTCCTGCGCGAATGCGGACTCGGACTCGGCAAAATCGGCCTCGCTTCCCTGATGGCGAGTCCACTCGCCCGCGCCGCGGCACTTCATGCACCGTCACCGATCGGCACTCATTTCCCCGGCAAGGCGAAATCCGTCATTCACCTGTTCATGGCGGGCGCACCATCGCAGCTCGACCTTTTCGATCCGAAGCCCGCTCTCGAAAAACTCGATGGAAAACCGCTCCCGCCTTCCGTCATCGGCGGCCAGCGCCTGGCATTTATCCGGCCCGATGCCGGCGTGATGGCATCCCGATTCAAATTCGCCCGACACGGCCAGAGTGGTGCCTGGGTCAGCGAGCTCCTCCCCTACACCGCGAAGATAGCCGACGAATTATGCTTCGTGAAATCGGTCAAAACCGACCAATTCAATCACGCTCCGGCGCAGATTTTCTTCAACACCGGCTTCCTCCAGCCCGGTCGGCCGAGCATCGGGTCCTGGGTCAACTACGGGCTCGGCTCGATGAACAAGGACCTGCCGTCCTTCGTCGTCCTCAGCACCGGCACAGGCGTCAGCGGTGGCGCGGCCAACTGGGCCAGCGGCTTCCTCCCCACCGTCCATTCCGGCGTCCGGTTCAGGAATTCCGGCGAGCCCATCCTCAACACAGCATCGCCCAAGGGCGTCGACGACCGGCTCCAAGGCGACACCATCGAGCTCGTCAACAACCTCAACCGCATGCAGCTCGACTCCGTCGGCGATCCCGAGATCGCCACCCGTGTCGCCTCGCATGAAATGGCGTTCCGTCTCCAGCACAGTGCTCCCGAACTAACCGATCTCTCCGGCGAGCCCGAGTCCATTCTGAAACTTTACGGCATCGACGATATCAAAAAGCCCTCGTATGCCCGCGCCTGTCTCCTCGCCCGCCGCATGGTCGAGCGGGGCGTTCGTTTCATCAACATCTACAACGAAGGCTGGGACGCCCATTCCGATCTCGCCGGCAACCACGGCAAGCTCTGCAAGGAAACCGATCAGGCCAGCGCCGCCCTCGTCATCGATCTCAAGCAGCGCGGCCTGTTGGATGAAACCCTGGTCGTCTGGGGCGGGGAATTCGGCCGCACGCCGATGGTCGAAACAAATCCCTCCCTCGGCCGCGCACTCGGCCGCGACCACCACCCTTCCGCCTTCACCATCTGGATGGCCGGCGGCGGCATTAAAGGCGGACAGAGCTATGGCGAGACCGACGATCTCGGCTATCACATCGTCAACAACCCGGTGCATGTCCATGATGTCCAGGCCACCATCCTCCATTGCCTCGGCCTCGATCACGAACGCCTCACCTACCTTCACGCCGGCCGTCATTTCCGCCTAACAGACGTCCATGGCCATGTGGTGAAAGATCTTCTCGCGTGAAGCCGGAGATGGTAGGGATGTCTCACCCCATGACACCTTCCTCCATCATCGTCACCTCCGGCAACGACATCGCCGGCCATGAAATCACCGGCTACCTGGGAATCGTGCGCGGGATCATCGTCAGGGCGACGGGGATCGGGCCGGGAATCATCGGAGGATTGCGCTCCATCGCCGGCGGCAACATTCCCGAATACGCCGCAGTCTGTGAGAAGGCCAGGTCACATGCCTATCAGACCATGCTCGATCACGCGAAGGAAGTGGGGGCCGACGCGGTCATCGCCTTCCGTTATGACGCCACCGAGTTCATGCCGGGATCCACGGAAGTGCTGGCGTATGGAACCGCGGTCAAACTCACCCGCCGGTGATGCCGCCCAGGAATTCCCACAACGCCTTCTGCACGTTCTGAAACCCGCGCGCCTGGGGCACGGCATACATCGGCGTCCACGGCAGCGGCGCTGATAGAAAATCAGCGGGAACCGGAATCATTCCGACGCCCTCGCTGCGGCAGAGTTGTTCCACCCGGCGCAGGTGCCAGGCCGAGGAGCAGACGCCGACGCGTTTCCACGACTTCGCGGCGATGAGTTCCTTGTAAGCGCGGATTTCCTCGGAGGTGGTGCGCGGTTCGGATAGACGCGTGATCGCGGTTTCCGGAACACCGAGATCCAGCCACACCGCCGCCGTGTCATCCGCCAGTGAACGGCTGCCGCCGATGTCGGTGACGCTGAGTCCACTGGTAACAAGGTGTCGGGCCTTGCCTGATAGAAACAGGCGGACAGGAACGATGAGCCGGTCTCCTGCCGGACCGAGTTGGGCATCGCCGTTAGGAGTTGCGGATGAGCCACCACCGAGGACGCAGATGGCATCGAAGGGTTCCGCCGGATGAGTCATCGCGGCGTAGGGAGATTCCAGTTTTTTCAATAACCAAGAGCCGGTCCACGCGTTTCCGGCCACGGTGTAGATAACCAGCACCAGTGCGGCGAAAGCCCGACCCCACCGGTTCAATCCGGGCCAGCCGACCAGCATCATCAGCCCGAGCCAAATCATGCCGGCGGGAAGAACCAGCAGCGCGATCACTTTTTTGGCAATCAACAGCGAGGGAATCGACCACAGCAGCAGGATCGCGCAAACCACCGCAGGCAGGAGCAGCCAGAGAAGACGGGTGATTCGTTTGGGCGGATTCATCGGGAGGGAAATAGCATTCTACCGCTCGCAACGTCGAGCTACTTGCTACGGAACGCGCGGCCAAGTAACGCTTGCCGCTGCTTGGCTCCGCCTCTAGGAATCGGCGTTGTTTTCACCATGAAATTTCTCCTCTGCCTGCTCACTCTGGTTTTCCTGCTGCCCACGGCGTCCTTCGCTGCGGACGACGGGCACGACAAGCCGGCCTATCCGGAGCTGGCCGATGGCAGCAGGCAATACTCCGCATTTCCCATCCCGCTCGAGGTCTATCCGAAATCCGATGGCGGCGTGATGGAAACCCTGAAACAACGGGCGAAGGCGGATCCGTTCAACGTCGCGGCCTCGGTGATTTTCCTGTTGGCGATTCTCCACACGTTCGCGGCCAGCTCGTTCACGAAGCTCTCCCACAAGCTGGAGCACGATCATGAGGAAGCGTTGAAACGGCGCGGGGTGCGCGACGAGTTGCATCCGGACGGGGTGGCCGAGGTTTCGTTTTCCGCCACGGTTTTCCATTACCTCGGCGAGGTGGAGGCGGTGTTCGGGATGTGGGCCATCGCTCTCGGAGGAGCTGCGGTTTACTATCACTCATGGCATGATTTCATCGTCTATCTGGCGAAGGACCGGGTCTTCACCGAACCGCTTTTCGTGTTCGTGATCATGGCCATCGCCGCAAGTCGGCCGGTGCTGAGGATTTCCGAAATCCTGATGTCGAAAGCGGCGGCGCTTGGCAAAGGCTCGCCTGCGGCGTGGTGGCTGAGCGTTTTGATCGTCGCTCCGGTGCTAGGGTCGTTTATCACGGAGCCCGCCGCGATGACGATCGGTGCCCTATTGTTAGCAAAGCGTTTCTATCGCTACGATCCGCCGGCCAAGCTCGCCTACGCGACGCTCGGCCTGCTGTTTGTTAACATTTCCGTCGGCGGCACGCTCACCCATTTCGCTGCGCCGCCGGTGCTGATGGTGGCCGGCAAATGGGGCTGGGACTCGTTGTTCATGCTGGAGCATTTCGGCTGGAAGGCGCTGGTCGGCATTTTTCTATCATGCGGGCTCTACTTCCTGTGGTTCCGCAAGGAGCTCTTTAAAATCTCCGACCTGGCGGATGGCCGCGAGGATGGCGTGGTCGAGGCACCGGTGTGGAACGAACGTGAAACGCCGATTCCGGGGTGGGTCACCGTCGTGCATCTCTGCTTCCTTGGCTGGACGGTTTATACGGCACATTATCCGGTGCTGTTCATCGGCGGTTTTCTGTTCTTCATGGCGTTCTCGAACGCCACCGCCCATCACCAGAACCCGATCTCGCTGAAGAGTCCGCTGCTGGTCGGATTTTTCCTCGCGGGGCTGGTGATCCACGGTGGTTGCCAGGCGTGGTGGATCGCGCCGGTCATCACCGCGCTGCCGAACGCGGCGCTGATGTTCGGATCGACGGTCCTCACCGCTTTCAACGACAACGCGGCGATCACCTATCTTGCCTCGCAGGTGGAAGGACTCTCGCTCGCCGCGAAACATGCCGTGGTCGCAGGTGCGGTCACCGGCGGCGGACTCACCGTGATCGCGAACGCGCCGAATCCGGCGGGGCAGAGCATCCTCTCGCGTTTTTTCAAGGACGGCATTTCCCCGCTTGGACTCCTTCTGGGCGCGCTCATCCCTACGATCATCGTTTATCTTTGCTTCGTCATCCTTCCTAACGGGACGGCGAAAGAACATCCGCCGGAGCCTGCCATCGAACAAACCATCCACCCCTGACCCACCATGTTCACCGGACTCGTTGAAGCCATCGGCAGCGTCGTCAGCCTTGAATCCAAAGGCGAGCAGGCGCGGCTGCTGTTGGAAATCCCCTTCGCCGCCGAACTCGCGCTCGGGGATTCCGTCGCGATCAACGGCTGCTGCCTGACGGTTGCTGAATTTTCATCCGACGGAGTTGCGTTTGATTTGTTAGCACAGACCTTACGCGTGACATCGCTCGGTTTGCTCTCTGCCGCTTCCATCGTGAATCTGGAGCGAGCGATGATGGTGGGCGACCGTTTCGGCGGGCATTTCGTCCAAGGGCATGTCGATGGCACGGGGAAAATCACCCGGCTGGAGGCAAACGGGCAGGATCATATCGTCGGCGTTTCGCTTCCTCCCGAAATCCACCGCCACTGCATCGACAAGGGCTCGCTCACGGTCGATGGTATTTCCCTAACTATCGCCGAGCTCGGTGCGGACGAAGCTGTTTTCTGGATCACCCCGCACACCTGGGAACACACGCATCTTCACCTCGCGACGGTGGGACAAGCGGTGAACCTGGAAGTCGATCTGCTGGCGAAATACGTGGACAAGCTATTGGTTGCGCGCGGTCTTGCCTCTTGACCACGGAACCCGTGTGCACTACTTTCGTGTGATGAAAAATATCACCCTCAGTGCCGACGAACACCTGATCGAGCTGGCCCGCGAGGAGGCAAGGACCCGGAAAACCACGCTCAATGCCTTGTTCCGCGAGTGGCTTGAGGAAATTTCGCGCAGCGACGAGAAGCGCCGGAAAGCAGAGGACGTCATCCAGCGCATGTCGCGCTACGATTCAGGCGGCCCCTTCACCCGAGAGCAAATGAATGAGCGCTGAGTATTTCCTGGATACCAATATCCTCGTTTACGCTTTTGACCAAAAGTCCGATGAGAAGCGGGCGAAGGCGATCAATCTGAGCCTAACCGGAGAACCTTGGTTGATCAGTTGGCAGGTGGTTCAGGAGTTCTGTTCGGTTGCAAGGCATCGATTCGCGGTTCCATTGGATTTTGAATTTCTCGGCGATTATCTGGAACTGTTTCTCCTGCCGCATTGCAAAGTCATGCCATCGGGTCAAATTTATCAAAAAGCCCTGCAAATCCAGCGCGAAACCCAATATCGATTTTACGACAGTCTGATGGTCGCGGCGGCCCTTGAATCAGGGGCATCGATCCTTTACAGCGAAGATCTCCAACACGACCGCACCATTGGACACCTGCGGATCATCAACCCATTCCTAACTGTTTCATGACCCGATTCCGCCCGTGCATCGACCTCCACCTAGGCAAGGTGAAACAAATCGTCGGCGGCAGCCTGCGCGACGATGGCGCGGGGCCGACGGAGAATTTCGTCTCGGAGCAACCTGCGGGTTGGTTTGCGGAAAACTTCCGGAAGGATACTCTAACAGGAGGTCACGTGATCAAGCTGGGTCCGGGAAATGACCTTGCCGCCCGCGAGGCACTCGCGGCCTGGCGCGGCGGATTGCAGATCGGCGGCGGGATCAACGAGGCCAACGCGGCGGAGTGGCTGGACGCCGGAGCGAGCCATGTAATCGTGACTTCGGCCCTGTTTGACTCCGCTGGAAAATTCCTTGAGGAAACCCTGCGCTCGCTGGTGGCGAAAATCGGCAGTGAAAAGCTGGTGATCGACCTTTCCTGCCGCCGGACGACCGATGGCTGGACGGTGGCGATGAACCGTTGGCAGACGCCGACGGAACTGACCGTGGATCACGCGACTTTGGACCGGCTCGCGCCGTTTTGTGACGAATTCCTGATCCACGCCGCCGATGTTGAGGGGCTGTGCCGAGGAATCGACGCGGATCTGGTCAGTTTGCTGGGCACTTGGGGCAAACTCCCGGTGACCTACGCGGGCGGTGCGGCGACGATGGATGACCTGTTGCTCGTCGAGCAAGCCGGGCATGGAGTGGTGGACGTGACGGTGGGCAGCGCGCTGGATCTTTTCGGCGGCAAAGGCTTGTGCTACAAGGATTTGGTGGCTTGGAACAGACGTGGTGAATGAGTTTTCGGGAAAGCGGTTGCAGGTTTCCCATGCACTGTCTTAGGCTTCGCGCGTGCCGCACTTGGATATGCAACCTTACGCTGACGGAGTGGTCATGAACCGCGATTTCCTGAGGTCGGTGTTTCATTCGATGCTCCGGGCGAGGATTCTGGAAAACAAGCTGTCGAGCCTCTATAAAGCAGGAAAAATCGTCGGTGGCGTCTATCTCGGACGCGGCCAGGAAGCGGTCAGCGCGACGCTCGGAACCTCCTTGATCCAAGGCACGGATTTCTTCGCCCCGCTGATCCGAGACCAAGCGGGAAGGACCGCTTTCGGCGAGCCATTGATCGACTGCACGCGGACTTACCTCGGCTCGGTCGAGGGCCCGATGCGCGGGCGCGACGGCAACATCCACCGCGGCCGGCCGAGCGTGGGAATGCCAGCGATGATTTCCCATCTCGGTGCGCAGGTGCCGCTGATCGCGGGCATGCTTTTCGCGAAGCGGTTGCAAGGGACGCTGGCTGGGCGTGTTGGGGCGACCTGCATCGGCGATGGAGCGACTTCGACCGGAGCATTTCATGAGGGGCTGAATCTCGCGGCGGTCGAGCGGCTGCCAATGGTGATCGTTGTGGGAAATAATCAATTCGCCTACTCGACACCGAACAACCGGCAGTTCGCCTGCGTCGATCTGGTGGAAAAAGCCCGCGGCTACGGAGTCGGCGGCTTTTCCGTCGATGGCACGGACTTGATGGCGTGCGCATCGGTGATCGGCGAGGCCGTTAGAAGGGCGCGTGAAGGCGGCGGACCGCAGTTGGTTGTCGCCCGGCTGCTGCGTCTATCAGGCCATGGCGAGCATGACGACGGCTCCTACGTCCCTGCCGAAATCCGCGGCGGTCACTACGGGCGCGACTGCATCGAGGTGGCGATGCGCCAGCTTGTTGAACACAACCTCGCCACGGTGGAAGAGATTTTAGCCTGGCAGGATCAGTTCGCGGATGAAGTCCAACGCGCCGTGGCCCAGGCCCAACAGGAAGACGTGCCGGATCCCTATCAGGAAGACTGGACCGCGCTTTCCACTAAGTTTCCCCTTTCCCAGTCAACGTTCCAGTGAGTGTGACCTACATCGACGCCATCCGCGAAGCCCAGGAAAAACTCCTGCGTGAGGACGACCGCGTGTTCCTTTACGGCCAGGACATCGCCACCTTCGGCGGAGCATTCAAGGCGACAAAAGGCCTTGCGGAACAATTTCCCAACCGCGTTTTCGACGCGCCGATCTCCGAAGACGCGATGGTCGGCATGGCGATCGGCGCGGCGATCGAAGGCATGAGGCCGATCGTGGAAATGCAGTTCGCGGATTTTTCGTCACTGGCGTTCAACCAGATCATCAACCAAGCGGCGACGCATTTCTATCGGACCGGAATGCCGATCCCGCTCACGGTGCGCCTGCCCTCCGGCGGCACTCCCGGCTCGGGACCATTCCACAGCCAGAGCATGGAGGGAATCTACGCGCAATATCCAGGACTGGTCGTCCTGACACCTGCGACGGTTTCCGATGCCTATCACATGCTGTTGGACGGCGTGGCGCTGGATGACCCGGTCATCTATTGCGAGCACAAGTTCCTCTATCGCTGGCTCAAGGCGAAGTCGATCAACGGCGATCATTTGCCCATTGGCCAGGCGAGGATCACCCGCCCCGGCAAGCACGCGACGGTCGTTGCCTACAGCGCGATGGTCCACGAAGCGGTGCGTGCGGCGGATCGTCTTGCACAAGACGGTTGGGAAATCGAAGTGGTCGATTTGCGTTCCGTGAAGCCGCTCGATCTCGACACCATCCTTGCCTCCGTCGCTCGCACCGGACGGCTGTTAGCGGTCGGCGAGGCATTTCCCTGGGGCGGCGTCACGGCTGAAGTCGTTTCGCGGGTCACCGAGGAAGGTTTCCACCTGCTCGACGCTCCGCCGCAGCGGCTGAACGCGCGCGACACTCCGGTTCCCTATCACCCGAAACTCTGGGCCGCCCATCGCCCGACTCCGGAGTCCATCTGCGAGGCGCTGCGCAAACTCCTCTCCTTCTGATTGAATATTGAATATTGAAAATTGATTATTGGAACAGCCGCACCCAATTCCACATTCGCTCAATCAACAATCAGCAATCACCAATCGACAATTCCCGCCGTGCCCACCGTTCCCATCCTCATGCCACAGCTCGGCGAATCCATCGCCGAAGCCACCATCATCCGTCTCGGCGTTTCGGTGGGCGACACCGTCCGCACCGACCAGGAAATCATCGAGGTGGAAACCAACAAGGCGGTGATGGGCGTGACCACGCTTTGCGACGGCGTTGTGTCCGAACTGCGGGCGCAGGAAGGTGTTTCCTACTCGGTCGGCACTTTGTTAGGCCTGCTCGATGTCACGGAGGAGGAAATCGCCCGCACCGGCGTGGAATCCCTGGAATCCATCGAGGCGAAGCGCGCCACCAGTCAGTCGGCCAATCCGGCGCAGGCCGAAGCCAACCTTCATTTCGCGCTTGATGACGACGCCTACGAGGAGGCCCCCGCTGTCGTTCCCAGTGTAAAAGGACTTCCCGTTCCAACCGGCGTGTTAGGAGCGCACTATATTTCGCCTAGGATGCGGGCACGGATGGACGATCTCGGCATCCGCGAGGCCGATATTTCCGCCATCGTCGGCACCGGTGCCGGTGGCCGCGTCACGGTGGAGGACCTGGAACGCTTCCTCGACTATCTCGACGCGTGGCCGAGCTCGCAAGCCTCGCCGATGCGACTCGCCGTGGCCGATGCCATGCGTCGGAGCTGGACCCGCCCGCTGGCGACGGTCGGCCTGCCGATCCTGCTCGACCGCCTGCTGGACCATCGCCGCGCGCAATCACCGAAGCCCGGCCTCACCCTCTATTTGCTCCGCGCGTTCGCCCTCGCGCTAACGGAAAACCCGACGACCGCCGGTTATCTGATCGGCGACAAGGTGGTTCACCCCCGTTCGTTCGACATCGGCGTCGCGGTGCAAGTCGAGGACGGCGTGGTCGTCCCGGTGGTTAGAAAGGTGGACCAAAAACCGCTGAGCGAACTCGTTGCCGAATATGACGATCTGGTGGACCGCGCCCGCCGCCGCCGCCTCACCGAGCAGGATTGCAGCGGGGGCATCGCCACCGTGACCAATTTCGGCACCTTCGGACTAACCATCGGCACGCCGATCCCGCTGCCTAACGAAACCCTCATCCTCGGCATCGGCGCCGGGGTGAAGAAGCCCGTCTGGAGCGATCAGGTCGAAGCATTTTTACCCGCCACTGAAGCCGACCTGCTCCTGACCTTCGACCATCGCGTCGTCGATGGTGGCGGCGCTGGCGTCCTGTTAAACCGGGTTGCATCTTTGCTCCAGAAGCCCGATTCTCTCTGAGAAGTCCTCCAAATCCACCGTGGAAAATTCCGACAAAATCGGGAAGATCGACATCCCGAAAAAGGCGATCTACCGGCTCTCCATCTATCATCGTTGTTTGCAGAAGCTGCATGACAACGGCGTGGATACCGTGAGTTCGACCACGCTTGCCCGCGCCGCCGGGGTCAAGCCCGCGCAGCTCCGCAAGGACCTCGCCTATTTCGGGCAATTCGGCACGCGTGGCCTCGGTTATCCCGTTGATATCCTCTCCAGCACGATCCGGGAAACACTCGGCCGCGAGCATCTCCAGCCGGTTATCCTCGTCGGTGCCGGAAATCTCGGTTCCGCGCTGCTGCGCTATCACGGTTTCGAAAAGGAAGGCTTCGAAGTGGTCGCCGCATTCGATGCCCATCCAGACGTCGCGCGGGCGCGGGGCGTCACCGTTCCCGTTTTTCCCGACTCTGATCTGGAAACATTCATCGCCGCGAAATCGGTAAAACTGGCGATCCTCTGCGTTCCCGTGGAGTTCGCCCAAGCCGTCGTCAACCGCCTGGTCGCCGCCGGCATCCAGGGCGTGCTGAATTTCTCTCCTATCGTTCTCGAGGTCACCCCCGACGTCACGGTCAACAACGTCGATCTCGCGCTGGAGCTGGAACACCTCAGCTATTTCATCCGCTGACATGTCGGAAAATTCTGAAAATTTTCCTAAACTATCATCGGACCCGCCCGTTGATACCGGGAGTCCGGCAAATCACGGCGAAATGGGTTTCACCCCGGCCAATCGGGAGAAATTCATCGAGCAGGCGATGTTGGACCACGAATCCGCGCTCATCGGCTATGCATCCACCATCCTCCACGATACCGATCTCGCCCGCGACGTGGTGCAGGACACCTTCGTGCGGCTTTGCCAGCAGGACCTCGCGAAGATCAGTGACAATCTCAAGTCGTGGCTCTTCACCGTCTGCCGGAACCGCTCGCTCGATCTCCGCCGCAAGGACAAGCGTAGCCAGCCGCTGGAGGAAATCCGCTGGAAAAAAGTCGCGGGCCCCGGGCTCCAGCCAGACGAACAATCCGCCCGGCAGGAACAGATTACCCAACTGATGGGCTACATGGATCGCCTCACCGCCAACCAACGCGAAGTCATCATCCTCAAATTCCAACAAGGCCTCAGCTATCAGGAGATCCACCGGATCACCGGTCTCACCACGGGCAACATCGGGTTTCTCATCCACACCGGCCTCAAACGCCTGCGTGAGATCATTCCCGATGACCTGCGGTCCTGAACCGGCCTCACCTAACATCCGCCCATGAAACTCCATCCCGAAGATCCGCGCCTGACCGCCTATGTGCTCGGTGAGCTGGGCTCCGACGAGGCAGCCGCCGTGGAGCAGGCCATCGCCGCGGATCAGGCTCTCCAGGCGGAGGTCGGCGAAATCCGCAGCGTCCAGCAATTTCTAACCGGACGTTTGGCGGTTACCGGAGAGAAGCTGTTGCCCGCCCAGCGCGAGAACATCCGCCGCAACGCCCGGACGACCTCCCGTCCTGCCGGGCTTCTCACATTCGCAACGCTGCAGCCCTGGCTGATCCCTGCTGCCGCCGCCGCGGTGCTCGCCATTGCCACCTTCATCCTGTTCCGCATGCCTGAGGATCCGAAAGCCCCACCAGTGGCTAACAAGCCGGCCCCGGTTTCACCTTCGTCACCCGCCAAGCCCGACGCCACGGCTCCTCCCGCGAAAGCACTTGCCACCAATCTTCCGGCGGCCACCCGGCTTGGCCCGATCTCCCCGACGGAGTTCCCGACACTCGAACTCCCGGTTAGAGCGGGAAAATCCAGCCTGCAAACGATCTCGGATTCAATCCGCACCGACGCAAAGCTCCCTCCCCGCGAGTCGGTCAAGCTTGAGGAAATCCTCAACAATTTCCCGCTCCGCCTCAATGGCATGGCCTCCATCGCCCGCAGTGCGGCCAAGACCTGGCATCCGGACGGTCGTGAAAATGGAATCGCCTCGCCCACCGCGACGCTCTCCACCGAACTCATCGCCTGCCCGTGGAAACCTTCCGCATCACTTCTCCTCATTTCCCTCCGCGCGAATGCCCAAACCGATAGTGAGATCAGAATCCGCTTCCATGCGAATCCTCAAACCGTGCTGCGCTATCGGCTGCTAGGCTTTACTCCGATCGCGGGACTCGCCGCAGGCAATCTTCCCGACAAACTCCCCGCAGGTTCCGTGATCAACCTTGCCGTGGAGATCGAGCCCACCGCACCCGGCGGGAATCTAGGTTCACTGGAATGGTCCGCCGATGGCACTGCGGCGCCTGCCGTTTCCCTCGCCCATCACAAGGACACCGAGCCATCCGACGATGCCCGTTTCGCCGCCCTCGTCTGCACGTTTTCCCAGTGGCTGGCCGGCGATCAGTCGGGCATCATCGATGCGGAAGTCGTGGCCGCCCTCGCCCGGGAAATCGCGTCATCCGCACTGCCTCCGGACCGCGCGGATTTCCTGAGTCTGATCGACCGGTCGCTGAAACTGTGACCGGACCGCGAGTCTCTAGACTCGCAGCGAAAGAATCGACAAAGCAAGGGCGGCCGATGCCACGGCTCTTTGGCCTCCCTTTCTCCCAGCGAGTCCGGAGACTCGCGGTCCATTCGGGATTTGGATTTGCAGGAAGCCGCCCCCGCATCCAAACTACCGCCCGATGGAAAAACGACTGCCGAAAATCATCCGGTTCGCCACCCGGGTGCTGCGCGACTTCTTCCTGCGCAACCACGGGCTTCTTCTAACGGCGGCGGTCGCCAACAACATGATGCTCTCGTTGATTCCCCTGTCCGCGGTGTTGATGGTGGTGTTCTCGCATTTCATCGAGCCCGCACAATTGTTGGAATCCATTTCCATCGAAGTCTCACTCATCGCTCCGAGCTTCGCCCCCACGTTGACCGAGGTGCTGACCGAGTTTCTCCGCACCCGCCAGCTCATCGGCTGGGTGGGACTCGGCTCGCTGGTGGTCTTCAGCTCGTTCGCATTCCGCGTGCTGGAAGACGCCTTTTCCATCATTTTCCACCGGCCGATCCCCACCTTGAAACGCAAGTTCTGGGTTTCCGCGCTGATGCCGTATTTCTTCATCCTCATCGTCGCCGCGGGGCTCATCGTCATTACTGCAGTCAACGCCATCATCGACGCGCGGAGCTTGCGAGACTCGGTGTTGTCAGGCGTAGACGTGTTGTTGCACCGCCACCTTGGCCAGATCATCTACTTCACCGGCGTGCTCGGGCTGGTCCTGTTATTCACATTGTTTTACAAGATCATGCCGGTCGCGAAGGTCTCCTTGAAGCGCGCGCTGATAGGCGGCCTGACCGCCACGATCCTCTGGGAGGTCGTCCGCCACCTTCTGGTCTCCTACTACACGAATTTCTCCGCAGTGAACGTGATCTACGGTTCAATGGCCACCATCATCATCGTTCTTCTAACAATGGAAGCCGTCGCGTTGATCCTGCTGCTGGGAGCACAGGTCATCGCGGATCTCCAGCGCAGCGGCGATGCCGGTCTCCCTTGGCACGAGGATCCGGACAATTTGCCGGAGCCGCCCACCCAACAACCGATCTGATTTCCAACCCATGCAATCCGTCAGCGACATCCACGTCAGCTCCAATCTGGCACTCCCCTCCCCGCTCGAACTTCTCCAGCGCATTCCCGCCAGCGAGGGCAATACCGAATTTGTAGTTAGAAGCCGGCAGGCGATCCGTGAAATCATTTTCGGCAACGATCCCCGCCTGCTCGTTATTGCGGGCCCCTGCTCCATCCATGACACCTCCGCCGGTCTGGAATATGCGGAACGCTTCGCCAAGCTCGCCGACCAAGTGAAGGATGACATGCTGCTGGTCATGCGCGTCTATTTCGAGAAACCGCGCACCACCGTCGGTTGGAAAGGCCTGATCATGGATCCGCGTCTCGACGGCAGCAACCGCATCGAGGAAGGCCTGCAAATCGCCCGTCAGTTTCTGTTGGACGTCCTCAACCTTGGTATCCCAACGGCCACCGAATTGCTCGATCCCATCACGCCGCAGTACATCGCGGACCTCATCTGTTGGTCGGCCATCGGCGCGCGCACCACGGAATCCCAAACCCACCGCCAGATGGCCAGCGGGCTCTCGATGCCGTTAGGTTTCAAGAACGGCACGCTCGGAAACCTGGAACCCGCCATCAACGCGATCAAGGCAGCCACCCATCCGCAGACCTTCCTCGGTGTCGGCATGGACGGCCGCGCGTCGGCCGTCACCACCACCGGCAATCCTGATTGCCACATCATTCTCCGGGGCGGCGACGGCGGGCCGAACTTCGACGAGCATAGCGTGAAGACCACCCGCGAGCTGTTGGAGAAAAGCGGTTTGAAGCCCGCCATCATGATCGATGCGAGTCATGGGAACTGCAGGAAGGATGAGAAACTCATGCCCGCCGTGTTCGAGGACATCGTCCGCCAGCGTGCCGCCGGGGACACTTCGATCATCGGAGCCATGTTGGAAAGCAACCTCGTCGGAGGAGCGCAGAAATTTCCCCAGCCCCTCGATCAGTTAGTTTACGGACAGAGCATCACCGATGCGTGCATCGATTGGGAAACAACCGAAAGACTGATTTTGGAATCGGAATTGGTATCAACGTATTAGAGTGCAACATTAGGGATTGCCTTCTCACCATCAGTAATCCAACAAAGTCCGATTCTTTACCCCTATTTTGAATTCAATGATTGAAACAATCCTGCTACAATTTCTCCGGTCGATTCTCTGTTCCGGCTCAAGTAACCGCGCTTTCACGATTGCCGGTCTTGTCATGTCCTTGGGAGAGACTAGCGCCGAAACCGTCAAAATCATGGATTACTTTTACCCGCTTTCAGAGGAAGCTGAATGGACATACATTCAACAGACGGACGAGGGACTCGACGCTTCCAAAGTCAAATGTACGCCGGGCCGCCCCATCACGGCTTTTGCCATTCAAAATGGGAAATTGATCGCCGTCTCCAAGAGAGTGGCCTGGCTTTCGCATTTCGGAGGCAACTTTCAGGATGGGAATATCAAGATCAGAAACAACCCTCAATGGTATGAATATTACGGGACGGGAGACCAATATACAATTTTTGGAGCGGATAATTCGACCACTAATACTTACTTCAGATTCGCCCCGGAAGTCGCTTTCCCAGAAAAATTCCAGATTCCACAGGCCAGTTCGATAACAACGCGACTGTTCGGCACAGAAGGTCAGAAAGGCCCGGTTACAACAATCACAGCGTCATTGATCGAAAAACAATCTGTCACCGTCCCTGCAGGAACCTTCACCGACTGCCTTCATTTTCGTTTCACTACCTCGTTCAAAGGCGGACCAACGTCCAGCAGCGAGGAGTGGTGGGCGAAAGGCGTCGGAATCGTAAAAACCAAGACAAGCAGCGATGACGGCAAGGTCAATTTGGGAAAACTCTACTCCTTCAAGACAATCTATAATCCGACACTTGACTTCGTTCAAACCAAAGGCGATTTCGGCTACGTATATGTTTTATCGAGCTATCCGATGGTCACAAGGACATTCCATGTGAAAAACAAAGGAAAGGCCAACGTCCCAGGATTGACCATTTCCATCAGCGGATCAAGAGCGTTCACTACAGAAGCTACCGTCGGAACCTGGCTAGCGCCGGGTGAATCCGCCGCCATTGATGTCACATTCTCAACAACAGTTAGATCCCTGCATCGTGCGGTTCTCAAGGTTGCAGCCCAGGACAATCCCGCTAATTCGGTTGAATTGCATATCCACGGGACCGGCACTTGAAACGGAGCAAACCTTGGCACCGTCACCACTCTTCGCCCAAGCCATTTCGTCCGGCGAGCTCCAACAAATCCTCGCGCATCGGCCATTCGTCGGGGCGTTCGCTGGTTTCGTGGCGTTTGCTGGCGCCTTTCAGCGTCATGCACCCGGTGTTGTCGCCGATCTGGCGGATGGACTCGACTTCCTCCGGAGTGAACCGGACGTCCGGCATTTTCGCGAACTCGCGAATCTTTTCCTCGATGAGCCGCGCGCCTTCGCCGGCTTCCTGAATGAAGGTCGGCACCACGCTCTCGACGGCGGGGTGGCTGAGGTTCCAGATGGAGGCGAACTGAAGGAGCGTTAGATTGTATTTCTCGGCGAGCGGACGCATGCGGTTGGCCTTTTCCATGCCGTGCTGGACCCAGCCTTCCGGTCGATAGGTGCGGTGGTCGCCGGGCTTGAAAGTGTGGTCAGCGCCACCGATATCGTCGTGGAAGACACCACCGTAATCGACGACGCGGGTCATCACCTTGACGCCGTGTTTCTCACAGATCGGCAGGGTGAGGCCGACGGGCCAGGGTTCGAGCGGGTTGAGGATGAGCATCGACCAGTCGATCAGCTCGCCAAATTTCTCAAGGCAGCCGACGAGGTCGAGCGAGAAACCGTTCGCCGGACCGGGAGCGATGCCGAGGCGGTCGGTTAGACCTGATGTTTTCGCGCCTTCGAGGGCTTGCCAGAGGGCCTCGCTGGTGTAGCCGAGCTCATCGGGATTGTGAAGCATGAGCAGGTCGAACTTGTCGGTACCGCAGCGTTCGAGCTCCTTGGTGCAGGCCATTTTGATAAAATCCGCATAGCCATCCGGGCCGCGGAGTTCGGGATCGGTGAAGCGCGGATAACCGCGGCTGCCCTGGCGCTGGCCTTCGTAAAAGTCGTGGCCGATCATGCCCACCAGGCTATAGGTGCCACGGTCGATGCCATTCAAGGCCACACCTAGCAGCTCGTCGGCCTTGCCGTTTCCATAGACATCGGATGTAACAAAGGTACGGATGCCCGCCTCATACGCGGTCTGGATGCAACCGATGAAGCGCTCCTCGGAAAGGGTTTCGCCGAAGTGCATGAAGCGTCCGCCGCTCCAGGTGCCATATGCAGTCGTTGTGGGTTCCATGGTGGGTCAAATTGGTTGCGCCACTGCGTAAGCCCGCGACGCCTGAGGGTCAACACCAAGCAATGTGCGCCATTTGCGATTTGCTGGTCATCAATCCGCGCTCTCAACCGAAGCGCCCGAGGATTGGTGCCAGATCCTTTGCCGTTTGCTCCGGCCACTGCGCCCGCGCCGTGAAAATAGCGGTGTCGAGCGCCCGGTGGGCGAGACTGGCCGGAGTTTCCGGAATAGTGGCCACTACCTCGCGGATGATGCGTTTCGCAAGGGCGCTGTTGGCGTGGAGATTCTCGATCACGGCATCAACTTCGACGGCGATTTCATCCTCTTTCCAGCAATCGTAATCGGTCACTAGGGCGAGCGCGGCCACCGCGATTTCCGCCTCGCGACATAACCGGGCTTCCGGGCCATTGGTCATGCCGATGATGTCCGCGCCGATCATCCGGTGGAAATTCGCCTCCGCGCGGGTCGAAAACGCCGGGCCGTTCATGCAAAGGTAGGCTCCGCCGTCGTGGACGGTCGCGCCGAGCGAACGCGCGGTGGCGAGGAGGTTTGCCCGGAGATCCGCGCAGTAGGGATCGGCGAAACCGACGTGCGCGGCGATGCCATTTCCGAAAAACGTGTGCTTTGCCCCGGTACCCGTGCGGTCGATCAACTGGTCCGGCACCACGATGTCGCGCGGCGGCAGTTCCTCGCGCAAGCTGCCGACGGCCGTGACGGAAATCACCCACCGCACGTCCAGCGATCTCAGCGCCCAGATATTCGCGCGATGGTTGATTTCATGCGGCAACAAGCGATGTCCGACCCCATGGCGTGGCAAAAAGCAGACTCGCCGTCCGCCGATGCGCCCCGTCACCACGCTGTCTGACGGGTCGCCGAACGGAGTGCGAATCACCAGCTCCGAGATGTCCTCGAAACCCTCCATTTCATAAAGTCCACTGCCGCCGATGACTCCGATCGCAGGCTCGTTGGCCGTTTCAAAATTCATGCGCGGGAGATAAATCATCGTCGCCATTCCGGCAAGCGCGCTCTCTCCATCATGAAGCAAACGCAAGAATCTCAGCGTCTTCGCCGTTCCATCAAACCGCATCGGCAACAAGCCCTAACACCGCCATCTTCATGAGCTATCCCGCGCGCCATCTGGGCTTACTTTTTTTCATTCCTCTGTCCACACTCGCCGCGATCCCGGTGAAACTCGAACGTTTCGATGGCCCGGCTGCGGCATTTCAGGAAACCTCCGGCACGGTCGAAATCCACGGGCCCGTGTCGGTGCGCGCGATACCCAACGGTCCTGTCGATCCGGCGGACCAAGTGCTGGAACTGGAGTACTTCTGCGTCGGAGGAGTTCCCACCTTCGCCACCTTGCCCGGGCCACCGTTCGAAGCGAAAACCGCCCGCATGCTCCCGGCCCTGGGCCACAGCGAGACATGGAAGACCTACACCGCGCGGATCGCTCCGGAGGGAAAGCCATTGCCTCACGGATGGCAGCAACTCCGGTTTGATTTTCCGCTGCCGGCGGATCGAGTGTTGCAACTCCGCAATGCCAGATTGCGTCCCGAGCAACCCGGCGAGTTTGATGCAGCCAAGGCCCAGGCGGGGGGCTCGAAGGAAGCCCTGCAAGCCTACCTCGAGAGCAACTTCCCCGCCAGCATCACCAAGGTTTCCGTTAGCAATGATCAGGTCCGCATCGAAGGTAAGTCAGGGAATCGCGACGCACTCTTCCTTGCCGATATCCCGATGGATCTGCTGTTGGATGATCCGCAAAGCTGGCAAACCCTCGTCGAGATCAAACCGGGCGCCGACGGAAGTTTCAAAATCGACGTCCCGCGTCGCCGACAACGCGATGGTCTCGACTACGACCGTCTCGCCTCACGCTGGCAGCTTGTCCGCAAGACAGAGCAAGGTTTTGAACCTACGTCCAAAGCCCGCTATGCCGAATGGGTGGCCTGCCGCTCACCCCGGCTCCCCGCGGCAAAACCCGCTAACAAAAAAGGCCTTGGCGGCTGGCATACTGGACTCCTCCCCGACGAACTCGAAGATCTCGGCATTTCCGCAGTCACCGTGAACGTGATGATCCACACCCTGATCGCGCTCACTCCCGGACCGGATACCGTGCCATTCCAGTGGCAGGGCCGGACTTATCATGCGAATGAGAAAGAACTCGCCCGATTGGATGCCACGTTCCTCGAAGCACAAAATCATCAGGTGATGGTTTCCGCCATCCTGCTCATCCCGAACCCGGCCAAGGACCAGAATCCCGTCGTCAAACTAATGGGCCATCCGGATGCCCATCGCGAAGGGATTTTCTCCATGCCGAATGTCATCTCGGCGGAAGGTATCTCCGTTTACGGTGCCGTCCTCAACCTGATGGCCGAACGTTGGTCGCGCCCAGATGGAAAATACGGCCGAGTCCACCACTGGATCATGCACAACGAGGTCGATGCCGGCTGGGTATGGACCAACGCCGGGGAAAAGGT
This sequence comes from Verrucomicrobiota bacterium, assembly GCA_040386755.1. Classification (GTDB taxonomy): domain Bacteria; phylum Verrucomicrobiota; class Verrucomicrobiia; order Verrucomicrobiales; family Akkermansiaceae; genus Luteolibacter. The sequence continues at coordinate 52,766 of JAZKEY010000022.1, read as the reverse complement.
GGCCATCACCTATCTGGATCTCTATCAACGTTCGATGCGCCTGATGGACCTGATCGCTCGCCAATACGATCCGAACAGCCGCCCTTTCATCTCCCTCACCCATTTCTGGGCCGGTGCCGGCGACAAGCGTTGGTATGGATCAAAACGGCTGATCGATCTGTTGGTCCAGTTCACCCGATCCGAAGGGGATTTCCCCTGGGCTCTCGCCTATCACCCTTACCCGCAAGACCTGTTCAATCCGCGGACCTGGGAGGACAAGGAAGCTACGTTTCGTTTCGAAAGCCACCTGATCACCCCGAAAAACCTCGAAGTCATCGACGCTTACATGAAACAACCGGGATTGCTCTATCAGGGAAAAGTCCGGCCCGTGCACCTTTCCGAAAACGGTTTCAACTCGAAGGACTACTCGTCCAAACAGCTCGAAGACCAGGCCGCCGGCATGGCACTCGCCTGGAAGAAGATGGAGAAACTCTCCTCCATCGAATCATGGCAATATCACAACTGGATCGACAACCGTGGCGAAGGCGGCCTCAAGATCGGCCTGCGGAAGTTTCCGGACGAAGTGGGAGATCCGCTTGGAAAGAAACCGATCTGGTTCCTCTATCAAGCGCTTGGCACGCCGAAGGAGGATGAAATGGCTGCGCCCTATTTGAAAACCATCGGGATCAACTCGTGGGATGAGGTCATCCACAAGAAGGCAATCCGCTAGATCGTCGGAGCGCTATTTCACCTGCTCGACGCCCGTCGGAAGCTTGACGGTGGACTTGATGGAGCCGTCGGGCTGCTTGTCGTGGCGGACGCGGATGGCACCTTTCGGAGTCGGATAGGTTCCTTCCGCCCAAGCGAGGCGGCCAAGGTTCGGGGTGATTCTCACTTTCGCGCAACCGGGGGCGACGGGGGTGACTCCGAGGACGTTCTTGCTCAGCCAAGCCGTTGGTCCACCGGCCCAGCCGTGGCAGAAACTGTGGCGGAATCCGACATAACAATGGGCACCAAAATCGCCGTGGAGATCCTTTTTGCCAGGGGCGACGGGCTGGTCGATGGGCCCGGCGTTCTTCGTCCACGCCAGATCGAAGTCTTCCCAGAAGGTGGTTGCGCCCTGATCCAACATGCCCCCCCAGTATTGGCTGATGAAGTCGAGGCCGGTGTCGATGTCGTTGGATTTCGCCAGCGCATTGAGGACGTAAAAGCCGTAGAACGTGCTGAGATCGGCAGGGCCGTCTTTCTTCAGGACGTTGTTGGAGACCTCGGCGGGATCACGGAAACCGGCGATGGACAAGAGGGCGGCGGGAGACTTGCGGCCGCTGGACTCGGGGACATGTTTGCGGAGGAGTTTCGCGGTATCGGTGCAGAGTTTGGCGGTTTCCTTGTCACCGAGGATTTCCGTTAGCCGTGCGCCGCTTTCCATGGTGAGGGTCATCATCGCCTGGAGACCTTCGTGGACGGCGACCGCGTTTTCGGCGGTGGGCCAGTCGAGGAAACGGGTGCCATCGAGTTTTTCCCGGCCGTCCGCCTCGACGTAGGTGGTGAGGCGCTTGAGCAGCGCGGTTAGATATGACTGCTGCTGTTTGAGGTAGTCGAGATTTCCGTGATGGAGATACCATTCCTCGTGGATGAGGATCCACCACATCGAGTAGGAGCTGATGCCGTTCATCCAAGCGGTGACCGGCGTGACGTCGCGAGTCATGTCGAGGCTCCTGGGGACAACCTCGTTGTAGCCGAAGACGCTGTCGATGACGCTGACTTCGGGGTGCATGTCGCCGAGCCAGACGAGGCGGTCGCGCTTGATGCCGTCCCACAGGTAGTCCTGCATGTTGAGGTGGACGGTGTAGGCTCCGGTTTGCCAGATTTTGTTGAGGCGCTCATCGGAGCATTTGAAGGAACCGACGTAAGGGATGTCGCGGATGGTTAGAATGGCGCGAACCTGGCTGAGTTCGAGATCGGTCTTTGGGTCGGTGTTGTCGATCCGGACAAAACGGAAACCGCTCGGACCGACGGTGGTTTTCCCGAGCCAGGGAACTTTCACCGTCATGTCGCGCAGCGCGTGGTCGTTCTGCGCACCGCGCTCGCCGATGTCCACCATGGTTTCGGCGACGGACTCGCCGAACCTAACACGCGTGGATGGCATTTCCTTGCCACCCGTCATCGGCGTGAACAGCTCGACAGACCCGGCCATCTCCACACCAAAATCGATTACAATACCACCGCCCGGCTTGATCACCAGCGGCGGCACGGGCTCGCTGAGCACGGCCTGGCCGCTGTGGGGCTTGAGAAGGTTTTCGGAATTCGCGACGCCTTGATCGGACTTCCAGACGATGCGTTTCGGCTGGATGACAAACGAAGTGAGCGGGCTTTTTTCAGCCACTCCGGCAAGGTTAGGCGGGAGCGCGCCGCAGGGGAGTGCCGTGGCGAGAACCGCTGCGGCGAGATATCCGGGAAGACCTTTCATGATCGGTGGCACTGACAGTTAGAAATCGAACTGGTCGATATTCTCCTTGGTGAAGACGAAGGGTTTGCCGAGGATGACGTTGTCGCCCTTGACTTCCATCTTGCCGAGCTTGCCGGCGGTGAACTCGGTCGCGCCGGGCGCGAGTTCGCCTTTTGCGACGGCGGCGCCCGTCATGACGGAGAGGTAGCCGAGTTCCTCGACATTCCAGAGGATGACGGCCTGGGTGACGCCTTCCTTGACGTAGGCCCGGTTCTCACTGGGAAGTCCAAGACCGACCAATTTCACCGCGCCCGTCTTGCCTGCCTGTTTGATGGCTTCGGCCGCACCGGGAACGGCGGGCGAGCAGACGCCGATGATGGCCTTGAGATTCGGATAGGCGCTGAGCAGGTTGGTGGCTTCCTGCTGGGCTTTGTCCTTCTGATCCTCGCAGGGCTTGATGTCCACCAGCTTCATGTTCGGATACTTCGCGGCCTGCTGCTGCTTGATGTATTTGATCCATTCGTTGAGGTTGGCTGCGGTTAGAGTTCCGGTGATGATGGCGAACTCCCCTTCGCCGCCGGTGAGCGAGGCGGCGGTGTCCATCAGTTGGTCGCCGATTCCCTGCGGAGTTGCCTGGTTGACAAAGAACGAGCGGGCATCGGTCTGTGCGTCCGCATCGAAGGTGACGACCTTGATGCCCGCGGCTTGTGCCTTTTTCAAGGCGGTGGAAATCGAATCCTTGTTCTCGCAGGAAGCGACAATGACATCCACGCCATCGGTGATCCAATTCTCGACAATCTCGTTTTGCTTCGCGGGATCGGTATTGATAGGGCCATCGAATTTCAACTCGGCACCGAGCTCGGCAGCAGCGGTGCGGGCACCTTTTTCGCAAACGACGAAGTATTGGTTGCCCTTGCTCTTGGGCAGCAGGGCGATGGTGAGTTTGCCTTTTGAGTCGGATTTGCTGCAGGAAGCAAAGGGAAGAGCGGCGAAGAGGGCCAGTGAGGCGATGAAGGTTTTTCGTTTCATGAGGTTGCTGGGTTTGAGGTGGGTTTCGTAAGAGACTGCTTGCGGGCTCGGCGGACGGCGAGCGTTTTTGTCGAGGCTCCGATGGCGAGGGCGGTGAGCAGCAGCAGGCCGGTCAACAGGCCCGAGAGTTCACGGGCGACGCCAGCCACCGTTTGATCCATGATCTTGTAATCGGAAATCCGGGTGAGGCCGTTGTTCAAAATGGCGAGCGCAATCCACCCGAGAATCGTTCCCGCCATGGTGCCGGATCCGCCGAAAATACTGACGCCGCCGAGCACGACTGCGGTGATGGCGAGAAGTTCGTAGCCGATCCCCGCATTCGCGCGGGCTTCACCCAGACGGGCGACTAGAATAACCGCGGCCAGTCCGGCGACGGCCCCGGCGATGATGTAGGCGAGGCTGGTATTTCTAGCAACAGGGATGCCGGCATAACGCGCGCCTTCCGGTGCATAACCGATGGCGCGGAACGAGCGACCGAAGGTCGTGCGGTGGACGAGAAACCAGATCCCTGCGGCGACGGCGAAAAACACCCATATCTGGGCGGGAAGTCCTGCGATGTTAGTATTGCCGAGGGCGAGGAAGGATGGAGAAAATCCCGAGTAGGATTCCGAGCCCTTGGTGAGCGCTTCCGCGAGGCCACGGAACAGCGAGAAAGTGCCGAGCGTGACAATCAGCGGCGGGAGATTGAGCCGGGTGATGAGCAAGGCATTGATGCCACCACCCAAAGCGCCACAAGTGATCGCCGCCAGTCCCGCCAGCCAGGGATCCATGCCGAGGACGTTGACCATCATGCCGAACAGGACCGCGCAGAGGCCCATCATCGAACCGACAGATAGATCGATGCCGCCGGTCAGGATCACCGGAGTCATGGCTACGGCGAGCAGACCGATTTCCACCGAGTGGCGGAAGACGTTGGAGAAATTCCTATCGGTGAGAAAATTCCGCCCGAGCATCTGGAACAGGATCACCTCGATGAGGATTACGAGCACGAGCACCGTCTCATGACGGGCGAGCAATGACTTGATGGAAAATGACCCTGGGCTTGACATGCGTTCGGTCGGTTAGAGTTTGGCTTTCCGGCTGCGGAGCCCATCGGCGACGACGGCCAGCAGGATGACGAGGCCCTGGATGGCCTTTTCCCAATACGGAGGCTGGTGGAAATGGGTGAGGGCCGGATTGACATTGGCGAGCAGCAGCATTCCCAAAAGGACGCCCCACAAGGTTCCGCGGCCACCGCTGATGGCGACGCCTCCGACGACGGCTGCGGCGATGGTCTTGAGTTCGAGGCCGTCGCCGCAGTTCGGCTGGACTTGCGGGGATTGGACGAGGTTCAACACGGCGGCGAGTCCGGCGAGCACTCCCATCAGCACGAAGACGCCGAAGGTGGTTCGCTTCGGGTCGATGCCGGCGAGACGCGCCGCTTCGGCATCGGTGCCGGTGGCGTAGATGAAGCGGCCGCCGGAGAGATTTTTCATCGCCCATGCCGCACCGATCAGGAGGATGAAGGCGAGAGAAATCACGACCGTTTGTCCGGCGGGCTGGCTGAGACCGAACCATTGGATGCCGGCGGGGAGATTGAGCAAACGGCCTTGCTGCCAGAGACGGAGCGCTTCTTGCCAGGTCACCATCGTCGCAAGTGTCACGACGATGCTCGGCAATCCGAGATACGCGATGAGCACTCCATTGAGCGCGCCCATCAAGGCACCGGCTCCGAGTGCGGCGGCGATCGACAACCCTAACGGCAACCCGGATGCGGCGGTGACGCCCGCGATGATCGCACACATCGAGAATTGCGAGCCGATGGAAATATCGATCTGCCGTGAGATAATGACCAGCGCGATCCCGATGGCCGCCACCAGCGCGGGCATCTGCGAGGTGAGGCGGGAAATGAACGGCTGGAACTGGAAGAAGTGCGGGGCGAAAGCCAGCAATCCTAACATCAACAGGCCAAGCGCCGCAGCGACGGTGAGTTCACGGAAATACTTGTTCATCAGGCGGCGTCCTTTCCGTTGGTTCCGAGCGCGGCGGCCATCACCGTCTGCGCATCCGCGTGTTCCTGATCGATCAGTTCCACCAATTTTCCGCCGCGCATGACAGCCACGCGGTCGCTCATGCCGAGCACTTCGGGAAGGTCGCTGGAAATCATCAGGACGGCGAGACCTTCCTTGGCGAGGCCGCGGATGATCTTGTGGATCTCGCTCTTCGCACCCACATCGACGCCTTGGGTCGGCTCATCGAGGATTAGCAGTTTTGGCTTCGTCGCAAGCCAACGGGCGACGCTGACTTTCTGCTGGTTGCCACCGCTCAAGCTGCCGCCGGGAGCGTCCGGTCCGTAAGCCTTGATGCCGAGATCACGAATGAAGTCCTTGGCTAACAGACTCTCCGCATTGAACCGCAGGATCGATCCGGGGAAAAACTTCGGATGGATCGCCATCGTCATGTTGTGGGCGATGGGCATTTCCAGAATGACTCCGTGGCGGCGCCGGTCCTCCGGCACGTAGGCGATGCCGCGGGCGATGGCCTCGCGAGGGCTGCTGATGGAGATTTTCTCACCATTCAGGGAAATCTCACCACTATCCGACGGGGTAATTCCGAAGAGAATCCGCGCCAGCTCCGTGCGGCCCGCGCCGACCAATCCGGCCATGCCAACGATCTCCCCTGCCCTGACGTCCAGCGTCACGCCGCTCACGCCGCTGGCGGAGCAGCCGAGATTCTTCAACGACAGGACGACCTTGCCGGGCTCGCCTTCGGAGGACGGATAGATCGACGAGACCTCGCGACCGACCATCAGCTTGATCATCTGCGACTCGGTTAGAGTGTCCACTTGGTTGGTGCCCACGCTTTCGCCATCGCGCAGGACCGTAACGCGGTCGGCAAGGGCGAAGATTTCCTCAAGCCGGTGGGAAATGTAAACCACACCCACACCGCTGGAACGCAGGTCGCGGACGACTTTGAAAAGAAGATGCTGCTCCTTCTGCGTGAGCGAGGCGGTCGGCTCGTCCATGATGACGATGTCCGCACCTGAGCCCAGCGCGCAGGCGATTTCGACAAGCTGCTGTTCCGGCATCGAGAGCGAGCGGACTTCGGCATCCGGTGAAATCTCCGCGCCGATGCGGTGGAGCAGTTCGACCGCCTGCGTGCGCTGGTTCGCCCAGCGGACGCGGTGGAGCAAGCTGGTCTTCTTCAGGCGGAGTCCGATGTTCTCCGCCACCGTGAGATCCGGAAAAAGCGCGGGCTGCTGATAGATGCAGGCGATCCCCATCTCGCGGGCCTTCGAAGGATCGAGATGGGAAACCTCCACCCCGGCGACCGCCAGTGTGCCGCCGTCGGGTTGGTGGGCTCCGGTGATGACCTTGATGAGCGTGGATTTTCCCGCGCCATTCTCACCTAACAAGGCATGGACTTCTCCGGGAAAAAGTTCGAACGAGACGCCCTTCAGCGCGCGGACGGCACCGAAGGATTTTTTGATATCAGTGAGTTTTAGGATGGGTTTCAAACCGATGGACTCGCGGGTTGGAGACGTTTTATCAGGCGCGCTTGCTCAACACAGCATTTTCGTAACCCTTCACCTCGTCCAGCCAGGCGGTGCCGACCGGGACGTTTTGCTTTTCACAATAGGCGTCCCAAACAGCTCCCCATGGCAGGCTCTTCGTTTCCTCCATCAGGGCAAGGCGTGAGGTGTAGTCGCCGGATTTCTCGACATCCCGCAGGGCGGGCGGTTCGAGGAGGGCCATGAGCAGCGCCTTGAGCGTGTTGCGGGTGCCGATGGTCCAGGCGGCGACGCGGTTGATGCTGGCGTCAAAGAAATCGAGCCCGATGTGGGTGCGGGCGAGCAGGTTGTTGCGGACGAGTTCGGCGGCGATGGATTGAAGCGCGTCATCGAGGGTGACGACGTGGTCGCTGTCCCAACGGACGCCGCGGCTGACGTGCAGGAGGACTTCCGGCACGTACATCAGGACGGAGCTGAGCTTGTCGGCGATGCCTTCGGTCGGGTGGAAATGGCCGGCATCGAGGCAGAGCAGTTTTTGATTCTTGATCGCATAGCCCATGTAGAACTCGTGCGAACCGACGACATAGCTCTCGCTGCCGATGCCGAAGAGCTTGCACTCCACCGCGTCGAGATGGAATTGCGGGTCGATCTGTTTTGTGAAGATCCGGTCAAGCGATTCTGATAGGCGCTGGCGGGGAGCGAGGCGGTCCACCGGCGTGTCCTTGTAGCCATCGGGAATCCAGAAGTTGGTGACGGTCGGCGAGCCGAGCGCCTTGCCCATGGCGGCACCGATTTCGCGAGAGGCGATGCAGTGCTCAACCCAGAAATCACGGACGGATTTTTTCGGATGGGAAAGGGTGAATCCATCGGCCGCCATCGGGTGGGCGAAGCAGGTGGGATTGAAATCCATGCCCATGCCGTTAGACTTCGCCCAGTCGATCCAGTTTTGGAAATGCTCTGGCTGGATCTCGTTGCGATCGACCTTTTTCCCGCCGAACTCGCCGTAGAAGGCGTGGAGGTTGAGACGGTGTTTGCCGGGGATGAGCGAAAGCGCCTTGTCAAGGTCGGCGCGGAGTTCCTCCGGCGTGCGGGCCTTGCCGGGATAATTTCCGGTGACGGCGATTCCGCCACTGAGGCCTTCACCGGTGTTTTCAAATCCGCCGACATCATCGCCTTGCCAGCAGTGCAGCGAGATCGGGATCCCTGCGAGCTTGGCCATCGCGGCATCGGTGTCCACTCCGAGGTCGGCGTAGCGGGATTTGGCGAGAGTGTAAGTCTGGGCGACGGATTCGGAAGATGATGCCATATCGTGGGTTTTCAATTCAGGCGGAGCAGCCTATGCGGATTTCCAGATAAAAACCTCCACTGTTTGGCCAAAAACAAGCACGATCCCGCCAGTGAATCGCATCCTTAAAATCGACGACTGGTTTCATCCCGACGGCTTCCCGATCAGCGTGGAGCGGCGGGAGCCTCAAGAGCTTTTCGAACCGCACGCGCATGAGTTCGCCGAGCTGGTCATCGTGACCGGCGGGCGGTGCCTGCATGTCAGCGGCCAAGAGTCGTGGGAAATGACGGCGGGCGATGTCTTTGTAATCGCCGGTCCGCGTGAACACGAATACCGCGATCTGGAGGATCTGCGCCTGGTGAATATTCTCTATCAGCCGAGCCAACTCCAGATGGGCCTGCTGGATCTGCCTTCCGTGGCGGGTTATCATGCGCTTTTCACGCTGGAGCCGTCGCGGAGAAACCGCCAGCCGACGAAGGGCAGGCTGCATTTGACGGGAAAGGAAATGGCGCAGATCACCGAGTTGGTGGACCGGTTGGAGACCGAGTTGAAGGCGCGCGAGCCCGGCTTCGGCTTCATGGCCACGGCCACATTCATGCAGATCATCGGGCAGTTGTCGCGCAGCTACGGCAGCAGTCCTTCGCCGGACGGCAAGGCGCTGCTACGGATCGGCGAGGCGCTTTCGCATCTGGAGCGCAACATCCACCGCGAGGTGAATCTGGAGGAATTGGCCAATATCGCGAACATGTCACAACGCAGCTTTCTGCGGGTATTTCTATCAGCCACCGGCACGTCGCCGCTCGCGTGGGTCATCGGCCAGCGGATCAACCGCGCCTGCCGCCTGCTGCGCAACACCGACCGCCGCGTCACGGAAATCGCCTTCGATGTCGGGTTCAACGACAGCAACTATTTCACCCGCCAGTTCCGCAAGGTGACGGGATTTTCACCGAGGGACTATCGCCTGCGCCAAGCTGTTGAATGACCGGTCTAACCGCCGAGATAACTCATCTCCGCGCGTGGCCGGTCCACTTGCCCGCGCTCTTCCGAGTAGCGATCCGAGCGTGCCGTCCAAATCGAGCGCACCGTTTCCGCGAGGATTTCCGGACTCATGCCGCTGCGCAAGATCCCGCGCAGGTCGTGGCCGTCTGCGGCGAACAGACAGGTAAAAATTTTCCCGTCCGCTGATAGTCTCAGTCGCTGGCAATCCTTGCAAAACGGTTTCGTCACCGACCGGATCGTGCCGATCTCCCCCGCCCCGTCCGAGTGCTTCCAATGAACCGCGACCTCTCCGCGATATGCGGCATCCCTTGGAACAAGGTCGAACTCACTTGATAGAATTTCCAGGATCTCATCTCCCGAAACCACCTCATCGAGCTTCCAGCCATTCGTTTCGCCCACGTCCATGTATTCGATGTAGCGCAGATCCACTCCGGTGGATTTCGCCCAGCGGGCCAGCGGCAGGATCTCACCTTCGTTCACGCCGCGCTGGATCACCGAGTTCACCTTCACCGGCAGGCCGAACGCCTGGGCCGAGCTGATGCCCGCGAGCACCCGTTCCACCTTCGCGCCGACGCCGTTCATTTTCGCGAAAATTTCGCCATCCATCGCATCGAGGCTCACAGTCACCCGGCTCAAGCCTGCGAGCGCGAGCGCTTCGGCATGATGAGCCAGCAAAACACCGTTCGTCGTGATGGCAATGTCCTTTACGCCCTCCACGGACGCCAGCATCGCGACCAGATCCTCCAGCCCGCGGCGCAACAGTGGCTCGCCCCCCGTCAGCCGGATTTTCTCGATCCCGAGCGGCACCAAGGCCCGGGTCAGGCTGACGATTTCCTCAAATGTCAGCAATTCCTCGCGCGGCATGAACGCGTAGCCTGCCCCGAAAACCTCCACCGGCATGCAGTAACGGCAGCGGAAGTTGCACCGGTCCGTTACCGAAATCCGCAAATCGCGCAGTCCGCGCCCCATAAGATCCATCGGCATGCCCATCCCGGAAACCATGAACAGTCGCCGCCCGATCGCAACCGGAATGAAAATGAAAATCCGCTCAGGGCTTATGGAACTTTCGTAAAAATCCACGCCCGCCGGGGGCATCTTCACTGAACAGCAAGGATTTACACGATCCGAAGGCCGAATATCGTTAGAAATCACGAAAAATCAACGACTTATGCAAATTTTGCAAACCGCGAATTTTTAATTGCCAAACGTGATCCAGCGGGAATGTTTCGCCCGCTCCCGCCACGGTCGGCCATTTCTTTCAAAAAACTTTGCAGCCCCCGCGGTTGTTGGTTTCGGAATGCCGGTCGGATCAAAAACCTACCGCCCGTTTGTGCATTCCCTGATGTGCCTGACTTTTCGTAATCAAATACCAACCTCTCCCGCGCTGCGGCTGCTCTTCGCAGTCTTGTCGTTTGCCGGGATCGCGTCCGCATCGGAATTCAACGGGATCGTCAAACTTGCGTGGACTGGCAATCCGGAAAACAACATCTCCGGCTACCGCATCAAATACGGCACGACCAGCGGTTCCCTGATCCAGAGCCAGACCGTCAGTTGGAACACCACCACCACCTCGATCACCGGCCTTGAGACCGGGCAAACCTATTATTTCGCAGTTCAAGCCTATAACAGCTCCGCACTGGATGGCCCGCTGTCCGACGAGGTTTCCGAGTTCATCGTGGCCCCCGTGGTTCCGGAAATTTCCATCGTCCAATCCCCCTCCACCGAGTTAACCGATGGCCAAAGCACCGGCTGGTTTGGAAGCGTGGCCCAAGGCTCCACCAGCGCTCCTCAATCTTTCGTCATCCGGAATCTCGGCACCTCGGACCTCTCAAATCTCTCCGTCTCCATCGATGGAGTGGACCAGTCAAATTTCTCCATCGCCACCGATCTCCCGCTCACCCTTCTCGCCACGAACAACGGCAGCTTCGAAGGAGCCTTCACCTCGTGGAGCCAATCCGGAAATCTCCGGGTCAGCACCAACGCCCACGCCACGGATGGGACTCACCTCGCGGAGTTCAACTATTCCAATACCGAACCCAATGGCGTGCTCATGCAAACCTTCGCCACCACGCCCGGAGTCACCTACACGCTCAGTTTCGACGTCGGCGTTCTCGCCTCCAATACCAACACTCAATCCATCCTGACCACCGTCACCGGTTCCGGCAACCTACTCTCCCAGACCGTGACGGTCTCCGGCACGGGAGACAGCGTCACCCGCTGGACTTCACGCACCCACACCTTCGTTGCGAACTCCACCACCACCACGCTGAGTTTCTCCGACCATTCCACGTCCACCGCCGCGATTGATCTCTATCTCGACAACGTGCGCGTCGCCCCCCCGGCGACTGCCGTGGCTCCTAACACCGTCACCTCCCTCGCCGCCGGTGCGAGCACCACCCTTACCGCCACCTTCCGCCCGTCATCCGCGGGTGACAAAGTCGCCTACCTCCATATTTCCAGCAATGATGCGGATGAAAACCCATTCGAAATCGCACTCGCCGGCAACGGACTCGGAATCGACCAGCCGGAAATCGCCATCGAACACTCCCTAACTGGCGACCTCACCGATGACGGTTCCACGGTCAATTTCATCAACACCCTCACCGGCACTACCGGCACACCGGAAATCTTCACCATCCGCAACACCGGCAATACCAACCTCACCGGCATCGTCGTCAGCACCAGCGGAACCAACGCCTCCGATTTCATTCTCGGATCCCCGACGGTCACCACCCTCGCCCCCGGTGCCAGCACCACCTTCCAGATCGCCTTCCACCCGGGTGCCTCCGGCAGCCGCACCGCCACGATTCAAATCGCCAGCAACGACGCGGATGAAAATCCCTTACTGATCGCCCTCACTGGAAACGGCATCACCTTCCCCGAGATCGCCGTCGAGCGGTCCGACAGCGGCAACGTCACCGATGCCGCAGACACCGTCGATTTCAGCGGCCTCCAGATCGGCTCGACCTCCGCGGCGGAAACCCTCGTTCTCCGAAACCTCGGCACCGCCCCCCTCACCGACCTCGTCATCACCCTCGACGGTGCAAACGCGGCGGACTTCATCCTCGACGGTCCGGCCGTGGACTCCCTCGCTCCCGGTGCGAGCGCCACCCTCAGCCTCTTCTTCGCCCCGAGCGCCTCGGGAGCCCGCACCGCCACCCTCCACATCGCCAGCAGCGACGCGGATGAAAGCCCCTTCGACATCGCCCTCACCGGCACCGGCATCGCCCTCCTTCCCGAGATCGCCATTGAGCGCGCCAACGGCACCGGCCTCACCGACGCCTCCGCCTCCCTGGTCTTCAGCGCCACCAGCCTCGGCACCTCGTCCGCTGCGGAAACCCTCACCCTCCGCAATCTCGGGACCGCCACTCTCACGAATCTCGCCGTCGCCCTCGACGGCGCAAGCGCGGCCGATTTCACCTTCGACGGCCCCGCCATGAATTCCCTCGCACCCGGCGCGAGCGTCACCCTCAACGTCTTCTTCGTGCCCACCGTCGCGGGAACCCGCAACGCGTCCCTGCGCATCACCAGCAACGATGCGGATGAAAATCCTTTCGACATCGCCCTCACCGGCAACAGCGTCGCCTTTCCCGAGATCGCCATCGAACGCGCCAACGGCACCGCCCTCACCGACGCCGCCGCCAGCGTCGTTTTCAGCGGCATCACTCTCGGCACCACCTCCGCTGCGGAAACCTTCACCCTCCGCAACAGCGGCAACGCCGCCCTGACCAATCTCGCCATCGTCCTCAACGGCGCCCAAGCGTCGGATTTCACCTTCGAAGGCCCGGCCGTCACCTCTCTCGCACCGGGGGCCAGCACCACCTTCAGGGTGTTCTTCAAGCCAACGGCCGCGGGCGCACGCAACGCCTCTATCAGCATCGCCAGCAACGATGCGGATGAAAACCCCTTCGACATCGCCCTCACCGGCACCGGCATCGCCATCCCCGACATCAGCGTCGCGTCCGGCACCGGCAATCCATTCCCTGGCAGCCCCGCTTCCGCCGGTTTCGGGGATGTGGAAATCGGATCCACCAGCTCCGTTAGGACCTTCACCATCGCCAATCCCGGCACCGCAGCCCTAACCGGACTTGGCCTCGCCGTGGATGGCGCGCACGCCGGCGACTTCCTCCTGGAGTCCACCGCCGCGACCAGCCTCGCACCCGGAGCCAGCACCACCTTCATGCTCACCTTCAAGCCCACCGCACCCGGCAACCGCACCGCCACCCTGCACATCGCCAGCAACGATCCGGACACCAATCCCTTCAACCTCGTTCTATCAGGCAACGCCGTCGCCGTTCCGCGCATCGCCCTCTTCCGCAGCGGTCAGCCGCTCGCCACCGGTGGCGAAGCGATCCACTTCGGCAATGTCGATCTCGGATCCGTCTCCGCATCCGAACCGATCACCATCCGCAACCAGGGCACCGCCCACCTCACCAACCTAACCGCCGTCGCTAACGGAATCTTCGGTCCCGACTTCTCCATCAGCGCGCTCGATGCCTCCCCGCTCGCTCCCGGAGCCGAGACCACCTTCCGCATTTCCTTCAAGCCTTCCGCCGCCGGACCCAGATCCGCCGTGCTCCACCTCGCCAGCAACGATTCCCACACCGGCCCGTTCAACATCGCCCTCACCGGCACCGGCATCGCCTTCCCCGTCATGGCTTTGGAAAATGCCGAGGGCTCGCGGCTGCAGCCCGGCACGGTTGCCCCCATCGCCGGCAGTGTCATCGTCGGAGCCACCGGCAGTCCGCAGACCTTCGTCATCCGGAACACCGGCACCGCCGCTCTCCCCGGCCTCAGGGTTTCCACCTTCGGCGGGACGGCCTCCGCCTTCCTCATCGGCACTCCGGACACCACCTCGCTGGAGCCGGGAGCCGCCAGCACCTTCACGGTCACCTTCAAGCCCGCCGTCGGCGGCACCACCACCACCGGACTCCGCATTTCCAACAGTTTCCAGCCCGCCGCTCCGTTTGAAATCATCCTCTCCGGCGAGGGAACCACCATCCCCGGCATCGACCTCCGGAATCCCGCCGGCACCAGCCTCGCAGGCGGCACCGCCACCGAGAATTTCGGAAATCTCGACCTCATCGCCGCCCCGCGGATCCGCTCCTTCACCATCGTGAACACCGGCTCCGCCCCTCTCACTGGCATCAATATTGTCAAGGACGGCCCGCACGCCGCCGACTTTGCCCTCGTCCAGTCCGGTTCCGCCACCGTTGCCCCCGGCGCTTCCACCACCTTCACCATCGCCTTCAAGCCCGGTGCCACCGGCACCCGTTCCGCCTCGCTGGCCATCCACAGCAATGCCCCCGGCTCTCCGCTCAGTCTTGCTCTCCTTGGCAAAGGCGTGGCCGCACCTGAAATCAAAGTCGAGCTCGCCGACAAAGACCTCAAGGACGGCGGCTCCTTCATCAATCATGGCCCCGCCGAAATCGCCACCCGTGGCGAAAGCAGGACCTTCGTTATCTCCAACATCGGATCCGCCCCGCTCGCCCGGCTTTCACTCGCCAAAAAAGGCATCAACCCCGCTGACTTCATCGTCACCGCCCTCAAGACCGACACCCTCGCACCCGGAGCTAGCACCAGCGTCACCGTCACTTTCAAGCCCACCGACATCGGCATCCGCTGGGGCAGCCTCCAGATCCTCAGCACCGACGCGAACGAAAAGCCCTTCGACATCGTCCTCACCGGCAAGGGCGTCTACAAGCTCACCCCCATCGGCAAGAACGGTAAAAAGTCCCAACGCGCCAAAGCCAGCGCCCCGCTCGCCGCGCCCACCGATTCCCCGGTCGCCAAAGGAATCGCCGTTATCGACGGCCTCAAATACCGCACCCTCACCATCACCCGCACACCCGGCACCACCGTCCAGCTGCGCGACATCCAGGTCTCTTCGGATCTCGTCGCCTGGTCCAGCGGCGCGAACCACACCACCGTCCTTCGCGATACCGCCACCACTCTCACCGTCCGCGACAACACGCCGCTCACCCCGGAAACCAAGCGCCACATCCGCCTCAAACCCTGAGACGCTGGCTTGAAAAATGGTAAATTCCCGGACTCTCGCGCAGAGCCGCCGAGGCGCAGGGATTTGAAGAAACCGGGTGCCCGGAAATTGAAGGATTGGCAAGGAAACCATCTCCGCGCCTCTGCGTCCCTGCGCGAGAATCGGTCTTCATCGGCATTTCCTGCGATTTTTCCACAACGCCTCAGAGAGAGCGTGCCTGATCATGGCAAGGACCGTTCTCCGCAACGGTCTGGCGATTGGAAAGCGAATGAATCGACCCATCATCGGCCGATGTCTTGAAGCATCGGAATCCAGATCGGATTCGGTCGCTCCCCGCGTCTTCATCCCGGAGGGATTCAAGAACTGAGCCCCGGGTCGAGGAGCGATAGCGACGACCACCCGGGGAAAATGATTCTCTTGAATTCGCACCCCGGAGGGCGTGCCGGAAAAGTCGGAGGAATCTTGCTTAGATTCCACCCCATTGCCCGCCAGCCCATCCCCGGATTCCCCAACAGAATCCCCTCGCCACATCCGGTGATACCGCTCAGCTTCCGATGGAACGAACTACAGTGTTCTGCAAAAAATGAAGTTCACCGCTACATACGATGTCACGGCCAGGATCCAGGAAGATTCTGTGAAGCAGTATTATTGGCATGTCCTGTTACGTCCGCGCATAGGTGGCATGCTGGTTGTTTTTGCTGCCTTGCTCGTCATGATCGCCTTGGATTCACCGTATAAGCCGTGGTTCGTCGGCTTCTTCACCGCGACATTCCTCTTCCTAATCATCACGTGGGTGAAGGTGTATTTCCAAATTATCGCGCAAGCGCGAGCGGGTCTAAAACTGATGGAGAATCCCAAGGTTGAGATTTCGCTCGATGAGTCACTGATTGAGTATGAGTCGTCGACCGGGACTCGCCGCCATCAATGGGAGAAGATCGAGAGAATTGAAGAGACGAAAGATTTCGTGGTCCTTATGAATGGAAAGCTGCCATTGTTGATCCTTCCGAAAGCCTTCTTTTCCGATGAAGCGCTTACCTTCTTGAAAGAAAGAAGCAGAACAAAGCATCCCACCGGATGACCGAGATGGAACAATCCTCGAATTTCTGCTGAAAACCGCAGCTACGACCCAAATGCCAAAATCACGCAAAGTCGAAATTCCGAGCACGGGCTCCCCAGTTCTAGACGCATGGGAATTGGTATCCCGTTTGCAGAGTCAAGACGTGGATGCCTTCGCGGAACTCGACAAAGCGAACGGCACGACTGAAGTGCATGGCATTGCCCCCACAGCACCTGTATCTGAAATGGGCTTGCCACTTATTCCGCGTAGCTGGATCTCCGATTTGGCGCCCGACAAGGTATCTGATTCATTCTATGGCTGGGTGCTTTCGACAGTGGAACGCGGTGGCGCGGACTGGGACTTAACCTGCCTTAGACTCCATGCTTTGCCCCAAAAATGGAGACTCATTTACACGATTCTTTGGCTGCAAGCGGAGGTTGATAACGGAGGTCACGAACAGTTCTTCTCCCATGGCCAGGGCGAGTTTGATGACGAGACCGAGGCTGATTTGCGTTTCATCGGAGCAGATCAGTTCCTGAAGCTATTCAGCGAGGCCCGTAGATTTTATTACGATGCCCCGACTGACGACACCGAACGCATTCCCGAAGTCGAACCGATCGATGATGCATTCTATCAACAGAGAAAAAGTTTGTACGTCTTGGTTGGGGAGTATGTGCTATCCCATCTCGAAGATTACTGCGTGGACTGACGATCCCATGAAGGCTGTGAATTCAAGAAGCAGCACCATGCCCTCCCCAACAGAATCCCCTCGCCAGATCCGCTGATCTCACTCAGTTTCCCACCAAACGAACTGCCACGTTCTGCAAGAATTTTCACATGCCACTCAATCTCACCAAGGAAGAAGTTGCCCGCCTGAGCGATGAACAACTGGATGCCTATGCAAGGGTCCACCTTGATTCCGAGCGCACCAGACGTGACCTTTGCGATCTAGCCAGCGGACGAAAACGTTCGATTGTGGTTCCGATCGTTGCAAGCGTGTTGGGGATTGCGGGTGTGATTTGGTTTCCAAAGTTCGCACTTAACCCGATCACCCTCATCGTGATCCCATTCGCATTGCTGTTTCGATTCCACATGGAAACGAATCGACGCATTGATGCCCTCGTGCGCTTGCTGAACCTGGAGCGTGTGGCGGAGAAACACCCGGCCGGGCAAGCCGAGCCACCCGACGGCGATCCGCCGCCGAACTGAATCCAAACTTCCATCCCGCCGCAGAGGCACTCCATCGATCCCATGAAAAACATGCCTTTCAGCGAAGCGGTCTCGAGGTCGCGGAATATCCGGGAAGCCTATCATCGTCTCGAACTCCAACACCACGGCAGCGAATGGACCACCGGCGAGGATGCCCTGGCCTTCCTAACGGACGCCGCGCTCGTCGGCCGGCTCACGATGGCCTATCAGGAGCGCTGGCCGCTGGAAAACGGGCAAGCTCATGACTTGGAGCACAAGCTGGGCGAGTGCCTCTGGTGGCTGATCGTGCTCGCCGGGCGGATGGGGATCGACGCCGAAAGCGCGTTGGAATCATTTCTGACAACGACCGAGCAGCAACTGAGCGGATCGCAGGTGCCGAAACCACCACCGCAGACCTGACGGGGCGTCTCAACAAAGTCCCATCCCCTGCACCTCAAGATCGAGAACCGGGCATGCGGTCGGCCTTGCATTCCCACCGGGAGAAGTGATTGACCCGGAAACCCTGCCAGATAGCGTGCCCGCATGTCGAAAATCCCATGCATCGCCGCGCTCCTGTTATCCGCATCGCAAGCCTTCGCCCTCGCTCCCAAGGATCTGCTGGGCAATTGGGCGGGCCATCATGAGGAAACGGTCAACGGACGCGGAAAAACGTTCTCCGTCGTTCTCAAAGGCTCCAAAATCTCCGATGGCGCGATCCGCCTCGTGGAACACGCCGAGTCGCCCGGCATCACCGCGACCTACCTCTTCAAGAAGGACGGGAAATTTTCCTGCAAGACGGTCCAGTATGGCATGCACGTCCTGTCCTCATACTCGGGGTCATGGAAAAGCAGCTCCGGAAACCTCATCATTTCCGGAAGCGGGACCGACGGGCGGCTGTTCGGAGCCGTCACCGAAACCGACAAGGGCTTCCGTTTCTCCGGCAACGCCGCCAAACACAAGATCGTCATCAACGCCAGACGCCGCTAACGGAAGCCGTGGAGCCCCCCGCATGAATGTCAGCCCCTGAGCCTTGCCCCCATCTGATATGCCTTCTGTCGGAGGCCTCCCGGGCCCATTGCCGCGAGACGCGGCAATGGGGTTCATAGAGCGGTGACCCGGTAGAAACGTTGCTTCGCTTGCCCCTTCTCGTGGATTGCCGACATGAGTCCACCATGGCCCAGCCGGGTGGAACCGACCTGTATCCACTTTATCAGATCTTCGGTGTATTCGAGTTTATAGGACCTGTTCGTGGCGGCCATCCACTGGATTTCGACAGACGGGCTTTGTGGATTCGACACCACCTTGACTTCAAAACGCGAAGCACCGCTGCGGGGATCACTGCCACCGATATATTCCAGCCAGTTGGATTGCCCATCGTTGTCGGAATCAATCTCCCGGTCATTGGCACCGATGACGAAAGGAGTGGTCCCCCCTTCTTTCGCGTCCGGAATGCCATCCCGGTCCCAGTCCTCGGAAAGGTAGCGACGGACGCGGTGGTTTCCTGTGTCGGCGATCCAAACCATGCCGTCGCTACCGACAGCCAGACCGTGCGGGCTTGAAAGGTTGGCGAGCCCGTTCCCCTCCGTGTAACCGTAATTGGTAATGACCCGGCCGTCCGGCCGGATCTGACGTATCATGTGGCCGTCGCAGACGTAGAGAGCGCCGAAAAGGTCGGAACTCAAGCCCTTGAGCGTTTGAAAACGGGCAATGCCGCGCTGTCCATCCGAGTATCCGGCGATTCCTCCGGCATACATTTTCACGGTTCCTCTCGGCATGATTTCATAAAGCTTGTGGGAAGAGTCCGTGGCGAACATCCGTCCGGTCGAGGTGATCGTCACGTTCACCCTTCCCGGGTTAGGCAGGGTGGCGAAATTGCTGACCTTGCCCGATGGGGTGACCTTGCGGATAATTCCCAGGCTGCCCACAAACAGGTTTCCAGCCGCATCCATTGCCAGTCCCTGGATATCCAAAAACCTCGCCTTGTTCCGCGATCCGTTGGTCGTTCCTGATAGACCGCTTCCAGCGTAGGTCGTGACTTTGCCTTTGGTGTCGATCTTGCGGATGACATGGTTGCCGTCATCCGCGACATAGACGTTCCCTGCGGTATCGCGGCAGATTCCCCGCGGAAATCTGAAGCGGGCGGCGGTGCCGGTGGCATTGACATACCCCGGGGTTCCATTGCCGGCCAAGGTGCCGACCGCTCCGAAAACCGCCGCCTGCCGGATGGCGTGGTTGCCGGTATCAGATACCAGATAGCCGGCGGCACCGTTCATGCAGATTCCTTCCGGGGACTTGTAGCGGGCCTCGTAAAAGAGCGGGGAATTCGCATAGCCGGCGGTGCCTGATCCAGAACCTATCGTCCCGCTTCCGCTTTCGCCATACCTGAGATAAAGGGTGGTGGACGCCTCCGGGCTCGGATAGTAGCCATAGCGGAAGCTCCGAGCCCTCAGCAAGGTGGGTTCGGTCACCGCGAACTGCTGTGCGAATCGTGGCGAAAGTTCCGTGGGTTCGGAGCCATCCAGGGTGTAATGAATGTCTCCTTTCCCGGTGATAAAGACATTGTTCACTTGACCGAGTGTGGGGGTGGGCAGGGTCGGCCGGATCCATGTCTCGCTGATGACACGACTGGTCAGATAGCCGGGCTTGTAGCCGATCGCCCGCAGGGTGGCGGGTCCGGTCGGAAAATGAATGGCGCCGGTATAGACGGCGGACGTCGCGTCCGGAACCGATCCGTCCACGGTGTAGCGGATGACCGTGTCAGCCGTGGAGGTGACGATCTTTACCGACTTTCCCGATTCCGGCATAACCGGCCCCGATAACGTGGCGAAATCCAATGGGGAAACGGAAAAGGCATAAGTTCCCGAGACCGTGGAACTTGGTGGCAGCGACGCATGGAACGCTTTCACTCGCAGAGACGTGGTCCCGTCCACCGGCAACCCTGCGGGCGGGAAGATCGGGGACTCCGTAGTCGGCTCCGAACCGTCCGTGGTATAATGGACCGACGAATCCGGAGTGCCGGTGCTGGCGTAAATGGTGATGGCATTCGTGAACCAGCCTTCGCCGGGTGAAACTGCCGGAGGACGGACACTCAAGTCCTCCTGCACCTCCACCACACTGCCATTGTAGTCGGCGGCATAGAGACGGCCCTCCTCGTCTTCTCCAAATCCACAGATCGCTCGATTGGAATGCTCCACGATCCGCGACACCCAGGTTTCCCCGGTGCGCTCGGCCACCATCAGGGTCCGCGCACCGAAATCCGCGAAAACATACAGCCCGGAAAGACGGGACGGTGGTCCCCGATAGATAAAACCACCCGTGATCGATGTGCCCTCGTGATGCGAATAGTCGAAGGCCGGTCGCGTGAGCGTGGCGGTATTGAAACCCGGCGGCACGATGTAGGGATGGCTTCCTTCCATAATGCGCCAGCCGAAATTCTGCCCTCCGGCGGAACCGGCCGGAATGATGTTCACCTCTTCCCGTTGGTATTGCCCGACATCTGCCAGATAGAGGTCACCGGTCTGCCGGTCGAAGGAAAAACGCCATGGATTCCGCAATCCCAGCGCCATGATTTCCGCACGGTATCCCGCCGAGTTCACGAACGGGTTGCTGGATGGGATCGCATAAGGCGCCTGGCCGCTTTCGGTATCGATCCTCAGCAGCTTCCCTAGCAGAAGCTCCGGGTTCTGGGAGTTGTTGGAAGGATCTCCCTGCGGTCCCCCATCCCCGAGACTCCAGTAAAGGTATCCATCCGGACCGAAGGCGGTCTGACCGCCCAGATGTTGATCGTTTGAATGCGGCACGGCCAGCAACACCTGCTCGCTGGCCGCATTGGCGCTGTCCGGAGTCGCACTGGGAACATGGAAGCGCGACAGCACCACCGCATTGTCGGATTTGCGCGAGTAGGAAATGTAGAAATATCGCTTGGAAGCGTATCCCGGCGGAAAGGCGATGCTGAAGAGCCCGCGCTCGTTGCCCGCCACAACACGGGCCGTGATGTCCAGGAACGCATTCGCCAGCAAGCCCCCGTCCTTGTGAATCAGGACCTTCCCCTCATGGGACACGATGAACAGCCGCCCTGAACCATCTCCGGCATGGGTCACCTGCACCGGCTTCGTGACCGAAGCCACATGGCGGAATTTCACCTGAACCGGCACGGATTCCGCCAGCGCGACGCAGCCTGGGAAAGTGACAGAGAGCAGGGTGAAAAGGTATCTAGCAAAAAAAATCATGCAGCGGCGCACGTTTCCACGAATTCACCACGGTGGCCAGTGGAATGCGCACCACAGCCAAGGCGCTTCACTGGCCCCCTTTCCTTTTCCCTGCGGCCCATCCGGTTCCGTTTCAGATTCATCCCTACCGCCCCCCTGATCGGCATCCGCCTCCCCACTCCCTCCCGAAAACAAAACCGGCGGCGGACTCGCATCCACCGCCGGTTGACTCCTGAAATGGAACAGCTCCGGCAACTTGCCACAGCCTCGTGAACTTCTGCCGGAGGCGTCTGCCTTACCCATTTTGCCCATTGCCTCCCTGCCGAAGGCTCCAGGGAAACCACCGCTCGTCCGGGAAACGGAAAAAGAGGCCAAAGCCCCGCCGGTTTCCGGCAGTGTGAGACAAAGGATGAGGAGAAGCAGGCTAGCCTGAAATGCCCGCGTTGAGATCCTCAAAGACAAGCCCATCGAGACTGTTAACCTCCACGACGTGTCCCGCAAACAGATCACCATCATGAAAACCTAGCGAGATATCTCCCTCACCAGAAACTGTCACACTCATCAGAGTCAACCTGCTCTCAAATTCATGTGCCTCCAACATTGGATTCAAAATTTGCTCCCACCCACCCTTGCCGTCCGATTCCTGGTATTCCCTCCAGCTTTCGTTGTAAGTTTTGAGGAGCCGGGAGCTGGCCTCTCTGCGCGCAATCTGCTCGATCCGTTCGAGATCCAGCAGTCCCTTCCGAGCCGCACCCAGTGTCACGTCAAGTTCAGCGTCATCGGGATCGAGACACACAGTTAAGTCTCGGTCCCGATACTTGAAAACCGCTGAATAGAAATTCGGGATGTGTTCATCAGCTTCGAGATCACCGAGAATAGGGGTTTTCATTTTTTGTCGAACGTTTGAGTGGTGGCACCGGCGAGATCAAGCTCCGATTCAACAAGAGACGTTATCGCCGGTTGCCACCCACGACGTGTTATCCCGGTTTGTTTTCTTGTGATTCAACAGGGCGTCCAGCGTAATCTACTGCAAGGCGGGGAACGGGATCAAGGCACCACTCAATGATCTGCCGGACAACATCCGGAGTGACGATCAACTGTGGGCACCAGTCAGGACACAGAAACCGCCTCCACGAACCGGGTTCCATACATCCGCCGAATTCGCGTCCTATGATTGTGACGTGCCGGAGTTCAGGAGTCGATTGTCCAATGTGGTAGCGGGCGATAAACGTCTTGTCTTCAGATAGAATATTGACTGCTCGAAGATCACTTGCTGCTGCCTCAGGAAAATCGTCAATATCCTCACAAACGTACCAGTAGAATTCACGCTGTCCGACGATGATCTTCCTTCGATTCTTTTTGGAGACTCCCATTTCGTCGTGCTGAGCTTTTTTGGATAACTGTATTTATTCGTAGCACCTGGGGACGTGATATCCGACAGGACACGATCCGTCGAACCTGTCGTCATTCCTTGATTTGACAAGGAATTTCCGGAGGGCAGGTGCGTATATCAGGCGGATCGGGGTCTTTGATTTCCGGACGCGATTCCCTGCCTGATATCAGCTTGCGGAAGAGCGGAGGGTTTCGTCAGCGGGGGCCATTTGCGGCATATCAACGCGGCAGCAAGGAAGGGCGGAATCCGTCCGCCCATGTGCATGAGGTGACCATGGGATGAGGGAAGCCGCCAGACATTGGCTTTCCATGCACCCGGCGGTCGGATTCCGCCGTTCCTTGAAGCGACAGGAATGTCGCTTCTCCCTAGCAGCAACCGGCGGGCGAGCAGCAGGCCGGGCTGGCGGGGAGGGTGCCGTCGGGTTGCGGGGCTTCCAGGGAGGGGTTCGGTTCGAGGGTTTCGAGGCCGAGTTTTTTGAGGAGTTCGCGGTCTTGGCCGGCTTCGGGATTGGAGGCGGTGAGGAGTTTGTCGCCGTAGAAGATGGAGTTGGCCCCGGCGTAGAAGCAGAGGGCCTGCGTTTCATCGGACAGGCGGGTGCGGCCGGCGGAGAGGCGGACCTTGGCTCCGGGGACGGCGATGCGGGCGCAGGCAATCATGCGGACGAGGTCGAAGGGATCGACCTGCGGGTTATTCGCCAGCGGGGTGCCGGGCATGGGCATGAGGGAATTGATGGGCACACTTTCCGGCTGGGGATTGAAGCTGGAAATGATTTCCAACATGCGGAGGCGGTCGGTGATGGTTTCGCTGATGCCGAGGATGCCGCCGCAGCAGACGGACATGCCGGCGTCCTGCACATTGCGGATGGTGCGGAGGCGGTCCTCGTAGGTGTGCGAGGTGACGATGTTCGGGTAGTGCTCGGGCGAGGTGTCGAGGTTGTGATTGTAGGCGGTGACGCCGGCTTCCTTGAGGACAACGGCTTCGTTAGGTCCGAGCTCGCCGAGGGTGACGCAGACTTCCATGCCGAGGGAGGAAACTTCTTTCACGATCTCGACAACCTGGTTGAACCGCTCGGTCCCTCCCCTCACGCCGCGCCAGGCGGCGCCCATGCAGAAGCGGGTGGATCCATTGGCCCGTGCGGCGCGGGCGCTTTCCATGACGGTTTCCTTGGAGAGCAGGCGCTGGTTTTCCAGATCGGTCTCGTAGCGGGCGGACTGGGTGCAGTAGGCGCAATCCTCGGAACAACCGCCGGTCTTGATGGAGAGCAGCGTGCAGAGCTGGATTTTCCCATCGGGGAAACTCGCCTCGTGGACTTTGTGAGCGCGCTTCAGGAGATCGAAAAACGGCAGGTCGTGGAGGGCTTGGAGTTCGGCGAGGGTCATGGGAAAGAGATCGGGGATTGGGGATGGAATCGGGGCTTCGCGCTGATCTAAAAAACGCCGCCGAACGGTGGGAGAGCGACGGTCACAGACCGCCGCTACAGTTTTCACCTGACCCAGCGGCCTTTGACGATGGGCAGGATGCCGTGGCCGACTTCGGTGTAGGAAGTGGGGCCGTTGGCACCTTCGAGGGCGACGCCCAGGGTGTTTTTCCAGACCTTGCTCATGCTCTCGCCGGTGTGGCAGCCCCAGCTCTTGCAATAGACATTGGAGCTGAAGATGCCGGCCTTGATGCGGGGCAGGTCGCGCTCGTGGAGCCAGGCGGTGGAGGCGGCCATGATGTCATTGCCGTAGTCGAACATGAAGGCATAGCGGTTCGAGTGTCCGAAAAAATCGAAGGTCTGGACGGATCCGCGGGGGCGGGAGTTGAGCTTCTGGATGAAATCCCCGGAGCCGTTGAACCAGACCAGGGAGACCCGGCGTTTGGCGGCTTGCTCGGAAATCCACGAGGTGTAGGGCTTGCCGTCCTCGCGGCCGCGCGTCTGGTAGCCGGGTTGATAGACCATCCAGACGATGGGTGCATCGGCCCCGTAGGCCTTGCGGATTTCCGCGATGCGGAGGGTGGAGGCGCGGACGAAATTCGCCCACCAGCGGTCGTGCTGGTCCTCGGAGACGCGGTAGTTTTCCCATTTCCGCAGGGCGGGTCCACCGGTGACGATGACGTGCTCGGCGTGAGCCAATCCTGCTAACAGGAGGAAGGTGAGAGCGATGACTCGGGTGAGGGTGGACATGGGATGATGAATGAATGAATGCCAGGGACAGGAATGCCCCTGCCCCTTATTCGGCGGAGCCGTTGCGGATGATTTCGAAGAAGCTCTGCGGTTCGAGGGCGGCACCGCCGATGAGGGCTCCGTCGATGTCCGGGCAGGCCATGAGCTCGGCGGCATTGCCGGGTTTCACGCTACCGCCGTATTGGATGCGGATTTTCGCGGCGGCGTCGGCACCATAGAGTTCCGCGATGACGGAGCGGACGAACGCGTGGGCGTCCTGCGCCTGCTGCGAGCTGGCGGTGACGCCAGTGCCGATGGCCCAGACGGGTTCGTAGGCGATGACGGTTTCACCGAGATCCTTCTCGGACACGCCGTCGAGGCCGCCGGTGATCTGGGTGCGGAGGACGCTTTCGAGCTTGCCACCTTCGCGCTCGGCGAGGGTTTCGCCGATGCAGAAGATCGGCTTCAAGTTCGCCTCGCGGGCCTTTTTGAGCTTCGCGTTGATGACGGCATCGGTCTCGCCGAAGATCGAGCGGCGCTCGCTGTGGCCGAGGATGACGAAGTGGACGAAAAACTCGCGGAGCATCAGCACGCTGACCTCGCCGGTGTAGGCGCCGGAATCAAACTGCGAGCAATTCTGCGCGGCGATCTGGATGGCGTGCGCGTTCTGGCCGGCGGTGGCGGTGTGGAGCAGGTCGGCGAGTTTCGGCAGCGAAACGAACGGCGGCGCGATCACGATCTCGCACGGATAGTTCTGGCCCTGGATTTTCGAGAGGAAGCTTTTGACGAAGTCTTCCGTCTCGGAAGCTCCCTTGTTCATTTTCCAGTTGGCGGCGAAGATCGGCTTGCGGTTCATGTGATGGAGGGTGGTGTGTTAGGATCGTGAAAGGGGATCAAGCGTCGGTCAGGGCGGCGACTCCGGGGAGGACCTTGCCTTCGAGGAGTTCGAGTGAAGCACCGCCACCGGTGGAAATGAAGGTCATTTGATCGTCGAGGCCGAATTGGTTGACCGCGGTGACGGAATCGCCGCCGCCGACGATGGTGACGCCGTCGCTCTTTGCCATGGCTTCGGCGATGGCGCGGGTGCCCTTGGCGAAGCTTTCGATTTCGAAAACGCCCATCGGTCCGTTCCAGATCATGGTCTTCGCCTTGGCGATTTCCGCACAGAAATCCTCGATGGCGACGTCGCCGATATCGATGCCTTCCCAGCCGTCGGGAGTTTCGCCGCCTTCACCGTAAATGCCGGTGACCTGGGTGGTGGCACCTTCCTTGAACTCCTGTGTGATGCGCGTGTCGGCGGGGAGGAGGAACTTCACACCCTTGGCTTCGGCCTTGGCGAGGATGTCGAGCGCGAGGTCGAGCTTGTCGGCTTCGACGCGGCTGTTGCCGGTCTTGTAGCCTTGGGCCTTGCGGAAAGTGTTGGCCATCGCGCCGCCGATGATGAAGGCGTCGGCCTTTTCCATCAGCGCGGTGATGACCTGGATCTTGTCGGAAACCTTGGCGCCGCCCATGATAACGAGGAAGGGTTTCTCGGGAGCCTGGAGCTTGCCGTCGAGGTATTCGAGCTCGCGGTCCAACAGGAATCCGGACGCGCTTTGCTTGACGAAATGAGTGACTCCTTCGGTGGAGGCATGGGCGCGGTGGGCGGTGCCGAACGCGTCGTTGACGAAAATTTCAGCGGAGCCGGCCAGCTTCTCAGCGAACGCGGAATCGTTGGCTTCCTCTTCCGGATAGAAACGGGTGTTTTCCAACAGAAGCACCTCACCCGGTTGGAGGGCGGCGCGGAGTGCGGCCACTTCCTCACCGATGCTATCAGGTGCGAGCTTCACCGCCTGGCCGAGGATTTCGGATAGAGCGGCGGCAACGGGAGCGAGCGAGAATTTTGCCTCGAAGCCACCTTTCGGCCGACCGAGGTGGGAGCAGAGGACGAGCTTGGCTCCGCCGGAAATCAGATGGCGGATCGATGGGATCGCGCCTTGGATGCGGGTGTCATCGGTGATGACGCCGTCCTTGAGCGGGACATTGAAATCCGCACGCATGAGGACTTCTTTTGAGGATACATCGAGATCGCGGATCGAAAGTTTGGCCATGGGGCGGGAATCCCGCCTTAGAGCAGCGCCGGTGTCAAGCGATGCGTTGTTTCCGGAGGCGGCTGCGGGCGATTTTAGCGAGGCAGCGGATCGTTGCGGAAATGCTCGTGCTGGCGGCGCAGCATGAAGCTTTCTTGATCGCTATCTTCCTCGCCGCCGGGATTGAAATTCACCGCGCGAGTGGACCACTCCAGCGCCTTGGCGCGGTTTCCCCTGCCGAAATGGATCTCCGCCATCGTGTCGAGATAGGAGGATTCATCCGGTTTCAGGGCGAGGGCCCGCTCCAGCAACTCCTCCGCCTCGTCGAGATTCCGCATCGCCCGCGCCGCCAGCCAGCCGGTGGTGTTCAGGGTATTGCTGGAGCCGGGAAACTTCGCCACCACGGCATTCATCCGGTCCCATGAGGTCTTGAACCACGCGTCATGCTCCTTGATGAGGCCCGCCTTGCGAAGGGACGGGAAAAAATAATCCGCCAGCGTGCCGTCTCCCGGAAACATCTGATAGCAATGCTCCAGGAGGGCCAGCGAACCGGCGCGATCCTCCTTCAGGTTCGCCAGCGCACGCCCCAGATCCGACTGGAGCCGGTATTTGGTTTTCAACGACGGCATGTCGAGGCCGGTACCGAACGAGGCGGTCATGTAGGCACTCACCTCGAACACCGCGGCCGCTTCCTTCCAACGGCCCTGCTCTAACATCCGATCCCCATGTTCATCGAGGGCATAGAGGTAGACAGAGCCCGGTGAGGGATCATACTGCCGCACGGCCCGCTCCATCCACTGGGCGGAGCGGGTGAAATCATCCCCGAACTGATAGCCGACGGCGATCGCGGCCGCATCGTTTCCGAGCGCGAGTTTCTCGACCCAGTCATCCTGGATGGCGGCTTCCTGCGGGCGACCTGCCTTGCGCAGGCAGGCGGCGGCGGACGCGTGGGTCGAGGGACTCGGATCGAGTTTGAATTTCGAGTTCCGCGCGATCAGATCGAGGAAGAAGTCCGCAGCCTCATCCCAGCGGCCGGCGATGGTCAGCTCGGAGATGTAGGAGCTCCTGAAAAAACCCTCGCGCTCTTTTTTCGGATAGAGATCCCACAGTTTCAAATTGTTCACCACATCCGGGTGCATCCCCAAGGCGTAGGCCATTTTCGCCAACAACCGCTTGCGCTCGTTTTCCGGGGCTTGTTCGATGGCTTTCCAGCCCAACGCCAGCCATTTCTCGCGGAGCTGGAGCGGATCGGTCCCCATGGCGAGAAGCGCGAGCATCCCGTCGAAACGATCGGCCGCACTTGCCTTGGGATCGAGATCGGCCAGCCAATCCCAGACGCTGCTCGTTTCCTCATCGTCTTCGCCGAAGGTGGCATCGAGAATGTCCTCCCAACGATCGCCATCGTCGCCGGCCCAGTCGGCGGCGATCCGTTTCGCCAGATCCGGAGCGCCGCTGGTTCTCACCCCGTTGCCGATGAGCATCCCGAGGAATTCCAAAAACGTTTTCTCATCCTTTGCGGCGAGATCGGCGAGTGGCTTCGTGTAAGCCGCTCGAAATTGCTCGGCCATCCCCCGCCGGTCCATGAAGTTGGCCAGGTAGATCAAATCGCCGGCGGCGGTCATTTCCCCGCCGTCCTCGTCGGCAGCGTCATTAAATAGACTGGTGACCCGGGTCTCCACCCAAGTCACGTAATCGGGATTCTCCGGATCGAGGCGGAAGGCTTTGAGCGCCTCCGGAATGCGTTCGAGCGAATCAAAATAAACAAACGCCCCGCTGGGCGAAATTTTGGCGAACGTTTCCTCGGCCAAGGGCGCCTCACCGAGCAGGAGCAACAAATTGACCCCGGACCGGCGATCATTCAGGTTGCGCGACCCCAGCAATCTCACCAACGGCTCCAGGTCCGTGGCCAGCAGCTTTTTGCCCTGCCAACGCTTGATCGCCAGCTCGGCGTATGGCCTGTGGATCGCCACGCCGTCCCTGCTGGTCGCATTGATCCGCATCCACGGGACCGGATCACCCAGCAAAACCGACATCGCCGCGGCAACGCGGGTTTCCCCGGCTGCCACCGCCGCATCACGCGCGGCTTCGAGATTTCCCGATGCGCGGTAGAGCGCCAGCTGCCAGGCATCCGCATTCGCGCCCTTGAGCGTTTTGGCCCGCTTCAGCTCGGCCTCCAGCGTGCCTTGGCTGCGGTGGAAGTCCGCCAACGCCAACAACCCGGCGGGGTCCGCCGGTGCCATTTCGAGGTACTCGCGGGCTCCATCAGCATCACCTGTCAGCAAACACTCACGGGCGGCGACCACCGCGACTTCGACGATGGAGCCTTGGATCCGCTTGAGCAGTTCGGTGTTGGTCTCGCTGGCGAACAACTTGAGAATCTGCCGCCAGGCCCGCTTGCGGTGCATCTGGTCGAGCAGTCCCTGTTTTTCATCGGTGGACGCCTTGGTGTAGCGCTCCACCAGTTTCATCACTTCCGGATCAGTGTCCGGCGTCAGGTGCAATTCGATCTTCCTGACCAACTCACGTGCCCGGTAGGCCGTTTCGGGGTCCCGTCCGTTGGCGGCGGCCTGCAGGTCAGGGAGGGCTTTCTCGCCGATTTCCCAAATCTTCCGAGTGGCGTTTTCCCGGACCCGGTACTGATCGTTCGACAAATCCTGCACCCACTCCGCCACCGATTTCGCCGGGGCCTTGGCCACCGAATCCCCGATCGGCTCCGGCGCGCCGACCGCAATCGATCCCCAAGCGGAAAGACCGGTGATCAGCAAGGCTTTCTGAAAATTCATCTGCGTGGAAACGTTCGTGATTTCGGGAAAAAATCAATCCTGTTCCGGATCACGCCGCGAAGCTCTCCCCGCAAGAACAGGTCACCACCGCGTTCGGGTTGCTCACCTTGAAGCCGCCTTGCTGGAGATCATCGGAGAAATCGAGTTCACTGCCGCTGACAAATAATGCGCTCTTCGGGTCGATCACCACGTTCACGCCGTTGCTCGGGACGAGGATGTCGCGGTCGCGCGGGCCATCGACGAGGTCCATCTTATACTGCAAACCGGAACACCCGCCGCCGACCACTGCGATCCGCAACGCTCCATCCGGCCGCCCCTGCCGGTCGAGCAAGCCGCGAAGATGCGATGAGGCGCCTTCCAGCACCCTCACCAGTTTTTCGTTGCCGATCTTGAAATTCACCGCCGCGTTCATGGCCGCAAGGTGCATCCCCCGCCCTGCCGCGTCAACTGCCGCGAAGCATGCCGCGGCGGGTAAGGAGTGCGGGACTTCGGCCCGCAAGGTCGATGCGCGGCGAAAGCGCCGCGCGAAGTTCTTCTCATTTTCTTCCCATCGACAGGTGGGCCGTAGTCCCACCCTTAAGATTTATCATTGTCCCACGGCACTCTCTCAGATTGTATTTCACAAACATGAAATATCGACCCTCGAAGGGATTCATTCTTACTGTCCTGCCGTTGGCCGCGCTGGTCGTTTCCTTCGGCTTCGGCCTGCTGCCGGAGTTGGAGGAATTCGAGGCGCAACCGATTCCCGGCGAGATCACTTTCAGCCATGCGAAACCCGAGATGAGTGGCTCCATCACCGTTTCCGCGCGGAAAAATGCTTCGTTCAGCTGGTCGATGGATTGGTTCGAGGAGAGTTACGAAAGCCTGATGAAATGGGATTACAACCCGTGGAAGCGGAAGCCCGGTGGATTCGGTGACCATTTTGCCAAGCTCTACGAATCGAAAGATCCACGGGATCAGGCGAAAGTCCGCGAACTCCGGAGGTTGGCGGACGCGTGGCATCAGAAGTTGCTGCTGCGTTTTCCGGAATTGGCCGTCGCCATGAAATCCGTCCCCGATGAGCAAAACGGTT
The DNA here is from genome assembly GCA_040386755.1 of Verrucomicrobiota bacterium. Classification (GTDB taxonomy): domain Bacteria; phylum Verrucomicrobiota; class Verrucomicrobiia; order Verrucomicrobiales; family Akkermansiaceae; genus Luteolibacter. Next base: position 21,621 of record JAZKEY010000022.1, on the reverse strand, counting down.
TCCTCAAATGGCTGGATCTGTTGGACAAAATCAAGGCCACAAACCCGGAGGTCGTTCCGGGCATCGATTTCCCAAAAGCACTCGACGATTACCTCAACCACCAGGGCCCATGGAATGCCGACGCGGCGAAAGCATGGCTCGCCCAACAGAAATCGCTGGTCGATGAAATCCATGCCATCGGCCTGCTGCCCGAGCAATCCGTGAACGGCATCCCGATTGATCGCTGGGGATACCTGGCGGCCCGTTTTGGCAAGAACTGTGAGGAAATCATGATTCTCGAAGCCCGCGTGGCCGCCGAGCAAGGTGATGTGGCGGCGGCTCTGGAATCCGTCCGCGCCGCCAAGGGCCTGGCCGATCATTTCAATGAGATCGAAACGCCGTCCCTGCTTGCGGCCACGGTGAACATTCTCCTACAGCTCAAACTGGCAAATCACGTCCTCCACGACATCATCCCCGCACTGCCCGCCGGTCAGGTCGATCCCGCCGTCTGGGAAAACGTGCTCAACCCGACCGTTTCCGGCCCAGCCGAATTCGCCCGGCTGATGAGAGGCGAATGGAGCGTGACCAGTCGCTCCCTGCTCCTGCCGATGCTGCTGGATGGCGAAGATCCGAAGAACCCACCCGATAGCGGCGAGCTGCTGGATTTCTATTCGCTGAGTTTCCTCGAAATCGTTCGCGACCACGAAAGTGCTCCCCTTGCCGATTTACCGACGCTTCAGTTCCCTCCAATGGCGGATACCAGCCACTTGTCGCGGTCCAGCCGCGAAGCAACATCAATGATCTACATCGGAGCCAGTGCTTGGCGAAAAGGCTGGGATCGCGCCCAGTCCAGCTTCGCCATGACCCAGGCCGCCTTCGCCATCATGAAGGGCCAGCCGATTCCGCAGGACCCGGTTTACGGAGTGGACTACCGCTGGGACCCGGCGACCCGCCAGCTCTCCATGCCCGCCGGCGAGGTTTTCGATCAATTGGAGATCAAACCGATCACCGTGCCGAAGCTTTGAGCGTTTGAAGAGAAAGGCACCACGAATCTGGCGAATCCAGCGAATCTGCAAGAAAGAAGAGAATCCCAAGTCTTCAAGATTCGCTGGATTCGCCAGATTTGTGGTGCCTGAAAAATGCATCTCGGCTTGGGCCAGAACTTTGAAAACAAAAGAGCCGCCCTTTTCAGAGCGGCTCGTTGGAAAATTCAGTGGGTGGGAAACCTCAAGCCTCGGCGGACTCGGTCGCTTCCGGAGCAGCGGTTTCGACAGCATCGACGACCGCTTCATCTTCGACCTTCTTGGCAACCTTCTTGGCAGGAGCCTTTTTAGCGGCAGCCTTCTTGGCGGCAGGAGCCTTTTTAGCGGCATCAGCCTTCTTGACGGCGGGTCTCTTGGCAAGTCCGCCGAGCTTGGCTTGTGCGGCTTTGCGCTTCACGTAATCCGCGCGACGACGGCGTTTGATGATTTTTTTCGATTGTTGTCCCATGGTTGCTGGCCCTCTGCGTAGGGACTGCGGCGGGTGGGATCAAGAGGAAATCTCATCGGATTTCACTCACGCGCCGTTTCGCAATCGACATTCACCGGTTCCCCAGCCGACATTCCCGCCCCATGGCAGGCATCATCATCGCACCCCGAGCACGCATTTTTCACGGTCACGAGTGGATCTATGCCACCGAAATCAAGAAAACCTTCGGCGACCCCAAACCCGGCGACGTCATCACGCTCAAGGATTTCCGCGACCGTCCGCTCGGCACCGCCATTTATAATCCGCAGTCGCAGATCGTCGCCCGCCGCTTTTCCCGCCGGAAACAGGATCTCGATCTCGACTTCTTCACCCGCCGCATCGGCCAATCCATCGAGCATCGGAAAAACTCCGGCATCGATGCCACCCTCGCCCGCCTCGTCTGGTCCGAGTCCGACGGCCTCCCCGGCCTGATCGTCGATCGCTACGGCGACCACCTCTCCGTCCAGACCCTCACGCTCGCCATGGACCTGCGGAAGGAAATCATCCGCGACGCGCTCATCGCCCTTTTGAATCCCGCCTCCATCGTCCTCCGCAACGATTCCCCCTACCGCAAGGCCGAGGGCATGGAACCCGGCATCGAAATGCTCCACGGCGAAAACCCCGGTGCATTCCGAGTCAACGCCAACGGCCTCATCTTCGAGGTCGATCTCTACGACGGCCAGAAAACCGGCCTCTACCTCGACCAGCTCCAGGCCCACGCCGAAGTCGCCGCTCTATCAAAAGGCAAGCGCGTCCTCGACTGCTTCACCAACCAGGGCGGCTTCGCCCTCGCCTGCGCCAAGGCCGGTGCGGCGAAAGTCACCGCCGTCGATGTCTCCGCCAGCGCCTGCGAGGCTGCTAGAAAGAACGCCGTGCTCAACAACGTCGAAATCGAAGTCCTCGAACACAACGTCTTCGATTTCCTCAAACACGCGAAACCCGAGTATGACATGATCATCCTCGACCCCCCGAGCTTCACCCGCAACAAGGCCACCCTCATGGACGCCATGCGCGGCTATAAGGAAATCCACTTGCGCTCGCTCAAGCTGCTAGACAAGGGCGGCCTCCTATCGACTTTCTGCTGCTCCTACCACGCCTCGCGCGAACTCTTCATGGACAACTTGGTGGATGCCTCCGTGGACGCGAAAAAATCCGCCAGATTCGTCATGAACCACTCGCAGCGCGCGGATCATCCGATTCTGATCTCCATTCCGGAGACGGGGTATCTCAAAGGATTCACCGTCGAGGTCATCGCCTCGCGGTGACAACCATCTCGCTGGCTACCGAGTCGTCGGGTTTCACAATGAATAGGAAGCGCACCAGAAATTAACAATGCCCTTCAGTGAACAGATTCGTAACTTGGCGAAATGGAAATCAGCTCACAGATGCTGCATATGCCACAAACCATTCGTCGAGGTTCATCACTTGAAACCTCAGGCTGATGGAGGTGATGACACACTCGACAATGCCGCACCACTTTGCGCATCCTGCCATGACCTGTACGGAGGAAATCCAGAGAAGCGAAAAACCATACGGCAGATGCGGGACGATTGGTGGAATTTGATGGCAAAAAGACGCAATCACATTACCGAGCTTCCGGAGATTGATGAATCCGTGGAAATAGCTGAAGATCGACTTTCCGATGGTGGGATGCACAGCAAGAGCATCGCTATCTATCATGCTGTATTTCCTGAAGAAGATTTCACCTCTTCGGCTCAACATATACTCGCACTCATTCAAGCTGCCCAGAAGAGCCATCCGAACCATCCCCGCTACTTCTTCTTGGACATAGAGGGACACAGGACCGAGAGCGGCGCGTTTGATAACGATACGTTCGAACTCCAGAGGCATTTTCTACTTGGTTTTGCATCACGTTACCTCACGGGATTAAATATGCCTCTGATTCACATCAGAAACAACAAGGCCCAGATTAATACAATTCCTGATTTACTAGAGATAACAGCGGACATCAATCAAGACTCGATCAACGACGCAATTGATAAAGGATGCAAAGAAATTTGGATTTCGGACCGTGATCAATTGCTTCGTTTTGATTAACCGAGAAAGTCACATAGCTTGTCTTCGTAACTTCTCATCCATCAATACGCCACAACCCGCAAGCCCGGAACCCGTAAGAACTCATCCACGTTTCTCGTCACGAGCGACGCACCGTTCCGCATGGCACCCGCCGCGATCCACAGATCATTCGCACCTATCAGACATTTCGATTCTTGCAGATGCCGATACAAACGGGCGTAGATCAACGCGGTCTCCTCATCCGTGGCCATGATTTCATACCCTTTGCGAACCACTTCCAGACGGGGATGATCCGGCCGATCAAACCCCGCCGCAAATTCGCCAAGCGCGACCGCGCTCAAACGGAACTCGGTTTCCAAATGATTCCGCAAAAACGCACCCGCAGGGCCATCGATCTTCCGCCGTTGTTCGCGCTCCAGATCAATCAGGAAACAAGTATCAACATTCAGGATTTCGTCCATGGGTCATCGGGAGGCAGATCATTCGCTTGGGCGGCTTCCAGACGCGCGATCACGTCTTCCGTCGCGGGCTCGGTCGTTGCCATCAATTCCAGGATCCTGCGTCCGGATTTCGCGTTATCCGCCCAAATGGCCCGGCGGATCACTTGCGAAAACGATTCCTTGGGATGCTTTCGCGCACGGCTCAGCCGCTCGTAGGCTTCGAGGTCCACGGACAAAGTCTTGGTCGCCATACACAGATGCATACACAGACACGCATGGGATTTCAAGTGAGGATTCGGAAATGCGGAGACATTTCCTTGTTTCCGTTTGAGTGATTTGCGCTTTTCCTCCCGCCGTGGATTACTCCTCTCTCATCTCCAAACGCCGCGACCGCTTCTCCGAGCTGGAGGAAGCCGTGGGCGATCCTGATCTTTTCTCCGACCCCAAGCGCGCCACCGAGATTCTCCGCGAGCACGGCAAGCTCAAGCAAACCCTCGCGCTTTGGGACAAACTGGAAGCTTCCAAACGCCATCTTGAGGAGAATCAGGAACTCGCGAAATCCGATGATCCGGATTTCTCCGCGATGGCCGCCGAGGAAATCCCCGGCTTGGAAAAGGAGATCGGGCAACTCGGAAACGACCTTCAATACGCCCTGCTCCCCGCCGATCCGAACGAGGACCGCGACGCGCTGATAGAAATCCGCGCCGGGGCTGGCGGCGACGAGGCCTCGCTCTTCGCCGCCGAGTTGATGCGGATGTATCAACGCTACGCCGACCTCCGCGGTTGGAAATCCGAGCATCTCGAAAGCTCGCCTTCCGAAGTCGGCGGTTTCAAGGAAGTCATCTTGAAAATCACCGGGCAGGAAGTGTTCCGCTATTTGAAATATGAATCCGGCGTCCATCGCGTCCAGCGGGTGCCTGCCACCGAGACCCAAGGCCGCGTCCACACCTCCACCGTCACCGTCGCAGTCTTGCCGGAAGCGGAGGAAGTCGATGTCGAGCTTAAGCAGGAAGACCTCCGTATCGAAGTCTGCCGCGCGGGTGGTGCCGGCGGCCAGCACGTCAACAGGACCGAATCCGCCGTGCAGATTTTCCATCTTCCCACCGGACTGTATGTCCGTTGCGAAGACGGCCGTTCGCAGATCAAGAACAAGGAAATGGCGCTCCAGATCCTGCGCTCAAAGCTCTACGAACAGAAGCTCCACGAGCAGCAGCAGGCCTACTCCAGCCACCGCCGCTCGCTGATCGGCTCCGGCGACAGGTCGGAAAAAATCCGCACTTACAATTTCCCGCAGAGCCGCATCACCGACCACCGCATCGGCTTCACCTCGCACAATCTAACCGGAGTCATCGCCGGCGATCTCACCGAGTTCACCAACGAGCTGCAGAAGACGGAGATGGACGAGCGATTGGCCGAGGCAGGTCTCTGAACGGACCGCGAAATTCATTTCGCCCGTAAGGAGAGTGGAACTTCGGCCCACCAAGCCGATGGGACGAGAAAGAAAATAGCTTCGCGCCACCTCTTCGCCTCGCATCGGCCTCGCGGAATGAAGTTCCGCGCTCCAATTAGGGATTCCCACGGCGCGACCTATCCTTCAGGTTTCGTCGCATGGATTTACCCATTGCCATGCTCACTCCCAACGGCCTGCTGCTTCTCGCGCTGGCCGCCATCATCGGACTCATCGTCCTGATCGCCCGTTTCAAGTGCAATGCCTTCATCGCGCTGATGATCGCGTCCCTCGTCGTCGGCGTGGGTTCGGGGATGCCGCTGCCGATGATCGCGAAGGGATTCCAGGAAGGAGTGGGAAACACGCTGGGCTTCCTCGCGATGATCATTGGCTTGGGAACCATCTTGGGAAAATTGCTGGCGGAATCCGGGGCGGCTGAGGTCATCGCGAACCGGATGGTGAAACTGCTAGGAATCAAACGCCTGGATTACGCCGTCATGCTGGTCGCGTTCCTCGTCGGCATCTCGGTGTTTTTCGGAGTCGGCATCGTTCTGCTAGGACCCATCGCCTTCATGCTGGCCCGCCAGACGAAGGTGCCCATCCTCTATCTGGGACTGCCATTGGCCGCCGGGCTATCCGTCGCCCACGGACTAATCCCGCCGCATCCGGGGCCGATGGTGGCCATCGGGAAAATCGGTGCGGACACCGGCAAGACCATCCTCTGGTCCCTGCTCGTCGGTCTGCCCACCGCGCTCATCACCGGGCCGCTGCTAGCCAAATGGGTCGTGCCGCGGGTGCCGGTGGGGCTGGGCGGTCTCGGCGCGGAAACCACCGGCAAGGCGGAAGCTCCCCGTCCTCCGGGATTCGCATTGAGCCTGTTCACCATGTTGCTGCCGGTAATCCTGATGCTGGTCGCGACCGCAGCGGATGTGACGCTCAAGCCGGAAGATCCGGTGCGGCAGATCGCGGATTTCATCGGAGCGCCGGTGGTGGCCATGCTGATCGCGGTGGTGGTTTCATTCTGGTCCTTCGGCACCCACTGCGGGCTAACAGGAAATCAGATTTTGAAATTCACCGAACAATGCGTCGCCCCGGCCGCGAGCATTTTCCTCGTCGTCGGTGCGGGTGGAGGTTTCAGCAAGATCCTGGAATATTCCAGAGTGGGTGCCGCCATCGCCGGGGTGGCGTTGCAGATTCCCGTCACGCCGGTTTTGCTCGGCTGGATCATCGCCGGGCTGTTCCGGATCGCCGTCGGCTCGGCCACCGTGTCCATCACGATGGCGGCGGGGCTGATGTTGCCCATCGTCGATGCACGGCCCGACACGAATCGCGAGTTGCTGGTGCTGGCGATGGGGGCCGGATCTCTGATTTGTTCCCACGTCAACGACTCCGGCTTCTGGTTCGTGAAGGAATATTTCGGCATGACCATCGCGGAGACGTTGAAAACCTGGACCGTCGTCGAGACCGGGATCGCCGTGGTGGCGATCGCGATCATCCTCGCGGCCAACGCGTTGATTTGAGGCAGATCACCCCGAACAGGGCGGTCGGCGGGAGCCATAGTGGCTTGCCTTGGCTTGGCCGACCGTGTTTCCTGCATCCGGCACGGATCATGCATCCGTTCACCACACTCATTTTCCAAAATCACATGTCACGCAAATCGAAGATCATCATCACGCTGGGCCCTGCGACCGAATCCGAAGAAATGATCGGCAAACTGATCGATGCCGGAACCAATGTTTTCCGTCTCAACATGAGCCACGCGAAACATGAATGGGCCGCCGAAATGGCCAAGCGAGTCCGCAGCCAATCCGCCCTGCGCAACCGCCACATCGCCGTCTTGTTCGACCTCACCGGGCCGTCGATCCGCACCGGCGATCTGGAAAAACCTTATACCCTGCTCGAAGGCGACATTGTCGAATTCCGCAAGGTCGGCACGGACGCCACAGTCCCGCTTTCCACCACCGTCAACTACGACGGACTCATGGGTGACGTCTCCGTCGGCAACACGCTGGTGGTGGACAACGGCGCGCTGCTCATGCGCATCGACGTGGTCGAGACCGACCGAGTCCTCTGTTATGTGAAAACTCCCGGCACCATGGGCTCGCGACGGCACATCAATCTCCCCGGCGTCCGTCTCAATCTGCCAGCTCTAACGGAGAAGGATCACAAGGACCTCGCGCTCGCCGTCGAATGCCAGGCCGACTACATCGCCGGATCGTTCGTTAGAGACTCCGCCCACGTCCACGAACTCCGCGCCGCGATGGAAGCCATGGAAGGCGAGTCGCAGATCGTCGCGAAGGTCGAGGACCAGGAAGCCATCCGCAACATCGACGCCATCATCAACGCCGCCGATGTCATCATGGTCGCCCGCGGCGATCTCGGCACCGAAGTGGAATTTGAAGAACTCCCCATCCTCCAGCGCCGCATCGTCAAGCGCTGCCACGAGCTCGGCACCCGCGTCATCGTCGCCACCCAGTTGTTGGAATCGATGATCACCAACCCCACGCCAACCCGCGCGGAGGTCACCGACGTAATGAACGCCGCCTACGAGGAGGCCGACTGCCTCATGCTCTCGGGAGAAACCTCCGTCGGCCGCTATCCGGAACGCTGCGTCGATGCCCTCGTTAGAATTTCCTCCCGCATCGAGCGCTCCGGCGGCCATGGCTTCGGCCAAAGCGTGCTGCTCCGGGACGAGCGCCAGAAAACCGCCCGCGCCGCCGTCACCCTCGCGGATTCGCTGCCGGATGCCCGCCTCGTCGTTCTCACCCGCCGCGGCGTGCTGGCCAACCACGTGGCCATGCTCCGGCCGAGAACCTCCGGTTTCTACGCGTTCACTCCCACCGACCGCGTCTGTTGCCAACTCTCGCTCACCCGTGGCGTGCGCGCGTTCAAGCTTCCGTTCGCTTCCAACATCGAGGAAACCATCCAGCGCGTTTGCGAACTCCTGCGGAAAGAGGATCTCGTCAGGACCGGAACACCGCTGGTGATCGTGTCGGACATTCTATCCGACCACTTCGCGGCAAACTCGATCTTGCTACACCACGCGTAACCGATCAAATTCAATGAACTTCCAGCTGCATTCTATCAGGGCGCATGGCATCTAATTCGATAGAACGCTGAATCAGCATCATTTGGTATTTCCAACATCGGGTGTTCCCCGCCGATTGCGATATTCTTTCCGAGTGCCCGCCAGCCGTTTGCACCGCCATCTTCAATTGAAGCAATCGGAGTCCAATCCACCAAATTTACGGACTTTTCCAGCACGAGATGGGCCCCGGACTCGATCGACCGGATATTCGGCAGGCGAAGGCGATTCCCTGTTGGTCCGGGCTCGATTGCTATTTGGCAGTCATCCGCACTCCCCCCGATGCCAAGTGTGCGTTCCCATGGATCGAGTGACGCGCCCGCGAATTTAGCCGCTTTTACCGGATTTATCTTACGCTTTCCGCTATGCACACTTATCAATGCAAAATCATACGAACCAGGAAGATTTTTCAACGAGAGCACATCGATAGGATTCCGTTTATGACCTGACAAGATAGCCAACAAGCTCCCCTCAGCGGAAATTCCACCAATGCTTCCCAAATCCGTCAAAATAGGGTATTCAAACGGATAAATCGGCTTGGGCGGCAGTATCATATTTAAAAAGCGGTATCCGCTTTTCGTGGCTCTATATATCAAAAGGCCTCCGTTGGGAGAAAATTTTGATGATGGACAGCCAACAACCAAGATCTTCTTTTCTAGCAGCGCAAGGCTTGCCCCGAAATAGCCCCCCTCTTCAAATGGTGAATCGATTTTTTGAAGCAGCTTTCCCTTTTTCAGGCCGAACAGGAAAACGGCTGAATGTCCTTTGTCACCCGGAGCTCCAATTGCAATCGAGTCACTTAGCACTTGCAATGACGTCCCAAAGTTTTCGTAACCACCGCCGGGTGGCACAATCGTTTCGAGCAGTTCTCCCGTGTCCAAACTGAATCGAAATACCATTCCTTTACCAGCACCGGGAGCGCCGATCCACAATGACTTTCCCTTGACTGCGATGGAGGTGCCGAATCCATTCTTATTGATAGTAGGCTCCGGCTGGCGAAATACCAAGGGTTCCCCTGTGGCTCCCAGCTCCAGTACACTCACGCTTCCCGGCACTGAGATTCCGGGAGCCCCCACAAACAAACGTTTGTCAACGATCTCCAAAACCGCACCGAATGCTTCCGATCTTCCCTTTGCCAAGCTTATCTTGCGCCAGAGCTTGCCTGTCTTACGAAGGTAAATGGCAACATCACCGTCCTTTCCAGATTTTTTCGGATCGGATTGAATGAGAACCGAACCCACCGCAAGATAATCCGAATCAATGGCCACCGCTCGTCCGAAACCAGATCTGCGCTCTCCCTCGTAACCAATCTGATAGTGGTAATCCGCAGCATAAGCCATCCTGTCGTCGCCTGTTACCAATCCGCTTGGGTGGACAGCCATGCTTCTTACATTAGACAGCTTCTCCAACTCGGATCGCCGGATATGAGTGAAATCATTTTCCGGAATCTTCACCTCCATTTGATATTTCTCGGTAAACCCGTTGCCTGAAAGTTCGAGTTCAAAAATCAACGTCTCTTCACCTTCCGGAATGGAGTCATTCACGACCTTGATCGGCAGTTCGAACTCATTCGAGTTCGGCATGATGATCCTGGGCTTCGCGCTGTAAACAATATCCGAATTCAACCCTTTCACTTTGACGGAAATCGGAAAATCCACTTGGTCAGAGAGCTTGATCACCCAAGGCGCTGAATCCTTAGTTTCGGGGAGTTCCGTAATGAGCTTGCCCAGGGGCTTGGGAAGCTTTTGTGCCTCCGAGAATTTCAACGGATGGCTGTAAAACCCCGACTGGGGCCTCTGAGTAATCCAGAAATAATCTTTGGTGATTCCCATGAAAGGAAAACCCGAGCCGTCTAAAAAACTCGTATCTATCGGTATAATGATCGGTGGATCATGAGGACTCTCAAGGTCGAGAATCGTCAATACTTTGGAAGCAGGATCATCAGGATCGACAATTATCGTCAACGAGTATTTCTGATTCCACAGTTGATTCACATAGTAGTGAGCGACAAATTCAGGTGGGGTTCCGGGGCGGGTCTTGTTCCAAATGAGAGCCCCTCCAACATTCGCATTATTGGCGTAAATCACCAAAAATTGATCTGAATACGGTGCGCCCTTAAAAAATGCCGAATAGCCCGGCAACCTTTTTACGGACCATTGGCCTTCAGATTCAAAAATGAGCCCATCCGTATTCGCAGTTATCCCGACACAATAAGCACCATCAATTTCTGTGCCGATAGGCGTAATTGATCCGGATCCGAAAGACTCTATCGATGGAGTAAATTGAAGTGTCGGCAACGGTGATAAGTCCGCCGACTTCCATCTCAGGATCTGACAATTCCTTAAGATGACCCGTATTTCGTCCCGATAAACGCCAACAGGAGGATCTTGCCCCCAGCTGACGGGAATCGGGCTGAAGACGGAACCTTTCCAAGCGTTGGCGCTCAGGTCATACACGCCCATTACAAAACTCGAATCTCTTGGAGAAATAGCAAAAAGAAGTGAACCTTCCTTTTTGAGCATTGTTCCCGGACGAAAAGGATCGCTCAGGCCTTCGATTCTCCTGTTTACCGCCCCGTCTTTAGAGTTCACGACAATGATGTCACCCACATTCGAAAATACCGCGAGCGTGTCCTCATCCAGAACCGCCAATCCCGTGGACGAAATAGACTCCCCGCCGGCAAACTGGGTGGAAATCCACCCAGGTCGCACCACCACGGGATTGGTCCCGGCTGCCATAAACCGCGTTCCAAACGGCGAACAGAACATGATCAGGATCAAAAATAGATATCGAATACATCGCCACGACATGGGCCGGAATGATCAGAAAGCGGGGACAATTCAAATAAAATAACAGAAATATCTCCCTACAAGAGGCGAACCGAAGAATCATTTGCCTGACAAGCCGTTTCGATGCAGCATCTCCCATGAATCTCCTCAACGGCGACTGCCTCCAAGTCCTCCCCACCCTGCCGGAAGCCTCGTGCGACCTTGTCGTCACCTCGCCGCCGTACAACCTCGGGATCAACTACAAGAGTTTCAAGGACACCGCACCGCGCGAAGAATTTCTAACCTGGTGCCGGAAGTGGTCGAAGGAGGTGAAACGTGTGATGGCGGATGATGCGTCTTTTTTTCTCAATGTCGGCGCGGCTCCGGCGAATCCCCTGCTGCCCCACCAGCTCATCCTCGCCCTAACCGATGGGCCGGATCCGCTGTTCACGCTTCAGAACACATTCCACTGGATCAAGTCCATCAGCATCGAAACCCGCGGCGGCGAGCAGATCAGCGCCGGGCATTTCAAGCCGATCAACTCGAAGCGCTTCGTCAACGACTGCCACGAATACGTTTTCCATCTGACTAAATCCGGCACCGTCGAGCTGAACCGCCGTGCCGCAGGCGTTCCCTATCAGGACAAATCCAACATCGCCCGCTGGGGCCACACCGGCGGCGAAGACCTCCGCTGCCGGGGCAATACCTGGTTCATTCCCTACGAGACGATCAACTCGCGCGACAAGGATCGCCCCCATCCCGCGACGTTTCCGGTGGCCTTGGTCGAGCAGTGCATCCTTCTCCATGGCAAGGGAGCGGCAACGCGGTTGCTGGATCCGTTTCTCGGGATCGGCACCTCGGCCATCGCCGCGCATCGCCAGCAAATCGGGGATTTCACCGGGATCGAGCTGGATGAGCACTATCTGGAAACCGCCCGCGAACGGATATCCGACGAGGTGAACAAGCTGCCGGACGAGTTGCCCTTCACGAAATCTTAACAGATTTCCCGCCGTTTTCGCTTCTCGCTTTCCGCTTCGTCACTTAAGAAATGCGGAACATTCGAAACGTCATCCGGCCTAATGACCTCCGCCCTCAATCAACTCATCCGTGACGCCTTTGCCGACTCGGCGACCGACGTTTTCCTCATGGAAGACGAGCCGCCGCGCATCCGCCGCGACAGCGACGTGCAGGTGCTCCATCCGGGGCCGATCCCGCGAGTCGCTTTGGAGGAATTCTGGAAATCGTGCGGCATCAATCCGGCCGCCCACCTCGAAGTCGATATCTCCTGGCGGGTTCCCGGCGGCGGCCGGCTGCGGGTGAATCTATACCACTCTCTCGGTCGCCTTGCCGCGGTCATGCGGCCGATCCGCAACGAGATCCCGCCGCTCGCGCAGCTCGGACTTCCCGCACAACTGTTAGAATCCTGGATGCAGCGGCGGCAGGGTCTCATCCTGGTGACCGGTCCCACCGGATCGGGAAAATCCACGACCGTGGCGTCCAGCCTCAACTGGATCAACCACCACCTTTCGCGTCACATCGTCACGCTGGAGGATCCCATCGAGTTCCTGTTCACGAACGACAAGTCGATGTTCTCCCAGCGGGAAATCCGGCATGATTCCACCGACTTCGCAACCGGCTTGCGTTCCGCGCTCCGCCAGAGCCCCGACGTGCTGTTTCTGGGAGAAATCCGCGATCAGGAAACCGCCGTCACCGCGCTGCAATCGGCGGCCACCGGACACTTGGTCATTTCAACCCTCCACAGCGGCAGCGTCATTGAAACGCTCGACCGCTTTTCCCATCTGCTCAAGGCGGGAACCCAAGAGGCCTATCATCTTCTTGCCACCCAGCTCATCGGCATCATTTCCCAGCAACTGCTTCCCCGGAAGGGAGGCGGACTTTTCGTCGCACTGGAATACATGCAGAACGAGGCGGCCACCCGGCGATGGATCATGGAGAACCGCCTAACCGATCTTCAGGACCACTTGTTGAAATCCACAGAGGCGACCAATTGCTCGCTGCTCGAATACCTCGTGGCTTCGGTCAACCAAGGCTATCTCGAGGCCGATGTCGCCCGCAGTTCCTGCGCTCGTCCCCAGGATTTTGATCGCGCGATGCGCGGCATCACCGGATAATCCCACCAAGCCATGGCCAGCGACATCACGAAATACCTCAAACAGACGATCGCCCTTGGCGGCTCGGATCTTCACCTCAGCGCCTGGGCTCCGGCCTGCGCGCGGATCAATGGCTCCATCGTTCCCTTCAATCAGGAATTGCTCGATCCCACCACCGTCCGCGACCTGATCCTCGACACGCTAACAGAGTCCCAGCGCGCCACGCTTGAGGAGGAATGGGAGCTCGACTACGCCCTCCAGGTGGAAGGCGTCGGCCGCTTCCGCGGAAATGTCCACATGGCCCGTGGCCATGCCGAAGCGGCGTTCCGGTTCATTTCCCAGGAGATCCCCGAACTCGAAACCCTCGGCCATCACTCGCCGGTCTTTAAATTCTGCAATCTCCGTAGCGGGCTCGTCCTGGTCACCGGCATCACCGGCTCCGGAAAATCCACCACCCTCGCCTCGATGGTCCGCCGCATCGCCGAGACACGGAATGGCGTCATCATCTCGCTGGAAGATCCCGTCGAGTTCGTTCACGAACACCGCTCCTGCCTCATCAAGCAACGCGAGGTCGGTAGCGACACCCGCAGTTTTCCCCGCGCACTACGGCAGGCCTTGCGCCAGGATCCCGATGTCATCGTCATCTCGGAGCTGCGCGATCTCGACACCATCCGCATCGCCCTAACCGCCGCCGAGACCGGCCACCTCGTCCTCGCCACGCTGCACACGCCGGACGCCCCGCAGACCATCGACCGCATCGTCGATGTCTTCCCCGCAGACCAGCAGGCACAGATCATCACCCAGCTATCAGGTGCGTTGGAGGGCATCGTCTGCCAACGCCTGATTCCCCGCGCCGACGGCCAGGGACGCGTGCTCGCTTCGGAAATCCTCCGCCCCAGCCACGCCGTCCGCAACTGCATCCGCGACCGCAAGCTCGAGCAAGTCGTCGGCCTGATGGAAATCGGTTATAAGGAGGGCAACCGCACCATCGACCAGAGCATCATGGCCCTGTTGGAGGCGGAACTCATCACCCGCGACGAGGCGCTCTTCCATTGCCGCGAGCGCAAGACCTTCGACCTGCCGCCGAAAGAGCCCAAGAAACCGAAATCGATCTGGACCTAACAACTCATGGATACTCCGAGTCCCCGCTACATCCTCACCCGCGCCGCATTTTTCATCCTCGCGCTGGTCGCCGCCCTGTATGGCATGCGCTATGTCAAAAAGCTGCAACGCCAGTCCGCCATCGTCGCCGAGCTGAGATCGATCGCCAGCGACAGCTCGTTTTTCCAACAGTTCTACGCCGAGGACGCCCGGAAATCCCTGATCCGCGCCGTGGGACTGATCGCCGAGGCCAACACCCTCGGGACTCCGCCGGAAATCGTGATCAAGAAGTGCCAAGGCGTCGATACCAAGCTCTTCGCCAGCGACGAGGAGCGCGATGAGCCGCCGCTCAAGGTCCAGATCGTCACCCACAGCCTCCGCTCGAACTACGAGAACTTCCTCAAGCTCGGCTACAAGCCGGATGTCCAGACCCTCGCGGAAATGAAAACCGGCACGCTCCCTCCCATCCCGAGCGGCCCGCAGAGCGGCAAACGTCCCGTCGTCGCCACCCTCATCAATGCTTCCGCCTCGCCGGGCATCGAGAAGGTCCTCGCCAATCTCGAAATCCGCCCGCCGCAGGAGGAAAACCACGTCCCGACGGACATCGAGATCGCCGCAGCCAAACGGCTGGCCAGCGATCTCGCGGAAGCCAAGATCATCGAGGAACCGGTCCGCGACAAGATCCTCAAGAGTCTCGAAACCGTCGTGAAGGAGTGATGCGCCCCAGCCAGCGGCGGGCCTTGCGGATCCAGGGTTTCATGACGTTAGAGAGCGGGGGGATTCACCATTGCCATTCGAGTCCGGCGTAAACGCCGCGACCATCGCCGGGGAGGAAATTGCGCGAGGTGCTTTCGGGATCGGTTCCGGCGTTCGCGACCACACCGGTGGTGGCGGCGTAGGTTTCGTTCGTTAGATTCTTGGCCTCGATGAACCAGGACAGCCCGTTGTCCAGCTGGCGGCCCATCTTGAATCCCAACAGGGCGTAGGGATCCGCGCTGAGCGTGTTGTCCTGGTCCACATACGACTTCACCGGCACCCACTCGAGGGTGGGACCGGCGTAGTAGCCCGCCCGGTTCTGCCAGATCCATTCGCCGCGGAGCATGACGGGCGGCAGTCCGGCGATGGTGTTGTCGCCGTAAGTCTTGTCATCGTCGAACTTGAACCGGCCGTAAGTTAGAGCACCGCGCAGGAACAACCGGTGGTCGGCGGAAGCGTCCAGCGGAGCACCGAGGAGATCGGCCTCGCCGAAAAGCTCGACGCCCTGGTGGCTGGTGTGGTCCGCATTGGTCGTGCCCAGCGGCGTGCCTGCGTCGTTGTTGAGGGACAGGAACTCGTTCTTCAGCGCCGAGGCGTAGAGCGTGGCATCCCAGCGGAAGTTTGCATGTCCGCCGCGGGTTCCCACCTCGATGGTGTTCGCGGTCTGCGCCTTGTTGGCCGTCATCGCGCTGTTGGTTTCTGAAAAGGAAGGCGGCTCGTAGCTGCCGCTGTAGTTGCCGAAAATCTGATAGTTTCCGGCATCCCAGAGCACTCCGACCTTCGGCGAGACGTTGTCATACACCCGGTTGTAGGACGGATTGGTTCCCACCAGCTGGTCGTTGTCGCGCCGGTTGCTCGAAGCGGTCGCGCCGGCGATTCCGGTGAAGCCATTGCCCAGGGCGAGCTGGTTCTCCACGAATCCCTCGAAGTTGATCGCGGTCTGATCCGCCTTCGAGGTGAGCGCGCCACGTTTTCCGAAATCGTTCTCGAACGTGGAGGCATTGGTGTAACCACCGGTGAAGAACACGCCGGCGCGGATGCGGTTGTCGCGGCCGTGGAACTCTCCCTCGCGGGTGAATGTGGTGCCCACTACGACATCGTTAGAAAGCTGGTCGATCACTCCGGCGAACGGAGTGATGGGATGGTCCAGGTCCTTGTAGGAATAGGCGGCGATGAAATCGAAGGTGTCGCCGCCATTCGTCACCGTGGTCTTGTCAGCGATCCGATAGAGTTCGAAATCCCTCCGGTAATCATAGGCGATGGCCCCGTAGAGGGAATCATCCGCCTGCGAGGGGTCATCATTCATTTCCGTTTTCGTCAAACTTCCCGGCAGCTCCGAGCGCGAACGCACGGCGGTGACGAACAGGCGGGCCTCCACGTTGTCGGAGATCTGCCAGCCGAAGTTGCTGAAGAAGCGCTGGTTGTTTTGTTCCGAATGTTCGCGGAATCCCGTCTGATATTGCTCGGACAAGATGAGGTAGGCATCCAGCGGGCCTTGCGCCAGACCGGCCGCGACGCGGGCACGCAGGTAGTCGAACGATCCTCCTTCCAAGCGCAGGGATCCACCGGGCGCGCTGAGTCCGGTGTCCGAAATGTAGTCCATGGCACCGCCCAAAGTGGAGGCCCCGAGGGTGAGCGCGTTGCCACCGCGCAGGATGTTGATGTGGCTGGCCGCCAGCGGATCGACCGCCTGCATGTCGAAACCGCCATCCGCTAGATTCAGGGGCACTCCGTCCTGCAGCAGGCGGATGCCGCGGCCGTGGAACGTGCGCTGCATGCCGGATCCCCGGATGGACAGCCGGGCCTCGTCCGAACCGAAACGTGGCTGGGCGACGACGCCGGGTGATAGAGCGAAGGTATCCGCCATCGTGCTGGCCCTGCCTTGCAGATAGCGATCGGACTCGACGACCTCGGTCCCGCCGGGTGTTTTCGCCAGCTCCTTGCGACTGGCCTCGGCGGTCGGCACGGTTTTGGAAGCTGGCTGGCTGCGGCCCTCCACCACCAGCGGGGGAAGGTCTTGGGATTGTGAGTTGGCAATACCCGCCATGCAGGATGAAAGGATGATGAAACGATGGATGGTCATTGAAATTGAGTTGGAAAAATGTTGATAGATTCACGACGCCAACATGGCATCGCAGGGTCGGAGCAGGCCGAATGCCGGTGAGAAACGCTTTCACGGCAGGCGTCGGGAGAGTTCCCCGCGCGGGTCCGCCATCATGCCCGGATGCTATTCGTTAGAAAAAATCCGGCTGCATGGCGTGGCTGTCCCTCGCGGGTGCGCGGTCAGGCCGCGCGCGGCGGCTGCATTGGCACTGCCAGATAGACCTCGGCATGGGTCCCGGCGTATTCCGTCACGCGGAACGCCGTTTCCGTGAACCGTGGAAACGGCACACTCACCGGAGCCGGCAAGGCGACCTCCATCTTCATCCCGGCCTTGAGGACCGGCCTCTTCTCTTCCTCGCTCTTCGACTTCTTCACCACCTTGCACATCGCGCAGGGGTGCTCGCCGTCGAAGGTTTTCTCAACCGCCCGGGCGAACGAATCCTGGCTGGAGAAATCCACCAGCATGTTTCCCCAAGCGATCGTCTGAAGCAGCGCCAAATGCCCGCCCATCGAGACCATCAGCGTCGCGATCAGGAAAAATTGGCCAGCGCGTAACGCCCACTTCGACATCGCGGGAACTGAAGGATCCGGTGCGGGTCGGGTCAAGGAGTTTGTGGTGGCAATGCAGGGCAGCGGCCATTTCCCCCTAACATTCAAAGGCCCGCCACCGCATCCCGCCACCGCATCCCGCCACCGCATCCCGCGCCCGCTCCTTCACGCTCATCCAGTCCAGCAGGTTTCTCACGGATTCGAGAACGGCGTCGAAGCGGAGCATCGGAAGGAGGATGGCGGGAGTTGGAACCAAGCGCAGCAGAATGCGAAGGCCCGGGGTTGGAGGCTGCGCAAACCGGTGACCAGTTCGGCGAGGCGGGGTTTGCCGTAGTGGGCGACCAGCAGTTGCCAATCCGCCCAACGTCCGTATTCCACCACCCGCTACGCCAACCAGGCGGCGTGGAGCTCCGGATCAATGCCGGAACGGCCGACATCCCAGAAGAGGTGGTCGGACAAGGCGGTCATGGAAGGAAACTAGCTACCGGAAAACCGGAGGGAAAGAACGAAGGTGCAACCTCTTCACGGGCTCCCGGCTTCGGCCGGTTTCTTCATCCCGGCGGGATGGCGGAAGGTAACCCCGGTCGCCCACCCGGGGAACGATTGGAAAAGGGATTTGACCCCGGTAGTGGGTCGCGAAGGTCCGGATGATCGTGTCGCTCCAACTTCCAATTTGCCATTGCCTTCCAAAGAGAGCAGTTTGGCGACGTGATCACTGATCCGCCATTGGGAGGTCTTCAAACAGGTGAGCCGCCTCACGATGCAGCCGAATTGAAAAGACGCCTTCTATCAGCCAAAATCATCGTGTCCGTGCTCGTTGTCGGACCTCTCGGCATGGTCACCTTGTTCCTCTCCACCCTTGCCATGATGATGGGTATCGGTGCTTTGATCGGTGGCGGCAACCCGGGGGTAGGAATCTTGTTTTTCTCACTCGGCGGGCTGTCATGCTGGTTTCTCTACAGCCTTGTTGTTTCACTCTGGCTTCATCGCCGGGAAGCGAGCAAGGTAATCGGCTTGATTTTCGGCCTGATTGTTTTGTCCGTATTTGTCGTCAACACGGCTGACTCCACCATCGCGCGTATCGGTTCAAATCGGGGCTGGGTAGCTCGTAACTACATCGACACATTTGGATTCGGCATCATTTTCCTTAATGGCTGGATCCTAACTGCATTCTTGCTTTTCCGCGCAGCCTATCCGAAACGAGCCACGGCAGCCCCCTACCACGGAGATCCACCGGCGTTTAGAAAATTGGTGCCCAGACAACCCGAGCCATCGGCAAGCCACAAAGTGAAACCAAAGCCCTGCCACCACCGGATGGCCACTCGATCGACTTCATCACAAGACTTGGGACACGAGAATGAAATGCTCTGACGAATTCTCATGTATCCCGCTGGGATCGGAGAAAACCCGGATTGATTGATGAAGCGGATGTGAAAAATCCGTGAGCGGGGTTTAGATCATTGCCGCGCACCTGCCAATTCAACAGCTTCGCGGGAATGCAAAAAGAACAGCCCCCCACAGCTCCGCATCGGCGCTATCGGTTAGCAAGCTGGCGGTATTCGCACGAACGCGTTCCGCAGGGCGTGATGGGCACTCTGAAGATTTGCGCATTCCTCGCGGCTTGCTGTTTCACGCTCGGAGCGGCGGGCTATTTCCTGCTCTGGATGATCATGCCCGAGGGTTGGGTGTTCGGCGCGTTGTACCGCATGTTTGTCTATCACTGGGAGCATCCTCTCCAATACATCGGGCTGATGTCCGTCTGCTACTCGCTGGTGGCCACCGTCATGATCTCGCTGCCCGGCGATCCTGTTGGGAAACACCCGCGACTGGCGGTTCCACTGATCATCGGATTGAGCATCCTGATCGCCTCACCGGCAGGAGGTGTTCTCTGGGTAATCCATGACATGCAGGCAGGCTACTTCCCCGAAGGCAGCCGGTTCTGGGATGACATCCAATGGGGGGCAAAGGAGGGCATACGGTGCGGATGGCTGATCATCCTCACCTCCATGCCGTATAACATTCTTGGACTGGTCGTGGGATACCATGTCACGCTGCGGGGATACAAGATGACGCTGCGTGACCATTCGCGCGCTCAACCGCTGGAAGCTCTTAAAACCTTGGCGGAGTTGGAAGCTGAGCTTCCCCACAAGAGGCGGTTGGAATAGCCTGCACTGAGAAATCCGGGCGGGGATTGAGCATGATCCGAGGTTTTTGGATTGAGCAAACCCTTTCTCGCCCTCTGCTGGGGTCGGATAGATTTTTGATCCGTTTCCCGGGGTGGTCGGCCTGCGGCCTCGACCCCGGGCTTGTCTGGCAATCCCGTTGGGATTCGGGGAAGTGCGCACCATTGCGATGTTTCCATTCGTCTAACCATTGGAATTCCACAAACATCTTGGTAGCTTACAACCTCATGTCCCCCACTCTTCAGAAGATTTTCATGCTCCAGCGTCACCAGTTGATTCGATGGGGATCATTTGGCGGTTACCTGAGCACAGGGCTTGGAGTCTTGTTGATCATCGCATCTATTCCGGGATTTCTGGTTTTGGATTCGCAGCTCAAATCGCTCGATGCACTGCTGGAGGAAATGATCAAACGCGAGCGGCAGGTGATCGAATCAAGAGAGAGTCTTGATGAGCTGAAAACCTTCGCTATCAAAGCATCGGAGAATCGCAGGTCCGACTCGCGCCAATTGATTGAGATGTCACGAAATGCCATTCAAGTATCAGTTTTTTGGTTAGCTTTGATCGGGATGCTTCTATTCAGCCTCGGGATACTGCTACTCCGCACCAAAGAACTCGCTGTCGAAGCGAACAGCAATCGGAAATAAGAACGATGAAGCCGCGCCCGGATGGGCCGGACACAGCTTTTTGATAGAGGAGAAGCCGGTACGAGACAGTTAGGGATTACATCGCGCTGCTGGACCGGGGGGGGCTTGAATATGATCCGAGGTTTTTGGATTGATCCACCGCTTCCGCGACTCCTGCCGGGGTCGGATAGCTCTTACGGCGCGTTTCCCGGGATGTTCGGCCTGCGGCCTCGACCCCGGGCTAATTTCTGGCAATCCCGTTGGAATTAAAGCGCCGTATGGAGCCGGGGCTCAGGCTTCGTTCGAGGGCTGGTTGCCGTCGCCTGCAGCGCGATGTTCGGCAATACCTTCGCGTGCTAGAAAATCATTGAACTGCCAAGCTGCGTAGTAGTCGCCGGGCACATATTTTCCTTCCGCCACTCTGTAGAGGAACACGTCAAAGTTGGGAGCGGCAGGAGCAAAGAACTTGTGGGGCGATTCTGGGATGTCTGCCTGATGATCCCACTCCCCAAGCGCAATAAACCCGGGAACGCAAAGCTCGTTTGAAAAATCGATGACGAAGAAATCTCCGTTGAGTCCATACCCGACATGCAGAAACCGATACTTCAACAACAGAGAAGTATTCTCGTCTTCGTAAATTGATTCCGAAGAGAAGATTCTGATTTCCGCGAAGCTGCCATCCACTTGTGGCCAACTGTGTCTGGCCAACCTACGCAGGTCATCTGGCAGGTTGAGATCATCCAACCAATGCTGAATGTGGACGGGAGGGTTTCCTATGCCCAATGCGCCATCACGGTCCAGATGGTGCATAAACTCGGTGCAAAGATCCTCGTGCATAGGATGTATTTTCAGGTGCCCGAACTCTCACTTTAACCGCCCTGGCGGGCGGTGGCTTTGAGGCGGAGGGCGTTGAGGGCGATGAAGCCGGTG